>CBDBUY010000010.1:0-261070 GCA_965212145.1 Cyclobacteriaceae bacterium | reverse complement strand
GGATTTAACTCCTTCATTCGCTAAGGCATCAAAAATCTTTTTCGGAGAAAAGGTGATGTTAGATAAATACCGTTTATGGGAATAATGCAACGTTTCAGGCATTCTTGAAGTCTTAACTAAACAAGTTAGATTTAGATTCAAATTCTGCTTATCACTAATTCATGAATGAACAGCTCCTCCAGACAATTGTAAAACTCTTTGCCATTTTGGCCAAAGAGCGAATCACACATGAGGAGCGGATAAACATCCAGGAGTTTCTTTCCATGCACCTCAACCGAGAGGCGACCAAAAAATACATGGAGCTTTTTGATTCGTACTGTGCTGAGAAATTGGTTTCGGAGGAGGACGATTTGAAGAAGATTGATACGGATGATGAAACCATGGAATTTGTGGGCGAGTGGGTGCAGGTTACTGAGATTAGTAATCAGATAAATAAGGCGCTTACTCACCAGCAAAAGATTGTTCTGACAGAGAAAATCATTGAGCTATTCCTGAGGGATTCACAGCTTTCAGAACGCCAGAGCAATTTGATTTACCATTTCGGAGAGATGATCCGAATTGACCAGAAAGTCATCAATGAAGTTACGGCTTTCATCCTTGCTAAATCCCCGTCGCAAATTTGCTCTGAGAATGTAGTCGTTGCTGGGAAAGAACCTATAGAGGGTTGTAAGAATATAATCAGTAAGTCCATGACAGGGACGTTGCTTTTTTTGAAAGTCCCGGCCAATGAAATCTACTTCGTGAAGTATCTAGGTGAGGATGAGCTCCTGTTCAATGGATTACCACTCTATCCAGGAACAATTCATGTTTTCCCAACAGGCAGCTCAATTAAACGCGAAGGGGAGGTCACAATTTATTACAGTGACATTATCGATCAGTTTGTCCAAGGGGGATCTGGAGAGCGCTTAACCTTCATTGCAGAAAATGTCAATTTCAAATTCAAGAATGGAGACAATGGCATCAGGGGGGTGAACATTGCCGAAGAGGGTGGCAAGCTGATAGGGATCATGGGATCAAGTGGATCTGGTAAAACAACCCTTCTCAATATTCTCAATGGGACAGAGCACCCACACGAAGGGCGGGTTTTGGTCAATGGAACGGACCTGCATAGTAAACAGATGAAATCTCATGGGGTCATTGGATACATCCCTCAGGATGACTTTTTGATCGAAGATTTGAGCGTATTTGATAATCTGAAATATGCCGCTCAATTGTGTTTTAAGAAGTTAAATGAGAACGAGATTGAAAGCCTTGTTCTTCAAACATTAAAAAGCCTTGGACTTACGGAAATTAAGCACTTGCCGGTGGGCTCACCTCTGGAAAAGACGATAAGTGGGGGACAAAGGAAGAGGCTTAATGTCGGATTAGAATTACTTCGAAAACCGACTGTCCTCTTTGTAGATGAGCCCACTTCCGGGCTTTCATCTCAAGATTCCGAGAATATCATGGACCTGCTGAAGGAGCTTTCTCTGCGTGGGAAGATGGTCTTTGTGGTGATTCATCAGCCATCATCGGACATCTACAAGATGTTCGATTCCATGCTGATTTTGGATGTAGGTGGGTACCCAATTTATTATGGAAATCCATTAGAGGCCATTGTTCATTTTAAGGAAACAGTGAACATGGTCAACAGTGCGCATGGAGCATGTCCTGAATGTGGAAATGTCAATCCTGAGCAGATTTTCAACATCATAGAGACCAAGGTGGTTAACGAATACGGGAGATTCACGGACTCGAGAAAGGTGTCTCCGCAACAATGGAATGAAATTTATCTGAATAAATTCCCACGACCGAAGGTCAAACCGTCCAGGGACAAGCTGAACGTAGCTCATGAGATTCCTAACTGGGCAAAGCAGTTTTCGGTATTCCTTAAGAGAGATATTTTCTCCAAGCTCAATAATTCTCAGTACGTTATAATCAATTTGCTGGAAGCACCTGTTTTAGCGTTGTTTCTAAGCATGTTGGTGAAGTACAATCAGGGCGAGGGTGAGTACACGTATTATAGCAACAATAACATTCCAATCTTCCTATTTATCAGCGTTGTAGTTGCGCTTTTTATGGGGCTTACTGTTTCAGCAAAGGAGATAATCAAAGATCAAAAAATCCTTAAGCGGGAAAAATTTCTACACTTAAGCAGAAGTAGCTATTTGACTTCCAAAGTGACCATAATGTTTCTGATTTCGGCAGTTCAAACAGGGTTATTCGCAATTATTTCCTGCTATACCTTAGAGATTAAGGGAATGTTTCTGCCTTTTTGGTTCATTTTATTTGCCGTGTCATGTGCTTCCAATATGATGGGGTTAAATGTTTCTTCGGCATTTAGGTCGACCATCACGGTTTATATTTTAATTCCCATTTTGTTGATCCCTCAACTGATATTAAGTGGGGTCGTGGTAAATTTTGACCGGTTCAATCCACAGTTCGCGAATCAAGAGCGTGTACCTGCAATTGGAGATTGGATTACTTCACGGTGGGCATTTGAGGCACTGATGGTAAAGTTTTTTAAAGACAATGAGTTTGAGCAACATTACTATGAGTACGAAAAGGCCGAATCTGATGCGAGATATTTTAATTTATTTTATCTGGAAGCATTGACCACCCAACTTGGCGAGCTTACTCGTGCTTTTAAAGACGACAGCTTAAGCACGCCTGAAGCTCAGCGTCAGCTTGAGATTGTTAAGAATGAATTTGAAACTTATCTCGAAGAATTTGGACAGGAGAATTTTCCTGAATTTGAGAAAATAGAAGTCAGTTCGTTTGATGTATCAGTGTTGACCGCAGGGCTGGAGTTCCTGAATGCAGTGCAGCGAGTTTATAATAAACGCCGGGATCAAGCGACGCGAGAGAGCGATTCTGTAACCACGGTATTACTCAATCAGGGGATTTACGAGGATTTGAGGAATTCTCATTTTAATGAAGAGCTTTCGGCTCTGGTCCGAGATTCATATTCAACTCTTAAGATAGTCAAAGGACAAATGGAACTGGTCCGAAAATATGAGCCGATTTACGCAGATCCTAAGCCAAGATATTTCCTCGATTACAGAACCTCATTTTATTCTCCGCAGAAGCATTTTGCAGGGAAATTTTATCACACTTCGCACTTCAATTCGGCAGTTATTTGGTTGATGGCCATCGGCCTTTATATTTCCTTGTATTTCAATATTCCACGAATCATCGTATCAATATTTGAAAGAATCTCTCGAAGATAATTACCCATAATTAGGTATTGTGCTGGGTTTCAAGAGGTTTTAGATTTACTATAGAATTAATCTACACAGTTATGACCATTCTATTATTCGATTTAAATCCTGCTACACTTGAGCCAATATTGGCGGCAATAGGCCTGATTTCAGCATTCGCGATTATCTTTTTGGCAATAAAAGGAAAACTTAGAGACTGGTTTTTACGGTAGGAAAGGTCAGGACAAAACACGTACCTTCACCCTCCTTAGATTCCACTTCTATGCTGCCTCCCATTTTTTCCATCATGTCTTTGGTGATATAGAGACCCAGTCCGCTACCGTGTGATTGTAGTGAAGCTCTTTTGAAAATCTGAAAAATGTTGGACAGTTGATCTGCGATAATACCAACCCCATTATCAGCAAACTCGATTATCACTTCCTGGTCGGTTTTCTGCGCGGAGATATTGAGCATTGCATTCGCATTATCAAGTTTTCGATACTTGATGGCATTCGAGATCAGGTTAGTAACCACAATTTTAACTCTGTCAGGGTCCGAAACGAACTCAAATCCTTTCTCAATTTCAAGTTCAATATGGATTTTGTCGGCACCTTCAAAGTGGCTAAGACTGTCGATGGAATCCTTACATATTTTATGAAAATCCAGAGCTTCGTGTTTGACATCACGATAATTGACTGCTTGATCAAGCATTCTGCTAACGAACTGCTCTTGTTTCGATAAGCTAGATTTTATCATCTGAAAACATCTCTCTTGTTCGCTTGGATTCTCCTCTTCACGTGTGATATCCACTAAGGCCTTCACTGATTTCATGGGTGCCACTAGATCGTGAGACACTCTTCTTACAAATTGATCTAGTTCCTGATTTTTAAAAGATAGTTGCTCATATGCACTCTGGAGCTCACTTGTCCGCTCCGCTATGGCCATTTCTAATCGCTGATTCTTTTGTCTAAGCTGTAGAGTCCTGACACGGTACAGCCCAGCAATCAATAACCACACTGCGATTCCACCAAAGAATTTAGCCCATCCGGTTTTGTGCCAAGGTGTCTGTATAGTAAACGAAAAAGAAGTTTGAGGAAATTCTTTTCCGTCGGGAGTCCTGCTTTTCACCGAGAAGGTGTACTCACCACCTTCCAGGTTTGTGTATTCTTTATTCGCATTGTCATTCCAGGTAGACCAACCTAAATCATAACCTTCTAAATAGGTTGAAAACTCAAGATCAATTCTGTCTATTCCTGGAGTGGCAAATTGAAAACTAACTTGCTTTAATGGCTCAAAAAGATCAGGAAGATCAGCCTCTGCGAAAGAAAAATGAATTTTCTCATCTTCAAACGTAGCTGATCTGATCTGTGTATTAAGTCTCGATAAATCTTGACTAGCCGGCCAGAAAACATGATGAATTCCGAGTCCCGGAATCCAGAGATCTCCTTTGGAATCTTTCAGGAAATAAAGGCTTTCGCCATCTTTTAGACCTTCCTTAGACCCTATCGTTTTGATTATATCCCCTTGATTATTCACCCATATTATTCGCTCGTCGATTAATGAAATGATGTATGTCGAGTCATTCCATGCATCAGCAACCCAAACATCGGTTTCTAATAAGGTTTTATTAGCCGAAATATCCCATTTTCTGGATTCGAACGTTGAAGTATCTAAAAGGAACAAGCCGTTATATTCAGTTGCGACGACCATTTCTGAACCTTGATAAGGTAGAAGGGCATGTGGATTGTCATCTTCAAATTTTAGTTTAGTGTTTAGGAAAGTGAGCGAATCGCCATTTAGTCTAGCAATCCCTTTATCGATGATAGAAATCAGCAATTGATCACCAAGAGGTAAAAACCATCCATTTTCGACCGGGATATGGTGAGCTAGTTCTCCATCCCATCTAACAATCCCTTCATAGGTTTGGAAATAGGTTCTCCCTTTGTGATTAATAATTTGCCAGCATTCACCTAATTTGAGGGAGTCTGGTAGCTGTGCGCTAATAGAAGTTAAGACTAAATTCCCCGTACTATCACGTTCCATGTACCCAAACAGATCCCGCCCTCCAACATAAAGTCGTCCATCGGGGCCCATTTGAACCTGATTGATATAAGAATAATCTGGAGTCGAATGAAGTCTCCACTTGCTGCCATCGTATTCTAGAACCCCATTTTCGTTTCCGAAGTACATGACTCCATCTGAACCCTCAGTTGCTGAATAGTTCAGTTCGGAAGCTCGGAATTCAGCATTGGAGAATGTGCGAATGACCAAAGAATCTCTACTTATGTCCTGCCCAAAGACAGTTAGGGATAAAAAGGTCAGCGCAAGTGATAAAAAGGATTTTATGTTCACCAGAGATAAATTGGAGTCCAATTTAATAACTACTGGCATGATTCAGTTCACCTCTTTTCAAAAGGATAGACTGATAGATAATGTCCTGAAGACGTTCTCTGGTTTTGTTGGTAATTAATTTACGATTTTCAGCATTTGGGTAAACACGATTGGAGAGGAATATATAAACCAGTTCTTCGTCTGGATCAACCCAGGCCATTGTTCCTGTAAAACCTTTGTGACCAAAACTATCCTCACTGACAAATGAAGATATCCGTTCATTTTTCCGATCCCATCCAAGTCCTCGACGATTATGTTGAAAATGAGATTCAGTAAACACGGCAATAGTTTCTTCCTCGAATTTTAACTCCGGAGTTAACATTAGATTCATTAATTGGGCCAGGTCTTTACTATTGGAAAATAATCCAGCATGTCCTGAGATCCCTCCAAGAATTGCGGCATTTCGATCGTGGACTTCACCCCAGACTTGATTAAATCGAAACAATAGATCATATTCTGTGGGAGCAATTAAATGAAACGGCACTCCCTTTTTTAGGGGATTGAACATCAGGTTTTGCAACGCCAAGGGTTGATAAAAATTTTCATTGAGATATTGTTCCATCGACTGTCCTGAAGCGCTTTCTGCTACTTGTTGAAGGACCATGAAGCCAATGTCGCTGTAACGATATTTCGACCTTCCTCTGAATCTTCCTAAGGGCGAGGAGATAATCCAGTTTTTTATGGAGTCAGCCATGAATTGACTTGGTTGAATGCCAAATGGTGTTATCGGCAATGGATCACAAGCAGGGTCGAGCATGTCTCCCTCCAATGTCTGTTCCCAAAAGGGCAAGTAGGACCTGAGTTTGCCATTGTGAGCTAGCAGTTGCCTAACCGTGATTTTTTCTTTATTCGATCCTAAATACTCCGGCAAGTAGCAAACAATTGGATCGTCAAGACGAATGCGACCATTCTCATACAGCGACATAATCATGTATGTGGTAGCGGCTACTTTAGTTATAGAAGCGATATCATAAATTGTAGAGCCCGTTACTTCCTGTAGACTATCGTAGGTTAAAAACCCGTAAGATTTGTCGAAAATGGTTTGGCCATTTTTCATCACCAGGACCTGACACCCGGGAAACTCGTGATCCTGAATCGCCTCAGTGACCACATCGTCAATGGCATTCAAAGCGTCAAAGGGGTCACTGGCTGATGACGAATGTGAAAGCAATGAAAAGAGTAAAAAGAGCAAAACATACGACAATTCAGTCCTGCTTGAAATGATTAACTTTGAGTGATTTTTACTCATTGGGAGTGAAAATAGGCACATTATAAGCATTAGACAAGCGAATTATGAGGTTCCCCTCACTTTTCAGATTACCAAGAACTCAACAATTCGAGATCAAGCCTAGGTATTACGATCCGGTGAAAGAATTTGTGGAGGAAAGGAAGGCTTTGTCGGAGAAGGGAAAATCTGATCATATATCTGATTATTCGTCAGCCAGAATTCGATTTGAACGAAGAAAATCGTCTGAGGGAATCAGCGCTTCTTTGTTGCAATTGATCATTGCGCTCATCCTGTCGGCGATGGTTGTAGGCTGGTTATATTTCGGCAATGACATGCTCTATATATCCTTTGGGCTAATTCCGGTTTACTTTTATTTCAGATTCAGGAGAAAATAGATGCAAGACGTCATCCATTTATTGCCAGACAGCATCGCCAATCAGATAGCTGCGGGGGAGGTCGTACAACGACCCGCTTCTGCCGTGAAGGAAATGCTGGAAAACAGCGTGGATGCAGGAGCAAAATCTATCAAACTCGTAATTCGGGAGGCTGGTAAATCGATGATTCAGGTGATCGATGATGGCAAGGGCATGAGCGTAACGGATGCCCGAATGTCCTTTGAACGCCATGCTACATCCAAGATCAGTTCTTTTGACGATTTGCTGAAAATCAGAACGAAGGGATTTCGAGGGGAGGCCCTAGCATCTATTGCTGCGGTTGCTCAGGTGGAGCTGAAAACCAAAAGATCAGAAGATGAGCTGGGGGTTCAGATAAATATCGAGGCGTCTGAGGTCAAGAAACAAGAGCCAATCACGACACCTGTTGGAACCTCATTATGTGTCAAGAATTTGTTCTACAATGTCCCGGCCCGAAGAAATTTCCTGAAATCCAACCCGGTCGAGTTCAAACATATTTCGGAAGAATTTCATCGGCTGGCCCTCGCTCATCCCGACATTGCATTCCAATTTGTCAACAATGATCAGGATGTTTATAAGTTAGATGCCGGAAAACTTAGCAAACGAATTGTCCAACTTTTCGGCAAGAATTATCAGCAGCAACTGATTCCTTGTGAAGAGGATCTGCCAAGCATCAAAGTTGAGGGCTATGTGGGTAAACCCCAGTTTGCCAAGAAGACCCGAGGTGAGCAGTACTTTTTCATCAACCGCCGATATATTAAAAACGCTTATCTCAATCATGCCGTGACCAGAGCTTTCGAGGGACTACTTAAAGAAGATTATTTTCCTTTTTATGTGCTGAACATTGAAATGGACCCGGCGATGGTGGACGTAAACGTCCATCCGACCAAAACGGAGGTGAAGTTTACGGATGATCGCACTTTATATGGGGTGATTCATTCGGCTGTGAAACAATCTCTGGCCAGCTACAATGTAACCCCATCTCTGGACTTTGACACGGATGTCAATTTTGACCAATTCGCTGTGCAAGGTGCCGAACGATCTTCCACGTCTAAGCAGGATCGAGCGTACGGGAGCTTCAAAACCATTGATGCAGGAAAGAAAATTGAGCATTGGGAAAAACTTTATGAGGAGGTGGGGCAGGAGGAGCAGCGTTCCATTGATCAGGCGTCCAGGGAAATCGTGACCCAATCGACCATTCGGAGTTCCGAAGTTCCAGAGAATCCCGAGAAGGGGGAAAAAGGAAGCTTTGAATTGCATGGCGAATACTTGCTGAGGCAGGTGAAGTCGGGGATGATGGTGCTGGATAAATCGGCAGCTTTGGAACGAATCTTTTTTGAGAAAATCAACAAGTCCATTTCAAGTGCTTCGCAATCGTGCTTGTTTCCACAGCAGGTGTCTTTGAGCAATACGGATTATGCGTTGGTCATGGAGTTGAAATCTGAGATTCAAAGTTTGGGCTTTGAATATGAGCCCATGGGTGAGCAGATGATCGTGATTCAAGGGGTTCCTTCGGATTTGGCACCATGCAACGAAAAGGAGGTTTTCGAGGGGCTGCTGGAGCAATTCAAGCAAAATGTAAAATCACTAACCTTGCCGAAGAAGGAATCGTTACAGCGAGCGCTGGCCAAAAGGATCGCCACGATCAAGGGAAAGAAAATGTCAGGAGAGGAGACCGAGCACATCATTGATCAACTTTTTGCCTGCAAGCAACCGAATTATACGCCCGGTGGAAAACCTACTTACGTTTTAATTAGTTTAGACAAAATAAATAGCTGGTTTCATAAGTAATGTTCAGACTCACTCCCGCGGTTAAGGCCATCCTTATTATCAATTTCGCTCTCTTCCTGATTGAGGCATTTCTACGTTTTCCGCTCGGAGATATTTTCGGCATGCGGGTTATTTTCTCGGATGATTTCGCGATTTATCAGCCATTCACCTACATGTGGATGCACGGGGGATTCGGACACATATTCGGAAATATGCTCGCCGTATTCTTTTTCGGGCCAATGTTGGAAACCGTCTGGGGCAGTAAGCGATTTGTTCAGTTTTACCTGATATGTGGACTTGGGGCCGGAGCACTTTTTGGAATTGCGGATTTCGTGGAGAAATATCCGCTCAAGCAAGATGCAGAGCGCTACATAGAGAACCCCAATCCGGGAGATTTTTACACGTTCATTTTAGATCATGATGTGAGAGACATAGGGGCTTATCGCGAGTTTGAGGTCATGTACCAACTGTCTGAGGAGTATGATGAAAATCCAAATAGCCAGACCCTGGCGAGACAAACTGTGAATTGGGTTCGGGAAATTTATAATGTCAATGTTGACCGAAACATGGTGGGTGCTTCTGGGGCTGTGTTTGGGATTTTATTGGCTTTTGCCATGTTGTTTCCAAACACCATGATTTACATTTATTTCCTTTTCCCGGTCAAGGCCAAATATTTGGTGCTCTTCTATGGACTCTATGAGTTGTATTCGGAGTTCCAGCGGACACCTGGAGATAATGTGGCGCATTTGGCGCACCTTGGGGGAATGTTGGTGGCATTTATCTTGTTGAAGGCCTGGGGTGAGGATAAAACACGATTGTACTAATGAACGGGAGTATCAGAGACGATTTTAGAAATGCATGGAACCGCCCAAATAATGCGGTGGCCCAGATCATCATTATCAATGCGATAGTGTTTGTGATCACGGGCTTCATGTTCATTTTCGGGCTGGCTGAATACATCCGACCGTGGTTAGGCGCAACGTCGAATCTGTCCATTTTACCAACTAGAATTTGGACTATCGTGACCTACATGTTTGTCCATGACGGGTTTTTCCATATTCTCTTCAATATGCTTTGGTTCTACTGGTTCGGGAAATTGATCCAGGAATTTCTGGGAAGTGAAAAAGTTATTGCTATTTACGTGCTGGGTGGCTTGGTTGGCGTTCTTGCTTTTATCCTCGGCTACAATGCGATCCCTGGATTTGAGTCAGTAGTTGACGATGCGACCATCGTTGGGGCAAGTGCTGGAGTGACGGCCACAGTTGTCGCCGCAGCGGTTTTCATGCCCAATTACACGATGCATTTGATCTTGATTGGTCCGGTGAAAATCAAGTATATCGCTTTGGTGTCAGTATTTCTGATACTTACGGGAACTAGAGGTAATGCGAATGTGGGTGGAGAATTTGCCCACCTGGGGGGCGCAATTTTGGGTTGGATTTATATCACACAGTTGAAGAAAGGAAACAATATTGGTGGCTGGGTGATCAAATCAGTAAATTTCTTGAAAGCCTTATTTTCCCCACAGCCCAAAATTCGGGTGACTCATCGGTCAGAGAAAAAGACAAGGAAAAGAACTGCCTCGGGTTCGAAAAAGGCATCATCCGCCAGTAGCACCTCTCAAGAGGAAATTGATGCGATCCTAGATAAGATTTCTCAAAAGGGTTATGAGAGCCTAAGCAAGGAAGAAAAGCAGAAGCTTTTTAATGCCAGTAAATAAATAGATGCTGAAACGAGTTCAGCATGACTTAATAAGCGGTAGTGAATGTCACCCTGAACTTGTTTCAGGGTCTATTTATTTGTGCCGATTTACCCCTCCTCAGCCTCCACTTCCTGCACTTCAGGAACCATCCGCTTGAGTAGATTCTCGATTCCGGCTTTCAATGTAACCGTAGAAGATGGGCATCCGCTGCATGAACCTTGGAGAGTCACTTTGACTTTGCCTTCATTGAATGAGTGGAAAGCGATCGCTCCACCGTCCATTTCCACAGCCGGACGAATGTACTCATCAAGAATTCCTTTGATTTTTACTTCAAGGTCAGAGTCATCATCCGATACGGCGTGATCGGGTTGCTCGATTTCTTCTGTTAACAACGCTTTACCTGCTTCCAGGTGCTCCTTGATGGATTGCTGGACTTTGGCCTTCACCTCGAACCAATCAGTCTCTTCGTCTTTAGTTACCGTTACGAAATTGCTCATGTAAAATACACGGGTCACAAATGGAAATTGCTCAAAAAGGATTGCAGCCAGAGGTGCATCTTTAGCCGACTCAAGGGTTGGATAGTCACGGCTCACACCTTCGGGAATCAGCATCACATTAGCCACGAATTTCAAGGAATTCGGATTGGGACTGGCTTCTGTATAAAGTGAGATGGCTCTTTTTTCTTGCGTTTCCATGTGCTTTTCTTTTAACAAGGACAAAGTTGGTGGAAAAGTTCGACAAGGCCAGCCGAACGGCTTGAATTTAAGAGGAAGGTCGGTTAGACATCAAAATTCAAAACTACCTCATCTGATTTCGGGAAGGACTGACAAGTCAGCACCAGACCTCTCGCTAGTTCGTCCGGTTCCAGTGCGTAATTCACGTCCATGTCCACATCCCCTTTTTCTAACCTCGCGACACAGGTGGAGCACACTCCGCCCTTGCAGGCGTAAGGTAAATCGGCTCCCTTGTCAAAGGCCGCATCCAGGATGGATTTATCCGAGTCATAGGGGAAGCTGAATTTGCTGCCGTCCTGAATGATCGTGACCTCCGCATGTTTGGTGTCATGTTTTATTTCCACTTTGCCTTCGCCGAGTTTGCCGAGCGGAGAAGTAAAGAGTTCCGTGTGCACCTTATCCTTTTCTACCCCCAGATCAAGAAGGGTTTCTTCGATGGACAGAATCATTTGCTCCGGTCCACAGATAAAGACTTCATCTACATCAGTCGGATCGAAATACACCTTGGCGTATTTCTCGATTTTTTCTTTGTCAATTCGGCCGTTGAAAAGGTCAGACTCCTGGCGTTCTCGACTCAGGATGTGATGCAGACTGAAGTTCTGAACGTACTCGTTCTTCAACCCCTCCAACTCCTCTCTGAAAATGATCGAACTGGTGCGCTGGTTGCCATAGAAAAGTATGAACCGGCTAGCTGGTTCAGTGGCGAGAACCGTTTTGATGATCGAGATTATGGGAGTGATGCCACTACCGCTGGCAAAGGCCACATATAGTTTCTCACTGGCAGCATCCAGCTTTGGATGGAAATGGCCGGTAGGAGGCATCAACTCCAGTTCGTCACCCACTTTGAGTTCTTCACAGGCGTAGGTGGAGAACATTCCGCCATCGACTTTTTTAATGGCGATGGTCAGGTCTTCATCCAACGGGCAGCTACAAATGGAATAGGATCGTCGCGTGTCCTCGCCGTTGACCATGGTTCTGACTGTGAGATGTTGACCAGGCAAATAGGTAAAGTCTTTTTTGGCCTCTTCAGGCAAGTCAAACACCAATGAAACGGATTCGTCCGTTGGTCGGGTGAGTTCTTTGATCTTTGCTTTGTAAAACTTCGCCATGTTTATTTTTTAATTCCTGTCAGAATCATTTCAATCATTTCCTTTTCCACTTCAGCTGCCGAGATCGGCCTTTTTTGACGGTACCAATGGTGCAGCCACTGTAAGGAAGAAAGTAGGGTGTAAAGCAGCACTTCACTATCAAATTCTTTCACACTCCCTTCAGCCTTCCCCTCTTCCAAAAGACCTTTCAAGGTATTTTCATAAACTTTTCTGAGGTCGAGAAATTTCACCTTGTAATCCTCGTCCAGATGATTCCATTCGTCTTCTGCCACGGCTGCCATTTCAGGGATGGTAAGATTTACCCGAATGTGCTCTCTCAAAAGCCACTCGATGCGCTCCATAGCCAAACCGGAAATAGAGGTAAGTTTGGTCAAGTTGCTGGCGTGCTTCTCAGCTACATTCTTGCAGATGGTTTCCAGCAAATGCTGCTTACTGCTCATGTGATTGTACAGGCTGGCCGCTTCCATGCCCACGGTACTAGCCAGATCTCTCATGGAGGTTGCGGCATACCCCTTGATCCTAAACAGATGAGCTGCCTGGGTTAAAATTTCGTCTTTTCGGGTGGGTTCCTGAACGAGCATCAGGCGAAGTTAAATAAACTAATGGTTGTTAGTCTGATGGAAAAAAGTTGATCATCTAAAAATATTAATGATAGAAATTATCTGATTTTCTGTCAAATTCGTTTAAGCAATAATGACCTAACTCTTCTGAAATCATGAACAAATTTTTACTCGTTGCTTTTTTCCTTTTTTCGATCAACGTTTTTGGGCAAACCGAGCGTGAATTGATCAATCAGCAAGTGTGGGTCCCGTTCACCCAATCCTGGGAAGCTCGGGACGCCAAGGCCTTCAATCGTCTTCATACAACAGATATTGTACGGATTGGCTCTAAGAGTCTACTGATTGGGGAAGAATACAAGAAAAGGAACATGAAGCAAATGGCGGACGGAGGTGGCAAAAATCGAACGATTGAGTTCGCTTTTGACTACCGCCAGGTGAATGGGGACATTGCTTACGAAATGGGTTTTTATCGGGTGAAGTCACCGAATGATGCCGAATCCTACATTTCACGATTTCATGTTGAATTAAGGAAAGTAGATGGCGTTTGGAAGATCGCAAGGGACTATGATTCCTCGAAAATCGGCCACCAGCGTGTGAACCCAAAAATGTATGCAGCCCTGGATTTCATACATTTTGAATGAAATCCAGAACCTCATTTCAATTTAAGAATTGACCAACTTGTTCAGAGTTTGACTTGGCCGCATGGCCGCTACGACCTTCTCATCCTCAGGCCAGTAATACCCTCCAATATCAACAGGAGCACCTTGAGCTGCCAATAATTCTTCATTGATTTTCGATTCATTCGCCATTATTTCTGAAGCAAGCGAAGCGAACTGAGATTTTAGCTCCTGATCTGCATCCTGACTGGCAAGTGCCTCTGCCCAGTACATGGCAAGATAGAAATGCGATCCTCGGTTGTCAATTTCATTGACTTTTCGAGATGGGGACTTGTTTTCTTGGAGGAATTTAGAAGTGGCTGAATCCAAGGCTTCTCCAAGAATTTTGGCTCGCGGATTGTCATCGGCGTTGCTGAGGTGTTCCAAGGAAGCAGCCAAAGCCATGAACTCACCCAATGAATCCCATCGTAAGTGACCTTCTTTCACAAACTGCTGCACGTGCTTGGGAGCTGAGCCTCCTGCACCAGTTTCGAACAATCCACCCCCATTCATCAATGGTACGATGGAGAGCATTTTGGCGCTGGTGCCAACCTCAAGAATAGGGAACAAATCCGTCAAATAATCTCTCAAAACGTTTCCGGTTACAGAGATCGTGTCTTCTCCCTTTCTGATTCTTTCCACCGAAAATTGAGTGGCTTCCACTGGCGCCAGAATTCTGATGTCCAACCCGGAAGTGTCGTGATCAGGTAGGTATGCGTTCACCTTTTTGATCAGTTCTGCATCGTGACCTCTATTCTCGTCTAACCAAAAAACAGCTGGAACGTCGGTAGCACGCGCTCTTGTCACTGCCAACTTCACCCAATCCTGAACCGGCGCGTCTTTCGTTTGGCACATTCTGAAGATATCTCCAGCCTTAACGTTTTCTTCTACAAGAACATTTCCAGCAGCATCCTTCACTTTCACAACACCATCAGCATCAAGTTGGAAAGTCTTGTCATGCGAGCCATATTCTTCGGCTTTTTGTGCCATCAGGCCAACATTTGGTACCGTTCCCATCGTGGATGGATCGTAAGCTCCATTTTTCTTGCAATCGTCGATTACGGCCTGGTAAACCCCGGAGTAAGATCGATCCGGAATGACGGCTTTGGTGTCTTGCTGATTTCCGTTCTTATTCCACATCTGGCCAGATGTCCGAATCATGGCTGGCATGGATGCATCAATGATCACGTCACTTGGTACATGAAGGTTCGTGATGCCCTTATCAGAATTCACCATCGCCATGTCCGGTCCGGACTCCATGGCAGCATGCAATGCAGCCTCGACTTCTGTTTTCTTGTCAGCATCCAGCGATTCAATTTTGGAGAAAACATCCCCAAGTCCATTGTTGGTATCTACGCCTAATTCTTCAAAAAGGTCACCGTATTTCTCAAAAACGTTTTTGAAGAAAACTTCAACCACCGCCCCAAAGATGATGGGGTCGGATACCTTCATCATGGTGGCCTTCATATGAATTGAGAACAAAACATCCTGATCTTTTGCATCCTGGATTTGCGCTGAGATGAAAGACTTCAGTTTGCTCATGCTCAAAACCGATGCATCAATGATCTCGCCTTCCTGCAATGCCAAGCCTCCTTTTAGAACCTTGGTCGCTCCATTGGACTCAAATTCGATGTTTACCGAAGTAGCCGCACCCAATGTGACTGATTTTTCGCTACCATAGAAATCACCTTCCGGCATGCTGGCTACATGCGTTTTGGAATCCGCTGACCAAGTACCCATAGAATGAGGGTTGTTTCTGGCGTACTCTTTTACGGCTTTTGGTGCACGCCGATCGGAGTTGCCTTCTCTAAGAACCGGATTCACAGCGCTCCCTTTGATCTTATCGTATCGGCTTTTGATTTCTTCTTCCTGCTCGTTTTTTGGCTCGTCCGGATAGTTTGGGATGCTATACCCTTTTCCTTGCAATTCCTTGATGGCTTCAATCAGCTGAGGAATGGATGCGCTGACATTGGGCAGTTTAATGATGTTGGCTTCAGGCGTTTTGGCTAGCTCACCAAGCTCGGTCAGAGCGTCACCAATTTTTTGATCATCGGACAGGTAGTCTGGGAAATTGGCCAGAATCCTTCCTGCCAGAGAGATGTCTCTCGTCTCGATTTCGATGTTCGCCGGCTTTGCAAATCGCTGGATGATTGGAAGAAAAGATTGGGTGGCCAATGCTGGCGCTTCGTCGGTGATGGTGTAAATGATCTTGGCCATTTATTTCTTTGAATTTTTGTTTAGTAACTCTCTTTTTTATTTGGGAAACTTCCCTCTTTAACGTCCTGAATGTAGTTGTTGACTGCATCGTTCATGGTCTTGTTCAGGTCGGCGTATTGCCGCAAAAACCTAGGCTTGAAATCTTGTGTGATCCCTAACATGTCGTGAACGACTAGCACTTGTCCGTCTACATCAGGGCCGGCTCCAATACCGATTATCGGAATGGACACAGACTCTGCCACTTTCTTAGCAAGCTCAGCGGGGATTTTTTCCAGTACAATCCCGAAGCACCCTATTTCCTCCAAAAGCTTAGCATCAGAAATCAGCTTGGCCGCTTCTTCTTCGTCTTTTGCCCTAACCGTGTAGGTTCCGAATTTATAAATGGACTGTGGAGTCAAACCTAAGTGGCCCATGACCGGAATCCCTGCCGAAAGCACACGCTCTACGCTTTCTTTGATTTCTATGCCACCTTCCATTTTCACTGCATGTCCACCGGATTCTTTCATGATTCGGATGCACGATCGAAGGGCTTCAGAGGAATTTCCTTGATAGCTCCCAAATGGGACGTCCACCACTACAAGTGCACGATTCACGGCTTTTACCACCGAAGTAGCGTGCCAGATCATATGATCCAGGGTGATCGGGACAGTGGTGTCGTTTCCAGCCATAACGTTGGAGGCTGAGTCACCCACAAGGATGATGTCCACGCCCGCTCCGTCGATGATTTTGGCCATGGAATAATCGTAGGCCGTCAACATGGCAATTTTGTCACCGGCCGCCTTCATCTCCTGAAGCTGGTGTGTAGTGACTTTTTTGATTTCTTTTTTTGCTGCGCTCATGCGATTGAAAGGAAACGCAATTTAGCCAAAAGGAAGTAGGGTAGAAAAGGTATTTACGAGCGCCACTTGATATTGCAGCCCATACTCGGTTTTTGATCCTCGTAAACCGATGCGCCATCAAGTAGTTGATCCATGGCTTCTCGCAGGTCTTCTCCTGTCACAGGCTCTTCATTACCTGGCGTTGATGCATCGAATCTTCCACGATAAACGCACTTCAAATCAGCATCAAAAAGGAAAAAATCAGGCGTGCAAGCCGCTTCATAGGCTTTTGCAACTTCCTGCGTGCGGTCATAGAGATATGGGAAATCGAAATCATTTTCTTCGGCTTGCTCAAGCAGTTTCTCCGGTGCATCGTCCGGGTAAGCAGCCGCGTCATTGGATGAGATGGCCACAAATCCAATTCCTTTACGCTGATACTTTTCTGAAACAAATGCGATCTCTTCTTCCAAATGCTTTACATACGGGCAGTGAGCGCAGATGAACATCACCACAAGGCCTTTCTCGCCCTTGATATCGTTAAGAGTTTTCTTTTCTCCGGATATTACATCGAGAATATTGAAGTCTGGTGCTTGAGTACCCAGGGGCATCATTGTGGACGGAGTAACTGCCATGTCTTTTGTTTAGATTTATCGCTTTCAAATTTAACCCATCCTCAATATGCGAAAGTTCAGTCTCGCCACACTTTTATTCATCGCCTGTTTTGTTGGCTATTCGCAAATCACCCCAGCACCGGATCGGGCAGAGGGTGAAGGTCCCTTTGATCAGTTGATTATCCGAGGTGCTACGTTGATCAATGGAAACGGGGCGCCTCCCATTGGGCCGGTAGATATTGTGGTTGAAAAGAACAAGATTACCCAAGTTCGAACGGTCGGCTATCCAGGTGTAGAGATCAACCCCGACCGCCGACCTCAGCTAGCAGAAGGTGGAAAAGAAATTGATGCATCGGGCATGTTTGTACTGCCGGGATTCGTGGACATGCACGGGCACATCGGTGGGAGCAGCCAAGGCACTCCGGCAGAATATGTATTCAAATTGTGGATGGCCCACGGCATCACCACGATCAGGGACCCTTCGGCTGGCAATGGACTAGGCTGGGTGCTGGAGCACAAAAAGAAAAGTGCGGCCAATGCAATCACTGCGCCCCGAATTTTGGCGTACACGTCCTTCGGACAAAATCTTAGTGAGATGGCAAGGATGAAAATGTTGCCGGGGGAGAAAAAAGTGGGGTCTGAACACTTGTCTGGTTCCATCACCAAGGCTTCTCAGGCAAAATCCTGGGTGCAGGCCAATTATCGTCGAGGGGCGGATGGTATCAAATTCTTTGGAGCTTCACCGGATGTGATGGATGCAGCGATTCGGGAAAACAAAAGATTGGGATTACGTTCGGCGTGTCACCATGCCCAATTGAATGTTGCCTGGTGGAATGTGGTCAACTCAGCAGAGGCTGGTTTAACTACGATGGAGCATTGGTACGGATTGCCGGAGGCACTGTTTGATGACCGGGTGGTGCAGGATTATCCGCTGGATTATAACTACCAGAATGAGCAACACCGATTTGGAGAGGCTGGGAGATTGTGGAAGCAGGCGGCCAAACCGTATTCTGAAAAATGGAATCAGGTGATGAACCGGTTGTTGGAGTTGGATTTCACCTTGGACCCCACCTTCAACATTTACGAAGCTAGCCGCGACCTGATGCGGGCCAGAAAAGCCGAATGGCACGAGGATTACACCTTGCCGAGCCTGTGGAAATTTTATGAGCCGAGCAAAGTAAGTCATGGGTCGTACTGGCATTTCTGGGGGACTGAAGAGGAAGTGGCGTGGAAAGAGAATTACCGACTTTGGATGACATTTATCAACGAGTATAAAAACCGAGGAGGCCGAGTGACCACCGGGTCGGATTCCGGATTTATTTATCAGTTGTACGGCTTTGCCTACATCCGTGAGATGGAGCTTTTAAGAGAAGCGGGCTTTCATCCGCTTGAAGTGATTCGTTCGTCTACGCTCATGGGCGCTCAGGCGCTTGGGATGGAAAAGGAGATCGGAACCGTGGAAGTTGGGAAACTCGCCGATCTGGTATTAATCGACTCCAATCCGCTGGAAAACCTGAAGGTGCTGTACGGAACGGGTGCCATCAAGCTGACAGAAGACAATGAAATCACCCGGGCAGGTGGCGTGAATTATACCATCAAAGACGGGATTATCTATGACGCCAGGAAGTTGCTCAAAGACGTGCGAGAGATGGTGAAGGAAGCTAAGAATGGAGAGGAATTGAAGCAACCGGGTTATCCAAATTGGGAGGATTAAACAAAAAAAAATGAAAATGAAACCAATAACCTTACTACTCCTCATTGCAGTTATGGCCTGTTCACCAAGCAAGCCAAAGGAAGAAGCCGATTCTCAACAATCTATGCAGGCGGAAGAACCCTCAAAGCCTGAGGTTTATTCGCTATCCGGTGAACCTCTGCCTGAAAAACAAATGTCGGCTTCTACCCGTGAGAAACTGGAAAAAAACCTGAGCTCAGCCGAGGAGGCTTACAATCAATTCCCCGACAGTGTGGATTTTGCCATCTGGAAAGGCAGGAGGATCGCTTATCTGGGGAGATATCATGATGCCATTGAATTCTACACGCAGGCCATCGAGAAGTTTCCGAATGACCATCGACTTTACAGACACAGAGGTCATCGATACATCTCAACCCGGCAATTGGACAAGGCGATTGCTGATTTTGAGAAGGCGACTGAGCTGGCCCTGAAAGTGCCCAACCAGACCGAACCCGATGGCATTCCCAACAAACTCAATCAACCCACAGGCAATGACCGGTTCAATATTTTCTATCACCATGGACTGGCGCATTATGTGAAAGGAGATTTTGAAAAAGCCCTTCCGATTTATCAAAAGTGCATGGAGGTGAGCGACAACAACGATCTGGTGATTGCCACTAGCTATTGGCTCTACATGACCCTGCATAGATTGGGGCAGGTTGAGGAGACTTCAGAGGTGCTAGCAGGTATCAATGCCGATATGGAAGTCATTGAGAACGATGGCTACCTGGATCTTTTGCTCTTGTTTAAAGGCGAAAAGACGCCCGAAGAAATCATGGAAACGGCCAAAGGATCAAACGGTGTGGGCAGTCCTACACTGATGTACGGCCTGGGTAATTACTACCTCCAAAACGGTGATAAAGAAAAAGCCTTGGAAATTTGGCAGGAAGTCCTCACGGGCCCGAACTGGGATGCATTTGGGTTTATTGCTGCCGAGGGGGAGGTGGTCAGGAAATAGATGCTGAAACAAGTTCAGTATGACCAACTATTCAAGTTATCCTCAATATATTTCGATTGTCACCCTGAACTTGTTTCAGGGTCTAATTCATGAAAGTAGGATACGTCTATATTCTTTCAAACTTTAAGAGAACCTCTCTTTACGTCGGTATGACCAATGACATTGAGCGGCGAATGCTCGAGCATAAAGCCGGTTTTGGTTCAGTACATAGCGCGAGATATAACCTGAAATATCTCATGCATTTCGAAGAATGTCCATCAATTGGAGAGGCGATCATCAGAGAGAAAAATCTAAAGAATTGGCATAAAGACTGGAAATGGAACCTAGTCAAAGAGAACAATCCCGAGTTAAAGGATTTGGCCGAGGATTGGTTTGATGAAGAGGATATTAGATCGGTATTGAGAAATTAGATTAGATGCTGAAACAAGTTCAGCATGAACATCTATTTGTATTTAGTGCCCTGATCCTGTTTCAGGGTCTATTTAAACACCTCACTCACCACTAAATCCTTACTTCCTGGCGTGTACTTGTAAAAACCTTCTCCCGACTTGGCACCAAGGTATCCAGCCGTCACCATGTTGACCAGCAATGGACAAGGAGCATATTTCGGATTGCCGAATCCTTCGTACATCACATTCAAAATGGACAGACACACGTCCAGTCCGATGAAATCGGCCAGCTGTAGCGGCCCCCATTGGGTGGGCCATACCAAGCTTCATCACCGTGTCTATCTCTTCTACTCCCGCTACTCCTTCATGCAGCGAGATGATCGCTTCGTTGATCATGGGCATCAGGATGCGGTTGGACACAAATCCTGGATAATCATTGACCTCTGTTGGGATTTTGCCAAGTTTCTTGCTCATCTCCATGACCGTGTTGGTCGTTTCGTCAGAGGTGGCATATCCTCGAATGACTTCCACCAATTTCATGACTGGCACGGGATTCATAAAGTGCATCCCGATCACTTTCTCCGGACGTTTGGTCTTGGCTGCAATCTTGGTTATCGAGATGGATGAGGTATTGGTCGCAAGAATGGCGCCTTTAGGAGAATGCGCATCCATGTTCTCAAAAATCTGCGATTTGATTTTGAAATTCTCAGTGGCAGCCTCAATGACCAAATCGGCATTTTTCACACCTATTTCCATAGATGTAAATGTTGTGATGCGGTCAAGAGTGGCTTTTTTGTCATCCTCGGTAATTTTTTCCTTTTTGACCTGACGATCGAGGTTGTTGCCGATGGTCGTCATGGCTTTTTCCAGAATGTCGTGTCCTACATCGATGAGGGAAACTTTGAAGCCTGACTGTGCGAAAACATGGGCGATTCCATTGCCCATGGTGCCTGAGCCTATAACTGAGATGTTTTTCATTTTTGGGTGGGGTTAAAAAAATGATGCGATCCGGCTGGTAAGCCGGATCGCATCAGAATTCAAGTTGTTTTATGCGTTTCTATTGATGCAGTTCAAATCTTCGAACGCTTGCTTCAATCTGGCGATCATCGTTTTCTCGCCTTCTCTTAGCCAAACTCTTGGATCGTAGAACTTTTTATTTGGCTTATCCGCTCCATCAGGATTCCCAATCTGAGCTTGAAGGTAGCCTTCATTGGCCTTGTAGTAATTCTTAATACCGTCCCAAGTCGCCCACTGGAGATCTGTGTCGATATTCATTTTCACAGCACCATATCCGATTGCCTCCCTGATTTCTTCTTGAGAAGAACCTGATCCACCGTGGAAAACGAAGTTCACGGGGTTGGTTCCGGTATTGTGTTTATGCTGAATATAATCCTGAGAATTTTTCAAAATTCTAGGAGTCAACTTCACATTGCCTGGCTTGTAAACACCGTGCACGTTACCGAATGCAGCAGCCACAGTGAAATTGTCACTTACTTTTTTCAATCGAGTGTAAGCGTACTCTACTTCCTCAGGCTGAGTGTATAGCAATGAGTTGTCCACGTCGGTGTTGTCCACACCATCTTCTTCACCACCGGTCACTCCAAGCTCGATCTCCAGTGTCATGCCCATTTTGGCCATTCTTTCGAAGTACTTCACAGAGATGTCCATGTTCTCTTCAATTGGCTCCTCAGAGAGATCCAACATGTGCGAAGAGTAAAGAGGCTTTCCTGTTTGCTCAAAGTACTTCTCGTTGGCATCCATCAATCCATCAATCCATGGAAGCAATTTCTTAGCGGCATGGTCGGTGTGAAGGATTACCGTCACGCCGTATGCTTCGGCCATGGCATGAACGTGCTTTGCTCCTGAAATACCACCGGCAATAGAACCGATCTGACCATCATTGCCCAGGCCTTTTCCAGCAAAGAAGGAGGCACCTCCATTCGAGAACTGGACAATCACTGGTGAGTTTAATTCTTTGGCGGTTTCAATGACCGCATTGACAGAGTTAGTGCCAATTACATTCACCGCAGGTAGGGCGAAATCCTTTTCGTTGGCGTAGTTCAGTACATCGGTTACTTCTTGTCCTGTGATGACTCCTGGTCTGAATTTCATGTGTCTTTCTTTTGAGGTTTGAAATAGACCGCAAATATAATCATTGGTATTTCGCTTGTGCTTAATTTATCCCTGATCTGAATTTCATGATTGCAAATGCAAAATCCAGCGTGGTTTATTGTGCAGCGTTCAATCTGAGCAAGAATATTGTCCCTTTTTTAGGTTCGCTTTTGACTTTAATAGCTCCCTTGTGAATGTCGATGATCGTTTTGACAATATATAGGCCTAGTCCGTTACCTGGCTTGTGGGTGTGGAGTCTTTCGAACGCTTTGAAAATCCGATCCTGGTGCTTGACCGAGTCAAAGCCGAGACCAGTGTCTTTGTATTGAAGAAAAGTCTCTTCGTTCTTGGTGTACGTCTTGACTTCAATGACCAACGGTCGCGAAGGGTCTTTGTACTTAATAGAATTTGTAATGAGATTTTGAAGGATACTATGCAAGTGTGCCTTAGGATAATCAATAGAGGGTACACTAAAATTGGTCTTGAAAATGGCTTTGCTGTCTTTTATCTGGATAATCAATGATTGCTTGATTTCTTCAAGCTCATTTTCAAAATCGAGATGTTCTTTTTCCAAATCAATTTTATCTCGAAGGTTATTCACCTTGGCGATACCATCAATGCGATCATTTAATTGTTTGAGTGCTTCTTTTGATCGATTAATTATGGCTTCCTGGTTAGCTTCACTCATACCGGGTTGTAGCATTTCAAGTAATGAGTTGAGGTTAGAAACTGGTGCTTTTAAATCATGCGAAGTTCGATAGGTGAAGTCCACGAATTTGTCAATCTCTCTTTTTGAATGTTGCAGCTTATCGGCCATTTTGTTGAAAGCATCTATTATCTCTTCGGTCATGGAGGACCCCCTCACTCTGAGTCGAGTATTCAGTTTGCCTTGCCCCAACTCGACGGCCCCTTCGCGAATATCATCCAATGGTTGCCAAATTTTGAAGCTGTACATATAAGCCAAAATGAGTCCGGTGATCACGAAGAAAAGGGTGAGGACAACAATCCAGCGCATAGAAAGGACCTCTTCTTTCTCCACGATTTTCACCAAGGCTTCAGTGAACCTCTCATGACGCACGAGAACATTGGCCACCCGTTTGTTGAATTCGTCTTCTTCCCTTTCTACTCGTTCCGAAGCAATTATTGCTTCTTTAATATGTCCCTCTTCTAATAAATCAAGCACCTCAAAAGCATGTTCCTCGAACTTCGTGTGGTCGATTTCCAGTTTTTTTAGAGAGAGTAAGAGTGCATCCAACTTAATTTGATGGTTCTCTTCATTGGTACCCGCAATTGCTCGTTTCACGGCCTGTTGGGCGTCTAACAAATCTTCGTCCACTACTTTGGCCAAGTACCTAAAAGTACTATCCGAATTGATGAAATTGGAATGACCGATTTCCAGATTAGTGTCCTGGGCATATCGAATGGCTCGTTCCAAGTTAATTGACTGCTCAAGCTGGTTGGTCTCAATTCTAGTCAGTACGTCTATCAGCGGTAGATCAATCTCTGCGATATCCTCAATGTCTTCATGCGTAAGGGCAATCCTGATTAAACTGATGGCGCCTAAGATTACCAGGAAGAAAATAATGACGCTGCTGCGCTTTAGAATGGTGTCGCGAACTTTGGTTTTGCTCATTTGTCATCCAGTTTAGCGATCATAATTTTTATCACCTCATCAAGTTTCATAGCCTCTAGCTTCATCAGATCCAGAATTTCATCATGAGTTTCCTGATGATTATTAATGTCATTCAAAATATCAATGAGCGACATCAGGTTGGTAGCTGGGTGTCTCAAATTATGCACGGTGTAGAATACCAAATCAGCGATCTGCCTATTGGATAGGATAGCCTGACTTTCTGGGTGGGAAATGGATGCAAAGTCATCTCTGAAATGCTCAAGGTAACTTTGCTTAATCAATAGACCCGAAGAAAGCATTACGTGCTGATCTTCGATATCCCAGACCCTTTTTCTACTGGTGACCGCACACACAAAGCCATGAATTTTATCAGAAACATATAGCGGCAGACACATCAATGCCTGAGCTTCAGGTGTTAGAATTTCTCTGCAAAATTCCAAATTCTCCACTTCAGATATCTTCCTAAAGAGTAAAATTTCCTGGGTTCGGAATCGTTTTTTTAGCCGCAGAAATTGCTCCTCCTTCACAGAGGTCAATGGGCGGCTGTGATGACCTTTTCGATCAACTTTGTCCAGACATGTGAACTTGTTTTCAGCTTCATCACAATACCAATATGCTACAAAATCCACCGCCATTTCAGAGGCTAGGTTTGTCAGAACTTTGATGCGAAATTCTTCAAAGTCAGAGCTTAACTTCTCGGATTTTGAGAGGCTTACAACCTCCGAGATGGTATTTACTTGCATTAGGAGTGGTGATTCAGAACACCAAAATAGTACTATTTATTGAGTGTTTGACCAGAAGCCATTCAGATTTTTGGCAACAGCAATCCGGTTCTTTTTTTGTATGCCTGATACTCAGCTATATCTCCCCATTTCTTGTCGTGTGACTCTTCCAAAAGTGGAATACCACTCACATATCGCAGGAGGATGAAAATGAAAACGGGGCTAACTGTGGCAATAGCGCCATCAATGATTGTCAAGCTACCTAAACTAAATGCCCAAATCCCAATCCATACCAGAATTTCTCCAAGATAATTTGGATGTCGAATTTTTTTCCAGAGGCCGTTACTGACCCATTTTTTATTGCCGTTTATTTTGAATTTGAACTTCTGGGCATCTGCAATAGATTCAATACCTAGACCGAGGATAAAGATGATAAAACCTAAACAGTGAATCCAGGTGAGGTCTGAAGTCGTCGAGTTGAAAATCAGCAGAAAAGGCACTGAAACGACAGCTACGGTAATTCCCTGAAGAGTCCAAAACCCTAGAAATCTTGGAATGGAACTACGCATTTCATCAAAACGAGAATCATGTCCCATTTTGTGAATTCGATAGAACAGGTAACCTCCAAGCCTTACTGCCCAGATGGCCACCATCGCAAACGCCACAAAGTGCACTGGTTGCTGGCCACTCATATACAAACCAGAGCTGGCCACTATCAAGAAAGTTAGGCTGTAAGAGATGTCGGTTAGCTTGTCTGTCTTGAATATGTAGGCCGGAATAAACATCAGCCAATTGAGGCCCAGTGAAATAATCAACGGAACAAGTAGAAATTCGAAATTCATGATCATCTAGAACCCTATCGGTTTTCACTAAGTTCCATCACTTTCGAGTGAAGTAGTACCCTTCGCCAAGTATAGTTCCGAGTATTAGCGACCCGCCAAGAATCACATTGCCGGTAGGAATTTCTCCAAGGAAAATCCATGCCAATAGAATCCCGAAAAGCGGAGTTACATTGCTAACTAAGCTCACGGTGGTGGCCGAGAAATATCCAAAACTTCTCACAAACAACGAGTGCCCTATTACAGTGGTTAACAACGCGAGTGTCATGAGTCCTGTAAAATTGTCTGATATATCCTTGATGAAATCAGTCGGAAAAATCAAGAGTACGGGAGCTAAAATCAGGGCCATGATCAGGACCTGGTAAAACATCAGAGACTCTCCAGGAATATTCCCTATGTGAATTTTTACAATGATATTCCTGAAGGAATAAATGAGCGCTGAAAGAATACCAAAGAGTAGCCCCACCGTTTGATCGTTTGAAAGGGAAAATTCGGGTACGAGAAAATAAACTCCTGTAAATGCAATTAGCGCCAGAGGAATATGCCTGACCATCAATTTCGTTTTCAGGAAAATGGGCTCCAAAATCAAAATAAAGAGGGGATATACAAAGAGCGAAAGCATGGCAACAGCCACTGAAGCATACGCAAGAGCGTAGAAATAAGTCACCCAGTGTGCGCCCATTAGTACACCGGAAAGTAAGACCGGAGCTCTTTGGGTACGGGCCACAGAAAGCCTTGAACCCAGTAGTCTTAAAATAATCCAAAATGGAATTACAGCCAGGACGCATCGCATCCATATCGTGACTGGTGATGGCAGGTCGATGATCTTAGCCAAAACCCCTGAAGTAGACATGACAAGGATCCCTAGAATAAGCTCAGCAAAATGTTTTTTGGAGTTCAAGCTGAAAATTTCGGTTAAAATCGGCAAAGATTGGCTCAATGAATTTACCGCAAACGTTTGATTTCCAAATTACTAAGTTGATTCCTTCAAAAAGTGCCTTGATTGTTTATCATTGGGGATTGTCTGCTCAGATTGGAACTAAAAAACCACATGATTCAGCCTGCACAAAAGATAAAACAATCACGGCACAAGAAGAAGATTGATTCTGATTTTAAAAGACGCTTGGATGCTCATTTAGACAAGTTGATCAAACAGTTCTATGCGCTTTACGAGCGAAATGGTCAGGCCAGAATTCAATTGGACAGATTGATTGAGGTTCTGGAAAATGGGTTTGAAAACCGTTCTTCAGAATTGCTTACTTTGGATCAACAGCGTGAAAAAGATCCGCATTGGTATTTGAGTGAGAAATGGGTGGGGATGATGCTGTATACAGATCGGTTCGCGGGGGACCTAAAAGGACTGGAAAAGAAAATTCCCTATCTGGATGATATAGGGGTTAATCTTTTGCATCTGATGCCGCTGCTGAAAGCCCCGAAAGAAAATAACGATGGCGGGTATGCTGTCTCGGATTATCGGAAGGTCGATGATCGCGTTGGCTCGATGAAGGATTTGAATAAACTTACCAGAAAGCTTCATCAGTCTGACAAGTTACTGATGCTCGATTTCGTCCTGAATCATACCTCCAATGAGCATGAATGGGCTAAAAAGGCCAAATCCGGGGATCAGAAATATCAGGACTACTTTTATTTCCAAGAGGATCGCACCATTGTCAACTTGTTTGAGCACAGTCTGCCGGAAGTATTTCCGGAATCGTCCCCGGGTAATTTCACTTACATCGAGGAAGTTAATAAATGGGTCATGACCGTTTTCAATGACTACCAATGGGATTTGAATTACACAAATCCAGACGTTTTCATTGAAATGGTAGACGTTATGATCTTCCTCGCAAATCAAGGAATTGATATTTTGCGTTTAGACGCCTTGGCCTTTTTATGGAAAAAAATGGGAACGGATAGTCAGAACTTGGATGAGGCTCATTTGATCATAAAAACCATGAAATCATGCATGAATATCGTCGCGCCCGGTACGCTTTTTCTAGCGGAAGCGATTGTTGCACCTCATGAGATAATCAAGTATTTCGGTGATGGTGATGAGTGTGAAATGGCTTACAATGCTACTTTCATGGTCACTTTATGGGACGCCATCGCCACCAAAAACAATCGACTCCTTCTTACCACTCTGAATAACATTCCACAGAAACCTTTTGGTGCTACATGGCTGAATTACGCGAGATGCCACGACGACATTGGGTTAGGTTATGATGATCAGCATGCCAGGTGGTCCGGTTATGATCCGGCCTCACACCGAAGGTTCCTGACTGATTTTCTAATAGGACGGCATCCATGGTCTTTCGCGAAAGGCATGCCTTTCATGGAAAATGAAAAAACCGGTGATGCCAGGATTGCAGGAAGTTTGGCCTCTCTGGCTGGTTTGGAAAAGGCCTTGGAAGAAAAGGACGAAAGGAACATTGAATTTGCCATTCGGCGCATTTTGATGCTTCACAGTTTTATTTTGACGTATGGTGGAATTCCGATGTTGTATGCCGGCGATGAATTGGCGACTTTAAATGATTATTCGTACTGTGATGATCCTGCAAAAGCCGACGATAGTCGGTGGCTACATCGTCCGAAAATGGACTGGGCCAAATTGGAAAAAATCAAAAAGAGTGAGAAGCCGGAGGCCAGAGTATTTCAGGGTTTGAAGAGAATGATATCACTACGCAAATCAAGTCCGGAAATGGCCGCTCTTAATAATCGAATTATCGCAGACCTCCAGTCGGAGCATCTACTAGGTTACATTCGGTCATTGGGTGCCTCGCACACCTTAATAATTTCTAATCTTAACGATAGTTTGGAAATATTGAATACACACTTATTAACGCCTTTTGGGTTTGATCCCAGAGAGGCATTCATGGATAAATTATCGGAAGAATCCATGATTGCTGAAAATGGACAGCTTGTGTTGGAACCATACGCCACGCTTTGGTTAACCCAAACTGAAGCTTAATTGATCAACTAGTTCCGAGAGGGTTGTTAGTTGAAAATATTTAAATTCCCTTCTCATTTCAAAATCACACGATTATGCCAAAAATGCACATCTCAAAGTCCATTGTCGTGGACGCTCCAGCTGATAAAGTTTTTCAAACCATAACTGATTTTAAGAAGTGGCAACCCTGGTCACCTTGGCTCATCACAGAACCCGAGGCAAAAGTGACGGTCTCAGATGATTCGAAATCCTATGAATGGACGGGTAAAAGAACGGGAGAGGGGAATATGAAAATCCTCAATGAGGAGGAAAACAAGTCGGTGGACATTGATCTCAATTTTCTGAAGCCCTGGAAATCACATGCGGATGTGCGTTTTGAATTGTCAGAAAACGGAGATGGCACTAAAGTGACGTGGCTGATGGATAGCAGTTTGCCGTTTTTCTTATTCTTCATGAAGAAAATGATGTTGGCTTTTATTGGGGCTGACTATGAGCGCGGGTTGGATATGCTCAAGGCGTATGTTGAAACTGGTTCTGTGCCGTCTAAACTGGAATTCAAAGGACGATCGAATTTTGACGGATGTGACTATGTTGGAATAAGGACTGATGTATCCTTGGATGATGTAGCGAAGCAAATGGAAGGGGATTATGGCAAGATCCATGAGTTCGCCGAAAATAATCCAGATAACATTCAAGGTATGCCGTTGACAGTTTATCATAAATGGGATATGGTGAACAATAGGGTGGTGTATACTGCGGCAATCCCCGTGAAGCAAGTTCAAAGTGATCTCCCTGATGGTTTCACTTCTGGGAATATTCCAGCAACTGAAATCGAAACAGTCAGGCACATTGGTCGATATCAGCATCTAGGCAATGCCTGGTCGACATTGTACTCCATGCAACAAGCAAAGGAGATCAAGCAGAACAAGAAAATTGATCCATTCGAGATTTATCGAAATAATCCTAGGGAAACTGCTGAGGCTGACTTGATCACAGATGTCAATTTTCCGTTGAAGTAATGGAAAAACTACCTGTGCTCTGCTCGAAGCTCAGCCAACTCTTCCTGAGACAAAAAATCCTCGGCTTTTCGTTTCCAGCGTTTGTGAGACCACAACCAGAACTGTGGAGCTTTCTGGATTTGTCTTTCCAGGATCCGGACATACGCTTCCATGATTTCTCCTCCCTTGGTTTCCTTGGGTTCTTCGCTGATCATTTCAAAGGTGAGCTCGTAATGACCTCTTTTGACCTTCGCTAAATGCGCGAACACGACTCCCATGTTCATGAGTTTGGCGTAGCGTTCAGCACCGGTGGCGAACGCCGACGGCTGGTTCAGGAAGACGCTCCAGTGCAGACGACTTTTCATGTTGGGTGACTGATCTGACCCAAAAAACATGATGAAAGGTCGCTCCTTGTACGTTCGCATGAAGCTATTCACCTCCTTACGTGGTACCATGATGGCGTCCCCCTTGATACGAGATTTCTTTATCACCTCGTTCGCGAATTTGTTCTTGAGATTGGCGAAAATGGCCACAAATCGATGCTTCAAAATGATGTTTAGAAACCCGATCATTTCCCAGTTATTGTAATGCCCCATGAGCATGGCCACATGCCGACCTTCAGCATAGAATTTATCAAGTAATTCTGGGTTGGTGACTTTCAGCCTTTTCAACCCCTCCTTTTCTGACATACTGAGTAGCGTCAGGGATTCGATGAAATAGTCAAAAAGATGACGATGAAATTTTCGTTTGATCGTCTTTATTTCCTGCTCGGATTTATCCGGGAAAGAATTTCGCAGGTTTTTTACAATGACCTTTCCACGATAGTCAATCAAGTGCGCCATCAAAAAATATAGCGGCCAGGTGATAAAGTACAGCACCGGCAATGGCAACATCGAGAGGGGTTTGATAAGCAGATAGTACGCGATCCGTCTCATCAGAATTTCAGGAATGATTCGATTTGTTCCTCCAAAAGAGATTTGAATAGAGGGTTGGTGATTTCACCATTCTCCAAATGATTTTCAATGTGTAACAACTTCGGCTTTTCCGCCAAGACGTGCATTTTGGAATAATTAAAAATATCTGTCAGGTGGCTCATGGCCAGCACGGCTCCCTGCACACCGGACGAAATACCCACCAGCGCACATTTTTTCCCCTTGAAAGTCTGTGGATACTTGAGCCCGTCAATGAAGGTTTTCAGAATGCCAGGGAAGGATCCATTGTACTCAGGAGTAAAAAAAACGTATTTATCAGCTTCCAGCATCATTTGACGAATGGGATTGAAATCCTCATTTGTTCCAGCATTTTGGTAGAGTGCCGTGGTGATGAAATCATTGGGCAACTCAGTCAAATCCACCACCTGAGATTCCACATTTCTTTCAGCCAGCATCTTTTGGTAGATGTCGACGACTTGTCGAGTAACTGCATTTGGTCGGTTGGTGCCAGAGACGAGTGTGATCATTCTTTGGGTTTGAAAACAAAATCGTTGATTATTGCGTTCGCAATGAAATTCGGCGCAAAGCTAATCGTTGCTACCGACAAGCCAATTCGCTTTACATGTCATTAGAAGTTTCAGGTTTAACAAAAATTTTCGGTGAGCAGCGTGCTGTGGATGATGTGTCATTCACAGCACCCAAAGGTCAAATTACCGGATTCTTAGGCCCGAATGGAGCCGGCAAGTCGACTACAATGAAAATTGCTACCGGCTACTCGGCTGCCAATTCCGGTGAGGTTTTACTAGATGGAATCAGCGTACAGAGTGAACCTCTGGCGGTGAAAAAGATCACAGGGTACCTGCCGGAACACAATCCGCTATATCTCGACATGTACATTCGGGAATTTCTAAGATTCATTGGCCGGGCCTACGGGGTAAGAAATCTAAAAAATCGGGTAGAGGAGATGATCGAGCTGATTGGCTTGAGTCCTGAAAAGAACAAAAAGGTGGGACAGCTGTCCAAGGGATATCGCCAACGAGTTGGCTTGGCTCAGGCCATGATCCATGACCCGAGTGTATTGATTTTAGATGAACCGACTACCGGGTTGGATCCCAATCAAATTGTGGAGATTCGGCGGATCATTAAGGAAATCTCGCAAGACAAAACTGTGATTTTGTCCACGCATATCATGCAAGAGGTGGAGGCCATTTGTGATAAAGTTGTGATCATCAATCGCGGCAAAATCGTGGCAGATGATTCGGTGGATGTTCTCAAACAAGTAAAGTCTGAGAAGGAGAGTTTTACATTGAAATTCGATGTAGCTGCTGATGCAGCACTATTTACCAAGTACGATTGTGAGGTCATCAATGAAAAGGAGTTCAAGATATCCGGTGATCAGTCAAACCTACGTGGCGAGCTTTTAAAGGTCATTGCCCAGCACGATCTGCCGTTGGCGAGCATCACCAAGTCAAGCGAGCAATCATTGGAGGAGGTTTTCAGAACATTGACAGGAAAGGGGGGAGACGCATCATGATCACCATACTATTCAAAGAAATCAACGAGTTTCTGGATTCCCTTATCGCTTATGTGGTGATGGGAGTTTTCCTGACAGGGATAGGGCTGTTGACCTGGATTTTTCCCTCAACCAGCGTTCTGGATTATGGCTATGCCTCATTGGAGACGCTCTTCAACTTGGGTCCGTATGTTTTTATGTTCCTGATTCCGGCCATAACGATGAAGTCGTTCACGGAAGAAAAACGGTCTGGAACCATTGAACTGCTTTACACCTTGCCGTTCAGGCATTACGAAATCATCCTCGGAAAATTCTTAGCCAGTTACGTGTTGGTAATTGTCTCATTGCTCCCGACCCTGATTTACTATTTTTCGCTGCATGCATTAGGCAATCCAGTCGGCAACCTCGATACCCCTGGGATTATCGGATCTTACGTTGGGCTGTTTCTGCTGGGAGGTGTTTTTGTGGCGATTGGTGTTTTCGCCTCGGCGATTTCCAAGAATCAAATCGTAGCATTCATCCTGGCCGCCTTCCTTTGTTACCTGATGTATGCCGGCTTTTCATCATTGGCCGAACTGGCTGGAGCTGCAGGGGGCAAATTGGAGGAATTCGGCATCTTGTTTCATTACAATTCGCTCAGCCGAGGGGTGATCGACGGGGTGGACTTGTCGTATTTCGTGGGAGTCATATTCCTGCTCATTTTGGTCACCATTCAAATCATGAAGCGAAAATGAGCAGCGAAAGATTAAACTCAATTCTCTTGATGGTTGCTGGATTGCTGGCCGTTTGGTTGATCACGCAGTTATCAAGTGCTTATCGGTTCCGATGGGATTTGACGGAAGAAAAAAGATATTCGATTTCGGATGCCACTAAGTCAACGTTGGCCTCTCTGGATCAGGAGGTTTTTGTAGAGGTTTTTCTGGAAGGTGAACTGCCGCCAGAGTTCGTACGCTTTCAAACGGCGATAAGGGAAACGCTTGACGAATTCGGCATTTACGGAGACATTCAGTTCAAATTCGTCAATCCGGCCCAGGCCAACAATCAGGAAGCTCGAAACAGGTTCTTTCAATCGCTGATGCAGCGAGGCATTCAGCCCACAAACCTGAATTACCGAAAAGACGGACAATCCTCACAGCAACTAATTTTCCCCGGGGCAATTGTTTCCATTGGACCAAATGAGCGACCTGTAAATCTTCTCAGCGGAAACCGAACCAACGGTAAAGACGAGGTGATCAATGAATCCATTGAGGGACTGGAATATGAATTTATTAACGCCATTTCCGCCCTGACGCAAAACCGAAAAAGAGTCGGACTGGTGGTAGGGCATGGAGAACCCGACTCGACTCAGTTGGCTGGATTGACGGGGCGACTATCTGAAAATTACGACGTGTTCAAAGTGCCGCTTGCTCGACGTGAGGGACTTTTAACGGGTTACGACGCGCTGATTTTGCCCAAGCCCACTCAGGCTTTCAACGAAAAAGAAAAGTACCTATTAGATCAGTACGTGATGCGTGGAGGCAAGCTGATGATCTTTTATGATGCCCTTCGAGTGAATATGGACAGTGCGTCGGGTGATGGCACCATCGCCATTCCGTATGAGACCAATTTGGACGATCTGCTTTTCCGGTATGGGGTGCGAGTGAACCGAAATTATGTGCTGGACTTGTACGCCGGAAGTTTCCCGGTAGTGACCGGTAACATGGGGGATCAACCACAGATTCAGCAGCTTCCCTGGCCATTTTTCCCAGTGGTAACTCGCTATGGTGATCACCCGGCGGTGAAAGGACTCGATGCTTCGTTGCTTCGATTTGCCTCTACCATTGACACGGTAAAAGCTGAAGGGATCAGGAAAATTCCATTGATGTTTACATCTGAGCGAACGAAGGTTTTGTCACCGCCTGTGAAGGTGTCCTTCAATGACCTGCAAGGTGATTTGCAGCCGGAGTTTTTCACAGATGGGCCACAGGTTGTGGGCTATTTATTGGAAGGTAAATTCCGGTCATTGTACAAAAACAGGTTCTTGCCGAAAGGCACTGATAAAGCGGAATTCATGGAGGACGGAATCCCGTCAAGAATTGTCCTGATTGCCGATGGGGATGTGATTCGAAACGAATTTGACTTGCAAAGTGATCAGCCGCTGGATTTGGGGATGGATCCTTACGCCGGGATCAATTACGCCAATGGCGCTTTGGTGACCCGCTTGATGGACTACCTGACGGATGAGGACGGGTTGGTCATGATCCGGGCCAAGGAAATCAAAATTCGCCCGCTGGACAAAATCAAAATCCGGGAAGAAAAAGCGAAGTGGCAATTGATCAATGTGGCCGGGCCGATTGTATTGATTTTGATTTTCGGGGCAGTGAAGTTTTACCTGAGAAAAAGAAAATTCACGGATCGATGAGCAGGCAGAACAAAACTTTGATTGTGGTAATTGTAGTCTTGTTGGCTGCCAATGTTGGCTTGATGCTCGGAAAGCGAACGACCAAGGCGGTTGGTTACGACGAGGCGGCCTTTGCCGTTCAGGATACGAGTTCCGTGACTTCTATTCAAATCGGTGAGATCGAGCTGAAGCGTGATAACGGCTGGTTTGTAGAAAGCTATCCAGCGGATCCGGCATTCATTGATCATTTGCTGAATGTGCTACTCAGGGTGCGTATCAAAAAGCCGGCTGGACAACCTCAGGAAGGGGTGCCAATTTCCATCAATGGAGAAGAACCTTTCATTTTCTCGACCAATGCCACCAAGACCAAGACATTTTTCTCAAACGATGAAGCCTCGTACGAGATGGAAATACCGGGTTTTACCGACTATGTAGGAGGAATTTTCGAGTTAAACCAGGACCAGTGGCGAGACAGATTGGTTTACAATGGAAGCTGGCGCACCATCCAGAAACTTGAGTTGGACTACCTCGATTCCAATGAGCAGGATTTCACGATTCAGTTTGAAAAGGATTTCTTCAGAGTACCGGGAGTGGAGGCCATTGATACCGCCATGCTCATGAACTATTTGAACCAGTTCCAGTATTTCCAGGCCAATGAGCGGATCAGTCCAGGGCGGATCGAAGCGATGGATAGTTTAAGGAAAACTTCCCCAGTGGCCGTTTTGACTATCGAGGACATCAACTTTCCAGAGCCCTTGCAAATGCAAATTTTCCCAAGAAGAGCCGAAGACGGCTTCCATCTTTTCCTCGATCCATCCAATGAGATGGTCGCCATTGACGCGCCCCGAAGCGGTCAGATTTTACGCGAAAAATCAGACTTCCGATACGAAAAATAGGTTCCCGAAACTCTCCGCATTTTTCTCAAGATTTGTCGCTAAATTTGGCCTCCAAAATTTTGTCCTCACGGGCGAAATCACCAAGACCATAAACCACTAATTCGAATGAAATTCATTGTTTCGTCTTCTTACTTGCTTAAGCAACTTTCTGCAATCAATGGCGTGATCACCACCAATCCTGTGGTGCCCATTTTGGAGAATTTCCTTTTTGAAATTCAGGGAGGGACACTGACCGTCACCGCTTCGGATTTGCAGACCAGTATGATGACCGAATTGGAGGTAGAAGCCAAAGAGGACGGCAGCATTGCCATCCCGGCGAAAATCCTCTTGGAGACACTTAGGAATTTACCTGAGCAGCCGGTGACTTTCTCGATTGATGAGGACACGTACAGCATCGAGATCAACTCGGATAATGGTCGGTACAAACTGAACGGTGAGAACGCCACGGACTTTCCGAAAATCCCAACAGTTTCTGACGGGTATTCGGTGAATTTCTCCTCGGAGACATTAGCAAGAGCTATCAATAACACACTTTTTGCGACTAGTACGGATGAACTTAGACCTGCGATGACGGGGGTCTATCTGAACCTGGACGAGACAAATTCTACGTTTGTGGCAACTGACAGTCATCGACTGATCCGTTATCGCAGAGTGGACATAGCGTCTGACCAAAAACACAACATGATCATCCCACGGAAGGCTTTGACTTTACTCAAGGCATCCATTCCAGCGGAGATCACAAATATCAATCTGGAGTTCAACGCTTCCAATGCGTTCTTCAACTTCAACAACGTGAAGATGATTTGCCGTTTGATCGACGAGCGTTTCCCGGATTATGAGAACGTCATTCCGGTCGACAATGACAATAGCATGTTGATCGATCGTCAGGCGTTTTTGAGTTCACTAAAAAGAATCTCGATTTACGCGAATAAGACCACACACCAGGTAAGACTGAAAATCACCGGAAGTGAATTGCAAATTTCTGCAGAGGACCTGGACTTCTCTAATGAGGCAAACGAGCGTCTAGCTTGCGAGCACGATGGGGACGATATCGAGATTGGCTTCAATGCGAAGTTTCTAGTAGAAATGCTCGGCAATATCGAGAGCAAGGAAATCACTCTTCAGCTAAGCGCACCAAATAAAGCGGGGATCATTCTTCCTTCCGACCTGGAAGAAAACGAGGATATCCTGATGCTAATTATGCCGGTGATGCTGAGTAATCAGGTTTGATTTGGTGCTTATTGGTTTTCTGCTGTGGTTTTCTGCCGCAACCAATCTCTAAGTGTAACCAGAAATAACTCAGATAAGTGCATGTTGCCAAGGACATGTTCGTTTGGAGGGAGACCTTCTCCTTTCATGAAGAAGTGATCCTCATTAGGTAATACAACAATCGTAAATTCATTGTGTCCTCCTGCTATCAGGGCCTGATTAAGATAATTCAAGTTCAATTGTGGAGGCGTTTGAACGTCTGCCGAGCCGAAAATAGCCAGCAATGGCACCTTGATTTTTATGATTTCATTGGCCGGATTGGTGCCGAAAAAATGTTCGTACCATCTTTGGCGAAGATCACCAAAGACCTCTTCAACAAATTCATTGGTCACCTCTTCTGGAGGATCGCCCCATGCCAAACAGGCTGCTCGACCAAACTTGAAAAACCCTTCATCTGTATTTTCTTGTCCAATGTGATTAACCATGTTAAATAATTCTTTTTCAATCGATTGAATTTTCTTCTCTGAGAATTCACCTTCCCTCCTTAGAATATTTCCCTGTTGCCAGGACCACAATTCATCACCAGCGATTGCAAAAGGAGAAATCATTGCGATGAATTTTACATCATCAATGGCATTCGCAACCAAGGTAGCCGTGTAAGTGCCTTCGCTATGCCCGATCAATCCAATTTTAGAATCATCTATATTTTCCTGTTCTTTTAAGAACTGGAAAGCGGAAATGGCATCATTTGCTCGCTCTTTGGTTGTCGAATTTCTTACGTGTGGACCACTGGATTCACCAACTCCTCTATCGTCCATTCGTAGGACAGCTATTCCATTTGTCGTTAGGAAATCGGCAATTACCTTAAACATTGGTAATCCTGAAATTACTTGGTCTCGCGTATGTCCGCCAGATCCAGTCAGCATTAGAACAGCAGGGAATTCACCATCTGTACTGGGCAAGCTAAGTGTTCCTGCTAGAATAATGTCTTCATCCGTTGTTATGGAGATTTGAAGATCGGTTGAATCGTCAATATGTTTTCTCCACAAGAGAATGCAATTACCGAAATGATAAGAGACTGAAATAGAAGCTTTGGGTTAAATGAGATCATGTGCCGAGGGTTAAGGATACTAATAGGATTTCCTCAATGACACCTCTAAAGCTAAAATGTCAATTATTTTAGAATTTAACCCGCCCTTTTACTTCTTCTTAGCAGGCGCTTTTCTCCCCCTGCCTTTCTTTTCGGGAGCCTTATCTGCGAGTTCCTTGCATTGCTCGTACGTAAGATCCTCCGGCACCATGTCTTTCGGAATTTTGACATTCTTCTTCCCGGCCTTAATGTAAGGCCCATAGCGTCCATTCAGCACCTGGATGTTCTCATCCTCATCGAAGGTCTTGATGTACTTGTTCGCATCGGCCTCTCGCTTTTCCAGAACAAGCGCGACGGCTTCTTCCTCCGTCAAGGTGTAAGGGTCTTGCTCTTTTTTGAGTGATGCGAATTTGCCATTGTGCCTTACATACGGGCCGAAACGACCAATGGCTACCGTCATGGTTTCGCCCTCCAGTTCACCCACTTCACGTGGAAGTTTGAAAAGTTCCATGGCATCTTCAAGGGTGATATTTTCCAAAAGCTGTCCATGTCTCAGACTGGCGTACTTCGGTTTTTCTTCTCCTTCCACCAATTCGCCCAACTGCACATACGCCCCAAATTTCCCGAGTTTGGCATAAACCGGGAGTCCGGTTTTAGGATCTGTTCCGAGCTCTCTTTGGGAGCCGGTTTTCGATCGCTCGATCTGAGATGTCGTTTCTACATCCTGATGGAATCCTCCATAGAAGTTGTCGATCATCTTGTCCCAGGCAATCTTGCCTTCAGCGATATCATCGAATTCCTTTTCGACATTGGCCGTAAATGAAAAGTCGATGACTTTGGAGAAATGTTCAACCAGAAAATCGTTCACCACCATGGCCGTATTCGTTGGGAACAACTTGTTCTTCTCAGCTCCTGTGATTTCCGTTTTTGTCTCGACTTTCACTTCATCCCCTGCCAGTTTTAGCTCTTGGTATTTTCTCTCCCAGCCATCTCGACTTTCTTTCTCCACATATTCTCGTTTTTGAATAGTGGAGATGGTTGGAGCGTAGGTAGACGGTCGACCTATTCCCATTTCTTCCAACTTCTTGACCAGGGTAGCTTCCGTGTAGCGAGCCGGATGTCGCGTAAAACCCTCCTTGCCGATCATTTCTCTTAGATCCAGCTTTTGCCCAATGGTCAACGGAGGCAACATGCCTTTTTGCTCTTCCTCGTCCTCATCGTCGCGACCTTCCAAGTAAACTTTCAGGAATCCTTCAAATTTCACGACCTCACCTTGCGCAGTTAGTTTTTCGTCAGTTGTGGAAATACCTACCGTAGCAGTCGTTTTCTCCAATTGTGCATCAGACATCTGGGAAGCAATGGCGCGTCTCCAGATCAGCTGATACAGCCTTTGCTGACCATCGTCAGCTCCCGCCTCATGTTCTGAGAAATTGGTCGGGCGGATAGCTTCGTGAGCTTCCTGTGCGGACTGATTTTTTGTTTTAAACACCCGCTGATGAGCGAATTCATCTCCATACGATTTCTTGATTTCGGCACTGGCTTTGCCAAGAGCTTCTTCGGATAGATTCAACGAGTCAGTCCTCATATAGGAGATTTTACCTGCCTCATAGAGCCGCTGTGCCAGCTGCATGGTTCTTGCCACCGGATAGCCCAATTTCCGGGAAGCTTCCTGTTGAAGCGTGGAAGTTGTAAAAGGAGGCGAAGGCGATTTCTTGGCTGGTTTTTTCTCCAGATTTTCAATCGTGAATTCTGCCCCCTTGCATGCTGCAAGGAAGTTTTGAGCCTCCTCTTCAGTTTTAAATTTCTTTGGCAGCTCGGCCTTGAGTTCTTTCCCACCTTCGAGTGTAAAGAATGCCGATATCTTAAAGCTGGACTCAGGCTTAAACTTGTCAATCTCTCTTTCTCGCTCGACAACCAATCGAACAGCCACGGATTGAACTCGCCCTGCGGACAGACCGCCCTTTATTTTTTTCCAAAGGATCGGCGATAATTCAAATCCAACCAATCGGTCTAGGATTCTTCTGGCCTGTTGCGCATTCACCAAATCAATGTCGATTCCTCTCGGATTTTCTATCGCATTTTGAATCGCATTTTTGGTGATTTCCCGAAAAACGATTCGACGAGTTTTGGCATTGTCCAGGTCCAAAGCCTCACTCAAGTGCCATGAAATGGCCTCTCCTTCACGGTCATCATCCGATGCGAGATAGATGGTCTCAGCGGCTTTAGCGAGTTTTTTCAGTTCCTTAACTATGTCTTTTTTGTCTTTGGAAACCTCGTAGGTGGGCTTGAAATTATTCTCCACATCTATGGCGTCATTCCCCTTCGGTAGATCTCTCACGTGACCGTACGATGACTTGACTTGAAAGTCTTTCCCCAGGAATCCCTCGATAGTTTTCGCCTTAGCGGGCGACTCGACAATGACTAAGTTTTTGCTCATAGTGTGTGTATTGGCGCCAAAGATTTCGAAAAAAAGATTACAAAACCAAAACAGTTTCAGTTCACCCTTGTTCGGTTAACTTTAGGCAACCTAATCAACCTACTAATGAGCAAAACCCTATACCTTATGAGGCATGGGAAAGCTGAGCAAACGCCTGGATTGAATGATTTTGATCGTGGGCTTATCGACCGGGGAATGCGCGATGTGCGAACTCAGGCTCGAGCGATTTTTAAAGACAACATCCCAGATAGATTTATTGTGAGCGCTGCACTCCGTACTACCCAAACGGTGCTGCATATGCAAGAGGAACTTGATTTCCCAAAAGATAGAATTGATTTCGAGGAGAGTCTTTACCTGTGCTCAATTCGTGAAATGTTGCAGTCTGTCAACGAACTTGATGACCTCTGGCGGAGCGTCTGTATTGTGGGGCATAATCCTTCTATCCATTATTTGGCAGAGTTCCTGACAGGCGAATCGATCGGTCATGTGGCGACCTCCGGTGTGGTCAAAATGAGTTTTGATGGTCGGTGGTCGGAAATGGGACAAGGAACGGCCTACATGGAGTTTTATCAAGACACAAAATGACCTTTGACCCCAGTAGAGTAGGGCAGAAGGGAAAGTTATTTGGATTCCCATATACAGTTGAGGAAGCCGATTTAGTCGTCATTCCTGTGCCTTGGGACGTTACCGTATCTTATCAAGATGGAACTAGCCAGGCACCTGAATTGATTTTGGAAGAATCCAGCCAGTTGGATTTTTCATTACTCAACATCAGGGATGCTCACCAATATCCAGTGGCAATGCTTCCAGTGCCAACAGAATTAAATAGTTCGTCCAAACTGAGCAGACCAATTGCAAGCAGCATCATTGAAAATCTGGAAAATGGAGAAGAGACAGACACAGTCAAGCTGCGTGAGGTCAATCAGGCCTGCAAGCAAATGGTCGAATCGGTCAGGGCGGTTTCAAATAGCACGCTGAAAAGTGGAAAAATTGCAGGAACGATAGGTGGCGATCACTCCACGCCTCTTGGGCTGATCCAGGCGTTGGATGAGCGTGAAACTGAATTCGGCATTCTGCAAATTGACGCCCACATGGATTTGAGAGAAGCATACGAAGGATTCGAATTCTCCCATGCCTCGATCATGTTCAATGCGATGAAATTGGAATCGATTACTAAACTCGTCCAAGTTGGGATCAGGGATTTCTGTGAGGAAGAGCTTGAATTCATCAGAAAAAACGATGACCGTATCGAGACTTTTTTTGATGAAACGTGTCAACGGAAAAAGTGGGAGTGGGAATCATGGCCGAAACAAGTTGACACTATAATCGATCACTTGCCCAAGAAAGTCTATATCAGCTTTGATATGGATGGATTGGATCCATCGCTGTGTCCACACACGGGCACTCCTGTGCCCGGTGGTCTATCGTTTTATGAGGCCACCTATCTAATCGAGGCAATTGTTAAAAGCGGTCGAAAAATCATAGGTTTTGACTTATCAGAATGTGGAGCGCATGTTTGGGACGCCAATGTGGCCAGTAGAATTTTGTATAGACTGACTTCAGCTGTTGGGGTTTCAAGGGGACTATTGACTTTTGCTTAGATCTTTCAAGAAATCTCGAATCTTCTTTGTGTCATACTTTGTCAAGCCACTTTCTTCAAGGACGATTTCACCTTGCGGTGACAGAATGTAAGTAGTTGGAATCGTTGACGTTTCATAAGTTTCTGGCATACTGGCAGCCAGAAAATAGACTGGAAAATCAAATCCTTTTTTCTGAATGAATTCTCGTGCTTTTGCTTGATCACTATCCACAGAGATCATAACGAACTCCACGTTTCCCCCAACTTTTTCATACAAGTCATGAATATCTGGCATCTCAGCGATGCAGGGAGGACACCATGTGGCCCAGAAATTTATGAAGACCACCTTCCCTTGAAATGTTTGGAACGCAACCCTGTTCCCATCAAAATCTACTAACGAAAAATCGTAATCAGCAAGGCGCGCTTCATCTTGAGTGGTGGCGCTGACCAGGCCGGTCTCCAACAATCCTCGCTGCAAGAGGCTGGCTAAATCCTTATACCATCCGGTTAAAATGAGCACGCCAACTACCGCTACCAGCACAATCCATTCTCTGAGTTCTTTGTTTAATTTTTTCGCCATGTGTTTAGGGATTTGGCACTTGGAAGATGCCGAATGTTGAGAACACCTTTATTTCGTGTTAATTTTAAGGTAGCTTGAGTTAAAACGCAGTGCCATTTATGAAGTTTTCAAAAGTACTTATCCTTATTTGTTTGATCCTTCCGACTTTATCAAGTGCGCAAAAAATCAAATACAAGGATCTTTTCCCTTTGCTGAATTCAAAGAACTATTCTGCGGAGAACGAGGCGAATTTGAGAATCTTTCTGAAGAATGAGAAAAAGCCTCACGCAAATGGCAACCTTCAGTTGGCCTATATCATGGAGAAGGAATTTTACGATTATGATCTTCTGGCCGATACCACTGAAATTGATCTTGCAGCTGATTCGGCGATTTTTCAGTTGAAAAAAGCCAAAGAATTGATTGACGAAAAAGAGCTGAAGCGAAACGACGAATACTATCAGAGCTTTTACCGACGAGATTTAAGGACAGGTGATTTCGGGATTAAGATTTCGGATGTGCATCTGGATCTGGAAAAGAAGGTCGAGGATATTGAAGCAAGAAAAAAAGCCATAGCTGATTTCAATACACTTCTTCATCGCATTGATGGTAGGAATAAATTAAGTGCCAAGATTTACGGCCAAATGGTGGAAAAGGGTTCCACGACTCGAGAATTACTTTTTTCACTCACAGACGATGACTTAGTCCTACTGGATCAAATTATAGCGAATGCCACAGGATTATATGTTTTAATTGATGATTTGAAAGAATCAGCACGAGAATTGGACTCTGAGTATTATCAGGATTTTCAAGTTTTCAAACTGATAGAAAATTACGGTATAGACGGGTTGGAGCAGTCGGATGTTTTTTCAGGAAAACTAGACCTATGGGATTACGAGACCTGGGCCAAATTGGTGAAGGATCAGTATTACGGAGTGAAGCAATACAAGACCAATTTGAGTGCAATGGAAGCCAAGCTCAGTCAGGCATTTGACAAAGTGGCACAAGGCATTGATCCTGGAGCCGTTGAGGTTTCTAGCATTCAAGATGAAGCTGAGAAATTTGATCCGGATGGGTCGGCTAAGGATTTACTTGCCTTTCGTTCATCTCATCTGGAGATAAATAGGATGTCAAATCCAAGCATCAATTCATCACTTCAAGACAGTCTGAACGTCTTTGCGCATTTGGAAGCTGCCAATATCATCATGGAAGAACTTGGCGAGATGACGACCATTTATTCAGACATCTCGACACCCGAAAAAATTTCAATGGCGACCAACAGATACCCTGGGATTTTGGAAGAATACTATGGTGGATCCAGTGGTTATCAGGAATTCATTGAGAACCTAGGTGGATGGATTAATTCACAAAAAATCATGTGGGCTTCTAGAACCGATTCACTGATGTTAAAAGAAAAATATGCCGTCTCGGATGATTTGAGGATTCCACTCTTTGTTAACCAAGATACTCAGCAACATATGACAAAACTGGTTTCTGGGGACTCAGTGAAAGTAGCTGTGGGAATGGATACACGGTCTAAATCGGGATTTCTGGTTTGGAGTGGTCCGTCGCGAGATGTTAGGAAAATGGTAGAACTGAAGACTGGAAATATCACTTCTGATAGCCTGGCGGTCAAGCAACTTCCAATACCCACCTTTGGATTTTACTTCTTTGATTCTTCAATGCCCGAAAACAATCTTTTCATTGCCGCGACCGACGGTGCTGGTCAATTGAAATGGTCGAATCTGGTGACTGCCCCAAATGAACCGTTGAGTTTCCGATACGATGAGGTTTTAGATCAACTGACCGTCTTCTACTTCCCACAGGATCAGCTGCCTGGAGATGGCGTCACGGCATACATTGTGATTGACAGAAATGGAAATGTCAGGTGATTTTCAGAGTTTCACTTTGAATTCTCGCATTATTTAGATCAAAAAATGCAAGCTCGATCGAAGGACAGCTGGAGCTGGTAGTTTTACATTTTTTAAACATTACCAGAGTAAGCCAACATCCTCAATATTATCATATGACAATAAAATTGTCGTATTTTGTAGATTGGATCAGCATAGTTTGGCCCAAGAACCTGTCAAAGTAAAGAGCAACTCACTATGAAGGCTATAAGAGCAAAGGCTTTAATCAGTTATTTATTATTGATTTTAACCAGTATTCCCCTCCTAGCCGGTAATCCGGATGTATTCTACTACGTAAATGATGATGACAACACGCTTTGGCAGATTGACGTCTCCACTGGAGTCAGCACGCAAATCGGTGGACTTGGAGTAGGTGGTGTAGAGGCCATTGCTTATTGGCCCATTCCGGGAAACAATATTCTTTATGCTGCGGATGGAGGAGATATTGGAACATTAAATCTTAGCACTGGGGCCTATACCTTCCTATCTGAAATTGATGGTGGAGGATCCTTAAATGGGGAGAATGGTCCCCTGACGGTCAATGATGTTGACGGACTTTCTTTCGATCCCTTCACAGGAATTCTTTGGGCTTCTGAGCGAAAAGGCACGAATGGAAGTTATGACATCATCTTTCAAATTGATGAAACCACGGGTACGTATGTCCAGGATGCCTTCGGGCCTGGTGTAGATTACATTTTGATAGACGGAGAGGGAATCTATGACGATGTGGATGACATTGCCATCAGTTCTACTTCAGGTTTAATGTTTGCCGTCAGTAATAACGGCAGCATTGATCAGCTGATCAATATCAACAAGTATACCGGAGCTATCACGGTCATTGGTGACCTGACCTTTCAGGACATTGAAGGTTTGGCATTTGCCAACAATGGAAAACTCTATGGCACCCGTGGCGGAGGTAATGATCCGAATTTTTATGAAGTAGACCCCGCAGACGCTTCGATGACTAACGGGGTGACCTTAGGTGACAATGGTGGATCACCGGACACAGAATCACTTGCCTCGTTGGTTGCAGATGCCAATACCGTGAGCGGAACGTTGTTCAATGATCAGAACCTAAATGGCATAAGAGATGGGGAACCCGGACTGGCAGGAGTGACCATTAATTTATACTTGGACAACAACGATAACGGAGCGCTGGATGCAGGAGATAATTTGCTGCAGCAGGTCACAACTGACGCTCTTGGAAGATACAATATCTATATAGCTACGACTGCTGAGGTATTGATTACAGTGGATGATAGCACGCTTCCGACCAATTACACGCTGACCACTACCAACCTTCAGGAGGCAAGTTTCACAGACAATGTCAATTTTGCCGAGACGGATACCGGAAACAACTTCGGTGCGGGTGCATCCACAGATTCGGATGGAGATGGGATCATGGATTTTACAGAGGGAATCGGGGATTCTGATGGAGATGGCGTTTTGGACAGGGATGATCTGGATTCTGACAATGATGGCATTTTGGATGCGGATGAGGGTACGGAGGATTTGGATTTCGATGGTATTCCCAGGTATCTGGATTTGGATTCTGATAACGACGGAATCCCAGACGCGATTGAGGCAAATGGAGGTGCGGCTCCAGCTGGTTATTCAAGTGCTTCAGCAACCATCACCGGAGCGGTGGGAACCAATGGCATGCCTGATGCCGCTGAAACGTCCCCTGACTCTGGGGTGTCTGTGTTAGCCAATGGAGATCAGGATAATGATGGTATTGAAGATTACTGGGACCCGGATTCGGATAATGATGGGATCGTAGATCTGGTTGAAGTCTCAGGTACTGATGCAGATGGCAATGGGACCATCGATTCATTTCTGGATGCCAATGGTGATGGACTACATGATGCACTATTGTCCTCGCCGCTGACCGTTTCTAATACGGATCAGTCCTACGAATCCTCCAATGGATTAACAGAACTTCCTAATTACCTTGATTTAGACAGTGATAACGATGGCATTGATGATACAAATGAGGGGTACAATACTTCGACGACAGGCAGGCCTGAATTGATCATTGACTCAGATGGCGATGGAATCATCGATTATTGGGATACTTCATTAGGCGGAAGTCCCATCACCCCTAACGATAATGACGGGGACGGAGTACCTGATTACGCGGATACTGATTCAGACAATGACACGATTTCAGATTTTATAGAAGCGAACGATTCCAATGCAGATGGATCAGCCGATACGGCAATAACCGGAACAGATTCGAATGGAAACGGAATAGACGATGCTTTTGACAACAATTGCTCTTCCATCACGACGATCACTACCGGACGATCTGACCATGCGGAAGAAGATACATCCGATGGAAGTATGTACCTGACCAGCTCCGATTTGGAGATTCTCTATGATGGTGTGGAACAAGTGGTCGGGCTAAAATATTCCGGCGTTAATGTGCCTCCGAGCGCGAACATACTCAGCGCTTATATCCAATTCCAAACAGACGAAACAGGTGGTTCGGGTACGGTCATCGTGGATATCGAGGGAGAACTCAGCTTGACCCCTGCTGATTTTTCAACAGCCACGAACGATGTTTCAGGCAGGACTCCTACAAGCAATGTGGAAACCTGGACCATTTCCAATGACTGGACCGTAGTGGGAGAATCAGGAGCAGATCAGCGGACCGTAGATATTACCGACATCATCAATGAGTTAATTGGTCAGGGTGGTTGGTCTTCTGGCGATGACATGGTTTTTATCCTGACCAGGAATGCAGGGGATGGTTCGACTAACTATCGAACCGCGGAAAACAATCCCGGGCTGGTCATTAAGTATTCTGGTGGGTTGTCGTTTGGGTGTGGAACCAACGTGGCGCTTCCAGACTCAGATTCGGATTTAGAGTATGACTTCAGAGACAATGACGATGACAATGACGGGATTCTTACATCCACAGAAACAGGTGACTCAAACCCGGCGAATGGTACACCTGACTACCTGGAGGCCGGGACTAGTTGTAGCGCTACTGGACCAACCATCTCGGGAAATGCGGATGCGGTCATCTACACTTTCAATCAAGACTCGGGCGAACCCGGGACCAATGCGCTGGGTGCAGCAGATGGAACAGGAGCCAGAATGGGGGATGAATCCGATGCAATTCTGGTGCTGGACATGACCGATGAGGTTCGATTCGGAGAGGATGTAACAGTCAGGCTGAGAAGTTCGGGTGGCGGCAGTGCCGATATTCGAGTCCGATTCTCCAATGACAATGTCACGTACGGACCGGCAATTGATCTGAATTTTGACAACAATGGAAATTATACGGATTACAACTTCACAGTAAATGTTTCTCCAGGTGCCAGATATATCAAACTGATCGAAATTTTAGATTCTCAGGAAACGCTCCGAATAGATGCCGTGAGCTATAGTTTCTCCGATTGCGCAATTGACACGGATTTGGATGGAATCCTGGACAGTGCCGATGATGATAGTGACAATGACGGCATTCCGGATTCTGTGGAAGGAGTTGCGGATTCTGACGGTGATGGTATCCTTGATTACTTGGATTTAGACTCAGATAATGACGGCATTCCTGATGCCGTAGAAGGAAACGGCGGAAGCCTTCCTGCTAACATGACTGCAGACGGACAATTCAATGTCATCTATGCGCAGAACAATGACGGGGACGGAGACGGGTTAATGGATGATGTGGATGGAACGCCTCTTACCAACCCAGACACAGATGGAGACGGGGTTGACGATAGGGTTGATCTTGATTCCGATGGAGACGGTATCACTGATATTATAGAAGCTGGCGGAACCGATTCAGATGGAGACGGACGTGCTGATAGTTCCACGGATGCAGATAATGACGGACTGATAGACACTTTCGATGCGAGCCAATATGGGACTGCACTTGCGATCACATCTACTGATGGAGATTCATTACCTGATTATCTGGACATTGATGCTGATAACGACGGAATTCCTGATCAGAGAGAAGGTCAGTCCACAGCCGCATATACGGCCTCAGCAGGAACAGACGATGATGGCGATGGCTTGGACAACAGTTTTGACCCGGTTTGTCAGGAAACCATCGTGGGGAATGCAGATGCCGTCACCTTGGATAATGGAGTGGACAATTCAAGTAACGCGATTGGAAACGATAATAGCACCTTTGCTGAGCTCCGAGGTGGTGACGATATGGTTTTGGACCTGACCGATTTGGTTCCATCGGGCAGTACTATTCAGATTTTCGTCTCAGGTAATGACGCCAATACAGAAACTGGCGACATAGAGCAATCCACTGACGCACTTGGCACGATACTGACAAATCTAAGTACGCTTAGCTTCAATTCTGATGTAGCAACAGCGGTTAATTACACTCTCACGGCAGATACCAGGTACCTTAGGTTCAGTAACGCTTCGGACAGATACAGAGTATACTCAGTGTATTACTCCTTCAACTCTACTTCGGCATGCGCTAACCCATTGGGTACTCCGATCGCTTTATCGGATATAGACTCAGATGGTACGCCGGACTATCTGGACTCAGATTCTGACAATGATGGTGTGACGGATTTAATTGAAGGGAATGACGCCAATGCAGATGGTGTTGCCGACGCGACTGTTTCAGGAACCGATACCGACGGTGACGGATTGGATGACAATTTTGACAATGTCTCCGGCCCGGCAGCAGGCAATGAAGCAGGATCTAATGTAGCCCTGCAAAATACGGACGGTGACTCTCAGGCGAATTGGCGAGACCTGGATGATGACGCAGATGGATGGCTGTCTACAGTGGAAGACTGGGATGGAAACAATGACCATTCGGATGACTTCACCCAAGGCGGATCACCTGTACCAGATTATTTGTTCCTCCATGATTCTGACGGGGACGGTGTTGATAATGATACAGACCAGGATCAGGATAACGATGGAATTTCCGATATCAATGAAGGTGGAGGAATCAATCCGAACGCAGATGCTGACTCAGATGGCATTCCAAACTTCGCCGATCCGGACATTGCTGGTTTTGTTGATAACAATGGCGATGGCATAAACGACAATTTTGACAATGACCTGGACGGCATTCCAAATCACTTTGATCTGGATTCAGACAATGATGGCGTGCCAGATGCTGTAGAGGCCAATGGCGGAACATTGCCAGTCGGAATGGAAGCCGACGGGAAATTCCCAGTAACTGCGTATTTATTACTTGATCTGGATAATGATGGATTGATTGATACATACGATCCCGATTTTGGTTCAGAGTTGGTAAATACAGATTCAGATGGAGATGGCGTACCCAATAGCAGCGACTTGGATTCCGACAATGACGGCCTACCTGACGCACTTGAAAATGGAGGAGGCACTTTGCCGGCAAATATGACCGCTGATGGACAGTTTTCAGCAGCTTACGTATCAGCAAATGATGCGGATGGTGACGGGATTGCAGACGATGTGGATCCTGATAATGGCGGCACGGCCATAACACCACGATCAACTGATGAGGACGGCTTGATTGACGCATTTGATCGAGATTCAGATAACGATGGTCTTACGGACACCATAGAATCAGGCGGCACAGATGCGGATGGCGATGGAACGCTTGATGGTTTTGTAGATGTTGACGGTGATGGTTTGAATGATGCCATTGACTCGAGTGAATCAGGTACAGCGCTGACTCTGGTCACCACAGATTTCGATAGCGTCCCAGATCATTTGGACATTGATTCAGACAATGACGGCATTCCGGACAATGTGGAAGGACAGCCAACCATCGGTTACACCCCACCATCAGGAATCGATACTGATGGAGACGGAATTGATGATGAATACGACACTGACAATAGCGGGACGGCTATTTCCCTGCAAGATACGGATGGAGATGGAATCAATGATTACCAGGATTTGGACTCTGATGGAGATGGAGTTTTTGATTATATCGAAGGGTCTGATTCGAACATGGACGGCAGCAATGATTATACTCCAAATTCAAGTGATTCAGACGGTGACGGATTGACGAACAGATACGATAATGTTTCTGGACCAGCTGCAGGTAATTCCACGGGTAGTCAGGCCACTCTTCAAAACAGTGATTCAGATTTGATTCTGGACTGGAGAGATCCTGACGATGATGGAGATGGGATTCCGACATCCAATGAAGATGCCAATGCCAACGGAAACTGGGGCGATGACTTCACCCAAGGTGGATCAAACCCTGACTACTTGCATGTTGATACGGATTTTGACAATGATGGCGTGCTAGACTCGGCTGATCCGGATGCAGACAATGATGGGGTTCCGGATGCTGATGAGGGATTCGGTGAGGATCCAAGCGCTGATGCAGACAATGATGGTACGCCAAACTATCTGGATCCTGATTTTGTACATGGTACCTTGGGAGCTTTCGTGGATACCAATGGTGATGGCGTTAACGACCTTTTCGACTCAGATTTAGACGGCATTCCAAATCATAAGGATCGTGACTCTGACAATGATGGTATTTCGGATCTACTGGAGGCCGGAGGTACAGATGCTGACAGTGACGGCATTGCCGATAATCTTACCGACACGGATGGAGATGGCTTGTTGGATATATTCGATACGGATAATGGAGGCACTCCATTGGTTTTGCCGGATACGGACGGTGACGGCCTAAATGACATGTACGATGTGGATTCAGATGGTGATGGGGTGCCAGATCTGGTGGAAAATGGATTAGCTGATTCAGATGGCAATGGCCGACTGGATGGTTTTATAGATGCTGATGGTGATGGATACGATGATCGTTATAACCCTGACTCGGGTGGATCACCTGTTACGCTAGCAGATACAGACAGTGATGGAGTGGAGGATTACTTAGATCCGGATTCAGATAATGACGGCATCCTGGACAATGTGGAAGCACAGACCACTGCTGGGTATACCACATCGGCAAGCAACGATGCGGATCGCGATGGCTTAGATGATAGCTACGACAATGACTCTGGTGGAACGGCTATTTCGACCGTGGATACAGATGGCGATGGAACACCGGATTATCAAGATACCGATAGTGATGGTGATACGATTCCGGATGTGATAGAAGGGAGCGATGCGAATAGTGACGGAACGGCAGATTGGGATGATAATTCAGATGATGTTTTTGACGCCAGTGAAGGAAATCAAGACACTGACTCTGACGGATTACTGGACGAATTTGATCCGGACCAGACTGGAAACACTCCGGGATTACAAAACACCGACTCTACCGGCGATAACGACTACCGGGACCCGGATGACGATGGCGATGGAATAAACACTCTTGACGAGATAGGAGATGCAGAACCAAATGGCACGGACGATTATCTTGAGACAGACACGCCAGTGGCCGGGGATTTGGACGGGGATGGAGTACCAGATGCATCCGATGATGACGATGACAATGACGGCATCCCGGATTCCGTTGAAGGCACAGGCGACTCTGACGGTGACGGCATCACCGATGATCGTGATTTGGATTCGGATAACGATGGAATAGTTGACGCTATAGAAGCAAATGGCGGTACGCTTCCAGCAAACATGACCCCTGAAGGGAGATACAGCATCACTTATGCCACCAACAACGATGGCGATGGCGATGGGTTGATTGATGACGTAGATGGAACTCCACTGGCTAATCCAGACTCAGACGCTGACGGAGTAGATGACCGGATCGATCGTGATTCGGACAATGACGGAATTCCTGATATCGTGGAAGCTGGAGGCACGGATACTGATGGTAATGGAGAAGTTGATTCCTCCACCGATTCAGACAGTGATGGAATCGCGGATGCCGTGGATTTCTCAATAACACCAGGTTCCCAGCTGACGCCACCGAATACAGATGGCGATGCAAATCCTGATTACCTGGATTTGGACTCAGACGGTGATACCATTTTTGATTTGGTGGAAGAGCAGCGTGCTCCGGGAGATATTGATGCTGACAATGATGGAGACGTTGACGGCTCCACCGATGCTGATGGAGATGGAATTCTGGATGCAGTAGATCCGGATGAAGGTGGCTTTATGAGCTTACCAGATGATTTTGACGGAGACGGATTGCCAGATTTTCAGGATTTAGATTCTGATGGAGATGGTTTGTCAGATGCCACCGAGGGAACAATGGATACCGACGGAGATGGATTCCAAGATTTTAATGATATCGACAGTGACGGTGATGGAATAAGCGACAACAGAGATGCACAAGCTTCTACTTCCTACAGGGCTCCATTCAATCTTGATGACGACAATGACGGTCTGGATAACCGATATGATCCCGACAATGGCGGAACGGCCATTACAATTGTCAACACTGACGGAACCGGAGGAGCGGATCATTTGGACACGGATGCTGATGACGATGGGGTGCCAGATTCTATTGAAGGACATGACGCCAATCAGGATGGTGTTGCCGACCGAACGGCCGTAGGTCAAGACCTGGATCGAGATGGCCTGGATGATGCATTTGATACTGTTACTGCAGGCACTGAAGGTAATGCGACTGGAACCAATGCTGTGGTACTCAATACAGATGGAGCGGGATTGAGGGATTGGCAGGATACGGATGATGACAATGATGGAATACTGACATCTGCTGAGGATGATAACTCCAACATGGACTGGTCAGATGATTTCACGCAAGATCAAGATCCCAATACGATTCCTGATTATTTGTACAATGCGAGCAGCAACCCTTTACCATTAGATTGGATTTCATTCAAAGCCAGATTTGAATCTGGAACAGTTCTGCTAGAATGGCAAACAGCCAATGAAGTGGACGTGAGTTATTTCGATATCGAGCATAGCATCGATGGGGTCAGTTATCAAGTTATTGATCAATTGGAAGCCTACAACAACGATGAAGGCATAAACAATTATGCTTATTCACATTCATCACCGATTGTGGGAATCAATTATTATCGGTTGAAACAAGTGGATTTCGATGGAGCATTTGAATTTTCGATAACCCGAGCTGTTAGTGCCGTAGTTAATGGCATCACATATGATATTTATCCCAATCCTACAGTTGGACGATTTACCGTTCAGGCAAACGGGATAGTTTCAGGGCAAATAGAGTTGAGAGATATGGCTGGTCGAGTCTTATTTGAAAAATCCCTTGCCGCGTCAAGCGAGGTTGATCTTGACCTTACGACTCAAGAGGCAGGAGTTTACATCTTGACGATAAAAACATTTGCAGGAACAATCAGGAGACGAATAATCAAGCAATGACAATCATCATTTCTGTGAGCTAAACCTTAGGATAAATCCGAACCCTCTTACAGCTTCGTAAGTAATGTTTTTCCATCTAGTTGAAGATAAATCTTAAAACGGCCTGTTTTTTGCGTCGCTGTTTTTAAAAAGACAGAAATATGCTGATCTATCGTGGTTTTGACAATCTTTTTCCAGATTGCGATTGAACATTAGTTTGAAAAAAATTCATTTTTTTGGAATTATATTCTGTAGAATCATGTCTTTGATGGCTTGTTGGAAAGCATCCGTGAAGATATTTTGGCCTGAAACTTATGAAAAAACTGTATACTATACTTTGTGTTATTTGCCTCTGTTCAGAGGTTATCGCACAAGACTGCAATTGTATCGAGTCCACGACTGATTTAACCATAACAAGCGGGCAGACAGTCGTTGTAAATGCATATTATCCTGGAAGTGCAAATGCCCTAAAGGGTAGTAAAAGCATTACTCTCGGCGCTAAAAGAACCATTCCCGGAGCATTTACTGACTCTGGGGGAACAATCGCTTCTGGTGATTTGGTGATGATTATTCAAATGCAAGGAGCCGAAATTGATCCTACTATCCCTGACATGGAAACCGAATTTGCGCCCGGAGCAGATAATTTCAACTCAACAGACTATGGTGATGGGCCAGGTGGTTTAGATCATGAAGGTTTTTTGAACAATGGAAGTTATACGGCTGGTCAATATGAATTCGCAATTGCGTCTTCCGATGTTGGAGCTGGTGGAGGCACATTGACGCTACAAAATGCTTTGAACAACAGCTATATTTCAAATGCAACTCCTTCTGGAAACATGGGAATCCAAACTTTTCAGGTTATCAAAGTTGGAAATTATAACGATTTGACCATTGATGTTGGAGGGGAAATAACAACCGTTCCATGGAACGGCAGCACTGGTGGAATTATTACTTTAGATGCGTTAGGTGAAATGACCTTAAATGGAACAATCGATGCGGACTTTGCTGGTTTTAGGGGTGGGTTACTTGATCCATCCAGTGGAGATCATAGTGATCCTGATCCCGGATGGCGTGGCGAAGGAATTGCAGGAAGACCTGATCAGGTTTATGGTTACAACGATGATCTAACTAGTTTGACCACCACGAGCGGTTTGGGAGCTGGATATCCCGGTGGTACTGCGACTTCAGAGGTTGACGTAGAATATGGTGGAACGTTATTTAATAATCTTCAAATAACTTTTACAAACTCGGCTGGTCCGGGAGCACCTGGAAATGGAGGAGGTGCGGGCTTGATTAATAATGGTGGTGGAGGAGGCTCGAATGGCGGTGGCGGTGGTGCTGGAGCCACGAGTGGCGATGGAAGCGGGGGTGACTTCCTGATTCCTGCTGGTGGTGGTCAGGTTCTATCCTTAGACCAAGGTGATAGACTTTTTCTTGGTGGTGGTGGTGGATCTGGGGGGCAAACGGACGTATTGAATGATGCTTTTCCTATAGATGTGGTTAGTGGGCATCCAGGTGGTGGTGCTGTTTTAATTAGAGCAGATACTTTATTAGGAAGTGGAACTATTTCAGTAAACGGTCATAGCGGGGGTTCATTCGCAGCGACCGCTCCAGATAATCCTGATGAGGATGGAGCAGGAGGAGGAGGTGGTGCTGGTGGAACGATCATCCTTGTAACTAGTTCAGAGGATATCAGCGGAATTAATTTTAATGCAATCGGTGGAGATGGATCATCCCTGACCGGAGACCAAATGTATGCTTCTCCTGATGGAGGTGGAGGTGGGGGTAGCGGAGGAAATGTGACCTTGGTTAGGAGGGGTGGCGCTTTCTCACCTGTTCCCACGAATATCGATGTGACGGGAGGCGCAGCTGGTGGGACACAAGGGACACCTAGCGCAAATTCTGAGGGTGGCGATGGTGCCACAGAGCTCTTAACCACGCCACCTTCACCGAATCTGGATTGTCCATTAATTACGCTACCGGCTCCAGCGCCAGGAGGAGTTTCGGGCTCAATCATTTGGTTTAATCCCGGCCAAGAGGTAACCTACAATGGCTCCAATCAGATTACTTCATGGGGAGACTATAGTGCCAGTGGATTCAATATGACTAATTCTTCGGTTTCAGGCATTTCTGGAACCACGCCCGATTTTGTGGGTGGATCTTTTACAGAAGCAGAAGGAACTTCAAACCCTGATTTCAATTTTAACTCGTCCATTTCTTTTAACCAAGGCGCAAGTCAGGATGATTACTTGGCCTTTTCTAATTTTAATAATATCAACGGTAGTGAAATTACTGTTTTCACTGTTCCGCTATTAGAAGCTGCCTCACCTAACGACCAAACATTCTTTTCGTATTTACCAAATGACGATGTGGATGATGAATTTGACATTGGTGTAAGTAATGATGGAGGAGGAGATACACCCACTACCGGCATCCTCGACAATGGCGTTTATGGGACCGGTGATATTCGGGATGGTGAAACCAGGATCGTTTCAGCCGATTATAATAACACCAATGCCAACATTTGGGTTAACAACGGAACCGCGACAACCACTGCTTTATCGGCAGGGACTCTCGATACTGGGGGGACACTTGTGTTTGGCCAGGATCTGGATGATTTCGCAACACCGGCGTTTGATAACACGCGAGAATTACAGGGACAACTAGGTGATGTGATCATCTTTAATCGTATTCTGTCTGCTACAGAAAGACAGCAGGTTTCTTCTTTTCTGGCAATTAAGTATGGGATTACACTGGATCAATCAACCAATCAGGACTATCTAAATTCAATAGGAGAATCAATATATCCGGCATTGACCAATGCTAGTTTCACCCCTTACGACAATGACATAGTGGGAGTAGGTCGTGACGATGGTTCAGGATTGACTCAACTCAGATCAAAAAGTATCAACGATGATGCGATTATGACATTGAGCCAGACCGATGGGTTTGCGATAGATCGACAGTTTGTGATCATAGGAAATAACGATGCAGGCTTTGCATTTAATACAACCGAAATAAGTGCCGGTATAACGGATCGTATCCAGCGAGAATGGAAAGTTGATGTTTCAAACGATCCCGATCCCATTGACTATACGTTTGATTTGAGTGGCACCACAAGTACACCATTGAGTTCCGAGATTGTTGCCATGGTCGTAGATGATGACGGGGATTTCAGCAATGGATTCCTACGTACTATCTCTGCCAATTCATGGGATGGCTCCACCGCAACATTTCAAAATGTATCGTTAAATGACGGTGAAGTTTTTACCATTGCTGAGGTGCCACCTAGTCCCGGCGGAGCGCAAAATGTAGAATTGTGGTTAAAGGCAAACGTCGGCCTATCAACAACAGGTAGTGCAGTCACAGCCTGGGCCGATCAAAGTGGGAACGCGAACAACGCCACTTCGGTAAATAACCCTACGGTAATTGCAGACGGCCTGAATTTTAACAATGTGGTTGATTTCGATGGCACTAATGACAACATGGATGGCGCTGCTGGATTCTACACGCAAGAATATTTTATTGTCGCACAACCTGATGTGGCAGTGAATGGAACGGCCAATGGTTTTGTGATGGGTTTTGAAGATGGGGCTAGCACTTTTAGTGGATTCTTATTAGGAACAAATACAGACGGTTACGTCCCAGATGATAGAATTGTGCACATTGTTGGGGCTAATGGAGATGGTGATGAATATCGTTCGGGAAGACCGGATGGGACTTTTTCTGCGGCAAACGAACCAGTCGTCTTTAGTTCGTACAATAACGTGGGGGCGACCGTGCAAGAGATTTCGCACAATGGCACGGACATAAATCCTGTTCAGTACGCCAATGCGTTGAAGAATCTGTCGAATGAGCAGTATAAACTGGGGAATAACTATACGCTATCTAATTATTATGATGGAGGAATTGCTGAGGTCATAAGTTTTTCGGTCAGATTATCGGATACCCAGCGAGCCATCGTGCAATCCTACTTAGCAATTAAATATGGAATCACTTTAGACGGTAACGAGGCGGATTATTTGGCTTCAGACGGAGATTTCATATATGAAACCGTCGTTGCTCCTGGGGATTATAATAACGACATAGCTGGGATTGTTCGAGATGACATCAGTGCCTTCTCACAACCAAAATCTCAAAGTGAAAATGGGGATGCGATTGTAACAATAGCGCTAACGGACAATGGCGGTTCATTTGCCAGCCCCAACACTTTCACTGCCAACCTTTCATCATTGGCTTGGGGAAATGACAATGACGACAATGGAATAATCGAAGACGTGACCACCGAGATTCCAGCCAATACCGTTACGAGATTGGATCGAGAATGGCGTGTTCAGGAAAAAGGTACGGTAGGAAATGTTACACTGGAAATAGACATAAGTGGGGTTACGGCCAATGGTGGAGGCGACTTTACCGGTCGAAGTGTCGAGGACTTTCTCTTACTCATCGACGATGGGGGGCAATTTGATAACGGTATCACCAGAAGTATTGAGGCGACTTCCTATAACTCCGGCACAGAGGTGGTCACCTTTGTTGTGGATTTTGATGACGGTGATATTTTCACCTTAGCTACTTCCAGACCACAACCAGGCCCGGGCGGTGTATCCACATGCCTAGATATCTGGTTACTCACTGGCGAGGGTACTAGCACTACTACGGACGGAAACGAAGTGGACACATGGACAGACCAATCGTCAAATGCGTATTCATTTGCGGATAATGTCCTGACTGCAACCAATGGCCCGACTTACAGGGACGCGATTATTGAATTTAACAACAATCCGTATTTAGAATTCAACAGCGGCGCACAGACTGCTGAAAACCTATCTGCAGCAATTACAACTTTCCCGACTACAGATTATACGATGTTCAATGTTTTCAGGAGCAGCAGCCTTCTGGATAATCATCTGATCAGTTATACTTCGGGAGGAACACAGGAACTTAATATCCATGATCCCGACAATATTGCTCTAGAAAATCAGGGTACAAATAATGCGACTGGACTAAACGCGGGAGATGGTACAGTGCACGTCTTGACAAATTATCTCGATAATCAGGTTGCCAATGATCCGACTAGCGCTTTTGTCGATGGCACGGCAGCTGGCGGAAATCCGATCAATTCAGGAGCAACAGGGAATTTCAGTGCGAGCGGCACATTGTCTATTGGGCAAGAAGTCTTGAGTGCAACTTTTGGTACGACTCAAGCGGGATCGCAGTTTATTGGTGATATAGGCGAAACGGTGTTATTTAATTGCCAGTTATCCGCTTCTGAAATTACGAGAGTAGAAAGCTACTTAGGTATCAAGTATGGCATAACCATGAATGGTGGGGACTATGACTACATAAGTTCAAATGGAACCATCGTGTTTCCTGGAAATTCTGACGCCACTTTTTCTTCTCATCAGAATGACGTTGGAATCATAGGAAGGGACGACAATACCAACTTGATGCAGCAAACCTCCAAGTCAATCAATAACAACGCAGTACTCTCAGTAACTAAAAACGAACCTTTTGAAGCGGATGATCAGTTCTTTGGATGGGCCGATAATGGTGATCCTATTGGAACATCCTCCGCAAGCGATTTCCCTTCGGGAATTGAGGGGAGGCTGGATAGAACTTGGAAAGCCACTGCCATAAACAATCCTACCGGTACCGTGGATATGACCTTTGATCTTACGGGAGTTACAGTAAACATGGCCTCCGACCTAAGAATTTTGGTGGATACAGATGGGGATGGCGATTTCAGTAATGCCAATGTGATTACCATAGTGCCTTCACAAAACGGAAACGCGTATACGTTCGCAGGGATAGATATAACTGAGTTCCCGGATGGTGCTTTGTTCACCATTTCAACCATCGATCAAGCAAACTCTCCGCTCCCGCTAGATTGGTTGTCGTTTGATTTGTTTGAGAAAAATGGCGAAGTGCGCATTGAATGGTCCACGACAAATGAGGTTGATGTTAGTCATTTTGATGTTGAGAGAAGTCCTAATGGAATCGAGTTTGAAGCCATTGCCAGAGTAGACGCAAGAAACTCTAATGGCATTCATGAGTATGGATTTACTGATTTGAATCCATTATCATCGGTTAATTACTATCGTGTGAAGCAGGTAGATTTTGATGGGAGTTCTGACTACACTAGGATCAAATTTGTTCTGGTAGGTGATTCTCAGTGGAGAATAGAAGTTTATCCTAATCCCGTAACTGATATTATCAATGTTGAAAGCTCAGTTCAAACCAGTGGTAGAATTCGACTGTTGGATCTCAATGGTAGATCCATTCTGGATTATCCTTATTCTGAATCTGACAGATCCATTGATTTGAGTGGTATCGAAAACGGTATTTACATCCTTGAAATTAGAACCATTCTTGGTATCCAAATCAGGCGAATACTCAAAAAGTAAATAATCAAAACCCGTTAACCACATTCACGAAATGGCAGGCCAGCAGGCCTGCCGTTTCTGTTCTTAGGGTAGTCTTTCCTAACGAAACAGGCTGGAATCCATGCTTTGCTGCAAGTTCCAATTCGGTCGATGAGAAGTCCCCCTCCGGACCAATCAAGATTGATGTTGACTGCTTGGCCTCAGTGAGATTCGCCAAATAGGGATGTTCGCCCACATGAGCCATCCACTTTTCAGAGGATTCCGTTTTCTCAACAAACTCCGAGAAAGAAGTGAGGTCATTGATCCTTGTTAGGAACGGAAACTTACATTGTTTCATGGCGCTGATGGCCTTCTTTTGAATCCGGTCAATTCTGATTTTCCCTCTTTCCGAGTGGTCAGTTTTTAAGAACGTGATTTCATCCACCCCGATTTCTGAAAGCTTTTCGACCATCCATTCCATTCGATCGATACTCTTGGTAGGGGCTATGGCCAGGTGAACCTGAAAGGGCTTGGGTTTTGATTCCGTTTTAGAAACTACCTCAAATTCACACTTCTTTTTATTTACGCTCGTCAGTTTAGCTCTGATCACCAATCCTTGGCCATCCATTAATTCGATCTCATCTCCGACCTGATGTCTAAGTACCTGTACGCAATGCTTTGATTCTTCTTCAGATAGGTGATTAATTCCTTCTTTAAGTCTTGGTTCGTAGAAAGTATTCATTTCAGACCGGAAAGAACCCTAAAAAATGCCTAATTGCAAAATCAGCATGACGTGTGGATAATTTTCCCACAGAGTATGGACCCTAAAGATCAAATCGAGGTAATTTTAATTCAAACTATTTCAAGATGGCCCATCTACGATATAACGCCTTACACACACTTCAGAATCGAAATAAGATTGAGGTAAAAGCACCTTCAAAACGAATCTCGGAGTATTTCGGAGAGTTGGCTTTTGGCAAAGACCAAATGCAAGCCACTCTTTCTCCTGATATTTTCAAGAAGGTCACAGATGCGATTCGTACCAGAAAAAAAATTGACATGGAGACTGCCGATGCAGTTGCCTCAGCGGTCAAAAACTGGGCTTTGGAAAGAGGGGTGACTCACTACACCCATTGGTTTCAACCGCTTACCGGCTCTACTGCCGAAAAACACGACTCGTTCTTCGATCCAAGTAAGGGAATTGAAAATTTCAGAGGATCGGCACTTGTACAGCAAGAACCAGACGCTTCATCCTTCCCAAATGGTGGCATTCGTAGCACGTTCGAAGCAAGAGGTTATACCGCTTGGGATCCGTCCTCTCAAATTTTCATCTATGGGAAAACGCTTTGCATTCCCACGGTATTTGTAGCATTTACGGGTGAGGCTTTGGATTACAAGGCGCCCTTGTTGAAGGCCTTGAAGGCCGTCGACAAAGCGGCAGTCAGGGTGTGCAAATTGTTTGATCGGAATATCACCAAGGTCAACGCATCACTGGGATGGGAGCAAGAGTATTTCGTAGTAGATAAGGCATTGTTCGATGCGCGTCCGGACTTGGTCATGAGCGGGCGGACGGTTTTTGGTCACAATCCGGCCAGAGGCCAGCAATTGGATGATCATTATTTCGGATCTATTCCGACAAGGATCTATGACTACATGAAGGACTTTGAGATTGAGGCGCACAGGCTCGGTATTCCGTTGATGACTCGCCATAACGAGGTGGCTCCATCGCAGTTTGAAGCAGCCCCAATGTTCGGAGAAACGAATCAGGCAGCTGATCAAAATCAGTTGCTAAAGGATGTTATGGACAAGGTGGCAGAGAAGCATGGATTGAAGGTCTTGTTTCACGAAAAACCCTTTGCAGGAATGAATGGAAGTGGGAAGCATAACAACTGGTCATTAGTCACCGACACAGGCGTCAATCTCTTTCAACCAACGTCCAGCGCTCGAGAGAATCTGATGTTCCTGACATTTTTCGTCAATACAATCAAGGCCGTTTACGACCATGCGGATCTCTTGCGAGCGAGTATCGCTTCAGCGGGGAATGACTATCGATTGGGAGCCAATGAAGCCCCACCAGCGATAATATCGGTATTCATTGGTTCCACCTTGACGAAGGTGCTGGACAATCTTGAAAAATCGGGATCCATTGCTCTGGAAAAAGGAGATAACCTTTACATGAAACTCGGTATTGATCAAATTCCGGAAATCATTTTGGATAACACGGATAGAAACCGAACTTCTCCTTTTGCCTTTACCGGAAATAAATTTGAATTCAGAGCCGTGGGATCAGATGCTAATGTTTCGAATCCTATGATGGTTCTGAATCTCATCGTAGCTGATCAGTTGACGAAATTTCACAAGGAGGTTAGCAAGATGATGGACAATGGGGAAGAGCGTAGGCTGGCTATTATCCATGTGCTGCGGGATTACATTAAGAAGTCAAAAAAGATTCGCTTCGAAGGTGATGGCTATTCTGAAGATTGGGTGAAAGAAGCTGCTAAGCGAAAGCTTTCAAATGTAAAGAATACACCGCTTGCACTTGATTTTTCTGTGGATGAAAGGGCCACAAAGCTTTTCGAACGTCATAAAATTTATACGAAAGTGGAATTGGCCGCCCGGCACGAGATCAAGCTGGAGAATTACATTATGAAGGTTCAGATTGAGTCGAGAATGATGGGTGATCTGGCTCAGAATCATATCATTCCAACGGCTATCAATTATCAGAACAAACTGATTCAAAATGCCAATGGCCTGGATAATCTGGGCTTGGATGCCAAAGAAATCAAAAAGACGATCGAGGAGGTTTCAAAGCACATCAGCAATGTGAGAAGATTGGTCGATGAGATGACCGAGGAGCGCAAGAGGATCAATAAGATTGATGATGTGAGAGATCGAGCTATTGAATACTGCGACAATGTGAAGGAGAAATACTTCGATCAACTCCGTTATTCGGTTGACAAGCTGGAGATGCTCATCGATGATGAAGATTGGCCGCTGGTGAAATATCGAGAATTGCTCTTCTTGAGATAATTAAGAAAACTTGGCCATCTCTTCCCAGAACCCGGGGTAGCTTTTGTTGACTACTTTGGGTTCTTTTATTTCTACCTCCATCAAACAACATAGGGGGGCAAACGCCATGGCCATGCGGTGATCCTCGTATGTTTCTACTTCGATATGGTCAGGAAGACTGTCAGAGGGGATCAGTGTCCAAGTCCCATCATGTTCCTCCAAATCGGCTCCTAATTTCTTAAGCTCATTCATCATGGCTTGGACACGATCGGTCTCTTTGATTTTCAGGCTTTCGAGTCCGGTCATTTTGAGTGTAATGCCTTTTACGGATGCCACGACCATGACCGTCTGCGCCAAGTCCGGGCACTCTCTGAAATCTAAATTGATCTCCTTGTCAAATTCTTGATTTGAGTGGATACGAATCCCCTCAGCTACGAACTCCGTTTTGACACCCATCTTACTCATGATAGAATGAATTGCCTGATCGCCCTGGGTTGACTTTTGGCGGAGATTTGGGAGGAATAATTCACTGTCATCAGACATGGCCACCAAAGCAAACCAATAACTGGACCCTGACCAGTCACTTTCTACAACATAGGTAGGAATTTGAGCATTGTATTCTTGAGCATTAACTTGAATTGTCCGATCAACCCAATCGTGCTCGATTCCGAACAGACCCATTAACTTCAAAGTCATTTGGATGTAAGGCCTGCTGAAGATTTCGGTTGTTAACTCCAATGTCAGCCCGTCTGGCAAGCAAGGAGCAATCATCAGGAGCGCACTTATGTACTGGCTACTGATATTCCCAGGCAATTGAACCAAAGAGGATTGTTGTTCAGATAACCCCGTAATTCTCAACGGTGGATATCCTTCATTCTCCTGATAACCGACATCCGCACCAATGCTGCGCAGCGCCTCAACTAACGGGCCAATAGGACGCTGTTTCATCCTTTCAGTTCCTGTGATGACATGCCCCTTACCATGCACTGCGAGAAAAGCCGTCAGGAATCTCATTGTTGTACCGGCATCCTTCACATCCCATGTTTTATCATCAGAGTCGAGCAAACGAATCATGGTTTGTGTATCCCTCGCTTCAGATAGATTTTTCAATTCCAGAGACTTACTAGCCAATGCATTTATGACCAATAGCCTATTGCTTTCGCTCTTCGACGAGCTTATTGACACTACCCCACTGATTTTATCGGACAGCTTTTTTAACAAAATTTTATGCTCGTTCATGGAATCTTTCGGCTTAGTTTTTGCGTTATAAGACATATGGCAAAAACACGTACTATAGGAACTTTAATAATTGCAGCTCTTATCGGGCTGGTTTCGATTTTGTTGGTCACTCCTAAGAAGTCAAAAAAATCGAAAAAACAGGTGGTGAACAAGGAACAGACTAAATTGTTTGTCTGAATTGCTGATAATTCAATAAACACCTTTCGATCTCGGGTTTCGTTACCGTAAGATCCCATTGGCAATGTCCAATTTTATCAATCAAGGAAAAATTCAAATTCATTCCTTGATTTTTTTTGTCCTGATGTAGCGTGCTAGTCAACTTATCCAACTCAGGGATATCTCTCAATTCATAAAATCCTGAAATCACTTGCAAGATTTCGTCTGCGTCCTCCCCGGATAGTATTTCCCGATTACGGGCGAGTTCGGTTTCCAATACCATTCCAATGGCTATGGCCTCTCCATGCAGCAGCGGAGAATCAGTCACTAGAAAGTAGGATTCTATCGCGTGTCCAAGTGTGTGCCCAAAATTCAGGATTTTTCTGAGGCCATTTTCGAATGGATCATTTTTAACCACCTCACCTTTCAACTCTACCGAGCGACGAATAAACGGCTGCCATGATACATTTTGTATATCAATCTTTTTGACGTCTTGCCAGTAATCGGCATCTTGAATGAGAGCATGCTTAAGGATTTCCGCAAAACCCGATCGGATTTGTCGATCTTCCAAGGTGTCCAGGAACAAACTGGAGACAATGACTTTTGCTGGATCTGAAAATATCCCGATATGATTTTTCAGCCCCATGAAATCTACACCCACTTTGCCGCCGATACTCGCGTCAACCATAGATAGTAGCGTGGTAGGGATGTTGATGAATCTGATTCCTCGCTTAAACGTACAAGCCGCAAAACCACCCATATCTCCAATCACACCACCTCCGAGATTTATGAGCAGGGATTTTCGGGTCATTTCCATTTTCGTCATTTCTGACCAAATATGCTCGCAGGTTTTTAGTGTCTTTTCAGACTCCCCACTTTTAATTTCAATGACGGAAAAATCAGTATTTAACCTTGGTAAGCAATGAGACTTGGTGTTTTCATCCACCAAGATTGCCACCTTGTCGGGCTGTAATTCGTTGATAGATTTCTTTAAATCATCGGACGGATTTTCAGAGAATGTGAGGTAAGTAGGTAGCACAGTGCGTTGCTAAGAAATGGTTTTGATATTTTTGCGGACGTTTGCCCAAAATTATGCAAAAACAGCAGATTCGGTTTGATGATACATCCATAGCTTTTGCTCCAAAATCTAATAAGGAGCTGCGCCGAACGCTTTTCGTTTTTTCGACCATGAAACGTCCCTGGATGGTGAAGATAGGAGTGGCGCTGACCAAGTTTGGGCTTTACTGGAATTTGCCTATAAAAAGCGTCATTCGAAAAACGATCTACGAGCAGTTTTGTGGAGGTGAGTCTGTGGAGGAAACCAAACCTACCATGGATAAACTGGCAGAATTCAATGTAAAAACAATCCTGGATTATTCCGTGGAGGGCGAGACCATCGAAATTGGCTATGACCGGACGCGCGACGAAATTGTCAAAATATGTGAAGCAGCTAAGGGAGAACCCAATATCCCATTTTGTGTGGTTAAGCTGACTGGTATTGGCTCTACTGAAGTGATGATGAAAGCCCAACGAGGTGACGATCTTTCTGAAAAAGACAAGATCAAGCTGAAGATGATGAAGGATCGGGCACGAGATATTGCTCAGGCAGCCAAGGAGAATGGGTTGATGTTTATGATCGATGCGGAGGAATCTTGGATTCAGGACATAATTGATGATGTGGCATACGAACTTATGCAGGAGTTTAACCAGCACTATGCTCATGTGTTTAACACCTTCCAGATGTATCGGCATGATATGTTGCAAAACCTGAAAGAGGCCATAATGCTTGCAAGGCAGGAAGGTTTTCATTTGGGTGTCAAACTGGTTCGAGGAGCCTACATGGAGAAAGAGCGGGAACGTGCCGAAGACATGGAGTACGAGTCCCCCATTCAGCCGGACAAGGCCTCCACGGACAGAGATTATAATGAGGGAGTCAGATTGCTCACTGAGAACATCGACGCTGTTGGCGTCTGTATGGGAACTCACAATGAGGATTCCTGTTTATTGTTGACTAAGCTTATGGAAGAAAAGGGTATTGCGGCGGACGATCATCGGGTATTCTTTGCGCAGCTCTTGGGGATGAGTGATAACATTTCGTTCAATCTCGCCAACCATGGATACAATGTAGCGAAGTATGTGCCTTACGGTCCGATTGACAAGGTGATGCCTTATTTATTCCGAAGAGCAAAAGAAAATACAGCCATTGCGGGGCAGAGTAGCCGCGAGTTAACAATGGTCCAAAAAGAAATTAAAAGAAGAAAATCAGCAAAATAATGCAACTGAGCGAACAGGAACTGCAGAGAAGAAAAATCCGAGAAGAGCTAATTCAGGCCGAGGTGAATCCATACCCGGCGGAGTTTTTTGAAATCTCCACGACGAGCCAAGAAATCAAAGAAGGATTTGATAAAAACCCTGATGATTTTAAGGAGATTTCGATTGCTGGTCGGTTAATGAGCAGACGCATCATGGGCTCAGCGTCATTTGCTGAGATACAAGATCAGGAAGGGCGGATTCAGATATATCTGCGACGAGATGACATTTGCCCTGACGAGGATAAGTCATTTTACAATGACGTCTTTAAGAAGAAGATGGACATTGGGGACATCATCGGGATCAAAGGGTTTGTTTTTAGAACTCAAGTGGGCGAGCTCTCAGTTCACGTGACCGAGCTGAAGCTACTGACGAAATCACTGAAGCCTCTTCCTATTGTTAAGGAATCTGAGGATGAAAGCGGAAATGTACGAACACATGATGCGTTCAGTGATCCGGAGCAGCGCTACCGTCAGCGCTATGTTGACTTGGTCGTGAACCCAGAGGTAAAAAAGACCTTCATCCAGCGAACCGAACTGGTCAATTCTATTCGGAATTATTTAGCAGGAAATGGTTACCTCGAGGTGGAAACGCCGATCCTGCAGCCCTTGTATGGTGGTGCAGCTGCAAGGCCGTTCAAGACGCATCACAATACGCTGGACATGACCCTGTATCTCCGCATTGCCAATGAACTTTATTTGAAAAGACTGATTGTCGGTGGATTTGATGGGGTCTTTGAGTTTTCCAAGGATTTCAGAAATGAAGGAATGTCTCGATTCCACAATCCCGAGTTTACGCAGGTGGAGCTTTACGTAGCTTACAAGGATTATGAGTGGATGATGAACCTAGTGGAAGAGATGGTCGAGAAAGTGGCGATCGATCTTCATGGCCAGACGAAAGTTCAAGTCGGAGAAAATTTGATTGATTTCAAACGCCCTTGGAAGCGTTTCACCATGTTTGAAGCCATTCAACATTTCACCAGCATCGATATTTCTGAGATGGACGAAATGGAACTTCGTGAGACTGCTCAGAAACTTGAGGTTCCCGTTGATGAAACGATGGGTAAGGGAAAATTGATCGATGAAATATTCGGTGAAAAATGTGAAGGACAGCTGATTCAGCCTACATTCATTACGGACTATCCAGTGGAGATGTCTCCTCTGGCAAAGAAGCACAGAAGCAAGGACGGTCTAGTGGAGCGATTTGAAGCAATCTGTAATGGAAAAGAAATCTGCAATGCATTCTCAGAGCTGAATGACCCGATCGATCAAAGGAAGAGATTCGAAGAGCAGCTGGAATTGGGCAAAAGGGGAGACGAGGAGGCCATGACCTTGGATGAAGACTTTCTGCGAGCGCTCGAATACGGCATGCCACCGACGGCTGGCCTGGGAGTGGGGATTGATAGACTATCGATGATCATGACTAACTCCAATTCTATTCAGGACGTGCTCTTTTTCCCTCAGATGAGACCTGAGAAAAAGGCTGTTGAAGCTTCCGAGCGGGACTACCTAGATTTAGGTATTCGGGCTGAGTTGGTACCAATTATTCAAAAATTGGGCTACCTTAACATTTCCTCCTTGAAAGAGGCGAACGCAAATAAGCTTCACAATGACGTATGTGGGATGCGCAAAAAAATGAAGCTTAAGGACGTTCAAAACCCAACCAAAGATGAAGTGGAAGCATGGCTGAGTTAAGCTATATAATCGTAGAAGACGATCCGGAATTTGCATTGTTACTGGAGAAGTACCTGGAAAGAATTCCAGACATCAAACATCTGGGTACCTACAGCGGGACCACTGATGCTGTCCTTAACATTGAAAGACAAAAACCTAATATTCTATTCCTGGATATTCAAATTTCCGGCTTAGATGGGCCAGAATTCATGGAGCTGCTGGATTATAAGCCAAACGTCATAGTGGTCTCTGGCTATGATGAAGATATCATGAAGAACTACGATATAGAGTACATTGAGTTCATTCAGAAGCCCCCGTCAATAGATCGTCTCAAGGAGGCAATTGCAAAATGCCGATAGTTTAAAAGGCGTCAAAGAAACTCTTGCGCTTCTGAACCTTCAAGTCTTGAAGGATTGATGATTTCGCTCTTATTACTAACATGTAGGACTGATATGTTCCAAATGGAACCCAATTAAAATCCAGAGTCCAGCAATGCAAATCCCTGCTTAGGCTTATTCGAGTGGTAGTAAATTCTTTGGATTCAAAATCGTATCCCGAGTTAAATGTAATTTGGGTTTTGTCAGTGAGTCCAAGCGAGCCACTTAATGTCATAGAACGGGTGGTAATTGCATCCTCAAATCCCGTTTTCCTTCTAGAAACAGTGAAAGCAGTCCTCACACTCCAGGGTAAATCGAAATCGACATACTGCTCAGGATTATCCTGAATGTGTCGGATTATTTCCTGTACTTCTTCAGGTTCACCGTTGAAATTTGGATCGCTGAAAGAGGGATCGAATTGAGAATTCCTATCTGATCCCTGAGAACCTTGACCCTTCTTCTTGCCATCAAGATTGAAATTTATGGAGGCTCTGACGGATTTGAATTGACCCAGTCCTTTCCCGTTGTTCCATGTATACCTATCCAACTTCCTCTGTTGAACTCTGCCGTTTTCTTTGGAGATCAACTTGTACATGTATGGATCTAGCGTCGCATTCGTGTTAATGGTCAATTTGCCTTTGAACAGACTGGTTCTAGCTGATAATGAAAAGTCGTTCAGCTTAAACGAATCTGCTGCAAAGTTGTATCCTCCGCTCGCGGCAAGGTTGTCAAAGAGTTTTACTTTTTTGAAGGATTCACCAGTACTATCTGATTTATCTAATACCTTCATTTCGATGTTATTGGTCAGTGAGAAAGACATTGTCTGACTTTCACCGCCGGGTGGTGAACCATAAATAAATCCTTCGTATTTTGATAATCTGCGTGTATTACCATCCTCATCAATCACCACATCTTTATAAACACCATACTTCGTGTCGCTGAAATCTGGATTGTAGCTGAAGGATATATTAGGAGTAATCACGTGACGAATAGCTTGTATGCCAAGTTTGCCTACCGGATAGAGGCCATATAGGCGAGTATTCAAAGATGCACTGCTTCTCCAGCTCCCAGCGCGACTAAATGTTTCCACAGTGTCTACCCTGACTCCACCAGCTAGTGCGTCGTAATCTGTAAATTTTAGTTCCCTTCCATACCAGACTTCCTGATAATTAAAAGTTGGTGAAAATGTGAAATACTTCAAAACGTTCATTGAAGTCGTTATTGGTACAGTATGCCTCGCACCCAATCGAGATCTATCGTAGATGCGAGACAAATTCTGTCCATTAAAAGCCAGTGTATCTTGACTATCGTCGAATTCATTGGCCACATCAAAGCTGTAACCACTTCGAGGCGCATTGGTTAGTTCGTTTTTCGCAGCAAAAGTGTGGCTGAAGCTCAATTTGGCTAACGGGGATTTATTTGATTTTGCCAAGCCCTTAAATGGAAAGAGTCTGGTCATGTTCATCGTAATATCAGGCAGGGTTAGGTTTACTATTCCGGTTTGAATATTCTGACTAAATCGTGCACTACTGTTTAGGTTATAGGGAGTTCCTTGCAGTTTGTTGCTGTAAGTAACATTCGAGGAATATTGGGCTGTGATACTCCGCTCGAAATCCTGAAGGAGGAGGTTGTTATTCTCATTAAATGATGTACTCCCAAGTGAAACAGATGCCGAGAAACGAGAATTGCCCCTACTCTGTGGTGAGTGGTTCCATCTATACCAATAAGAATTTTGTTCCGAGGTATTAATAAGGGTTCCTGTGACGTTTTTCGTGTATTCAAAACTCATGCTTCCACGATAGGCGTATCTCTTTATATAATTCGACGAAAAGTTCAATGCATGACCACCTTTCGAGTAGAGGTCTCCGGTCACTCTAAGGTCCACATAATCACTAATGTCAAAATAATATCCACCTCCTCGAAGGAAAAAGCCCCTTCGCACTTCCTCGCCATATGTTGGCATGATTATTCCGCTTGCTTTTTTCTTTGGTTGTGGAAACATTCCGAATGGTCCCCATAGTGGTGTCGGTACCTCACGGAACTTTAGATGAAAAGGTCCTGTGATCACTTTATTTCCAGGTATTACCTTCAGTTTTTTGGATTCTATAAAGAAATGAGGATGTGCCAGATTACAGGTCGTGTAAAGTGCCCCACTGATGAACATATCATTTGCTTCGTTCTTCTTGACATTTCTACCATGCATGATTGCTCCGTCCTGCTCAGTGATGACACCCTGAATAACCGCTTTTCTGGACTTAAAATCATAGATGATGTCATCCGTTTCATAGATTTTGCCGCGATCATTAAATATCGGCTTTCCTATTTTCTTTCCTGCTGAATCAAGAACGAATTCCGATTTAATGGTCTGATTAACCCAATCAACCTGGGTGCGCTCAGCTTCCAAAACGATCTGACCGTAATCCACGTGGGTGTTTCCGTAAAGCCTAAGGCTTTGATTTGTCAGATCAAAAAACATGGAGTCTCTCGCATTATAATTGATCGTGGTGCTGATGTCGTTAGACGTGCGAGGTTGTGGCGGAATCGAATCGACTGGTTGTGTGCTCAGTGAATCGAATGAGGAGTATCGGGTAGGAGTAATTTGACGTGTAGAGTCACGTGTGACTCCCTCTGATGGGTCTTGTCCCTGAGCCAGGAAGCCGGCTAGAAAAACGGCAATAAAAAAAGCACAACTCCTCAAGCCTGCTCAGATTTAGATTTTAGGCTAAAAATTATCAATTTTGTGTAAAGCTATCCCATTTTGGACTTTCTTAGCTATCGAACAGACATGAGAAATATTGTACTTCTTCTTGGTATATCCGTCCTGTTTTTGTTTTCATTTCACCCTACCGGGCCGACTGCTTACAAAGTAAGGAGGATAGTCATCGATCCTGGACATGGCGACCATGATCCAGGGACGTCCGGTAAGTTCTCTAAAGAGAAGAATGTCGCATTGAAAATTGGTCTGGAATTAGGCCGCATTCTTGAAGAAAACATAGAGGATGTGGAAGTCATTTTCACTCGAGAAGACGATTCATTCCTGGAGTTACATGAGAGAGCAGATCTTGCAAATAAGGAGGGAGCAGACCTTTTCATTTCCATTCACTGCAACGCCTTCCATAACAAGAATGTTTACGGTTCAGAGACCTACGTCATGGGGCTTGATAAAATCAATAAAAATCTTGATGTAGCTAAACGCGAAAACAGCGTAATGCTATTGGAAGAAGATCAAACGAAATACGAAGGTTTCGATCCCAAATCCGATGAATCTTACATCTTGTTCGACTTGTACCAGAGTGCACACTTGAATAACAGTCTTTTGCTTGCCGCTGAGATCGAGAAGCAGATGGAGGAGCGTGTTGGACGAAACAGTCGTGGGGTTCGGCAGGCACCATTTTGGGTTTTGTGGCAAACCACCATGCCCAGCGTATTAGTTGAAACGGGTTATCTTAGCAATAGTAAGGAAGAACAGGAATTGAATGATAAATTGAACCAGGTGTATATCGCTTCTGGGATCTTCAGGGCCGTTCGAGCTTATAAGGAAAGAATGGAATCTTCGAACTAAGAAAATCCTGACTTGTGTCAAAAGAACTTCGAATTGGGCTGATAGCGCTGATAGCGGGAGCCCTTCTTTATTACGGATTTAATTACCTCAAAGGCACGGACGTTTTTGCAAATACCAACCGGTACTTTGTTGAATATGGAAATACCGACGGCCTGGTTGTAGGTAGCGCCGTGAAAATCAATGGTGTTCAGGTAGGACGTGTGAGTAATGTGCTTTTTCAACCTGAAACGAATGACGTCCTTGTGGAGATTGACCTTCAGGGGAACGTTCAGTTGGGAGATTCTACCATAGCAGAGCTCGCTTCGGATGGTTTGTTGGGAGGAAAGGCCATCGTGCTGAATAGAAAAACACATAAAGCAATCTTGGAGCCTGGTGCATACCTGATTCCTCGGGTTGACAAAGGATTGTCCGAAATTCTAGAACAAGCTCAGCCTATTACTGATAATATTCAGATCACCATTCGTCGTATCAATGAAATTCTTCTAGGAATGGAAGGATTTGGCGAAAGCCTCACCAGTGCTGTTAGAAATATGGATACCGTCCTAGTAGATGTGCGAGGTATTCTGGAACAAAATGATGCCAAGATCGCCAGAGCTTTTGATCAGCTAGATTCTTTGGTTCAAAATGTAAATGGCGCGATCAAGCCACTCAATTCGACCATGAAGAATATGGAGGCGCTTTCCGATTCGTTAAAGAATTCTGAGCTTAAAGCCACCATTGCTACTTCGAACGAACTACTGAAAAATGTAAATAACACGTTGGACAGCCTCACGAATAATCAAGGAACCATCGGCAAGCTCATTTCCAACGACTCACTATATCAAAACCTGAACAAGGCTTTGGTAGATCTGGATAAACTTCTCATCCACTTCAATCAGTATCCTCGAGACTTTATGAAACCTCTTGGTCGTAAGCACAAAAAGCTTGAGGGATTAAAGGACGACTAGTCCAACGGAATTTCATTTTCTTTGGTGTTCATTAACCCACGACAAATGGACATCAAATTCAATAAGAACAAAGACGAAAATCAGCTGCTTGTCTCAGAACTGAGACGGAAACTTTCTGAAGTCAAGAAAGGTGGAGGAGAAAAGAAAATAGCCTCTCACCACAAGAAGGGAAAACTGACGGCACGGGAGCGCATTGATTACTTGTTGGATGACCCTAAATCCTTCGTTGAGATTGGAGCATTCGCTGCTGAGGGAATGTACGAGGAGTGGGGAGGTTGTCCATCCGCTGGGGTCGTCACCGGTATTGGAAAAGTATCTGGCAGAATGTGCGTGGTTGTTGCCAATGATGCGACTGTGAAGGCCGGAGCGTGGTTTCCGATGACAGCCAAGAAAAATTTAAGGGCCCAAGAAATTTCGATAGAGAATAATCTGCCTATCATCTACCTCGTGGATAGTGCGGGAGTTTTCCTACCCATGCAAGACGAGATTTTTCCAGACAAAGAGCACTTTGGTCGGCAATTCCGAAATAACGCCGTGATGTCCTCAAAAGGGATCGTCCAGATAGCCGCCATCATGGGAAGCTGCGTGGCTGGTGGCGCGTATTTACCTATCATGTCGGATGAGGCCTTGATCGTAGATGGTACTGGATCAGTGTTCCTGGGAGGGAGCTATCTCGTGAAATCGGCCGTGGGAGAAGACGTGGACAATGAAACATTGGGTGGTGCAACTACTCATTGCGAAATATCCGGAGTGACGGACAACAAGTGCAAAGACGACAAGGATTGTCTTGATCAGGTAAAGAAAATTTTTGATCGAATGGGCGAACCGGAATTAGCCGGGTTCAATCGAACCGAGCCAACCATGCCAGAGAAACCAGACGGTGTTTATGGTTATTTCCCAAAAGACCGGAATGTTCAGTTTGACATGCTGGATGTTATTCAGAGCTTGGTGGATAACTCTGAATTTGACCAGTACAAGGAGCTCTATGGAAAGACGATTATCTGCGGATACGGAAGAATCGATGGCTGGAGCGTCGGAATTGTTGCTAATCAACGCAAATCTGTAAAAACTAAGAAAGGCGAAATGCAGATGGGTGGCGTGATCTATTCAGATTCGGCAGACAAAGCCGCTCGATTCGTAATGAACTGTAATCAAAGGAAAATCCCTTTGGTTTTTCTTCACGATGTTAACGGGTTCATGGTAGGCAGCCGATCCGAACACGGTGGGATTATCAAGGATGGAGCCAAAATGGTGAATGCCGTTTCGAATTCTACGGTACCAAAATTTAGTATCGTCCTTGGGAGTTCATATGGTGCCGGTAATTATGCCATGTGCGGAAAGGCGTATGATCCGAGATTGATCTTTGCATGGCCTACTGCACAGATTGCAGTTATGAGTGGAGCTGCTGCCGGCAAAACGTTGCTCCAGATCAAGATGTCTACTTTAAAGTCAAAAGGCGAAGAGTTGAGCGAAGAGGATCAGAAAAAACACTTGGCGAAAATTCAGAAAAGCTACGACGAAAAGTTGAGTCCATATTATGCTGCATCGCGCTTGTGGGTGGATGGGGTGATTGATCCTATGGAAACCCGAAGGTTAATCTCAGCGGGAATTGAAGCAGCCAATCATGCTCCCATTGAGAAAATGAATGTTGGGGTAATTCAGACCTAAATTAAATTGCAAGTCACTGATCAAAAAGAGTCAAACGATCTGATCGATAAAGGATATCGGTTTGACCCCATGACATTTGCCCGGTCCCATTAAGCGTTTTGTAAATCAAAGTAGCTTCAAATAAAACGTCCTTGGTGTCATAGTCTACTTCAATAATTTTCCCTCGAATGTTTCTCCCAGAATTGATAAATCCCGATGTTATTAGAATATTTCCTGTTTCAGGCAAATAATCTACATCACTTACAATTGCCGAGAAAAAATCTAACCCTCGCTCTTTCCCAAATTGCCATACTTGTCTGACAGTCATGTTGGAATTGTCAATTTCATATTCTACTGCGCGGGAATAGCTTGCGACTTTCCTGAAGTTCCTGCCAGCACCATTATCAAACACCAAAAGATTTCCATTGGGTAAAATGAGCGGTGCATGGTTTCCCCAGGGAAAATCAAAATCCTCAGCACTTTGATTACCTAGCTGCACTTCATTGTCATAGGGGTTTCCAAGATCATCAACTGCTGTCAATAAATAGGGTTTGGTATCTGGCCCTTCTCCTCGCCTCCCAGCCATGCCCCAGTTTTTTTTAGGAGACAGAATCCATTCTAATTTATCTGCCAGATTCAGTTTAGCAAGACCTTGATTTTTATTTGAAATAACAAGGGAAAGATCTTCCTGATTAAACACAAACCCATTCATATGTAGCCAGTCGCCTTTCCCGAAAAAATTCAGATCATTGCGGCTCACATCTAAATGTTTAGCCAAATCCCATTCTTTGATAATTTGAGATTTCTCTCTGTCAAAAAGGACGATCCAATCGCTATCTGACCAGATTTCTTCTCCTTCCAAAACAATCCTGGAGTCTCTTTTTCCCACGGCAAGTAGAAGTCGCCCGTTAGGTAGCTCGACGGCCTCATGATGAATCCCGTAGTTATTATTGATTGAAGTTTTCTTCATGTTGCCAATTAAATCGAATTCATGAATCGTTTGACGGCTACAGGCAAGAAAATTTCCATTGCGCAATTGTCGAAGTGGAGCCACCATTTTGTCGGCACCACTTAAATCCATAAACCACCGAATTACACCCTTGTCATCGAATGCAAATGGCATTGACTTAAATTTTCCATTATTAGCTAAATGAAAATCGCATACATGAAATCCATTCTCCATTTGGCCTCTTTCTAGTTTATTGATTTGAACAGAAGGCAGCCCGGCGGGCAGTGGATCCGTCTTCAATTCAATGACTTCCTCCATTCTGCCCCCCTCCATTTCAAACGTCAAAATGAGCATGTTCAACATATCTGGATATAAACCAACCAGTGGGAATTCATTTTGACCTACCGATCCGGAAAAAGACTGAACCACAGGAATATCTCCAGTAACTTCCACTTTTAATACAAAAGATTCCTTGGAATCTACCTCTAAAAGGGCAGTGAGAGGACTGATTTCATTGGGATTAAGTTTAACACTGATATCAGGTCCCTTATTACAGGACACTAGGATAGTAGACAGTGTAATGAGAAAAATTGCTGTTTTTAGGACTTTCATGAATTAGGGAGGAAAATTACGATCTTAATGTGGTCCAGAATTTATCTCGTACAAACTGCATAAAATTTTCTCTCTTATTGGCATGAGGAAATGGAATCTCAGGCTGGGCAACTTCAAGAAACTCGCAAAGTGGTCCCCAACCAGATCGAACGTCAAAAATTAAGAGCTTTTCAGGAGGTGTTATTTTTTTCACCATATCTATATGAGCCTTATATTTTTCAATCGCAAAAACTTTATCCCCGAATCTACCTTCAAAAAACCAGGACCAAATACTATTGATCAACTTGGTAACTCGAAAAAGGTCCCTTGATTTTTTGGAAAACGGCATGCTTGTTAGCAGCCGAAACTTTAATGCCACACCGGGATCGAAGCTAAAGGCCGTCGAGTAGACACTTTGATACCATTCTTCTGGATCTCTTATCGTGAGAATAACCCTGGCGTCAGGGTATTTTTCAAGAAGTTTCGCAAAATGCATTGAGCCGGGAAAGTCCACGCTGGCTTTATATCCATCAAATAGTCGGTCCCAATCAACTTCTTGCCCTTTTCTAGCATTCTCCCAATGAGTTATGTGCTCAGGGTGAGCAAAAAGCTCAATCATGTGGTAACATTTCTCAAAGCCGAGGGATTCCAACGCGCTATGTAGTGAGGTAGTTCCAGTTCTTAAAAAACCAGCGCCAATGATTTCTAGACTCATTCGGTAATAAATTGATTGTTCAATAGGCTAAGATAAACTTAGAATCGATTCATTCTAGATCATTCTAATTGAACTATTCATCAGAGCTTCTAATTTTGAAGATTAAATAACTTAAAATGAATAAAAAAGTCTGGCTTGTCACGGGCTGCTCCACAGGATTCGGAAATGAATTGGTCAAGTTACTTGCCAAAGCTGGGGAGCAGGTCATCGGAACGGTGAGAAACGAGTCTCAGATCGGTGATTTGGAGGCTTATGCCCCAACTGTTAAAGGAATCTTATTAGATGTGGTCAATCAGGATCAGATCGATCAGGCCAGGAATTTCATCGAAAAAGAATATGGTCGGCTGGATGTCTTGGTGAATAATGCCGGTTACGGCTCCATCGGTCCTGTCGAGGAAGTCAGTGAGGAGGAAATGAAACGTCAGTTTGACGTGAATGTCTTTGGATCGGTTAGAATGATGAAACTCGCTCTTCCTTTCATGAGAAAACAACGTAGCGGTCATATTATAAATGTCACCTCCATAGCCGGCTTGAATGGATTTCCTGGTATTGGAATTTACAATGGGAGCAAATTTGCTTTGGAAGGAATTGGCGAATCTTTGTTTTGGGACGTCAAACACATGGGCATCAAAGTGACCAATGTTGAACCAGGTCCTTTCAGAACGGATTGGGCCGGAAGATCCGCCAGTTTTGCAGAGCCGGAAATTGACGATTACAAAGAAACCGCTCACAAAAACATGAACTCAATTTCTGAGGTCAGCGGCAAACAAGTCGGCGATCCAGTGCGTGGTGCTCAGGCAATGATCGATTTAGTCGCTCTACCTGACCCTCCGGTTCATCTTGTTTTGGGTGGCCCAGCTTACGGCACCATTCGTAAAAAACTGGATAAATTCAAGGAAGAACTTGATAACTTCGAATTCCTCGGTAGACCTACGGATTACACTGAGGAAGAATTAAAGGAAATGGGAGATTGAGTTCGAAACCCGAACGAATCTCTCAAATCCGAAAAGTACAACCTAACCTGAAAAAATGAGACGACTAACCTATTTCGCGCTAGTGGTGGCTTTCCTTGTCATCACGATCCAAAGTTCTGCACAGAGAAGACGCAGTTCCCAGCCTCAAGCAAAGCCCATTGATTCCAAATTATTTGACAATTTCAAATTCCGGAGCATTGGCCCGGCCTTCATGTCAGGACGGATCGCCGACTTGGCTATTGATCCTACGAATGAAAACGTATGGTATGTGGCTGTAGGCTCAGGGGGCGTTTGGAAAACCATAAATGCGGGCACCACCTTCGAACCTATTTTTGACGACCAATCGGTTTATTCCATTGGATGCGTGACGCTTGATCCAAATAATCCCTACACGGTCTGGGTAGGTACCGGTGAAAACGTGGGTGGACGCCACGCCGGATTCGGTGATGGCATTTACAAAAGCGACGATGGTGGCGCCTCATGGCAAAATATGGGGCTCAAGAACTCCGAGCATATTTCTAAAATCATTGTCCACCCGGATAATTCAGATGTCATCATGGTGGCTTCTCAGGGCCCGCTTTGGAGTTCCGGTGGCGATAGAGGATTCTTCAAATCCATGGATGGAGGCAAGACCTGGAAGAAAACTCTTGGTGACGAACAATTCACAGGGGTCACTGACATGGTCTATGATCCGAGAGATCCTGACCGAGTCTATGCGGTTACTTGGGAACACCACCGAACGATTGCAGCCTGGATGGGTGGAGGTGAAAAATCTAGATTGTATGTTTCGGATGATGCCGGCGACACCTGGACTCAACTAAAGACCGGCTTGCCGGAAGGGAAATGGGGTAAAACAGGATTGGCCATTTCACCAATTAATCCTGATGTGCTCTATGCAGCGATTGAACTCAATCGCACCAAGGGAGGTGTTTGGCGTTCAGAAAACCGAGGAGGTAGTTGGACGAAGATGTCTGATGCGGTGGCCGGCGCAACGGGTCCACATTACTATCAGGAAATTTTTGCCTCGCCACACAAATTTGATAGACTCTATATGATGAATAACCGCCTGATGAAGTCAGAGGATGGCGGAAAGACCTTTGAAAATATGGACGAAACGGCCAAGCACGGAGATAACCATGCGATGGCTTTCAAAGCTTCAGATCCGAATTATCTGTTGGTAGGAACCGACGGAGGCGTTTACGAAAGTTTTGATCTAGGTGCCACCTGGAGATACATGGAGAACCTGCCGCTCACGCAATTTTATAAAGTGGCCGTCGATGATGCCGAGCCTTTCTACAATGTCTATGGAGGTACGCAAGACAATAGTACCGAAGGAGGCCCTTCTCGGACAGATAATCATCATGGAATCCGAAATGCGGATTGGAAGGTGGTCCTGAATTGGGATGGTCATCAGCCAGCCACCGAGCCCGGTAACCCAGACATCATGTACGGTCAGCGTCAGCAGGGTACTTTATCTCGGATTGATCTGAAAGTTGGAGAGGTCACTGATATTACCCCACAGCCGGCGGCAGATGAAGATTACGAAAGGTACAATTGGGATGCACCTATTTTGGTTTCTCCGCATGTTCCTACAACGATCTACCATGGATCTCAGCGATTGTGGAAATCCACTAACCGTGGAGATAGCTGGACCGCTCTCTCAGGTGACCTGACCAGAGATCAGGAAAGGGTCGCTCTACCTATCTTGGGAAGAACACAAAGTTGGGATTCTCCTTGGGACGTGGGTGCCATGTCTAATTTTAACACGATCACTTCAATTGCCGTCTCACCAAAAAATGAGAAAGTCATTTTCATAGGAACAGACGATGGTCTGCTTCAGGTGACTTCTGATGAAGGTAATTCTTGGAAAAAAATTGAGGTGAGTTCAATGGGCGTGCCGACCAGAAGTTATGTCAACGATGTGAAGGCTGATCTATTCGATGAAAACACACTGTATGTCGCACTCGACAATCACAAAGAAGGCGATTACAGACCTTTTTTACTGAAAAGTGCAGATAAGGGAAACACTTGGACTAAAATTCAAAATGGGCTCGGAGACAAGAACCTGGTGTGGAGAATTGTTCAGGATCACGTCAACAAAGACCTACTTTTTGCCGGGACAGAATTTGGCGTATTCGTCACCTTTGATGGGGGTGCCAGTTGGACAGAATTGAATGGGGGAATGCCAACCATTTCGTTTCGTGATTTAGCCATTCAGCGGCGAGAAAATGACTTGGTCGCTGCTTCATTTGGTCGGAGCTTTTATATTCTGGATGATTATTCAGCATTGAGAGAAGTGAGCAAGAATCAATTGGATCAGGAGGCCACACTTTTTGCTCCCAGAAAAGCATGGTGGTACATTGAACGATCCGTGTTGAGTTTCGATGAAACCAGGGGTTCTCAAGGTTCACAATTATATGTTGCCCCTAATCCGGATTTCGGTGCGGTTTTTACTTTTTACCTAAAAGATGAATTCAAGAGTTTGGAGGAGATGCGACAAGCGCGGGAGAAAGATATAAAAGGAAATATTCCATTTCCAGGCTGGGATGCATTGGAGCAAGAAACTCGTGAAATGGGTCCGCATCTTTTTCTGGAAATCAAGGATCAATCTGGGATGGTGATCAATCGCATCAAAACTGGAGGCAAAAAAGGCTTCAATCGGGTCGCGTGGAACCTAAGGGTCGGTGGCACAGACGCATTGTCCTTAAACGGAAATTCAGGAGAATTAGAAGGGCTTCTGGCGGCCCCAGGAATGTACACTGCGACCTTGAATAAGTTCAAAAATGGAGAGGTCTTGCAAATCGCTGACCCTGTGGATGTGATAGTAGAGCGACTCGGCGAACCAGCGGTTGAAGGAAAACCGATGGAGGAAGTCACGGCCTTCTGGAGACAGTATGAAGACATGACGCGTGATGTCAGCGCGTTGGGCACTCAGTTGTCCAACACCAGGAAAATGACCGATAAGCTCATGATTGCAGCTGTAAAAGCTAATGTCGATGGCGACCTGATCGAGCGAGTAGCAAAATTGAGAAGTGATCTGAATGCACTTGATACCGAATTCAACGGCCACCCTGCAAAAAATCAAATTGGGGAGAAAAGCAAACCAACAATCGGTGGTCGCCTTTTCGCTCTGAACAGAGGCATTACCATGTCGACGTATGGGCCAACAGAAACTCATGAAATGACGATGGATATAATCGTAAGTCAGTGGAGTGAGATGAATCAGTCATTGGCGGGGCTCAGAGCAGAAGCGAAGGAGATTGGGGGAATGATAGTGGAGGCCGGTGGCTCATGGGTTGAAGGTCAGGATTAAAAAAATGAAGATGAAAAGGATACTATTTATAGCTACTATAATAACTGCGTTCTATGGGCACACTCAAGATCGGGTACAGGTAGCAGACGAAACAGTCACAACCACTCACGAGGCAATCATCAAAGGTCAGACGGTCAAGTACAAGGCGACTACCGGCACGCAACCTGTTTGGGATGCAGATGGCAAGGCGGTGGCTGCAGTTCATTTTACGTACTATGAGCGAACTGACAGAAAGGACAAGGCTAGTCGACCATTGCTGATTTCCTTCAATGGGGGTCCGGGTTCCGGCTCAGTCTGGATGCATTTGGCTTACACGGGCCCATACATTCTCAATGTCGATTCCGAAGGATTTCCAGTACAGCCCTATGGAGCCAAAAAGAATCCAAACTCTGTGCTGGATGTAGCCGACATTGTTTTTGTGAACCCTGTCAATACGGGTTATTCCAGAATTCTAGATAAGGAGGTCAAGCGAGAAATGTTTTTTGGAGTCGAAGCAGACATCAAGTACTTGGCTGATTGGATCAACACGTTCGTTACACGAATGAATCGGTGGGAGTCACCGAAGTATCTAATTGGAGAAAGCTACGGTACCACGCGGGTTTCGGGATTAGCGCTGGAGTTACAAAACCGACAATGGATGTACCTGAATGGGGTCATTCTGGTATCACCGACGGAGCTGGGCATCCACTCTGGTCAAGGCAGACGAGATGGCCCTTTGGGAGCTGCGTTGCGCCTGCCATATTTCACTGCCGCAGCATGGTATCACGGGAAACTACCTGCTGATCTGCAGGACAGGGATTTGGACGAAATTCTTCCTCAAGTGGAAAATTATGCGCTCGATGAGTTAATGCCAGTTTTGGCGAGAGGTGGATTTGAGGATTTGGAGGAAAAAGAGGAGGTCGCTGCGGTGATGGCCAGGTATTCCGGTATTTCTGAAAAAGTCATTTTGCAATACAACCTGGATGTTCCGACCAATTTTTTCTGGAAAGAATTGCTAAGGGAGGAAGGGTTCACTATTGGCCGACTGGATTCCCGTTACAAGGGGATTGATGGCACGGACGGTGGAGACAGTCCTGATTTCAATTCGGAGCTGACAAGCTGGTTGCATTCCTTTACGCCTGCTGTCAATTATTACTACCGGAATGTCCTGAATTATAAAACTGACATCAAGTACAACATGTTTGGTCCGGTTCACCCGTGGGACAGATCAGACAACACGACAGGTGAAGACTTACGTCAGGCCATGGCGATGAATCCTTACATGCACGTGATGGTGCAGTCAGGAATCTATGATGGAGCGACCAAGTACTTTGACGCCAAGTATACGATGTGGCAGATTGATCCGAGTGGCAAAATGAAAGATCGATTTTCTTTCAAAGCGTACCGATCCGGTCACATGATGTATCTCAGAAATGAAGACTTGATTGACTCAAACGAGCACATCCGGGAATTCATCAAGAAGAGCACGCCGGCTAAGGGCGCACCTGCGAAGTATTAATGAAAAGAATGAGTCGTGCCACCACTTCGAGTGGTGGCGCGACTGTATTTTATCTTGTCATCACAGTTGGAATGTCACCCCCAGCTGGTACATGATCATATCGGTTGTGGAACGTTTTGGTTGGGACGAAATAGAAAGATCATCTTGGTTTACCGTATTTCTGTCATAATTCCCTCCCGAAGTAAATTCAACGTCCCATTGTTGAGTATCGCTTGCGTCGTAGAAATCTGCTTCCGAACCCAATAGGTAATAAGCCCTGAAGTCCAGATACACGTTTTCCTTCAGTTCAAACTGAAGACCGCCTCCCCCGCCATAGCTCAGAATCCAGTCATCCAGGTTGGTTTTTCTGATGAGAACATTGTCTTCATCGTCATTGGTCCAATTATAATCGACATCCACAATTTTGGTAGTGGTATGAATGTATCTGAATCCAAACAGACCCTCAATATATGGGCGCACAGCTCTTGAGGGTGCAGTTATTCGCATGATCGCATGTGTTCCGAAAATCCCATTGGTATTGGTGATTCGAAGGGGGATATTCCAAGTGTCAATGACTGTATTGCCTGATTTAATGTCCACATTCAGGGTCTCTCTTCTGGAATGGAGTCCGTAAATCATGTAATTAACATTTGCGCCGAAAGTCACCACTTTAGTGCCCAGTTTTCCCATGATCGTAAAGTTTAATCCATACCCCTCGGCTTCAGTAGCCAGCCTGAAATCATTGTGTGGCACGCCCACGACGAAACCGATACCTGCTTGCTGCGCAAAAGATGAATATGCTATTCCAAGAACTATTGCTGTGTAGATGAATCTTCTCATAATTCTGGTTTTAGATCAGTTGAATTTACAAATTTGAGGCCAAATGACTCAGACCAAACTCATAGGCCCATTCTCTCAAGTGCTGACTCTAGGGCAATTATCTCTTAAAGGCCCCCTATCTGATGACCAATTAGAAATCAGAGAAAATGCAGGAATTCTTGTAGCGAATGGGAGAATACTGGAAGTGGACACTTTCAATGAACTGCACGAGAAAGCCAATGAAATCGAGGAACAAAAGGAGCCAATGACGCTAATTCCCGGCTTGATTGATTGCCATACACACATGGTCTGGGGAGGCAATCGATCGAGAGATTATGCTTTAAGAATGAGGGGCGCGTCTTACGAGGAAATACTCAATCAGGGTGGTGGCATCTTCGAAACGGTGGAACATACCCGAAGGGCTGATCACGAAGAACTGCTGGCCGGTTTTGAAAAAAGACTTCAGCGTCACCTGAGTCGGGGAGTGACGACCGTGGAGGTGAAAAGTGGATATGGTCTTGATTTGGAGAACGAAATCAAAATGCTGGAAGTCGCTCAGAGTGGTGCCGATAAATTTCCCATTGACTTAATCACGACCTGTCTCGCAGCTCACGTGTGCCCCAAGGAGTTTCCTGATAAAGCCAAGTATTTGGAGTTTCTCATAAAAGAAGTGCTACCAGTCATCAAAGAGCGAGATCTTGCTAGCCGAGTAGATGCTTTTGTAGAACCCAGCGCTTTCCCTGTCGAAGTAGCTGAGAGCTATTTGACTCAGGCCAAGGCGATGGGGTTCGACTTGACTATCCATGCAGATCAGTTTACCACAGGAGGTACAGAATTAGCAGCGATGCTAGGCGCTTTAAGTGCGGATCATCTGGAAGCGTCGCGTGACGAGGAGATCGAAATTCTCAGTAAATCAGATGTGATTCCTGTAGCTCTGCCCGGAGCTTCCCTTGGACTTGGTATGCAATTCACTCCATCCAGAAAGCTTTTGAATGCTGGCTGCTCATTGGCCATTGCCACTGACTGGAATCCCGGAAGTGGTCCTATGGGAGATTTGATGACTCAGGCTGCTCTTTTAGGAGTGTATGAAAAATTATCAACAGCCGAAGTTTTAGCTGGGATCACTTTCAGGGCAGCCGCTGCGCTGGGTTTGAGAGACAGAGGACAATTAAGAGAAGGACAGTTGGCTGATTTTGTAGCCTTTCCGACCGCTGACTACCGTGACATTTTGTATCATCAAGGCCAGATGACTCCAAGTGCCGTTTGGAAAGGTGGTAAGTCGGTGGATTTATAAACCTTTCAGCCCTTTTTTAGCCTGCTTCCAGGCATAGTCCTTCCTGCCGGAAAGTTTCTTGGCCATTTTGTAATAGGCTTTCGCCTGCTTTTTATCATCCCTGTTCAGCGCAAGTTCCGCGAGATAAACGAGGGTTTGGTGGTAGTAACCCTTTTCCGTCGCTCCGGCTTCTTCGTGGTATTTTTTAGATAATAGAAAATAGCGCTCAGACTTTTCCACATCACGCCTTCCTATGTAAATGCGCCCCAGGAAAAAACCGGCATACCGTCCAGAATATGCTTCGTAACCTATTTGATGCGATTCGATTCTTTTGATAAGATTCAGGCACTCTCTTTCTGCACCTCGCCTATTACCGACATAATAAAGCGCCATGGCGTACCACCTGTGAAAAAATGCATTGTCAGGGTAGGTGGAATGCAGGTACTCGGCTATGAGCTTTGCCTCCTGATATTTTCCTTTATCATGGAAAAGAATATTCATCAGATAATACTGCGCTTCAGTTCGCGCGTAGAACGCATTTCGAGAAACTTCCCGAAGTTGTTCCACACCGATTTCTTTGTCTCCTCGAGGGAAAAATACCAACAGCGGTCGCAACCAAGGATAGTTTTCTCGAATCCACTCTGTGTAGTAATTTATGAGCCCATCCCCGAAAAGTAGTTCCGGGCTATACTCAGTGTATTCCTGGGATTCCCTGAGATACTTGAGGGCTTTTCTCCCATCGACGGCTGCCCTTCTGTAATTCTCGCGATCAGAGTGCAGCCGTGCTTTGAAGCCGTAAGAGGCTGCCAGAAAAAAAGACCCCTCTATCGGATTGACTTCTTTATGGAGTCGTTCCGCGATGACAATGGTGGTATCCATGTAGGCATTAAAAATGTCATCATATTTTTCGTTGTACACATTTGGTTGAATGCGCCACCAATAATTCAGACCCATCAAGAAATAGGGCAGAGGGTGCCAGCCATACTCGTATTTAAGGTATTTCAAGTTTTGCATGGACGAGTCAAACTTGAAATTGTACAGTTGATTAACTGCCTTGGTGGCTTCAATCTGCACATAGGGATTGAGGAGGAGCATGTGCGCACTGTCCACTTTTGGTGCACGCTGTGCCAATGAATTTCCAAAGAAGAAAACCAGACAAAATCCCAGAAGTAGTTCCCTCATTCGAGCCTTTTGTAATGAATTGTTAAAATTAGAACCCTCCACTGTTGCTCCAACGTATTTAGTACTTTAATTACTATTTTCGCCCCTACATTTTTTCAGCATGACATACCAAAAATTAAATAACATCGGTGGATGGGTGGCTTTTTCAATCGCAATGATCGTGTATGCGATCACGGTGGAGCCAACTGCGAGTTTCTGGGATTGTGGCGAATTCATCGCTTGTTCTTACAAACTGGAGGTTCCCCACCCTCCGGGAGCACCATTTTTCCTCCTTACCGGACGAATGTTCTCCATGCTGGCCATGGGCGATACGGCCCAGGTGGCCTATTGGGTGAATATGCTGAGTGCCTTGAGTAGTGCCTTTGCCATTCTCTTTTTGTTCTGGTCAGTGACGCATTTGGCGAGGAAAATCTTGAAATTGAAGGAAGGTGAGGAGAGCACGACGGAGAAAATTCTTCTGATGGGATCAGGGCTTGTCGCGGCTTTGACTTGCACTTTCTCTGATTCATTTTGGTTCTCGGCGGTAGAGGCCGAGGTGTACGGGATGTCGGCATTCTTCACAGCATTTGTCTTTTGGGCCATTCTAAAGTGGGAAAACAAGAAGAGTGAATCTGACCGATCGCGGTGGTTAATCCTGATCGCCTACATGATGGGGTTGTCTATTGGGGTTCACTTACTAAACCTCGTGACTATTCCTGTGCTTGGATTGATTGTATACTTCAAGTATAAGCCTGAAGTGACTCGATGGGGCATTATCTCAACATTGCTGATTTCGGGAGCGATCATCCTCTTGATCATGGTGGGAATCATCCCGGGACTGCCGTCAATCGCCGGAGCACTTGAAATATTCTTTGTCAATACCCTTGGCCTTCCGTTTGGATCAGGTGTTATTTTCTTTGGGCTAGCGTTTTTAGGTGCATTGATTTTCGGAATCATTTATTCCATCAAGAATGAAAAACACATTCTGAATACGGCGCTTTTGAGTCTGGCATTCATCATGATCGGCTACTCTTCATACGCAATCGTGTTGATCAGGTCAGGATACAATCCACCGATTGATGAGAATAATCCTGAGGAAATCATCAGTTTCGTTTCATACTTGAAGCGTGAACAATACGGAAGTCGTCCGTTATTCAAAGGTCAGTATTACACGGCGCAGGTCATTGATCAGGTAAAGGGAGCGCCAGTTTACATGCGAGGAGAAGATGAATATGTGATCAAAGACCACAAAGTGGACTATGTATACGACCCTGAACACACGACGATCTTTCCAAGGATGTACAGCAGTGACCCGAATCACCAGCGACGATATCGAGATTTCACGGGGCTGAGGCAAGGGGAAAAACCAACCTTCTCGGATAATCTCAAATTCCTGTTCAAGTATCAAATAGGGCACATGTACATGCGCTATTTCTTATGGAATTTTTCAGGAAGGGCGCATGACATTCAGGGAGCAGAGGCCGTGGGACTCTCGCCGCTTTTGAGTCCGGATCAGAACCTGCCTGACGCCATAAAAAACAACAAGGGAAGGAATCTCTACTATGCCCTCCCGCTGATTCTCGGGATCTTAGGATTGCTGATTCAGCTTCGAAAAGATCAAAAATATTTTGGAGCTACAGCTTTGCTGTTCTTCCTAACCGGAATAGCGCTCGTGCTCTACCTGAATTCACCTCCTAGCGAACCGCGGGAGCGGGATTATATCTATGCTGGTTCTTACTATGTCTTTGCGATGTGGGTAGGATTTGGGGTGATTGCTCTCTATGAAATTCTGAAGGCAGCCCTGCGAAACACTAAGGCTGCTGCATCAGTTGCCTTCATTTTGGCATTGGGGATTCCGACCATCATGGCCTCAGAAAACTGGGATGATCACGACCGTTCAGGAAGGTATTTCTCTTTGGCAGCTGCCAAGAATTATCTGGACTCATGCGCTCCGAATGCTATTCTATTTACTGGTGGAGATAACGATACGTTCCCGCTTTGGTACCTTCAGGAGGTTGAGGGCTATCGAACGGACGTTCGGGTCATCGTACTGAGTTACTTCAACACGGACTGGTATGTTCAGCAAATGATGCGACCTGCTTACGAGTCAGAGCCACTTCCATTTGGCCTGACCGCCAAGCATTATCAGCAAGGAGGCTTGAATGATTATCTACCGGTGATGGAGAATCCTTCGTTGAAGGGCTCGGCCATTGATATCCGGCGTTACATGGATTTGATCAAGCAAGAGCACCCGGCTCTGCAGGTACCAACATCGATCAGCGCGTACAACTCCGTGCCGACCAGACAATTGATTTTGAATAAAATCGACACGGCAAAAATCAAGGCCATGTTGCCCGACTATCTCGATCAATATGTGACGAGCCAGATTCCATTTAATGTGAAGGGAAATGGCCTGGAGAAAAAAGATCTGGCGATTCTGGATTTGATTATAAATGCTAATTGGGACAGGCCGATCTATTTCAATTACACGTCACTTTCTCATTTCAATGTGGATGTAAGCAGAAATATTGTTCAGGAGGGAATTTGTTACAGACTGCTTCCGGTGAATGGATCCAATCTGGTGAATCGTGACCTGATGTACGAAAATGTAATGAACAAATTCAGCTGGATCAATCTGGATGATCCAGACGTGTATTATTCAGAGGATTACCGTGGGTTCTGCCAAAACCTTAGATCTGCATTCAATACGCTTGCAGAGGAGTTTATCCAAGCGAATGAGTACGATAAGGCGAGAGACGTTTTGGTGAAGTGCATTGAGGCTATCCCGCATGAGTCGATTCCATACGATTATTTCTCGGTGATTCAGGTGGGACAACTGCTGGAAGTCGGTGAGAAAGAATTAGCGATGGAGGTCGCTGAGATTGCCGGTCGGGACGCCATCCAGACGCTGGATTATCTGGTCGGCAATGGCATCATCGATGAGATGGAAATGCAAAAGAAGATCATCACCATCAACGAATTGGCAAGAGCATTCAGGTCAGCGGGTGAGAATGAGCTAGCAGCAGAGTACGAAGCATTGTTCGATAAGTACTATCGAAACGTTCAGTAATCAGAAGGGGATTAAAAATTAGTCTTTAAGAAATTTATAAGCCTTTTTGAATCGGGCTTTCTCATCTGTGATGATGAGGAAATAATAACCGGTGGAAAAACCATCAACGGGAATCTTGTATTTACCAGAGCCTAGATCCTGAACGCGGATGGTCATCTGATTGCCAATGATACTATGCAATTCAAATTCAACATCTTCGAACGTGGAGTTTGTGATTTGAACAGTGAGATGCTCAACGGCAGGGTTCGGGTAAATCTCGATTTTATTTTCCTGAAGAACTTCAGCGAAAGGACTTTTCTCAACTTCATCCACCTCTTGCGCGCTCACGGAGAAGGTGAGAAGCGATAGCAACGATAGTATGATGAGTTTGTTGTACATGACTTCTACAAAATACGCAAAAATTCTGCCATTGTTCCGCCATTCTTAAAGCTTTTTTAATAGGTCGTTACAATTTTTTAACGTTCCATCAAAAAATCCTTTGAAATTTTGAGGATTGCCGAAGGAATTTTATCCACTAAATCCGAAGATATTAAACTGATTTGTCCGACCTCAAGTGCAGCAAGGTCTCCAGCCAGGCCATGAATATACACTCCGAGCTTGACAGCATCAAAAGCCTGAAGCCCTTGCGCTAGTAGTCCGCCAATGATGCCTGTAAGCACATCCCCACTACCGGCGGTGGCCATGCCTTGGTTTCCGGTGGAGTTGAAATGAACGATTCCGGTTTTATCACAAACTGCTGAGTGTGCTCCTTTGAGCACGACATTGATTTTATGCTTTTGACAGAGGTTGCTCAACAATTCCAGTTTCTCGTAATCGTCTTTCCAAGTTCCGACCAACCTTTCGAATTCCTTCGGGTGGGGGGTGAGAATGCAATCTTCCGGTAGATCATTCATCAAGCCCGGGTTTTCAGAAAGTATATTCAGCCCATCCGCGTCTACTACAAGCGGACCATTCCATTGTTTAAAAAAGTTGAGGACTGCTTTCTGAGTGATTTCCGAAGTTCCAATTCCCGGGCCGATTGCGACAGCATTGGTGCTGTCCGGAGCAATGATCTCAGAGATGACCTCATCATTCTTATCAGACGAAACCATGGCCTCAGGGATAGAATTTTGGATGACATCTCTACCACAACCAGGAGTGTGGACCACTAACAAACCCACACCAGACTTAAACGCCGAACGGGCGGACAAAATCGTAGCGCCCATCTTTCCCTCAGAACCGGAAATCAGTAAAAGTTTACCAGCATTCCCCTTATGCATGAATTTGGATCGTTTGGGAACGATCGGACGAATATCTTTTTCTTCGGTCAGGAAATGATTGGTTTCCACTTTGGAAGTGAAAGCTTCTAAAAGCCCAATATGAACGACATGCCACTGACCAACATACATTGCCGATTCAGGCTGCATGAAAGCCAGTTTTGGAAACTGAAAAGTTATCGTGTGATCCGGCTCAATGATTGATCCTTCTGGAGGGGATTCGGCAAAGAGTCCCGAGGCAATGTCAACAGAAAAAATAGGAGCATCCGAATCGTTAAGGTGATCTATCAATGCGCCGTACAGCCCCGCCGCTGGGCGACTCAGCCCTGACCCAAATATTGCATCGATGATGATCTCACCTTTGATGTCCGGAAAATCCGTCTGATCATTAATGTGTTTGGTTTCGTGCTTTTTCTCGATTCGCTCTAAGTTGGTTTTGAAATCAGGACTCCCTTTATCAAGGTTGCCAATGGTGTAAATCTTCACCTCCCATCCTTCCTCCACTAGCAACCTTGCAATTGCCAAACCATCCCCTCCATTGTTACCAGTTCCGCAGAAAATGGCAAGTGGTTTTCTCTCTTTTCGTATTTCCAGAAACTTAGAGACAAAGGCCTTGGATGCACGCTCCATCAGGTCAATGGAGGCGATCGGTTCGTTCTTGATGGTGTATTCGTCGGCCTGACGGATTTGTTCTGTGGTGAGAATTTTCACACCCTAAATTTAAACATTACCGATCCACCTCGCCCATCACCAGATCTAATGACCCCACAATGGCGAAAAGATCGGCGAGCATCACTCCCTTGGAAATTTCAGGCAGGATGGAAAGATTCGAGAAACTAGGACCTCTGGCTTTGCACCGCTGAGGGATGTCTGAGCGGCCATCGGTTTTGAAGTAGAATCCGAGCTCTCCTTTCGGGTTTTCAGCGCGGACATAAAATTCCTGAGCCTTTGGTCTGATTTTCTTTGGCACCTTTTCGCGGGGATCGAATTCCTTGGTTCGTTTGTGCTCACCCAGAAGTTTGTCTAAACACTGCTCAATAATTCGAACACTCTCCCGACATTCCTGCATCCTGACCCAGGTTCGGTCCCAGCAATCACCTTGCTCGCCCATCTTGCCTTCTCCAATCGGAATCTCAAAGTCAAGCTCAGGATATACGCTGTAAGCGTCCACCTTCCTTAAGTCATAGCGCAAACCTGAACCACGAAGAATCGGTCCGGTCACGCCGTAGTTGATGGCCAGATCCCGATCAATGACGCCCACATTGGCTGTCCGATCAATGAATATTTTATTTGAGACCAATAGGTCTTCCACGTCCTGCAGTTTCGGAAGAATGTACTTGCAGAATTTTTGACACTGCTCTTCGAATCCAACTGGCAGGTCATAGTACAAGCCACCAACCCAAATGTAGTTGTAGAGCATCCGAGCTCCGGAAACCCATTCGAGCATTCGCAGAATGGTCTCACGATCGCGCATCATCCATAGGAAAGGGGTGAAGGCTCCAACGTCCAAGCCGTACGTTCCGATGGCAACAAAATGTGAGGCAAGTCGATTTAATTCCGCAACCAGCACTCGAATGTATTCTACCCGCTCTGGGATGTCGTTTTCAATGCCCATCATCCGCTCCACACCCATGGCAAAGGCCAGTTCATTGTTCATGGCCGCCACATAGTCCATTCGATCAGTGAAGGGCAAAGTCTGATTGAAGGGCAAATTCTCCGCATGCTTCTCAAAACAACGGTGGAGGTAACCAAGATGCGGAACGACTTCCTTCACGATTTCTCCATCCGTGATAACCTCCAGTCTGAGTACACCGTGTGTGGACGGGTGCTGCGGACCTAGGTTAAAGATCATTTCTTCGCTCTTCAGATTCTCGGGCGAGAATTTCAAAGGCTCTGACTTGCTGAGGTGCTGGTCGCTGTATTTATACGTCTGCGCCTTCATCTTTCAATTGGTCAGGATGTTTAATGGTCATGCCGTGATACTGCGCATCTTCGACATAGTCCTTGCGCATGGGATAGCCTACCCAGTCAGCAGGTAACAGAATTCTTCTAAGGTCAGGGTGGTTGCTGAATTGAATGCCATAAAGATCGAATGCTTCTCGTTCGTGCCAGTTGGCTCCCCGCCAAATGGAAGTGATTGAATCCACCTCAGGATTCTTTCTATCCAATATTACTTTCAATGTGAGGTGTTGATCAAACGGCAGGCTGTAAAGGTGATAGTTGACCTCCATCGTACCTGCTTCTGGACCATTGTCCACGCCGGATAGAGAGGCCAGGTGGTCAAAGTAAAAATCTTCGTCAGTGTGAAGAAATTCACAAATCTCCGCGATTCGATCCTTAGGGACGATCAGTCCGGCTGGAGTGCAATTTTCAATTTCCGTGAAAGAAGCTTCTGGAAATTTGGAGCCGAGTAGAGGGATCAGTTTTTCAAGCATTGGCTTCCTCCTTTCTTTCTTCCAGTAGCTTTTCAATCGCCTTAGGTCGGAAATTTTTCTCCGTGCTGATTTTTTCCTGCAACTTCAAAAATCCACCAATCAAGGCTTCCGGTCTCGGGGGACAGCCTGGCACGTAAACATCTACAGGTATGATCTGATCTACGCCTTTGACGACATGATAGCCATGCTCCCAATACGGTCCTCCGCAATTGGCACAGGAGCCCATGGAAATCACATAACGTGGTTCGGCCATTTGTTCATACAATCTTCGCACTCGATCCGCCATTTTAAAAGTCACAGTGCCAGACACGAGCATCACGTCGGACTGGCGAGGGGAGGCTCGTGGGATGATCCCCAGCCGATCCAGATCATACGCGGAAGTGGCGGTGGACATGAACTCAATCGCACAGCAGGCTAGCCCGAACCCCATGGGCCATAGACTGGACAGACGAGCCCAGTTTAGTAGGTCGTCCAGATTGGAGATGATGATGCCGCCATCACCGGTTTTTTCATGATTAGGAATATCGGTCATACGCCTCTTTCGGAATCTTGGATTGATAATTAGATTTCTGCGGGTTTGGTTTCACCCAGTCGAGCATCCCTTTTGCCCAGACATAAATAAGCCCGAGTCCGAGTAGTCCGATGAAGATGAAAGTTTCTATCAGTGAGAATTTACCCCAAAGCCCTCCGGTTTGCTCCACCAACTCCGCATCTCCGAAAACGATCGCCCAGGGAAAAAGGAAAACCAGCTCGGCTTCAAAAAGCAAGAATATCAGAGCGACCACATAGAAGCGCGGATTGAAATTTCCCATCGCCGAATGCGCCGGATCTTCACCTGATTCGTAGGTAGTTTGTTTTTCTTCGTTCGGTCTTGAAGGTCTGAGAATCCGTCCGACCAAAAGCGTGACCAAGACAAACAGGAATCCTCCAATCAAAAAGAGTAAAACCGTACCGAAACCGGAGATGGTGTTCATAGTTGCAAATTAGTCAAGTCCTTTCTTTTGGTTCTTAACAAAGCGAATGGAAAAAAGAATCAGAAGAGTGAGGAGGTATACCCAGGGCAAACCATGTAGAACAAGATCGAAGTAGTCAATGGGTTTCATGCTGATAGCGCCTCCGGCCACCCACTTTAATTTTCCGATAATGTGTGGTTGCGGATTGAATGGAGCCAAACCCAATGTCAGACAAATGATCAATGCAAAGCCAATATTTCCTTTTGAGATTTTCATACGAAAAGTATTATTCACGCAAGGAATGGCTTTAGGTGCAGACCCCCTGTAACATCGGTTACATGAGAGGATTAATAAGCCACCTCATGCGTGCCGACTGCCCTGCCTGATGGATCGTTCAAGTTCTTAAAGGACTCATCCCATGCCAGCGCTTCAGGCGTACTACATGCCACCGACGGAACGGACGGAACTGTTTTAGCGGCTGCTGTACTTGGAAAGTGACTAGCGAAAATCGAACGGTAAAAATACTCTTCCTTGTTCTGAGGGGTATTCACCGGGAATTGATGTGCAGCGGCGCTCATTTCATCGTCGGTCACAAGATTCTCAACCATTACCTTTAGTTCATCGATCCATGAGTAGCCTACCCCATCCGAGAATTGCTCTTTCTGCCTCCATGCCACACTTTCCGGCAAGTGGTTTTCAAAGGCCTTGCGAAGGATCCACTTTTCCATTTTACCCTCGCCGGACATTTTATCTTCTGGATTGAGACGCATAGCCACATCCATAAACTCCTTGTCCAGGAACGGGACACGACCTTCAACGCCCCAAGCCGAGAGGGCTTTGTTTGCGCGCAAACAATCATAGAGATGGAGTTTGCCCAGTTTCCTGATAGTTTCTTCATGGAAAGCTTGAGCATTCGGAGCTTTGTGAAAATACAAGTAGCCTCCAAAAATCTCGTCAGCGCCTTCTCCTGAGAGCACCATCTTGATGCCCATGGATTTAATAACTCGGGCGAGTAGATACATTGGAGTTGAAGCGCGGACGGTAGTAACGTCATATGTCTCCAAGTGATAGATCACATCACGGATCGCATCCAAGCCTTCCTGGACGGTGAATTTCACTTCGTGATGAATTGTGCCAATGTGATCGGCCACTTTCTGTGCTGCGGCAAGATCGGGGGAGCCTTCCAACCCCACAGCGAAAGAGTGGAGCTGTGGCCACCACGCCTCGGCAGTATCTTCCGATTCAACGCGCTTACCTGCATATTTTTTTGTTACTGCAGAAACGATGCTCGAGTCCAGTCCCCCTGATAGCAATACGCCATAAGGCACGTCAGACATTAGGTGACTGTGAATAGATTTTTCCAGCGCATCTCGCAATTCGTCTATTGAAGATTCATTGTCTTTTACATTCTCAAAATCCATCCAGTCACGTTCGTACCATTTCTTTGGGGTTAGGTTTTCCGAACTCATGAAATGTCCCGGAGGAAAACTGTCTAACGTTTTGCAATAGCCTTCCAGGGCCTTCAGTTCAGAGCCAATGAATAATTGTCCCAATCCATCAAAACCGTAATAAAGCGGAATGATGCCCATGTGATCTCGTCCGGCTATGAAAGTGTTGTTCGCTTTATCGTACAGAGCGAAAGCATACATTCCTCTAAGATGCTCGAAGAGCTTGTCTCCGTATTTTTTATAAAGCGCGATGATTACTTCACAATCCGAGTTGGTCTGAAAATCAAAATCCAGCTTTCGCCTAATCTCTTGATGATTATAGATTTCGCCATTCACGGCGAGGATGTACTGCCCGTCGCTGCTCACAATTGGTTGATTCCCGGAAACTGGATCCACGATCGTCAGTCGTTCGTGAGCCAGAATCGCATTTTCGTCTGAGTAAATTCCGGACCAGTCCGGCCCTCTGTGTCGCAGGGATTTTGACATTTCCAGGAGCTGAGGCCTGAGTTGTTCAGAATCTGTTTTAAGTTCAAAAGCGCAAACAATACCGCACATATCTTTCTGTAAAAATTATAATGTCAGCAAATCTGTATTTTTATTATTGATTTCTAAATGAATCATTTAATAAATTACGGATTATGTATTAAAATCATATTTTTATTAAAAAATGACGAAAGTAAGGATCAATCAAGGCAGGGTGATGAATAGTACGTTCAGGTTTTTTGCTACACTGCTCGTGGCATGTGCCTGCTTAGTGATCGTAGTTAAACTCAATTCACCCATTGGGTTTCTTATTTTGTGTCTTCTTGGCTTTTTGTTGATCCCCATTTGGACGGCTTTCTACATGTTGGAGGTCGATCTTCAGAATAAGGTTTACAGTGATTTGACTGTCGTGCTTGGAAAGCGATACGGCGAGTCAGTTTCCTTTAATGAATTGAAAGAAATTTACCTAAAGCCTCAGCAATACAAACAAAACTATCATCGCTACACTGGGGCTGTGGAGGAAATCAGATTTAAGAAATACGATGCGTATGTCAAAATTGATGATCGCAATGTGTTTCTTATTTCGAATGAGGATGAAACGAAACTTCGAACTCGACTGAAGCCAATCGCCGAAAAGCTTGGCGTTTCAATTAGACCGTCATGATGTCTTTTTCCTTGGTTTCCAGAATGCTGTCAATTGAAGTTGTGTGTTGATCCGTAAGTTTCTGAACTTCATCCTCCGCACCCTTGATGGCGTCTTCTGATACTCCATCATTCTTTAATTTCTTCAGAGCATCGTTGGTTTCCTTTCGAGCATTTCGGATAGAGATTTTTCCATTTTCCGCCTCATTTCTCGCCTGACGAACCAGCATCTCTCGTCGCTCCTCAGTCAGGGCGGGCACATTGATTCTTATTAGCTCGCCATCATTCTGAGGGTTCAGCCCTAAATCAGAATTCATGATCGCCTTTTCTATTTCAGGAATGATTGTCTTTTCCCATGGCTTGATGCTGATCGTTCGCGCATCGGGTGTAGTCACGGAAGCAACTTGACTTAGTGGAGTCATGCTCCCGTAGTATTCTACCTGAATTCCTTCCAGCATTGCCGGCATAGCTTTCCCAGCTCTGATCTTGGCCAAAGCATCACGTGTGTGCTGCACGGCCTTGTCCATCATGTCTTTTGCATTCTCTAGGTAAAAATCTATTTCCTCCATTATTAGCTAATTAATGTTCCAATTTTTTCTCCACGTGTGAGTTTCTCCAGATTGCCTTCCTTGTTCATATCAAAAACGATGATCGGCAGGCCATTTTCCTGGCAAAGGGTAAAGGCAGTCATGTCCATCACGCTGAGTCCTTTTTCATAAACTTCTGCGAATGAGATTTCTTCATACCTTTCCGCTGTTGCATCTTTCTCCGGATCTGCAGAGTAAACACCATCGACTCTTGTGCCCTTCATCACCACGTCAGCCTCAATCTCCACTGCTCTCAAGCTGGCGGTCGAGTCCGTAGTGAAATACGGGTTTCCGATTCCAGCTCCAAAGATCACGATCCGCCCTTTCTCCAAATGTCTGATTGCGCGTCTCCTTATAAAGGGCTCACAAACTTGCTCCATTTTTAGGCCAGCCATGAGTCGGGTGTATAGGCCATGATCTTCGAGAGTACTCTGCAGAGCCATTGCGTTGATGACTGTCGCCAGCATACCCATATAATCTCCCTGCACTCTGTCAATCCCAAGGTCCGCAGAATCAACACCACGAAAAATATTCCCACCACCGATCACAATTGCGAGCTCCAGACCAGCGTCATGAACCTTTTTTATTTCACGGGCATAGGTCTGCAATCTTGCGGAATCAATTCCGTGTTGTTTGCTACCCATGAGGGATTCGCCGCTTAGTTTTAATAGTACTCTTTTGTATTTCATTTGTGTGGGTGGAAGAAACCGGACAAATATATAAGAGGCATTCCAGAAGATTATTCGAATTCTATCAGCGTGGCATTTTTTTCCACATTGTCTCCTTTCGCAATGTTGACCTTTTTTATAGTAGCCGCACTTGGGGCTTTAATCATGTTTTCCATTTTCATGGCTTCCAGGATCAATATGGCCTGACCTTCCTCAACTTCATCTCCCTCGTTGACCATGATCTCCAAAATTGATCCAGGCATGGGAGCTTTAATTTCAGCTTCTTTATCTGCCAAAACTTCGGACATCCCCAGCTTTTCTAATAGAATGGAAATGTGATCATGCACGACAACCTCCTGAGTTTTTCCATTTATCTGAAGCTTCAATGTATTACCATCCTCAGATAAAATTCTTGCCGTAGAAATATTTTTCTTCTGATGGATAAAATAGGCTCCATTCTTTTCGATTATTTCGGCTTGAATTTCCTGGCCATCCACCGTGATTTTGTCAGCTGTAATGTCCACTGCGAGTTTTCTGCTGTCAATATGAATTTCGTATTCCATGGGTGTCAAAATTAGCCCTTAAATAAGGAGGTCAGAAATATTTCTGAGGACGGCTTAAAAGTTTGAATAAAAAGAAAAAGAATATACTTTTGCAATCCCTTTTTCAGGGAGGCCTGAAAAAGTGTGTTCATTAACATAAGGGGGGATACCAAAGCGGCCAACTGGGGCAGACTGTAAATCTGCTGACTTATGTCTTCGTAGGTTCGAATCCTGCTCCCCCCACCAGAGTGAACCCAACTTGAAAAAGTATGGTCACCATGATCGCATCGCGTATGTGGTCAGGAGTAGAAGAAGGAAATAAGCGGGCGTAGCTCAGTTGGTAGAGCGACAGCCTTCCAAGCTGTAGGTCGCCGGTTCGAACCTGGTCGCCCGCTCTATTTTTTTTCTTGAGTTGCAAGTCGGTAAGTCTGACTAAGTGGAGATGATAGACTTGGGACGTATTAGCCGACGTAGCTCAGGGGTAGAGCGTTTCCTTGGTAAGGAAGAGGTCGCGGGTTCAATTCCCGCCGTTGGCTCAACATGAAAGTGTAATTAAATATTTGACAGTAAAATAAATTTTTGAACTAACTAAAAAGAGGATTATCAAACATGGCTAAAGAAAATTTTGATCGTTCGAAACCTCACGTTAACATCGGGACTATCGGACACGTTGACCATGGTAAAACAACTTTGACTGCAGCTATCTCATCGGTACTTGCTGGAAAGGGTCTTGCTGAACAAAAAGATTTCTCAGCGATTGACAATGCACCTGAGGAAAAAGAAAGAGGTATTACTATTAATACTTCACACATTGAGTATCAGACGGAAAATCGTCACTATGCTCACGTTGACTGCCCTGGTCACGCGGATTATGTAAAAAACATGGTAACTGGAGCTGCACAGATGGACGGAGCGATCATCGTGGTTGCTGCTACTGACGGACCAATGCCACAAACTAGAGAGCACATCCTTCTTTCAAGACAGGTAGGTGTTCCTGCTTTGGTTGTCTTCATGAACAAGGTTGACCTTGTTGACGATGAAGAACTTCTTGAGTTAGTTGAAATGGAAATCAGAGAGCTACTTTCAGCTTACGAATTCCCTGGTGATGATATCCCTGTAATTGCTGGTTCTGCTCTTGGAGCATTGAACGGTGAAGCTCAGTGGGTAGAAAAAGTTGAAGAGCTAATGACTGCTGTGGATGAGTATATTCCTCTTCCAGAAAGAGCAATCGACAAAGACTTCTTGATGCCAGTTGAGGACGTATTCTCAATTACTGGTAGAGGAACTGTAGCTACTGGTAGAATCGAAAGAGGTGTAATCAACTCTGGAGATCCAGTTGATATCATCGGTATGGGTGCTGAAGGAATGACTTCTACTATTACTGGTGTGGAGATGTTCCGTAAGATTCTTGATAGAGGAGAAGCTGGTGATAACGTTGGTCTACTTCTTAGAGGTATTGAGAAAGCTGAGATCAAGAGAGGAATGATCATCTGTAAGCCTAAGTCTGTAACTCCTCACGCTCATTTCAAAGCAGAGGTTTACGTTCTTTCGAAAGAAGAAGGTGGACGTCACACTCCATTTTTCAACAAGTACCGTCCTCAGTTCTACCTAAGAACTACTGACGTTACTGGCGAGATCATGCTTCCTGAAAATGTGGAGATGGTAATGCCTGGTGATAACGTAACTATCGAGGTAAACTTGATCAACAAAGTTGCTCTTGAAAAAGGTCTTCGATTTGCGATCAGAGAAGGTGGCCGAACTGTAGGTTCTGGTCAGGTTACTGAGATCCTTGATTAATAGATACTTAAGAATAAGCCTTAGATTTTTCTAAGGCTTTTTTTGCTATCAATATTTAATAAACTAGCTTTGCAGTCCTTTTCGGGCTGCATGGCTTTTTACGGGTGTAGCTCAATTGGTAGAGTAGTGGTCTCCAAAACCATTGGTTGGGGGTTCGAGTCCCTCCTCCCGTGCAATTAAAAGGTGTTTTTAGATGTCACAAGTCATAGATTTTTTTAAGGATTCATATCAGGAATTGGTTCACAAGGTGACTTGGCCGAAGTATGCTTCATTGCAGAATAGCGCCATTCTAGTTCTTGTCGCTTCCTTAATTTTTGCTTTGGTCATAGGGGCAATGGACTATGTACTCGAGAACGGAATGAAGTTCTACTACGACGCTTTCTAGGAAATGGAATATAAATGGTACGTAGTTAGGGCTGTCAGTGGGCAGGAAAAGAAGGTTAAGAATTACCTGGAAAATGAGATTGCTCGAGCCAAAATGGAAGAGAGTATCCCACAGGTCTTGATCCCTTCTGAGAAGGTATATGAAATGCGGAACGGTAAGAAGAGAATTCGCGAAAGAAATTTCTTTCCGGGTTACATCCTTATCTCAGCAGATCTATCGAGTGGGGAAACAACACACCTTATTAATAGTATTCCAGGCGTGATTGGTTTTTTGGGTGCCTCTGGAACGAGCACAACAAAGGAACCACTTCCTCTGAGACAGGCTGAGGTGAATAGAATCTTAGGAAGAGTGGACGAAGCAGAGGAGCAAGACGAACAGTTGGATACTCCTTTTATAATCGGAGAATCAGTCAAGGTAATGGACGGTCCATTCAGTGGATTTACCGGTACCGTGGAGGAGGTCTTTGAAGATAGAAAGAAGCTGAACGTCACAGTGAAAATTTTTGGTAGAAATACTCCGGTGGAGTTGAACTATATACAGGTAGAAAAAGAAGATTAAAAAATGGCCAAGGAAATATCAGGTTCATTAAAGTTGCAGATTAGAGGTGGTGCAGCAAATCCATCTCCTCCAGTGGGACCTGCACTAGGTGCGAAGGGACTGAATATCATGGAGTTCTGTAAGCAGTTTAATGCTCGGACGCAGGATAGACAAGGACAACTCCTTCCGGTAGTTGTGACTATCTATTCTGACAAGTCTTTTGATTTTATCATTAAGACTCCTCCAGCTGCTGTGATGATCATGGAAGCGATCAAGTTGAAAAAAGGATCAGCTGAGCCAAATCGGGCGAAAGTTGGGTCTATTACTTGGGACCAGATCAAAGAGATTGCTGAAGTGAAAATGACTGACTTGAATGCTTTCAAAGTGGAGTCAGCGATGAAGCAAGTGGCCGGTACAGCGAGGAGTATGGGTGTGAAAGTAATAGGAAATGCCCCTTGGGCCTAATTGATACGAAAATGGGGAAATTGACAAAAAATCAAAAGAAAGCTCAGGAGCGATACGATGCAGAGCAATTGTATGCTTTGAAAGAAGCTACTGAAATCGTTAAGGACATCACGTTCACCAAGTTTGACGCGTCTGTTGATTTAGATGTAAGACTTGGAGTCGATCCGAAGAAGGCTGACCAAATGGTTAGAGGTGTTGTGACACTTCCGCATGGTGTTGGAAAAGATGTTCGTGTTCTTGTGCTCTGTACTCCTGACAAGGAAGCTGAGGCTAAAGAGGCAGGAGCTGATCACGTAGGATTAGATGATTACATCAAGAAGATTGAGGGAGGCTGGACTGATATTGATGTGATTATCACTATGCCTACAGTAATGGCTCAAGTGGGTAGACTGGGTAGAGTTTTAGGACCAAGAGGTTTGATGCCAAATCCAAAGTCGGGAACTGTGACCATGGATGTTGCAACCGCGGTTAAAGAAGTTAAAGCTGGTAAGATTGATTTCAAAGTAGACAAGTACGGAATCATTCACACTAGCATTGGTAAATCATCTTTCGATGCTGAGAAGTTGAAAGAAAATGCAATGGAGATGATTTTGACCATTTCAAAATTAAAGCCGGCATCAGCTAAAGGTACTTACATGGAATCAATCACCATGTCTAGTACAATGAGCCGAGGCGTGAAAATAGACAAATCAACTATAGCTGGATTATAAGCCATGACTAGAGAAGAAAAAGCACAAGTGATAGAGAGTTTGACTGAAAAATTTCAGGCGAACCAGCACTTTTATATAACAGATACTTCGGGCCTTACCGTTGCGGAAATTAATAAGTTCCGTGAAATGTGTTTCAACTCTGGAGTTGAATACAAGGTCGCGAAGAATACTTTGATAAAGAAGGCCCTAGAGAATCTAGAGGCTGACTTTACTGCTCTCAATGATGCTCTTAAGGGAGTTTCTGGAGTGATGTTCGTAGAGGAGAATGCAAATGCTCCTGCGAAAATCATCAAGAAGTTCAAGAAAGAGGATGCACAAGAGAGACCTACGTTTAAGGCTGCTTCCATAGATACAGATATATTCATTGGTGAAGATCAACTAAGCGTTCTTGCTGACTTGAAGTCGAAGCAAGAATTGATTGGGGAAATCATCACCCTTTTACAATCACCTGCCAAGAATGTTATTTCTGCTCTTCAGAGTGGGGAGAACAATCTAGCTGGAATTGTGAAAACCCTTTCAGAAAGAGAAAACTAATTAGAAAACAAGAAAACAAATTATAGAAATGGCGGATTTAAAAGACTTTGCAGAACAACTGGTTAACCTATCAGTAAAAGAGGTTAGCGAATTGGCAAATATCCTTAAAGACGAGTATGGCATTGAGCCTGCTGCTGCAGCTGCTCCAGTAATGGTAGCTGGTGGTGGAGGTGACGCTGAAGGCGGAGCTGAAGAGAAATCTTCATTCGATGTTATCCTTAAGTCTGGTGGACAATCGAAATTGGCAGTTGTGAAATTGGTGAAAGAATTGACTGGTCTTGGCTTGAAAGAAGCTAAGGAACTAGTTGACGGAGCACCTAAGCCTGTAAAAGAAGGCGTAGCAAAAGACGAGGCTGAAGCACTAAAAAAGCAGCTTGAAGAAGCAGGTGCTGAAGTTGAGTTGAGCTAATTTGACCAACTCAGGATCATAACAAAATCAGGAAATAGGCCTGGTTCCCAATGCAAAAATGGGATCAGGTCTTTTCCTGTTTGTGCGCTTAAGGCGTGCAATATTCACATTTATTGACAATTAAACCGAAGCAAGCTTTGGCTACAAATACTCAAAAGAGGATCAATTATTCCTCAATCAAGACGGTTCGTGATTACCCTGATTTTCTTGATGTCCAACTAAAATCCTTCAGGGATTTTTTCCAGCTTGATACAGCTGCTGAGAAGCGTGAAAAAGAAGGACTCTATAAGGTATTTATGGAGAACTTCCCGATCTCTGATTCTCGGGATAATTTCGTTTTGGAGTTCGTCGATTACACGGTGGATCCATCGAAATATCAAGTTGAGGAGTGTATCGAGCGTGGTTTGACTTTCTCAGTCCCGTTAAAGGCAAAATTGAGATTGCTTTGCAACGATGAGGATAACGAGGATTTTCAGACGATCGAGCAGGAAGTATTCTTAGGAAACATTCCTTACATGACCAAAAGGGGATCATTCGTGATAAACGGTGCTGAGCGAATCATCGTTTCTCAGTTACACAGATCTCCTGGAGTATTCTTTGCCCAAAGCAAGCACACGAACGGTACACTATTATATAGTGCCCGAATTATTCCTTTCAAAGGATCATGGATCGAATTTGCAACTGACGTAAACAACGTCATGTATGCATACATCGATCGTAAGAAAAAATTCCCGGTAACTACCCTATTAAGGTCTATCGGTTTCGGTTCTGATAAGGACATTCTTGATTTGTTCGGCTTGTCTGAAGAAATTAAAGCAACCAAAAAAGATCTAAAAGAAGCGGTTGACAGAAGATTGGCGGCCAGAGTTCTTAGAACCTGGACAGAAGATTTCGTGGATGAAGATACTGGTGAGGTTGTGTCTATCGACCGAAATGAAGTTGTACTTGAAAGAGACAGCATCATCACGGAAGAGGATATTGAAACGATCATTGAGTCTGGCGCCAAGTCCATCATTCTTCACAGAAAGGATGTCAACATTGCCGAATATTCAATCATCTACAACACTCTTCAGAAGGACAATTCAAACTCTGAAAAAGAGGCTGTAGAGCAGATCTATCGACAGCTTAGAAATACAGATGCTCCTGATGAGCAGACTGCACGAGACATTATCCAAAACTTGTTCTTCAGTGACAAGAGATATGATCTTGGTGAAGTAGGAAGATATAGAATCAATAAGAAGTTCGGACTTGATACGGGTTACGACAAGCGGACACTTACAACTGAGGATATCATCCTCATTGTGAAGTATCTGATCGGATTGATTAACTCCAAGGCAGTGGTCGATGATATTGACCACTTGAGTAACAGACGTGTAAGAACAGTAGGAGAACAACTTTACTCTCAGTTTGGAGTTGGTTTGGCGAGAATGGCCAGAACCATCCGCGAGAGAATGAATGTTCGTGACAATGAAGATTTTAAGCCGGTTGATTTGATCAATGCAAGAACTCTTTCTTCAGTGATCAACTCATTCTTCGGAACTAACCAGCTGTCTCAGTTCATGGACCAAACGAATCCATTGGCTGAAGTAACGCATAAAAGAAGAATGTCAGCGCTAGGGCCTGGAGGTCTTTCAAGAGAAAGAGCAGGTTTCGAGGTTCGTGATGTTCACTACACGCACTATGGCCGATTGTGTACCATTGAAACTCCAGAGGGTCCAAACATTGGTTTGATATCATCGCTTTGTGTGCATGCCAAAGTGAACCCAATGGGATTCATCGAGACACCTTATCGTGAGGTAAAAAATGGAAAAGTAGACATGTCAGGGAATGTTTCATACCTGACAGCTGAGGAAGAAGATACTCACAACATCGCACAAGCGAATGCCCCTCTGAAAGACGATGGGAAGTTTGTGAACCAGCAGGTTAAAGCTCGATTTGAAGGAGATTTCCCGGTGGTAGAGCCCAAGGAAGTGAAGTATATGGACGTAGCGCCAAACCAGATTGTATCTGTTGCGGCTTCCATGATTCCATTCCTAGAGCATGATGATGCTAACCGTGCCTTGATGGGATCGAACATGCAGCGTCAAGCCGTTCCTTTGATGAGACCTCAGGCTCCAATTGTTGGAACTGGTCTTGAAGAAAGAGTGGCACTTGACTCCAGAGTGCTTGTGAGAGCTGAAGGGAAGGGTGAAATCACATTTGTAGATGCTACGAAGATTACTGTTAAATACAAGAGATCGAAGGATGAGGAGTTGATCGCATTTGACGACAACATGGTGACATACGACTTGGTGAAATTCAGAAGAACCAACCAAGACACGTGTATGAACCTTCGTCCGATCGTTAAGAAAGGTGATAAGGTAGAAGAAGGACAGGCACTGACTGAGGGATTTGCCACTGAAGATGGTGAGTTGGCACTAGGTCGTAACATGATGGTTGCCTTCATGCCTTGGCAGGGTTACAACTTTGAGGATGCGATTGTGATTTCTGAGAAGGTGGTAAGAGAAGATATTTTTACTTCTATCCACATCGAAGAATTCCAATTGGAAGTTCGAGATACGAAAAGAGGTGAAGAGGAGCTTACTTCTGAGATTCCAAACGTAAGTGAAGAGGCGGTTAGAAACCTTGACGAGGATGGAATTATCAGAACAGGAGCAGAGGTAAAAGAAGGAGACATTCTTATCGGTAAGATTACCCCTAAGGGAGAATCGGATCCTACACCTGAAGAAAAACTACTTCGTGCGATTTTCGGTGATAAAGCTGGTGATGTTAAAGATGCTTCATTGAAAGCTTCTCCGTCATTGCGAGGAATGGTTATTGATACCAAGCTTTTCGCTAGACAGAAAAAAGACAAAGACGTTCGAAGTAGAACGAAGAAAGAGGTAGAACTTCTTAAGAGCAAATACGGTCGAGAGTTAAATGACGCGAGAGCGTTGATGATTGACAAAATGGTCGGATTGCTTGATGGAAAAGTATGTCAGGAAGTACGCCACAAGTTTGGAGATGTTGTGATGTCGAAAGGCACCAAGTTCTCCAAGAAGAACATTGAGGCGAATTTCTTCCCTGAAAAGAATAAGTACAGAGACGAGAGTAACTACAATGTACCTGAAGAGGCGAATTTGATCTCTGATTTGCATTTGGATACGATCACCGACGATAAGAAAACCAACGAGTTGGTTGAGCGATTGGTGAGAAACTACGTCAATTACCGAAACGAGATTTCTGGTATTTTCAAGAGAGAGAGATTCACCTTGGAAGTTGGAGATGAATTGCCTGCTGGCATTGTAAAGATGGCCAAAGTATATATCGCCAAGAAGCGTAAGCTGAAAGTAGGTGATAAGATGGCTGGTCGTCATGGTAACAAAGGTGTGGTTGCAAGAATTGTTCGTGAGGAAGACATGCCATTCATGGAGGACGGAACTCCGGTGGATATCGTATTGAACCCACTTGGTGTACCATCAAGGATGAACATTGGCCAGATTTACGAGACTGTTCTTGGATGGGCAGGATTGAAGTTGGGCAGAAAATACGCCACTCCAATTTTTGACGGAGCTTCTGAAGAGGAAGTTCAGGCAGAGTTGAAAGAAGCCAATCTTCCGGACTATGGCCGAACGTACTTGTATGATGGTTTGACAGGTCAGAAGTTCGATCAGCCGGTAACAGTTGGTGTGATTTACATGCTGAAACTAGGCCACTTGGTAGATGACAAGATGCACGCTAGGAGTATCGGACCTTACTCATTGATTACTCAGCAACCTCTCGGTGGTAAAGCACAGTTTGGTGGTCAGAGATTTGGTGAGATGGAGGTTTGGGCACTTGAGGCCTTTGGAGCGGCGAACGTTCTTCAGGAAATCCTGACCATCAAGTCGGATGACGTGATTGGTAGAGCTAAGGCTTACGAGGCAATCGTGAAAGGCGAGAACATGCAGAAACCGAATATTCCGGAATCATTCAATGTTCTTGTACACGAGCTACGTGGATTGGCACTTGAAATCACTTTGGACTAATATTTTTTGAGAAACCGCCCCGATTTAATCGGTCGGGGCACTTTATATAAAAACATGGCATTCAGACAAAGCAAAAAACTCTACAACGACTTTAATAAAGTTACTATTAGTCTGGCTTCTCCTGAGTCTATTCTTGAGAGTTCGCACGGTGAGGTTACCCAGCCGGAGACGATCAATTATAGAACGTACAAGCCGGAAATGGGAGGATTATTTTGTGAAAGAATCTTCGGTCCGGTTAAGGATTGGGAGTGTCACTGCGGCAAGTACAAGAGAATCCGATACAAAGGAATCATCTGTGACCGATGTGGTGTCGAAGTAACTGAGAAGAAGGTAAGAAGGGAGCGAATGGGGCACATCGAATTGGTGGTTCCAGTTGCGCATATCTGGTATTTCAGATCACTTCCGAATAAAATTGGATACCTACTTGGCCTACCAACTAAGAAGTTGGATCAGATCATTTACTACGAGCGATACATTGTTATTCAGCCAGGTATCAAAGAAGAAGATGGTATCAACCGTCTTGACTTCCTTACCGAGGAAGAATATCTGGACATTCTTGACAAGTTGCCAAGAGAAAATCAGATGCTAGAGGACGATGATCCTAATAAGTTCATCGCTATGATGGGTGCAGATGCGCTTGAGATGCTTCTTAAAAGATCCAAACTCGATGAGCTTTCTTACGAGCTTCGTCACCAGGCGGCTACTGATACATCACAGCAGAGAAAAGCAGAAGCACTAAAAAGATTGAGGGTTGTTGAGGCATTCAGAGATGCGAAAACTCGAATCGAAAATCGACCGGAGTGGATGATCATTAAAATGGTCCCTGTAATTCCACCGGAATTGAGACCATTGGTTCCTTTGGATGGAGGTCGATTTGCTACTTCCGATTTGAATGACCTTTATAGAAGGGTAATCATCAGAAATAATCGTCTGAAAAGACTTATTGATATTAAGGCTCCTGAAGTAATTCTTCGAAATGAGAAGAGGATGCTTCAAGAGGCTGTCGATTCACTATTCGATAACTCAAGAAAAGTAAACGCAGTAAGATCAGACGGGAACAGAGCTTTGAAATCTTTGAGTGACATGCTCAAAGGAAAGCAAGGTCGATTCCGTCAGAACTTGTTGGGTAAAAGGGTTGATTACTCCGGTCGTTCGGTGATCGTTGTAGGACCTGAATTGAAAATGCACGAGTGCGGTCTGCCTAAAAACATGGCTGCTGAGCTTTTCAAACCTTTCGTTATCAGAAAATTGATCGAAAGAGGAATTGTCAAGACAGTGAAGTCTGCGAAGAAGATTGTAGATCGTAAAGATCCAGTGGTTTGGGATGTATTGGAGAATGTAATCAAAGGACATCCAATTCTTCTCAACCGTGCTCCAACGCTTCACAGATTGGGTATTCAGGCATTCCAGCCAAAACTTATTGAGGGTAAAGCAATTCAGCTACACCCACTTGCTTGTACAGCATTTAACGCTGACTTTGATGGTGACCAGATGGCTGTTCACGTGCCGCTTGGGCATGAGGCAATCCTTGAGGCGTCACTTTTGATGTTGGCATCTCATAACATTTTGAACCCTGCGAATGGAGCACCAATTGCCGTTCCTTCACAGGATATGGTACTTGGACTTTATTACTTGTCGAAAGGTCGTAAGAGTACAGACAAGGAAAAAGTGGTAGGAGAGGGCATGACTTTCTACAGTCATGAAGAAGTAGTTATTGCCATCAACGAAGGAAAAGTTTCTAAGCATGCTCACATCAAAGTGAGAACTCAGGTCAGAAACAAGGAGGGTGAACTAGAGACGAAAGTAATCGAGACGGTTGCAGGACGAGTCCTTTTCAATCTTCATGTGCCAGAAGAAGTTGGTTATGTGGATGAGCTTTTGACCAAGAAGAAACTTCAGGTTATCATCTCCAATGTATTCAAGATCGTAGGAATGGCACGAACTGCTCACTTCCTCGATGATATCAAAACACTTGGTTTCCAAACTGCCTACAAAGGCGGTCTTTCCATGGGACTGGATAACATCCAGATTCCGGAAGAGAAAGATGGTATGGTTGCAAGTGCGAAGGAAGAAGTTGCAGCTGTTTGGGATAACTACCTTATGGGACTTATCACAGACAATGAGAGATACAATCAGGTGATTGACATCTGGACACGTACTAACACCACGTTGACTTCTACTTTGATGAAGCAACTGGAAGAAGACGATCAAGGATTCAACTCTATCTATATGATGATGCACTCAGGTGCGAGGGGATCCAGAGAACAGATTCGTCAGCTTGGAGGAATGAGAGGTCTAATGGCCAAGCCACAAAAGAATCTTCAAGGTTCTGTTGGCGAAATCATTGAAAACCCGATTCTTTCAAACTTTAAGGAAGGGCTTGATGTATTGGAGTACTTTATCTCCACACACGGAGCTCGTAAAGGTTTGGCGGATACAGCTTTGAAAACTGCTGATGCTGGGTACTTGACAAGACGACTTGTTGATGTTGCTCAAGACGTTGTAGTGAACGAGGATGATTGTGGAACATTAAGGGGACAGGTTGTTTCAGCATTGAAGGACAATGAAGAAATCGTTGAGCCACTTTCTGAAAGAATCTTAGGACGAGTTTCTGTTCATGATATATACGATCCAATTTCGGAGGAATTAATCATCAAATCTGGTGAGGAATTCTCGGAGGAGATTTCGAATATGATCGATGATTCAGCTATTGAAGAAGTTGAGATCAGATCAGTATTGACTTGTGAGACTAAGCAAGGAGTTTGTGCGAAATGTTATGGACGAAACTTAGCTTCAGGTAGCATGGCCCAAATGGGAGATGCTGTTGGAGTAATTGCAGCACAGTCTATTGGAGAACCTGGTACGCAGTTGACGTTGAGAACCTTCCACGTTGGGGGTACAGCATCAAACATTGCGGTTGAGGCGAGCGTCATCTCTAAATTTGACGGAGTTCTTGAATTTGAAGATTTGAGAACAGTTAAGACCACAGATGGAGATGGAAACAAGATCGAGGTAGTAATGGGTCGATCAGGTGAAATCAAGGTATTGGATGCCAAGAAGGAAAAAGTGTTGGTAAGCAATCACGTTCCTTATGGTGCCATTCTTGAAGTGAAAGATGGACAAAAAGTGAAAAAAGGAGAGACCCTTTGTCACTGGGATCCATACAATGCGGTGATTCTTGCAGAGTTTGACGGTAAAGCTGAATTCGAAGCAATTATCGAAGGTGTTACTTTCAAAGAAGAATCTGATGAGCAAACTGGTCACAGAGAGAAAGTAATTATCGACACGAAAGACAAGGCCAAAAACCCTGCTATTCACATTGTCGGAAAGGATGATGAGAAAGGATATAACATTCCGGTAGGTGCTCACCTTTCAGTTGATGAAGGAGATAAAATCAAGGCGGGACAGGTTCTTGCTAAGATTCCTAGAAAAACTGGAAAGTCTCGAGATATCACTGGAGGTCTTCCGCGAGTTACTGAGCTTTTCGAGGCTCGTAACCCATCAAACCCAGCAGTGGTTTCGGAAATCGACGGTGTAGTAACATACGGAGGTATCAAGCGAGGAAATAGAGAAATCTATGTGGAGTCGAAGGACGGAGTGAAGAAGAGATACATGGTATCACTTTCTAAGCATATCCTTGTTCAGGACAATGATTTCGTGCGAGCTGGAGATGCGCTCTCTGATGGGGCCATCACACCGGCGGACATCCTATCAATCAAAGGACCAACTGCAGTTCAGGAATATTTGGTAAATGAAATTCAGGAAGTGTACCGTTTGCAAGGGGTGAAAATTAACGATAAGCACATCGAGACGATCGTTCGTCAGATGATGCAGAAAGTGATCATCCTTGATGCTGGTGATACAAACTTCTTGACCAATCAGGTTGTAGATCGTTTTGTCTTCATGGAAGAAAACGATAGCATCCTTGATAAGAAAGTAGTGACTGATCCGGGAGATTCTTCGAACCTTAAAGCTGGACAGATCATTACAAGTCGTGAGCTTCGTGATGAGAATTCTAGCTTGAAGAGAAAGGACATGAAAGTTGTAGAAGTGCGAAGCGCTGAAGCAGCAGTTTCAAGACCGACTCTTCAGGGAATTACTCAGGCGTCACTAGGTACGGAAAGCTTTATCTCGGCTGCTTCCTTCCAGGAAACAACCAAGGTGTTGAGCGAAGCATCAATCAAAGGAAAAGCGGATTCGCTGATCGGATTGAAAGAAAATGTGATCGTTGGACACTTGATTCCTGCAGGAACGGGGGTAAGAAGATTCCAGAAGTACATTGTTAACAACAAGGAAGAATTGGAACAAATGACTGCAGCCAGGGAAGCTCACGAAGAAAGAGCTGGTGAGGCAGTTGAATCATAATTATAAGTAGTCATGGCAGAACAAAAGGACGATAAGAAACCTCAGATTAACATAGAGCTCTCGGAAGAAACAGCCGAAGGGATCTATGCTAATCTGGCCATGATTGCACATTCAAGTAGCGAATTTGTTGTTGACTTCATTCGATTGATGCCTGGGGTTCCCAAAGCAAAGGTGAAGTCGCGAATCGTTATCACTCCAGAGCATGCTAAAAGGCTCCTTAAAGCTCTTCAGGAGAACATTGTGAAATACGAGAAAACATTCGGCCCAATCAAACAGGTCGAGGAGTCTCCCAAATTCCCCATCAATTTTGGTGGGACAGTAGGAGAGGCTTGAAAACTTTCACTTCACAGATCGTTTTAAAAAAGTTGGAACATTGGGATATAAATTCAATATTTCTATCTTTGCGTTCCCAAAATTCAAGAGGAAAGAAAAAAGTATAGAATGCCAACTATTCAACAATTAGTAAGGAAGGGCAGAAAGCAATTGACTTCCAAGTCAAAATCACCTGCTTTGGACAGCTGTCCTCAGCGTAGAGGTGTGTGCACGAGAGTGTATACTACCACGCCTAAAAAACCGAACTCAGCTATGAGAAAAGTAGCTAGGGTTCGATTGACCAATGGAAAAGAAGTCAATGCTTACATCCCTGGAGAAGGACACAATCTTCAAGAGCACTCAATTGTGCTTATCAGAGGTGGTAGAGTGAAAGACCTTCCTGGTGTTCGATACCACATTATTAGAGGAGCATTGGATACAGCCGGTGTAAACGGTCGTTTGCAAAGACGTTCCAAGTATGGTGCAAAAAGACCTAAGAAATCTTAAGAGATGAGAAAAGCAAAACCAAAGAAGAGATACATCCTTCCTGATCCTATTTATCAGGATACATTGGTGACCAAGTTTGTAAATAACTTGATGTTGAGAGGCAAGAAGAGTATTGCCTATTCTGTTTTCTACGATGCAATTAAAATCGTAGAGGAAAAAACCAAGGAGAATGGGATTGAGACTTGGAAGACTGCATTGAGTAATGTGAGTCCGGGAGTGGAAGTGAAGAGTAGAAGAGTGGGTGGAGCGACTTTCCAGGTGCCGATCGAGGTAAGACCAGAAAGAAAGATATCTCTGGGTATCAAGTGGCTGATCAAATATGCCCGACTTAGAGGCGAAAAAACAATGACCGAAAGGTTGGCTGCAGAAATTATCGCAGCGTCAAAAGGTGAAGGAGCTTCTGTTAAGAAGAAGGACGATACTCACCGAATGGCAGAAGCAAACAAAGCATTTTCTCACTTTAGATTTTAATTAAGGCTTAGAAATGGCAAGAGACCTTAAATACACGCGAAATATTGGTATTGCTGCACACATCGATGCAGGAAAAACAACCACTACTGAACGTATCCTTTATTATACTGGAGTGAGCCATAAAATTGGCGAGGTTCATGATGGTGCTGCCACCATGGACTGGATGGAGCAAGAGCAGGAGAGAGGAATAACAATTACTTCAGCGGCTACCACGGTATTCTGGCCTTATAAGGATAAAGAATACCACATTAACATTATTGACACTCCTGGTCACGTGGATTTTACCGTAGAGGTAAATAGATCTCTTCGTGTACTAGATGGTTTGGTTTTCTTGTTTAGTGCGGTTGATGGTGTTGAGCCTCAGTCTGAAACTAACTGGAGACTTGCTGATAATTATAGTGTAGCTCGTATTGGATTCGTCAATAAGATGGATCGAAGTGGTGCAGACTTTCTAAAAGTCTGTAATCAGGTTGTGGAGATGTTAGGCACTAAGTCAGTACCTCTTCAATTGCCGATTGGAGCAGAAGAAAATTTCAGAGGAGTTGTTGATCTTGTTGAAAACAAAGCAATGGTCTGGAATGAGGAGGACATGGGAATGACCTTCGAAGAGATTGATATTCCAGCCGATATGGCAGACGAGGTTGAAGAATACAGAGGAAAGCTAGTAGAGGCAGTTGCCGATTACGATGAAGGCTTACTCGAAAAGTATTTTGAGGATCCTGATTCCATTACAAAAGACGAAATTTTAAAAGCCTTGAGAGCTGCGACCATAGATATGGCGTTTGTTCCGATGGTTTGTGGTTCTGCGTTTAAGAACAAGGGCGTTCAGGCAATGCTTGATTATGTGATGGAACTCCTTCCTTCACCGCTTGACAGAGATAGCATTACAGGAACTGATCCTGATACGGAGACTGCCGTAACCAGAAAACCAGATCCAAACGATCCGTTCTCAGCTTTAGCATTCAAAATCGCAACTGATCCATTCGTAGGAAGGTTATGCTTTGTTAGATCTTACTCTGGAATGTTAGATTCTGGTTCTTATGTGTTTAACACTAGAACCAATAAGAAGGAAAGAATATCCAGGATCTTCCAGATGCATGCCAATAAGCAGAATCAGATTGATAAGTTGCATTGTGGTGATATCGCTGCGGTGGTTGGTTTTAAGGATATAAAAACAGGCGATACATTATGTGAGGAAAAGAACAGAATCGTTCTTGAATCAATGGTGTTCCCAGATCCAGTAATCGGATACGCGATTGAGCCAAAAACTCAGGCCGATGTTGACAAGCTTGGTGTAGCGATAGCGAAATTGACTGAAGAAGATCCGACGCTTACAGTCGAAACCAATCATGAAACTGGTCAAACCATTTTAAGAGGAATGGGTGAGCTTCACTTGGATATCATCATTGATAGATTGAAGAGGGAATTCAAGGTGGAGATCAACCAAGGAGCTCCAGAGGTTGCTTACAAAGAAGCACTTCGATCTACTGTAGAACATAAGGAGGTTTACAAGAAGCAATCAGGAGGTAGAGGAAAATTCGCTGATATTGTGTTCGAAATCGGCGTGAAAGATGAGGATTACGAAAAAGACGGATTGCAATTCGTAAATGAAATCGTAGGAGGGGTTATTCCAAAAGAATTTATTCCAGCGATTGAAAAGGGATTTACTCAAGCTATGGCAAATGGACCATTGGCTGGTTTCCCAATTGATAGCATGAAAGTTCGATTGTATCATGGGTCATTCCACGACGTGGATTCCGATGCACTTTCGTTTGAACTTGCTGCTAGAGTAGGATTTAAAAATGCCGCTGCTAAATGTGATCCGGTAATTCTTGAGCCAATTATGGCTGTAGAAGTTGTAACTCCTGATGAGTATACTGGGTCTATCACTGGCGATTTGAATCGACGAAGAGGAATTATGAAAGGAATGGACACCAGGGGAAATTCTCAGGTGATCAAGGCAGATGTTGCCCTTTCTGAATTATTTGGATATATCACTGACCTAAGAACTATGAGTTCAGGTCGAGCGACAGCAAACTTAACATTCTCACACTACGATGAGGTGCCAAGAAATATTGCTGAGCAGGTGATCAAGAAAGAACAAGGTGCCACTGCATAATTAGAGTCATCATGAATCAAAAAATTAGAATTAAACTAAAATCTTACGACCACAACTTGGTAGACAAGTCTTCCGAGAAAATCGTAAGAGCTGTGAAAACAACTGGCGCAGTTGTAAGTGGTCCAATTCCACTTCCAACCGTGAAAGAAAAATTCACTGTGTTGAAATCACCTCACGTAAACAAGAAAGCTCGTGAGCAATTTCAGCTGTGTACATACAAGAGACTTGTTGACATCTATTCGAATAGCGCCAAAACAGTTGACGCATTGATGAAGCTAGAGCTTCCGAGTGGTGTTGATGTTGAAATCAAGGTTTAGAGAGCCTTTTTAAAACTCAAAAGAGAGCCATCCGCCGGCCGGCAGATGGTTCTTTTTTTGTCCTGAAAAATTGTGAATCAAAACTTTTTATCAGGATATAGAATTGCTATCTTTGCAGTCCTTTTCGGAAAAAGTTTGCCGAAGGGGGAATTATTGAGCAGTAATTGAAGAAAAAATGCCTGGAATAATAGGAAGGAAAATAGGTATGACGAGCGTTTACACTGAGGAAGGGAAAAGTATCCCTTGCACGGTAGTAGAAGCTGGTCCTTGTGTAGTCACTCAGGTGAAAAATCCTGAGACTGACGGATACAAAGCTGTGCAGCTGTCCTATGGTGAGAGAAAGGAGAAAAATACTCCTAAAGCTCTCAAAAACCATTTTGCGAAAGCTAAGACAACACCTAAGCATAAGGTTGTAGAGTTCAGGGATTTTCGTGATGAGTTTGAAGATAAAGTTCAGCTCGGAAACACCATCAACATCTCAGATGTTTTCGCTGAGAATGATTTTCTTGACGCTGTTGGTACGAGTAAAGGAAAAGGATTTCAGGGAGTTGTGAAACGACACAACTTTGCTGGAGTAGGTCAGGCAACTCACGGTCAGCACAATAGACTAAGAGCGCCGGGATCAATTGGTGGAGCGTCAACTCCATCGAGAGTATTCAAAGGTCTGAGAATGGCAGGTAGAATGGGTAGTGACAGAGTGAAAGTGATCAACCTGAAAGTAATGAAAATATATCCTGAAAAGAATTTGATCCTGGTATCAGGTTCCATCCCGGGAGCAAAAAATTCCTTCGTAATTCTAGAGAAATAAGAAATGAAATTGGAGGTTTTAGATATCAATGGTAAATCAACAGGTCGCGAAGTGACACTTGATAAAAGTGTTTTCGGAATCGAGCCAAACGAACACGTGGTTTACCTCGCAGTGAAACAGTTCTTGGCTAACAAAAGACAAGGAACTCACAAGGTAAAAGCCAGAGCAGAAATTGCTGGTTCTACACGAAAGATTAAAAAGCAGAAAGGTACAGGTACGGCGAGAGCTGGTAGTATCAAGTCTCCAATCTTCAGAGGTGGTGGAACAATCTTCGGCCCAGAGCCTAGAGATTACAGCTTCAAGCTGAATAAGAAAGTTAAAAGACTTGCGGGTAAATCTGTATTGTCTGCAAAAGCTAAAGAAAAGTCAATCAAAGTGCTGGAGGATGTATCGTTCGATGCGCCTAAGACTAAGCAGTTCATTGACCTTTTGAATAACCTTTCTTTAGCGGATAAGAAGTCGATTTTTGTAGTTGGTGACAACAATGAGAATGTCTACTTGTCTTCAAGAAATATTAAGAATACAAGAGTAATTACAGCAAGTGACGTGAGTACTTATGATTTGCTACATGCTGATCAGGTCGTGCTTTGCGAAAGTTCTGTAGAGAAATTACAAAATAGATTGAACTGATGGGTGTCCTAATCAAACCTTTAGTGACTGAGAAAGTTTCTGCCATGAATGAGCACGGGAAATACGGCTTTATCGTGGAGAAGGAAGCTAACAAGGTTGAAATCAAGAAAGAAGTAGAGAAGACTTACGGTGTAACTGTGGAGTCAGTCAATACTTTGGTTCAGCCAGGAAAGTCAAAAAGCAGATTTACAAAATCTGGTGTAATTGAAGGAAGAACACCTTCATACAAGAAAGCTGTAGTGCAGGTAGCAGAGGGTGATATCATTGATTTTTACAGCGGTATATAATTAAGTAACAATGGCAGTTAAGAAACTCAGACCAACGACTCCAGGCCAACGATACCGAGTAGCTCCGGTATTCGATAAGATAACTGAGTCCACTCCTGAAAAATCATTGGTAAAATCAATGAAAAGTAAAGGAGGCCGCAACAACCAAGGTCGTATGACTGTACGGAATGTTGGAGGTGGTCACAAGAAGAAGTATCGTGAAATTGACTTCAAAAGAGAGAAGCTGAATATTCCAGCTACTGTGAAGTCAATAGAGTATGATCCAAACAGGACTGCTCGTATCGCCCTTCTTTATTACGCAGATGGTGAGAAAAGATACATCATCGCTCCTGATGGACTTGAAGTAGGAACAGTGATTCAATCTGGTAGCGGAATTGCTCCAGAGGTTGGAAACACTCTTCCACTTAGCGAGATTCCTTTAGGTACCGTAATTCACAATATTGAGCTGAAGCCTGGAAAAGGTGGAGCAATGGCAAGAAGTGCCGGAACTTATGCTCAGCTAATGGCTCGTGAAAAAAAATACGCCACCTTGAAATTGCCTTCTGGCGAAACAAGAATGGTATTAATCACTTGCATGGCGACTATAGGTACTGTTTCAAACGGCGATCACATGAACGTTCGTTTGGGTAAAGCCGGTAGAAACAGATGGTTAGGCCGACGACCAAGAGTAAGAGGTGTAGCTATGAACCCTGTTGATCACCCGATGGGTGGTGGTGAGGGTAAATCCTCAGGAGGTCACCCTAGATCAAGAAATGGTCTATATACTAAGGGTAAGAAAACTCGCCAGCCAAATAAATATTCTGACAAGCTAATTGTTAAAAAGAGATCATAATGTCTAGATCGTTAAAAAAAGGTCCTTATATAGATTTCAGACTTGAGAAGAAGGTCGATGCGTTGGCCGAGTCTGGAAAGAAGACTGTCATCAAGACCTGGTCCAGGAGATCAATGATCTCTCCTGATTTCGTAGGCCACACGTTTGCAGTACACAACGGAAATAAATTCATTCCTGTGTATGTAACTGAAAACATGGTTGGACACAAGTTGGGTGAATTTGCACCGACAAGAAATTTCAGAGGTCACATCGCTAAAAAAGATAAGAGAAGGTAATGGAGACTCAAAAGCTAAAGAAATCAGTAAAGATCAGATTGGCTAAAGAAGCCGCTGCTGAACAAAGAGAAGCCAATAAAGGCAAGCTTGGAGCAGTTAAGTCTTCTTTGCGAAATATTCCTACCGCGCCTCGAAAAATGAGGTTGGTTGCTGACTTGATCAGAGGAGAACGAGTGAATGTGGCATTGAACATCTTAAAGTTCGATAATCACGCTGCTTCAAGAGACCTAGAGAAGCTTCTTATGACAGCAATCTCTGATTGGCAACTTCACAATGAGGATGTTAAGATCGAAGAGGCCGACCTATATGTTAAAGAAATTTTTGTGGATGGAGGCAAGATGCTGAAGAGGCTACAAACGGCACCTCAGGGAAGAGCGCACAGAATTAGAAAAAGATCAAACCATGTGACCATTGTCATCGACGACATGAATGCTGGTGAGAATGGTTCAACAGAAAAAGAAACTAAAGAATAATGGGACAGAAGGTAAACCCCGTAGGATTTAGATTGGGAGTCATCAAAGGATGGGATTCTAGCTGGTTTGGTGGAAAAGACTTTTCTGACAAAATCGTTGAAGACGACAAAATCAGAAAATACATTAAAGCGAGACTTCCAAAAGGTGGTATCTCTAAAGTGGTCATTGAAAGAACGCTCAAGAGAATCACATTGACAGTTCACACGGCTCGTCCGGGTGTTGTCATTGGAAAAGGCGGCTCTGAGGTAGATAAGATCAAAGAAGAGTTGAAAAACCTTACAGGTAAGGATCTTCAGATCAACATCTTCGAGATCAAGAGACCTGAATTGGATGCGAAGTTGGTAGGTGAGTCTATCGCTCAACAATTGCAAGCAAGAATTTCTTTCAGACGAGCTATGAAGCAAGCAATCGCTTCTTCAATGAGAGTTGGGGCTGAAGGAATCAAAATCAAATGTTCTGGCCGACTAGGCGGAGCAGAGATGGCGAGATCTGAGCAATACAAGGAAGGTAGAATTCCATTGCACACATTGAGAGCTGACATTGATTATGCCATTTCGGAAGCAGAGACTGTTTACGGTAAGATTGGAATCAAAGTATGGATTTTCAAAGGGGAGGTTTACGGCAAAAGAGATCTTTCTCCTAATGTAGGCATGGGCCAGCAGCAGGGTGGATCCGGCGGAAACAGAAGAGGTGGAAATCAAGGACCTAGAAGAAGAAAAAGATAATTAGACTGAAATGTTACAGCCTAAAAGGACAAAGTTTAGAAAAATGCAGAAAGGCCGAGTTAAAGGCCTTGCTGGTAGAGGACATAGATTGGCGTTCGGTACGTTCGGTATCAAAGCGTTAGAGCCGGGATGGATTACTTCAAGACAAATTGAAGCATCTCGTATCGCGATGACACGTGCCATGAAACGTCAAGGGCAAGTCTGGATTCGAATTTTCCCGGACAAACCTGTAACTAAGAAGCCTGCTGAGGTTAGGATGGGTAAGGGTAAAGGAGCTCCGGAATATTGGGTAGCGACTGTTAAGCCTGGTACGATCCTTTTCGAATCAGCCGGTTCTGACATAGAGTTGGCAAAAGAAGCGCTTCGATTAGCAGCTCAGAAGTTGCCAATCAAAACAAAATTTGTTGTAGCAAGAGATTATAGTCCTGAATAAGCAATGAAGACTTCAGAAATTAGAGGGTTGAGCTTGGATGAGCTAAAAAGCAAACTGGTTGTCGAGAAAGAAAATCACGACAAACTAAAATTTGCCCATAGCATCACACCCATTGAGAATCCAATGAAAATCCGTGAATCCCGGAAGTTAATCGCCCGAATTCAGACGGAAATCAAGGCTAAAGAAATTAATAACGCATAAGGCGATGGAGAGAAATCTTAGAAAAGAGCGTGTCGGAGAAGTGGTCAGCAACAAAATGCAAAAGACCATCACCGTGGCTGTGAAAAGAAAAGAAAAGCACCCTATCTACGGAAAGTTCGTGCAGAAGACAAGCAAGTTCACAGCCCATGATGAAACCAATGATTGTAACATTGGCGATACAGTTAAAATCATGGAGACTCGTCCATTGAGCAAGAACAAGCGTTGGAGATTAATAGAAATCGTAGAAAGAGCGAAATAAAATGGTACAACAAGAATCAAGACTATCAGTTGCGGACAACAGTGGCGCCAAGGAGGTGCTTTGCATCCGAGTTTTGGGAGGTACCAGGAAGAGATATGCTTCTGTTGGTGACAAGATCGTAGTAAGTGTAAAATCTGCACTTTCATCTTCAAGCCTTAAAAAAGGAACTGTATCTAAAGCAGTGGTGGTACGCACCAAGAAAGAAGTTAAGAGAAAGGATGGCTCATATATCCGATTTGAGGATAATGCAGCGGTTCTTTTGAATGAAGCTGGCGAGCCAAGAGGAACAAGAATCTTCGGCCCGGTAGCTAGAGAATTGCGAGAGAAGCAATTCATGAAGATTGTTTCACTGGCACCAGAAGTACTTTAATCATGAGCAAGGCAATGAAAATTCATATTCGTAAAGGAGACACTGTAAAAGTGATCGCCGGAAATGATAAAGGAAAGACGGGTAAAGTACTCGAAGTAAATACTGAGAAGTACAGAGCGATTGTAGAAGGGGCAAACTTGGTCACTAAGCACCAAAAGCCATCTGCTTCCAACCCGGAAGGTGGAATCAAAGAAACAGAAGCTGCCATTCACATCAGTAACTTGATGGTCGTAGATCCTTCTTCAGGAGATGCTACAAGAGTTGGTAGAAAATTGAATGCTGAGGGTAAGCTTCAGCGATACGCTAAGAAATCAGGAGAATTTATCACTAATGGCTAGTCCGAGATTAAAAGACAAATACAGAGAGGAAATTGTCCCTGCATTAAAGGAGAAATTCCAATATTCATCTGTGATGGAGGTGCCTAAGTTGACGAAGATTTCGATCAACAAAGGAATAGGTGCCGCTGTTGCTGACAAGAAATTGATTGATGTTGGGATCGAAGAATTGACTCAAATCACAGGTCAGTTGGCAGTAGCTACTAAGGCTAAGAAATCCATCTCAAACTTTAAGTTGAGAGAAGAAATGCCGATTGGAGCGCGAGTGACTCTTCGTGGAGACAAGATGTACGAATTTCTTGACAGACTGACTACTGTAGCTCTTCCAAGAGTAAGAGACTTTAGAGGAGTAAAAGCAAAAGGATTTGATGGTCGGGGCAACTACACGCTTGGCGTACAGGAGCAGATCATTTTCCCTGAAATCAGCATCGAGAAAATAAATAAGATTTCTGGTATGGACATCACATTTGTGACAACCGCCAAAACCGATGAGGAGAGTTTCGCATTGTTGACAGCCTTCGGGATGCCATTTGTTAAACCTTCTCAAAACTAATACTGAATTATGGCCAGAACTTCCATAAAAGCTAGAGAGCGAAAAAGAGAAAAACTTGTTGCCAGATTTGCTGAGAAGCGAGCAGCGCTTAAAGCAGCTGGTGATTACGAGGCGTTGGATAAACTTCCTCGAAACGCTTCTCCGGTCCGTTTGCACAACAGATGTAAACTGACTGGAAGACCAAAGGGCTACATGAGGAAATTTGGAATTTCCAGGGTGACATTTAGAGAAATGGCGTCCCAAGGAAAAATTCCTGGAGTGACTAAAGCAAGTTGGTAAACAGGTTTTCAGAATAAGATAAAATATTTAACTTTGCAGCCCTTTTCAAAGAAGGGCTTAAGTGTGAAAGACAATGGTAACAGACCCGATTGCAGATTTTTTAACCCGAATTCGTAATGCGATAAAAGCAAATCATCGCATTGTAGAGATTCCTGGATCTAACCTTAAAAAGGAATTGACTAAGGTTCTTATGGACAAGGGTTACATACGTAATTACAAATTTGAGGATGACAATAAGCAAGGCGTCATCAAGATTGCTTTAAAATACAATCCTCAGACTAAACAATCCGCCATTACACACTTGGAAAGAATTAGTAAGCCGGGCTTGAGAAAGTATACGGATTCTGAAAACCTTCCAAGAGTATTGAACGGGTTAGGAATTGCGATTTTGTCTACCTCTAAGGGAGTGATTACAGACAAAGAAGCGAGAAAAGAGCATGTGGGTGGTGAAGTACTTTGTCACGTTTATTAATTGATTGAGAAATGTCACGAATAGGAAAAGCACCAATTAGTATTCCGGAAGGAGTTTCCATCGAAGTGAAGGGAACAGATGTTGTCGTAAAGGGGCCAAAAGGCGAACTTACGCAGCATATCGATGCGGACATGGAAGTGAAGGTCGAAGATGGAGAGCTCACAGTTAATAGACCTACTGAGCAAAAAAGACACAAGGCCATGCACGGCCTGAGTAGATCACTAATAAACAATATGGTTATTGGTGTTACCGAGGGATACAAGAAGGAAATGGAGTTGGTTGGAGTTGGTTATAAAGCGGACGCCAAGGGAAGTGTTCTTGAATTGAACCTTGGATATTCACACAACATATTTCTTGCTGTACCAGAAGAAATCAAGGTAAGTGCGGAAATGGTAAAGGGACAGAATCCTAAGGTGACTGTTGAGGGTATTGATAAGCAACTGGTTGGAGCTGTTGCAGCAAAAATCAAATCAATGAGAAAAGTGGAGCCTTACAAAGGAAAGGGTATCAGATTCCTTGGTGAGCAAGTAAGAAGAAAAGCTGGTAAGACAGCTGCTAAATAATATTGAACATGGCTTTCAGTAAACTAAAAAGAAGAACTAGAATAAAGAAAGGGATACGTAGGAATATCAGCGGAACAGCTGAGATGCCACGACTTTCTGTCTTCAAGAGTAATAAAGCGATTTACGCTCAGTTGATTGATGATCTGAAAGGTCACACATTGACTGCCGCCTCTTCCAAAGAACTAGGAAAAGAGCAAGTGAATGTGGAAGTGTCAAAAGAGGTCGGAAAGAAGTTTGGTGAAAAAGCCAAGGCTGCAGGGATAGAGAAGGTGGTGTTTGATAGAAATGGCTATCCATACCACGGTAAAGTGAAAGCCTTCGCTGAAGGAGCAAGAGAAGCCGGATTAAAATTTTAAGCTAGAAAATGTCACAGAGCAATATAAAAGCGGTTAAGGCGAGTGAGATCGATCTCAAGGAGAACGTTGTAGCGATCAAGCGTGTAGCCAAAGTAGTGAAAGGTGGACGTAGATTCAGTTTCTCTGCCATTGTGGTAGTAGGAGATGGAAATGGAGTCGTAGGATACGGGCTTGGAAAAGCAAACGAAGTAACTGACGCTATCACCAAGGGTATCGATGATGCCAAGAAAAACTTAGTGAGAGTTCCTGTTTTCAAGGGAACAGTTCCTCATGAAGTTCTGGGTAAGTATGGTGGAGGTTTGGTACTTGTGAAACCAGCTGCTCCCGGTACAGGAGTGATCGCCGGTGGTGCGATGCGTGCCGTTTTCGAAAGCGCTGGAGTACACGACGTGCTAGCTAAGTCAAAAGGTTCTTCGAATCCACATAACGTGGTTAAAGCAACTTTTGACGCGCTTAATAAAATGAGAGACCCTTACGCAATTGCTAAGCAAAGAGGCGTAGAGTTAGATAAAGTTTTTAACGGTTAATCAAGATGGCAAAGGCAAAAACTTCAAAGGTTCAGATTACGCAGGTTAAAAGCGCAATCAAACGACCAGGAGATCAAGTTCGCACCATGCAGGCTTTGGGTCTTGGTAAAATGAACCGTACGGTAGAAAAAGATTTGACACCTCAGATCGCTGGTATGATCAATAAGGTGAGTCACCTTATAGAAGTAAAAGAGCTATGAAACTGGAATCATTAAAGCCTGCATCAGGCTCAACGAAAAAGTCGAAGCGAGTAGGAAGAGGACAAGGTTCCGGTAGAGGAGGTACGTCCACGAGAGGACACAAAGGAGCTCAGTCAAGATCTGGATATTCCAGAAAAATTGGTTTTGAAGGAGGACAAATGCCACTTCAAAGAAGGGTGCCAAAATTCGGCTTCAAAAACAATAACAGAATTGAGAACAAGCCAATCAACTTGGATACACTACAGGAATTGGCGGATAACAAGAAAGTAAAGGAGGTAACTCCTGAAATCCTTCTTGCCAATGGCTTGATCGGAAAGGGTGACTTAGTTAAAGTCTTGGGAAGAGGCGAACTGAAGGCTAAGTTGACTGTATCCGCTCATAAATTCTCTAAATCAGCGCAAGAAGCAATTGAGAAGGCTGGTGGATCTGTTTCGGTTATTGAAACAACTCAAAAAGTAGAAACATCAGAAGAAGCTGCTAAGTAATGAAAAAGTTCTTCGAGACTATAAAGAACATCTTTTCCATTGAGGAGCTTCGAAACAGAATCCTGACTACTCTTGGATTGTTAGTGATTTTCCGTATTGGATCCTTTGTGGTTCTGCCCGGTTTGGATCCGGATGTGCTCGCTTCTGCAGCAGCAGATCAAAGCGGTATCCTTGGATTCATTGATACTTTCTTAGGAGGTGCGTTTAGTAGAGCTTCGGTTTTTGCATTAGGTATCATGCCGTATATCTCCGCATCCATTGTGTTGCAGTTAATGACGGTAGCGGTTCCTTATTTCCAAAAGCTACAAAAGGAGGGTGACAGTGGAAGAAAAAAGATCAATCAGATCACCAGAGTTTTAACCATTGGTATTTGTTTGGCTCAATCCATTCCTTACCTAACTGCATATGTGCCAGCTGAGGCCATCAATACAAACCTTAGCCCGTTCATGTTCAGAATGTCATCCATGATCATGTTGGCATCAGGAACGATTTTCTGTATGTGGTTAGGAGAGAGAATTACTGATAAAGGAATTGGAAATGGTATCTCCCTACTTATTATGGTAGGTATCATTGCACGATTCCCTGGAAGTATCCTAGCAGAATTCTATGCGAAAGGAATGAGCGGCTTCTTGATCTTCACATTGGAGATTGTTGCTCTGTTCTTTGTAGTGTTGGTAACGGTAGCACTTGTACAAGCAGTAAGAAGGGTGCCTGTGTCCTATGCCAAGCAGGTTGTTGGAAACAAGGTATACGGAGGTCAACGACAGTATATTCCTTTGAAGGTTAATGCTTCAGGTGTGATGCCGATCATTTTCGCACAGTCTTTAATGTTCTTGCCAGCGATGGTTGGAGGATTCTGGGCAGAGAACAGCGATACAGCTCAATCAATCGTGACCACATTTTCAGACTTCACGTCGTGGCAGTACAATCTGACTTTCGCGATTCTGATCATAGTGTTTACATTCTTCTATACAGCTATCACGATCAATCCAAATCAGATGGCTGATGATATGAAACGAAATGGAGGATTCATTCCGGGTGTGAAACCTGGAAAACAAACCTCAGAGTTTATAGATACGATTCTGTCAAGAATCACTCTTCCAGGTTCAATTTTCTTGGCAGTGATTGCAATTCTTCCCGCTTTTGCCATGATTGGCGGAGTAGAAGGAAACTTTGCGCAGTTCTACGGTGGCACCTCTCTTTTGATTATGGTTGGGGTGATATTGGATACCCTTCAGCAGATCGAGAGCTATTTGCTCATGAGACACTATGAAGGAATGATGAGTTCTGGTAGAATTAAAGGAAGAACGGCAGCAGCATAATGGCAAAGCAGGCATCCATAGAGCAAGACGGTACAATCATCGAAGCATTGTCAAACGCAATGTTTAGAGTGGAGCTAGAGAATGGTCATGTGGTGATTGCACACATTTCAGGTAAGATGAGGATGCACTACATCAAAATCTTACCAGGAGATAAGGTGAAACTAGAAATGTCACCTTACGATTTAACAAAAGGTAGAATAGTATACAGATATAAATAACGGAACTAATGAAAGTAAAAGCATCCGTAAAGAAGCGTAGCGCTGACTGCAAAGTCATCCGAAGAAAGGGAAAGCTCTACGTAATTAATAAGAAGAACCCGAAGTTTAAACAAAGACAAGGATAATTATGGCTCGTATAGCAGGAGTTGATATTCCGGATAACAAGCGAGGTGAGGTTGGTCTTACCTACATTTTCGGCATTGGTAGAAGTTCAGCACAGAAAATTCTGGCAGAAGCTGGCATTGACCTGAACAAGAAAGTAGGCGAATGGGATGATGATGAAGCTACCAAGATCAGGAATATCATAAGTGAAAACTTCAGGGTAGAAGGTGTACTTAAGTCAGAGGTGCAAATGAGCATCAAACGACTTTTGGATATTGGATGCTATCGCGGTTTGAGACACAGAAAGGGACTTCCAGTTCGTGGACAAAGAACCAAGAATAACTCTCGAACTAGAAAGGGTAAGAGAAAAACTGTTGCTAACAAGAAGAAAGCTGTTAAGTAATAACTGACATGGCAGAAAAAAGAAAAGATAAAGCGAAAAAGAGAGTCGTAAATGTGGAGTCCACAGGACAAGTCCACATAAAGGCGAGCTTTAACAACATCATCGTGTCCGTCACGAACAATCAGGGGCAAGTCATCTCATGGGCGTCAGCCGGGAAGATGGGCTTCAGAGGGTCTAAGAAAAACACTCCTTACGCAGCTCAGGTAGCAGCACAGGATTGTGGACAAAAGGCCTATGATCTAGGACTAAGAAAGGTTGATGTTTTTGTGAAAGGCCCTGGATCTGGTAGAGAATCTGCCATCCGGTCCATCCAAAATTTGGGAATCGAAGTAGTGACCATCACTGATGTCACTCCGCTTCCTCACAATGGATGCCGACCACCTAAGAGAAGAAGAGTTTAATCGAATAAAGATTTACGATAAATGGCAAGATATACAGGCCCAAAGTCGAAGATTTCCCGAAAGTTCAATGAACCAATATTCGGGGACAGCAAAGCACTCCAAAAGAAGGCTTATCCTCCTGGGCAGCATGGCCGAGGAAGAAGAAAAAAGCAATCGGAGTACGCTATCCAGCTAGCTGAAAAGCAAAAAGCAAAATACACTTATGGTGTATTGGAGCGTCAATTTGCGAACATTTTCGACAAAGCTTCAAGAAAGAGTGGTATTACAGGAGAGATCCTATTGCAACTTTTGGAGTCTAGATTAGACAATACGGTTTACCGATTAGGAATTGCACCTACGAGAAGAGGAGCAAGACAATTGGTTGGACACAAGCACATCACAGTAAATGGTGAAGTGGTTAACATTCCTTCATATACACTGAGACCTGGTGACGTAGTGGGTGTTAGAGAAAAATCTAAATCCCTACAGGCTATCACTGAAAGTGTTGCCAATAGAAAAGGTTTTCCTTGGTTGGAGTGGGACGGAACAGATATGAACGGAACGTTTGTAAGCGTACCAATGAGGGATGATATTCCTGAGAATATCAAGGAGCAGTTGATAGTTGAATTGTACTCGAAATAATAACAAATAAAGAATAAGATATGTCGATTCTCGCATTTCAAATGCCTGATAAGGTTGTAATGGAAAAGGCTGATGATTTTCACGGTCTATTCACGTTCAAACCATTGGAAAAAGGCTATGGCGTTACAGTCGGTAACGCGTTGAGAAGAATTTTACTTTCCTCTTTGGAGGGATATGCAATCACCGGAATCAAGATTCCTGGTGTGTTGCATGAATTCTCAACTATCGAGGGGGTCGTAGAAGATGTTACTGAGATCATCTTAAACCTGAAGATGGTTCGCTTTAAGAAGATCGCTGATGTAGTTGATGGTAAAATCACTCTTCAGGTAGGTAACCAAACTGAATTGAAAGCTGGAGATTTAGCCAAGGCGACTACTTCGTTCGAAATTCTTAACCCTGATCACGTCATTGCAAACTTGGACAAAAGTGCCAAGTTCGAAATCGAATTGATGGTGGAGAAAGGTAGAGGGTATGTAGCTTCTGATGACAATCAGACAGGAGATGAACATGTTGGCTACATTGCCATCGATTCCATCTTCACGCCTATCAAGAATGTGAAGTATAGTGTAGAAAACACGCGTGTAGAGCAAAAGACGGATTACGAGCAGTTGATCTTGGATATCGAGACAGACGGTTCTATTCACCCTGAAAATGCTCTAAAAAGTGCGGCTCACATTTTGATCCAACACTTCATGTTGTTCTCTGATCAGAACATGATCATGGATACACATGAGCCAGGTGAGCCTGAGCAAGTGGATGAGGAGTTACTTCACATGAGAAAACTTCTCAAGACACAATTGAATGATCTAGACCTTTCTGTCAGAGCTTATAACTGCCTGAAGGCAGCTGAAGTCAGAACATTGGGAGATCTGGTACAATTGGAAATCAGCGATATGATGAAATTCCGAAACTTCGGAAAGAAATCATTGGCTGAGTTGGAGCAGTTGGTTGCGGACAAAAACCTGACATTCGGAATGGATTTGTCTAAGTACAAATTGGAAGAAGAATAATAAAATGAGACACGGTAAGAAATTTAATCACCTCGGAAGAAAGACAGCCCATAGAGAGGCAATGCTTTCTAACATGGCTTCTTCGCTGATCAAACACAAGCGTATTAATACGACTGTGGCTAAAGCAAAGGCCTTGAGGAAATATATTGAGCCAATCATAACCAAGGCTAAGTCAGATACGACCCATTCTAGAAGAGTGGTATTCTCTTACCTTCAGGATAAAGAGTCAGTAACTGAGCTATTTGGTTCGGTTGCTGAGAAAGTAGCTACTAGACCTGGTGGTTACACGCGCATCATCAAGACTGAGACCAGATACGGTGACAGTGCTGAGATGTGCATGATGGAGCTAGTGGATTTCAATGAGTTGATGCTTGAAGACAAGCCAGCTAAAAAATCCAGAAGATCCAGAAGAGGTGGAAAGAAGAAGGATGAATCCACTGCCGAGACAATACCAGCTGAAGTGAAGGAGGAAACTCCTGAGGAAGTGAAGGCCGAGGAAGCGGTTGCTGAAGAAGTAGAGGAAGTGAAAGCTGAAGTTGCCACCGAAGAGCCCGAAGCTAAAGCGGATGAAAATGAAAGTTCAGACTCTTCTGAAGAAGAGGAAAAGAAATAAAACATTTCAGTGTATAGCATTAAAAAGCCAACCGTGAGGTTGGCTTTTTTTATGCCTTTAAATCTTCAAATATCTTATCATATTTCTTGGTTAGCAACTTCGTCGCAAGCTTACCGGCTTGATCCAGTCCTTTCTTCTTATGAACTAGAGCGATTAAGTCATGTGGATAAATTCGAATTTCATTCTCGGATTTGCTGATCGTGCCAGGCTTTTGATTCCAATCAGCGAGATATTTGGGTTTATTACTTTTAGTCATCTATCAACCAAAATTGCTAGGTAGCCATTTTTCTGAAATTCTGCAATTTATTTACTTATTTGCGGCTTCAATTAATCCAGAATATTTCCCCAGTCCATGAAGCATATCATTTTAATACTTCTTTCATTGATCATTTTTAATCTCTCTGCACAAGAGAGCAAAGATGATCCTCAAGCTAGATTTGATTTCGAGCTATTGAGACTTCAGAATCCTAAAACAAAGAAAATACCCTCTGGTGTTTTCCAAAAGGAACACGCCTTTATGGAGAAGAATTTTTCTACGAATGAACATAGAACTAGTTCCTCATGGATCAATAGAGGGCCGTACAACGTCGGAGGCCGGACGCGAGCGTTAGCCGTCGACGTGCGTGACGAAAATGTCATTCTAGCAGGTGGTGTTTCTGGTGGGCTCTGGCGAAGTGTTGACCAAGGGGATTCTTGGACGAAAGTGACGGATGCGAATGCATTACAGAGCGTGAGCTGTATCGCTCAGGATACTCGGGCAGGACACGAAGACACTTGGTACTACGGGACGGGTGAGATCACGGGTAACTCCGCAGGCGCTTCAGGTGCCCCATATAGAGGAGATGGAATTTTCAAATCAACCGATGGTGGACTTACGTGGAGTTTACTTCCAAGTACTTCGACCAATATACCCGAGTCATTCGATCATGATTTTGATTACAATTATGAAGTAGTTGTTAATCGTGTAAACGGAAATATCATCGTCGCGAATTATGGCGGTATTAGTCAATCGGAGGATGGTGGAATGACTTTTGAAGAAATACTGGATAAGCCTGAAGGTACATGGACAGATGTTACCGTATCCAGCTCGGGCATTATCTATGCTTCAATCGCTAGCAATGGCATATGGGAGTCAGAGGATAACGGCACAAACTGGACAGAAATTACATCCGAGGAACCGAGTTTTCCGAGAGTCGGAGGAAGGAGGAAGGAAGTGGCCCTTGCTCCTGGCAATGAGAATATTTTATATGTAATTGGCTTGGATGATAATCACTCGAGTGGACACCTGCTCTGGAGGTATGATCGTTCTGATGATTTTGATGAAAATGGAATCGGAAACTGGGAGGACCGATCTAACCAGATTCCTCAGCTTGGTGGATTGACAGGAAATTTTAATAGTCAAGGAGGATATGACTTGCTTATTAAGGTTAAGCCGGATGATGAAGATTTTGTAATCATAGGCGGCACAAACCTTTTTGCATCCACAGATGGATTTTCTACAACAACCAATACTAGTTGGATTGGAGGTTATACTGCAACCAATCAATCATACGGCCTTTATACCAATCAGCATCCTGATCAACATTCGTTCGTATTTCTTTCCGAGGATAAGGCACTTTCGGGAAATGACGGTGGAGTGCAACTGACCCTTGACGTCCGAGATGTAACGGAGAATGGGAACAATGAGACCGTCGACTGGATATGGAAAAACAATGGATACCTTACCTCGCAGAGTTATGCGATTTCTGTTGGACCCGGCGATCAGATCATGTCAGGTTTTCAAGACAACAGCACCTGGCTGACCACCTCGACAGACCCTGGATTCACTTGGACTGATCAGTATGGCGGTGATGGAGCCTATAGTGCATTCAGTTCGGATGGCACCACTCGCTGGATGTCTTCCCAAAATGCTAATATTTACAGGGTTACCTATCCTAGTGCTTCCAGTCATTCACCTACCGGTTTTTTCAATTTCGCTCCGGCATCTGGTTATTCTACGAGCCTTTTCATCACTCCTTTTTATCTGGATCCTATAGATGATAATATTTTCTATCTGGGAGGTGCCCCTAGCTTGTTCGTCAATACTGAAGCGCTTTCCGGTTCCTCTACTACAGGCTGGACTGAGATCGATTTAGGTGCGAGTGGGGTGATTAGCGAAATTGGGGTGACCAATTTCAACCAAGTTATTCTGGGGACGTCCAGTGGGCAAGTGATTAAAATCAATGACCCGGCAGGAGATCCCATTATCACCAACATTTCAGGATCCAATCTTCCAGTGGGATACATATCAGGAGTTGCAGTGAATCCTTACAATGCAAATGAAATAATGATCTGCTATTCAAACTACTCGATCCCAAGTGTATTTCATACCACTGATGGAGGCGAAACGTGGATTGATATTTCCGGTAATTTGGAAGAAAACTCAGATGGATCTGGCAGTGGTCCTTCTGTACGTACGGCAGCCATTATAGGAAATGGCGATCATTACTTTGTGGGAACAAGCTCTGGTTTGTTCTCCGTCCAAGAGTTAAACGGGTTGAGCACCATTTGGGTACAGGAAGATCCAAATAATATAGGAAGCGTTGTTGTCGAGCATTTTGCAACAAAGCTTGATGGATTCATTGCAGCGGGAACGCATGGAAATGGCATAGTCAGTAACACCTATGAGATTCAAAATGTACTGCAAAATGACCTCACTGTTACTACCATTTCCTCACCTGTCTCTGGTGTGTTAGGGGAGGAATCAGTTGAAGCCGTCGTGGTAAATAGTGGGATGTCGGCTCAAAATCAGTACGATCTTTCTTTGTATGTAAACAATGCCCTTGTGGTAACCGACCAAGTAACATCTTTGATTGAGACCTTAGACTCATACACGCATACTTTTTCACAGCAAGTGAATTTCAGCAGCGCTGGAATTTATACTTTGAGAGTTGAGGTTGAACTCACTGGCGATGAAGAAACAGGAAATAACAGTTTCGAAAAGGAGATAGAGAGCATCGTTCCGCTATCATCATTTCCGTACGCAACGAGTTTTGAAGATTCGTCGGATGAATGGACGGGAACAGGCATTTGGGAAAGAGGTGTGCCATCTCAAACTAACCTTTCCTCCGTGTCGGATGGAAATGCCGCTTGGATGACGGATTTGGATGGAAACTACCCAAACAACCATGCCGCTGTTTTGACCAGTCCTTATTTTGATCTGACTGGGTTAACAAGTGCATCAATCTCCTTTGATATTAATTACAGTATTGAATCCGATTGGGATGGAGTGGTTTTGGGCTATAGAACTAGTAATTCCTCTGGTTTTACCGTATTGTTTGATGACAGTAACACGGCCAATTGGTATCCGGGAAATGCCAATGTATTCGGACATAATGCATGGCAAGGCAGTACGAATGGCTCTTTTGTTGAAGCCACTATTGATGTCTCCTTTTTAACGACTGAGAGTGGGGTCCAATTCGCTTTTATTTTTAAATCGGATGAGGCAGTGGATGATGAAGGGTTTGCCTTGGACAATTTTAGAATTACGTCTCCGAATCTTCCACCTACTGATATCACATTAGATTCAGACGAGATTATGGAGAATCTATCCGTGGGTGCTTTAGTTGGCACTTTCACGACAATCGATGTAGACGATGCGGTACATTCTTATTCGTTAAGTACCAGCACATCGGCTGACAAATTTTCGATAAATGAGGATCAGTTACTTTCAGCTGAGGTCTTTGATTTCGAACTAGAAACAAGTTACACTATTGTGGTTCTATCTGAAGATTCAGAAGGCCATGTGATTTCCAGGCCATTTTCGATAAATATTTTAGATGACCCATCTGATGCTTTGGGCATTGGGACAATGGAAAAGAATGGCATCAAAGTTTTTCCGAATCCTGTCAAGAATACCTTGAATCTGGATTTAATAAATGACTATTTCGGAACGGTACAAATTGAAGTGTATTCTTTGGAGTCAGGAAAACTCATCAAAAGAATGACTACTGAAAAAACTACATTGTCCCTGAGAAGGCTATTCGATATAAATTCCTTGCAAGAAGGGCTCTATATTCTTAATCTGGAAATGGGAGATAAAGTGATTTCCGGAAAAATCATAAAAGAATAGAAGTTGTCAATTTGATAATGTCAAATTAGTTCGCCTCTAAGGTTTCCTTGTCCTATTTTTGCGGTCAATGAAAACACCTACCAAGAAAAGAGCTGTCCTTCTCCTTCAGGATGGCTCTATTTATGAAGGTCTCTCCATTGGAAAAGAAGGAACATCTGGTGGAGAAATTTGCTTCAATACTGGAATGACCGGCTATCAGGAAATCTACACGGATCCATCCTATTTCGGTCAAATAATCGTCAATACTGTCTCGCACATTGGAAACTACGGTGTACATCAGGATGAAAATGAGTGGAATCATACATCCATTAAAGGCTTAGTGGTTAATGAATTTAGTGAAGGTCACAGCCGACCAGCAGCTGAAGGTAGTCTGGATGACTTTTTGAATAAGCAAAACACTGTCGGAATCAGTGGTGTGGATACACGAAAGCTCGTGAGGCATATCAGACAATCTGGAGCGATGAACGCGATCATTTCCTCTGAGATTTTTGAAGTGGCAGAACTACAAAAGGAGCTTGACAAAGTGCCAGACATGGCCTCCCTTGAACTTTCATCTGAGGTTACATCAAAGAAAGCGTACGATTTGGGCGAAGGCAACTCTGGTAAGAAAGTGGCGGTGTTGGATTTCGGCGTAAAGCGCTCCATCCTCAAGAACTTTACGGATCGTGATTGCCAACTGAAGGTGTTTCCTGCTAAGACTAAATTTTCTGAAATTGAAAAGTGGAATCCTGATGGATATTTCCTGTCTAATGGGCCTGGAGATCCGGCGGCAATGGATTACGCAGTTGAGACGGTGAAGGAAATCCTGGATTCCAATAAACCACTTTTTGGGATTTGTTTGGGTAATCAATTGTTGGCCAGGGCAGTGGGTATCGAAACCTTCAAAATGCATCATGGACACAGAGGTCTGAACAGTCCAGTAAAAAATTTAAAAACCGGATTCAGTGAGATTACCTCGCAGAATCATGGTTTCGCAGTGAGTATGGAATCATTGGAATCATCTGATGAAGCTGAGCTTACTCATGTCAACCTAAATGACAAGACAGTCGAGGGTTTGCGACTTAAAAATAAACCCGCTTTTTCAGTGCAACATCATCCCGAGTCAAGTCCCGGTCCCCACGATTCCCGGTACTTGTTTGACGATTTCTTAGAACTACTAAAAAACTAAAAATTATGAGCGTAATTGAAAGCGTACACGCACGTCAAATCTTTGATTCGAGAGGTAATCCAACTGTTGAGGTTGATGTGACTACTACGAATGGATTCATCGGCCGAGCAGCGGTTCCGTCCGGAGCATCGACTGGTGAAAATGAGGCTGTTGAACTCCGAGATGGAGGTAAGCACTATATGGGGAAAGCGGTCTTGAAGGCCGTTGATAATGTCAATAATCTTATTGCTCCTGAAGTCATCGGTTATCCGGTAGATGAGCAAAATGCCATCGATCAGGCCATGATTGAATTGGATGGAACAGACACCAAGTCTAAGCTGGGAGCCAATGCCATTCTTGGCGTTTCACTTGCTGTGGCCAAAGCTGCAGCCATGGAAACAGGACAGTCTCTTTACCGATACATCGGAGGAGCAAATGCCAAAACCCTTCCTGTGCCAATGATGAACATCATCAACGGAGGATCGCACTCTGATGCGCCTATCGCGTTTCAGGAATTCATGATTCGCCCTGTGGGAGCGCCAAACTTCACTGAAGCCATGCGAATGGGCTCGGAAATTTTCCATAACCTGAAAAAGATTCTTCATAACAAGGGCCTGAGCACTGCAGTTGGTGATGAAGGCGGTTTTGCACCGAATTTTGCCGGAGGAACAGAAGAAGCATTGGAAAGTGTGTTGGCTGCAATTAAGCAAGCTGGTTACAAGCCTGGCGAGGAGGTGACGATTGCTTTGGATTGTGCCTCATCAGAGTTCTTCTCAGATGGAAAGTACGATTACAAGAAATTCGAAGGTGACTCTGGAAAGATTCGATCAGTCGACGAGCAAGTGGATTATCTGGCATCTTTAGTTGAAAACTACCCTATCGACAGCATCGAAGATGGCTGTGATGAAAACGACTGGGAAGGTTGGTCAAAATTGACCGCTAAGATTGGTGATAAGTGCCAATTGGTAGGTGACGATCTTTTAGTGACGAACGTGAAGTTCCTACAGAGAGGAATTGAAGAGAAAGCTGCAAATTCCATTTTGATTAAGGTGAACCAAATTGGAACATTGTCAGAGACATTGGCAGCTATCGAAATGGCTCACAAAGCAGGTTGGACTGCCGTGGTTTCCCATCGTTCAGGTGAGACGGAGGACAACACAATTGCCGATATTGCTGTTGCAACGAATTGCGGACAGATCAAGACAGGGTCATGTTCCCGATCTGATAGAATGGCAAAATACAACCAACTCCTGAGGATAGAAGAGGAGCTCGGTGAGATAGCCGTTTACCCAGCTAAATAATTTTTTAGAGCCGCTAGTCGGCTCTTTTTTTTACCTTTATTCCAATGAAATTTCTCGATCGAGTGCCTAAGTTCTTCAAGAGTTTCTACTTTCTGGTAGGGTTCTTCTTTTTGCTTTGGTTGCTTTTTTTTGATTCCAATGACCTCTTTACCCAGAGTAAACTTTCTAAAAAGAATAGAGAGCTTAGGGAGTCTAAGGAGTTTTATGAGGACAAAATCCTGGAAGTAAAGAATGATCGTGAAGCGCTTTTGACGGATGAAGAGGCTTTGGAAAAACTTGCTCGGGAAAAATACCTGATGAAGAAGGATAGTGAAGACGTGTATATAATTGTTGAAGAAACTAAAGACTAAATCTTACGCTATGAGAAAGTTATTCGTATTTGCCTGTATTCTCGGGATGGTTCAGTTTGCTGAGGCCCAGTATAGAAGTGGTGGAGGCGGAATGGACAAGTGGTACTTCGGAGGCGGTTTTGGGCTGAGTATTGGTACAGATCACACCTCAGTTAGCGCCAGTCCGTTGGTCGGATATAAAATCACCGATCCGTTTTCCGTTGGGACTAGTTTCACTTATCAGTATGTGAGCACGAATACCAGTTTCGGTAAGGCGAGTTATAGCAACTATGGAATTGCACCGTTCACAAGATTTCAGATCGATGAATATTTTGCGCATGCGGAGTTTGAATACTTAAATTACGAGTACGCCACAGGCGTGGACTCAGAAGGAAACCTGACCACCGAAAGAGATGGCTACAATGCCCTTTGGCTTGGAGGTGGCTACCAAGAAAACGTTGGGAGAAATGCGGGCTTCTTCTTGTTGGCACTTTACAACGTACTATACGATCCAAATGAACTTCCTCAGCCTTACGCTTCCCCCTTGTCGATCCGGGCAGGATTTGCCTTTGGATTCTAGGGGAAGATCAAAAACTTCTGAAAGCCTGGCGTTTGTCGGGCTTTTTTTGTCTCCGATGATTTTGGTCATTGATTATCTTGCCGATTCATGATTCAGAATTCCCTTTACATTCTGACTGTCCTGTTTGCGCTGATTTTCGTTAGCGAATGGCTTTGCAAGAAAACCTTTCTGAAGCACATAAGTAGTTCTCTTTTGGTCATTATTCTGGGGGCAATCCTCGCCAATGCTGGCTTGATTCCCTCTGCGTCTAATTCATCTCCGGTTTACAATCAGATTTTCAAGTATGTCGCCCCGGCTAGCATATTTTTCCTTTTGCTAGGTGTCAATTTGAAGGAACTAAGAAAGGCCGGTATTCCAATGCTGGTGGCATTTTGTCTGGGCTCCATGGGCACCATGATTGGAGTATTAGTAGCACTTCAAGCCATCGACTATCAGCAAGTTTTTGGTGAAAATTATGCGGCGATAGCGGGGATGATGACCGGTACGTACACGGGAGGTAGCGCCAATTTCAATGCTGTGGCGCTTCATTATGGAATACTCAGAGAAGGCGCGATTTATACTGGTGTAGTAGTGGCTGACAACATCGTAACGGCCGTCTGGATGATGATAACGCTTAGCCTGCCGGCAATAATGATGAAGATCAAACCAAATCCGATCTTAAAGGTTCCGGGAAAATCTTATTTAGACCATGAGGATCGAGAGCATTTGAATCCAATGAATCTCGCTCTCATGCTTTTCATTGGAGCTGCGGCACTGCTCTTATCTGACCTATTGTCCGAATGGACCAAATTATGGAATTGGGAAGTGCCATCCGTGCTGATTCTCACCACAATTGCTTTGGTTCTAGCACAATTGAAACAGATTCAGCGATTGCCTGGCGCCAAACTTTTAGGAATGTTTTCAGTCTATCTTTTCTTGGTTGTAGTAGGTGCATTTTGCGAGGTATCTGCCCTATTGGAAGTGGGAGCATTTGCTTTTGACATTCTTCTTTTCACTGTGCTCATCGTCTTGGTTCATGGGACCTTTCTAATCTTAATGGGCTTGATTCTAAAATCCGATTGGTTCATTATCGCCATTGCGTCTCAAGCAAATGTGGGCGGTGCGAGTACGGCCCTTGCACTGGCCAAAAGTTTCAATCGAAATGACTTACTTCTCCCGGCTATTTTGGCGGGTTCTTTAGGATCGGGTTTGGGAACTTACTTGGGATTCTTGGTGGCTGGGGTTCTATAACTAGGTCAGTTTTACCTGGTATTTCTTTCCAAGCTTCTCCAAATCTTCAACTACAGCAGGGAGCAAATTGAGTCCGTTTTTTTGACGTTCCTCTGTAAGCTCTCTCTCAGGATCGCCAGGTATCAAGACTTTCTCATTTCCAGATGTGATCGCTGATTCTCTGAATCGCTCGATCCAATTATCCATGTGCTCCTTGAACTCATCTGCTGGTCGGAATGCATCCACTCGCATGGCTCCAAAGAAGTGACCAAGCCCTTCGCCAACTTTTTCATCCAAAGGATCAATAAAGGAAACAAACGGAGGCACCCAAGGACCGTAATTTGCCCCGGGAAGAACACCCGAAAGAATATCTACGAGTGCGCCCAGTCCATAACCTTTGTGCGAGCCGTGCATGCGATCGCCCCCCAGCGGCAACATTGAGCCTCCTTTTTTCAGGCCGTGTGAGTCAGTGATGACCTGCCCTTCAGCATCAGCGAGCCACCCATAAGGGGCATCTTCATTTTTTCGTTGCAGGACTTCAAGTTTCCCATTAGCGGCTGTTGTGGTAGCCATGTCAAGAACAAATGGCGGTTGATTTTTTGCAGGAATGGCCACTGAGATTGGATTTGTGCCAAGCAATCTTTCTTTCCCGAAGGTTGGCGATACCAATGGGCTGGCATTGGTAAACGACCAACCAATGCAATCTCTCTCTAGTGCCATCATGGCGTGGTAGCCCGCAATACCGTAATGATTGGAATTTCTTACTCCGACCCAGCCGGTTCCAACTTTGTCGGCTTTCTCCAACGCAATCTTCATGGCCTTTGGGCCGACCACTAAGCCAAGTCCTGCATCCCCATTTACAACTGCCGTGCTCGGAGTTTCATGAACAATCTTGATTTCAGGTTTCGGGTTTAAACGACCTTTCTCATGCAAACGAACATATCCTGATAAACGAGCCACACCGTGAGAGTCAACTCCGCGAAGGTCTGCGCTGATCAACACCTCAGCTCCCTGATGCGCATCTTTCTCGGGGCACCCCATGCCCATCAGGATGGATTTAGTGAATTCAAAAAGTCGCTCTGCGGAAATATTCATGACGGCTGATTTAAGCAGGCAAATTTAATGGCACCATGCCACGTAATTGATGAAAACAGCAGTGAACCATCTAACTTGACAATCTTTTCGAGATTCTTTTATGGAATTTCTTATTTTATGAATCTTGATAGAAAAACACGCACATTATGAAAAATCTAGTTTACGTTTTTATTCTACTTTTTGTCGTTTCGGTACAAGCCAAGAATCATCCTTCCAAGGTCAAGTCGGTGACGGTTTTCCAAACCAAAGCGGAGGTGACCCGGACAGCTTCGCTGAGTTTATCACCAGGCGAGCAGGAGCTGGTTTTCACTGGAGTTTCTACCATGGTTGACCGAAACAATATCCAGGTTCGTGGAACAGGTAAGCTCACCATTCTTGGAATATCGTTACGTCAAAATTTCCTGAATGAGAATGAATTGCCAGAAGATCTGATGAATATCAAAGATCAGATCGATGAACTCAATTTGGACATAAGGAAACTGGTAAACAAAACCGGAGCGTTGGAATCAGAACGAACCATGCTGGAGGCCAATCTGCGCATTGGCGGAAATCAAGAGAATCTAAGTCTGGAACAGCTAAAGACAATTTCCACTTATTATCGAAACAGACTCAATGCCATTTCAGATGAGCAACTGGAGTTAGGTGAGCAGACTAAAGAAAAAAGGAAGGAGCTTCAGAAGTTACAGGCCCATTACAACGATCGTACTTCTCAGTTTCGGCAAAACTCCGGGGAGATTGTGGTCAATGTGGATGTCGCTTCCGCCACCAATGCTGAATTAGAAATCGTGTACATGGTGGGATCAGCAGGGTGGAGAGCCGAGTATGACATCAGATCAGAAGATGTGGGGGAGAAACTGCAGCTGAACTACAAAGCGATTATCACGCAGAATACGGGTGAAAATTGGAAGGATGTCAATCTTACTCTCTCCACTGGAAATCCGAATGCTGGAATTATAAAGCCAAGACTCAATCCACAATATTTGGACTTTAACAACAGATTTTCCTCGAATGCTTTGCAGGAAGTTGTGGTTACTGGCTATGCAAACGATATGCGGCTGGCGGCTCCTGCAGCGGATATTGTTTTCGAGGAGGCTCCTGAAATTGACGAGATCGCTGTTTCATCTGAGACCAAGACCATGTACACCAATTACGAAGTGGACAGGCCATATTCCCTCAATTCGGGAGAGAAACCTCTGAACGTTACCATCAGAAAACAGGAAGTCGATGCAGACTATGAATATCAGACCGTCCCCAAGCTACGACCAAGGGTGTTCTTAATTGCAAAAGCCAGAAACTGGGGCGAATTGGTCTTGCTGCCAGGGCCGATCAACATCTTCTTTGAGGGCGGCTATGTGGGTAAGTCTTATATGGATCCGAACAGCACCGCTGATAATTTACCAATCTCATTGGGGTACGATCCGGGCATTATGGTCGAACGAAAGAAGCTAACCGATTTGTCCTCTAAGCGAACGATAGGCACGAACCATAAGGAGACGATTGTCTATGAAATCACATTGAAGAATAATAAGTCCAAGCAGATTTCTGTTACTATCCAGGATCAGATTCCCGTGACTCGAAACTCAGATATCAAAGTAGAGAATGTGGGGCTAAATGGGGGTAAGATGGAAGAGAACACCGGGGAGGTAAACTGGACAGTGACTTTGAGCCCCGGACAGCAATTCAAATTACAACTCAGTTTTGAGGTGAAGTATCCAAAGGGTAAGGATATTTCGGGGCTTTAAGTTTTTGGCTGGGGGGAGTTCTGTTATTTCATTTTGAATGTCTTAGATCCTTGAAGACTTTCCAGAATATGAAACAGGACTCCTTCTTTAAGGGCGTATGCAGACGCTTTAAGCTCAGTCAGATCGTATCTCCTCATGACATAAGAGATCAAAACACTGGCTACCACGATCATTTCCACGCGCATTTCAATCATCCCGGGAATGGCCAGACGTTCGTCTCGGGTTAGAGTGATGAGCCTTGCGTGTAATTCGTGGTAATGATCCAAAGAAACGGGTAAGTCGGTTTTAGATTCACTAACCAGACCAGATTCCTGACAATAAATTTCACTAAGTGTATCAAAGGTGCCGGAAGACCCTACCAGAGTCGTCGGTTTGAAAACTCTACAAGCTTCGTGAAGGTTCTCCAGAGATTTGTCGAAGTAGCTCTCCAGGTTTTGGATTTCACCGAATGTAATCGGATCGTTTTTATGAAAATTATCGATCAATCTTTGACCGCCTATCTCAAAACTCTCCATCCACATTGCTTCTCCATCTTTAGCGATGATGAATTCAATGCTGCCCCCACCAATATCCATAATCAGAAAACAGCCTTTCTCTAGATCCACCGCACGTTTCGTACCTCCGAAAATGAAAGTAGCTTCTTCCTGTCCAGAAATAATTTTCACATCGATATCCGTGGTGTCTTTGATCATTTGAATCAGATCCAGACCATTTGCCGCGCTTCTAATAGCCGAAGTGGCTGTCGCATAAATTTTTCTAATGCCGCATTCATCAATCTTTTGGCGGAAATTATTCAATGCGGTTAAAGCACGAGTTTGAGCCTCCAACGTGATCCATCCGTCCCGTAAACCATGTTGTCCGATACGAACAACTGTCCGCTCTTTATGAAGTGTAATCACTTCACCATCATTCACTTCTGCAATCACCAGGTGAAAAGTGTTGGTACCCATGTCTATTACTGCGATCTTCATTCTTCTTGCAATATAATTTTTTCTAAGAATAATCATAAACCGTGCCGAATAATTAGGTCTGAACTTTCAATATCTTTGGCACCTTATTAACCCATTTTCATGAGCAAGGAGAAGCCAAAATCAGCCAGTTTCATTGTTAGCACCCAGGAGAAAATCGAAAGATTGGAAACCATGAATAAAGAGGCCATGGTGGGAGGTGGTGAGAAGAGAATAGCCAAACAGCATGAAAAAGGAAAGCTGACCGCAAGAGAGCGAATAGATCTATTATTGGATAAAGGGTCGTTTCAGGAAATCGGAAAATTCGTCACCCATCGATCCACGGATTTTGGAATGGAAAAACAGAAAATTCTGGGCGATGGCGTAGTTACTGGGTACGGAACAATTGAGGGTAGGACGGTTTACGTTTTTAGCCAGGACTTCACGGTCTTTGGAGGTTCGCTTTCTGAGACTTTTGCGGAGAAAATCGTGAAGATCATGGACCTAGCCATGAAGAATGGACACCCGGTCATTGGCCTGAATGATTCCGGGGGAGCAAGGATTCAAGAGGGAGTGGTTTCGCTGGGTGGCTATGCTGACATATTCTACAGAAATACATTAGCCTCTGGTGTGGTGCCTCAGATTTCTGCAATTCTGGGACCATGTGCGGGGGGGGCGGTTTATTCCCCGGCGATAACTGATTTCATTTTTATGGTGGAGAAGTCCAGCTACATGTTTGTGACGGGCCCGAACGTGGTGAAGACGGTGACTAATGAGGAGGTCACGAGCGAGGAATTAGGAGGAGCTCAAGCGCATGCAAGTAAAAGTGGCGTAACACATTTTGCCTGTCAAAACGAAGCGGAGTGTATCCTTCGAATCAAGAAACTGCTGAGCTATATCCCATCGAATTGCGAGGACCTGCCTCCTGCTTTGGAATATGATATGGGCGATGAAACGAGAGATGAACTTGATAACATACTTCCAGATAACCCGAATCAGCCTTATGACATGCACGATGTGATCTATGGCATTATTGATCGGGAATCTTTTCTGGAAGTACATAAGGATTTCGCTGAAAATATTCTTTGCGGATTTGGCAGGTTGGCGGGGCGAAGTATCGGGATTGTTGCCAACCAGCCCATGCAGATGGCCGGGGTTTTGGATATTCATGCCAGCACCAAGGCCGGGAGATTTGTTCGTTTCTGTGATAGCTTCAATGTCCCACTTTTGGTGCTGGAAGACGTGCCTGGATTCTTACCTGGTACTGATCAGGAATGGAATGCCATTATCACCAATGGGGCCAAACTACTCTACGCTTTCAGTGAGGCGACAGTGCCGCGGATCACGGTCATAACCAGAAAAGCTTATGGAGGAGCTTATGATGTGATGAATTCCAAGCATATCGGGGCAGATATGAATTTTGCTTGGCCTACAGCTGAGATCGCCGTGATGGGAGCGCAAGGGGCAGCTGAGATCATTTTCAAGAGAGAAATTGATGCGGCGGATGATTCCAATCAAAAGCTTCAGGAGAAAATAGATGAGTACACGGAGAAATTCGCTAACCCATACATTGCCGCGAGTCGAGGTTTTGTGGACGAAGTAATTCTTCCCCACAATACCAGAAAGAAGCTCATTGGGGCATTCGAAATGCTTGAAAACAAAGTGGACAAACTACCGAAGAAGAAGCACGGGAATATTCCGCTTTAGATTAATTCGATTGTAGATTTGACCAATCGAGAGAATCTAAAATCCTAAAATCAAAACATGGATACTAAAAGCACCGACTTCCTATTCAAATATCTTAACAATGCGGCTCCAACTGGCTTTGAAATGGAGGGGCAGAAAATTTGGTTGGATTACATCAAGCCGTACGTTGACAGCTACGAAGTGGACACCTATGGTAGCGTTTATGGCGTAATTAATCCGGAAGCTGATTACAAGATGGTAATCGAAGCACACGCGGATGAGATTAGCTGGTTTGTGAATTATGTCACCAAAGAAGGCTATATCTACGTAGTTCGCAATGGAGGATCAGATCATCAGATCGCGCCATCCATGCGTGTGAATCTACACACCAAAAATGGGCCTGTTAAGGGGGTATTTGGTTGGCCTGCTATCCACGTCCGAAAAGATAAAGAAGAGGCGCCTTCTCTTAAAAACATATGCATCGATGTGGGAGCAGAGTCTGATAAAGAAGTGGAGGAAATGGGAATCCATGTGGGTACAGTAGCGACCTTCGAGGATGAACTGATGGAGTTGAATAAGAAATACTTGGTAGGCCGTGCTTTGGATAATCGCGCGGGTGGATTCATGATCGCTGAAGTGGCTCGACGAATTTCAGAGAACAAAGTGAAGCTGCCTTTTGGGTTGTATGTCGTTAATTCCGTTCAGGAGGAGATTGGATTGCGTGGAGCTGAGATGATGTCGCGACGAATCAAGCCAAATGTGGCGATCGTAACTGACGTGACCCATGATACCCAGTCACCCATGTACGACAAGAAAACCAGTGGCGATACTACGGCTGGAAAAGGGCCTGCTGTTACATATGGTCCAGCTGTTCAGAACAACGTTCGTGATATGATCATAGATGTGGCTGAGGCCCATAAAATTCCGATTCAACGTCAAGCTGCTTCCCGATCAACCGGCACAGATACAGACGCCTTTGCTTATTCAGATATCGGAGTTGCTTCAGCTTTGATTTCTCTTCCACTGAAGTATATGCATACCACTGTGGAAATGGTTCACAAAGATGATGTAGAAAGTGTCATCAAGTTAATTTATGAAACGGTCTGTCAGATTGAGGATGGACACGATTTTAGGTATTTCAAGTAGGAGATATGAAAACTTCCCTCAAAGAATTTTCCAGCTCAGTAGGCTCTTTGCTCCCTATAAGTACGGTTTTACTCTTTTGGGCAAATCGGTATTTTATTTTGAGGGCCTTCGAACTATGAATGTTATATAGCATGCCATCCTGAGTAATTCGAATCCCGAGCCCCCAGTACCATGGCGTTTGGATTACTTCTGTTTTCTCGATTGAGTCCATTCTAAGTTTAAAACGGATCAGCCCAATGCCATATTTCAAGAGAATGTGATCATTGTGAACCTCGACCGTCAGCCTGTAGAAGAGCAGTATTATGAAAAAAAATACAGCTTCCAGTATCATTAGCAGCGCGTAGGGCATTGATTGATCTTCCATTTTAGCAAATGAATTAACCCCAAAAAAAGAATGAATGGGAAGAAAAAACCGATCAACAGCCAGCCGATCTCAGATTTTTTGTATCTCATTTTTTTATATTTAGTATCTCATTATTTCTGCTTCTTTTACTCCTTATCCCAATCTAGCTTCCCTCCCCAAAACCTCATCTGTTGCATTGTCCAGGCTATGCGAGATAGTGTATAAGAACTAGGTCGAGTAGTACTATATCGCCTTGGGTTGGGTAGGATTGAGGCTATCGCGGCTGCTTGTTCCTTGGTCAGGCTTTTAGCGGATTTTCTGAAATAGGTCTTTGCTGCAGCTTCAGCGCCATAGATGCCGTCACCCATTTCTATTACGTTCAAGTATACCTCCAAGATTCGTTGTTTACTCCAGAAAAAATCAATCAAAATGGCGAAATATGCCTCCAGCCCCTTTCGCAGATAGCTGCGTCCATTCCACAAAAAAACATTCTTGGCTACCTGCTGGGTGATTGTGCTGGCCCCTCGTCTCCTGGATCTTCCGTCTTCGTTATTAATAGCCTTTCTCAATGCGCCAAAATCAATTCCATGGTGCTTGAGGAAGTTTTGATCTTCAGTACAAACCACTGCTAGCTGTAAGTGAGGAGAGATTTGATCCAGTGATTTCCATTCTCTGATCATTCTAATTTCCTGACCGGCTTGCTTGTGTTCCATAGCGCGAATCACCATAAGTGGAGTCATGGGAACGGGGAGCCATTTGAAAGCAATGACCAGAAAAATAGTGATGGAAAAAAAGTAGATGCTGCTCCATTTGACCAGTCGCCAAAATCTAAGCCGGACGACTATGCCTGGATTGCTTGGATATACAGGGAGCAGCATGGTCGAAACTACAAACTCTCTCTGACTTTCTTGGGAAGCTTGGCTTTGATGATTTCGTATGCATTAAATAATATTTTCTTCCACTCCTCTTCGCTGAGCAATGAAATGTCGTTGATGGCTACCCATTTGGCACCGGCCAAATAAGGAGCCGGGATCATCCCTGGCCTGAATATATATTCTTCGTAATCTTTATCTGAAACTTTGAACGAGGCATTAATCGGTGACTGATCCAATCCGAAAATGGCGAACATTTTTTCACCGACCATGAAAGTGAGATGTTCTCCCCATTTCATGCCTTCAGTGGTGCCTGTCAATGACAGACAATATTCACGGATTTGATCAATTTCCATTTTCTGATTTATCGGAGTTAAACCAGCCGGTTCCAAGAAGGCACACACCTAGAAGGATCGTGATTCCGTTATTCCTCCAATTCCCAGAATAAATGCCCATGATAATTCCCAAAATGATGGCGACAGCTCCAATGATCATCGCCGTTTGATGAGCTTGATTTCCTTTATTCCTGGCCATGGCGTGGGTTCCCTTCAGCGAAAGCCTTAAAATCTTCCAGATACTTCATGCTTTGTTTTTGAAACGTTTTCTTTCCCATGAAGAATGCCATGACTTTCATGAAACCCCTGAATTCAAACTCAGTTTCAGAAATCCACCTCGTCTTATCACCTTCTTCTCTGAAGTAATTCCACTGGCGATTAAAAACCACTCCGGCATCATAGGTACCATGAAATTCATCCGGAAAGTTTCTTTTGGTAATGGTCTCAATCATTTCTACTTCCCGCTTGCCCATTTTGTATTTCAGCTTCATTTTGGCTCCTACTTGACCGGGTTCACCTTCAATATGTTCATGACTAATCAGCCCCTCTTGCCAATACTTCATATTTTCAGGGTTGTCCAGTTTTTCGATCATTTGATCCCGAGGTAGGTCAATGATGATTTCGTTGGTGTATTTCATTTTGAACTAAAGTTAGAGTTTTCAAAACCATTCGAAATTTATTTGAGAGGCTTGTTTTTTGAAAGGGTTCCAATGCTCTTTCTCAAAATCCAGGACAGACTGCTGAAACTTTGTGACTAATTTTTCGGCATCATCTAGCAGTTGAAGTTCCTGACTTGATGGGAGACTGTGACCCGATATGAACTTCTTTTCCGCTTCACGGATCTTACTCGCAGAAGTGATTTGAAAGGACTGCCACGCCCCAACTTGTTTTTCAGGTTTCTTACCCAAAGCGTCATCACGGAGATACTGAATTCGCTCTATGATTTCTTGGGTTTTTGTGGTCAAAGAATCATATTTTTCGAGGTTTTTTTCTAGTAAAACTTTGAACTCATCAAGTTTCTCGGACTTCCGAACCAACTCATTCAAGCTTTGAATTAGCTCGACCCTGATTGCTTGTAATCGACTTTGAGCGTCGTATAAGGCCTGATCTATGGCCTGATCTATATCAAAGCGGGGGTCAGGTAGTACTGTGATGCTGGTGCTGTCGTTGTATAGGCCATAATTGATGACAGCCTTGTAATTTCCTGGTAATACAGGGATTCCTCTTGATTCTTCTGTGATCCATGATCCGGGAAGCCTGTCTATTTTTTCGTCTAGGTTCCACCTTAGGTAGTTCAATCCCTTAACCGGAAAATCTTCAGAAATTACTTTCTGGATCGTCTCATTTTTCTCGTTGACGATATGCATGATCGGTTTTGAATCAGAATCGGTATTGGTCAGGAAAAAAGGAATGTCTACCCTTTGAAAGGGACGGTTCTGGCCCTCGAAGGTGGTGTGAAATCCTGTCCATATATTTCCCGGGGCATTGATAAATAGTCCTTTGACTTGCACCTGATTATTGACTGGTAGCACGGTGAGTGGCTGATCAAGTTCATTTGCTGCAGCGACCCTTAAACTTTTTAAATCATCCAGAATCCAAATGGATCGGCCAAAGGTTCCAATGACCAAGGCTGATTCACTCCGCTGGATTTTGAGATCCATTGTGGATACCGATGGAAATCCATTTTTAACTTTTTGCCAGTTTTCACCCTTGTCAAAGCTCACCCAAAGGCCGTTTTCAGTTCCCAGGAAAACTAAATTTGGTTCAACCGGATCCTGAATGAAACTCAGGGAATACCCCTCTATGCCTTTCTTATCTGCCATTGACTTCCATGATTTCCCGAAATTTTCCGTTTTGAAGAGATAAGGCTTGTAGTCACCTTGCCGATAATTGTTAACAGTTGCCCAAGCCGTGCCGGCTGAATAATCAGAAGCATGGATGCGTGCTACCCAGCTATTTTCCGGCATTTCTTTGATGCCCTCATTAACATTTTTCCAAGTAGTTCCTCCATCCTGAGAGACCTGGACGTTTCCATCGTCGGTTCCTACCCACAGGACATTTGGGTTAATGGGACTCGGAGCTATAGTCAAAATACTGTTGTAGAATTCAGCGCCGGAAGCGTCCAATGTCAGTCCACCATAATCCCGCTTTTGCTGGTCGGGATTGTTATTTGTTAGGTCGGGTGATATGATCTCCCAGGTCGATCCTTCGTCTGTGGTCTTATGAACGTACTGACTTCCGTAGTAAACCGTGTTATCATCATGAGGATGACGGGCAAAGGCTGCATTCCAGTTGAATCTCAGTCTGGGCAGATCGTCGGGTTGCGGGGGCTTGATGCTGGCATAGTAGCCACCAATTTTGTCGTATCTGTAGAGGTTGCCATTTTGAGAGGTCCCGTATCCAAATCGTGAATCCTCTGGATCGGGTGAAATATAAAAGCCATCACCCCCGACCAGGTACTGCCAATAAAGCGTTCGGATGCCACCTCGTCTCCATACATAGCCGGGACCATACCAGTTACCATTGTCTTGCAAGCCTCCGTATACATTATAGGGCACATCTTCGTCCACATTGACCTGATAAAACTGTCCGACCGGAATGCTTTCAGGAAAAAACCAGCTCTCTCCCTTATCTCGAGTAATCCCAATGCCACCATCTCCTCCTATAATGTAGAAATCCGGATCATCGGGAGACATCCAAAAGGCATGAAAATCCGCATGAATGCCTTTGGTTTCATCGGCAGGTATCTGCGGAGTGGGGTCGAAGGTCACTCCACCATCATAGCTTACTGACAGGGGCTGATAAATATTGTATAGGCGATTTTCATCCCTGGAATCAACGGCCAGATCCTGAAAATAAAAAGGACGATTATTCGCAAATTTCGGGTCGTTATTGATTTCTACCCAATTAAAACCTCCATCATCGCTTCGGTAAATTGCGTTCACGGTTGCTTCAATTTTCGCATAAACCCTGTTCGGGTTGCTGGGTGCAATGGTTAGCCCGATTCTTCCTAATTGACCGGCAGGGAGGCCATTCTTCACCCCGAGCTGTTTCCAGGTTTCTCCACCATCCAGTGTCATGAATAACCCTGAGCCTTCCCCGCCCGATCTAAAACTAAATGGTGTCCTTCTGTGCTCATATAGTGCCGCAAACATCTTGTTTGGGTTTTCCGGATCCATGACCAAGTCAGCTATCCCCGATTCCTCGTTCGTGAAGAGAATTCTTTCCCACTGTTTCCCTCCGTCTTGCGTCCGATACAATCCCCGATTGGGACCGGGCGTAAAAGGATCGCCCATTGCTCCGACATAAACCGTATTTGGGTGATCAGGATGAACAATGATCCTGTGAATGGTTTTGGTTTTCTGGAGTCCCAGCTGTTGCCAGGATTTACCAGCGTCCAAACTCTTGAAAATGCCCATTCCCAGGTTCATTGAGTTTCTTGGGTTGCCCTCACCAGTCCCAACCCAGATTACACTGGGATTTCTCTGTTGGATTGCTATGGCGCCAATATTGACCGTCGGGTTGTCATCGAAAATACTTGTCCACCTGGTACCTCCATTTTCAGACTTCCAAACACCACCACTCGCTGCACCCACATACATGATCTTGGGATTGGACTCTACCACGTCTATAGCCGTGATGCGGCCGCTCATATTGGCAGGGCCCACATTCCTGATTTTCAGATTCCTGAAAAGATCTAAATCAACCGATTGACCGGAAATTTGGCTAACTACCAATAGTGACAGGATGGCTAAAAAATTCTTGTTCTTCATGACTTAATTCTCGCTTCAGCTTCTATTTCTACCAGATATCCTTCACCAACAAGTTTCGCTTCCACCAGCGTATTGGCCGGTTGAATATCTTTAAACCTTTCACCGTGGGCGCGCGCTACAGGCTCCCAGTCATTGACGTCATTGACGAATATCCGTGTTCTGTCCACATCTTCCAGAGTACCACCCAGTGAGATAATTGCCCCTTCAATTTTGTCTATGACAAAGTGCGCCTGAGCTTTGGGATCTGATCCTCCAATCATCTTATCCCCATGTGTAGCAGTTGTGCCGGAAACCATGATCCTATCCCCAGACCTGACAGCCCGACAGTAACCAGCCATTCCTTCCCAATATGTTCCACTAACAACTTTTTTCCTTCCGCTACTTCTGGTCTCTACTTCGTAAGGGAGGGGAAAATTCTCCAAGTGACCGCTCAGATCCCCGGATGCTGTCAAAAATGGTGGTTTTCGATATTCATCCCCGCAATCCCCATGAATCGTCTTGAAGGAAGCTGTTGCCTTTTGGATCGCAGTGAGATCATTTTGGTCTAGCTCAAAATCAAACAGCTTTAGGTTTTCTTCTATGTGAGCACTTTGGCCTAAACGTGAGCCCAAAATTACGCCGGCTACATGAGGTTGATCCAGAATAAACTTAGAGGCTACATTAGCGACAGTCACCGCATGTTTATCTGCAATACCTTTCAACGAAGCAAGTAGATTCTGAAATTCATACCAGGAGCAAGCTTGATCAATGAACCGTTTATACTTCATCTGAGACCAGGTTTGCAGAGATTCCTGCGAGGGTTCAGGTTTGTTCAGCCAACGATCACTCAGAAATCCTCCTGCCACTGTCCCGAAAGCCAAAAGTCTGATGTTATACTGATCACAAACCGCGCGCATTTTTCCTGCCGCACGTTGATCGAGAATGGAGTGACTGACTTGATTTGAAACGATTTTGATTCCTGATGCGGCAGCAATTCTCAAATGTGCAGCATCGAAATTGGTCACCCCAATGTGCTGAATAAGACCTTCGTCACGAAGTGATTCCAATTCCCACAAGGTATCCAGCCAGATGGGATCCGGATAGTGCCAGGCATGGTACTGCATTAAATCGATTCGGTCTGTTTGCAATCTGCTTAAAGCTTTTTCAACTGCTTGACGAATTTCTTCTCTAGTCACCTTCCCTGGCTTTGGTACCCACTTGGTGAGAAATTGAACTTTGCTGTTTGTGTCAATAGATCGATATGCCCCAGCAATTATTTCGGCTGAACCATAATGATCAGCCATATCAAAAGTGGTGAATCCTTCTTCCACGTATGGTTTCATTGCATTTGCGGTCTCAGTAGGATCCAGGGTTTTTCCATTTTTCTCCATATCGGCAATTTGCCAGAGGCCGGTTAGTACTCTGGAAATGGTTAAACCTGGGGCAAGTTCTACGTTTCTGTGTTTCATTCCTTAGGGAGTTTCGCGAATATGTCTTTTGGTTTGATGTTTTGTTGCTTCAACGTTCGCACTTTGAAAAGATAAATTCCGGTTCCAATGAGCATCACAATCAACCAAATCGGGGTGGACCTGAAGTACCACTGCGAAACTTCAGCATTGAGATCCTTCAAGGTGTGAATCGTTAGAAATATGACCAGGATGACCACTCCAGTAGCACCAATTATGAATCGCACTTTTCTTGAAGCAATTACTTTGATTTCGGCCGAGAACTCATGTGCGATTTTCGGAATGGCAACCAATGTCAGGCAGGTCAGTAGAAAGTTGACCATCATGGAAGTCACCATGATGTCAATTCCCAAAAAGAAATCTCCGGCGAAATGGCTACCGAGTACTCCAATGCTTGCGATGACTCCACTTACGAGCAAAGCTCTGGACGGTGTTTGATATGTCGGATGAACCTTGGCAATCTGTCTAGGAAATATTCCATCCTCAGCCCAGGCGAACATTAGTCTGGATACTGACAGGAGCATGGCTGGTAGGTCATTGATGAGGGCAATTGCTGCTCCTAGTAATATTGCCACAGCTACTCCGGCAGGCAGGACATAACCCATTAACCCAGGGGCAGAGATGTCTTTGATCAAAGCCTCTGAAGCAACAAAGCTCCATGGGACGGTATGGTAGACCGCTATCGTGCACAGAAAATAAAAGGTTGCAACAATGGCAATGGCAAGTCCAATGGCACGAGGAAGCGAACGAGTCGGGTTTTTCGCTTCACCTCCGGCTTGAGCGATTGCATCAAAACCAATGAAACTGGAGAAAAGCAAGGCTGCTGCAGAAAGCCAATGTCGCCAGTCAAACGGTAAGCTTTCCTGAATGACAATTGTTCGTTGGTCATGCAGGGCCAATCCCTGGATGAAATCCGATTGATCGTACATGAACCCGGCTACAATGAGCACTCCCCCCAATGCAAACATTAAAATCATCAACGGAATGACCGTCCGCTCATAGAATTTTCCTCCCAGTACGTTCACATATACAAATAACCAAATAAGTGCCAGGGAGAGGCCAATCCGGACAGCACCGATTTCCATGAATGCTGACCAATGTGACCAGCCCAATCCATCAAAGACATCACGAATGAATGGAACAATGACATAAGCAATGACACCAATGACAATGGAAAGGCCGAACCATTGAGAAAAGCTGGCAATGAATCCGAGATAGGGATTCAGTCCCCGGCTAACATATACGTAACTACCCCCGGCTCTAGGCATGGCTGATGCAAGACTGGCGTAGGCGAATGCAGCAAGAATCGCTGGAACGGCAGCCAATAGAAATGCAGACAACACATGAGGGCCAATTCCAGGAACGCTCCGCTGTATCATGAACGGAACAATGTAAATGGAGGCTCCCAGCATGGAGCAGATGCCGGTTGCCGTGAGGCCCAGCAACCCTAATTTTCGTACCAGATGGTTATTCCCGTTACTCAAGGATCAGCCCTAAATCGTTATTTGATCCGGTCATTTCCCAGTGACCCAATGAAATCGGGATATTTCCCATGGAATTGAGTTGGTCTAGAAAACCTTTCAGTTCGAATGGCTCATTTTTCATTTCTTTTTTTCTTGCGTATTCCATCAGGGCATTTTCCAGGAGGTATTTTCCAGTAATGTAACTCGTGCCATATCCCGGCTGCCGTAAATACAAATGCTGCTCGAAAATGAGCAAATCCGGCTCGGTTTTCATCCAACCACGAGGCGTGTATTCTGAATGAATACTGCCGGCTTCCTCCATGGTCATTTCATTGGCATGTGCGTACAGCGAGCCCAACCCACGGGCCGCTCGCTGAGCGATAAGGATGTAAACGATCTCTCTAACTCTCGGATCATCATCGTAAAGGCCGGCATCCATGAAAATTTCTTCTACAGCCGTGGCTGTGCCTTCATTTCTGGAATCAAAAATATTGTAAAGAAGAGGTCCTCTACGAATGGGACTGGAATGAGGTTCATTGTCCATTCGCGCCAGCTCAAACCAATGATAGAAATGAGAATAGAGAGGGCGAGGATCGTAGTGCATGGTGATCCAAAAGAAATGCCTTGTCTCTTCCGGCATATAAGCTCCTAAGTGTTCGCGAAGAGCAGGTTCGAAATAGTCCTTTACAGAGACAACTTGATCGTTCTCCAGAAAGTTAAGAAAACTGACGGCAGACCTTTCGGCTAACTTCTCATATGATTCAGGGGAGTCCGCAGCGGTTAATTGTGGTAATTCTCGGTTACGATGCTCCTCTAATTTCAAAGAAGACCAGGCTCTGGCGAGCTCTCGTTTTAAGATCATGACTTCATCTTCCCAGCTCAACGGAACCAGGTGGACATTTTGCTGGTACCACGTGTAGTTCTCTTTTCCGATTCCTGACTGGCCCGTCTTATTTTCCGATTCACCTTCCAGCCACCTGATAAACTCATTGGTAGAGTCAATTGCCAGCAGGATCACGCTTTTCAATTCATCGTCAGTTTGTATTTCCTGAGCCGTCAGGAGATTGTTCAGGGTTTCGCTTTGAGCTTTGATGTCTCGAATACCTGTAATCCAAAGGTCACGCGCATTACCGGTTAGGTTTATCATGGCCTGGGTATTCAATGGAGGTATAACTTTTAAGTCAGCAACGAGCCTTGTTCGGGCTGATTCCGTGAGAGGAAACTCGTATTGCCAGAGTTCTGTGAGGGCATGGTGTGTTGGCCCCTCATGTGCAGGTACATCGCTTCGGTATGTCCAAACGGATTGATAAAACGCCGGGTCTCTTTCCCATGGTTTCAAAATGCGGTCGTTAAAGTCATATCCGTTCATTTCTGCCCAAACAATCATCCAATCCACTCTTTCAGGAATTGACCACCCGGATGTGTCCATTTGGCTAAGCTTGGATTGCAGTTCGATGAAATCCGGTCTTCTCAGTTCGAAGGCTTTTTTTGAGTAATCTGGCACTCCATCTACAAGAGGAGGTTTCTCGAAATTCCTCCATTCAGAGAATAAGCCAACCAGGTCATCATAGGATGCGGGTGTAGGAGGCTGATTTTTGGAAGTTTCTTTGGTGCAGCCACACAGGATCAGAAGTAAACCGACTGCAATGCAGGGAATGCGAGTTTTCATTAGCGTTTAGGTTGACATGGGAAAGATAAATCAGGTTTTGTGCTTAGAAAGAAACTTCCGGTGATTACCTGATCGAAGATTTAACTATTGACTTTTAAATGAATCAGAACCTCCTCCAAGGAGGATAACCACCTATTCAATGAAGAAGGGCATTTTCTTTCCGGATGTATCTGAAATTTTAGTAATTGATATAAAGTGTAATACTCAAAACCTACTTCAATGATTGGCCGCTATTTAGTTGGCCTTAATTCCTCGATCATCGAAGCAGAAATCCAGTAAATGTCCTGATCATCTGGTCTTGGACGATCGAAGAGGATAAATTTCCCGTCGGAGGTGACTTTCGCAGCAACATCATAAATTTCAGAATTGATACCGTCTCCCATGTTGATTGCAGGCCCCCAGCCATTCTGCGTTTTGAATGAAATGTAATTGTCAACGGCACCATAACCACCCTCTCTGTCTGATGCGAAGATCATATAGGATCCATCCGGAGCGATAAAGGGATCCCATTCTTCATGCTCCGTATTTAATTCCAGAATGTTTGTGACTGAACCGGACTTAGGATCGTAGACGTACAAATCGCTCTTACCCTGGTTAGCATTATCGGAGAGACTACCACCAAAATAGATCAAGCCACTCTCGGAAACAGAGGGAAACCAAATTCCTGTTTCCACGGGAATCGGAATCATAATAGGCTTGCTCCATCCTTCATCGGTCTTTGTGGTTTTCCATATACGGCCATTCCATTTTTCATTGGTAGATCGGTTGCTCACAAAATATACCGATTGGCCATCCTGACTTATAAATGGTTCCCAGTTTTCTGCCTCGTTCGAAAAGGAGGCTATCCGTGGATCGCTCCATTCACACTCCTCAAAATCAACTTGATATATCTGTAGCCCAGAAAGGGTGTCAACTTGAATAAAGAAAAAGAAGGAACCATCTGGAGAAAAAACTCCATTGCCTTCTCTTATGCCCTTTTTGGAAATGATGGATTCTGCAAAAACCACTGCCTTTTCACCTGGTGATTCCAGATTGAAATAATTGATGGAATTGGGAGTTTCGCAGCTGTAAACAAACATGGAAACCAAGAGGAGGAGTAGAGGTTTTGACTTCATACCAAAGACGACAATTTATCCAATTGATATCCTTATGCTAGCCCAGTGATTTTTCCAAACCGTCCAAGCCGCCGACTAAGGTGCTCTTCATCTTACCTTTCATTAGGCCACTTAACCAGCCCATCGGCGCTTTCATTCGGTACCAAAATTCCTGCGTCAGCAATGTGCCTCCGGTCATCTCTTCGAAAGTGAATTTGCTTTCCATAAATCCCATCGGGACTGAGGACTCTATGAATTTCAGTTTGAACGACTCTTTGTCGGCCCACTCTGTTATTTCCTCTTTGATGTAGCCCTTCTTGGGGAAGTTGCAATGCCGCCTGGTGCCTACGCCACTTTTGATTTCAGAATCAAAATGAGAGGACTCAATGGCCGGATTGTAATCGGCTACATTTCCGAACCCCAGTGCCACTTTCTCCCATACTTTGTCGATAGGATGATCAAACTGCTTTTCAACTTTTAAATAAATAGGATTTGCCATAGTTATTTTTAATATTCAGACGTTGCGAACTGAGTAACTGGACGAAATGAAAATTTTTTTCTCAATTTAATGGATCGCCCGACCAACCCGCCTTTTTAATTCCGGTAGCACCTCCGCCTCAAACCACGGATTCTTCCTTAACCAGATCCCGTTTCGAGGTGATGGATGAGGCATGGCCAAAAAATCAGGTAAGTACTCCTGATAGTTCTTTACCGTTTCGGTCAGTGAATCTTTCATACGATCACCCAGATATCTTTTCTGCGCATACTGCCCAAAGAGAAGAGTCAGCTGAATTTCAGGCATTTGGTCAAGTAAGAGATCATGCCATTTTGGAGCGCACTCAGAGCGAGGCGGGAGGTCGCTAGGTTTGGGTCCTTTAGAATGCCCCGGGTAGCAAAAGCCCATGGGCACCAGGGCAAACAAATCAGGATTGTAAAATTGCTCATCGGTTACACCAAGCCATTTCCTCAAATTCCGCCCGCTTGGGTCATCCCAGGGCACCCCCGTTTCATGGACTTTTCTACCTGGCGCCTGCCCGATTAGCAGAATCTTAGATTTTTTGCTTGCCTGAAGTATCGGTCGGTGACCTTGGTCGAGCGGACAAAGAGTGCAGGCACGAATTTCAGCAAGGAGGCTTTCCATATTTGAAAAATAAGGAAATCAATCGAGGATAACCTTCTCTAAATTTTATCTAACTCTGCATGGATTAAACACTCCTCAGAAATGAAAATATTTCAATGCGGCCATTGTAACCACCCGCTATTTTTTGAAAATTACGTTTGTGAAAAGTGCGGTCATCTGTCAGGTTACAGGGCATCTGATCGCATGATGCTTACCTTCAATCCGGATAACAGCCCTCTAATCTCAGATAGAGAGCAGATCGAGTATAAGTTTTGCAAGAACAAAGAGCATGAGGTGTGTAATTGGGTGGTTGAAGTTGCTTCGCTGGAAGATTTTTGTGAGGCCTGCCAACTGAACCGGACCATACCCAACCTTTCTGCAACTAAGAATTTTGAACTCTGGAGAAATTTGGAAGTAGCGAAACATCGACTGGTTTATCAGCTTATAAAAATGAGAATTCCGGTTGTCAGCAAGCATGTGGATCAAAGCGGGATGTGTTTTGATTTTGTCTCCAAGCAAGGAAATCCTAGTCTGATGACAGGCCATGCCAATGGAGTGATAACGATTCTACTGCGCGAGGCGAATTCAGTGATTCGAGAACAAACTCGAAAGAAGCTACTGGAACCGTATCGTACTTTGATCGGGCACCTGAGGCACGAAGTGGGGCATTACTACTGGGAGCAAATGGTCTTACCTGATGAAGTCTCGTTGAATGAGTTCCGTTCTATTTTCGGTGACGAAAGAATGGATTACTCGGAGGCATTACAACGCTATTATGAAAATGGAGCGCAGGAAAATTGGCAGGAATCTTTCATTAGCAAGTATGCGACGGCTCATCCGTGGGAAGACTGGGCCGAGACGTGGGCGCATTACCTGCACATCATGGACATGGTGGAAACCGCACATTTCTTTGGATTGAAAGTGGACCCCTCGTCTGAAATTACCAGCATGCAAACAGATGTCACTTTTGACCCTTATTTGGAAGCTGATTTCGATAAAATAGTTGAAGCATGTGTTCCGCTCTCATTTGCAGTGAACAGCATCAATCGAGCGATGGGCCTGCCCGATGTGTACCCGTTTGTGATCAGCTCCGGTGTAGTCGTCAAAATGAAATTTATCCATCGAATTCTGAACGCGGCATAAAAAAAGGCGGCAAGTGCCGCCTTTAAATAATTCTGAGTTTATCCAATCATCCAACCTCTAAATTCAGCCACTGCTGATCAGCGGTTGTAAACGGATTATGATAATATCTCTTCCCTGTTGCTTTATACAAAGCATTAGCCAAAGCGCCAGCGGCCGGTGGTAATCCTGGCTCACCAAGTCCTGTTGGGGCAATTTCACTTTCCACAAAGAAAGTCTCAATTTCCCTAGGTGCCTGACTTTGACGTATCAGCTGATAGTTGTTGAAATTGTTGGAGACCGGTGATCCATTCTCGAATTTCAACTCGCTGTACATCGCATGTCCAATTCCGTCAACAACACCTCCTTCGATGATATTTGCTGCACCGTCTTTGTTGACTACAATGCCGCAATCCACTGCATTCCAAACTTTCTGGACGACCGGTTTTCCATCTTCCATGACAATATCGAAGACCTGTGCCACATAGGACGCATGGCAATAGTAGGCCGCCACTCCCCGATACACTCCCGGCGTTTCTTTACCCCAACCAGATTTTTCTTTGACCAGTTTTAGTACCCCGGCATAGCGCTCGGCATCATAATCGTATTCAGCTCCAACCGGATTGTTTTTCGCGCGTTCGAACATCTCCAACCGCATTTCGATCGGGTCTTTTCCAGCTGCTTCTGCTACTTCATCCAGAAAGGCTTGCTCAGCCCCAGCGGTGAAGTGGGAGCGAGGTGCCCGCCATGCGCCGGTGGAGATATTTGTTTTGGATCCGAGTTTTACCGCTGAGTAATTATCCAATGAGCCGGCCGGAAACCTGTTTGGAAAAACTGGCCCACCTGGTAGACCAACACCCTTTACTGAAAAGGCGATTAGGTTGTTGTTTTCGTCCAGACCGGCCTTGTAAACTGAGCGATAGGTTGGACGATAGGTCCCCTGTGTCATATCGTCTTCACGGCTGTAAATCAACTTAATCGGCCCACCGAATTTTTTCGAAATGGCTGCAGCCTCCAAACCAAAGTGCGTGTAGAGCCGACGACCAAATCCTCCGCCCATACGGGTCATGTCGACAGTGATCTTTTCAATAGGCAGCCCAAGCAATTTACCCACAGCCTCTTCCAGAGCTTTTGGTGTTTGTGTTGGCCCGATCAATTCCGCTTTGTCAGCAGTAACATTGGCGAAGAAGTTCATCGGCTCCAAGGTATTGTGAGCCATAAACGGTGACGTGTACGTCCGCTCGATAATTCTAGCGGCCTTGGCAAAAGCAGCTTCAGTATCCCCGTCATTTCTGCTTTCCTCCACAGTCCCGTTTTCCAAATCTTGTTCCAGTCGACTTGCATGCATCTCTGAGTTTTCGAGTTCTGAAACGGCCTCCCAATTTGCCTTGATGGCCTTTTTGGCCTTCATCAATTGCCAGGTAGAGTCGCCCACAATAACAATCAGGTTATTGAATGCATTTACCGTGCTCCAACTCCAACCAGGATCGAGATCTGATTCGTCGAACGTGGTGTCTATAGCAAAGGCATCAACTACCCCATCCATTACTTTTATTTCGTCAGCATTAAAATCGATGAGTTTCATCCCGAAGGCAGGCGGGTGCTCGATCATGGCGAGTTTCATACCCTCACGCTTGAAGTCCAGGCCAAACTGAGACGCACCGGTGACAATCTCCATTCCCCGGACATTCTTCTTGGCCGTGCCAATGATTTTGTAATCCTTTGGCTCCTTCAACTCAATCTCCTCAGGCACCTCAAGCCCTACGGCTTTCGAGGCGATTTCTCCATAACCAATGGATCTTTCGCCATTCTTTTCTTTGATAACCCCATCACTTACCGTGAGATCAGATTTGTCTACGCCCCATTCTTTGGCTGCAGCTGTCATTAGCATCCATTTACCTGCCGCCCCAGCCATTCGCAGCGCATCCCATCCTAGTCTGAGCGAAAGACTTCCTCCTGCAAACTGCGGATTCTTGAAAGCGTCCTCATCCAAAGCGCCTTGCTCTACAACTACGTGTTCCCAATTAACATCCAGCTCTTCCGCCACGACCATCGGCATGGAGGTCATCACATTCTGACCAATTTCAGGATTAGGATTGAAAAGTGTGACTAGTCCGGTATCGCCAATTTTGATGTAGCCATTGATGTCGAACCATTCATTCGGAACAGGTAACCCAACTTTCTCTGTTGCGGGGGTACATTTTGTCAAAAAGCTAAATCCGATCATCATGCCACCACCGGCAGCTGCTGATACTTTCAGGAAAGAGCGACGATTATAGTGTGTTTTTACGATTGCCATTTTTCTGAAATTTTAGGTTAGGAATTAGCCGCCAGTTTGATGGCTTTTTTGATTCGGGTATAGGTTCCACATCTGCAGAGATTGCCGTCCATGGCTGCATCGATTTCCTCATCCGATGGATTCGAATTTTTTTCGAGAAGAGCTGCCGCATTCATGATTTGTCCTGCCTGGCAATAGCCGCATTGTGGCACATCCACTTCCAGCCAGGCTTTCTGAACTGGGTGATCACCATCTTCTGACAGGCCTTCAATGGTGGTTAGAGATTTTCCTTCCGCCGCAGAAACCGGAATCTGGCAGGAGCGAACGGCATTACCATCCAGGTGAATTGTGCATGCGCCGCACATTGCTACACCGCATCCGTACTTGGTGCCGACCAGGTCGAGATGATCGCGGAGCACCCAAAGCATGGGGGTGTCGGGTGCTACATCCACCTGCTTTTTTTCGCCGTTGATTTTAAGATTGAAAGTGGCCATGAGTTAATTGGAGTTTTGTGGAGCATACAATTTAAGAAATGCCGAACGGAATTCGGCAGCCACTTATAAAAATTCAAAGCCTAAAAATCGCCCTTTTCATTAATTGTAAAGAGAGGACGATAACTTGATCAGTTTATTTCTGTCGGTTATCAAAATGCTTTTCTGATTGATTTCAATAAGTTTTTCTTCCCGAAATTCCTTCAACAGTCTACCCAAACTTTCTCTTGCCGTGCCAATGATATTGGCAAGATCTTCTCTTGGCAATGAAATATCATTGGATTGATCGGTTTGATATCTCTCCTCCAAAATGAGTAAATAAAGAGCCAGACGTTCTCGAAGTGGCTTCTGAGCAAGGACAGTGATCGTATTTACCAGCACGCCGAATTCGTGGGCCATGTTTTTGATCAGTAGCTGACTTAAGCTTGGAATTTTCTTTAGCATGAGATCAAAATCATCTCTACTGATAAATAAGACTACACTTTCTTCCAATATCTCACAAGAGTCTTCGAATTTCTCATCACATAGTAGCGCATGATAACCAAGAAGATCGCCTGCCTTATAGATGTAGAATATTTGATCTTTTCCATCCAGCCCGGTTTTGTAAATCTTGGCTCTTCCGGATTTCATTAGAAACGCACCAGTGGGGATCCCGTTTTCGTAAAAAAGAAGCTTGCCCTTTTTGAACAAAAGTTCATGACAGTGAGAAAGAAAGAGATCTCTTTGTTGTGTGGGCAGGGCGCCAAGGATGTCGTTGCTTCTAAAGTTGAACTTCTTAATATTGATTTTCAAAACGGCATAGGAGATTGGTTGCTTAAAAATGTAACATTTATCACATTTTTAGCCAACTGAAGTTCTTTTTTCTTCCTCAGTTTCACGGTCAATTTGAGCTGTGAATTTGAACAAGCAAATCATTTCGTTTCTAGCCTTAATCCTACTCTTTAGCACTAGTAACCAAATCATCGATTCTCAGATCGATATTTCTGAGGAGGCACAAGAAGAAAGAGTGCTGGAAGAAGCGGAGGGAAAGTCTGAAAGGTCGGATGAAATCCTCGACCTGCTTGGTTTCAAGTCTGAACCACATGTTCATCTGGATAATCCTCGTTTGGGCTACTTGTTTCGTTTGCATCCAAGTTTGAGGGCAGGTAGCCCATTTCGAGGTGTTCCCATTTACCTGGCCAATCAATCGCTGAAGGTTTATTCATAACCTCTTGTGTGCACTCATTCGGACAAATCCGTCCGTCTTAATCCAGGATCAAGCCAGACCCTCAAATCCTATATACTAAAAAGTTATTTCAATTATGAAAGAGAGAATCCATGATTCATTGAAGCATCTTAAGAGAGATGCAATGGCCGGAACAATTACCGGGCTAATGGCTGTGCCCTTAACAGTTGGCATTTGTTTAATGTCCGATTACCCGGTAATGACTGGGCTGTATACGGTGATTTTCGCAGGTGTAATTAGTTTCATTTCCTACCTATTCAGACCCGGCAATTACACCGGTATGCCGGGCGTGGCTGCAGGTTTGGCACCAGCACTGGCACTTGGGGTATCAGTATTCGGACATGAAAATATGCCATTTGTTATTTTAATGACAGCTGTATTCCAAATGCTTGTTTGGAGATTCAAATGGGAACGATTTATCCTACAGATCGTCCCCCACTATTTGGTCGAGGGACTGCTGGCCGGGGTTGGTTTGAAGATTGCTTTGAAGTTTGTTCCATTTCTATACGACATAGAGCACGAAACCGATGTGTGGTTGAATTTTGAACGGGAGATGGTGATTCTTTTGAGCATAGTCTCGTTCATCTTGTTTGTCTTCCTGTACAAGTTTTATCAGAGAAAAATGCCGGCCATGCCGTATGTGGTGATTATGGCATCCAGTGTCATTCTAAGCTTCTTCGCTCCACTTCCTATGATTGCCATTGACTCAGTTCCATTCGAATTAGCACTACCTCTTCTACACTTCAATGGCTTGAATCAGCAAGAAATGCTTTTCATGCTACTAAAAATGGTTGGATTTGCCATTATGCTTGGCACCATTGACGTTATTGAGCAAGTCATGAGCAATGTGGCCATTGAAAAAATGGATCCATATGAGCGACACGCAAACTCTAATAACAGTTTGCTGGCTATTTGGATAGCTAATATGGGTGCCACCTTATTTGGAGGGATGACCAATCTGGATGGTTTGGCGAAAAGCACCACCAATACAGTGGCTGGAGCAGTCACCAAAATGTCAAACGTCTTTACATCAGGCGTCCTCCTGATAGTGGTTTTAGTCCCATCCATTCTTGCACATTTACCAGAATACGCGCTAGGCATCATCATGGTGTACTCCGGCTGGAAAATGATCGCCAACATAGCTCATGTGAGATCAGAAGGAAGGTATGCGCTCATCATGGCAGGCATCTGCGGCTTGCTAGTCTTTGAAATGGGGATTTTTGAAGGACTGCTGCTGCTCTTGGTTGCACATGCTATCATCCAATACATTTTCATGCGCAGGATGGGGCAGTCAACTACTGAGATATGGGCGCAGTTCAAAGCGACATTTGGTACAGAGGAAGAGCGAAGTACCCTGGAACGAGCAGATATGATCACAGAACCCACTGTTCCTGTGTTCGATAAATGGGTGAAGTCATTGAATAACCATGATATCAATTCATTGATGTCGCTGTATGCCGATGACGTCATCATGATACCTGCTTTGTCTACTACATTCAGGCGAAACAAGGACCAGGTCAAGGATCTTTTCAGAGACTTATTCGAAAAGGATAACCTGAAAGTAGTGCCGTATCAGGTTAACACCCAAAAAGTTGACGGTCTGAAAGTAGATAGCGGCCAATACCAGCTGAAATGGAATTCACAGGGATTCCCAGAGACCAATGACTTGCGATTTTCCTTCGTGATCAAAGACGGAAAGATCATCTCGCATCATTCCAGTCTCGAACCAAGCGAGGATATTTCACTGGCTCATCCTAGAAGTTTTGATGAGGATTATGTCGAATGATGAACATTCTTCCTGGTTACTAAAGTTGATTTTTATTTTTTGAACCATACGAAAAATCACGTTTGCAGCAGCCGCTAGTGCGGTTGCTGATGTGACCTTTTTTTAGACTTGATCAGATGCTGTGTTAGACTTTACCGCAGCATATTCTTCGGGCGTGTTGGCGTTCATCAATTCCAAATCATTTTCAGGATACACCAACGGTGTTCCATGATGCATCAAAAAATCCCTGGGACTTTTGCCACCGCCTTCCACATAATTTTTCAATTCAGACTGTCCATGGGCTTCCCAGATGGCTGCCAGGGGCTCAGGCAATCGGCTGCTGCTTAAGGCAAAAGCCGTACAGTAGTAATTTGAATTTCTACTTTCGAGAAGACGACTAATGGATGGCGGAGAAATGAATGGGAGGTCTACGGCAAGAACTAACCATGACTTGTTGGGAAAGCTGGTCATGGCACTAAGGATCCCGTTTAAGGGGCCGCCAATGTCGAATTGGTCTGGAACTAGCTGATTAGTAAATGAGACCTCCTGATCAGGGCGAACGGAGACATAAACTTTAGGCAAAAAATCCGAAAGTAATTTAAACAGATGCTCACCATGCGGCCTTCCATGGTAATCGAGTTTCGATTTGTCTCGGCCCATTCGTGTACTTTGTCCGCCCATGAGAATGAGGCCATATGGAGCATCGAATATCTCATCAATTGAATCAGGAGCCTTTGAGACCATAGAGTAAAAGTACCGGAATGATCGTGAATCTTGATGATGAGTTCGAGCTCGCGATAAGTAACATCATCATCGCAGACTGATTAACTTTATTCGCCATGTCGTCCAAACACTTTCCACGCATTCAAAGGCCGCCTAAAGCTGCAGCTGGTCCCAAAGCCTTGGCGGTTGCAGGTAAGATGGTTTTAAAGGCCATGTCACCCGGAAAGGCATTGAAAATATTGAATCAGTTAAATCAGAAAAATGGAGTCGACTGTCCCGGATGTGCCTGGCCTGATCCGGAAAAGCGATCAAAACTTGGTGAGTATTGTGAAAATGGGGTCAAGGCTATAGCAGAGGAGGCGCAGAGTAAACTGGCCGGATCCGATTTTTTCGAAAAGTATAGCCTAAACGAGCTCAGGAAACAAAGTGACTATTGGCTTGGACAGCAAGGGCGGTTGGAGCGACCAATGATCGTTCACCAAGGGGAGAGCTACTACCAGCCAATTTCCTGGGAGGAAGCATTTGAAAAAATCGGTGGACGTCTGAAGTCACTTGATGATCCGGATAAGGCGGTCTTTTATACCTCAGGTCGAACCAGTAATGAGGCGGCCTTTTTATACCAATTGTTTGTAAGGAAATTTGGCACCAACAATCTGCCTGACTGCTCTAATATGTGTCACGAGTCCAGCGGAATAGGCCTTTCGGAAACCCTGGGAATTGGTAAAGGCTCAGTGACCATGGAGGATTTTGACCATGCTGAGGTGATCTTGATTTTTGGCCAAAATCCGGGAACAAATCATCCCCGGATGTTGAGCATCTTAGAGAAAGCCAAAAAGAAGGGGGCGAAGATCATTGTCATCAATCCACTCAGGGAGGCAGCTTTGGTGAGGTTTAAGAATCCACAGAAACTCAATGGCTTGGCCGGGAGAGGAACTGCAATTGCCGATAAGTATTTGCAAGTTCGGATCAATCAGGATGTACCGCTGTTGAAGGCTTGGATGAAATTGCTCATTGAAAGGGAAGAAACGAGAGGAGGCGTACTTGATCAGGAATTTATTGAAGATCGAACACAAGGATTCGAAGAATTAAGAATGCACCTCGACACCCTTGACCTCAATGATCTCATCAGGGGAAACCGGGCTGTCGGAGGAGGAAATCAGAGAAAGTGCGGAAGGATTGATGGATCACTCGAGGATCATTGCCTGTTGGGCCATGGGACTCACGCAGCACGTGAACGCCGTGGACAACATCCGTGAAATCGTCAATCTGCTGCTGATGAAAGGTAGCATCGGTAAGAAAGGCGCAGGAACTTGCCCGGTGCGAGGACATAGCAACGTGCAGGGCGATCGGACGATGGGAATTTGGGAGCGACCCACTAAAGCCTGGACGGATAAACTAAGGGAAGTTTTCAAATTCCAACCTCCTGAAACGCCGGGCTACAATGTGGTAGAAACCATTGAGGCCATGGCCGACAGAAAAGTCCGTTACTTCATGTCATTAGGGGGTAATTTTATCTCAGCCGCACCGGACACGCCTTATACGACCAAAGCGATGGAGAATTGCGAACTCACGGTCCATGTGAGTACTAAACTGAATCGAACGCATTTGTTCCCTGGACAGGAGGGGATAATTCTACCATGTCTTGGAAGGACAGATAAGCACATCCAAAACGACAAAGAACAAGTGGTCACAGTAGAGAACTCCATGGGAATCGTTCATGGATCGCATGGTGTAATGTCACCACAATCTGAGTATCTCAAAAGTGAACCGGAAATTGTGGCCTCCATCGCTTCGGCCACCCTCGGAAATGAGGATATAAAATGGAGTGATTTGGTCGCAGATTATGACAAGATTCGAGACCTGATAGCCAAAGCAGTGGCAGGGTTTGAGGACTTCAATGCTCGGTTGAAAACAAATCAAGGTTTTGAATTGCCAAATGGTCCAAGACACGGAATTTTTAATACGTCTGTTAATAAGGCTATTTTCACCATCAATCAACTCCCCGAAAAAGCCCCGGCTGGTCATAAATACCTCATGATGACGATTAGAAGTCATGACCAATTTAATACCACTGTTTACGGAAACGATGACCGATACCGAGGTGTGTATGGCGGCCGAATGGTTGTATTCATGAACCGGCATGATCTTGAGGAAGAAGGACTTAATAAAGGCGATATTGTGTCCCTTGAAAATTTGTATAACCACGAAAGGAGAAGTGTTTATGGTTTTTCGATTGTTCCCTATGATATTCCCAAAGGTTGCGTGGCGACTTACTTTCCGGAGGCAAATCCACTGATCCCGGTTGGCCTCCATGCCAGGAAAAGTCACACACCTGCTTCCAAATCCGTGGGTGTAAATGTCGTGAAGAAATAAACCGAACTTGTGAAAAATTCCTTGTCAATTTTTCGGTTGTTCTCAATTGAACAAGTGTCTTTCTTTGGGTCATGGTAGCTGAATTGTCATTTGAACGAATGTACCAGGCGCTGGTAGAGCGAGACTCAACTTTTGAAGGGCTCTTTATTGTGGGGGTGAAGACCACCGGCATATTTTGTCGTCCGGTCTGCTCCGCTCGAAAGCCAAAAAAGGAAAACGTAGAATTTTTCTCCAATCAGACAGAAGCATTGCAAAACGGCTATAGAGCCTGCAAAATCTGCAAGCCCATGAAACCTGCCGGAGATGCCCCGGATTGGTTGACGCCTTTACTAAAGGAGGTGGAAAACGGAAGAATCAAATTCAGGGATTACGAGCTACGCGAAATGGGCATGAGCCCGAGCAAGATTCGTCGTTATTTTAAACAGCATCACGGCATGACCTTTCAGGCATACCTTAGAATGCATCGAATCAATGGCGCCTTTCTGAAAATCAAGGAAGGCAACAAAGTGACAAGCACAGCCTTTGCGCAAGGCTATGAATCGCTCAGCGGTTTTTCAGATACCTTTAAAAACATGACAGGATTTTCTCCAGGCACAGAAGGTCAGATCATTACCATCAATAGAATTCCCACACCCCTCGGCCCCATGATGATCGGGGTGACGGATGAGGGGCTTTGTCTCCTTGAATTCACGGATCGACGAATGATCGAAACGCAAATCGAAACCCTGAAGAAACGACTCAAAGCCGATATGGTCACCGGCCAGCATCCGATGATTGCTTTGGTGAAGGGACAGCTCGACGAATACTTTGCAGGAAAGAGAAAAGATTTTGAACTTCCCCTGGTTACTCCTGGAACGGACTTTCAAAACAAAGTCTGGAAAGAACTCACCACCATCCCGTATGGACGCACCCGATCATACAAACAGCAAGCTGATGCCATTGGCGATGTAAAAGCCGTTCGTGCAGTGGCCAGAGCAAATGGTGAAAACCGCCTGTCTATCGTGATCCCATGCCACCGCGTAATCGGCTCAGACGGCAGCATCGTTGGGTACGGAGGAGGCGTTCACCGCAAGCAGTGGCTGCTGAAGCATGAGTTTGAGAATTCCTAATTCTGACTCAAGGCACGGAATTATTAAACCTCACATGCCAGCACATCCTCAATTGTCTCTCTTCGTCTAATCAGTCTGGCCTCTCCGTTTTCCACTAAAACTTCCGGGGGTCTCACTCTGGAATTGTAATTAGAGGACATTGTCGCACAATATGCTCCAGCATTTTTAAACGCTACCATATCACCACGTCGGACTTCTGGAAGTATCCTATCCAGAGCAAAGGTGTCCGTTTCACACACATAACCTACTACGCTGTACACTTTAGGCCTTCCGTCAGGATTACTCAGGTTTACGATCTCATGATGGGCATTGTAGAACATCGGACGGATGAAGTGATTGAAACCGGTGTTGAGGCCAATGAACGTACATGAGGTTGTCTGCTTGATCAAATTCACTCCGGCCACAAAATAACCTGCATTGCTCACCATGAATTTCCCTGGTTCGAATTCCAATGTGTATTCCTTCCCCTGCTTTTCACAAAAAGCATTAAATGATTCACTGAAGGTCTTCCCAAAGGACGGAAGATCGGTATGAAGATCTCCTTCTTTGTAGGCTACTTTAAATCCACTCCCGAAATCAATGTGCGTAACTGTGTCGAACTTCTCTACTACTGAAAAGACCAGTTCTGCTGCTCTCACGAAAATGTCGGCATCCAAAATATCAGATCCAGTGTGTACATGGACACCTTGTACATTGACGCCATAAGTTTTCACTATTCGCTCCACGTTGGGCACTTGATGGATCGAGATGCCAAATTTCGAATCAATGTGCCCTACGGAAATATTCTGATTTCCCCCAGCCATCAAATGCGGATTTACCCGGATGTAGACCGGTAGATTCGGATGATTGACGCCCATGTATTCCAGCATGTGCAGGCTGTCCACATTGATCTTTACACCTGTGGCTATCGCCTCTTCATACTCTGATTCAGAGATGTTATTTGGCGTAAATAAAATTTCCTGTGGCTCAAACCCAGCACGCAATCCACGCTGGACTTCTTCCATTGACACACAGTCTAGCCCGGCCCCCAACTGTTTGAACAATTTCAAAACTGCCTGATTACTAAGCGCCTTACATGCGTAGTGCACGTTTAGCTTCTTTACATCAAAAGAAGATGTGAAGAGGTTGTAGTTTTCTCTGATTTGATCTCCGTCATAAATGTAGATCGGGTCGCCGTGTTCTTCGCAAATGCGAAGCATCTGTTCGTTTGAAATTGCCATGATAAAAGTTTGAAAAAAAAATATTGAATAAAACCGAAAAGGCCTGCCGGGTTATGCAGACGGGGACTGTTTAAGTCCGGGGATATGTTTTCGTTTCAGTTTCATGAGGTGGCAAATGTACTAATGGATTTGAAATTGATTGAAGTCTGTTCATCTTAATGCGTCTTAAAATTTGTTTTTACATTAAGGCTTAATTTCCAAAACCAATCCAAATGACAAAAATGAATAGGAGAGGGTTCATCCAGAAATCTTCATTATCAGCGGCAGCATTGGCGGCAGTGCCGGGAGCACTTGCAGGCGATGTACTTAAGGATCGTCCCGCTGAAGCCAGATATATGGGTGACTTTGCAGCCCCCAAATTGGAAAAAATTAGAATGGCCTTTATCGGGGTGGGCTATCGCGGAAACGATCACATGAAATTTTCGGCAAGTTTGGAAGGCACGGAGGTGGTGGCGATCTCAGACCTTTATGAGGACAATGTGGACGCAAAGACCAAGACAGCTGAAGAGATAGGTGGAGGAAAGCGTCACAAAAACATCAAAAAATATTTCGGGGACGAGAATCTGTGGCGTAAAATGTTGGAAGAGGTACGACCCGACGTAGTTTTCATTTCTACCAATTGGCACAATCACGCGCCCATGGCCATTGCAGCTATGAAGGCGGGAGCACATGCATTTGTTGAAGTCCCGATGGCTGTGACCATTGATGAAATGTGGCAGATCGTGGATAATTCTGAGCAGACCCAGAAACACTGCATGATGATGGAAAATGTGAATTACAGTCGTGATGAACTGATGTTTCTGAACATATGCCGAAAGGGAGTTATCGGTGAATTACTGCATGGGGAGGCGGCCTACATTCATGAATTGAGATGGCAAATGGAAGAACAAGAGCGAGGGACCGGTTCCTGGCGGACCCACCATTACGCTAAGAGGAATGGAAATTTGTACCCTACACATGGCTTGGGTCCTGTGGCTCAGTACATGAATCTTGGAAGAGGGGAGGACACCTTCGGCAGTCTGGTGTCATTCTCAACTCCGGCCATGGGGCGACAGCAATATGCGGCTAAGAATTATCCGGAAGACCACAAGTGGAACCAACTGGATTTTAAAGGTGGTGATTTGAATACCTCCATTATTAAAACAAAGCTAGGTCGTACAATCATGGTGCAGTGGGACGAAACAAGCCCAAGGCCATACACCAGGCACAATCTAATTCAAGGGACAAAAGGGGCTCTTGCCGGCTTTCCGACAAGAGTAGCGCTGGAAGGTGGTGTGGAAGGAGTGACTAAAAACCATCATCAGTGGGCACAAGGTGAGGACATGGAAAAGCTATATGAAAAATATGATCATCCTCTTTATAAAAGATTGAATCAAGCAGCCAAAGGGAGCGGGCATGGTGGCATGGATGGCATCATGATGTATAGAATCATTGAATGCCTGCGGAATGGCTGGCCTATGGATCAGAATGTTTATGAAGGATGCCTGTGGAGTGCTGTGAGTCCATTGAGCGAAAGATCCGTAGCAAGTGGAGGGGTTCCTCAGCCATTTCCTGACTTTACACGAGGAAACTGGGAAACCACAAAACCACTTGATATTATTTCTTAGGCATAAAAAAAGCCCCGAATAGTCGGGGCTGGTAAACTTTTAAAAGTGAGTCTTAAGCCACTTTTACGTTCACAGCGTTAGGGCCTTTTCGGCCTTCTTCCACATCGTAGCTTACAGAGTCACCTTCAGCAATATCATCATCGCATCCATTGACATGTACAAATACATCTTTTCCACCCTCATCTGGGGTGATAAAACCATATCCTTTTTCGTTGTTAAAGAATTTTACAGTTCCGTTACTCATTATAAATAAAAATTGGTAAATAAAGACGCAAACGTACTATTTATTGGCGAGCATGCGGCCATTTATCCAATAAAAGAATGATTAATCTAAAAAGTCATTCAATCTTGTCTAATTCCTGAATTGATTTACTTTTGCCGTCCGAATCGACGAAATGTACACAGAGGAGTGGCAGAGTGGTCGAATGCGGCGGTCTTGAAAACCGTTGTACCGCGAGGTACCGGGGGTTCGAATCCCTCCTCCTCTGCAAAATGAAAAGGTCAGTACTGATGATAAAGTACTGGCCTTTTTCATTTTATAATGGTTGGGTTCGAAAACACGGAGGGGGATCGAAATGGAGCAAGGCGGAATTCACGAGGGGTCGTGCGGTATGGTGGTGCGAATGAGTAATCCCTCCTCCTCTGCACTAAAAAGCCCGATGCATGCATCGGGCTTTTTGTTTTTATTTGGGTAAACCCTTTCCTAAGTGACCAAAGAAATCCTCACCAGTGCCCCCGCTCGCATTTGTCTTTTCGGAGATCATCAGGATTATCTAGGATTGCCGATCATCGCTTGTGCGATCAATAGATTCATTGAGGTTCGTGGTAAAGAAAATGGGTTGCAGCATATCAATGTTTCCATGCCTGACACGAAATCCAAAGTGGTAGTTAATCTGGAACTGGCTGGGGCTGATTTTTTGGATCTTGGATTGAAGGTGCTGAAGAGGCATGGCTTTCTGTCTGATCGAGGATTTGATGTGGAAGTTTCTGGGAATATTCCCATCAATGCAGGACTTTCAAGTTCGTCCGCCCTAATGGTGGCCTGGATGCGTTTCCTTATAGAAGCGTATGGCACTCTTCAAAGTACTGATGATATCACACTGGCCAAATTGGCCTATGAAGCTGAGGTGCTGGAGCAAAATGGTTCTGGCGGGAAAATGGATCAATTCGCAATAAGTCTAGGTGGAATTATCTACTTAGATACAGTCACTGACCAAGTGGAGAGTATCAACGCCAATTTGACCGGGTTGATTGTAGGCGTTTCAGGCCAAGCCAAAGACACGCAGGGAACCCTCGGGTCTTTGAAGTATAAGACACTCACTGCTATTGAGCAGGTCAAGAAGTCTAACTCGACCTTTAATTTATTGCTGGCGGAAGAAGCGGAAATTGAGGAAAACCTTGAGTTCGTTGATGCCCAGTTGAGTCCCTATTTTGAGGCGGCTATTGGAAATCATCTCATTACTCAAAAGGCCAAAACGGAATTACTGAAAAGTTCACTTCGTTTGCAACGAATCGGTACATTGATGAATGAGCATCACGACATCTTAAAGGAAAAATTAGGCATTACTACCCCGCGACTCGACGCAATGATCGACGCTTCACGGAACGCTGGAGCCTTCGGAACTAAAATAGTCGGCTCAGGTGGTGGAGGATGCATCGTAGCACTGTCCCCGCCGGACAAAGAAACCGAAATTCAAGAGGCTATGTTGAGTGCAGGAGCGGTGGATGCTTTTTCTGTTGACGTAATCTAACAACCGAATTAGGCCCAAAGATTCTTGGGGTAAAATCCCTTTTGCACCAATTTATCCAGTTCCTTTTGCACGACAGGTTTGTCCTCTTTGTAAGTAACTCCAAACCACGAATCAACGGTTTTTAGTACTGGCACTTGAACGCCTTTTTTTATCATTTCTGACATCACGGTCGGGATGTAATATTCACCTTTAAGATTATCACGATTCGCCTGATAGAATGAGTCAAACCCTTCTTCGATTTCATCAAACACTTTTGAGGTGAACCCCATTAAATTCATCGAGACGATTTCATCGCCGGTCAGCTCACCTCGAGAATCGCCATCCAAGTAATAAGCACCTTCGTTTTCTTTATAAATGTCTGTTCGCTCGTTAATCTCTTTCAGGAATCCTTGATCGCCGATTTTACAAACACCGCGAGAAACCTTCCCGTGTTCAGAAAGTGTGTTCCTAAGGATGTAGCCGACCAACACCGCTTGCGCCGTAGAATTATTCAAGCCAGACAGGTGGTCGAACATGGTCTGAAGAGAATTTCGTCCGTAGTAGTCGTCGGCATTTACAATCGCGAAAGGTTCATCCACGACCTTTTTCGCCATCCAAACTGCATGTGCCGTGCCCCATGGTTTTTCTCGACCTTCGGGTGCAGTATAGCCATCTGGTAGCGAATCCAACTGCTGAAAAACACATTCGACCTGTAGTTTTTTGGACATCTTGTCCACATATTTTTCTTTGAAAGCTTCCTCAATGTCTCTCCGGATAACGAAAACAACCTTTTCAAACCCGGCTTGCATCGCATCATAAACCGTGAAGTCAACGATCGTTTCTCCCGATGGACCGAACGAGTCCATTTGCTTAAGCCCGCCGTAGCGGCTGCCCATACCTGCTGCCAGAATTACTAAAGAAGGTTTTGTCATTATTCTATGTTGAGTTTGTTCCAAAGTTTAAAGAGGAGGAATATCATCAGTCCAAAAACGCCCAGCAGAATCGCTCCTTGCGTTACCTGGCCATACACAAAACTACCAATTGAAAAGAGGGCGCTGTAGATTCCAAGGCAACCTAAAAGTACGCTGAGCAGCCCCGCTGGAAGATCCCATTTCTTTTCGTCCCCGTTGATTGTTTCTCCGTCAGCCAGAATTTTTTCTTTCACTTTTTTCCAGCCGGGACCTCCGGGATGTGTCAGCTGATAAAAGGATTTCAGCGTTTCGTCATTCTCCGGTTTTGTGAGGAGCGTGGTAGTTAACCAAACAACTGTGGTAATACCAGTTGCCAGGAGCAGTTTCGCAGTGAAGGCGTCTAAAGTATCGGTAGACAATGCCGAATCGGGTACGACCAGAACAAGAATAAATGCCACTAGGGTCGCTCCGATCATGGCTACAATTTCCGTCCAGGCGTTGATTCTCCACCAAAACCAGCGAAGTAGATAAATCGCTCCAGAGCCGGCTCCCGAAAGCAATAAAATATCAAAAGCTTGGGTGGCGTTTTCCAGAATGGTCAGTGCGAAAAACCCTGCGATAACCATCAGTCCAACGGTGGACCATCTGCCCACTTTCACCAACTCTTTTTCTTTGGCTTCCGGTTTGACGAAGCGCTTGTAGAAATCATTCACTACATACGATGATCCCCAATTCAAATGCGTGCCAATTGTCGACATGAATGCAGCAATAAGGGATGCAGTCACCAAACCTAGCCATCCGGGGGACAACCTAGTGAGCATGGCAGGGTACGCCACATCATGACCCAAATATTGGTCGGCAATGCCGGGAAATTCTTTTTGGATTGAGGCCAAATCCGGAAAGACCAAAAGTGAAGCAAGCGCCACTATGATCCATGGCCATGGCCGCAGTGCGTAATGCGCAAAATTGAAAAGTAAAGTGGCTCCAATGGCATTTTTTTCGTCCTTGGCTGACAACATCCGTTGAGCGATGTAGCCACCGCCTCCTGGCTCAGCCCCGGGATACCACACTGACCACCACTGCACGGCGATTGGGATGATCAAAAGCGGAATTAAAGCCGACGTATCAGAAAAATCTGGTACAATGTTCAGCTTATCCTGGATTACCGGGTTGGAAATCAACTCAGACAGTCCACCTACTTCTGGTTGTCTCACCGCAACAATGGCCGCATAAACTGCCCCAAACATGGCAATGGAATATTGAAAAAAGTCTGCCCATATCACTCCTTTGATTCCTCCAATGGAAGCATAAATCACCACGCCGACTGAAGCTCCAATGACCGTGATAAGCGGTGGCAATCCGAACATGACCGCAGCAATTTTTATGGCTGCCAAAGTCACGGTTCCCATGATCAGGCAGTTGAAGAATATGCCGAGATACAAGGATCGGAATCCACGCAAAAACGAAGCGGCTTTACCTGAATATCTGAGCTCATAAAAGCCCAAATCTGTTTTGACATTTGAGCGCCTCCAGAGCTTGGCATAAATGAATACTGTGACCATTCCCGTGATTAAAAACGCCCACCAGGCCCAGTTCTTAGCTACACCGTCCTCTCTCACCATACCGGTGACCAGGTTTGGTGTGTCAGCAGAAAATGTGCACGCTACCATAGAAATTCCCAGAAGCCACCAAGGCATGGTTCGGCCTCCCAGGAAAAACTGATCAGTGTCTTTTCCGGCAGTTTTAGATGCAACCCAGCCAATGGCCAGGACGATCGCAAAAAAAACTCCAATGATTACCCAGTCTATTGTCGCTAAAAGCATTCGATTTTGGAGACTAAAATTTGCCGCAATCTAACCAAGATGATCCAAAGGCCGAATTGAACATTTTTGCTTACTTGCGGAGTAATTGATTCTGTATGAATTCAACCCAATCACCCAAAAAAGCTTCATTCGGTACACTTCCGGTCTTCATGACCACTCTCAGCACGATTCTGGGAGCGATCCTATTTCTACGATTTGGTTATGCCATAGGGCATGTGGGGCTATTGGGGACACTTGGGATCGTAGCACTCGGGCATATCGTGACCTTACCCACGGCAATGGCTGTCGCCGAGATCGCAACCAATCAGAAAGTAGAAGGTGGAGGGGTTTATTACATCATTTCGAGATCATTCGGGATCAACATCGGAGCGGCAATTGGCGTGGCACTCTACCTTTCTCAAGCGATCAGTGTGGCATTCTACATCATTGCGTGCGCTGAGGCATTTACGCCGGTTTTCGAGTGGGTGAATGCCAATTATGGTTTGGGTTTGGCGGATAAACGAATTGTCAGTATCCCTCTGACACTGGCCATTTGTGCACTCATGCTTACAAAAGGAGCAAGCATGGGCATGAAAGCCTTGTATGGTGTTGTCGCGGTTTTGTTCGTTTCGCTGATCATGTTTTTTGCCGGCACCACCGATTATCAAGGTACTGCCACGATTGATTTTACCACCGCCATTCCGGACGGTGATAGTTTCTTCTATGTGTTTGCGATCATTTTCCCGGCTTTTACCGGAATGGCCGCAGGAGTCGGCCTGTCGGGAGATTTGAAGAATCCAAAAAAATCGATTCCCACAGGAACCATACTTGCGACCCTGGCAGGGATGCTTATTTACATAGCTGCAGCTTTCAAATTGAATTTGGCAGCTAGTCCAATCGATTTGGCAAATGATCAACTAGTCATGTCAAAAATCGCGATCTGGGGGCCGATTATTCCTATAGGCTTGATGTGCGCCACACTATCATCAGCTCTTGGTTCCATCATGGTGGCGCCCCGCACGTTGCAAGCGCTCGCAAGCGATAAGGTTTTTGGTCTGGCACGGATTAACAACTGGGTCAAACGGGAGAAAAATCATGAGCCCATCAATGGGATTTATTTTACGAGTGCTATCGCGCTGGTTTTTGTGGCCATAGGTAATGTCAACTTTGTCGCCGAGATCATCTCCATGTTCTTCATGGTGACCTATGGGGCCATTTGTTTGATTTCCTTCTTACATCATTTCGCAGCGGATCCGTCTTATCGTCCATCTTTCAAATCAAAATGGTATTTCTCCCTCATTGGGGCAATCATGTGTTTTTACCTGATGTTTTCCATGAACCCAGGTTATGCGATTGGATCTCTTGGCCTGATGGTGGTCATCTATTTTGTGATTAACAGAGTAAATGAGGACAATCGAGGACTCGCGAAAATTTTTCAGGGGGTGATTTATCAGTTGTCACGGAAGCTGCAGATTTTCATCCAAAAAGCCGAGACGCAGGAGCAGGATTGGCGCCCATCCGTGATTTGCATCGCCAAAAATGCGTTTGAACGTACAGCTGATTTTGACTTGATCAGGTGGATGTGTCATCGCTTTGGATTTGGAACGTATATCCATTTTATCAATGGGTATCTGTCAAGAGACACGCATGCCCAAGCCGAGGAGGATCTGCAAGAATTGATTCAAATCGCTAGTGACGTGGAGAGCAATGTCTACATGGACACCATGATTTCTCCGAGTTATACTACGGCAATTGCCCAGGCCTTGCAACTGCCAAGTATTTCCGGCAAAGAGGGCAACATGTTCATGTTTGAGTTTTCTCGTCAACATCCGGAGGATTTAGTGGATATCGTGAATAACATTCCGCTGGTCAGAGCGGCGGATTACGATCTCTGCGTATTGAGCACATCGGAAAAGGGGTTTGGATTCAAAAGAGAAATCCACATTTGGATTACGGAGAGCGATTATGAAAATGCCAACCTGATGATCCTGATGGGGTATATAATCATGGGACATCCGGATTGGAAGAAAGCAGACATCAAGATCTACGCCATTTTCCCAGAGGGTGAAGCTGGCCAGCAAAGACAGATGTTGGTTGACTTGGCACAGGAAGGACGTCTTCCAATCTCTCCAAATAACATCCGAATTGTTGCAAAAAAGGAGAACACCAAGAGGCGCGAGATTATCACACAAAATTCCAAGTCCGCCGATCTGATCATCACCGGATTCCGCAGTGAGGCTATGAAGCAATTTGGAGCTGATATTTTCATGGGTTACGAGGGGGTAGCCAACGTACTCTTTGTCAATGCGCAGGAAGAAAAAGAAATCAAGTAACGAACTTATCCCGCGCTCATTTATGTTTGAGCTTCAAATCAAAAATTATGGCTGAAATCACATTGGGCGGAGCGCCCGCAACAACCAAAGGAAATTTACCAGAAGTAGGATCAGAAGCACCGATGTTCGTGCTCACAAAACCAGACATGAAATCCATTAGTTTGGATGACTTGAAAGGAAAGAAAGTGATCCTAAATATTTTCCCTAGTGTCGATACTGGAGTTTGCGCCACCTCTATCAGGAAATTCAACGAAAAGGCAGCCTCTTTAGAAAACACGACGATCGTGTGCGTTTCCATGGATCTTCCATTTGCACAGGCGCGATTCTGCGGGGCTGAAGGGATCGAGAATGTTGTGATGGGAAGCGACTTCAAAGCCGGTCAATTCGGAATTGATTACGGTGTAAGAGTGGAGACGGGAGCATTCGAAGGTTTGCACTCGCGAGCCATCGTAGTTCTGGATGAAAACCGTAAAGTCGCTTACACTGAGCAGGTTCCGGAGATCGGTCAGGAACCTAATTACGAGGCGACCCTAGCTGCTCTTTAAAAGAGAAAAATTCATTTAAATCATGATCGAAGTTTGATCTAACTTCGGTCATGACCTTTTTCAAAAAATTCCTTGTTCGTCTGATTCAGACTAGAGCCAACTGGCTCCAGCGACGGCTTACCAAAAAGCAGCTCGTCAAGGAGGTCAGTGACGCCAAGGTCGAGTTTAGGCATTTTGTCAGGGAGGCTTTCTCCATTATTCTGGGAGTGCTTTCGGCCAGCTTCGGCTTGGAAGGGTTCCTGATCCCAAACGAATTTATTGATGGAGGCGCGATGGGAATGGCGTTAATTTCCGGAGCGGTCACGGATATTCCGCTACCATGGCTGATCATTGGCATTAACCTCCCATTTCTTGCGCTGGCTTTCACAACGGTCAGCCGAGAGTTTGCGATACGCAGCATCATTGCCATCATCTTATTGGCCTTGGCTATCAACTTCATCCATTTCCCTGTAATTACTGACGACAAGCTACTGATCGCGGTGTTTGGAGGGTTTTTTCTGGGGCTTGGAATTGGTTTATCCATCCGAGGAGGAGGAGTGATTGACGGGACCGAGATTCTGGCCGTTTTCATAAACAAGAAGACATTCCTGACAGTCGGAGATGCCATCATGCTGATTAATATTGTTATTTTCAGTGTGGGTGCTTATGTCTTCTCCATGGAAATCGCGCTTTATGCGATGCTCACTTATTTGGCTGCCTCCAAGACGGTTGATTTCGTGATTGACGGGATCGAAGAATACATCGGCGTGACGATTATCTCCGATTACCACGATGACATCAGAATGGCCGTGATCGAACGGATGGGACGAGGCTGTACACTTTATGAAGGTGAGAAGGGGTTTGCGAAAAGGGGAGAAGAACTAATGGACACCAAGATCGTCTACACGTTGATCACCAGACTTGAGCTAGCCAAGCTTAAAACGGAGATAGATAAGATCGATCCAAAGGCTTTTATGGTTATGCACACGATCAAAGAAGCCAGAGGTGGTATGATCAAGAAACGGCCATTGGCTAAGGCGCATAATCATAAATAAAAAAATCCCGACGAATGTCGGGATTCAGTGGAGCATATCGGATTCGTACCCTCTTAATTTCACGACCTTGAAGAACCCCTAAAAAAGGCCATTATTCTATCAAAATCTTACTTTATGACTAGTAATGACTGATTTTGTGGATTAAGTGAAATAAGATGAAATCAAGGTAAATAAAGAATCGGTCGGAACTATGTCGGAACTTTTGCCGTAAATTGATTATCTTTAGAGTATTCAATTCGTGTATTATGGCAACAGTAAAATTCCTCCTCAAGGGTGACAAGAACCCCTCCACCGTTTTGGTAAGATTCACCAACGGTAGAAAACAAGATTTCAAACGCTCAACATCAATCCAGGTGAACCCGGATCATTGGAATAATGACAAGGGCGAACTCAGAAGGGTTTCAACGGCTGTTAAAAGAGATCAGATCAACAGCCAATTACAAGGGCTAAAAACTCACATCTTAGAGACCTTTAACGAAGATCACAGCAAGGGTAAAATAATCTCCTCAGAGTGGTTAAAAGAGACCGTCAACAAATTCAACGATCAGGAGGAGGAAACCGACCTCAACCTATTCACCAAGTTTGCAGAGGAAATTTTCATCAAGGAGGTTCTACCACAAAGAGAGAACGACTCAAAGGGGAATATCCGGTTTGGAGTCGAGGAATCCACCGTTCGGAAATACAAGAGCATCATTAACAAGGTCAAGAGGTTTGAACAAAAGAAACTTAAAACCAAACTCTACTTTTCAGATATTGATTTGAACTTCAGACGCAAGTATTTAGCGTTTCTGAGAAACGATGAAAGACTTGCAGACAATACGGTCGGGAGACAGATTACGTTCATAAAAACCATTTGCAAGGCCGCTCAAGAGCATGGTATTAAAACGCATCCCGATCTTGCGAAAAAGAAGTTCAGAGGGTTTAGTCACAAGATTAATTTTATCTACTTGACACAGGAGGAAATCGAGCGCATTGAGAACCATCAATTTACCAAAGGTTCGTTTCTGGATAATGCCCGGGATTGGTTAGTAGTGGGATTGCATACAGGCCAAAGAATTAGTGATTTTATGAAATTCACCAATGATTCAATCTCAGGTGATTACATAGAGTTTTATCAAAAGAAAACAGGGGCAAATATAAGAGTTCCAATCAATGAAAGTTTAAGGCGAATTATAGAAAAACATGACGGAGGGTTTCCTCGAAAAATCTCTCACAAGTGCATGAATGAGTACATCAAGATAGTATGTGAAAAGGTTGGGATTGATGAAATGACTAAGGGCAATAAATACAACCCGGAGACCAAACGGAAAGAGCCGGGAACGTACCCAAAATACGAACTGGTTAAAAGTCGTATTTGCAGACGTTCATTTGCAACCAATCACTATGGTATAATTCCAACGCCTGTTATAATGGCCATAACTGGGCATACGACAGAGAAGATGCTGCTGAATTACATAGGTAAGAGTCAAGACGATCATGCTAAAACCCTGAAAGAGTATTACGACAGATTGGAGGAGGCAAAGAAATCAGGCCGTTCACCAATGGAAGTGGTTAAAGGAGTTGGGTAATCTTCATATCAAAGGGAGGGGGTACTTCAATCACTGCCAAGTGCCATAAGGTAACCCTCCGCAGAGGCAACTTCTTTTCGCTATGAATTTCTCACGAGGGGGAGTTAACTTGTATTTCATTTTTCACAGGCAATAAAATGAGATTCTATCCAGAGGATTTCGAACAACGAGATTTCAACTCGCAAATTGAAAAGGAATACTTTGAATTGACCCAGCTGTGCCTCAAATAGAAAATCCACGACAAGATATTTTTTCTGAAAATGGATTTAGAATTTATCAGTATTTATCAGAACATCTTGGGAAGAGGCCAACAGATCAATCCTACATCTACTGGAAACTTAGAGAAGAAGGAGTAATTCACTCTACAGCTCTTTATTTAAATTGGGCATAGTGACAATATTTATTTTCTCGTAAAACTAAATTTGAAGACTATGCCAACACAAGAGGAAATTAAGAAGTTCGAGAGGGAGGACTTGAAAGCAAAAGAAAAGATTCTCTCAAAGATGCCTTCAGTTACATTGGAAGACGCACTAGCTCAGTTGAAGAGGACAAGCAAGTAGCCATTCAGTATAATATGGGTTTAAAAAAGGTGAACAAGGTGACTAAGAAAGACATGGAGGCACAAACGCAATTGGAGGAAGAGCACTCAGAATACTATTCCAGGGTTCGCAAACAAGTGGCCGAAAGTCTAGCTTATCATCGAAAGGCCTTGGGGACGAAGAAGTAAGACTCCAACGAAAATTTGAAGACTATGCCAACACAAGAGGAAATCAAGAAGTTCGAGAGGGAGCACTTCAAAAAGTGCGAAGAGATTCTTTCAAAGATGCCCACAGTTACATTGGAAGAGGCCTTAGCTCAGTTGGAGAGAACGAGCAAATAGCCATTGAGGCACATTATGGGTTTAAAAAAGGTGAACAAGATATCTAAGAACGACAATTATGGGATCTGAAGGTAAAAATCTAACACAAGGACAACTGCTGATTGCTGAGGCGATTCTGACATTAAGAGAAGAAGTTAGAAAGAGGAGGCTCAATAAGGATGTAAAGACTAAAGAAACTTGAAGTGGAGTATTTAAGTGGAAGGCTTCTTCTAATGTCACATTACGTGATAGGTGGGTACCTACCCACTAACCAAAATATCAAAGAATTCGAATGTCTAACGGCATGGATGAACTACAAAGATGAAGATTCATTTATGCGCCAACGTAGTACACATAGAACACAATGTATTTACTTCCTCCATCACATTGAAATAGAAAATCTGTTTACAATTCTCAGGGATATGTGGACGATTTATCAGAATTCGAACCCTTACGCAAAAGAGAATGACTTTGTTGACAATGTTTTGTCAGGAACAAATTATGAGTTGAAAAAAGTAATAGAAAGGGATTTTACTTGGATTCCATTTCAAAACCGAAATTTTGAAATCTTCTATCATTTTGACCAAAAATTTATAGAAACCCCTATTACAGATTACATTGTAGATGATGGCAAGGACATGGTTTTCTTTAAACAGTACTACTCAGCAGTCCTTGATCGAATAGAAAGATTTGATTTTAAAGCCCCCTCTAGTGAGGCCACTTCGGAATTATCCATTAATTCTTACCCTAATATTTTCAGCAAAGATGGACTCAAAGTCTACGAGTATCTAACGGAGTACCTAGGAAATAGACCAACCGATCAATCATATATTTACTGGAAACTCTCCAAGGAAGTACCTCCTCTGATCCATTGTTCTGCGAAAGATTTTTTAGAATTCATTCGCACTAGAGGCATTGAAATTTCAAAGATTAAAACTGAAGTTGACGCTACTACGGTTAAAAGAGCAGCTAGATATAACAACCTAATGATAGAATTAAGGCAGAAAGAACGGGAATGAATAAAAAAAGAACATTTTGAACCCAATTAGTGCCTAATTACCCAATGTCCTTTGACCCATAATTAAATATTAATATTATGGTTCAAAATCAAATTCTATTACAGGGAATCACCCCTGAGCAATTAACAGAGAAGTTCCTCAAAGGAGTGGACGAACGTATCCGGGAGCTGGTCAACGAACCAGAGAAACCAAGAGAATATCTTACCAGGAAAGAAGTAGCCGAACGCCTATGTATCACTTTGCCAACAGTTCATAGTTGGATCAACAAAGGAATACTTAATCCTTACAGAATCGGGAATCGGGTTCTGTTTAAGAGTGACGAATTGGATAAAAGTCTTGTGGCCATAAATCAATGAGATATGTACACAGGCAATATCGAATACATTCGTTTTGAGTTCAAGGAAGTCAAACGATTAAAGTCATACACGGTCTATTGTCAGGATTGGAGTTGCCGGGTTAATAGAATCCCTTCAACGATTCGTTTAGAGCCGTTTAGAGGACTTTCTGATTCAACGGGCATAACTCACTATCTCAGGGCGAAAGAGCCCACTAGATGGGCTGAAAAGACGTTATCGGGAATCAGGCCAATTGAGGTAAAAAATGCCTCTTATTCTGACCTGAGAACGGGCAATAAAAAAGAATTACTTCTTTGTCAGTTTTCAGACGGTGGAGATCAATTAGTAATTGATTACTTCAGGGGTTTCTATCCCAAGTATCCTGCAATTCGAGAGGATATTATTCGCAATCACAAGTTCAAGTTTTAAACAAAAAAAGGTGGAGGTTATGACGGCCTCCACCTTATTCAATTCGTGTTCACAGGCAATGTGAATACCCTCCAAAGATACGAAATCATTGGTTGATTACTTCAAAATAAACTTGCCAAAGGGCTATCAAAGTAAGATCAGGAATCATCCTGATTTGAACTTTAGCGTTTGGGTAAATCCTGATACGGGCGAAGTGGTTGCAACAAAGGAGGTGGCCTATTACAAGGATTTAAAATTCATTGTTCATTCATCCGGTCGAGTTGTAATAGATGGATCATTGCATAAATATTGGAATAATGGTGAACACAATTTCAATGATTTTTCGCTGTTCGATTGTGGTACGGAATTGCTGGAATTTCTCAACCGTTTTGATATTGATCCCAATGATGCCAAACTAAATAGGCTCGAAATAGGCCTTAATTTTCAAGTACCCTATCCAATCCGATTAATTACTCAGAATCTATTCATTCACAAGGGAGTTCCTTTCAAATGGACGCACACAAAATCCGAGGGACACTATTACCAGGCCGACCATAAAAACTACTATCGAGTTAAGATTTATGACAAGTCGAAACAGTACCAAGATTTCTATTCATTCGAGGAAGAGCTATTAAGATTTGAAATTCATTATTGCCGAAAAAAACTACTCCGGGAGTTCGCATTGGATACCGTTCAGGACTTGATTCAGATCCCGTTTAAGGTCTTTATTGATTCGTTGGTTAATGAACTAAAAAGTTCCTTATTCTATGACTTTACAATTGAGAAGGAAACCAAAACCCTACTCAAATATGCGAATAAGAATTTCTGGAAAAACCTGATTGAGAACAAACAGAAATCTACCTACTATAAACACCGAAACAGGCTAGATGAGCTGACTAATATTCATTCGAAAAATGTTCTAGATCAGTTGGTTGAAATCGTTAGATCGAAAGGTCTAAAACTTACTCAAGGGGGTGAACCAATTACCAACTTGTGTATACTAGGAATTAGTACACCCTTAGAGGGTGAAAAGGTTTGTCTTGTAACTGGTTTCGGTATCTCAATGCAAAGGTCAGATAGTCGGTTTCTTTCAATCAAAGGATTGAAGTTTTACCGGACGTTCAATTTCAAGGCCTTTGAGTCAATACGAATGAAGTATTTACCTGGAAAGTGGAGGGATGCATCAGAGAACATACAAATAGAAAGAGTGGCGCAAAACATTCGTAACACCTTTAACAATAGCATGTACAGGAGGGTTGAGAATCAATTGGAGATGTTCTGAAATTTGGTTTTCTAGTTGACGGTTATTAGGTTCAAAAGGTCGATTTAGAGGGAATGCCAAAATCGGGAAGGTAGTCACAGGCTACAACGAAATTAGTTTGCCAACCCAATTAACGTTTCACCAATCTCGTACTGAAAATCCTTTCTCCATTTGAGTTTAAGGAGAGGAGATATAAACCAGTATCAACATGATCAAATGATACAACATTCATGTAGTCGTCGATCTTTTTACTTAGCACAACGTCACCTTTTATACCATGAATTAAAACTTCAATTTCTTTATAATTTGTGATTTCGATTTTCACAAAATCATCAACCACTGTTGGGTACACTTTGATATTCTTAATATCGTGGCTCTTGAGTGGAATTGGTTCTTCGAGTTTGACCAACCCGTAGAAAAAATTATATCCACTTAAAATGGAATTGGTCTGAGATTCTCCTCCAAAAAGGAATTCATTATCATTGGTTTCAATAATTGAATAAATGTTGTCCCTTCTATCATTCCCAACGGTAATTTCCCATTGTAATTCACCGACACTATTGACTTTAAGAATCCATCCATCAGTCGTTCCGTTTAGACCGGATTGAACATCTCCATCTGATGAGAAGGTACTTCCAGCAAGTATAAACCCCCCATCGGATGTTTCCTGAATAGTTCTTATAGATTCACCATTTGAACCTCCAAATAACTTTTCCCAAACTGTATTTCCGAATTGATCCAATTTGACTAAATGACAATCCCCTCCCAGCCCTCCTCCAAAAATATACCCCCCATCCGTTGTGGAAATTATTTTATATCCACCATCTGATTCCGTTGACCCAAAGGTTTTTTCCCAAATCATTTCTCCATTTGAATTGATTTTAATCAACCATGTATCAGATTCATATTGATCCGATAATGGGTTAGAAACATCTCCATCCTTTGAGTAAGTTCTTCCAATCAGAAGAAACCCATCATCCGTTTCGACTATTGAATTCAGTTCATCTACCTCACTGCCTCCAAAGGTGTTTTCCCAAACAATAATCCCAGACTTGGTCAGTTTGATAACCCAATAATCCCAGGAACCTTGGTTGCCAGATTGAAAATCACCATCATTTGATAATGTAAATCCACCTAATAAATACCCTCCGTCCTTAGTAATTATTACTGATGAAGTTCGATCATACCCAGAACCTCCATATGTTTTTTCCCAAAGTCTATTACCCTCGAAATCATACTTATATAACACAATATCTGGATAGTCTCCTTCATAACTAACGAATGATGCGCCAATATAACCATCCGTGTCCTTAACTAAGTAACCTGGTCCGTTTGTATAAGTTTTTTCCCATTTAATGATTCCGTCATTGTCAATTTCAAAAATTGAAGATACCCCATCTTTATAACCACCAAGAATATGTCCTTGGTCTGTTGGAATGATCGTATGAATGTTACCAAGTGATGACGAAAATTCCCAATCAATGAACGGAGTTTGAGAAAATGAAAATACAGAATACAAAAAGAGATAAAGACAAGTCAGATATCGATGACTCATAACAATTAAATTGAAACTAAAAATAGGAAAAATTTTAAACTTGAGGTTGGCAGAGGTGGCCGAAAAAAGAGGAAATAACAACTTCGGTCGGAACTATGTCGGAACTCTTAAAATGAAAAACCACCTAAGACATTGATAAACAATTACTTAGGTGGTTTATTAAGTGGAGCATATCGGATTCGAACCGATGACCTCTACACTGCCAGTGTAGCGCTCTAGCCAACTGAGCTAATGCCCCAAATTTCAATGCTCTATGATGTCACTCCAACTGAGCGAACACCTTTGAAATCCAAACACGGCATTAGCGAAGTTGCCTGTCCCGCGAAACGCAGTGCAAGCGGGAAGCTAATGCCCCAAATTTCAATGCTCTATGATGTCACTCCAACTGAGCGAACACCTTTGAAATCCAAACACGGCATTAGCGAAGTTGCCTGTCCCGCGAAACGCAGTGCAAGCGGGAAGCTAATGCCCCAAATTTCAATTCTCTATGATGTCACTCCAACTGAGCGAACACCTTTGAAATCCAAACACGGCATCAGCGAAGTTGCCTGTCCCGCGAAACGCAGTGCAAGCGGGAAGCTAATGCCCCAAATTTCAATGCTCTATGATGTCACTCCAACTGAGCGAACACCTTTGATCTCCAAACATGGCATTAGCGAAGTTGCCTGTCCCGCGAAACGCAGTGCAAGCGGGAAGCTAATGCCCCAATAAATTGGTCGGCAAATATAGGGTTCCGAAGAAATTATTTTGTCAAAATGGCGAATAGATCAAGATTACTTTCATCTTGATCCCTTAGGAAATAATCGTCCTGATTGATGGAAAGAACGAGTTCGTCGTTCCCGTCTTTCAGGTTGTTGCGATTTCTGCGGTTCAGAATTTCATAAGGCTTTCGTAGCACCCAAGCCGGCAACCGATGTTGTAGATCCAGCACATCCCATTTCATGATATTGTTCACCGCGATTCTATTTTTTTCATGATACCGAAGCACCCGGTCGCTACCGGCTATTCCTTTCATCTCAACCTTGGAGAAATAATTCTCAGCAATCTCTGTCAGTGAATCGGCCACATACTCACGAATATGCCAGGGATTTCTGGAGAGCGTCATTTTGTTGTTTGGTGTGCTGATCATGGCTACTCCTCCCGGCTTCAGGATTCGGGCCATCTCTTTCAAAAACAGATGATCATCCTGGATGTGCTCTATCACCTGAAAACTAACAATCGTGTCAAAGGAGTTATCAGGTAAATCAACCGGAGGAAAAACAGACTGCCTGAATTCCAGATCGGGGAATTTCTCCGAAAGGTTGTTTATCACCTGGGGGATTTTGTCCAGCGCGAGATAGGTCTCGGCATTTTCTGCGATAATCTCAACGCCACGACCTTCTCCACAGCCGAGTTCAAGCGTTTTGCCTTTGACAAATGGTGCCGCAACGAAATATGCCTTGAGAAGACGTTGGTGCAGTGGGTTGTCTGACGGTATTTGGTCAGACGTGATCTCGGTGGTGTAAACGCTCATTAAAATTATTTGAGGCAAAAAAAAATAAATAATCGCTCATTAATGTTACTTTGAAAATTATGCAGTCAAGAAACTTGCTTTTGCGCCTTACTTTTTTTCTGCAGGCGGCTTTTTTAGGATTTTTTGCTTCGGCTATCGATTTGACCAATGAGGATTTGAGTCATCAGTACGATCCGGATGCACCCGTTCAGATGACTTTTCGAGTATCTCAAAAGGGAAATGTGCTGACCGTTCATTTCACTGCCAAAACAGATAGTTTAGATCTTTATCAAGTGGCTTTTTATGCGCAGGGTGGTTATGAATCTTCTGAGCACAGAGAATTGTCCCCGACTATTACTACCATCGAAAAAACCAATCAAGATTGGATTGGGAGTTTCAACGTGTCGCCCAATGATAATGAGGGATTGTTGGTCGTGGAGTTCACATCGGATTTTCCGTTTTACTTCGATATTCCGTTAAGTAATGGGCTATTGCCTTTCCCGAGTTTTTATCCGCTCATTGGGGAGAACCCGGTGACCACTTCTTATTTGCCCACGCTGGATTTTACCTGGAGCGAATTACAGAAGATTCAGGTATTTGAATATCCCAATCGGTTTGGGCCTGCTGAAGCACCAATGGAGGAAATGAAGGCACTGGCGCCCATTATGAATGAGGATACAGTCTTTTTCATGAAAGACAGTGTTCGGCTGAAAGACTATAAGCTCTATTATTTCAAGGATGACACGCTCGCTGATGTTGGCGTGACACTTTTCAAGGTTCCACCGTATTATCCAAGCATGCGAAAGATCGGTGAGTTGGTGGCACCCATGAAATACATCACCACCGAGGCAGAGTACCGAGCCCTGTTGAGATCGAATCGGAAGAAACGTACCTTCGATGAATTTTGGATCAATACTTATGGAACGAAATTCAGAGCACGGAATGCCATTCGTAAGTACTTTCAGGGAGTGGAGAATGCCAACAGGTATTTTTCAGTAATTAAGGAGGGATGGAAGACCGATCGGGGTATGATTTTCATCATTTACGGTACGCCCATCGAAATGTATCGGAACGAAAGAGGTGAAAAATGGGTCTATGAGGACGAGGAATTCGAGTTCATCAAAGTATCCACATTGTTTGGAGACGTATACGCCTTGCGAAAAGACAAGCGGTACGAGAAGGATTGGTACCGTCAGGTTGGCGATATTCGCCGCGGAGAATGAAAAGTAAAAAATACGACAACCTTATTTATGGCATTCGAGCCATCATCGAGACCATTCAGTCAGGGAAAGACCTGGAAAAAGTATTTCTACAAAAAGGGCTGAAAGGTGATCTGATCGATGAATTGAGACCATTGCTTCGGAAAAATGAAATTCCGACTTCAATGGTGCCGATTGAGAAACTGAACAGGTTCACTCGAAAGAATCACCAGGGTGTGGTGGCATTTGTCTCACCGGTTCAATACTTCCCACTTGATCAGGTCATTGCTCAGACTTTTGAAAAAGGAGAAGTGCCTTTATTTCTACTTTTAGATGGCGTTACAGATGTTCGGAATTTCGGGTCGATTGCTCGAACTGCCGAGTGCATGGGTGTTCATGGCATTGTCATCTCCACCAAGGGAAGCGCCCAAATCAATGCGGATGCGGTTAAAACATCAGCTGGGGCGTTGAATTACATCCCCGTCATACGGGAGCCGAATTTATTGCTGGCCATGGATGAAATGAAGCAGTCCGGGATTAAGCTGGTTGCATGCACTGAAAAGGCGACTGAAACGATAGACAAGTTTGACTTCACCGCTCCGTGTTGTTTAATCATGGGGGCGGAAGATGTAGGAATATCCTCGGAAGTATTGGTCGCTGCAAATGACAGAGGAAAAATTTCTTTGACCGGTGAAATCGCTTCTCTTAACGTGGGATCGGCATGCAGTATGGTGCTTTATGAAGCCCGAAGACAAAGATCAGAGTAGGTCTTCACGATTGCTTTTCTTTATCTCCCTCACGATTTTCTGAAACCGCGCTGGGTCACTTTTCGGGACAATGACGAGCACATCGTCCTGATCGATTACAAGAAAATCCTCAAGGCCCTCAATAATTGCCAGCTTCTTGTCCGAGATTTCCACCAGGTTGTTCTTGGCATCCTCAATCATGACATTTCCAGCCAGGACATTTCCGTTTTCGTCTTGATCCCGCATCTCGTGGATAGTCTGCCAACTTCCCAAATCGGACCAACCAAAATCCCCCAGAACGCAATGCACATTCTCAGCCTTTTCCATGATCGCATAATCAATAGAAACGTTTCGGCATTGCGAATAAGCCATCGCTACGAATTTTTTCTCCTTTCTCGTGTAGTAAAGCTTTTCACCTTCTGAGAAAATTTCCGCCATTTCAGGTTCGTGCTCCTTGAATGCCTCGATGATCGCACTTGCTTTCCAGACAAAAATCCCCGCATTCCACACGAAATCTCCACTATCTAGAAATTTCTGAGCCAATTCCAATTCGGGCTTTTCAGTGAATGTCTTCACTTTTTTCACGGGGGAGTCTCCCTCGATGAATTGGATGTACCCATAACCCGTTTCTGGGCGATCTGGTTTGATTCCAATCGTGACCAACTTGCCGTCTTTAGCGGCTTCAATTGCCTGTTCGATTTTTTCTAAAAACTTCTTATCGTCAATGATGGTACTGTCAGCAGGGGTGATGACCATCGTGGCATCTGGGTCTCTTGCAGCTATTTTGAAAGCAGCATAGGCCACACATGGAGCCGTATTCTTCTTTAGAGGTTCGAGGTAAAATTGGTTTTTGGAAAACTTCGGAAGCTGCTCACGGAGTACTTTGGAATAAATTTCGTTCGAAGCAATAACCTGGTTCTTTATCGGGATCAGTTCATTGAATCTTTCACAGGTTGACTGTAAGAGGGTTCTTCCGTGCCCCAAGACGTCCAGAAATTGTTTCGGTTTAGTTTGTCTACTGTGAGGCCAAAGTCTCGTGCCAGTGCCCCCTGCCATTACTACAAGGTGTAGCTTCTCATTCATGAACTTGTTCTTGGATTTGATGGTTAAGGTCCGGCAAATATATACATAAGAAAAAGGGGCATTCAGCGCCAATTAAATCGCCCTAAAGACCATGGGGAGATAAAATTTGTTTATTTTCATAGGTAGATAACAGAGACCACCAACTATGGAGACGATTGTGGAGCACGACCTGAAGGACTCACTAAGCCGAGTTTTTGGATTTGATAAATTCCGTGGTAATCAGGAACCCATCATTAGAAACATCATGGATGGCGAAAACACTTTCGTCATTATGCCAACAGGCGCAGGTAAATCCCTATGCTATCAATTACCGGCAATCATTCAAGACGGAACTGCAATCGTGATCTCACCTTTGATTGCTTTGATGAAAAATCAGGTAGATCAGATGAACGCCTTTGGGATCAATGCCAGATTCCTGAATTCCACCCTTTCCAAATCTGAGGGGAACAAAGTCCGAAAAGACACTTTAGCAGGCAATACAAAATTGCTATACGTCGCGCCTGAATCACTCACCAAGGATGAGAATGTGGAATTCTTGAGAAAGGCTAAGATTTCCTTTGCCGCCATTGATGAAGCGCATTGTATATCAGAATGGGGACATGATTTCCGGCCTGAATATCGCCGGATCAGATCTATTCTTGGTCAGTTAGGAGATATTCCCGTCATAGCATTGACAGCTACAGCCACACCGAAAGTCCAACTGGATATTCAGAAAAACCTGGACATGGACGATGCGAAGCTCTTCAAGTCATCCTTCAACCGTGAAAATCTGTATTACGAAGTACGGCAGAAGCAGGAGGCTAAGAAACACCTCATTCGATTCATCAAAGAACATACAGGTCAGTCGGGGATCGTTTATTGCCTGAGTCGTAAAAAGGTTGAAGAAATTGCGGCCTTTTTGAAGGCAAACAACATTAATGCTGCTCCATACCATGCTGGGATGGAGTCCAAAGAAAGGATTGCGAATCAGGATGGATTTTTAAATGAGGACATAGATGTAATTGTCGCAACTATTGCATTCGGAATGGGCATTGATAAGCCGGATGTTCGATTTGTGGTTCACTATGACGCTCCAAAATCCATCGAGGGGTATTATCAAGAAACCGGTAGAGCAGGAAGAGATGGCATCACAAGCAATTGTCTGATGTTTTACTCCTACAATGACATTCTGAAATTGGAGAAATTCAATAAGGATAAGTCGGTCTCCGAAAGAGAAAATGCCAAGTTCCTTTTGGAAGAAATGGCTTCCTATGCTGAGTCGGCGGTGTGTAGAAGACGTCAACTCATGCACTATTTTGGGGAGGAGTGGAAACCCAGAAACTGTGGGATGTGTGACAACTGCGTACACCCTAAAGAGAAGTTTGATGGGGAGAAGTTGGTGGCGTTGGCTATCCGGGCAGTGAAAGAAACTAATGCACGGTTTGATATCAAACATTTATCAGACGTTTTGGCCGGGAAATCCACTCAGCATGTGAAGAGCTACAGTCACGATAAATTGGCGGTATATGGAAAGGGGAGTGATCATGACGAGAATGCCTGGCGTTCGATCATTCGGCAAACCTTGCTTCTGGAATTTTTAGCCAAGGATATCGAAAACCCCGGCGTATTTATTTGTACAAAGAAGGGCGAGCAGTTTCTTAAGGATCCTCATCCTGTGGAGCTTACAAAAGACCATGATTATACCACACATGGTGAGGAAGAGGAATTTGAAACTCCGGTGATCGATTCCAAGGCATATGACAAGACACTTTTCGACATGCTGAAAAGCCTTAGGAAAAAAGTGGCTCGGACAAAGGGGCTGCCTCCTTACGTGATTTTCCAGGATCCTTCATTGGAAGAAATGGCTACCCTTTATCCCACCTCGAACGATGACCTGAAGAAGATTGTCGGAGTGGGTGAAAGCAAGGCAAGAAAATTCGGAAAGGATTTCATTAAGTTAATTGAGGAGTACGTCGATGAAAATGACATCATCACGGCATCAGATGTTTTAGTCAAGACTTCAGGGATCAAGTCAAAAAATAAAATTGCTATTATCAGTCAAATTGATCGAAAAATCGATTTCGAGGAAATTGCTGAGAGCAAGTCCATGACATATGAGCAGCTGATTCAGGAAGTAGAGAATATATGTTTTGCCGGCACAAAGCTCAATATTGACTATTACATTGATCAGCTTATGGATGAGGACAGGCAGGATGAAATCTACGATTATTTCATGACCGCTGAATCGGATGACCTAGAGGTGGCCTTAGACGAATTGGATGAAGATTTTTCTGAAGACGAAATCAGGTTGATGCGTATTAAATTTATGTCCGAGTATGCACATTAACATTTGATTCCGATTTTTACCAGCAACAAAATTCTAAAATGAAAGTACTAGTCCTTGGATCAGGAGGTCGTGAACACGCCCTGGCTTGGAAAATTAAACAGAGCCCAAAATGCGATCAGATATTCATTGCTCCAGGGAACGGCGGCACATCAGGTGTTGGCAAGAACCTGCCAGTCGATATTACGAGCCTGTTTGCCATAAAAAGTTTGATTCTGGAGAATGAAATCGACATGCTGGTCATAGGTCCTGAGGACCCGTTGGTCAATGGACTCGTGGATGATCTTAAGGCGGACGATGATTTTAAGAAACTAAAAATCATCGGGCCTTCAAAAGCGGGAGCCAGACTCGAAGGAAGTAAAGATTTCTCGAAGGAATTCATGGCTCGTCACAACATCCCCACGGCGGAGGCCAGGGTTTTCAACAAGGAAAACTACGAGGACGGACTCAGCTATTTGGATGAGCTGGAGCCACCTTATGTCCTCAAGGCAGATGGTTTGGCCGCAGGAAAGGGTGTGATAATTACGAGCGAGCCGGACGAGGCTAAGCAGGCCCTTCATGAAATGATCCAGGAGAATAAGTTTGGAGAAGCCAGTTCCAACGTGCTGATTGAGGAGTTTCTGTCAGGAATTGAAGTTTCCTTCTTCGTACTCACGGACGGTGAGACCTTCAGGATTTTGCCTGAGGCCAAGGACTACAAAAGGATTGGAGAGGACGATGAGGGTCCCAATACAGGAGGAATGGGAGCTGTATCCCCGGTGATATTTGCCGATCGTATTTTTAAAGATAAAGTCCAAAACCAAATTATCAAGCCCACGATAGAGGGCTTGAAAAAAGAGGGCATTGAATACCATGGCTTCATCTTTTTCGGGTTGATGAATGTGAAGGGCGATCCTTACTTGATCGAATACAATGTACGAATGGGGGATCCTGAGACTCAGGCCGTCCTGCCCAGAATCAAATCTGATTTTCTGGAATTACTCATTGCAACGACTGAAGGAACACTGGTGGATACCGAAATTGAGTACGAAAGATACACTGCTGCTACGGTTGTCACGGTCAGCGAAGGCTACCCGGGCAGCTACGAAAAAGGAATTGAAATTAAGGAAGCTGCCCCCAGGGGAGTTATCACGTTCCAGGCCGGGACTAAGACATCTGATGAGGGAATATTGGTTACAAATGGGGGCAGGGTGCTAGCTGTAACAGGTCTAGGTAAGAACCTAGGCGAAGCAATTAGCAAATCAAGAAAGGCCGCTGAGGATGTGAGTTATCAGGGTAAATATTACCGAACGGACATTGGTTTGGATTTGAAGGAATTGGGTCAATAACTTGAAGGAAAAAATTGAATAGATGAGCTGTGCTAGCTGCGGAACCGGAGATGTAAAGGGATGTAATAACAATGGGAATTGTTCTACAGGTGGCTGCAATAAACTCAATGTATTCGATTGGCTTTCGAACATGGATCAGGCCAAAGCGGAGAAGTTTGATGTCATGGAGGTCAGATTCAAAAATGGCCGAAAGGATTTTTTCAAGAACGAGAACGATCTGGATGTGGTGAATGGGGATCCGGTGGTAGTGGATGTTCCAAATGGCCATCATATTGGCTATGTGTCCATGCAGGGGGAGCTGGTGAGACTTCAGATGAAGAAGAAGAAGGTAGTCGAAGATGACGTTCGAGCCATCTATCGAATGGCATCAGACAAGGATCTGGAGAAATACGACAAGCTCAGATCGAAGGAAAACGGCATGATATATAGAAGCCGGGAGATCATCCAGCAGCTAGAATTAGGCATGAAACTCACCGACGTGGAGTATCAGGCTGACAGTTCCAAAGCAACTTTTTATTACTCGGCGGAAGAAAGAGTCGATTTCAGGGAATTGATTAAAAAACTGGCATCAGAATTCCACATTCGCGTGGAGATGCGTCAGATTTCTTTGAGACAGGAAGCAGGAAGGATCGGGGGCATTGGATCATGTGGCAGAGAGCTGTGCTGCTCTACCTGGCTTTCTGAATTCAAAAGTGTCCCAACGTCGGCAGCTCGATACCAGAATCTATCCCTCAACCCCACGAAACTTTCCGGTCAATGCGGACGGCTAAAGTGCTGCCTGAATTACGAGCTGGATACTTACAAAGAAGCCTTGAGCCATATTCCGAAGGTGGATAAGCCGCTTGAAACTCAGCAAGGGCAGTTATTCCTTCAGAAAACAGATATTTTCCGGAAAATGATGTGGTTTGCCTACAAGGATGACCACAATTGGCACGCCGTGGATGCAGCCAGAGTAGGCGAAATTCAAGAACTCAACAAGCAGGGAAAGAAACCTGCTACATTGTCTGTTGATGAAGAAACTGTAGAAGTACAGGAAGCACCTCGATTAAATGCAGATCTGGAAGCCATGGATCGAAAATTCAGAGGGAGTGGTCCGAAGCGCAAGAAGAAAAAGAAGAAGAAAAAAAACTGGAAACATAAAAATGAAAAACCTGAGAAATAGTCTTTCTAATGTCCTTGTAATGGTTGGGCTATTTGTGATTTTGACAGCCTGCGATAGTGCCAAAGTCTATCAGGATTTCACGGATTTTGAGGAGGCCTTCTGGCATCAGGACAATCCGGTGACTTTTGAGTTTGAGATCGTAGACACCTCAATTAATTATAACCTTCAGGCATTGTTCCGAAATAGCTTGGCGTATCCATATCACAACATGTACTACAAGTACAAATTGATAGATCCACTAGATTCTGTGTTAAGCGAGGAACTAATGCAGGTATATCTGTTTGATCCAAAGAGTGGCGAACCAAATGGAAGTGGCGTGGGGGATATGTTTGATCAGAAGCACACGATTTTCGAAGGATTCAAGTTCAGTGAATCTGGAACATACAAGGTGGAGTTGCAGCAGGCCATGCGGTTGGACACGCTTCCATTCATTCTTTCCGTCGGTTGGCGGGTTGAAAAATCGGAAGTTGATTAATCTGATCGAGTGACAAATTTCTCTAGTCGGTCTTTAATCGATCGCCGATCCATCCAATATTCACGGCTGTAAACCCTAACATTCGGCCATTTCTTCTCTGCCAGATTTGATATCTGATAGGCATGAGCTTGTTTGGACGAAAGTGTATTGAAATACAGATCATCGTCAGTAAAAACGAGCCCCTTATAACTCATTTCCTTCATCAGGGTAAGATCTGCAAAGGGCAAATTCTTTTCTAAATGGAATCCAGTTCCAGCCAGGATTCCGGGAAGTTGATTACGCAAATACCACGACTGGCCTTTGCTTTCATCTAAACGATTTGGCGGTTGCCACTTATCGTTGCTTATCTCATAAGCGTATTCCAGATACGCCTTAAGCAATTTAGGGCCCGGGTTTTTGACATGGTCAGTGTTGATTTGAGACGGGTGCACACTCGTCACCAAGTAGATTTTTTCTCGTGCACGGGTAACCGCCACATTGAGACGGTTTTCACCACCATCCTGATTCAGTGTCCCAAATTGCAATCGCAGTTTGCCCTTTTCATCCGGGGCATATGCCATGGAGAAGATGATAACATCCCGCTCATCGCCTTGAATGTTTTCAATATTCTTGACGATCAGATTGTCTGGAATCAAGAATCCGTTTTTGACGGCTCGCTCTTCCAGAACATCCAGCACATGTTCCTTTTGCTTGGCATTGAAAGTCACAATCCCAATCGATTTCTCAGGGTGCTGCTGAATTATTTGCTCCGCTATATCAACGGCTTTATGTGCTTCAGCATCGTTGGTGTTGTCTTTCCAGACGCCATCTACCTTTTCGTAAATGATCGATCTCTCCTTGCTGTTTGCCACATCAAAATGTGGCAACAACCTAAGCTGTCCGTTGTAAAAATGCTCATTGGAAAATTCGATCAGTTCGAGCGACTGGCTTCTGTAGTGGCCAAGCAGTTCGATCTCCGGTACGTGTTGTTTTGCCAAATCCAGGAGCGAATCAATTTCCAGCTCCGTTAAATCATCGGTGTTGTCCTCATCCCACCGCACTCGATACAAGTCGTTTGGTTTCAGCTGGCGATCATCCCCGGCAACCACTACTTGCTTGCCTCTGTACATGGCTGGAAGTCCTCGCTCAGCGAAGCATTGAGATGCCTCGTCGAAGATGACCAGGTCGAAGTAGCGCTGCATGGGGAAAATGGCCGAAGCAGATTCTGGAGAAGCCATCCAGCAGGGCAAGAGATTGAATAGCTCTTCAGCATAAGATGAAATCACCCTTCGCAACGGCCAGATTCTTCGTTTCTTGGTGACTTGATGCTGGAGCTCGCGGTAGGTCACTCGATTGTTAAGCCTGTTGTATTCCACGCCGGAGTATGTTCGCTCTCGAGATTTTAGCAGAAGGATGTCTCGACTCACAATTCGTTTTTCACGAATGGCTTGCTGAAGTTCTGAGACCATCTGATCGATTTTTTTGGACGAAACGGCTCTCAGAATTGGGAATTTTCCTTCCAAGTGATCAATCCAGGCCAATGCCAGACTGTTTCTAAACAGGTTGAGACAAGTCTCTTTGGACTCGTAGTTCTCCGTAAGTTTTCCGACAGTGGACTTCTCAGTCTGATCAAAACTATCCGTGATTTTGTGAAATTCTACGAGAGAGTCGAAATCTCGATTCAGAATTTTCATGGCCTCTTTGTCATCCTGATTTCCTGACATGAGTTGCCTGATCTGGAAATCTGTGAGATGATTTTTCCAACCGATTGTGTGATCCGGCGCTTCATCGAGCATTTCCATAAGTGAATGAATCCGATCGAGATAAGCGTTTAGCTCCAACTCCGGTGCGGCGATGTACTCTGGAAGTGATCGTATGGCATTTCGGGCCAAATAGGCTTTAATGGCCTCTTTCTGGGTAAAGAACCAGCCTTGAATATCTATTTTCCTGATTTGATTCGGGAATTTTTCCAGCCAATCAGTGGACTGGATTTCTGACAAAAGATGTTCGAAATTCAACCGATTGTCAATCCGTTCAAGTAGGACATTAAAACCTTCCTGATTGTTGGTCAAGTCATTGGCGATCATCACTCGGCTGATGAACACCTTATCCTTGGAAGTGAGCTTCCATTTGATCCAACTGAACAACCCCTTTCTCGCCTGAATGGCTCGTTCCAGCGCTTCCTGAAACCGGCCTAGCTGGTCATTTGGTAGGGAAATTTCCGGTCCTGCGCCCTTGAAACAAAGGAGCATGCCTTGCTCCATCCGGCTAAGCGTCTCCATTGGTTCCTTCGGAGCTTGTGCAATAAGCAATTTAAAAGTTTCGAAAACCCGATCATCGGACAGCACTTCGGCGAGTTCATCAAATTTTTCCCGATGACTCTGAAAATGGTTCAAAGTTTCGAAATCCATTTCCTGTTTAGTGAAGGTTTTGGATCGATCCAAAATCCACTTTCTAAACGCCGGCATCTCCTTGAGAATAGCCTTGATTCTGGTCAGATCCTCAATCTTGAAATTGGCGAAAGACATACCCTGTGCCCAAAAGTGCGGCTCCTGCTCAAACTGACTGAAGTAATCCAGGTAGTTATTAAATCGACCCTGAAAATCCTCAACTGTGGTATAAGGGAAATTTCGATATTCCTGATTCAGTGAAACCGCTGGCTTATCCGGACTGGAAATCAGGTAAAGCTCTTTGGCGCTTTTGCCGCAATCCTCTTCATAGAAAAGAGCTTCTTTGAATTCGTCAAGCTCTTCGGTGAGTTGATCAATTTTTCTTGAAGCCTGCTGAAATTGCCTTTCGAGGTAAATGGTGTCAAGCCCATTGTTTTTCAGCTCATAATCATCAAGCGAGTCTATTTGCTTGTTGATTTGCTCGAAAATTCCTTTCCGGTCATTCTTGAAATCGTGAACCAAGCCGACAAAGTCTATCAACCCTTTTGACCTTAAACGATCCCAAACTACATCGAGTGCTGCGCGTTTTTGACAGACGAGCAGGACACTCTTTCCCCGAGCTATGAAATCGCAAATAAGGTTGCTGATAAGTTGGGATTTCCCCGAACCAGGAGGCCCTTGTATGACGAGCGATTGACCCTTTTTGATCTGCGCCAAAGCATGCTCCTGGAAGGCATCAATCCGAAAGGGCGTAAAAGTATTTTCTTCTTTTACTCGATCCGAGAATCGCGTAGTAGTTTCCTCCGGGGCATGGGAGAAAAATGAATCCAGACCGTCATCGGGATTTTGCTCTAGCAGCTGGAGGTAATCCGGCACCAGGTAGGATCCAGACTGTGGAAAAATTCCTAAAACTGCATGAGGATGCATCTTGAGTTCCCCGGATTTCTCAGATGATTCAAGCTGATCTTTTCTTAGGTCAATGAAAGGTTTAAGCTGGTCCGCGAAGTTTTCCTGATTGAAGTTCATTTCAATCTTACTGCTGCGGAGGAGTTCGTAGAGCTGAGTTCTGAATTGTGTGCTGTCAGAATTATAATCGTCAATAACCTGCTCGATTAAATCTTCATCCAGACTTACCTGGTTGAAATAGGCATAAGCAAGCAAGAAAGTTTTGTTCAGGGTCGTATTGACGTCTTTGCGTCTAACCAGCCACCATTTTCCTGAGTCAAGTTCAAGTTCTACCGGAAAGAAAATGAGCGGGCACCTGACGGGGGTGCCGTCTGAAAACTTTCCCTGGATAAATGGCCACCCGACATACAAATCTTTCGCTCCACGTTCCTGAAATATAAACTGGTCGACCCGCTGGACTTTTTTTAATCTCCTGCTCAGCACATTAGAGTGCTCATCCCTGCTGTCCATTTCGGCGCAAAGTGGAATCTTTTTATCGCCGGAAATTAATTTTTCCACTACATCAAAACCCGGAGTGTCCAGAGCGTAATTAAAATCCTGAACGTCAACAAAATGCTCTTTGATCAGTCGGAGCAGGAGCAGCGAACGATTATTGCCGGAAAGGTTGGTTAATCGCCGTAAATACGATTGAAGAATTTTCTCCATGAAGGCTTAGCTGAGCTAAAGAGAAAGATAAGGAGCTAATTTATGATAGAGGCTATCATCCAGAACTTTTATGTTTTTGAGCTCTGATAAGTCCGAATAATCCCCATGGACTTTACGGTAATTCAAGATAGCTCGGGCCAAATTATAGTTGATGTAAGGATGCTTAGCTAGCTGTTTTAGGGAATCGGTCTGATTTAGTGTCAGTTTCTCTATGCTTCCATTAAGGGTCGCCTGTTCCACTATTTTTCCGACTACATCAGGCTTCAATCCGTAAACCTCATTTAGCTGTGTGAAGTCATGAAAACCTCCGAGCATGTCCCGATATTTGACGATTCTCTCGGAGAGCACGGGTCCAATACCCCTGATTTTTTGAAGTTCATCTGCGGTGGCTTCATTCAAATCAAACTGAATCACCGGTATAAATTCACGGGCCACCGGATCATTGATCTTGGGGTCGTCGGGTTTCATGCGTTCTTGTAAAGTGATCAGGATATGTGGCTCTAGCCTAGCATAAACGGAATCGGTTAGACCATAGAGTTTCTTGAGATCCTCTTTTGCTCTGAATAACCCACCTTTGTTGCGATAAGAAATTAACCTCTTGGCCTGGAGCGATGGAACTCCTGCTCGGACTAGCTTGTCATAGTTATCGGTGTTGGGATTGAATTCGCTTGGTTTAAGGATTTCCTTAGGAATTTGCTTTCGTTTTTTGATGGAACGCTCAATTTCTTCCGCCCACAGACTGAAGGCTTCTTGATTTTCGCTTGGTACTGGATGATTCCTAGCAAAATATATCCTGGGGAGAATGGCGCTACATATGACTATTGCGATGAGGATCAGAAAACCATTCGTTTCGGTTTTTGAAAAACCGAAGGCATCAATAATTAATTTTCGAATCCGCATCATAAACTAAGCACCATTAGAATTGTTTATTATGATTCTCTTGTTACAATGAAATACATTTGCACCTCTATTTTATGAGCGATTTGAGCAGACAATTTCAGGTTTTAGGAGTTAGTCATCACGACTCACCGTTAGACATAAGGGAAAAATTAAGTTTTCATGAGTCAACATCCAAGAGGTTTTTGCAAAACCTGAAGGAAGTGTGTGGAATAACGGAAGCCATGCTTGTGTCAACTTGTAACAGAACGGAGATTTATTTTTCCTGCTCGGTGGATCAACAACAAGAAGTTCAGAAGCTACTTTGTCTGGAAAAAAATCTGGAAGTGGACTCAGTTAAGGAGTTTTTCAGATCTTTCGAGGGGGACGAAGCAGTCACCCATTTATTTCGTGTGAGCCTTGGATTGGATGCCAAAGTTCTCGGAGATATTCAGATCATCAATCAGGTCAAGAATGCCTATCAATGGTCAGCTGATGAGGGGATGGCCGGTCCATACCTGCATCGCTTGATGCACACCATTTTCTTTGCAAATAAGAGAGTGACCCAGGAAACGTCCTTCCGAGATGGGGCGGGATCGGTGGCTTCAGTCGCTGTTTCATTGATCAAGTCGCAACTGGAGGTTGTAAACGACCCTCGAATTTTGTTGATCGGAACTGGAGAAATTGGTCAAAATGTGCTCGAAAATCTGGGAGATGATTTCACAGACGTGACCATCATAAACCGTACGAGAGATCGGGCCGAAAAATTGGCTGAGGAACAAGGATATCGAGTTGCAGATATTGATAAGTTGGAAGCTGAAGTGAATAAGGCCGATGTGGTGATTTCCGCTGCGAATGCCGGTCAATTACTCATTGAAAGAAAACATATTCAGCCTTCTTTGACGCCAAAACTGCTGATTGATCTTTCTGTCCCACGCTCTATTGACATCCAGGTCGAAGAGGTTCAGGGCGTTTTGCTTTACAATATCGACCAGATAGAAGAAAGAAGTTCGCAAGTGCTGAAGGAACGTCAGAAAGCCAAAGCCGAGGTAGAGGAAATCGTGGTTGAGAATATCAATGAATTCAAGTCCTGGTCTGAGGAAATGACTGTGTCCCCGACCATCCAGCTGCTGAAAGAACGACTGGAACTGATTCGTCAAGAAGAAATATCCAGACACCTGAAGAACCTATCTGAGAAGGAATTGGAGTTGCTCAACACAGTCACTAAAAATATGATCCAGAAGGTGATCAAGCTTCCGGTCCTTGAATTGAAGGCTGCCTGCAAGCGTGGAGATGCCGATTCCCTGGTGGAGACTCTCCACGACATATTCAATTTGGAAAAATCTTCAGAGAAGAAAGTCTAAACGTGTTGAAACTATTGTGTTTCTTGACAGCCTTGATTGGGTTTATTTCCACTCATGGGCAATCCATAGAATTAATTACCAAGGGGAATTTTAAGGGTTTGAAACTGGAAGGTGAGGAAGTTCTTGCACCGGTTTACGATGACCTTGGTTGGAGCAATGGACTTGTATCTGTGTCGTCCGGCACCATTGGATTTCAGGAGAATGACAAATGGGGGCTTCTTAGCCTGGCGGGAAAGCGAATTACCCCACCTGTGTACGATAAACTTCTCCCCATCGCTCCGGACCTTTTTTTGGTAGCCAATAAAGGGAAGTTCACGAATAGGTTTTTCTATGGGCTGATCAATGCAAAAGGAAAAATTCAGCTTAATCAGGACTACTTCGAAATTGAAAGGGTAGGAGAGGTGTTATTACTAACCGTCCTTGAGAATCAGAAATTCCTGATGGGTGCTCGGAGCATTTCTCTGATCGATATCTGTGCAACAACGTATCACCAGATCGAAGTGGCCGGCGATGTGGTAATTGCGCGATCGTCTTCTGGGCATTTGGATTTGTTTCGGGTTGACGGGACAGTTATTGAAAAAACTCTGGATAAAGTCCGAGTGGACGGAGATTTTTTGATCACCACTAGAAAAGGATTTGATGGGTTAGTTCGCAAAAGCGGAGAGGTTATTCACCGCCCCATACACAAGGAAATTGTTAGTCATAATGAGGTTATCGCCTTTCCAACCTGGGAAGTCAGAACTGGAGGTGAGGATATGGAAATTGCGGCTGATTCTGTCACATTTATAAGTCGAGGAAACTTGCTGAAGCATTTATCGGGAACGGTCAGCTTCCATCCTGAAAGAGAAGATAGACAGTACGAGCTGAAACAGCTTGTCAATGGATTCTCAGTTTTAAAAACCATTCCTGAAGACCTATGGGTGGCTCTTGATCCTTATCGGAAGGAAATTCTAAGAAGCCGAGATTCGATCTATTTTGATGGGGCCTTTTTCTATAAATCCTCCTATGATGGCTGGACTGTATTCAATCGACAAGGACAGAAATTATCTGATAAGAGATTCGATGTTGTCGTTCCGATGAACCGTCAATATCTGGCAGTTAAAAAATTCGGATTCTATGCCATTTTAGATGGCATCCAAAAGTCAATATCGGAGTTTAGATACGATCAAGTACAGGAGATCACCGGTAGAAAAGCCATTGTCAAGTATGTCAACAAATGGGGTGTATTTCAAGCAGAAAAGGAATGGCTTATTCAGCCTGATTTTGACTCTATCAGGTGGGTGAACAATCACTTTTTGGCAACTAATAAATCCGGGAGCTTTCTATTCTCCAAAGATGGACGATTGCTCTTTAGGACCATTGATGTTATTGCGCCGCAGGAAGACTATTTCACCGTCACTTTTGAGGGTAAGAAGACGGTGATAGGGAGTAGAGGAAGACTAATTGCTCCTGTGGAATTTAAGAGCGTCCGAAAAGTTGGAGACTACTTTGTTTTGAAAAATAATTATTCAGAAGTCAGATCAGCAAATGGCATAATTAAAATCGATTCGACGCAGAGAGTCGAGGATGTTTATGATTTTTCCGAAGGACTATTTTTAATCAAGAAGAATGGGGCTTTCGGTTTTGTGGACGAGCAGGGGAGGCTCAGAATTGCCAATCGATACGATTCCGCAAGAAGCTTTTCTGAAGGTATGGCGGCCATACAATTGAGAGGGAAATGGGGATTCATCGACTCAGAGGAAAGACTCGCCATTCAACCACATTACGATGCAGTAGGGGATTTCAAGAATGGTGTTTCAGTATTCAAACTGAACGGAAACTATGGATTCCTGACGCAGGATGGCAAGGAGCTTTCAAAACCGATTTACTCGATGATTCAAGAAACTCAATCTGGCCTTTATATAGTCAAAAATGAGAATGGGTATGGTCTCGCAAATAGTCGTGGCATTATATTGATTTCTCCCACCTACGAATTTCTAGAAGAGCAAGGCGATTATTTCATCGCACGACTAGGTGAAAAATATGGCTTGCTCAATAAAGACGGTCAGAGCGTAACTCTCTTCGAATACTCGGCTATCCGAGTTCAAGAAGAAGTTATGATGTTGCGAAAATCAGACTAGTTGGTGGGCTCAGCTTGACCTGACTTGTCCAGGCTAAACAAAAACGAAATCCTAAGTGTGTCTCCAAGCGGATGATTCTGCACTTGAGGAATCAAATAGGAAAAATCTACTCCAAATACCTGGTAGCGGAACCCAACTCCCGCAGTGAAATATTTACGATTTCCTTTGTTTCGATGTTCATTAAAATAACCGGACCTAGCGGCAAAAACATCCTTGTACCAATACTCCACCCCAAAGGAATAAGTCAGTTCTTCCATTTCTTCCTCAAAGCCCCTAGGAGCGTCACCGAATGAGCCAAACGTTCCACTTAAAAGTGACCGATCAGGATCTTTTCCTGCAACAATCTCCCCGGTTTCAGGGTCACGCTCCGGTGGAGTCGGCACCAGAAGTTTGTTGATGTCAATCATGAGCGTGATTTTATTGAATGCGTCGAGGTTCGTTGTGAAGGCCGTTCCGAGTCTCATGTTTCCTGGAATGAAATCTTCATTGTCTTCTGTGCTATAAGACACTTTCTGCCCGATATTCGACAAGTTCAATCCAAAGGCCATCTCAGAATTTCTACCACTCAAAATGAACGGCTTTTTATAGTAAACACCCATATCTACTGCGATGGATGTTCCAGCACGCGCTCCTTGTGCATTATTAAGCTGTCCAGTGAGATTAGACCATATGAATCTACCAGCCACACCCACGCTTAGATTTTCCGTTAATTTCCTCGAATAGGCGGCATCCAGGGCAAGTTCTCTTGGATTTTCCAAGCCCAGGCCTTCCCCGTTTTCATCGGTGAGGATTAACTCCCCCATATCGAAATAGCGAAGAGACGCCCCGATAGTTTCCTGGTTGTTCAACCTGTTGTAGAAAGTCAGATAATTGACTGACATGTCGTCCACAATGTTCCCAAGCCATGGAGAATACGAGAAAGAAAATCCCATGTCGTCTTCGATGAAAGCCAGCTTTGCGGAGTTCCAGTGGATACTGTATGCATCTGGAGTGGAAGCCACCCCGGCATCTCCCAGAGCAGAACTTCTGCTATCTGGAGCGAAGCTCACGAACGGTACGGCCACTGTTATCGGGTTATTGTTTCTCCCAAGTAGGTCATCCACCTGTTGTGCTAGTAAAGCAATGGGTGAAAGGGAGATTAAAACAGCAAAAATTCTTCTCATTAGATATTAAAAACAGCTTCCAAAGATAGTTTAATTCCGTATAACCAATCTTCCGAATTGCTCGGCCTGAGCTCCGTCAGAAAGGCTTCTTATTGACAATTTATAGGCATAAATTCCGTCCATGATTCGTTTGTCAGACCAATCGAATGTCACAGTTTCATTTCTCAAACTAAAGTCAATTTCTTGTCTTGACACAACAGATTGCTCACCATTTAACGCGTATAGGATCAAATCCACTTGAAGCGGCTCGCCTTCTCTGTCATGCTCAAAACTGAAATTCACAAAATCTCTTGTGGGATTTGGATAGGTGTTGAAATTATAGGTTTGAAGTATCGGTTGGTCTGAAACTACAAACTCAACTGACCTTTCCACTGGATTATTGTGCGTGTCTGAACCTTTAATTGTCGCAAGGTATTTTCCAGGTTCCAATTCGCTCAAAGGATAAAGCACCGTTCCTTTGGTGTGATCATCTAGATCAGAAGTATAAAACTCATTTAACTCAATGATTTCTTCACCAAGTTCTAGCGTGATACCCCGATCAAATCCTGAACTGCTGATATTAATGCCGCTTTCATCTGAGAATTTGGCAATGAGCATAGCACCTGAACCCACTTTAGAGCCATTCGTAAAACTAGGTTCATTCAGATAAACTTGTAAATCCGGTGGAGAGGTGTCTTCAGGAGCTGTTTGGTCAGTTCCTCCGATAAGGATGTTTTTTGACCCACCACCGGCATCAATCTCCAAAGTTTCACTGGCCGCATAAAGTACCAATTTTCCAGGTTGATTCTTATAACTGATGCTTCTGGGCAGCCTGAATTGGTGCGAAAAAGCTCCATTCGAAACAGTAGCTTTCCCACGATAAAGCGCATTATCTCTCTCCTGATAACTATGTGGTGCACTTTGCTGTCCTTTGGTGATTTTCTGAACCGGTATATCGAAGAGCTCCAATTCGATTGTTCCACTGAAGTCATCCCGAATCTGTTCTCCGTCTACGATACTTCCTGAGATCGTTACCAACTCAAGTGCAGACAAGGTTTCAGGTTCTGCCTCAGTAAATTGATCGAGCTCTATTTTAAGATTGGGATATGCGGGTCTCAGCATTGGATCTCCCAGCAAGGCAAAATTCCGGTTTACAGGTCCTTGTAATCCCTCATTCTTGGTCTGACGAATGATGTCTCCGAGTCGCATGGTCACGTCATCAGCTGCCTCTAAAACACTGGCATGGTAGGCTTGATTCAGGATGAAATTGGTGTGGGCAAATACTGGCCTGGTGGTAGTCAAAAGAGCAACCGCTCCCTGATCAAACAACAGGAGACGCTCAGCTCCAGAAAACTGAAACGGGTCGTCATATCGTCCAAATTCACAAGTGGCTGTCACAATGATGGGGAGACGTTGATAGTTCCGTAATTCTTCGACCGTGCTTGGGATCAATACATTTTCATCCATCCAGACTTCTTCGCTTCCGTGCCCTAGGAAATTCAGGAATAAGGCGCCTTTGTTGATGGATTCAACGATTTTTCGTTTGAGTTCGGGGGAGCGCTCCCTCGAGGGACTGACCTCTTGTTCAAAAGCATCCAGATACAGTTTTCTTGTGTTGAAATTGCTTTCCTCCTCGATTGTCAGGGAAAGGTCATCGGCCTGTTGAACGTGGATGTTGGCATCTCCATCATCTGCGACATACACGAAATCCGTCCTCCATTTGCCAAGCGCCTCCACTCTGGTGGAGTATCTAATGATTTTATTGACGGCCACCTGCGCTTCGGCGGTTGTTTTAGCGGGAATCCTTCCAACGCCTATTTCCATGGTGTGATCACCTTGAGAACTTTCGAACCATTCTCCTTCGTCATCCTCCAAAAAACCAAAATAATCATCCGAGGAATGACTGAAGATCGGACTGAAAGATTCTCTGGACTGATAAATCGGAACGAAATTGGTATTCTGGAAGTCAGGGTTTTTATAAGCGAAAGAGGCATCCCCGAATAATAGTAGGTATTTGAGCTGCTGACCTTCGTCATAAACGTATTTCACATAATCTCGCAGCGCCGAAACGTCCTGCATTCCCGACGAGAACTCATTATAGATCTGCCTTGGCGTCACGACGGCAATGTCGAAATTGTCATGAGATCGATGAAAATCGGCCAATTCATTGGCAGCTGCGAGAAAATTCGGGTGTGCTATTATTATGGCGTCTATGGCCGTATTTGCTTTGAGGTCCTGATTGGGGACCTGACCGAATGATTTGGGAGCGGGGTGATTAGCTCCTTTGATGGCTACAAATTCTCGGATGATGTCCGATGTTGCAGAGAAAGTTGCTTTAGTTCCGGAATGGCTAAACTCTACGGAGACCGGAGCGACTGGATCGGTAACGTCCCAAATTTGATCAGATGATCCCATCCCTTCGACTTCAAAAGTTGAAATGGGATCGTTAATACTCGAAATAGATCGAAAACTCAATTCATTTCCAACGATCGAAAGGTATCTTTTCAAATGAAGCTCGAAATGGTCGATGTATGAAATAGACGTTCCACCATTTGGGTTGAATTGAAACCGCACCTCGATCTGATCACTGGATCCCGTCAAATCGAAGATCGCGGAATTTGATCGTCCTTTAGGCGAGTAGGTCGATCCGGGCCCAAAGGGAATTGGGTCTAAGGGCAAACTTCCAGACTGACTTCCATTGATCAAAATATCAATAGAGCACGCCTCCTGAGATTGTGATACACCAGTCAGGCTAATAGATTCAAATGACGTGACATTGTCGACATTGAAATCAAAAGTTCTTGTGAGACCGGCAGCAGGAGACATGTTTTCGCCCAGCCATATTCGTCCGGATCTTAGGATGTTTCTATCCTCAAGCTCATGAATGATTACATCGTCAAATTCTGAAATTATGCTCGCTTGGGTAGTTTCGCTGGGTCTTGAAGTGATTCTTTGCGCATCACCATTTCCAAAAGCGATAAAGTAATAGGTGGTGTCAGAATAGATGTTTTGTTCATATACCGGCCCGTTTTCTGTCCACTCGATTTTGTCTGGATTTTGACCATAGAAAAGGAAATAATCACCAGTGTCCATCGATCCATCGGTCTCACCAACAGCGAAAATTGGGTTTTGAACCAAATCAAAAGGTCTGGGTTCATTGTTGGATTGGGGAAGCATGCCGCCACCACCATTTCCGTAAACTTTTATTGTTCTGGGGTCAAGTGTGCTGACCTGCAGCCCGAGGTTACTTAGGAACGATCGATCGAGTTTGTAGATGCCGGATGTCGTTACACCCACCTTATACCAATCACCTGTGGCCAGGACACTTTGGCCTCTTACTGATGAAATGATCAGCAGCATGCAAATTAATGCCGTAAGTCGGTGGTGCATCAAACGATCAACGAAAACCATTCTGTAAAATTATCTGTGCTTTCAGGATTGAACAGGTTTATAAACCAAAAACCCAACGATCGAAAGCAGAATGTACGTGGGGATGACAAATGGTACAATTGACCATCGCAAAACAATGAGCTCAATCAACACCACTAAAACCAAAAGAAACTTTAATTCATTCCCTTTTAAGGTCCATGTGGAGAATTTCAGTGCAATCATTCTCAGGTTCGAAACCAAAAGGAAACAACTGACCAGTGAAAGTCCCACTAAAAAGTTGGAGTTGACAAAATCCGGAGCATTTATTAAAAATGCGGATAGCAGAATAGCATTCGCTGGGGTGGGTAATCCTCTGAACTCATTTGATGCCTCGGATAAGTTGAATCTGGCTAGCCTCAGTGCAGAGAACGGGACGATCAATAATGGAATCATCATTTCAATTGACAGATCCGAGATCGGATCATTCATGAAACTGAAGACAGCCAATGCCGGAAGAACTCCGAAAGAGATTAAATCTGCCAAAGAGTCTAATTGTTTGCCAAATTCTGACTGGGCATTTAGCAATCTCGCGGATAACCCGTCCGAAAAATCAAAGAGTGCTGCGATCAGAACAAAATATATGGCAACAGTGGGGTCCTCTATCACCTTGAAACAACCGAAGGTTCCAACCAGGATATTTAGACTGGTAAGAAAATTAGGAACGTGTCGCTTCATCCTCTCACAAACGGGTTATGCTGTTTCTCATGACCAATGGTCGTTTCCGGGCCATGTCCAGGGTATACAGTTACGTCTTCAGGTAAAGTGTAAACTTTCTCTTTGATGTTTTTTAGCAGCTGATCGTGATTTCCACCCGGCAAATCCGTTCTCCCAATACTTTCCCGAAATAACACATCACCTCCAATCAGAAATTTTTCCTGCGCGTGGTAAAAAACCATGTGTCCCGGAGAGTGCCCGGGTACCTCAATGATTTTGAAGTCTTCTTTCCAAAAGTCAAATCCAGCTTCGTCATACCACTCGTCCACCTCCGCTGGTTGATATCCCGTGAAACCGTATGATGGAGCATATGCAGGAATCGCATCCAAAACTGCTTTTTCGTTCTTAGGGACCCAGAGCCTTGCATTATACTTTTCTTTGGTTGCCCAGTTTCCAAGCACATGGTCTATATGGCAATGTGTGTTGACTATGGCGATGACATTGAGGTCATTGTTTGAAATGTAGTTGTCAAGTTCTGCTAATTCAAAGGATTCATAGCAGCCGGGATCGACGATAATTGCCTCTTTGGACTCATTGGAGAGTACGTATGTATTCTCCATGAACGGATTGAAAACAAAAACTTTGATTTCCATGCCTCAAAGTTGCTTCAATACTTTGAAACAAGTCAAGCTTCCTTGAGCCAATCGTAAGCGCTTTCGGCATCCAGAAAAACACCCAACTTCACACCTTTGTCGGTGTAGGCCTTTTCGGCATCTCGTTTGAATTCTTCCATGGAATAATCTGCGAAAATATCGTTTCCGAGAATTACGGCGTGCACTTTCAGCCCGGCATCTTCGAAGAGCAATTTATCCCATTCTTCCTCCAGCCAGTTCTCATCATCAGTAGTGAGTGCGCCTAGCAGTTCGGTATCCGCCAGCCATTTCAAATTCGGAACGTCCTTTTTCTTTTCGATGTAAATATGACGGATTTCCAGCAGCTGATTCTTGAACTCTTCACTGGTCGGTTTTTTCAGCCAACGATGAACCAAGACCGGTATATCAGGGTTCAGCTCACACTTGACAAGGTCATTTTCTGTAACAATTTCATTCATAAGGCCGATTTGTGATTGAATTTACAAAATTGAACCGAAGGTTGATGAAAAGAGTCAGGAAAATAACACGACCGAGCATTCATCTTTAAATTCGCCGGATGATCACGTTCCTCTTCTATCTTCCTTTTCTGCTAGGATTTGTCGTGGTGGCTGTTTACACCGAGAGGAAGCTGGCGGGCTTTATCCAAAACCGTCTAGGACCGATGGAGGTAGGCCCGAAGGGTCTTTTTCAAACCATTGCCGACTTGCTTAAGATGCTCCAAAAGGAGGATGTGAAGGCCAAAGCGGTGGACAAGTGGCCATTTTTGTTTGCCCCGCTTTTCATTTTTATGGTCATCTTCGGAGGATTTGCGGTGTTGCCATTGACTGTGGGAGCAGCAGGTTCGGCCATCGCACCTGGACTTTTTTACTTATTAGCCATCGTTTCATTAGATGTGCTCGGAATTCTTATGGCGGGCTGGGCTTCCAATAATAAATACTCGGTTTTCGGTGCAATGAGGTCTGCAGCGCAAATTGTGTCCTATGAAATTCCACTGGGGCTAAGCGTTTTGTGCGTAGTGATGATCAGTCAGACGCTTGACCTGCAGGAAATGACGATTGCTCAGGGTATTTTAAGCGACAATCCGGTTTATCTTTTTGGGATCAAGAGTTGGGGACTTGACATCAGCGCGGTTGGCGGATTTCTGAGCTGGAACGTGATTCAGTCGCCACCTTTGATTTTTGTGTTTGTGATTTTCTTCATAGCTGGATTAGCAGAGGCCAATAGAACGCCTTTCGACTTGCCGGAGGGTGAATCGGAAATAATCGGAGGATATCACACAGAGTATTCTGGATTCCGATGGGGGCTTTTTATGCTGGCGGAGTACGGTATGATGCTGCTGATTGCCTTTTTGGGAGCCATTTTATTTTTTGGAGGCTGGAATACACCGCTCCCGAATATCGCAAGCCTTCCTCTTGCCGATTGGACAACCGGACCGGTTTGGGGAGCCTTTTGGTTGGTGGGGAAGGCCATGACCTGGATATTCCTCCAGATTTGGGTTCGCTGGACCTATCCTAGGCTCAGGGTTGACCAGTTGATGTCCCTGTCCTGGAAGTTCCTTACGCCTGCAGCGATAATTCTGGTGTTTATTTGTGGAATTTGGAGACTTTGGATGTTTTGAAATATTTCCAAAACATAGGATCCGCTATATCCACTTCCCTTGCCGGGTTGAAGCTATCCCTTGGTCATATGCTCCAGGTGACCAAAAAGAGGAAACAAGATATTAGTAATGCAGATTTTTTCTCCACAGATCAGGGAACAGCCACGCTTCAGTTCCCGCACGAGACCATCCCCGTGCCTGACAATGGCCGCTACAAACTCCACAATGAAATTGACGACTGCATCGTCTGTGACAAATGCGCAAAGGTTTGCCCGGTGAATTGCATTGAAATCGAGCCCATCCGATCGCCGGAGGTTTTTGGTGAGACGTCCGATGGTACCCCGAAGCGGATCTACGCGGAGAAGTTCGATATTGATATGGGCAAGTGCATGTTCTGTGGGCTGTGCACCACGGTTTGCCCAACGGAGTGCCTGACCATGACCGATGATTACGATTACAGCACTTTTGATATACGTGAACATATTTTCCCTTTCGATGACATGACACCTGCCGAAGCGGAAAATCGCAAGGCAGAATGGGACCAGCACCAAGCATTGAAAACTGCTGGAGCTGAGAAGGTTAAACCAAAACTGCCAAGTGGTGGGAAGCCGGTTTTTAAACCTAAACCACAACCTACCGCAAGTTCTGAAGAGAAGCCTAAACCGAAGTTCAAGCCACGGATCATGCCAAAAAAGCCCAAAAAGGATGATTGAGAGCCTACTTTTTTTGGTATTTGGGGGCTTGCTTTTGTTGGCCACCTTGTTCATGATATTTACTAAAAACGTCATCCATGGCGCGTATGCCTTGGCGATAGTTTTGTTGAGTGTTGCCGGGTTGTTTGTACTACTCAATGCGGAGTTTCTGGCGGTTGTTCAGATTTTCATGTATGCAGGAGGAGTAGTGGTCTTGCTCATTTTCGGCATCATGATCACCAATCGTGAATCAAACGGGCCGCCTATGACTTCACATGGAAATGTGTTTCTCGGTAGCTTGGTGAGCCTTGGGTTGTTGGCCATCTTTGGATGGATCATTTTGCAATCTGATCCAGATTGGTTTAAGGGAGAGGTTTCAGAGGATCGGGTTAGTGAATTGGGGATGCTCTTTCTGACTGACCATCTCATTGCTTTTGAGTTGATTGCTTTTTTGTTGCTGGCCGTCTTGGTTGGTGCCGCGTTACTGGCTAAAAAATCCAATGCAAATGACTGATATTCAACTCATTCATTATTTGCTGCTTGCAGGATTTCTGTTCTGCAGTGGATTACTCATCGTATTGATCAAGAGAAACGCAGTTTTCGTTTTGATGGGGATAGAACTTATGCTCAATGCCGGCCATTTGAATTTAGCGGCGTTTTCTCGCTTTGACCCCAGTTTGGACGGGCAGGTCTTTGTGGTATTTTCGATAGTCTTGGCTGCTGCTGAAGCTGCCATTGCATTGGCGATATTGCTCAATATTTACCGGCAGTACCGAACCAGTGATATCACAGACCTAACAGAGTTGAAACACTAATGAGCGGAATATTGACCATATCGCTGCTCATTTTACTTCCTGTTGTCGGGGCTTTTCTTCCGATCCTGACGAAACGTTCAATACTTACAGTTTTCCCACTTATCATCGCGCTTTTGATAGGCGTTCAAGAGATTATTCGTTCAGGCGAATATATTAGCAGATTCGAGTGGCTTCCGGGCTTTGAAATGGGGTGGAGATTGGATGGAATTAGCTTAGTACTGGTCAGTCTCGTACTTTTTATTTCCCTGTTGGTTCATGTGTATTCGGTAAAATATATCGATCAAAATGAGCACTCCAGATACTTCCTTAAACTAGGTTTTTTTACTGGTAGTATGGTGGGTTTGGTTCTTGCTGATCACCTCATTTTGATGTTTATTTTTTGGGAACTCGTTGGGTTTGCATCCTACTTGCTGATAGGGTTTTGGTATACAAAGGATTCCTCATCAAAATCAGCCAAAATTGCCTTTATAGCGAATAGATTGGCTGATATAGCATTATTGGCTAGTGTTATTATCATTGGCCAAACGGATTCATTTTTCTTCTCTGAACTGACACAGGTGTCATCCACTTTAGTAGGGTTGGGCATAGTGATCGGAGCGATGGGGAAATCGGCGCAATTTCCGTTCTCCGCCTGGCTACCAAGGGCCATGACAGGACCGACTCCTGTGTCTGCGTTGATACATGCCGCAACCATGGTAGTAGCGGGTGTTTATTTGCTCATACGAATGAGTAACTATATGAATGTCGAAACTCTTCTACTGGTAGCCATAATTGGAGGGCTCACGGCGCTATATGGTGCTTTTTCAGCCATCACCCAAAATGACCTCAAAAAAATCCTTGCTTACTCCACCATTTCCCAGTTGGGATTTATGTTCCTGGCAGTTGGGGTAGGTGGCTCTTCGAGTGCGCTGTTTCATTTGTGGACGCACGGGTTTTTCAAGGCCGGACTATTTCTGGTAGCCGGTGTATTGATTTTACGAGCAGGAAATCAGGACATCCGATACATGGGTGAACTGGTGGGCAAGTCGAAATGGCTGTTCGTTTTGTTGCTGATATACAGCTTGTCACTGGTTGGCATCCCGCTTTTTTCTGGTTTTCAATCAAAAGAGGGCATACTGGCTACAGTATGGGACTGGTCCATGAATTATGGCCCAAATTATTCCATTGATCCAAGCCTGCTTTTTTATCTCACCGGATTGTCTGTAATTCTTACCGCACTTTACACGGTCAGGATGTTGCTCTTCATATACTTCGGAAGAATGAAGTTGGATTGGCAAAAATGGTCTTTCAGTAATTATTATCTGATTCCATTGGGCATCTTGGGTCTGTTTACGTTTTGGTTTATGCAAGCTTTGAATCCTCTGTCATCGGCGGGTTGGATTCTCGGGATTGCGGGATTTCAGGAGCCCATACATGGCTCCCTAAGCATTCTGATCACATCAGTTGCCTTGGCTGGGATAGGAATATTTCTGGGATGGGCCAATTTTTCGAAGGATAAAAAGTATTCAGTAGCATATAATAATTGGGATCATCCAACCTCATTGATGGGCAAGATGTCACAGGCCGGAGTTGGTTTGGATACGGTTTTTTCGTTCTGCGGGTCTGGTTACCTTAGGGTTTCTCAGTTGCTTTACTGGGTGGATAAAAACGTCATTGATTGGGGGGTAAATGCAGTGGGAATCGTGGGAGTGGTTTTGTCCAGGATGGTGTCCTTCTTTGATTATTGGGTGGTCGATGGTGCCGTGCGACTGTTGGCCTGGGTGTCTAAAAGGATCGGGCAAGTTGTTACCGGAACGCAAAGTTCTCAGCTTCAGCACCAATTATTCTGGATGATCATTGGTCTTATTTTGATATTAGGGATGTTACTTCTTTTTTAGCGGGCTATTTCATGAATTACCTACTCACCTTCATCATTTTCATTCCGCTGTTACTGGCTCTTGGGCTTTTATTGGTGCCAAAGGGAAACACTCCAGTATTTCGATGGGTGGCCTTGACTGCTACACTTAGTCAATTGATTGGTTCCGTCATCCTTTGGGTGAATTTTGATGGATCCAGTGTGCCAAGCAGCTTGGATTCGGCTTTTCAATTTACCGAAAGAGTTTCGTGGATTCGCATGAGTTTGGGAGGTGCAGGAGTTTTAAATGTGGACTATTTCGTTGGAGTGGATGGGGTTAGTACGCCTTTGGTGCTGTTGTCCAGTCTGATTTTGGTTATCGGCGTGATCAGCTCTTGGAATATCACTGAGAAAGTCAAAGGGTACTTTGTGCTGTATTTGATACTCGGTGCAAGCGTGATCGGGTGTTTTGTCGCGCTGGATTTCTTTCTTTTTTATCTGTTCTTCGAATTCATGCTGCTTCCGATGTTCTTTTTGATTGGCATCTGGGGAGGAGCAAGGCGTCAATATGCGTCTATCAAGTTTTTCCTGTACACACTGGTGGGCTCTTTGCTCATTTTAATCGTAATGATCGGGCTGTATCTGTCAGTAGAGGAAAATGGTCAGAATACTTTCAGTTTCCTACAGATCCTTAACTCCAATGCGTACAGTGAAGGCGCGATTCTGGGATGGTCAAATGCCGAAATATTGGGCATTCAGGCACGTGAGTGGGCTTTTTGGTTGCTTCTGATAGGCTTTGCCATCAAACTGCCAATGGTGCCGTTTCATACGTGGTTGCCGGACGCACACGTGGAAGCACCCACACCTATTTCGGTAATCCTTGCTGGACTTTTGCTGAAGATTGGAGGGTACGGGCTGCTGAGGATTGCCATTGGATTCTTCCCGGATGTGGCCATGGATTCAGCTTTCATTTTAGGCATTCTCGGATTGATCTCTATAATATATGGTGGGTTAAATGCCATGGCCCAGGACGATCTGAAGCGCCTGGTGGCCTATTCGTCCGTTTCGCACATGGGTTTTGTGCTGTTGGGTTTTGCAGCCATGTCCTCTCAGGGATTTTCGGGAGGCATTTTCCAGATGATCTCTCATGGTCTGCTGTCTCCGGCACTGTTTCTTTTAGTCGGGGTGATTTATGACCGTACCGCGAATCGGCAAATAGAAAACTTCAGCGGATTGGCGGGAAAACTTCCTCAATTCACCTTCATGGTCGGGTTGTTCTTTTTCGCTTCTCTCGGACTCCCCGGATTGTCGGGTTTTGTAGGAGAGTTGCTGGTGTTGATGGGTGCCATAGGATCTACTGTTTTACCCACATGGATTGGGGTAGTAGCCGTCTCAGGCATCCTCATATCTGCGGCTTATTTTCTCTGGACCATCCAGCGAATGTTCTTCGGGAAATACTGGGTGAGGAAAGCCGAGTGGGAGGGGAGTATGCTTGATCTTGACCAGCGAGAAAAGTTGATGTTAGCTCCACTTGGTCTATTGGTCGTTATGCTCGGAATCTTTCCGAATCTGCTTCTTGGTCCCATTCAAAACTCGATCGATTTTTGGGTGGGTTATTTCATTGAATTTACAAAATGAATTTGACCGAAAAGTTGATTCAATGGCAGGCTGACCTGATCTACCTTCAAGGCGAGATTGGGCTGGTGATTGGTGCGCTATTGATCCTGATCATTGGTTTGTTCAAAGTGCCGGAAAACGTTCATAAAATCACTTTTGGGGTGATTATGCTCTTCTTATTGATTTTCTGGCCGCATGCGGAGATAGCCCTTTTTGATGGGTATCTCATCAAGACGCACTGGACGGAACCTCTGGTTAAAATCTTTCTGGGTGCCAGCTTTTTACTGATCGTTTTTGTAGATGACTTCAAGGAGAAAAGTGCCTATTACTTCCTGATAGTAAGCGTCCTGCTGGGAGCTGTGTTTCTTATTCAGGCCAGGCACCTTTTGCTGATCTACCTTTCCATGGAGTTGATCTCTTTTGGATCCTACATCCTGACGAATTTCACGTTCAAGAAAACAGCCCACGAGGCGGCCATCAAGTACCTGTTGTTTGGTGGGACGAGCACGGCTATTATGTTGTTTGGGATTTCGTTTTTGTACGGGTCTTCTCAGTCACTTTTGCTCGCTCATATTCAGATAGACTCACAGCTTGGGCAATTGGGATTTTTCCTATTTCTGGCGGGAGCATTTTTCAAAATATCACTGGTGCCGTTCCATATCTGGGTGCCCAATGTGTACCAAACTTCACCCGCCAGCGCGGCTGCTTTTTTTTCTATTGTTCCTAAGATCGCCGGCTTTGTCTTTCTTGGAAATGCCCTGTCCATCTGGGAATACAGCCAAGAGGCAGTTTTAGTCCTCGGGATGCTGACGATAGTCATTGGCACGTTCGGTGCGGTGAGACAAACCAATGTCCGCAGATTGATCGCCTATGGAGCCATTGCCCACTCCGGGTTCATTTTGCCGTTGGTGGTTTTGGGCCCGGATTTGTCCATGTTTATCTGGTATGCGGTCATCTACGCCGTGATGAACCTGGCCGCCTTCCATTTTATCTCCTGGTTTGAGAAACACGACTTCTACGACGTGGATGATTTTGGGGGATTTGGGAAAACTCATGTTTTATCCTCGGTAAGCTTTACAGGAGTAATGATTTCCCTGGTGGGTATTCCGCCATTGGCTGGTTTTCTGGCCAAGTGGTTTGTGTTTATCAAACTCTGGGAAAATTATCTAACCGTAACCGAAGGTAGTATTCTGCTGACTTATCTGATCATTGCCGTGATGTCCACGGTTGTTGGATTGTTCTATTATCTCAAAGTTCCATTTTCCATGTTTATGAAATCTTTAGATGGAGTTTCAGAGGCTCATGCCAACGCAGTGACGAAAATCATGTTTGTGTTTTGGTTGGTTATTCTCCTGGCTGGATTTCTTTATCCGGGCCTTTTGACCCTCGTTTAGCGTTTCTAAATGGTGCTTTTTTAAGTTATGATTGAATTATTTGGTTAATCCTGAGATATTTTCATAAACTTGAACAATTCCATTTTTCGGATTCGAAGAATGGTCACATTTTTAAATTGATTTTTTGCCAAATAAAATACGGTACGAGCGTGTTCGTTCGGACTGAATGCATTTATTTTGACAACTTATAGAAGTGCACCAATACTATGAAAAGACTTTACTCTAACAGCCAGACGGCTGATCAGTCAGATATATCATCACAACGCTCTTTATTTCAAACTAGTATGAATACGAAGAAAGTTCTATCGCTTCGGTGGTTGGCCTATGTCCTACCGATGTTTTTTATGTTGTTTTCTTTTGAAGCTTTGAGTCAAGGTTCAGTTTCAATTGTTACAAGTGATGCTTCCACTGTGGAAACCACTGGTTCAAATGTTGGCTTTGACCTTAATGTTAACATCGGTAACTCCTTGCCCGCAGATGCTGATGGTCCGCTTATAATCGAGTTTGTGGCTTCAGCCTCCTCATCAGCTACCGAAGGAGATGATTTTATTGTCTCCACAACCACGGTAGATTTCACACCGGGTGATGGTACTGATAGTAGGACACAAACGGCTTTTGATGTTGTGGGTGATGACCTTGTTGAAGGTCTTGAGGTCGTTTCAATAGAACTAACTATCCTGTCTTCTCCGACCAATTACACTTATACCAACGCTGGTTCAGTTTATTCTTTAACACTGAATGATAACGATGCTTCAACAATATCGATAAGTAGCACCGCATCTGCGTCTGAGGGCGATGATGTGGTATTTACAATTAGCATGACAAACCCCTCAGATTTGGATACGGAAGTTACTTTTCAGACGAGTGAAACTGGAACCGCTACCGAAGATGTGGATTACGTTGGGGAAGCGACTGGTATCACCGTCACATTTCCTGCGGGAGATAACACATCTCAAACAGTCAATGTCTCGACAATAGACGAAGCATTTAATATAAACGAATCGGATGAAACCTTTTCTGGAATAATAAGTGGTTTAAATTCCAATGGGAGATCTTTTATTGATATAGGTAATGATGCTGGAATTGGAACTATTTTAAATGATGATCCAGTCCCAACAGTGACCATCAACCCTGGTAGTGCAACAGAAGGTGATGCCATCACCATGTCCGTTCAATTGAGTAATGCTTTTGGGGGAGATCTTGAATTGGCTTTTGCAGCTTCTGATGGAACAGCTACAGTTGGTTCAGACGTAAGTGGTACCATCGCAAATCTTCTTTTCACTGAAGCAGAAATGGCTTCTGGAACACTAAATAAAAATATTACGGTCAATACCATTGAGGATACGACCGATGAGCCATCTGAAGACTTCACTGTCAGTGTATCTTCTATTGTTCAGGGTACAGCCACTCCGTCAGGAACGGGTCTTGGAACAATAAATGATGATGACACGCCTCCAAATGTTTCTGTAGATGCAGGTGCAACAACGGCGGAGGGAGATCCACTTGTCTTTACAGTGAGACTCAGTAACGCCTCTAGCACACCTATTCTTATAGACGTGGCTACTGTTTCAGGTACAGCCATTTCTGGAACTGACTTCAATGGTACCCCTAGCCCTACGTTGTTGACTTTCGCGGCAGAAGGATCATTAACCCAAACGGTCACGGTGACTACTACTGAAGATAATATTGACGAGGTGGCCAATGTTCCTGAGGACTTGACACTTGATATATCAGAAAATGGAAGCAATACTGCCGACCTTGGAACCATCACAGACAATACGGGGACGATATCGGATGACGATGATGCTCCTACAGTGACAATTACCGCTGGAACTACAGGGGAAGATGAGGGAGCTTCTCAATCCTTCTCTGCCGTATTAAGTCATCCGTCAGACCAGGCGATTGCATTGAGTTACACAACAACTGCGGATGGAACTGCCGCAGCTAGTGATTTTACCGCAACTTCGGGTACATGGAATTTTCCGGCGCTTTCGACCACACCGACTGAGGGAGCCATCGCTGTACCCCACACGGCTGACAATATTGATGAGGGTGATGATGATCTTGCCAATTCTGAGACATACAGTTTTGATGCTGCTGTTTCTTCGGGAACAGTTGGCACAATCAATGGGGCTACTGGAAACATTATAGATGATGATGTCCCGCCTGCTATTGCTTTCTCTGGTGAAACCGATAGCGAAGGCAATCCTGTAGATTTCACATTCTCAATCACGAATGCTCCGCAGGTTTCTGATGAAGCAATGGTAATAAATGTCATCACATCAGTTGAAACAGGTGATGACGCTGAAGCTAGTGACTACACCACTCTTAATTCTACGGTTACTTTCCCGGCTCTTTCTAGTGGGAATCAAACAGCATCTGTAGCTACCACTGACGACACGATTGACGAAGTTGGAACTTCGGAATTGGAAACATTTACCTTAACAGCATCAGTCAATAGTGGCAGCTTTAGCCTGGATAATACTACAAGTACAGGTACAATTCAGGATGCTGATGCTGCACCGGCCTTAACGATAGGTAACCCTAATGTTACGGAAAGCGAAAGCACTGAAACAGCATCTTTTAGTCTGAATTTGACAGCAGGTGCTAGTGGAGCAACCACCTCATCCGATGATATCATCTTGGATTTCACTACGACTGCCGGTACCGCAACAGCCGATACCGATTATACCAGCACGCCAAATTCCATTACTGCAACTATACCTGCCGGGTCTGGTAGCACAACTGCAGTAACTGTGGATGTGCTCGGAGATACCGATTACGAGAATGGCGGTGTAGCTGAGACCTTTATGCTTAATGCCGCTGTAAACGGAGCTTCAGTCGGACAAGCCGATGTATCAGATACGGGTGATGCAAGCATTATCGAAAATGATCCTGCACCTTATGTCTCGATATCAGATGCGACAGTTGTGGAGGGAAGTAATACAGATACTAATCAGCTTTCATTTACTGTAAGCCTTGATAGAGCCTCTGTCGATGAAGCAATTGAAGTGTTTGTTTCAACCAGTGATGGTTCGGCAATTGCTGCAACTACCGTAGTAGGGTCGAATGATTATGAAGCATTAACGAACTTCTCTGTGACTTTTGCTGCAGGGGAAACATCCAAAACAGTACTTGTTGATGTGAATGCTGACAATGTACATGAAGGAACAGTTGGCACAACTGAAAATATGTTCTTGGATGTGTCATCTATTAACAGCGGGAGTGCTTCATTCAATGCCGCAAGTTCCGGAGAAGGAACCATCGAGCACGACGATGTTCCTCCGCTAGTTATCTTGGCAGTAAGTGATAACGGAGTAGATGAAGACACAGAAACTTCTACCATCCGAGCTATCCTGACAGGTAATACCACAGTGTTAATTGTAAGTGTTGATGTTGCTGTTTCACAATCGATCGCAACTCCGGGTGACGATTTCAATATTGATTTCGGGAACAGCAGCTTTACTTTAACCGTGAATGCTGGTGACACGCAATCCAATTTTGCAACCTTAACGCCTGTTTCAGATAACATTTATGAAGATGAGTTCACTGAGGAGGTTACGTTTGAAATCACTAGTGTAACCAACGGAACGGAGAGTGGTACACAGGAAGAGACTTTGGAGATTTTGGATTCGGACGTAGCTCCGGTAGTCAATATCTCATCTGAAACAGAGGATGAAGGAACAGATTTGGTATTCACAGTAGAATTAGGAGCAGTTGGTAACGATTTAGTATCCGCAAATGACATTGTTATAGATGTGACTACTACTGGTGGAACTGCAGAGGAGGATGTGGATTATACTGGAAAAACGGAAACGGTAACCATTCCGGCGGGTAGTGACAATGTTACTTTCACAGTAACTGGCACGGATGATACTATTTATGAGCAATTAACAGCGGGTGTGGAAGACTTCACCGTGTCAGGAACACTAAACGGAACAAGCCCTGGTGGAATAGATGCAGGTGGAGTGAATGATGGAACTGGTACAATCGTAGATACAAATGATGCTCCTTTAGTGGATATCACAGTGAGCCCAGCGACTATCGCTGAAGCTGCTGGAGTCAGCACTGTCACAATTGATTTTGTTGGAACGACTACCGAAAGTGAAGAAGATGTTACTGTTCCTTTCAGCTTTGCTGGAAATGCAGAGTCTTCTGATTACATGGAGAACTCAACTGGAAGTGTTGTAATCACAGCTGGAAATAACACAAACGGCTTTACCGTAACGGCGGTGCAAGACAACATTTTTGAAGTGGATGAAGAAATAGAGGTCATCATTGGTGCGGTGACAGGGGGAACAAACGGTGGAGGATTTGAAATCATCACGATTACGGATGACGATCCTGCACCAGAAATTTCATTAAGTCTGAGCGCGTCTTCAGTAGATGAAGGTAACTCAGTAACCTTGACAGCCAGCATTGATAATGGTGTAACCAATGAAAACGGTATGACCGTGGATCTCGATTACAACGACGAGACTACAAACGGTACATATAATTTCTTGGTTGGGGATTTTAGTGCAAATCCAAGCTCGATATTCATTCCTGCCGGATCAAACACCGTGGATGTTACGCTTACGGCGAACAACGACATTGTAGATGAAGAAAATGAAGATATCGAAATTGAAATTGATGGAATCACAAATGGAGGAGTTGGGGGAGCAACCACGGATGTTACCTTGACCATTAATGATGACGATGCTGCTCCTAACCTAAGCGACTTCTATTTTGAGGATGATGCTATCATTACGGAGGATGGGGCAGATCAAGAAAGACTTTTCGCAGAGATAGATGCGGCCAGTGAGCAAGAAATTACTGTAAGCATTGCGGTAGATGATTCCGGCAACTCTGCACAAACAGCAGACCCTGCGGATTATTCATTCAATACTTCAACCATAACTATTGAAATTGGTAGCACGTCTGCTTCTTCAACATTCACTGCAGAATACGATGACGTGTATGAGCCGGCGGGTGGTGAAACCTTAAGTGTTTCTATTACCGGTGTTACGAATGTTACTGACCCGGGCACTTTAGATCCGGATGTTTTGACTGTGGAAGAAGACGGATCAGCGCCAACAGTGTTCTTGGTTAATTCAGCAGCGGTAACTGAGGGAGCCGCGCTAGAATACGGTGTATTCTTTTCAGATAATGGAAGTGGAGATCAGGTTGATGAAGATGTTACGATTGATTTTGGGTTGGGAGCAGGAACAAGTACAACCTTTGTTCTTGGAGCAGATTACAATACTGACCTAGATGTACCTGAAACAATTACAATTTCAGCCTTTAGCAAAGGGGCTAGTCTGACTGTTTCTACCGATGACGATGCACTTTGGGAAGATGCAGAGACATTGTCAGTAGATATTAGTGCGAGTTCTTCTGCTAATGAGGCGAGTTACGGTACAGACACTGGGGCAACTGGTGTTGTAAATGATAACGACACAGCGCCCACGATCGCCCTTGCGACTGATGCAACAATCAACGAAGATGATCCAAACTATGAGGTGGCGGCTACTTTAAGCGCGCCAGCTGGAAAGGAAATTACAATTGGATGGACCATTGGTGGTACGGCGGTTGACGGAAGTGATTATGATATAGTGAACCCAACGGTTCCACCGACAACCATACCGGTTAACCCAAGTGGAGCTACGTCTAACACAGCGACATTTGAAATTGATCCTATCAATGAAAATACTTTGGATGAGAACGATGAGACGGTTACGATTAATCTGACTTCTTCTGTTACAGTAACTGATGCAGATCAAACAGTGACCATCACTGATGCAGCAGATAATTTACCTCCAACAGTGACGGTGACAGTCTCTCCAACGGCCCTAAGTGACACGGAGGGTACAGTTTATACCGTGACAGGAACATTAAGCGCACCACCAGCTAGTGGTAAGCAGGTGACTGTGAATTTCACCTACAATGGTGGTTCTGAAGCAGAAGCGGGTGATTATGATCTGGATGGTAGCATTACGATTACAGCGGGTAATGTGACAGGCACAACAACAATAGAATTTATCGATGATGACCTTTGGGAAGGTGGCATTGGTACAACTGAAACATTAATATTTGATGTGGATGTGCCGGTATCTGTTGGAACTCTGGATCCGGATGGAGGAGCACTGGTATCGAGTCAATTGAATCTGGAGATCGAGGATAATGAACTTACTCCAGCCGTGAGATTGAACATAGACAAATTTGTGATTGCTGAGGACGGTACACCTGCTAATGGTGAATCGGTTATTACTTTCACGTTAGTTGATCCAACTGATGGGACCACTCCGTTCACCAATGAGGTTCAGGATGTAGATATTACACTCGACTTATCCGGAGAGGCTGTAGACACAGAAGATTACGCCATCTCAGGAGACAACTGGACACAGGCTGGAACGATAGTTACGATTCCAATGGGAGAGACGAACACATCTATTACTGTTACATCAATCGCTGACATCTTGTATGAAGGGGGTAACGAAAGTGCGTTCATTAGCGTAGATGCGACAGCCGGAGCGGATATTTACAATGGCTCTCAGAATGGAAACATCACCATTACTGAAGGTGATGACGATCCGGTAATTACTATCGAAGACGTGTCAGCATCGGAAGGTGACGGCAGTATTTCGTTCGTAATTACTTCTACTCCTCCATCAGATGAGGACTTGAACATAGCTATTGACTTCACGGATGGAACAGCAGTGAGCTCTGGGTCTGGCCCAGGAGAACCTGATTTCGACAACACAACCATCAATGTGGTGCTTTTGGCAGGAGATGCGACTACCAATACATCGGTTCCAGTAACAAATGACAATGTCTTCGAAACGGACGAATCGTTCACGGTTTATATGAACGACATCACCGGAACATCTTATGATGCAGTCATAGACGAGTCGGATGATGCGACGTTGACGATTAGCAACGATGATGCAAGACCACTTGTGGTTTTGAATTCTGGTTCAGTTGCAAGTGGATCGGCCATACTTAATATGTCCGGTGCAGGTAATGAGGTCAACGTAAATAATAATCTGGATATAACAAACGGATTTACTCTAGAGCAGTGGGTTTATATAACAACTAACGTTACAACCTCTTTAGTTAATCAAACAAATGGCAACTTAGCCGCTCCTTTAGATTTGTATTATAATGGGAATTTGAATGTCTGGTTTGGCAATGGAGCAGCAACTCACAATACATTGGTACCAGGTCTTCCACTTAATGCGTGGACTCACATTGCTGTAACGTATGATCCAACAAGCCCTACTAGTGAAGGTCGGGTATATTTGAATGGCAGTTTGGTGAGTACGATAGATGTAACTGCTCCAATGGCAAATGTTGGACCATTGAGAATTGGTCGTAGAGCTGATGGCTTGGAAGGATCAGATACCTATTTTGATGAAGTACGAGTTTGGAATACCCCAAGGTCTGCTGGAGAAATAGCCAGTAACTATGAAAATAGTTTAACTGGTGATGAGACAGGATTAGTTGTCAATCTGCAATTCAACAATAATTTGATAGATGCGGCCGGAGGTGATCAAAATGGAACACTGGTTGCGGGTACGGTTTCTTATTTCTTGTCTGAGGATGGTGAGAGTAGCGTTATTGCAGAACTTAGAGACCCAACAGATGGCTTAACGCCAATAGTAAGTACCGAATCTGTTACAGTGGATTTAGGATACGGGGCTGGCACGACTGCTGAACATACAAGCCTTGGAGACACGTATGATGATTTCGATGTTTCTTCCTTAACCGTGACGATTCCATCCGGAAGTACATCCAGTTCAATGACTGTGTCTTCTTACGATGACAATTATGACGAAGGCGATGGTGAAGATGTTGTCATTGAGATTACGACCGTAACTAATGGTACTGACGCAAGCACTGCGCAAACCATAATCATCAATGATGACGATGATGCGCCCGATGTTGAAATCAACAGCGTATCAGCTGACGAGGACGAAACCATGACCTTTGATGTCTTCCTAACAGGAGGTACGGTCTCTGATGAGGACATGATTGTAGATGTTTCTACAATGGACACAGGTACTGGATCGGGTTACGCGATTGCTGGCACGGACTACACAGCGCTAAGTTCACAGTCTGTGACTATATCGGCTCGTAGTGTCAGTAATACAGTTGATGTAACCTTGACAGATGATAACATAGATGAGGTGGATGAAGAGTTTGATATGTTCATCGCCAATGCGACTTCTACCATTGGAGTCGGTAGTACATCAGACACGGGTACAGGTACGATCTCCGATGATAACGTGAATGATCCTCAGCCTACAGTTAATATGGATGTGGCGACCGTGAGCGTGTTAGAAGATGATGGCACCAACAATGGATCAATAGTTATTAACATGTCTTTCAGTAATCCATCGTCAGAACCGATCAACATTGATATGATAACTGCGGATGGCACTGCACTAGAGGGTACGGACTTCATTTATGTGCCAAACACTATTACTGTGCCTGCTCTCTCAACATCTTTAACTACATCTGTTAGTATTGTTTTGGATGATATAGATGAATTCAATGAGACCTTTGCAATAGGATTTATAGGTACTTCAGGAGGAATTGACGGGTTTGGAGCCACTGGTGGAGCTGTACCGACAGAAGTTACCATTACTGACAATGACGATGCGCCGGAGTTAACGTTTGATGATGTGAGCGTTTCAGAGTTAGAGGCCAATGGAAGCATCAGCTTTGACTTTACACTGTCCAACCCTTCTTCCGGAGATATCACGATAGATTTCACAGCAACTGGAACGAACACCATGGAAGACCCTGCTGAATTGAACGATGCAACTTTTGCTGATGACTTCAATGAAATCATAGCAAGCGTGACGGTTTCTGCTGGTTCCTTGACAGGAACGGCCGTAGTGGATATTTTTGATGACGCCACGGATGAATTCGATGAAGAGTTTACCATAGACGTAGCTGGATCATCAGTTGACGCAAATGGCCCTAATTCACTTGGAGCAACTGACACATCAGTAGGTATCATCCTTGACGATGATGACGAACCTGCTGTGTTGATGAGTGTGTTGGATGATCAGCTGGATGAAGCTGTCCCTGAGTCTACAGATGTAGTGTTCAACCTAATAGGAGCTACTGAAAAAGACGTGACGGTTGACTTGGTCTTTAATGACGGCATTGCTGCTGGATCCGGAATCGCTGATTTGAATGTGGATTACACGGTAACTGGGTCGCAGGTAATAATACCTGCGGGAGATACGCAGAGTACTTTGACGATAAGTTCCATTGATGAAGCGCCATCCTTGGATGAGGTCAATGAGACCATATTCGTTGAGGTGGATGCCGTAGATAATGGAATTGAGAGTGGAGGTGTACAAGATGAAACAGTAATCATTATAGATGGCGATTTGCCTCCAGTGGCGAAACTTACAGCTGATGCCAATGTGACTGAAGGCACTGGATCTAGTAATGCGGCTAACATAACGGTAACGCTACATGATCCAGATACTGACGCTCCGACTGTAAGTTCGAAAGATGTGACTGTCTATCTGGAAACGCTGGTGAATGATGCAATTGATGGAAGCGATCCATTAACAGATGATTATTCCATTAGTAACTTGACGTTGACCATTGAGGCCTTCAGTGGTAGCACTACAACAACTGCACTCAACACCATCGGGGATGCATACGATGAAATGGATGAAGACGCGGAATTTAGACTCTATGATGGAATAAATAACGGAACTGATGTCGCGTCCTCTGATGTAACTGTAGATAACACAGAAGTAATTACGACTATACAGGATGATGATAATCCTCCAGTGGTAGATCTTGCTGTGGATATTACCAATACAGACGAGCAAAATGCTGAAACGTTGACATACACGGTAAGTGTCGATCAGAGAAGTAATCTTGACTTTACTTTAGATGTGACCACTTCTGGATCAGCAACTGTAGCAGACGATGAGAACTTACCTGGTGATCCAGAGGATTACAGTGATCCTGTAGGTTCGGTTTCGTTCAGTGCGGCTGAAATGGCGGTTATGGAAGGAAACATCTTTAAGACCTTCACGGTTACTGTTAATGATGACGGTCATTATGAAATTCCTACGGAAACAGCAGTTGTTGATATTTCAGTAGCGGCAACAAGTACGGGTCTGGCGACAATCAACACTGGGACCGTTTCGACGAACATCAATAACGATGAAGCGTTACCGGTAGTAAGTATTCAACAATTTGTTGGCTCAATAGATGAAGATGAGTTCACACCGACTGAGAACATCAATATATTTAGTATGGATCGTCCGAGTCAGTTAACAACAACGGCGAACTTTGATATCAGTGGAGATGCAATATTGGATAGTGACTATACTATCACGGGAACGACCCTAGTTGTTCAACCTGGTCAAACCACAAGTGATGGTAGTATTGATATCACGGTCATTGATGATGCCATTGATGAGAATATCGAGGTAGTTACGCTTACAGTTGGGACCGTTACAAATGCAGATGCCGGAGTAGTTGGTCAGGTCTTTAATGTTAATATTATTGACAATGAAGCTGGACCTGAAGTAGACATCACAATTGATCCAGATGAAATATTCGAGGAAGATGGAGTGGCTACAATAACTGCGACTTTATCGGAACCTTCCGGATTAGATGTAACTATTACTTTGGGTGGAAATATATCTGGAACAGCTGACGAAGATGACGATTATACTATCGCCGCATCGGGTGCAGCAGACAATGAAATAGTCATTCCGGCTGGCGCAACTACAGGCACAATCCAAGTCCTGTCTATAAACGATACGGTTGAGGAGGGTGATGAACTTGCATTAATTGATATCGTGAATGTTGATAACGGATCGATAGGTACAAGTGCTCAGGTTGGCGTAACCCTAATTGAGGACAATGATCCACCAGCAGGCTTTAGCGTTAATTTCATTGACCCTGTTATTACAACAGTAAATGAAACAAATATCAGTTTGGAGATTCTTGGTGGTGAAGAGGATGCAACATTCGATTACACCATCACAGACGGAACAAACATAGTGACAGGATCAGGCACCATAGTCGATTCAGATAGACAAGAAGTCAATAATATTGACTTGTCAATTATGAATGAAGGTGTAGTGACTGTTACCCTGACTCTGACCGATGATTATGGTAACATAAGTGATCCTAATAATCCAGGTCCACTGACGAAACCTACGGATACCATTGATAAACAAAGTGAAGGACAAGCATTCCCTCAAGGATTTAGTCCTAACAATGATGGTGTGAATGATTTCTGGGTTCTTCCTGGAATTGAATTGCACCCTGATAACCTTGTAGTAATTTTTAATAGATATGGTAAGATTGTATGGCAGGATACAGAATATGACAATGCGAATACTGTATTCGATGGAGTTTCAAACTCAACAAGTGTAAACAGCTCAGCAAGCTTACCTGATGGCACTTATTTCTACGTGGTGACTTACAGCAACCCGAAAGTTGTACAAAAAGGATTTATTATAATTAGAAGATAATCTAACCGAAAATGAAGAATATAAAATTCGGAACCTTAATACTGTTGCTAACCATCTGCGGAAGCAGTTTTGGTCAGCAGAAGGAACTCTACACTCAGTACATGTTTAATGGACTGACCATTAATCCCGCTTATGCTGGCTCCCATGAGGCAGTGAGTATAACGGGTATGTCAAGATGGCAATGGGCTGGGTTTGAGGGAGCACCTACAACCCAAACAGTTTCAGCTCACTCACCCATCAAAGGCAAGAATATCGCTTTGGGATTGATGGTTAGTAGGGATGAAATAGGGGTGGCTAGCACAACTAATGTATCAGGTATGTACACCTATCGAATGGAGATGGGAGATGGATATCTGGCCATGGGTCTGCAAGGTACAATTACCAATTTCAAAGGAGATTATTCCAGTGTGTTTGTAGTGGATCAGAGCGAGACGAATTTCGGAGACGTTTCGGAATTTAGTCCAAATTTTGGAGCTGGCTTATTTTACTACACATCCAAATTTTATGTTGGCTTTTCAGTACCAGAACTTCTGAATTCGAAGATTGAGAGTGGTGGAAGTACTTATACTCAGCAGAGACACTACTTCATGAATGCAGGTACTGTCTTTAATCTTGGAGCTAATGTCAAGTTGAAGCCTAATATTTTGTTGAAATTGGTAGACGGAACTCCACTAGCGATTGATTATAACTTGAATGCCTTGTTCTCCGAAATAATTTGGGTTGGCGTGTCGGTTAGACCTCCTGAATCTGTAAGTGGAATTCTTCAGGTGCACGTTTCCCCAAGATTTTCTGTCGGATATGCCTACGATCACATCATTCAGGAGCAATTGCAAGAGATTGGTAACAACTCGCATGAGGTGATGATCAATTATAGAATTCCATTGTTCAAGGACAGAGTCGTAACACCTAGATATTTCTAAGACATGAAAGCACTGAGAATATACATTATTGCAATTTTGGTAGGGACTGGGCTCTTTGCTCAAGAAATCCCTCATAATGACGGTAGTTCTTCAATGGAGCAAAGAGGCGATGCATACTATGAAAGCATGGCTTATAAGCTGGCGTTGAAGGAGTATCAACGAGCACTAGAGAAGAATCCTAATGACAAGGGTATTAAACTAAAAATTGCGCAGTGTTATGACAAGCTGAATAACCCGGAAGAGGTTTCCTATTATTCAGCTCAATCTGTAAGTCATAGTAGCGCAGATGCCGAGGATGTTTTGGCTTATGCAGAGTCTCTTGAGTCAACGGAGAATTATGAAAAGGCTGAAAGGATTTATACTCGATATGGTACCATGAAGCCAGGTGATGAGCGAGTCGAAATGAACAAAGAGGGTTTCGATAAAATAGAGACTCTCTACAATGACTCATTGGGATATAAAGTCAAGGCAGCTGGTTTTAACACAGAAGTCACAGAATTCGGAGCGGCATTCGTGAATGGAGAAACCATCTTTGTTAGCAATAGAGGCAAAGCCAAATTGTTTCAAAAAGTAAATCTTCGAGACAACTCATTTTTCTTAGATTTATACAAATTGAATGGCGATAAGGCTGAGAAAATTGAAGGTCTTAATGATCATTTACACGAGGGACCTGTAAGTGACCTTGGAGATGGAAAAATCATTGTTACTTCTAATTTCCCGGAACCTAAGAAAAATTCTCAGAGGGATAATCCTGCCAGGTTGAGAATGCTAATTTACGAGGAGGGTGCTGATGGCTGGGCTGAAAGTGGATCATTCCCACACAATAGTACTGCATACTCTGTAGGACATCCGTCTTTCGATAAGGAGAATTCGGTTTTGTATTTTGCTAGCAACATGCCCGGTGGTGAAGGCGGAGTAGACATTTGGAAATGTTCATACAATAATGGTGAGTGGGGAACTCCTGAGAATGTTTCAGCAGTGAATACGCCTGGAAATGAAATGTTTCCTTTTGCTCAGAATGGCGACCTATATTTTTCCAGTGATGGACGAGGGGGTCTGGGTGGTTTGGATATCTACACAACAAAGATGGCTGGTGGTTCAATATATGCATTAGGCTTCCCGGTTAATACTCCAAAAGATGATTTTGGTCTGGTTCTTAGGGAAGACAATAGAACAGGCTACTTCAGTAGTAATAGAGACGAGAGTGAAGGAATGGATGATATCTATGAGGTAACTATTTACCGACTGGAGATTTCAGCTAAACCAGTGGATGAGGAAACCGGAAAACCGGTGGATGGCGAATGGACTATCGTTGATTCAGCGACTGGAGATGAAGCGAAATTTGTGAAGGAAGGAGATAAAGCAATGTTCAATGGACTGAGAGGAAGAAGTTACACCATCACGACCAGTGATGAATACTACGAGGGTAGTTCAGGAACATTCAGTGCAGATACAAAGAATGAAAAGCTTGATGTTACTGTTCCTCTTAAGAGAACTAAGACACCAGTGGCCATTGAAGGAGCTGAAGGATCTGAATACATTCGAGTAGACAATTTGGCGCAACCAAGAGTATACAAACTTGGGGCTCATAAATTAGAGCTAGTAGATGCTGACGACTTAGATGAAAGCGTTAAACCAATAATCATTGAAGATGTTTATTTCAAATTCAATAGCGATGAGATTGTAAAGGGAGTTGGAGAGATTGATAAAGTGATTGCAATTCTTAAAGGATATAATGATGTTGAAGTAGAAATTACAGCATACTGCGATGCTCGTGGATCAGCTCGTTACAACGAAAAATTGGCCGAGAAAAGAGCGCAACGCGTAGAAGATTACATGACTGCAAATGGTATAGAGCCTGACAGAATAAGCGCCATAAATATTGGTGAGTCTGAACTTTATAACGACTGTAAGAAGTGTAATGAGGATCAGCATCAGCAAAATAGACGAGTTGAATTTCTCTTGAACATTCGTTAGTCTTAAGAATAATAAATCAAAAACCCTCGCCATATCGGCGAGGGTTTTTTTGTTCCCACTTTGCTACACGTTTCTATAAATAGGATCCTAATAGCGCTAAAAAGCACGAAATATATACTAAATACGTTGAGATCTTCTTCGCTTGAATAGCCTCAAATAGCTGTTATATCCACATTTTCTCATTATTTATCCACATTGTGGTAAAAAGTGGGACATTGTGGTAGAAAATGTTATGAACTATCATACATTTGTTACGGTGGTTTATATTTTTCAAGGCTCTATATGGCTTTTTTTACAAGCGAGTATGAGTGTAAGTTGGATGCTAAGGGAAGATTGGCTTTGCCTGCAAAGGTCAAAACCAACCTTCCCGAGGTTTCCACTAACGAACTGGTGATTCGAAAGGGATTCGAACCGCATTTGATTCTATATCCAATGCTCGAATACAAAAAGATCCACCATAAGATTTCCTCGTTAAGCGAGTTCAATGCAGAACAGAGGAAACTAAAACGAAATTTTTTTAGGAGTATCGCTCATGTGGAACTGGATAGCGCAGGTCGCATTCTTTTCCCAAAGAACATGCTCGCTCATGCCGGCATAGAAAACGAGGCGATTGTTATTGGGATGGGCAATTACATTGAAATATGGAACCCTAAGGTTTTTGAGGAGCATTCTCTTCAGGATGCTGAGGAGTACTCAGAGTTGGCTCAGAAGTACTTGGACCAAGAATGAGTGACTATCATCAGCCAGTTCTGTTAAAAGAGACAATTGAGGGTCTCAATATTGAAGATTGTGGGGTTTATGTTGATGTGACATTCGGAGGAGGTGGTCATAGTCGACAGATCCTTAAAAAGCTTACAAATGGGAGGTTGCTTGGATTTGATCAGGATCACGATGCAGAGAAGAATGCAGATCTAATACAAGCGGAATTCCCAAAACGTTCTTTCACATTTATTGATTCAAACTTCCGATACCTGAAGAAGTTTTTAAGACTTCATGGAGCTGAGATGGTGGATGGGATTCTAGCCGATCTAGGTGTTTCGTCTCATCAGTTTAACGAGGGTGAACGTGGATTTTCAACGCGTTTCGATAGCGACCTGGATATGCGCATGAATCGGGATCAGGAACTTGACGCCAGTGAAGTACTTAACACTTACGATGAGAAAGACTTGATTCACATGTTTAGCATGTTTGGTGAGATTAGAAATGCCAGAACACTAGCAAGGGCTATACTGGATTCGAGAAACCTGAAGCAAATTAAGACAAGCGGTGAGTTAAGGTCTATTGCTTCAAGCATTGCGCCAAGAGGGAAAGAGAATAAGTATTTAGCGCAGGTTTTTCAAGCGCTTCGAATTGTGGTAAACGATGAGATGGCGGCCCTTCGTGAATTCCTTGAGCAATGTGCTGACGTGATTAAACCTGGAGGACGACTTGTGGTAATAAGCTATCATTCATTAGAAGATAGGTTAGTTAAGAATTTCATCAATAAGGGAAATGTGAATGGGAAGGTGGAGAAAGATTTTTATGGAAATCTGATTAGACCTTTCGAACCAGTGAATAGGAAGTTGATCATACCAAGTGAAGAAGAAATAAAAGAAAACAACCGTGCGCGAAGCGCCCGACTTAGAATAGGACAGAGAAACGAATGGCGATAAATACATATAAGCAACCTGGAAAACGAAAAGGTGGAAATTTTTTCGGGTGGCTTCATCGCCTCTTACAAATCGAGGACTCTCTCGAAAAGGTCATCCACATCAAGTTCCTTCCACAAATTCTTTTCATCGTTTTGCTGACGACTATATACATAGCCAACCGTCATGCTGCTGAGAAAAAAATACGTTCTATCAGCAAATTGGAGGTTGAGGTGGAAGATTTGAGAGCTGACTACACGACTCTAAAAGCGGGGTACATGTTTGCGAGCAAACAGAGTGAGGTTGCTAAACGAGCGAAAGCTTTAGGGCTAAATGAAAATCAAGATTCACCCATTTTAATTGCTAAGAAATGAGCATTAAACGGGACATATTGATCAGAGTCAGAGTCGCATTTCTCTTAATAGGATTCCTTGCAGGTGCCATTGTTTATCGTATGGCCAAGGTGCAGTTTGTGGAGGGGGAAAAATGGGTAGGTCTTGGAGAAAGCATTGGAATGAAGGTAATGGAAGTGCCTGCGACTCGAGGCAATATTTACGCAGAGGATGGCAGCTTGTTAGCTACTTCGCTTCCATTCTATCAAGTGGCTATTGACCCATACATCTCAGGTGAGGGCCTTTTCAAGTCAAATATCGATTCACTTTCCATTTTACTTTCAGGTTATTTTAAAGATCAAACGTCCAAACAATACAAAGACAAAATTGAAAGGGCAAGAAAGAATGGTCGTCGATACTTGTTATTGAATTCGAAACAGGTCGGGTATCAGGATAAAAAGAAAATGGAACGCTGGCCGATTTTCCGAGAAGGCAGATTAAAAGGCGGTGTTCTCTTTAATAAGGTAGAAAAGCGATTTCTACCGTTCTCTCATTTGGGTTACAGAACGATCGGTAGAGTAAATGCCGAGAATAAAGGTACAGTAGGCCTTGAGTTTAGTTTCAATAAGCAGCTGGCCGGACAAAGTGGAAAAGGACTGTTCCAAAGAATGTCAGGCGGTGGCTGGAAACCGGTATTTGATGGAACCGAAGTTAAGTCTGTTGACGGCTATGATATTAAGACCACACTCAATGTAGACCTTCAAGACATTGCCGAATCAGCGCTGTATAGTGCGCTGAAAAGGCACGAGGCGGAGTATGGAGTGGCTGTGGTTATGGAAGTCAAAACTGGAGAAATAAAAGCCATCTCCAACCTTAGCCGAACAAAGAATGGAGACTACTATGAGAAATACAATTACGCTGTAGGCAGTCAAGGTTCGCGAGAACCAGGATCAACCTTTAAGTTGGCTAGCATGATGGCTCTCCTAGAAGAAACTTCTGTGAAGCCTGCTGATTCGGTGGACACAGGTGATGGCACCATGGAATTTTTTGATCGGGTGATGAGGGACCATAAAAGAGGCGGATTCGGAAAACTCACGGTTCAGGAGACTTTTGAGAAGTCCAGTAACATCGGAATCGCCAAGTTGGTAACTCGACACTTTGGGGACAACCCCGATCGATTCATTCAGTACATAGATCATCTGGGGCTGACCCGCCCGCTTGGTTTTCAGATGGTGGGAGAGGGGATCCCGTACATCAAGAACACTTCGGATTCTACCTGGAGTGGAATTTCTCTTCCGTGGATGTCACATGGATATGAGCTAAAAATGACGCCACTTCAAACACTCACATTGTTTAACGCGGTTGCCAATGATGGAGAAATGATTCAGCCGATAATTGTCAAATCCGTCAACAAGGCGGACAGAGAAATAGATGAATTCAGCCCCAAAATCATCCGGGATAAAATTTGTTCCGGTCAGACGCTAAAGGAAATCAGAAGCATGTTAGAGGGCGTGGTGCTTAGAGGAACAGCCACGAATATTTCAGACAGCAAATACCCAATAGCCGGAAAAACGGGGACTGCTAAAAAGGTCATTAACGGTAAATACACGAATAAGTATTACACCTCGTTTGCCGGGTACTTCCCAGCCAATGATCCAAGGTACAGCTGCATTGTGGTCATCGATGATCCCAAAGGCTACCAGATTTATGGAAGCGATGTGGCTGCTCCGGTTTTCAAGGAGATAGCTGATCGAATTTATGCGTTGGAAATTGATCTCCACAACGTAACCGTGGAAGACAAGAGAGTCGCCGGTGTTTTCCCGGTGATTAAAGCCGGTCATCACGATGAGCTCAAATACTTGTGTAATGAACTTGGGATATCCAATCATTCGCGAGGTAGTGAAGAGTGGGTCACTACCGATGTGGTCAATCAAGCAATCTTCTGGGATGACAATAAGGTGGAGTTGAACAAGGTCCCTGATGTGCGTGGAATGACATTAAGGGATGCGGTCTTCATCTTAGAGAATTTAGGATTGAAGGTTCTTTCCGAAGGCAAGGGCAGAGTCGAGGGACAGTCGGCTACTCCTGGTGGTCAGTTAAGAAAAGGTCAAATCGTCAAACTTACTCTGAGCTAATGGCGATTTTGAAGGACATATTGTTCGGAGTTAATCTCAAATCGATCCACGGTGATCGCGCCATTTCCATTTCAGGGTTGGCGTTCGATTCCAGAAAAGTCCAGGAAGGATTCTTGTTCGTGGCAGTAAAAGGATTGACAGTTGATGGCCATTCATTCATCGACTCAGCAATTGAAAGTGGAGCCTCAGCGGTAATCTGCGAAGAATTACCTGCTCAATTAAAGGATGGTGTAGTGTATATCGAGACTGAAAGTAGCTCAAAGGCATTGGGAATCTGTGCAGCCAATTTCCACGATCGACCTTCAGAGAAACTACATTTAGTCGGGATTACGGGCACCAACGGAAAAACCACGGTGGCGACTTTGTGTCATGACCTATTTACCGAACTAGGTTACAATTCTGGCCTCTTGTCAACCGTAGAAAATCGGGTGGGCGAGGAGATACTTGCATCAAAGTACACTACGGGTGACTCTATACAAATCAACGAGTTACTTGCCCGAATGGTTAAAGATGGTTGTACTCATTGCTTCATGGAGGTTAGCTCCCACGCGTTGGTTCAAAATAGAACGGCTGGTCTGCAGTTCGCAGGTGGAGTGTTTACGAATATCAGCCATGATCACCTGGATTATCACTCAACCTTTGATGAGTACATCGCTGCTAAGAAGTTGTTATTCGATAACCTGAGCAGCGAGGCATTTGCTTTAGTCAACAATGACGATCGTCGTGGCAAGATCATGCTACAAAATTGCCAGGCCGCCAAGTACCGTTTTGCCATTAAGTCGATCGCTGATTTTAAGGCACGCGTACTCCACAGCTCTTTGCAAGGTCAGGAAATGGACATTGATGGGGTCAATACCTGGTTCAGACTTGTAGGTGGCTTCAATGCTTACAACCTACTGACTGTATTCGCGATAGCCGTGCTTCTAGAGGAAGATAAGCTGACCGTACTGGAGCATTTGTCTGCTTTAACAGGAGCTAAAGGACGATTTGAGCCTGTTGAGAACGCGCAAGACATAGTGGCGATTGTGGATTATGCCCATACGCCGGATGCTCTTGAGAATGTGCTGGAAACGATCACGGATTTACGTACGAAAAATGAGACGCTCGTCACAGTGATCGGTTGCGGTGGAAACCGAGACAAAAGCAAGCGACCAAAAATGGCAGGGATTGCTGTGAAATACAGCGACAAAGTGATCCTTACTTCGGACAATCCAAGAGATGAAGATCCGGCGGTCATTCTGGATGAAATGAAAGCAGGAATCCCGAAATCAAAGGAACGAAATACCATGATCATTCAGGATCGTAAAGAAGCGATTCGCACAGCGTGCAATCTGATTACGGCCAAGGATATTCTGTTAGTGGCGGGTAAAGGGCATGAGACATATCAGGAAATCAAAGGCGAACGACACCATTTTGATGACAAGGAAATTATTAAAGAGATGCTCAACTAATGCTGTACTATCTGTTCACATATCTGGATGAAAAATTCGATCTGATCGGAGCAGGGGTGTTTCAGTACATTTCCTTCAGGGCGGGTATGGCAGCTGTTTTGTCATTGATTATTACGATCACGCTTGGGAGAAAGTTGATCGATCTACTTCGTAGATTTCAGATGGGTGAGTCTATTCGGGATCTAGGGTTGGAGGGCCAAATGGAAAAATCCGGGACACCGACCATGGGAGGGATTATCATCATTTCCGCCATTGTCATTCCAACCCTCCTCTTTGCTCGAATAGAAAATGTTTATATCATCTTATTGGTGGTCGCAGCTCTTTGGCTTGGCATCATCGGATTCATCGACGATTACCTCAAAGTCAAGCGTCAGAATAAGGAAGGCCTCCGCGGAAAATTCAAAATCATTGGTCAGGTCGGGCTAGGCCTCATCGTGGGCGTGACGATGGTATTCCATGAGGACATTGTCATCCGAGAATACGCTGGGGAGGCTTACACTCAGATTAAGAGTCTGCTAACGACGATTCCTTTTGTGAAGGGCAATGAATTCGATTATGCATGGTTGGTCCCCAACTCAGTCGATGATTTTACATGGGTACTCTATATAGTTATTGTCATTTTCATCATCACGGCTGTTTCGAATGGAGCCAATATCACCGATGGGCTTGATGGACTCGCCGCAGGAACTTGCGCAATCATTGGACTCGGGCTAGCCATCCTCGCATATCTCTCCGGTAACGCAATTTTCTCCGAATACCTCAACATTATGTTCATCCCATATTCCGGTGAGCTGGTGATTTTCTGTTCAGCATTTGTCGGAGCGTGTATTGGATTCCTTTGGTATAACTCATACCCTGCACAAGTATTCATGGGAGATACTGGCAGCCTCTCACTTGGAGGAATTATTGCCGTCTTGGCGATCGTACTTCGGAAGGAATTGTTGATTCCTGCGCTTTGCGGAATTCTCGTAATCGAAAATTTATCGGTCGTACTTCAGGTTTTTTACTTCAAGTACACCAAAAAGAAATACGGTGAAGGGCGAAGGATTTTTCTCATGTCGCCTTTGCATCACCATTACCAAAAAAAGGGACTGCATGAAGCGAAGATCGTTTCCAGGTTTTGGACGGTCGGGATTTTACTGGCCATTATCACATTAGCGACTTTAAAACTCAGATAGTATGACACTGAAGGATATACAAGAACGAAATCTAAGATTCCAAAGGAAAGCCGCCAGCATGGTAGACTTGATTCCGGGTGGAAGTTTTTTGGATGTGTCCACCGCGCTAATCAGAAGCGCAAGACTTGCGGACAAGTACTTGATGAAATTGGTGCGATCAAAGGATGAAATGACTTTTTCGCAAATCATGGACTTGATGGAGTCGGAGCTGGATGAAGCTGTCTATTTGTTAGACAGAATTGATAATATCAACCGAAAACACAAACTAAAAATGATTCAAAACTTCCTGAAGGAGGGGTATGATTTACTGTCGATTTATTCGCTGTGTTGCGACCAGTTAATCAGCCGTAGAATCAACGAGGACGAGGAAATTTTATGAATGAGAAAATAGTCATATTGGGTGGAGGCGAAAGCGGCATAGGGGCGGCCCTATTGGCCAGTGCCAAAGGACATGAGGTGTTTTTGTCTGATGCTGGAGATATTGGGCATGGAAAAAAATTAATCCTGGAGTCCCGCGGAATTCCATTCGAGGAAGGTGGCCATACCGAATCAGAAATATTGAACGCCGATTGGGTGGTCAAAAGTCCGGGTATACCTGATTCTGCGCCTTTGATTAAGACATTGAATGAGGTGCAGGTTCCGGTCATTTCTGAGATTGAATTTGCGTATATGTACTTGCCCGCGGGAGCGAAGGTTATAGCCATTACTGGCACCAATGGTAAGACTACAACGACCCTGTTGACACACCATATTCTTAAGGAGGCGGGTTTGGACGCGGAGCTGGGAGGAAACGTGGGTACTAGTTTGGCTGGATTAATTGCTGAAGGAACGAAGGATTACTACGTGGTGGAGGTTAGCAGTTTCCAGTTGGATGGCATTCGTAAGTTCAAGCCGGATGTTGCTGTGTTGCTGAATATAACACCAGATCATCTCGACAGGTATGACAATGATTTTGGGAAGTACGTCAATTCAAAATTCAAGATCACGGAGAATCTGACGCAGAAGGAATGCTTCATTTACTGCCAGGACTCTGAGCCGATCACCGAAGAGCTTGCTAAAAGAAAATTAGATGCCTGTCTGTTTGCTATTTCAGCTTCCAGACACGAAAGGCTTCAAGCTTATCTCGAGGATGAGCATTTGATCTTCAATTACCAATTCGAAGAGCACTCGGGTAATCACAAGATTCCATTGGCGGACATCTCGCTAATCGGAAAGCATAACATGGTCAACACCATGGCCGCTGTTCTCAGCGCGCTTTGCATGGGAGTACCAATTGAGAAAATAATCATAGGACTCAGGACTTTTGAGAATGCACCACACAGACTGGAACTAATCGCAGACGTCAATGGGATTGGATTTATCAATGACTCAAAGGCGACCAACGTGGACGCTGTGTCCTACGCATTGGATGGAGTCAAATCAGATATCGTGTGGATCGTTGGTGGAGTTGACAAAGGGAATGACTACTCCGAAATCATGGATTTGGTTAAGCAAAAAGTAAAAGGAATTGTCTGCCTAGGTATTGATAATTCAAAACTCAAAGAGGCTTTTGGAGGATTGAATTTACCCATGGAGGATGCACAAAGCGCTACTGAGGCTACCGAGAAGGCCTACAAAATGGCTAGAGAAGGGGATGTGGTCCTGCTATCACCAGCCTGTGCAAGTTTTGATTTATTCAAAAACTACATGGATCGTGGGGATAAGTTCAGAGCGGCAGTAAAAGAATTGGCAACAAGTTCAAAAGCAAAGATATGAACACGATTAAGGAATGGGCATATAACAATTTGAAAGGCGATCCGGTCATCTGGTTCATCGTCTTCTTGCTGTCTATGTTCAGCATCCTTGTTGTGTATAGCGCCACCGGCAGCCTGGCTTACAAAATGATGGGTGGTGATACCGAGTACTACCTGTTCAAGCACTCGATCCTGACAATTTTGAGCCTGGCCGTGATGTGGTTGGCTCATCGATTGGATTACCGCTACTATTCCAAAATCTCAAAGATGGCCCTGATCCTTTGTGTTCCGCTTTTGATCTACACGTGGATCTTCGGAACTAATATCAATGAGGCATCTCGGTGGATCACGATACCTTTTATCAATCAGGCATTCCAGCCTTCCGATTTGGCCAAGTTGGCTTTGATCGTAACTCTGGCGAGCATGCTGGCCAAAAGGCAGCAAAGCATTCAAGATTTTAAGAAGGCCTTGATCCCAATGTTGATATGGGTGGGTGTGATCTGTGGCTTGATCGCCATGACAGATATATCCAGTGCGGTCTTGCTTTTCGGCACGTGTATGCTGCTTCTTTTTATCGGAAGAATCCCGGTGAAATACCTGGCCATGCTGATGCTAATCGGGCTAGTCGCAGGAAGTGCGGCGATATTCTTCGGGCAAAGAGGAAACACGGCGCTCAGTCGAATCGAAGATTACGTGTACAAAGACACGCCATTTCAGGCGAAGCAAGCATATGTGGCGATAGCATCGGGTGGCTTGCTTGGAAAAGGTCCCGGTCAGAGCGAACAAAGAAATTTCTTACCACACCCATATTCGGATTTTGTCTATGCCATCATTATCGAAGAATATGGCTTGGTAGGAGGAGTTACAGTGCTGCTCCTTTATCTCGGTTTATTGTATCGAGGGATGCAGGCGGCAGCAAAAAGTGAGAGGACGTATGGTGGACTTTTATCTGCAGGGCTGAGCTTTGCACTTGTGGTACAGGCCATTGTGAACATGGGCGTGGCGGTTGGATTGGGGCCGATTACGGGGCTCACCTTACCTCTCATCAGTATGGGGGGAACCTCGCAATTATTTACCGGACTGGCTCTGGGTATTATTCTGAGCGTAAGCCGTGGAAATGTGGACTCGTCCATTGGCAAATCAATGACCAATCAGTACAAAGAAGCAGCATGAGCACCGAGCGCACATATCGCATCATGATCAGCGGAGGAGGAACCGGAGGTCACATCTATCCGGCGATTTCTATTGCTCAGGCTTTGCAAGAAAAACTGGGAACCCCTGAGATACTGTTTGTTGGTGCCAAAGGAAAAATGGAGATGACGAAGGTGCCGGAGGCGGGGTTCGAGATTGTGGGCCTTTGGATCAGCGGTTTGCAAAGAAAATTGACTGCAAGTAACCTGATGTTCCCATTCAAAGTGATATCCAGCCTAATGAAGTCATTTTCACTCATTAGAAAATTCAAGCCGGACGTTGTAGTTGGAGTTGGTGGATACGCCAGTGGGCCTCTTTTATATGCTGCGAATTTCAAAAAGATACCAACTCTGATTCAAGAGCAAAATTCTTATGCCGGATTGACTAACAAATGGCTGGCTGGAAAAGTGAGAAAAATATGTGTGGCTCACGAGGGAATGGAAAAGTACTTTCCAAAGGAGAAATTAGTAGTGACCGGAAACCCGGTAAGAAAGGAGATTGGGATTACGGAGGAGACCAAACAAAAGGCGTACAAGCACTTCGATTTGGATTCAAATAAACCAATCGTGTTCATGACTGGTGGAAGTCTCGGAGCAAGAACCCTGAATGAGGCCATGCTTGCGAGTCTTGAAGCCTTTGCTAAGAACGACATTCAGGTGATCTGGCAAACAGGCGGATTCTATTTTGAGGAAATGAAAAACAGAGTAGCCGACCGTGAATTGAGTTCGGTTCGGATGTTTGATTTTTTACGGGAAATGGACTGGGCTTACAGCATCGCCGATGTGGTCGTGGCAAGAGCCGGAGCATTGTCCATAGCTGAGCTAGAACTGATGGGAAAGGCCACCATTTTGATCCCATCACCCAATGTGGCAGAAGATCATCAAACAAAAAATGCCATGGCTTTGGTAGAACGAGATGCTGCCATTATGATAAGGGACAATGAGGCAGTGAAGGGATTGGCCGAGGTGACGCTTTCATTATTGAATGATGAAAATGAAAAAGAGAAATTAAAAACCAACATCAGCAAATTGGCTAAGCCGCGTGCAGCTGAGCATATTGCTGAGGAGGTTATAAAACTGGTCGCATGAGTGTTTACGATTACGATAGGATCTATTTTGTGGGCATTGGTGGCATAGGCATGAGTGCCTTGGCTCGCTGGTTCCGTTCGCGCGAAAAAGACGTAGCAGGATTCGATCGGGTCGAAACAGCATTGACTAAGACATTGGTTGAAGAGGGTTGTCAAATACACTACGAAGATGATGTTCTTCAAATCCCAACGGCGTTCAAAGGACAGGTGGGAACGTTGGTCGTTTATACGCCTGCCATTCCAGAAGACAATAAGGTGCTATCCTTTTTCAAGGAGAACAACTTCACTTTAAAGAAGCGCTCGGAAGTATTGGGCATGTTGACGGATGGTCACTACACCATCGCCGTAGCGGGAACACATGGAAAAACCACTACATCATCCATGATTGCTCACTTGCTAAACGGGATGTCAGGTGGTGTGAATGCTTTCGTTGGAGGTATCATGTCCAACTACAATTCGAATATTTTGATTGGGGACGAGGACGCACCGATTGTGGTAGAGGCAGATGAGTTCGATCGGTCATTCTTACAAATAAGCCCAAATTATACAGTGGTCACCTCCATCGATCCGGATCATCTGGACATCTATGGAAGCGAGGAGGAGTTAGCTAAATCGTTCAAAGAATTTGTCGAGCGAACAACCGCAAAGGGTCGTATCCTGATGAGCTCAGATGCCGGAGTGAAAATTTCAGGGCCTGAGTATCTGTCTTACGACATTCGTCTCGGGGACATTGTTGCGGAGAGTTTAAGAATCGTAGAGGGAGCGTTTGTTTTCACCTATAGAAAAGGCAAAGTCAAGATCAACGATTTGTTCTTGTATGTTCCGGGTCATCACAACGTCATGAATGCTTTGGCGGCCATTACTGTGGCTTTTGAGATGGGTCTTTCAGACAAGATGATCCGAACGAGATTGAAAACGTACAAGGGCGTTAAGAGAAGATTCGAATTTATCCAGCGTTTTGGGAAGACCGTCTTTATCGACGATTACGCGCACCATCCGACAGAGATCAACGCTCTCATTCGATCCGTCAGGGTTCTCTACAAGCAGCGAACTATCACCGTGGTGTTTCAGCCACATTTGTACTCAAGGACTCGAGATTTCATGGATCAGTTTGCTGAGAGTCTCGACGCTGCAGATCAGGTGGTTTTGTTGCCGATTTACCCGGCTCGTGAAAAACCAATAGCTGGAATTACATCCGAGGCGCTATTGGAAAAAATGACTTTAGAGAAGAAGCATTGCTGCAGTAAAGAAGAATTACCTGCATTGCTCCAGGAATTAAGACCCGATGTGTTGCTGACTGTGGGTGCTGGAGATATTGACAAAGAAGTGCCAAAACTGGCCAAGATATTCAAGGAAGGAGGCGATAATGAATAAGGAGCACATTCTGACATACATTCTTTGCGCTTTGACCGTGGTGGTAGCGATAGGTTTTGCCTTCACCAGCGACGAACACATGAATTCCCTCCAAATCGACATCTTGAAGACGGAGGAACTGAATTTCATAACTGAGGAAGAAGTTACTGACCTACTCCGCGGTGAGGAGAACGAGCTCAGTCTGCCGGTAAGTAAATGGGACATGAACGAAATGGAGCGAAGGGTGGAGGCGAATCCGTTCGTGGCGGATGCACAGGTCTATCGAGATGTCAAAGGGAATGTTCTGGTGAAAGTTTCTCAGCGAAAGCCAATTGCACGGATCTATCATCAGCGAGAAAAAGACAGCTACATTGATTTTGAAGGAAACATCCTGCCCACGGCGGCAAGATACACTGCTCGAGTTCCCTTGATTGAAATCGAAGGGTTGGATTGGAAGGAAAATTTGAAAGAATCACACTACGGAGAAGACCTATTGGAATTTTTGCAGTTCATTGAAAATGACGAATTCTGGCGAGCTCAGATTGCGCACATCTACGTGATGTCAGATGGACAAATTGAAATGATCCCTCAAGTGACCAAGCAAAAAATTGAATTCGGGATGCCCGAGGACATTGATAAAAAATTTGAGAAGCTAATGCTCTTCTATAAGAAGATTTTGCCGGCCAAAGGCTGGAATATATACACCAACGTGAACTTGAAATTTAAAGACCAAATTATCTGCGAATAGCCATGAGTAAAGAAGAAATAATTGTAGGACTCGACATTGGTACGACCAAGATCTGCGCCATTGTCGGCAAGAAAAACGAATTCGGCAAGCTCGAAGTGCTCGGAATGGGCCGTGCCGTTTCTGATGGTGTCATCCGTGGAATTGTCACCAACATCGACAAAACCGTCCATGCCATAGAGAAGGCCGTGCAGGAGGCAAGCGACGCATCAGGAATTGACATTGGAGTGGTCAATGTGGGTATTGCCGGGCAGCACATTCGCAGCACGATTCAGCACGGTTCCATCACCAGGGATTCTGAGGATGAGATCAGCATGGACGACATCAACAGGCTCACATCTGATATGTACAGAATTGTGATTCCTCCCGGGAGTCAAATCATACACGTAATGCCACAGGATTACATCGTGGATTATGAAGACGGCATCACAGATCCAGTTGGGATGTCTGGGGTGAAATTGGAAGCCGATTTTCACATTATCACTGCTCAGACTAACGCCATCAATAACATTAACAAATGCGTGCAGCGTGCAGGTTTGGAAATTGAGAATTTGATTTTGGAGCCACTGGCTTCCAGTTTATCAGTTCTTGGCGAAGAAGAAAAGCAGGCGGGTGTTTGTTTGGTGGACATTGGAGGTGGTACTACTGACGTGGCGGTCTTCCACGACGGTATCATCCGCCACACGGCTGTTATTCCATTTGGAGGTAACATCATTACTGCAGATATCAAGCAGGGTTGCATGGTCATGGAGCATCAGGCCGAGTTATTGAAAACGAAATTTGGAAAAGCCATCTCCGAGGAGGCTAGCCCGAATGAAATCGTTTCGATTCCTGGTCTAAGAAATCGTCCACCAAAGGAAATTTCAGTTAAAAACCTGGCGAACATTATTGAGGCTAGAATGGAGGAGATCATCGAGATGGTGCACACCGAGATCATCACTTCTGGCTATCACAAGAAATTGGCAGGCGGAATTGTGGTCACGGGTGGTGGTTCGCAACTGACCAACCTGAGCCAGCTTTTTGAATACATGACAGGACTGGATGCTCGCATCGGACATCCAAACGAGCACCTAGGCAAGAGCAAGATTGAGGCAGTCAAGAGCCCGATGTTTGCTACCTCAGTTGGGCTTGTTTTGTCCGGTTTCAAAGCATTGGACTTCAGAGACGAGCAATACATGGAAGCTTCGAACGGCGGCTATTTGAGTTCTGCCAGAAGAGATAAACAAGGAAATAAATTTTTTAAGAACATTCTTCAAAAGACCAAGGGCCTTTTGATCGATGATTTTGATGATAAAGACTATAAGTAAAACGCGGCTTGGTGAAAGTGACAGTCGGGCACTGAACACTTGAGAGACTAACCCACAAAAACGAGAAATTATGAACAATCAGTATCAATTTGACATACCAACTCACCACAAGTCGATCATTAAGGTGATTGGAGTTGGTGGTGGCGGAAGCAATGCAGTCAATCACATGTACAACCTTGGAATCAAGGATGTGGAGTTTGTGGTCTGCAACACTGACAGCCAGGCATTGGAATCAAGCCCGGTAAAACAAAAACTACAGATCGGGGTGAATCTCACCAGCGGTTTGGGAGCAGGAGCGAACCCTGAGAAAGGGCGAAGCGCTGCGCTCGAAAGCAAGGAGGATATCCGCGATTTACTTTCCACTGACACCAAAATGATCTTCATCACCGCCGGTATGGGTGGTGGTACCGGAACAGGAGCTGCGCCTGTGATCGCTCAGGTTGCACAGGAATTGGACATTCTGACGGTTGGGATCGTCACAGCGCCTTTCGCTTTTGAAGGAAAGAAAAAGATGGCCTCCGCGAACGAGGGTATCCGTCAAATGCGTGAGTACTGCGATACAGTGCTGGTCATCATGAACGACAAGCTTCGTGAGATATTCGGAAACCTTCCTATTTCAGACGCTTTTGCGCAAGCAGACAATGTGCTAAACACGGCAGCCAAAGGAATTGCAGAGATCATCACTGTTCCGGGTTACGTGAACGTGGATTTCGAAGATGTGAAAACCGTAATGAAGGACTCAGGCCGTGCGGTCATGGGGTCAGCAAAAACGCATGGTGAGAGCAGAGCCATCAGAGCTGCTGAGGAGGCATTGAATTCTCCACTTCTGAACAATGAAGATGTTTACGGTGCGGAGAGAATTCTCCTTTCAATCATGTCCGGAACAGAAGCAGAGCTTCAGATGGACGAATTGACAGAGATTACCGAGTACATACAGGAGTTTGCCGGAGATGAAGCAGATGTGATTTTCGGACACGGTGTAGACCCTGATTTGGGAGAAAATATTCAGGTTACGGTCATTGCGACTGGCTATAGCCCGGAAGCACCAAGTGCTGAGGTGGCCACCGAACCATATTTGAAGAAAGTAGATAAACCGGTCGAGGAGGAAGAGGTAGAGATGCGTGTTCAGCCTGAAGCAATCGAAGAACCAGTTGTAGAGGAATCTGAGGAGCAGATCGTCTTTGACCTGGAGTCGTCTGATTTTGAGCTAGATGATGAGTTCATCCCAACCTCTGAGGAAAAATCCAAGGAGCCATTCTTGCAACCTTCACTTTTCAATGTAGAAAATGTAGAAGAGGAGGAGGAAGAGGAAATTGAAGAGAAGAAGTATTCTTTCGATTTCATCAAAGCTGAGATCGAGCGCGAGATTGAAGAAGAAGACGAGCGTCAGAAAGAGGGAATGGATTTTGAGTTCAATGTGGACGGAGAATACGATTTTGAGAACTCTCGCGAAGAAGAAAACGAGGAGGATTACGATGATGAGATCGATGAATTAGTAGAAGGTCCGGCGATTCCGGTTTCTAAGAAAGTTCAGCTTATTGAGGAGCGAAAGAGACGTGAGGAAGTGCTGAATGGACAGAAGCCTGAGCTAAACACGACAGACTTCAAAGAGAAGCTCGACGTGCCGGCTTATGAGCGGAAGAAAGTGGCTTTGAAGGAAGTGCCCCATTCATCGGAGAGACACATTTCCAGATTCAACTTGACGGATGACAATCAGATTCTCGGAAACAACAAATACCTACATGATAATGTAGACTAGATTTTGTTATGCCAGCTATGGTGTAGGCCACCCCGAGAGGGGTGGCTTTTTTATTGTCCGATGATGTAGCCGAACTTAACATCCAGCGCAGCTTGAGTGACTGAACTCTGATCCTCATACCATGTTTGTCCCACACCAAAAGCAAACTCAAAATTGAATTTGTCAGAAAAGGATCGTCGAAAACCGTATTTGGGTACGAAGCTGTACGAAACGGCTACTCCGGGCTCCTGGAAAGGTTGCGTTTGGACATTCGATGAGGTGAGCCAGTTGGGTATGTAGAGAAATTCAAGAGAGAAGTAATTGCCTGTGTTGTTGGTGATGTTCTTTCCCTTTTTCTCCCGGCGATTCAGGTTGTAATACCATTTTGGTTCTATGCTGATGGTAGTCGTGGAGACGAAATCTACTTTGGTGCTGTTTCCATAAAGTCCATATACATAGCCAAGTTCATAATCCACAACCCCCAGATCTGCTACGGCATTTTCGTATTGAAACCAAGCTCCGATGAGGCCGGCTCTTACGCTCATTACATTTTCCTGAGCAATTAAGATGCTGGATATAAAAACAACCGGAATGAAAGCGACTATTCTCATGGTTTGTGACTTTCATCAAAGCAACTAAATCCTACGAACTTTTCCATGGCTTTTGAAGTTCATCTTGGAAGTTGCGCTTCCCACCTTTGAGTTGTTTAATTTTACGTGATTTTGCTAATTTGACATCATGACAATAGATAAAGACGAGTTTAAAAAATTTGCCAAAGACCACAAGGTTGGCACGACAACATTTGACAGCTATGTGCAGCACGTGGAGAACATGACCCGCGCGGTAATCGAGGAGAGACCTACGAATTTCCGTGAAATCGACGTTTTCTCCCGATTGATCATGGATCGAATTATTTTCCTAGGCATGCAAGTGGAGGAGAATATTGCCAACATCATCACAGCGCAGTTGCTCTTCCTCGAGTCAGTGGATTCCAAAAAAGACATACTTCTTTACATCAATAGCCCGGGAGGATCGGTTTACGCGGGTCTCGGAATGTACGACACCATGCAGTATGTAAATCCGGATGTGGCGACCATTTGTACGGGAATGGCGGCATCTATGGGAGCGGTTTTGTTAGCCGGAGGAGCAAAGGATAAACGTTCAGCTTTACCTCATTCGCGTGTGATGATTCACCAGCCATCTGGCGGAATGCAAGGACAGTCACGCGACATGGAGATTACATTGAAGCAGATGCAGGAGTTACGCAAGGATCTCTACACTATTTTAGCCACGCATTCTGGCAAGACGTATGATCAGATAGCAAAGGACTCTGATCGCGATTACTGGATGAGAGCGGATGAGGCGAAAGAATACGGGTTGATTGATGAAGTTTTGATTAAAAAATAATGGCCACACAAGTCACATGTAGTTTTTGCGGACGCAATAAGAAGGATGTCGAACTGATGATCTCAGGCATCCATGCGCATATATGTGACAAGTGCATATCCCAGGCGCAGCAAATTCTGAATGAGGAGGAGGGGCCAAAAGGAGACGGAAACTCGCCATCATTTAAGCTGATCAAGCCGGTCGATATGAAGTCCCACCTGGATGAGTATGTGATCGGGCAGGATGAAGCGAAGAAATACCTCTCAGTTGCTGTGTACAATCATTACAAGCGATTGACTCAGCCAGCTGAAAAAGATGATGTGACCATTGAGAAGTCGAATATCATCATGGTTGGACAAACAGGTACTGGGAAAACGTACCTCGCAAAGACCTTGGCTAAGATTCTTCAGGTGCCTTTTTGCATCGCTGATGCCACAGTTCTGACTGAGGCAGGATATGTGGGAGAGGATGTAGAAAGTATCTTGACACGTTTGTTACAGTCTGCCGATTACGACGTGGATGCAGCGCAACGTGGAATTGTTTACATCGATGAGATTGATAAAATCGCTCGAAAATCTGACAATCCATCCATCACCAGGGATGTGAGTGGGGAAGGTGTGCAGCAGGCGTTATTGAAGCTACTAGAAGGTACCTCAGTGAACGTGCCACCACAGGGAGGTAGAAAGCACCCGGATCAAAAGATGATCTCTGTGAGCACTGACAACATCCTGTTTATCTGCGGAGGAGCATTTGACGGCATTGAGCGTCACATCGCGAATCGACTGAATACTCGTCCACTTGGTTTCGCGAATGCCAAGAAGGAAGAGTACGAAATCGACAAAGAAAATTTACTCAAGTACGTCACCGCGCAGGATTTGAAGAGCTTCGGGTTGATACCGGAGCTGATTGGCCGTATGCCTGTTTTGACGCATTTGGATCCATTGGATCGACCAGCATTGAAGGAGATTCTCACCGCGCCTAAGAACGCCTTAGTGAAACAATACCTTAAGCTCTTCCATATGGAAGAGGTGGAGTTGGAATTCTCGGATGACGCGTTGGATTACATTGTGGACAAAGCGGTGGAATTCGAACTAGGAGCAAGAGGCCTGAGATCCATCTGCGAGGCAATCATCACAGACGCCATGTTTGAGTTGCCATCCCAGCCGGATGTGAAAACGCTAGAGATCACCAAGACGTATGCTGAGGAGAAATTCGAGAAATCGAAATTCAACCAGCTGCGAGTGGCTTAGGCTAATCAATATTTATTTTTAATGCGAACCATGACGCAGCACGTCGTGGGTGTCAGGATGTCTTTCAAACATCGCTTGGGCAAAGGGACAAAGCGGCATCACCTTTCTGCCATCGGTGCGTGATTGCTTTACCATTGCTTCAAATAGCTTTTTACCAACTCCTTTCCCGTTGTGACCATCATTCACTCCGGTATGATCCACGATGATAAGTTCATCGCTGGCTACTGAATAGGTCATTTCTCCAAGTTCCACATCGGCTTCTGTTGCGATCAAGCGACCCTTGCTTTCGGATTCTTCCTTTTTTATTTCCATCGTTCTAAACAATCAACTTTCCTCGAAACCCACGAGAGGCATAATAGGATTCTGCCCCGTTGTGGTAGAAAAACACCCGGCCGAAGCGATAGTCACCGAACAACGCTCCGCCCAATGCTCTCATTTCATCAGGAGTCTTAATCCAGCTGGACGTCTTGGTGTCCACTGGCTGAATTTGCTGAAGCATCAGGTATTCGTCTTCAGTCAGCAATTCAATGCCCATTTCTGTGGCCAAATCCATGGCGCTATTCTTTGGCTTGAATTTCTTGCGGGATTCCAGCGCTTCCCGATCATAGCACAAACTTCTTCGTTCCTTGGGACTTTCTGGAGCGCAATCGACAAAAGTTAGCATCCCTTCATCCCCAATTCCTTCGATCACATCTGGTTCGCCCCCGGTGCTCTCCATGGCTTCCAGAGATTTGAGTTTTTCTGGTTTTGTTTCCAATTTGGACCGGACTTCCTCCCATTTTACTCCTGGATGCCTATGCTTATTTTCGGAGAAGCGTTTTTCCAAAAGGGCTAAGAGTTTTTCCATGAAACCAAGTTAAAAATTTGGCTTTGATTTTTCAGTACTACCCCTCAATGCCCAACCAACTAACGAGCGCGTCAGCCGCTCTTTTGCTTGCGGGCTCAAAACCAATCTTTTCCTTGACTTCCTGATAGTTTACCATCATGCGGCCACAGTATTCCGGGTCTTGGAGAATGCGATCAATTTCTTCCAATACGGTCACGGCATTAAAGTCTTTCTGGATCAGCTCTCTGACCACTTCCTTTCCAGCGATCAGGTTGACGAGAGAAATGTAATCGATGTTCACCACCAACTTGCCAACCCGATAGGTCAGCCAGCTGGTTCCATACACCACCGCCTGTGGAGCAGTGAGGAGACAGGCTTGAAGTGTAGCCGTACCGGAGGTAACCATGGCGGCATTGCAGGATTTTAGAATGTCGTACGTTCGATTAAAGTGTATCTCAATGTTGTTGTGTGCTTTAAATGGCTTGTAGAATCTCTCGGGCAGATTGTCAACGCCTGCCAGCATGAACTTGTATTCAGGTCGGAGTTTTGCCATTTCCAGAATGATCGGCGTAGCAGACTTCAGTTCCTGAGCCCGACTGCCAGGCAGTACGGCCACCTTAGTGCCCTCTTCTTCAAACAAGTTGAAGTCATGTGTTCTGACAGAATCCATCAAAGGATTGCCCACATACTCCACCTCGAAGTTGAGTTTCTTGTAAAACTCCACCTCAAAAGGCAGGATGACCAGCATCTTGTCCACCACTTTTCTGATGGTTTTGATCCGTCCTTTTTTCCAAGCCCAAATCTTCGGGGAAATATAGTAGCACGTCTTAATCCCCAAGTTCTTCGCAAAACCGGCCATTCTGAGATTGAATCCAGGGAAGTCCACCAGAACCAGCACGTCAGGTCGTTGCTCCTCGATGGCCTTTTTACATTCCTTCAACCGCTTCTTGATCGTCCCAAGATTCTTGATCACTTCCCACAGCCCCATAAACGAAAACGACTGATAATGCTGAAGAAGGGTCATCCCTTGCTCCTCCATCATGTCGCCACCAAAGCCTACGATTTCGGCCTCATAGTCCCGACGTTTTAGCTCTTTGATCAGATTGGAGGCATGCAGGTCTCCGGATCGCTCGCCTGCTATGAAGAAATACTTCATGAAGAGATTCTATTGATTACCACCGGCATCCTGCTCGGATTGTGGTATCGGTAAGATAAACTGAGGATCAGAAAGCGGTGTGCCGTTAAGCTCTGCCTCAAGCCTTCTTAGGTCGTGGAAAAGTTGACCCTCGTAGAGGAATTCCCTGCGCCGCTCCACGAGAATGCTGTCGTATAAGTCTACACCGAGATCGAAATCGGAGGCATCCAAGGCTGGAAGTCCGGCTCTTGTACGTACGGCGTTGTAATCAGCAAGAGCCGTGGAGTTGACAGTAACAGGATTCTGGAAGGCCAGAATTTCAGCTCTGGAAAGTAAAATTTCAGCATATCTGATCACGGGAATCACCCGGTCTCTAGCGCCGTACTTGAAAGGTGACAGGGTGAGTGTATTAAGGACGTTCACATAGAAGCCTGCTTCCAAATCGTCGATGGTACTTTCAGTTGACAATGTGTCAATACCATATCGAAGATCAATGGAGTCATACTCTGGACTGTAATCGAAATCACCGAATATGTTGTTCAGAAAAGCTTCACGAATCCTGACGGCTCCCAGACCTTGATTGGTTAGTGAGGAATAGAAATTCGTCACGCCTGTACCTGTGGCCAAACTTCCCGCATTATTGGATTGAGTTTGCTGAATAGCAAAGATATCTTCGGAAGTGTTGCTGGTATTGTTGAAAGCCTGCAGGGGTGTAGCAGCCAAAGAATACACATTGTCGTCGATGATATTTTCAGCAAAAGTGATTGCATCATCGTATGCATTCTTGTGCATGGCACTCCTCATCAGATAGGCCTGACAGGTGTAATAATTGATTCCTGTTCCATTTGTTCCTAAGGATTCAAGAAGTGTGGAGGCTGTGGCTAGATTAGCTTCCACTTGCGTGTAAACCTCACCAAGCGTATTGAACGCTGGAGTACTGCCGGGAATATCTACCGATTCCAGCAAAAGCGGAAAGACTTCTGTGTCCACTACAGATGGGCGATATTCCGGTCCCCAAAGTCTCGCCATTTCAAAATAAATAATCGCTCGCATGGCCAGCGCTTCGCCCTGAATTCTGGAACGCGAAGAAGTGTTTTCCACGTTCTCGATATTCTCCAAAATACTATTGAGAACATTGATGGTTTCATAGGCCCGTCTCCAGCTTGCCTCTACTCGACCGTTGATAGCTTGAATGTTTTTCTCTTCAAAATCCGTATAGCTCGCTCCATTGATGTCGTCCCAAGCCATTTCGAAATCACTCTGTACCGTGAGCAAAGAAGGAATTAGCTGGAAGTCACCTCCAAACATTTCACCTCCGTTAATACCTCCAAGATTAAAGTATGCTCCATTCAAGGCATTTTGAATGCTTTCCTCGTCAGTGAAAATATCACCAGACAGGTTGTTACTTGGTTCAACTTCCAGCAGCGATCCGCAGGAGGCAACCAATAAAGAAATAGCGATGATCAGTCCTGTCTTTCTCATAATCCGATCTTGATTCCAGCGGTAAAAATCTGAGGTTGAGGAGGGGTGAAATTGTCCACTCCTTTGTTAATGTTTTGTCCCAATGTTCCCGTTGTTGGATCCACGTACACAACATCCGGATCATAACCGGAATAATTGGTGATGGTCCATAGGTTTTGTGCACCAATGTAAACTTCCGCATGTGTTAGACCCCACTGCTCAACCTGCGTGGCAGGTAAGTTGTAAGTCAAAATCACATTCGTTAACCTGGCGTAGCTACCATCTTCAAGCCAGCGGGTAGAGGATTCTGTGTCCGTTTGTTGAGGATCAAGTCGTGGATATTTTCCAGGATCATCGCTGTTATACCATCGATCTGTTTGCGATTTCAATTGAGTCAAACCAAGGATTCCACTATTGGCCATGAATTCTCCGGTGGCGAAATAGACATCTACGTCTCCAACAAACTGTACCATGAAGGAAAGATCGAAATTCTTATAAGTCACATTGTTCGTGATCCCACCGAAGTTACCCGGGTTTGGATTGCCAACGATCTGTCTAGGGGCGCTCTCCCAGTCGGTGGTGGTGCCACCGTTTCCATCGTCGTAAAGTGCATCACCCGTGTCTGGGTCAACTCCTGCATACTTTCTCAGAAAAAAGGAGGAGGCAGGGAATCCTTCTATAAAGGCATTGGAGCCAAGCACGAGACGCTCGCCATTAAGGTTTGTGATCTTGTTTTGGGCAAACGTGATATTGAAATCAGTTGTCCACTTCCAATCTGGCTGGTCGATGTTTCGTGTAGTCAAGCCAATTTCAAATCCGGAATTTTCCATGGACCCGCCGTTTTGGATGACTGATGAAAATCCGCTGGTCGGACTTACAGGCACTGGGAATAACAAATCCTCAGTGTTCTTCATATAATAATCGAATGAGCCGCTAATTCTTTCTCCCAGAGAGTATTCCATTCCAATGTTAAGCTGAGAGGTTGTTTCCCACTGAAGATTTTCATTTACTGGGTTCAATAGTTTATAGCCCAGAGCGCCTCCGTACCTAACTATGCTGTAATTTTTACGGTAGTCAAAATCACCGAGAGGTGTGTTTCCGATTACACCGTAGCTTGCCTTCAGCTTTAAGTATTTAATGAATCCATCCCCGAAGAAGTTTTCCTCACTCATGATCCAACCTCCCGACAAAGCGTAAAAAGTGCCAAATCGATTGGCATCAGCAAACTTGGATGATCCGTCATATCGACCGCTTACAGAGAATAGGTATTTGTCTTGGATTGAATAATTCACCCGGCTAAAAACGGAAACGAACGAACTGGCAGAACCTGGGATCGGATTGGTTTCCAAAAGTGGATTGGTATCCTGCATTGATTTTAGCTCATTCACGGTAGCGACATTCGCTGCTCTGAAAGTGAAATCTCCAGTCGATTGCTCATACGATGAACCCACAACAACAGATAAGGTGCTGGTCTCGTTGATAGCAGGTTTGTAAGTGGCCCAGCCATTTACAAGGTAATTACGGATAGCCGAAGTGCCGTAAAGAGAGCGTCCACTGCCGGGACCTTGGAAAGTTCCTCCGCCATCTCTCGTGGCTCCACCGAGTTCCAGAATATCCTCACCGTCACTCACGTCCATTCCCAAGGTAGCGTCCAGCGACAACTGCTCATTGATTTCATAAGTCAGGCCTAAACTTCCAATCCAACCTGTGGAAATGGCCTGATTCGTACTGTTGTAGATTTCAGTTTCCGGATTGTAAAGTAAGCTTGAAACCCGTAGGTAGTAGTTGTTATTTGGGTCCGGCTCATCTGACGGAGGCAATGCAATCGCCTGCAATGGCGCACCCAAATCCTGATCTTCCCTTAACCGGTCTTGCTTATCTCGAATCATGTTTAGGCTCAATCGAGCAGATAGCTTCGAATTGATCTGGCTGTTAAGGGAAACGAGCGCATTGAAGTTTTGAGAATTCCTGCCGATTAAAATCCCTTCCTGAGTATTGAAAACTGTCGAGACGAAATAACCAAGTTTATCAGTTCCGCCTTGTGCACTCAAAGCTGCCCTGTGGGTCATTGCTGTTTGAAAAACGCGATCCTGCCAATCTGTATCATAATTAAGCAGGTTCAAAAATCCAATTTCATCAATCGTTACATTTCCAACGATGATGGAGCTTCCTGATTCCAGGGTCTGTTGCCAGATTCGTAAATTATCCTGAGAAACATGCTGCCCTAGTCCGGATTGTCGCACGACAAACTCGATGACTTGTTGGTTGTAGTCATCCGCGGAGTAGAGGTCGAGAAATTTTGGCGTTTGAGCCACTCCGATCTGATAGTCAGCTTCAATCTGCATTTTGCTTGATCTCCCAGAATGCGTGGTAATTACGATCACGCCATTAGCAGCCCGACTTCCATAAATGGCTGCTGCAGAAGCGTCCTTAAGGATTTCCATTGACTTGATGTTGGCCGGATTGATGTTTGATTGATTACCAGAAGCCAACGGAACTCCGTCAACCACATAAAGCGGAGAATTACTTGCCGTTAAGGAAGCTGATCCTCTAACCTGCACACCAGTCGATTTAACCACTACTCCGGCGGTTCGTCCTTGCAGGGAAGATTCCAAATTGGAAACAGGATTATCTCTTATATCCTCCCCGGATACCTGACTGACATTTCCTGTGTTTTGCTCTTTGGTGAGGCCACCGCCCATTCCGGTTCGTAGGACTTCAGAGTCTCCACCTGATGATTTAACCTTCATTTTCACATCGATGACTGTTTGGGTGCCGGCAGAAATTTCCCGACTGAAAACACCAGGTCCTGAGAAAATAAGAATGGAGTAATCATCCGGGACGGAAATCCTGTATTTGCCATCCACATCGGTGATAGCACCATCAGTTGTGCCAATGACTTTAATGTTCACAGAAGGAATAGGATTGCCTTGGTCATCGGTGACTGTTCCGGTAACAGTACGCTGTGCCCAAACGGACAAAACAATGCCAAAAAAGAACGTGGCGCTTAATAAAAATCTCATTGCAGGCTGGTGAGTGAAATTGTAACCATGAAGATAAGAATATTAGCTATTTGGACACAATAAAAGTTTGAGCAATTAAACCTTATCCCAGATATTCTACAAAATTTCTAGGGGTTTCGTACAATTTGATGCTGTGAAGTTGAGCTTGTGGGGCAATCGCAGGAATTTTCGGATCAATGATCTTCCAAATTTCTGCCACCAGATTTTCACAACTCGGCATGATACCTTTCATGAAATCCACATCCAGGTTTAAGTTCTTGTGATCCAATTTCTCCAACACTTCTGTACGAATCAATGTGCTTAGTTTTTTAGATCAATCACAAAACCAGTCTCCGGGTCAGGCCGACCTTTTACGGTCACAATAATTTCAAAATTGTGGCCATGCCAATTTTCATTGGCACACGGGCCAAAAACCTCCTTGTTCTTCTTGGCAGACCAGTCTTCCCTGTAAAGCCGATGCGCGGCGTTGAAGTGCTCCTTTCTACTCACATAAACCATGGCGCAAAGATAGGGGGGACGGCAAGTTCCTTTTACTTTTGTTGAAAAATCAAGGCATGATAATCGTCACAGGCGCAGCAGGGTTTATTGGAAGCCAAATGGTCAAGAAATTGAATGAGGAAAATTTCAATGATCTCATTCTGGTAGACAAATTTGATAACGAAGAAAAAAACGAAAACCTGGTAGGAACCAAGTTCACGGCGAAGGTGGATAGAGCCGAATTTCTTGAATGGTTGGATGAGCAGCCTCATCAGGAACTGGAGTTTATTTTTCACCTGGGTGCCCGAACGGATACGGCCGAATTTGACAGGGAATTGCTCTGGAAACTCAATACTGATTACACAAAGGCGGTTTGGGGAAAATGCATTAAAAAACAAATTCCGCTGGTTTATGCCAGTTCAGCCGCGACTTACGGACTTGGTGAGTACGGGTACGATGACGATGAAAGTAAGATTTCTCTTCTGCAACCATTAAATCCTTACGGCGAGTCAAAAAATGAATTTGACAAGTGGGCATTGGATCAGGAAAAAAAGCCATTTTTCTGGGCGGGGTTGAAGTTTTTCAACGTTTACGGGCCTGGTGAATTTCACAAAGGACGCATGGCATCTGTCATTTGGCATGCCTACAATCAGATCAAGAAAACTGATGGCATGAAGTTGTTCCGCTCACACAATCCTGATTTTAAGGACGGAGAGCAGCAGCGTGATTTTGTTTACGTGCAGGACGTTTGCGATGTGATGTTTTGGATGATGCATCATAGAAGGGACTCGGGCATTTATAATATGGGGAGCGGTAAGGCCAGAACGTTCCTTGATTTGGTCAGAGGTGTTTTTGCTTCCATGGGTAAGAATGAAAACATTTCATTCATCGATACTCCAGAGGATATTCGAGATAAGTATCAGTATTTCACTGAAGCCAATATGGACAAAGTCCGAAGCATTGGATACGATAAGCCATTTACGGAATTAGAGGAGGGGATTGACTTGTATCTCAAGCAGTTGGATTAACTGCTCGCTTAAACTGCCTGGTCGTGATTAGGCCAATAATCGCAAAGACACCCAAAATCACAAAAAGGTATTGATGTCCCAGAGCTCCAGGATTATTGTCCAAAACATACCCCATCAGAGGTCCCATAAAAATATCAGGGGTGTAGCCAATGGCTGAAACCACACCCACGGCAGTACCTGTATAAAGGAGCGGCAAATTGGCTTCTTGAAAAAGTGTGAAATAAAGTCCTCTCAGTCCGTAGATCCCAGCGCAGATAAATGCGATCGACATGATGGCCATAACTGCACCAACGGCCGGCAGGACATTCGAGGCGATGATGACACTCCCAATGATGATGATGCCGAAACACCACATGATGATTTTAGAGAATTGTGATCTGTCACCAATTAGTCCGGCAGCCAAAGCGCCAACTGGTCTCATCCAGAAGGATACTGTACCCACATGAGCGGCATTCACATCGTTGAACTGCAGGACGTCATATGCGTAAAGGGAAAAGTCGTCTGTGCATTTGTAACCGACATAGGCACAGAGCACGATCACGGATTGCATCCAGACACTTCTTCTGGCAAGTACACTTTTCAAATGCCTGAAAGAAAAAACCTCCGAACCAGGCTCAGCTTCGGTTTTTGGTAGCCCTATCCAGACCAGTAATGAAGAGAAAAGCGTGAACGCACTGAAAAGGTAAATAACCTGGGTAAGTGCATAAGTGAGGTCGCCTGAGGTCGCCATGTCAGCGTCTTCAGGTAGGAAAGAGGAGAATATAAAAACAGAACCAGAAGCTAGCAGTGCAGCGAACAGCCCGCGCCCCGCGTCTACCGAGCCAAATGCCATTCCTTGTGTTTTGTCTCCTCCAAATGCGCGAGTGGCTTTTACATATGCTGCCCAGAAGAATAAAATCGTACTAAGTCCCCAAAATCCATACAAAATTGTTAGCCCCTTCAGCCCGGGAACCAGCGCCATGAAAATGCCACCTAATGAGGTCAGGATAAGGGAAGTGATGAGCAAGGATTTCGTGGAAAAGCGATCAGCGATTGGACCACCCAGGAAATAAGAACCCATAGCTACAAGCCCGTAAACCGAAAAAGCAGATCCCAGTTGAAAATTGTTGATCTCAAAAACCGACAGGAAAGTAGGTCGAAAAATCCGAGATACCACGAAGGGAAGAAGGAAGATTCCTTCTCCAATGATCATGAGGGTAGTTAATACGATTATTCTTCTCACAGGCTCGCAATTTAAGTCAAGTACTTCGAATCGATTTCAAGCTCCCCCCTTGAAATATTCTCGTGGAGTCTTACCGGTGATTTTTTTGAAAGCCCTATTGAATGTAGGTTTTGAATTGAATCCGACCCTCAGAGCTAATTCCAGGAAATGTGGGGTTTTTTCCTGCTCGGCTCTTTTGATAAATTCTTTCACACGATGTGTGTTGATCAATTCAGTGAAGCTTTGGCCGTATTGTTCGTTGATAAATCTTGACAATGAATGCGCACCAGTTGGGATTTTATGAGCAAGTGATTCTAATGTGAGGTCTTGTTCAGTATAGACTTTATCATGCTCCAGCAACTCCACTAATTTTTCCTGAATATGTGAGGCCTCATTTTGATTAAGCGCGTGATCCCGGTATTTACGTTTTTCGCGGAGTACTTCGGGGTGTTTCACAGCGTAATAGGCAAGGGCGAAAATGATCAACGAGAATAATACCCAAAGTAGGTCAATGAGATTTTCAGCGACGAAAAGTAGATCAATGTCAAATAGTCGCCCAGCTAGATAAATGACCACAATCGAAAGCCAAATAAATAAGTAGACCGCTTTGATGCCAAGAACCCATCTTAGAAAGCGAACATATTTCCTTTGATTTTCACTGGTTACTTCACGGCTGTACTTCGAAACGATCTTCTTAAACAAAAACCAATAGCCGGTATTGGCGACCAAAGCGGCTGATCCCGTCAACGCGAAATAAGGAAACAGCTCTCGGTCAATGACCCTGAAAATGAAAGTGTCAGCATCCATTCGGAGATAAGGCAAGTAAAGAATCAACTGAATAATGAGGGGGATGAACATGGGCATGACCCATTTCCACTTAATCTCGATGACCAATAGTTTGTGAATATATAGGTAGAAAATGGGCCCATAAGTAAACAGGATTAGTTCGGGCACAAAAAGCAACTTTGGTTGCCAGTTAAATACATTCGGGTCAAAAGTGGAAGCCCGTCCCAGAAGTGCAATGGTGATTAAAACGAGCAGAATGGAAAGGAGGGAGTTGGCTGATTTGTTTTTGTTTCGAATCGTGTTAATCGCCAAGACTAGTAAGACGCCTTGTATTGATGTAATAATCAAAAAGAACATATAAACCGTGTACCACTGATAAGAAACGTCCTCCCAGGCATCCACTGTAATGTGGATTTCATTGAATCGCTCCCTAACTATGATTTCCCTGTTGGGACGGGCTCGGCCGTTCTTTCTGGCTTCAGCTGATTCCCAATCACCTCGCGTCAGCTTGAATTGAAATTTCGGGTACGAATGAACCACAAGAAGTTCTAGTTTCCCATCCTCATTTCTTTCGAATTTTCGCTCCACTTTGTCGGTAATCCAATCATCCAGTTCTGAAGCCATGAATATGGACGCATCTCGTGGAGTATTAGACGGTATGTGATCAATGACAATCTTGGTCGTGAAGGTGCTATCAATCTGACCAGCCGCCAATTTCAAAACGGCAATGAATATAATGCAGGCTAAGGTGATCTTGGTTTTCACGAAAAAGAAGTAACGGCTTGAATTTACACTTTCCTAGTGGTTAGATCATCAAAA
>CBDBUY010000009.1:0-1238069 GCA_965212145.1 Cyclobacteriaceae bacterium | reverse complement strand
TGCTACTAGTGATCCCGATCAGATAATGTTTCTGATTGATTTATCCATATACGGCACAATGGTCTCAACCATCTTTTGGGGTCTGTGGCTTATTCCGCTTGGATATATGGTCATCAAGTCTCCATTGTTCCCGAAGTTTCTAGGATGGCTACTTTATCTAGCTGGGTTCGGATATTTTGTTGCGGCCTTTGCTTACTTTATGGGTGTCCAGGGTGTCATTATGGAAATACTAGACATGCTAACTACGGGCGAAGTGATCTGGATGCTGTGGGTTCTGATCATGGGAGCCAAATGGTCGAAGTTGCATGAAAATATTAATCCATGATGATGAATCTTCTATTCGTGAGGATAAATCACTGATTATTCGTTCTCTGCATCGCTTAAAATACTGTTTAGGTCTCTAACCACTCGATCGGCCTCCTGAACATTATTCTTCAATAACTGAAGATTCAAATTACCCGAATCCCTTGTTCTGTTTCCATTAACTCGATGGTAGCCATTAATCTGGCAATAGGAGCTCTTAGAATATGGGAATTAGACCAGCGATGTTTCTTTATCTCTCTCACTTTCTGATTCAATTCGAGCGCTTTTGATCTCATTATTTCCTGTACTTCATCATTGATTCGCTCAAGCTCTTCCTTTTGAGTTTGAGCAAATTTCTGTTTGGCAGCTAGTTCAGTTTTCGCTCTCTGAAGCTTATTTATTGTATTCAGAGTCAACTGCTTTTTTTTAAAGAATTGTAGTTTTAGGTATAGGGTAAGTAAGACGAGCAGAGTAGTGTTAAAAACAAATTCGAATTCTAATCTGAGCAGACTTTGATCAAGAGATAAAGTATCGCTCTGGTCCGCATAAAGAATGGTTAGAACAAGTGCGCACATCGTGATTAACAGCTGCCATTCGTGGGACGTTGCAACAATAAAAACTGATACCACTATCAAAGTATAAGGAACTCGCCCATCCCAGCCGCCAAAGGGAGCCCAGGCTGCTGAAACAGCGATCAGAATCAGGAAATGAAAAATGAAAATTGCGATAGAGTGGCTGTATTTCCCGAATAAATGTAAAAGTCCAAGCACGACCAAGGTGCTCAAATTGATCGCAATTAGGTAGGAAGGAACGCTGGAACTTAGATTAAGTGCCAATCTGATCACCGTAAATACTAATCCGAGAATCAGTCCATATCGGAACAATTTAATTTCATAATCTTGAGATATAACGGCTCGTATATTCAATTTTCGTCGGCGTTTTGGCGAATGGAGCTTTGTAACTGGTCCAGTTCGTTAGCTGTATCATGAAGAATTATTCCCCAGATGTCACTGGGTTCTATTTTTCTTATATTTCTTATAAGATTATTTATTGGTGACTCGAGCGTGCTAATTGAGTGCTTCAAGTATTCATTCAGTGAGTTATCGTGAGTAATTACTTCTTTAGTCAAGGCACTGAATTCCCTTGAAAGTTCTTGAGTACTTCGATTAAGCCTTATTCTTTGTTCATCCAAGAGAGCAGTTTGTTCTTCAATTTTTTTTATTTCAACATTCAATTCCTCTTCAAAAGATATCAGCCGCTCGCTTTCCCGGATCATCTTCTGCTTGAAGTATATGACCAGCACAAGCAGGCAAGCCGTAGTATAAATAAAATCATCGATGCTTCTTGAAGTCGTTATGTAAAAGAATTCAAAGATTTTGGTTTCGAAATGAACCAAAAGGACTGCTAACATGCAAAAGCCCAAATAGATAGGTAATAAGAATTTAAGAGTTCTTTCTCCGTGTGCCAAAATGATAAACACGCCTATGCCAATTAGGTTGAACTCTGAGTTTCCTAGTACTCCACCAAATTGTAAAAAATTCAATGTCAGCAGAACGATCATAACAAAGGTGATGACCCAACTAACGCTTTTAATGCGATTGGAATAGAGCCCGTATCCAACTGAAATGAACCCTACCACGAAGAGACTATCTAGAATGAATTCAACGGTTGATGTTTCTGGTTGTATGAAATTATCCACAAAGCCGATAATAGATCGGGTGGCAGCCAACGTACAGGCCATAAGCCAGATGTTGATCTCAAAGGGCCGTGATTCCTCTTTGTGGTGCACGAGTGAATAAGCTAATGGTTAGTATCACAAGTTAGTCAAGAGAATTTTAACCTGAATATTGTTGCCATTTCTTTGCTCTATGATAGATCAAGAGACCTTCTGTTAATGAATTACGACAAAAAGCGACCAAAGACAGAATATCTATTCTGCAGTTACAGATGCTACGTGCCTATAATTTCGATTAAAAGAAAATGGGTGAGTTGAGGCAATCGGATCAGGTGAAAAAACCCTCAACTTCCAACACCTCGCCGGGGGGTAATTTATCGAGTTCGAGTTCACCGATTCTGACCCTGATGAGTCTCAGTGTAGGGAAACCAACAGCTGCCGTCATCTTCCGAATTTGTCTGAACTTGCCCTCTCTGAGGATAATGGAAACCCAGCTGGTCGGACCGTGCCTGTCGTCTCGAATTTTCTTTGATCTATCTTTGAAGGTAGGTGGCTGGAGGAGCTTATGAGCATTGCAGGGTAGGGTGATGTATTTCGCCCTCTTCGTGGTAATTTCAACTCCCTTTCGTAATTCCATGACAGCCTCCTTAGAGATTTCACCGTCTACCTGCACATAGTACTCCTTTTCCACTTTTTTGCTTCTGATATGCTCGCTAAGCTTGCCGTCAGTGGTGAGTAAGAGTAAACCTTCCGAGTCCTGATCTAATCGGCCAATGGCCATGGTGCCTTCTGGAAAGTCTATCAATTCGCCCAGCAGTTTCTTGTTTCTTCGCCGGCTCTGATTATTGACGAATTGAGACAAATACCCATATGGTTTGTGAATGATGAAATGACGATGAGCTTCGCTGGACATGTGAACAAAAGAATGGTGAAAGGTATTCGTCGGAAAGGAATTCCGAGGTGCTTATGTTTCATAACATTCTCACAAAACCTTTTTTATGTATTTTACGGACATTACTCAATCATTTTACATTAACCATTTCACAATATGAATTTAGAATCCCTAACCAGTTCAAACATCAAGAAAGTAATGATGGCTTTCATCGGGCTGCTGCTTTGCTTTGGAGCATTGGCCAGTGGCAATTCAGCGAAAGTAGATGCTCTTTTCAATTTTCAAACAACCAGGTTGCTGTCGGGATCAGTGTATTCTGAGACTGGAGAAACAATTGTAGGAGCCACTGTTCAAATCAAAGGAACTACAAGAGGCACCATCACCGACATAGATGGTAGATTCTCAGTTGAGGTTTCTAACAGTGATGTGTTGGTGATTAGTTCTGTGGGATTCGAGTCTCAAGAAATTCCCGTAGCAGGACAATCCTCCATAACTGTCACTATGTCCATAGCTAGCGAACAGTTAGCTGATTTGGTAGTCGTGGGGTCAAGAAGTGAAGGCAGAAGTGCCGTAGAATCACCTGCCCCCGTCGATGTGATTCAAGTTTCGGAATTAGCGGCAAAAAATGGCCGTGTGGAGATTAATCAGATCCTTCAATATGCAGCTCCATCTTTTAACGCCACCAAGCAATCGGGATCTGACGGAGCGGATCACATTGACCCGGCTTCATTAAGAGGGCTTGGGCCAGACCAGACATTGGTATTGATCAATGGAAAAAGGAGACATCAGTCGTCTTTGGTAAACGTCTTTGGAACCAGGGGGCGTGGTAATTCAGGCACGGACTTAAATGCAATTCCTGTTTCTGCCATTAAAAGAATAGAAGTGCTTCGGGACGGTGCTTCCGCACAGTACGGTTCTGATGCGATTGCCGGGGTAATTAATATCGTGCTTAAGGATGGAACTGACGGGGTATCTGGGGGAATTACCTATGGAGCCTACAGTACCAATGTGGGTGAAGGATTTGAGGAAGAATACGGCGATGCGCTTTTTAATATTCAAGGGAAGCAACGAGTATTGGATCCGGATGGTGATAAATCATGGGATGGAATTACAACCAAGTTGGATTTAAACTACGGTGTGCCTCTTGGCAATAATGGTGGAAGCATAAATTTCACCACCGAGTACATGTCGAAGGAGAGAACGCTGCGTCCAGGTTTTTCTTGGAGAAAGGGATACGGATCGGCTGCTGTGGATCAGTTTCAGTTCATGGTCAATGGAGAACTACCTGTTTCAGATAATACGGATGTCTACATTTTTGGAGGCATTGGCGATCGTGACACGGATGCTTTTGCTTTCTCAAGAAGTGCACCGGGTGCTGGTGGGGACGATAGAGCAGTGCCTAGTTTGTATCCAAATGGATTTACCCCACACATCACATCTGTGATAAAAGACAATTCCTTAACTGGCGGTGTGCGACATACGATGGATAATGGATGGAATGCAGACTTCAGTCATTCTTATGGCCAAAACAACTTTCATTATTTCATCACTGGAACAAACAACGCTTCGTTAGGCCCAGCCTCTCCAACTGATTTTGATGCTGGCGGACACAGCCTGGCTATGAATGTAACAGCAATGGATTTTTCCAAGTTCTATGAGGATATTAATGCTGGTTTAAATGTCGCTTTTGGTGTTGAATACCGCGCGGAAAATTTCCAGATTTTCGCCGGGGAGCAAGCTTCTTATGCCACGTATGACGAGGATGGAAGGCCCATAACAGACCCTGCCAATCAGACTCCTTACACGAATGAATTTGGGCAGGAACCTCCCGGAGGATCTCAAGGATTTCCAGGATACAGTCCATCAAATGTGGTTGATAGAGACCGATCCAATTTCGGTTTATATGGGGATCTGGAAATGAATTTCACCGATGATTTCTTGGTTGGTGCAGCTATCAGGTACGAGAACTACAGTGATTTCGGAAACACAACCAATTACAAGTTGGGAACTCGATATAAGATCACTGACGACTTAGCCATAAGAGCAACGTATTCCACGGGATTCCGAGCGCCTTCATTGGCTCAGATTCATTACAACTTGCTATTCAATAATATCGTGGCTGGAACTTCTGAAAGAACCTTGCTCGCATCTAATACGAGTACGGTGGCCCGTGGATTTGGCATAGAGCCTTTGAAACAAGAAGAGGCTGTGAATTTGGCTGGGGGCTTCACTTATAACAAGGGAGGATTTAGTTTCACTTTTGATGCCTATCAAATTAGTGTAACTGACCGAATCATTCTTACCGATGTGTTTGATGCTTCTTCTCTCGGAGTGGGTGCAGATGCAGCTCAGTTCTTCGCGAATGGAGTCGATACTAAAACATCAGGGATAGATATCGTAGCAAATTATGACATGGAACTAGGTGGCGATAATACCCTTAATTTCGGGGTAGCTGCCAATTTCAATAAAACGGAGATTGAGGCGATCAACAGTGGGACATTGAATGAGTTCACTTTCTTCGGTCCATTTAGTCAGGCGTACCTGGAAGCAGCAGCTCCTGATCACAAGATTGGGTTCAATGCCGGTCTCAGTATGGGAGCTTTTTCAGCACAAGTCAATTACACCTTATTCAGTGAAGTCATACTTCAGGATTTTCAGTGGGTAGATTCACCTGCAACCAATCAGGCGGAGGCGGATGCGTTGTTTGACGTAGCGACTGATGTTTATGAAAGTGCAGGGACACTTGATATAAGCTTAAGTTATGCGCTGAATGAAAATCTGAATATGACGATTGGAGCTAATAACCTCCTGAATACTTATCCAACTCCTCAGTTTGATGGATGGACTGATCAGGGTGGTTTCAATGACTCTGTACAAATGGGTTCTGACGGCTTGTATGTATTTGGACGACTTGGTTTTAACTTTTGATTGAAATAGAAAATATCAAATGGCCGGCTCGATTTTCGAGTCGGCCATTTTTAGTTAGGAGAGGGGCCATCTATGCATTGCTTCTTTGGGCGCAATTTTTCAGTACCGCTCAGGATCGGACCATGGGTCTGGTGACCTATTCGGATAATGCGACCGACGGATACATTTTACTCAGCAACAATGAATGGACCTACCTGATCGATGGATGCGGGTTTATCGTAAATTCATGGGAGAGCGCATATAAGACCGGACACGGCTATTATTTGTTTTCTGATGGTCGGTTGCTCAGGGCCGGCAGAAAAGAGGGAACATTTGATGCCGGAGGACTTGGAGGAGTTGTTGAAGTGTTTGACTGGGAAGGAAATTTGATTTGGAGTTACACGTTGGCCAATTCGGAATTGCACCAGCATCACGATTTGGAAATTCTTCCAAATGGCAATTTCCTCCTCATCGCTTGGGAACTGAAATCCGATGCAGAGGCAACTGCTGCTGGGAGAGCTTACGAAGGAAATGTCTGGAGTGAGAAGGTTATAGAAATTGAGATCCTGCCCAACAATGCAGCCAATGTAGTTTGGGAATGGTCGGTTTGGGATCATCTCATCCAAGATCACGATGCTAGCAAACTTAACTTCGGAGTAGTCTCAGAGCATCCGGAAAAATTAGATATCAATTTTATCGGAGATGGGCAGTCGACTTCTGGTAATTGGATGCACATGAATTCCATTTCGTACAATGCTGAGTTAGATCAGATCGTGATTGGCAGTCGAAATTTCAGTGAATTTTATGTGATTGATCACAGTACCACCACACAAGAAGCTGCGTCAGGAACAGGTGGAAAATATGGCAAGGGGGGAGATATACTTTTTCGGTATGGCAATCCTCAAACGTATGATCAAGGCACTTCAAATGATCAACGACTCTTTGGTCAACATCATGTTGATTGGACACCAGAGGGTTCAACATGGGCTGGAGGATTCAGCTTGTTTAATAACGATTACATGTCCGGTATTCAGTCTGAAGTGCTGATTATTGAAAACCCAGCCGATGCATCGGGTGTTTATTCTTACAGCTCGGAATCACTATTCGGGGAGGTGAATGTCCTGCGCTCTGTGACATTCCCAGGATTGTACTCAGACATCCTATCAGGAGTCCAGCTACTTCCGGACGACAACCTTTTGGTTCTTGAAGGCCGCTCTGGACATATCCGGCAGGTTGATAGCTCTGATGAAACCGTCTGGGAATACATTTATCCGGTTAATCGCAACGGAGGCAGAGGAATCCAAGGCGGAACGCCTCGTTTCAATATGCTCTTTCGAGCAGAGTATTATCCTTCGGATTTTGATGGGTTTGCTGGAAAGGACCTGAGTCCTTTGGAACCTATTGAATTATCTCCGGAAGTGTCTTTGTGCAATGATGTCCTTACTGTTGAGAAATCCGAATCCCAGGTTTCAGTTTATGCAGGTGCAAATAATTTACTTAAGGTGTCATCCCAATTAAACCGTTTGGTTACCGCTCCAATAGTTTCCATTGATGGAAAACTTATCGAAAGTCTTACGATTCACCCTGGAACTCAGAGGTTGCAACATTCAATGAAGCCCGGGATTTATTTCCTCAGGATAAGAGATTCTTCAATCAGGTTTTTAGTGAGGTAAGACAGTTGAGACAAGTCTAGCCCAGACTGATTCTAAGAATTCCTTTCCTTGATCTGACGCTGCGTCAGATGGCCACTGCGGTAGGCATATGAAAGTGCAACAGGAAGTTCGCGTTCTGCTTCGATAACTCTAGCCCTTGCTTCCTGAATACGTGCAAGCATTTCTTGCTCGAGTGCAGTCGCCTGAGCTCGCCGCTCCTCCGCCTTTGCATTGGCAATTTCAAGATCTGCCATCGCTTGATCGATTTGTAGTTTCGCGCCGATGTTTTTTACGATGTTAATGTCCGCAATGTCAATGGATAAAATCTCGAAAGCCGTTCCAGCGTCCAAGCCATTGGCGAGGACATGTTTGGAAATTTCTGCCGGATTTTCCAAAACTTCAAGAAAGTTTGTCGAAGCTCCAATTTGCGCAATAATTCCCTGACCTACTCTGGCTTTTATCGTTTCTTCGCCAGCTCCGCCCACGAGCTGGTTGATGTTCGTACGAACAGTGACTCTCGCCTCTGCAGCAAGTTGAATTCCATCTAGCGAAACTCCCGTGATGGATGGGACAATTATCAAGTAGGGGGTTACCGAAATTTGGACTGCCTCCAATACATCTCGACCCGCCAAATCAATGGCCGTTGCTTGAGGAAAGCTCAAGTTCAAATTGGCTTTACCAGCCACTATAAGTGCCGTTATCACCTTACTAAGGTTTCCTTCGGCCAGATAATGAGTCTCTAACATGCGCGTGTCAATGTCTTTAATTCCAGCTTTAGTGGCTAGAATAAGTGAGCGCACGATTAAACCTGGAGGAACTTTTCTAATCCTCATGAACACCAGGTCCAGTAATTTGACATGGACACCAGAAAAGACCGCTGTAATCCAAAGATTAATTGGGATCACATAGAAAAACGCACCAGCGGCAGCAAGCACGATTCCAATAAAAATCATTGTAGTGACTTGCATGGTGTTTGAAGTATGTTTGACCGTAAGCTACACGATTTCCTTGCGGAGATGTGAATTATTATTCTTTGGTAAAAACACCTTTCGCTTAAGTCTCCAGACTTGGTGATTCGGAAGATCGGTAGATGTTGCTTTGCCTTCAATCAATCATAGATATCAAACTCGGCAGATAGAGCTTTCATTTTTCCGGAATCCTTGAAATCATCTTCTGTCATCACAGACAATCTTTCAAGAAAAATGTCAAACTGGCCATTCTTGAAAATGGTCAGCATTTTCCCACCTTCCTTGCAGTCGGCTTCATGCCAGACATTGGGAGGGACGGTCAATGTATCACCAGGCTTTAGGATGATTGTTTCATCGTCCATGGTGAGTTTCATTTCACCTTCCAGCATGTAAAACACCTCCGTCATGATTTTGTGATGATGCCTCGCCAAATGAAAACCGGGCTTCAGCGTATCCTCGACCATGCACAGTTCACCGTTGGTCTCGTGAGATGAGAGCTTCACAAAACAATGATCCTGGGAGTAGTCAAAATCTTTGCCTTGTCCTGAGGGGGTATAATGATAAGATGCCATGATGCTTTGTTGGTGAAAATATAAAAAGAAGAGAAATAGTGAGATGTTATGGTTATAGGAGTATGGACCTATCTACCTGGCAATCTACTTTTTATGAATTTGAACTGCCCATTGTGATTGGATTCGTGTTCGCAGACGTGAAACCATTTACAATAGTTATTGGTCGGTCCCCAAAACCAATTTTCATCTATAGTCATTAGCCAATCATCATCTCGGTTTGCCAGTTCTTGCAATGTGTTCTCTCTTACGCTATTCAGCTTTTCCAAATAAAATTCCAGGTCATTTCCCTTTATGCCTTTACGGGCCTCATCCCCTAAGCCAGAAGCCACTCCCCAGTCGTCCGTATCTTTCTGGTCCCAATCCCCCCAATCGCGCCCCTCGAACGTGTGAATTTGATAGTAACGCTCAGTAGAAGCAAGGTGCCAGAGCATTGCACCAATGGTATTGGCTTCATCATCCACCAAGTAATCAAGTTCCGAAACCTTCAAATCCATCACAGGTCTTAGAATAGTGGCTCGCATCCAGTTGAGCATCGAGACCATCGTGCCAATGTGAGGGGTGTAACCTTCCTTAGGTCCAACTATGTGAATACTATCTTGAAATGATTCTGGTTGTGAACAACCAATTGTGGGAATTGTAAGCAGGCTTCCGGTTCCCAATGCTGCTAATGAAGATTGTCTTAAAAACGTTCGTCGATCTGACTTGTTCATATCTTTGTGTGTTTTAATAAGGTTGAAGTTAAATAAAAGAAGTATTTGGTGAAGCTGACCTTTGTTCAGAGGAAGCCGACTCAGGCTAGTTGAGTAGAACTCAAGTGGGCGTTGGCGCCAAACTAGGAATTTTAAAAATAGCCGAAGCAACCTTTTAGCCCTAACGAGCATTTAACCTAAAAGCAAAATCATGTCCGATCTAAAACTTGAAAAGAATGCTGTTACCTGGCTGAGAATTATATACCCACTTTGGGCAGTCATTGGAATGTACAGCTTGATGTATGTGCCGTCCACATTGATTGACAAAAGTGATCCGGCACTTACGGCGAATAACATCATCAACAATGAGCTTCTTTTCCGATCCGGCATTGTTGGTAGTTTGATTACTCAGTTGATCGGGATAGCCGCCGTTTGGTTTTTATACAGGCTTTTTTACAAAACCTTCAAAGAGTTGACCATCTCGATGGCGGTTCTTAGTTTTCTGGGAGTGCCCATTGCAATGCTAAGTTTGGCGCCTTTGTATGGCGTTCTTGAGGTAACAAGTGATCCTAATAAGGTCATGTTTCTTATTAAATTATCTACTCATGGTACCTTGATAGCCTCCATATTTTGGGGTCTTTGGTTAGTGCCGATTGGCTATATGGCCATTAAATCACCACTCTTTCCGAGCTTTCTTGGATGGTTTCTCTACCTGGGTGGTCTCGGTTATTTTATTTCTGCGTTTGCCTATTTCGCGGGATTAGAAGGGAGGATGGTTAATGTATTGGACATGCTTACCATGGGTGAGGTGGTTTGGATGCTCTGGGTGCTGATAATGGGCGCCAGGTGGCCTAAACTGGAGGCTGCTTAGAGTTTATGCTAAGCTGAATTTTTCATGAAGCAGAGTTGTCTGCGTTCCATTAACACTCATGCCGCTATCCGATTGTCGTGACTAGCATTTAATAAGCGGGAGAGTCACTTTCTTAAATAGCTATTGGCATCATGGGCTTAATGCTTCTTGAAAGGATAGCCCCTCTCGCCATGAAGAATTAACAACCAGTCATATAATGGTTTTTCATAAGCCGATTCCTTAATATTATGTCCCTGATCTTTTACTTGAAGAACCACATAATTCCTTCCTTTATTTTTGAGATTATTTACGTTTTCAATGCTTTGGGTCACTGGGCCCATTTGGTCTAATTCAGGATTTCCGAAAATCCAATAAATGGGAATCTCAACTTCATTTAGATGTTCAACCGGATCGAAGTACGCTATCGTAGCGTACCATTTTCGATAATTCACGAGAGATTCCGGGGTATCAGCTGCGTATACTTTCCTGAACCAGGGTTTGGTGATGAATTGCTCCCAGAAGGTCTGAAAACTGTCTGATTCTTCTAAATAAGGTTCCGTCTTCTGCATTTGTTGGACTTCCTCAAGATCTTTCTTGGCGAAACCCTCACTTGTTAATCGAGCGGCCCGTTCGGAAATACGATCCTCTTCCACTGTACAGACGGATGCAGACTTGATGATCATAAAGGAAATGAGATTTGATTTTGAAGAGGCCAATGCCGCAACCCAACCCCCCTGACTAGTAGCATGCAATCCTATGGCATCTGAATCCACGAAGCTTTTGGATTCAAGAAAACGAGCAGCGGCCAGGGCATCATCAGCCAAGTCGCCGAAGTTAAAATTACGCCAGAGATCTTCAGTTCCACCAGAGTCTCCTACACCGCGCTTGTCGTAGCTCAGCGCAACGTAACCGATTGATGCCAGCCATTTGGCGCTATAAGAACTGTTCTTGCCCAATTCCGGACCTGAACCATGTACAAAAATGATGGCCGGGTGTGGACCCTCGCCTTTTGGAGTATACAAGGTGCCAGACAGCTTAATATCACCATTGTAAAAAGTTACCTTTTCTTTATTGGCCCATAGTGTATCAACGGATAATAGGAGTACGGTAGTGAGTAGAACATTGATTTTCATGACAATTCCCTTTTGATACATTCAATAGATTACGAAAATCAAAAAATGGTTGCATGGAAACGTTTAATCAATAAAACGTGACCAATATGGCGTGCCGGTATGCATCAGCCTGAATCCGGCATCCGCATTATCTGGAAAGATGTCCAGATCCCCATCGTTATCCAGATCCTGTACCCTAATCCAAGGAAACCATTGTTCACTGGCGCCTCCGGGATCATCTACAGATCCAGTAGTGACATCAGTAAAGCTGCGGTCCGCATTGTTTCTGAGTAGCTGAATCCAGCTGCCTTGGTAGAAATTGTTATTTCCACCTCCTGTTCGGTTGATGATCAAATCCCTGTGCCCGTCTCCGTCAAGGTCCTCGGCATCCAGATCCACAACAGTTCCATATCCATCAACTGATGGAACGATGGTTCGCAAGTCTATTGAAAAACTGCCGGAAGAACTACCCCAATAAATAGACGTTTTTTGGCCTTCAAATTCATGACCAGCTAAAAGCAGGTCAATAAAGCCATCCTGATCCACATCTATCAATTCAACCGTGAACATCTCCATACTTCTATCAAAACGATTGTCCACTTTTTCAAAATTTCCATTTCCGTCGTTTATATAGAAAAATGGATCATGTCCTCCCACAAACACATCTATATCTCCGTCATTGTCAATGTCTGCTCCGGCACCCCCATGATGAAAGCCAGTTTGATCAGCTAATTTCTTCCAGGTAAACGTCCCCACGCTAGTTTGCATGATAAGTTTTGGCTGACTGCCTGGGAATGGATCAGCATCATAACCATGATCGAAAATCAGCAGGTCGTCCAATCCATCACCGTTGAAATCGCAATTGATTGTCTTGCGTGCATGTGTTGCTTGTGGCATATTGTCACTAAATGGAGCAGTGACACTTGAGAAGTTATCTTGACCGTCATTAATGGCCAATATGCAATTGACCTCACCATTGAGTAAGTATTCTCCTGTGCCCATAAAAACATCAGTATGTCCGTCTCCATTGGCATCCAGATAGGCAATGGCAAGCTTTAAGTTTCCAGTGTTTTCACCTGATGGAATACCGTTATGGCTAATTCTAATATCCGCTTTGGAGTTCGTGTAGGAGCTGCCGGCATCTGCATTGGCAACAGATGAAATTCCTAAATCTACAAGCGAAGGTGCAGCTTCATCCTTAGAGCAAGCGATGATAGAAATCGAAATTAAGGCTAGGAAAATTCTATGAAGCTGGATCATTAAACTGGGTTTTGGTTAACAATGTTAATAATATAAAATTATTATTCTGTGACCGATAGAGTTCTTCAACCCTTGGCCGAAGTTGATTTTGTGATGACGCCTATTCCTTCACCTTTAGAAAGTTGCCTTTAGTCAACACCAGAAACACTGCGCTCGAAATCCCAGCTGAACCAAACGTCATGCACATCACCATCACCTGATAGCGAACCGCAATGAGTGGGGAAACGCCGGATAAAATCTGTCCGGTCATCATCCCTGGAAGGGAAACAAGACCTACTGCGAAAAGTGCATTCGTAATTGGAATAAGCGAAGCTTGCAAGGCCGTCACCTTGGCCTGATCATATGGAACATTATTCTCCATCTCGGCCTGAACTCGTTCGCTAGCCAGACTAATGCTGTTCATGCAATTGGCGAAAATCATTCCTGCCAGTGGAATCGTATAACTCGCCAAATACCACGGATCAAGATCAAGTACCCCTTGCGTAACCAAAACCAGAACAGATCCGCCACCAACAAGTATCGCTAGAAGTGATTTTGAGTAAAGTACCCTTCGTAAATTCTTCACGGTTCTAAGCCCAATCCACCCGGCACAAATGATCATGATCGCCAATATGGGCAGCACGATCCATGGGTTTTGCTCGCTAAAAATGAAGGATAACACATAACCAATGAGTAAAAGCTGCAGGACCATTCGCAAGGTTGCCCAAATGGCGTTCTTGTAGTCGGCTTTCCATTTCCAGAGGATGATTACCACGATTAGAACGGGGATGGCAGAAAGAAATAAGTTTAGGAAAGGTATGATCTGGATGGATTTCATAGGAGGGTTCGGACTTGTCAATACAAAGCTAATGTTGGTGAAGTTCGAGTCCTAGTAAGGTAACTCAAGAATGAACTTTCCAACTCAGACGAAACTAAAGGATTTACCTTCTACGGATAAGCACTGATTAGCTTGGAAAATCAGGTTAATTTGTAATCAAAGCAACCAATTTACTTCCACACGCATCAAGCCGAAAAGCAACATTATGACCGATCAAATTCACCGGATAAAACCACTATCTATTTAGTAAATGACAAGAACGCGATTACTAGCCACAAGCTCAAGCTTGCGCCAGAGAGGATAAAACCATATGAGTCCAATTGCGTTGGTTAGGAAGCGAATGGGGGCGGAGTAATTCGAGCAGCAGTTACGAATGATTGAGGATGGAAACCCATCGCTGACCAGGGTCAAATACATTACACGAGAATACATTTAAAGATGAAAAACGTACGATATCCTGTTCTTTTCTTACTGATTCTGATAATAGGAATAAGCCATGAGGTTCTTTCTCAATCTATTACAAAGGAGCAATGGCGAGAAGATTTGAGGTTTTTGGCTTCATCGATTCGTGAACATCATCCCAATCCGTTCAAACACCTGAGTGAAGACTCTTTCCAGAATCAGATTGATTCATTGCACAGTGTTATTCCAACCCTCGATGATCACGAGGTTATAGTTAAAATGGCCAGCATCGTAGCTCAGTTGAAAGACGGCCACACACAACTCAGGGGAGGTCTTCAGTTCTTAACCGGCCAGTATCCGTTTGGTTTTATCGTCTGTAATGATGGAATTTTCGTTACCAAAGCTCCTGTTGCTTTAAAGGAAGTTTTAGGTAGACGGTTGTTAAGAATCGGGGCAGTGTCTGCCGAAAATGTATTCGAGCGGGTAGCCTCGATGACTTCTTATGACAATGAGCAGACGCTTAAGAACAGAGTTCCATCGGCCATGATCATTCCAGAAATCCTTCATGCTTTTGACATCACGTCTGAGAGAGGCAAAGCTCGATTTGTCTTCTCGGATGACAATGATGGAGAATTAATTATTGACTTAGAACCTTCGCCTTTCGATGCAAAAATTAGCTGGATTAGTAAACCTGAGAATGAACAACTGCCCTTATATCTTTCTCATCCTAGATGGAACTACTGGGACAAATTTTTAGCAGACGAGCAGGTCCTCTATGTTCAATACAATAAGGTCAGAGATGCTAATCACGAGTCGATTGAAGAGTATTTCGCGGGATTAACATCAAAAGTGGATGAAAAAAATCCTCGTAAGATCATACTTGATGTCCGTCAAAATGGAGGTGGAAATGGCTACCTCAACCCACCTGTTATAGATTGGGTAAAAAGCTCTTTACCGAAAGTAAATGGACAACTCTATGTAATTATTGGCAGGGGCACGTATTCCGCGGCTCAAAAACTGGTTACGAAGCTCGCTGCGTCTACTGAGGTTATTTTTGTAGGTGAACCAACCGGCAGTAGTCCAAATCACTTCGGGGATGCCAGGAATTTCCCGCTTCCAAATTGTGAAATGACCCTTAGGATTTCATCATTGTACCACCAAGACGCTCCAAATGATCAAAAGGAATCATTTGAACCTTCCATTTTAGTCCCACTTAATTCAGTAGATTATTTTGCCGGAGAAGACCTGGTGCTGAAGACAATTCTGTCTTCAGAGGAAGATTAGGTTATAAACATGTGCGTATACTATGCTCTGTTGCAAACCCTCCGCTGGTGCAAGCGTGTCGCTTGTGGCCATCTCTAGAAATCCATCCAGCCTCAACCTAGCCCTGACTGCAGTGAGCACGAAGTAAAACGAAAGGCAGGAGTACAGTTGCTAAATAGCCAGAGGGATTCGCTCCATTAATTCCCGGCCTTGTGCCGGGATCTCATAATGAGTTGACTTACCTTATGAGATGCCGGAATAAATCCGGCAATAATAAGAGCCTCCCTTTTCTCTGCTTCCTCTGCGGTTCACATTCTTGTTTAATATCTTCACTCTATAGTGGCAAAGACAAAAACACATGCACAGGTAGGCTCGCCTACGCCGAAGCTTCGTCGAGCTACAAATTGGTAACAATTTTCAATAGTGTCTATCTTGGCTCAAATGTCTAAAAAGAAGACACATGCACAGGTAGGCAAGCGGGTGATCGAGCTATCGAACCTGGATAAAGTCTTATACCCGGATGATGGAATTACCAAAGCGCAAATCATTCAGTATTACCTGCAGCTAGCGCCTACCATCCTGAATCACATTCGGGGGCGGGCTTTGTCGCTGATTCGGTTTCCGGATGGCATCTATGAAGAGCAGTTTTTTCAGAAACATCGGCCTGACTGGACGCCTGACTGGATTGATTACAAAAGGCTGGGGCAGGAGCGCAAGAAGGAATATGTGGTGGCGAAGGAGGAAGCGACGCTGGTTTGGCTAGCGAACCTGGCCTGTTTGGAGATTCATCAGATTCACAGTTTTGCGGAGAAAAGTGACAAGCCGGATTACATCGTCTATGACTTGGATCCGCCCGAGGAGGGTGGTTTTGAATTGGAGCAGTTGAAGGATTTGGCGTTTCGCCTGAAGGAACATCTGGAGCGGCATAATTACCATGTGTTTGTGAAGACTACCGGAGGCAAAGGTTTGCATGTGGTTACGCCTTTGGAACCCAAGTATTCGTTTGATGAGTGCTTTGCAACTGCCAAGGCCATTGTTCAGCCATTCGTGCAGAAGAACGCCGATACTACCCTGCACATCAAAAAAGAGGCGCGCAAGGGTCGCGTGTTGATCGATATCTATAGGAATCGTCCGAGTCAGACCATCGTAGCGCCTTACAGCTTGCGAGGAAGGGCAGGAGCGCCGGCTTCCACGCCCATCACGTGGGAGGAGTTGGAAGATTTGGAGAATCTGAACGACTGGAATATTAACACCACGGTGGAGAGGGTACTAAACGAGGGAGATGCCTGGGAATCCATTCGCGGTTGGGCCGTGCCTTTGCACACCGATCGTTCGTCTGTGGTGGCCAAGGACATGCCGCCAAATCCACGGCATAAGACCCCCGAGCAGTTGGCGGAGTACGAGAAGAAACGAGATTTTAATAAGACGCCAGAGCCGCCCAGCATACTTGACGAAGCACCGGGCAGTCGGTTCTGCATTCAGCGGCATCATGCGTCGCACTTGCATTACGATTTACGCTTGGAGCAGGAAGGAACGTTAAAGTCTTGGGCCGTTCCTAGAGGGATGCCGCCTGTTCCGGGCGTAAAACGTTTGGCTGTGCAGACGGAAGATCATCCGCTGAAGTACCTGACGTTTGAAGGGGAGATTCCAAAGAACGAATACGGAGGCGGTATGATGTGGGTCTACGCCACGGGGCGTTACGAAATCACCAAGGAGAAGAAGAACGGGTTCTATTTTCGTTTGTCCGGGAAGGAGTTGACGGCAGAGTACCGTATGCATTTGATGAAGGGCAAGGAGTGGCTCTTGGAGCGAGTGGATACGCCACAAGTGAATCAGTTGACCAATGTGCTGAAACCGATGCTTGCCGATGCACGCAAGACTGTGCCGGTTGGTGACTACATCTACGAAGTGAAGTGGGACGGAATCCGAGCGTTGATCTACGTGAACGAAGGAGAGCTGAAGATCTACAGCCGAAATGGAAATGACATCACGGAGCAGTTTCCAGAGCTTCAGGTGCCAGAGGAAGCCTTCCGCATCAACAATGCGATTTTCGATTCGGAGATTGTGTGTTTGGATGGAGATGGAAAGGCGGATTTTAAGAAGGTCATCAAGCGGCTGATGAGCAAGAAGAACTTTGACGTGAATGCAAAGCGAAATCCGGCGTATTGCTACTTGTTTGATTGCTTGTATCTGGATGGTCGTTCACTCATGAACGATCCGCTGGATCGCCGCAGGTGGTGGATGATCGACTCGACCAGAGTAGGGCAGACGAACTACCGAATCAGTGATACAGCCGAGGATGGCCGTGCATTGTTCGAAGCAGCGAAACAGCTGGGCGTAGAGGGCATTATGGCTAAGGACCCTAAGGGGAAATGGACCCCTGGCAAGAGAAATGACACCTGGATCAAGGTGAAAGTAAAAGAAACGATGGACGTGTTCATTATCGGCTGGACCAATGGAGAAGGCGAGCGCCAACCTACGTTCGGATCACTTCAATTGGCAGAGGAGACGGAGGATGGCCTGATCTACCGAGGAGGCGTGGGAACTGGCTTTGACGATAAGCGGTTGAAGGACCTGCGAAAGCGGTTGGATGAATTTGCTTCAGATGAAAAACCTGTTGATCAGGACGTACATCACGAAAAGGACACGAACTGGGTGGAGCCTGCCTTAGTTTGCGAGATTGAGTATTCGATGCTAACCGACAATGGGACGTTTCGGGATCCGGTTTTTAAGAAGTTGGTGGAGGGTTCAATTTGATGATTGTTTTGATTGAAGATCTGTGAATGGCACTGGGAAGGTTTCATTAGACAGAAAAACAATCCATAGCTTTGTTAGCTCCCGAATGACATGGTGAAAATTTTTTTACTCTTAATTGTTCTCATAGGAATCTTCCTATTCATGCGCTTTATCTTCAAGGACGAGGGGCCGCATCATCAGTAAAAACTTCTGAGTTAGCCGAATCATGTCTAAAGTGCCCTTATTTTAGCACTTATGATCAACCATAATACACAGAACTGGCTTAGTCTCTTCGCTGAGAAGTACACACGTCACATCCTATCAAAGTTGGCCTCTGGGTTCATCGCAATGACCGTATACACCAGTGCACTGGTTTTTGCATTTCATCATTACGAGATTGAGTACGAGGGAACTACAGCCGTCCATAGCATCATGGGGATGGTCTTGGGGTTCTTCCTGGTATTCAGGAGCAATGGTGCATACGATCGATGGTGGGAGGGACGAAAGACATGGGGTGCGTTGGTCAACAACAGTCGGAATCTTTCTTTCAAGATCGCCGCGATGGTTCCAAAGGATCATAAACATTATAGTGCATTAACAGAATGCATTGCTGCTTATCCGAAGACATTAAAAGAACACCTGCGAAGTGGCGTCCCGCAAGAGGATGCTGACAAGCTGAAAACCTCGTTGGATATTGAAATGCTAGATCATAAGCCAAATACCATTGCTAAAAAGATTGTGTCGATGGTCAATGAGCTGAAAAAGGAAGATGTAATTGACGCGGAACAGTATAGGGTGTTGGATAACCAGGTGATGTCTCTGACAGATATCACTGGCGTTTGCGAGAGGATTCGTAATACGCCCATTCCATACTCGTATAGCATTTTCACGAAGAAGTTCATTGTTATTTACATGGTCACCTTGCCATTTGCGTTTATGCCGCACTTCGGCTATTGGACCATCCTGATTCAGGGACTACTTTTTTATGTGTTGATGAGTATTGAGCTTTTGGCTGAAGAAATCGAGGATCCATTTGGTGCGGACATTAACGATCTTCCGACCGACAGTCTTTCCGAGAAGATTGAAGCGAATATTCGGGAGATTTTGAAGTAGATATTGTTTCGGGGGTATTAATCGATAACATGGAGCCACTCCTTTCTGTAAACTCTGTTTTGAAGCGACAAAGCTCAGATCAGGGATTACCCATTTCCCTAAACATCGGCAAAGGAGATCGGCTTGGAATTGTGGGGGAGACTGGTTCAGGTAAATCCACCTTGTTAAAAATGATGGCCGGGTTGATTGAGCCGGATGAAGGGCACGTAAGCTTCAAAGGCGAAAAATTGAAAAACCCATCTGATATGTTGATTCCTGGACATGAATCAATAGCTTATTTGTCACAGCATTTCGAATTACCCAAGTTCAAGACCGTTTTCGAGCACTTGGATGATCCGTATCTGAATGATTCAGAGGATGCGGGAAAAGTGTATGACGCCTGCCAAATTTCAAATCTCCTAAACCGAGATACAAGAGAGCTTTCGGGTGGCGAGAAACAACGCGTGGCACTTGCAAATCTCTTGCTCAGATCACCTGAAGTCCTTCTTCTGGATGAGCCTTTTTCAAATTTGGACTTCAATCACAAGCGAATTATTCGAAGTGTTCTGGATGTGGTTGAGAGAGAGCTGGGAACTACCATCGCTTTGGTGGTTCATGACCCGAAGGACGTTTTGTCGTGGGCGGAGCGGGTTCTGGTTTTAAGAAGCGGTGAGATTGTGCAAGAGGGTAAAGGAGAGGACATCTACGAAAGACCAGCAAGTACGTATGTGGCGGGATTATTCGGAACCTATAGTTACGTGACGGCCGATTTGTGGAAAGTAGATTCAGCTCGATTCACAGTTGTTGATGGCAAGGCGATAGTCCGCCCTGAGCATTTTGAGATTAGTAGTGTGGGAGTTCCGGGTGAGGTGAAATCATTATCCTATTATGGGGGATACGATGAGGTGATGGTTTCTACGAAAAGCGATGAAATCACAATTTTATCCAAGCCGAACGAACACCAAGTAGGGCAGGGGCTAACCTTGAGACTTAAGCCTTAAAGACTGTCCAACTCCCATAAATAATCTGCCTGTAAATCTTCGTGCAGATGACTTAAAGCCTTTTTGATTTTCTCAATCTGACGATCATAAAGGTTGGTCAATTGAATGCTCTTGTCAATTTCGATGGATGATTCTTTCAGCACTCTGCAGAAGTGAATGAGCACTTCGACTTCAGTTTGTTTGTTGCCAGAATAACGAATCATTTTGGTCACGTTTCTCAGGACTTTGCGTAGACCCTTCTTTGAGTAATACAAATTCGAGGTATTAATTTCTTCAAAGGAATCTTCTATGTAGGTTTTGATGGATGAGACGTAGGTATCCTCATCAGCCGCTTCGAAAAGCAAGTAGGTTAGGAGCTCCTTGTTGTCTTTTTTGAAGCGACCAAGTCTAAGACATAGTTGTAAGATTTGCTCTTGGTCAAGGTTCTTTAGTTCACGTTTTATTTCTGCAAGACTGGCAGCTTTCATTTCGTCGGATTGATTTTGACAAACGTAAGTAATACTATTCAACAAATAAGGCCACCGATGGGTGGCCTTATTTGTTGATGTATGTTGGTATTATTATCCTTCAGAGTCTCCTGAAAGCTTTTCTTCTACTTTTTCAGCGAAGGATTTCATTTCAGATTTCACTTTATTAGAGGTTTTCTCGACAGCCGCTTTGGTGTCCTCCCAAGTGTCCTCTGTTGAGTTCTCGATTTTGTCTAGTGCGTCATTAATGCTTGCTTGAGTCTGCTCCAGATCATTTCTAACTTCGGCTAGTTCGTCACGAGCGGCGAAGTTGGCATCCATCAACTTTTCTTCAATGGTTTCCAGTTGCTTATCCAATTTGGTATTCAATTCTTCGAGTTCAGTTTTCATGTAGTCTTTTTCAGTTTTAATGGTTTCGGAAATCTGATCACTATTTTCATCCTGATTCTTCTTGTCTGTAGTAGCACAGCTTGAAATGAGAATGACCGATAATCCTAGTGCAAAAACAGATTTCAACATTGTATTTAAGTGTGTATGGTTCGTTTTCATTTGATTAATTGTTTTTGGTTTTAAAAATTCGCTTAGACAGAAGGAAAAACCTTGCCGCAGGGCATAAGCAGTTGATTGTCAGTGGGTAATAAAAATTTGGTAATCCTTCTGGATTCTCATTTTGAGAATATCAGTGTCATATTAGCAACAGCTACTGCCCCCCGGGACAGAAATGTTCTTCTAATTAACTGATAGCTGTTTCATTATTGAGAACAATTAAGTTTTTCAGCTTAAATATCTTTAAATCAGTATATTAAGACATATGTATTAAACAAGAATATTGCTTGATTTAATTAAATTGCTTCTGATAAAATCTACCTTTGAACTATGCGTGCTATCTGGAAAGGACATATTCAGTTTTCGTTGGTGACCATCCCAATCAGGATTTACAATGCAATTGACACAGCTCAGAAGTTGAGCTTCAATTTGTTATCTAAGGAAACCAACAATCCGGTGAAATATGAGAAGCGAGACAAGATTACAGGTGATGTTCTGCGGCAAGAAGATATTGTCAAGGGGTATCAATATGAGCCTGGCCAATTCGTGATTGTAGATAACGATGATTTCAGCAAAGTGAAGTTAAAGAGTACTCGATTGATAGAAATCGAAGGATTCGTGGACGCCAAAGAAGTCCATCACACGTTATTCGATGCGCCTTATTTCGCCGGACCTGATGGAGAAGTTGCTGCCAAAACGTACGCGCTCCTTACGGAAGCTTTGAGAAAGTCCGGCAAGGTGGGAGTGGCCAAAGTTGTTCTAAGAGACCGTGAGAGCATGGTGCTTTTGACACCACATGAGAGCGGTATTTTGATGTATAAACTCAGATATCCCGAGGAGGTTCGTTCGATCACACAAGTTCCGAATGTCACACCTGATATAGAGGCGGATCCGGATCAGCTAAAAATGGCCGACGTACTGATTGATTCCATGACCAAGAAGTTCAAGGACATCAAAATGGAGGATAAGTATAATGAAGCCTTAAAGGAGATGATTGATGCGAAGATCGAGGGTAAAGAGGTCGTCATGATGCAAGAAGAAGAACACGAGGTGGTAGATATCATGACTGCCTTAAAGGCAAGTATTGATCAGGCTAAAGAGAGTAAAAAACCAATGGAGAAGGCCTCCGGGAAGAAGAAAAATGAGAAATCTGAGGAGAGAGAGACTAAAGCAAGAAAAGCTAGTTAATGGCTAAGATCATCAAATTCCCAGTTCGTGCGCCGGAGAAGTTCGGCAATCGCCGGATTCGCAAAAGGCGAAAACCGGACCTGGAGGAATTTGGTCAATTGAACCTGTTCGATCAGGGAAAAATTATTAGCCTGCCCGGTGATAAGTCATTCTTTGAAGAAGCGCTGAAACGAGACGAGAATGGAGATCCTGAAGCGGAGAAATTTTACTTACTAGCCATTGAAAACGAAGAATGTCTCGAAGATGCCTACTGTAATCTGGCTGTTTTAAAGTCCTCTCAGAGAGACAACATCGCTGCAGTGAATTATCTGACGAAATGCTTGCAGAAGAGCCCACGACATTTTGAAGCGCATTATAATCTCGGCAATGTCTATTCGGATATAGGCAATTTTGAGTTGGCCAAAGCACATTATGAGTTGGCCACTGAGATAGAGCCAGAATACCCAAACGGACACTACAACCTTGGGCTTGTTCTGATTTCACTGAAAGAATACAAGCGTGCGGTTGCCTGCATCAACAAATATGTGGAGTTGAGCCCAGATGCGGATCTCGACAAGGCACAAGAACTAATCACCACCTTAAAAGCCATCGCGCAATGAGAAAGGACAAGAACCCTGCATTGGAGGAGCATTTTGAGAAACTCAAAGAGATACTCCCAGAGCTATATCACCCTATCAATCGATTGCCACGAAACATTTCGGAGAAGTTGTATTCGTTGTTGAAAAGTTCGCTCAGCGTGATAGAGGCCGTTTACTTGCAGCATCCAGAGAGCTTTTCTTCAGCCAGAGTGGAGGCCTACGCCACAATCATAACTGATCTGAAGAAACTGGGAATTACCTACAATGGCAATGAAGACCTGTTGAGTAAGGCAGCCAGTCAACTTATCATGCAATCCAAAATGCCAATGGAACGAGCAGGTCGTCGCAACAAAGGCGGGGCAGAAGGCGAGAAGAAGGTGGGGTAACTTTAATCTAACGGCCTAAAATAAGTGATGAAATCATCTGGGGCATTTGTCAAAGAGATTTCCAGTTGATCAACACCATTAGGCTGTTTAAAATAGAAATCGGCCTCAAAATCCGGGTCATCTGTATCTGCACCAAAAACAGCACTTCCTTGATTTGGAAGTTTTGAAACAACTTCGAATTCGAAATAATTTCCATCATATGTAATGCTGTTCGCATTTAACTCCACTTTAATTCCACTAGTTTCCTCCCAAGATCCCAAGTATGAGGCTGGCAAGTCATCGTGAATATCAAAATCATCGGCCAACCCACAAGAATAGGGGCCAATTGAAATCATTAAGACCAATGTTACTAAGAGATACCGAGTAATATTCCAATTCATTTTTAAGCAAAGCATAAGCCCAATGACAAAAATAGAAAATCTTTGTTTTGAATTATTCGAAATACTATCTGATACTCGATTTTAGCTAAAGATGTTGATTTTATACTCTGCTCTTATCTCGGCAATTGGCGTATCTATGTAAGCCTGATAGTCGTAAAAAGGCCATGGTTTGGTCATTTGCTTAGCTCTCAGCATTGTAACCGGGATAGCTATTAATAACCTCAAGATATTTTTTGCCACATGAGGGAAGCTGTAAGACCTTGACAATTCAAATGCACTTGCCTGCCGGTATCCTCTCATCACTTTCCATATGCTCAGATTTGTTCCAAAGGTCGTCCAGATTTTCACGATTCCTTCTCCATATAATGACGTATCACAGCCAAACACTACGTGCGCCACATCGTGCGCCACAAGGAATGCTTGACCTTCCTTTGGAATTGACTTGCCTGAAAGCACTTTAAGGTTCTTCTCCTGGAATTTCTCAAGACCTTGTCTGAGCGTTAATTCATTTTCTTTGGTCATTTCTCACTATCTAACTTCGAAACATGGAGTTGATCCCCACATCCATCAAGCAGCTTATTAATTTCAGTATTTAAGACTGGATGCAACATCTCCCCCCACTTCTCCGCTAGAGGCATCAATGTAAACCTACGATCAGGAATGCCTGGGTGAGGGATTTTTAGACTTGGCTCATTGATAATCTGATCATGATAAAAGAGGATGTCGATATCAATCAAACGTTCACCCCACTTTTCTTTTCGCTCACGGCCCATTTCAGTTTCGATGGCTAAGCAGGTTTCGAGTAACCGGTGTGGGTTCATTTCGGTTTCCACCTCCACGACCTTATTCAGAAACCATGGCTGATCACTTTTTCCCCAGGGTTCTGATTCATATACAGAGGATTCTTTCACGATTCGAATGAAATTCCCCAGCAAATGATCTTTGGCTTTTTGGAGGTTTGTGAGCCTGTCTCCAAGGTTAGTTCCTAACAACAATAAAATGCCACTCATATAATTCTGTCAATGGAATTGAACCACATCGTTCCGCAAAGGTGTTGGGTGTTTACATTTGTAACTCATTTCTAAGACATTATAATGGCATTTTTAAGAAACATGTTGGCCACCATCACTGGGTTGGTCATTTTCTCTTTCCTGGCAATCGTTGTTCTTTTTGGCATCATTGGGGCCATGGCGGCTTCCGGAGACAAGGTAGTGGAAGTAAAACCAAATTCTGTGCTGTATGTTCCTTTGAGCGGAATGTTGGTTGAGCAGGTGATTGAGAATCCTTTGAATGAAGTATTTGGAGATGCTCCGTCCCAGCTAGGGATCAGAGAGGTGATCAAGTCCATCGAAGCAGCAAAGGAGGACGAAAACATCCAAGGGATTTACATGGAGACCAAATACCTCATGGCCAGCTTTGCACATCTACAGGAGGTTCGTGACGCGCTGATCGACTTCAAGAGTTCTGGGAAATTCGTTTATACCTATGGTGACTACATCAGTGAGGCAGATTATTACATCGCTTCGGTTTCCGATTCCGTTTTCATTAACCCAGAAGGCTCCTTGGAATTCAATGGATTAGCTGCTAACCTGATGTTTTACAAGGGAATGTTTGACAAGCTGGACATTGAGCCGGTCATTTTCCGAGTTGGTGATTTCAAGAGCTACGTGGAGCCGTACACACGCACCGAGATGAGCGAGGAGAATAGACTCCAATACGCAGAATTACTCAATTCCATCTATGATAAATACCTGGAAGAAGTTTCTGCCTCAAGAGGTGTATCGACTGTTGAATTGGAGATGATCTCCGATGGAATGAAAATTCAATTTCCCGAAGATGCTGCGGAGTTTGGGTTGATCGATGCGGTGGTTTTCGAAGATGAAGTGAAATCGGTGATGAAGAACCAACTGGATTTGGAAGAAAAAAAGGACATCAAGTTTGTCCAGGTCTCGGATTATGCCAAAGTAGTCAAGTCGCAGTTAGAATATAAAAAAGAGAAGGTAGCGATTATCGTTGCGAATGGTGCGATTGTCCCGAGTGGAGATGAGGAGGTAGTTGGTGGAGAGCAGTTTGCCCGACACATACGGAAGGCTCGAAAGGACAAGAATGTAAAGGCCATTGTCCTACGTATTAATTCGCCAGGAGGAAGCCTTCTTGGCTCGGATATGATCTGGCGAGAGGTTATGCTCACAAAAGGCGAGAAACCAATCATTGCATCTATGGGCGGGGTGGCGGCTTCAGGAGGCTATTACATTGCCATGGCCGCTGATACCATCGTGGCACAGCCGAATACCATAACCGGTTCGATTGGGATATTCAGCATGCTTTTCAATTTTGAAAACTTTCTGGACAACAAATTGGGCTTGACCCATGACGTGGTTGGCACGGGTGATTATTCTGATTTCATCACGGTGACTCGTGAGATGACGCCTTATGAAAAGGAAATGATGCAGAATGGCGTGGAAGAAGGCTATCGGACTTTCACGACCAAGGTCGCTGAAGGACGTGGAATGCCTGTTGAGAAGGTTCTGGATATAGCCGGTGGACGAGTTTGGAGTGGGATTCAAGCGAAAGAAAATGGATTAGTGGATGTCCTGGGAAGTTACGATGACGCGATCAAGCTAGCTGCCGATGCTGCCGGACTGGAGGGCTATGGATTAAAGATGTATCCTGTACAAAAACCTTTTTTCGAGAAATTAATGGAGGATTTTGGCGCTCAGGCACGGAGCATTTTTGCCAAAGACCATATACTTGCACCATACGAAAGACAACTCAAGGCGTTCAAGCAACTTGAAGGAATTCAGGCTCGGATGCCAGGTGAGTTGAACATCAAATAAACCTATGCAAGTACGAAACGACTGGACCAGAGAAGAAATTTCAGAGATATTCAATCGGCCCATTATGGAGCTGATTTATCAGGCTGCCACGGTTCACCGCGAGCACAACGATCCCAGTGAGGTTCAGGTTTGTACGCTGCTTTCAGTAAAAACAGGAGGCTGTCCGGAGGATTGTGCCTATTGTCCGCAAGCTGCACGCTATCATACGGATGTCAAGGTGCATAAACTATTGGACGTTGACGATGTATTGACCAAGGCAAAGACCGCCAAGGAAAACGGGAGTACTCGTTTTTGCATGGGAGCGGCCTGGAGGGAAGTCCGAGATAATCGGGATTTCGACAAGGTGCTGGACATGGTGAAAGGCGTGAACGAACTCAATATGGAGGTTTGCTGCACACTCGGAATGCTCTCGGAGGAGCAGGCGCAGAAATTAAAAGACGCTGGTCTTTATGCCTACAACCACAACCTCGATACCAGCGAGGAACACTACGAAGAAATTATCACCACCAGAAATTACGACGACAGGCTTGACACACTTTCAAACGTGAGAAAAGCCAAGATCTCAGTTTGCTCAGGAGGAATCATTGGACTTGGTGAATCGGAGAACGACCGAATTGGGATGTTGCACACATTGGCTACTTTGCCCGAACATCCTGAGTCAGTTCCGGTGAATGCCTTGGTTCCTGTCGAGGGAACACCGCTAGCGGAACAACCAAGAGTCTCCGTTTGGGAGATGATTCGTATGATCGCAACCGCCAGAATCATTATGCCACTAGCGCAGGTCAGACTTTCTGCCGGACGCGTTAGAATGAATGTAGAAGAGCAGGCACTTTGCTTCCTGGCAGGGGCCAATTCCATTTTTGCCGGGGACGAACTTCTAACGACCCCAAATCCAGATGTGAATCAGGACAAAGAAATGTTCCAGACATTAAATTTGAAGCCCCGCGAATCTTTTAAAGGAGCCGCGGCAGAGAAATTTGAAACTGTTTAACAACTCAAACTAAAAAAAGATATGAATGCACAAGACGCTTTAGCTAGACTCAAAGAAGGAAATGCCCGATTCGTGGCTGACAATCAACAAGGTAATCTTCGAGACCTTTCAAGACGCTCGGAATTGACTGGCGGACAGGCTCCATTTGCCATTATAGTCAGCTGTGCTGATTCACGTGTTGTTCCGGAGTTGACGTTTGATACCGGAATAGGCGAGTTATTCGTGCTTCGTGTTGCAGGAAATATCGCGAACGCGTCTACTGTTGGTAGCATTGAGTATGCGGTTGCACACCTAGGAACCAAATTGATCGTGGTAATGGGCCATGAGAGTTGCGGTGCAGTAGGCGCAACGATTGCCGGAAATCCTGGAAGTGATAGTTTGGATCACCTGGTGGCTCACATCCAACCGGCAGTAGATTCTACAGGGTCATCAGATGTGAATACCGTGGTAAAAGAAAATGCTAAGATCAACGCTAAGGCCATGACTGAAAAATCTTCCATCATCAAAGACGGAGTGGAAAACGGAGGCGTGGAGATCGTTTCTGCCTACTATAACCTCGGTGACGGTAAGGTAGATTTCCTTTAAGTAAACACATTTAAATCCGTCTCGAAGTATGCTGGCTTAAGACTCTGAAACAAGTTCAGAGTGACCAGCGGATCTTTCGAGACGGATTTTTTTATGCTCCTTTTTGGATCTGATTGTGTGCTTTGAAAAGGACGACTATATCCAGTATGGTCGCAGGAATCAGTAAGAACAATCCGACCGGAATCAGGAGAACTGTTACGAAGCAGGCACCAACAATGATTTCGAAAATACCAGCTACAGTGGCTGCCGTTCCGAGCTTGCTGCCCAACCGTAGAATGGCGATACCAAAAAGCACCTCAACGGCTCCCAGGCATACAGATTCCACCACTTTAATCGATAAAAACTCAGATTCTGTGAAGTCTCCGAAAAGCGAGATAATGTCAAAAAGTAGAATGATTCCAAGCGTTGCTATCATGAGATAAGCGGATATTCGTAGGAAATCCGACATGAACCATTCGCCGATCTTTACGAAACCAAAGATGAATGCCGAAAAGGACACCAGTACCAGTAGCTTTACAGCAGTGTAGATTAATGGAAAGTAGTGTGAACTGGATACAAATCTCACATAATCCACCCAGAACTCTCCAAATCCAGACAAGAAGTAGATGATCCCCATAATCCACGCAAGGTTCAGCCATTTCAATGCCGACCGTGATTCCAGGCTTTTTTCAATACTTTCAACATTGTATTCTAACGCACTTAGAATGGCTCGAACGGTGTAATCTCGAGGAGTCACTTCACCGGCCTCTATTCGCTGTAGTGTTCTGACATTCAGGTTGCACTTTTCTACTAATTCTTCTTGCGTCCATTTCTTTTGCTGGCGCAATTCATGAATGGTTTGTCCTAATTCGGGTTGTTTGAATCCTTGCATGACCTTCTTTTTTCGAACAATGCTAGTGCGTGTGGCCATGGCGCTCCAAATTTTTGATTGTGCTTAAACCCGACTTTTACCCGACATTTCAAAAATACCCTTTTTGAGTCCGATAGGAAGGGTTTTAAAACCGCTGACTCAATCTAATGCCTACATACTTGTGATTCAATGCACCCTTGGTTTCTACACTTCTGCGGTAGTAAATAAATGCCATATCAAATGAAGACCAGGCAAAAAGGACCCCAATTCGGAATTGATGGACCAGAGGCACAATCTCTTCCGTGTGCACGGATTCCTTACCGATCATATTGCCCTCAATAGTACTGTTGTAAATGACATATTCCGGCCCATAGGCCAAGAAGAAAATAGTTTCTTGCGTGAACTGAGATGGTTTCTGTTGGTGACCAAGATTTGCACCATACTGAACAGATTCATCCAAATCCTTGAATTTCCCCAACCTCATAACCAACTCCGGTCGAGCGTAAGTGAAGGCCGTTCCGGCTGCAATATGTCCTTCTCCTAAAATTTGAATACTGCCGGCTCTAAGTAGCAAATTTGAAGAATTGAAATAGCCGTTGATGATGGGCGAGTCATTGATTTGATATTCCCAACCCTCAGGTATAGGCATCCCGAATGTCTTATGCCAGCCGGTCTGAATGGATTCGGCCAAAGAAGAAGGCCCCATTACACCTAGCTCCAAAGCATACTCCAGAAAGCTTTCCGCACTGTAGTAAGACATGATCCCGGTAACTGAAAGTTGACCAGCATATGGACGGTCAAATTTCTCCACATCCATGAGCCTTATACCCCTTGTGGTAAATATTCGGTGATTTAGCCCGATCGCCTTGATTCGTTTTTTGAATTTCGTTGTATCCACCACTCGATACTTCCCAAACGATCCCTGAGAATAATACTGGTCGGCTGTGAGGTCTAGCGTGAAAACATCATTGTCCGCTTCGATTTGTATTTCCCGGTCCAGGTATCGGGCTTTTTGTGCGAAAGAAAAATGGAATCCGATCAGGATGAGTACCAAAAGTGAGTAGCGCATTATACTTGCTGAAAATTCGCGGCAAGAAAGGGCAATGGAAGGATTTTTAAAAGAAAAACTGGAGGAAAGGCAGCAGAAAGGTTTGCTACGGACCTTGTCATCGGAAAATGGATTGATCGATTTTCTGTCGAATGATTATCTCGGGCTCGCCCGAAATCAGGAGTTGGGAGACCGCATTGCCTTTAGGTCGAAGAAAGAAGACTTTTTAGGGAATGGAGGAACGGGTAGTCGGTTGTTGTCAGGAAATCACTCGGCTTATTCGAAACTCGAAAACTATCTGTTTGGTGTTTTCAGGTCTGAAGCCACGCTTGTTTTCAATTCCGGCTATGCGGCCAATCAGGCCTTGGTCTCTTGTGTTGCTGGAAAAGGAGATACCATCCTTTACGATCAGCTTTCTCATGTTTGTCTGAAAGAAGGAGCCTGGCTAAGTAAGGCTCAGAGTTTCGCATTTGGTCACAATGATCTGGAAGATTTGGAGCAAAAGTTGGAACGAGCAAAAGGTCGAGTTTTTGTGATCACTGAGTCAGTTTTCTCCATGGATGGGGACGAGGCACCCCTTGCAGAGATCATTCAGTTGACTCAGAAATTCAACGCCTACTTAATTGTAGACGAAGCGCACAGTACCGGAACTTTTGGCGAAGGAGGATCCGGTTACCTGGTCGAGAAAGGACTGGCAAAAGATGTCTTTGCGCGGGTTTACACATTTGGGAAAGGGATGGGCGTGCACGGGGCATGCGTGGCAGGCTCTCAGACCTTGATCGATTACCTGATCAACTTTGGGCGGACATTTATCTATACCACCTCATTGCCTCCGCATTCAGTGATTTCTATCGAAGAATCATTTCGGTTTGTTGCGGGGCACCCTGAGTTGCAGACACAGCTCAATAAGAAGATCGGGTTGTTTCGATCCCTTGTTTCGACTTCATCGAAAACCAGCATTCAACCAATGCTCATTCCCGGCAATCAGGAGGTCAGGAGAGTAGCTTCTGAATTGCAAGATGCCGGATTCAACGTCCGGCCGATTGTGTCGCCAACTGTTATGGAAGGAACCGAGCGCTTAAGGATTTGCTTGCATGCATTTAATACTGACCAAGAGATTCAAGGATTGACCAAAAAACTCAAAGATTTGACATGAATTATTTCGTGACAGCCATTGGAACGGACAGTGGAAAAACACTGGTGAGTGCGGTGCTGACAGAGATGTTGGGCTGTGGATATTGGAAGCCTGTGCAAGCCGGGGAACCGCGAGACACTGCCGAAGTTCAACGGTTGGTTTCTAATCCAGCTTGTCAATTTAACAAAGAGAGCTACTTGCTTGGAACCCCGGCATCACCGCATTACTCAGCAGAGGTAGATGGTATAGAAATAGCTTTAAATAAATTTTCATTACCAACAGAAAATCAATTGGTTATCGAAGGAGCAGGTGGGCTTTTGGTTCCGTTAAATGATGATGATGTCATCGCTGACATAATTCCTTTGATGAAGGCTCAGGTCGTGTTAGTTTCGAACCTGTACCTTGGTAGCATCAATCATACGCTGCTGACCATCGAGGAATTGAAAAGAAGAAATCTGGATGTCAAGGGAATCATATTCAATGGCGAATCGAATCCTGCCTCAGAAGATATAATTCTGAAAAAATCAGGCCACAGGCGGCTAATGGACATTCCAAAACTAGAAGAGGTAACTCCGGAGGTTGTAAAAGAATTGGCAAAAAAACTGGGAAGAAATTGGACATGAGTTGGAAAGAAGTAGATCGAAATATTTGGCATCCATTTGGTCCCTTGCAGGGTCGTGAAAATGTGTTGATCGAAAGAGGGGAAGGTGCCTATTTAATTACTCCTGAAGGTCGAAAAATCCTCGATTGTGTCAGTTCGTGGTGGGTGAATTTACATGGCCATGCAAACCCGGTTATGGCCAAGGCTATTGCAGATCAGGCCCATACGTTGGAACAGGTGATTTTCGCAGGGTTTACACACCCACCTGCCTTGGACCTGTCGGAGAAACTACTTTCAGTACTTCCTTCAAATCAAAATAAATTATTCTTCTCAGATGATGGCAGCACGGCAGTGGAGGTTGCGCTGAAACTAGCCATTCAATACTGGCACAATCGAGGAGCGAAAAGGCATAAAATCATCGCGATCGAGGGCGCGTATCATGGAGATACGTTCGGAGCAATGGCGGTAGCGGATCGGAATATATTCTCTGCTCCATTCGATGATAAACTCTTTGAGGTGGAGTTTATCCCTTTTCCGGAGGGTGATGGGACAAATACCATTGAGGCCTTTAAATCGCTTTGCGATCAGGAGACGGTGGCATTCATATTCGAGCCACTCATTCAAGGCGCGGGGGGAATGCGGATTTATGATGCGAAAGTGCTGGATGGACTACTTTCTATTGCAAAGGAACATGAGGTAGTGACCATCGCCGATGAGATTATGGTGGGTTTTTATCGAACAGGTAAATTTTTCGCTTCTGATTACCTGTCTCATGAGCCTGATATTTTCTGTATGTCTAAGGGGCTTACTGGTGGGTATCTTCCAATGAGCATCACTTCAGTCAGTGATCGAATCGTGAGTGAATTTGACAATGCAGAGTTGGAAAAAACCTTCTGGCATGGACATTCTTACACTGCTAATCCGCTAGCCTGTGCAGCCGCCAATGCCAGTTTTGATCTATTGACAGGCAAGAATTGTCAATACAGAATAAGAGGCATTTGCAAACAGCAAGAGGATTTTTGTCATTCGATCTCCGCTCATAAAAATGTCTATCACGCCAAATTCTTAGGGACGGTAATTTCGATTGAAGTGAAGACTAGCGACGGTGGGTATACAAGTGGAATTCGGGATCGGATTTATGATCACTTCCTTAATCGGGACATTTTATTGAGACCTCTGGGGAACGTAATTTATGTACTTCCCCCATACGTTATCGAATTAGACGATTTGAAGCGAGTGCATGGAGAAATCAGGAATTTCCTGGATGAACTATAAACTGGCTCATTACTCCACCCGGTACCACGTCTGCGTTCGGTAGAAGAAAGCCAACCAACCGCGAACCTTCAAGGTGTTTCCTTTAGGATCATCTTCATCCAGCCACATGGAGCAGCCGTAGACCTTACCATTCTTAGGATCCATGATGTCACCTCCAGCCCAGCGATCGGACTCCTGTTCCATGTCCCAAACAATTTGAAGTCCTAAAACGGGCTTGTCTCTCCCTCGATCTTTCGGACAGTCATCGCACAAAATATCTTCGAAGTTATCAACGCCAGCTTCTTCGAGTGATTGAGGATCGAGGAGTTCGACGATCTGGCCGAAATATTTATCTCCCTTTTTGTAAATCTTGACCTTGGATTTCGTCCGAACCGTTTCATCGTCGATGGTCTTCCACACACCTGTACAGTCTTTACCATTGATCTTGACCTGGGCAATTGATGAAAAGAAAGTGAGAAGAATTAAGCACGTGAGGATTTGCCTTACCATGTTCTAAGATATTTTGCGTCTATGAGTTCTGTTTTCCCGGAAACAGTTTCGGCGAAATTAAAACCATTGTAAATAGATTGTGCACCTGTTTCACCAGATTTATCTAAGGCTAAATAACCCACCTGCATGCCTTCAGTGTCGTATTTTTTTTCTATTCGGTCTATCGCTTCTTCACATGCTTCCTGAGCGGACCTGCCGTTTCTCATGAGCTCAACAATCAGGAACGATCCAAGGGTCTTCATCATCAATTCACCATTTCCGGTCGCTACTGCCGCACCCACTTCATTGTCCACGTACAACCCGGCACCAATAATCGGGGAGTCACCCACACGGCCATGCAGCTTGTACGCCATGCCTGACGTGGTGCAACTGCCAGCCAAATTGCCGTCATCGTCCATCCCAATCATCCCAATGGTGTCGTGATTTTCCCAGTTGACATTAGGCTCATATTTCGATTCTACTTTCCATGCCTCCCAAGCCGTTCTGGCCTTTTCCGTCAACAAGTCTTCTTCCTTGAATCCATTTTCCAAAGCAAACTGTAAGGCGCCTTTTCCAGCCAGCATCACATGAGGTGTTTTTTCCATGACCAGGCGAGCCACTGAAATTGGATGCTTGATGTTTTGAAGAAAGCATACCGATCCGGCATTGCCGTTTGAATCCATGACGCAGGCATCCAGCGTAATGTTACCATCGCGATCCGGAAGACCACCAATTCCTACAGATAAATTCTCGGAATCAGCCTCTGTGACTTTCACGCCACCTTCTACAGCATCTAAAATGGAGCCTCCTGATGAGATAATTCTTTGGGCTTCTATATTGGCCTCCATGCCATGGACCCAGGTGCTGAGAAACTTCGTGCCGAATTTTGCAGTAGTTTGAGAGCTTAAATCTTTGGAAGGAGATGCACAAGCAGCAGGGACAATACCAAGACCAGCCGTGGCGACCAAGGACTGCTTAATAAAATTTCGTCTAGATTTCGAGTCGTTCATACTAATCGATAAAAGTACTTATTTCAAATGGTACCTAAATCCTGAACCTTCTTTGGTGACTTTTCGTTTCTTTTGCGGTTCAGTAAAAATGAGAATAGAAGCCTCCATAGCGTTTTTCAGAAACAGGTACATCAGTTACCTGGGCTGCTTATTTTTTATCTTTTTGTTTCTGGGTGAGTCTTTCCATCAGTTTGTAGATTTCGAAACGAACACAATTGAATTGGCACAAAGTGCCGAAGAGGCTGAAAAAGAAAAAGAGAAAGAGAAAGAAAGCGAAGAGGAAAATGTTAAAATGTACTGGATGCCTTCTAGGGTTCGAATGCTAGACTCCAAAGAATCAGAGACTGCTCATTTTCGAATCCGATTCATACCGACAAATTTGAGGGAAATAGAGACTCCACCTCCCGAGTCCTTAGCGTAATTCATCGCTGATCCTATTGTAGGATATTTTTTTACCCGCAAATTCAAATTACATTTTTCGTTATGAAATCATCCATATCATTAGCTAATCTAAAACACGACTTACCAGCGAGTTTGGTAGTCTTTCTTGTTGCTCTTCCATTGTGCTTAGGAATTGCTCTCGCCTCAGGCGCTCCACTATTTTCTGGAGTTATTGCCGGAATTGTAGGTGGGATCGTTGTGGCATCCATCAGTGCTTCGCCACTTGGCGTTAGTGGACCTGCTGCCGGGTTGGCGGTCATCGTCCTTAATTCCATCGAATCGCTTGGGACTTATGAAGCCTTTTTATTGGCCGTGGTTTTCGCCGGCATTCTGCAGGTTGTTCTTGGCATCTTGAAAGCAGGCGTAATCGCCTATTATTTTCCATCTGCGGTCATTAAAGGAATGTTGTCAGGAATTGGAATCATTATTTTCCTCAAACAAATCCCACATGCATTTGGTTATGATGCTGATCCAGAGGGTGACTTGGCGTTTGTCCAACCGGACGGACACACCACCTTGACAGAGCTTTATTACATGCTGGACAATATCACTCCAGGAGCAGTGGTTATTGCAGCCGTTTCATTGGCAATTTTACTTGTGTGGGAGACCCCAATCTCGAAGCGATACACCTTTTTCAAATTTATGCCAGGGGCGTTGTTGGCCGTAATTGCTGGTATTTTGTTAAACATCAGCTTCGGTGAAACCGGTTACTGGGCAGTCACTCATGATCATGAAGTGAATATCCCGGTAGCTTCCAGCGTTGGAAGCTTTTTCAGTCAGTTTACTACCCCAGATTTTTCTCAAATAGGCAATCCTGAAATCTATGTGGTGGCTATAACCATCGCCATTGTGGCGAGTTTGGAAACACTTCTTTGCGTGGAAGCGACAGATAAGATGGATCCAGAGAAAAGAATCACTCCAACGAACAGAGAGCTTTTTGCGCAGGGCACTGGTAACCTTGTTTCAGGCCTCATTGGAGGACTACCTATCACTCAGGTGATCGTAAGAAGTTCAGCCAACATTCAATCTGGTGGTAAATCCAAGCTGTCTGCGATAATTCACGGTATCCTTCTTCTTGCAACGGTGATGGCGATTCCACACGTCCTGAATTTGATTCCGCTGGCTAGTTTGGCCGCAGTGCTTTTTATCGTAGGATACAAGCTGGCAAAACCGTCCCTTTTCAAAGAAATGTATCGAAAAGGAAAAGGAGTTTTCATTCCTTTCATGGTCACCATTCTTGGACTTGTTTTTACCGATTTACTAATTGGAATTGCGCTAGGACTTGCTGTTGCGATCGTGCAAATACTTTGGAACAACTTTAAGATTCCTTATCACTTTGATCCGGAAAATTATAAGGCGGGAGAGCCTGTCACAATTGAACTGTCTCAGGAAGTTACTTTCTTAAACAAGGCGAGCATCATGCAGACCTTGGATCAAATGCCGGAAGGAATCCATCTTATACTTGATGGAAGAAATACGAAGTATATGCATCCGGATGTCGAAGAAATCATTGAGGATTTTAAGGAAAAAGCTCCATCCAAGAATATCCAATTTGAATTTTTAGGAAATCAGAAAAAATTCGATCAGAATCCGCAGCAGGAATTTTCAAATTCTGTGGTCTAGATAGACCAAACAGACTAACTAAGGGCATTCTGGAAAACCGGAATGCCTTTTTTAGTTTATGGCGTCTTCTTTAACAGCAACTGCTTCTTCTCCGAGGTACCTGTCAATCAAATAATGGGCGAGATAAATAACTGGCGTCAGAAGAATTGCTACAGCAAATTTGTAGATGTAATTGATGGTCCCAACTGAACTGACCTGTGCAAATGACCATTTACTTTCTTCAGGTGCCAGAAAATAAAAGGCAAGGAAAAGAACAACAAAGCTGTCAATCAGCTGAGAGATCAATGTCGAACCAGTGGCTCGTAACCAAACCATTTTCTCACCGGTCATGCGTCGCAGACCTCTGAAAACAAAGGCGTCCAAAAGCTGCCCAATCAAAAAAGCGGTTAATGATCCAATGATGATTCCAAGCCCTTGAGAAAACAACTTGTTGAACGCGTAGTTCACATTAAACGGATTACCGTCAGCATCTTGTGCATTGACATCCATCCAGAATTGGGCGGGAGCCAGAGTTATGATCACAGCAATCGCAGCAAAAGCGAAAGCAATACAACCTGCTGTTAAATAGCTGATTCTCTTGACGCCCTTTACCCCGAAGTACTCGTTGATGATGTCCGTCGTGATGAACACAACCGGCCATAAAATGACTCCAGCTGTTAGGTTAAAATCGAGTTTGAAGTCACCAAAAAGAGGAATCTGAGCTGGAGGGAAGCCTAGGGTTTCCTCCATGGAGAAAATCTTTACTCCAACAATGTTGGCTAGCAGCGCATTTGTTAAAAATATGCTTGCCAGCAGAACGAACAGCTTTTGCTTCTTAGTGAAATTCATGCCTCCACATTAAATGTTTCACCTTCTATCGCCAAATGGGTATTTTCGAAAATCGGTTTCGATTCTTCCAGGAATTCATCCAACTTTCTATATCTGCTTGAGAAATGTCCGAGTAACAGCTTTCCGGCATTGGCTTCTTTAGCGATCAAAGCCGCCTGCGCAGCTGTAGAATGTTTTGTCATTTCAGCTCGATCTACCATTTCATCCAGGAAGGACGATTCATGGTACAATAAATCCACACCCTGAACCTGTTTAGATAAACGCGGAAGGTATTTGGTGTCCGAACAAAAGGCATAGCTGAGGGATTTTTTTGGTGGTAAGGTCACCTTGTCATGATGAAATTTAATCTCACCGCTTAAGTCCAATACATCTTCGCCATTCTTTAATTTTCTAATTTCAGCTGGAGCCAGTTGTTCTGGAAGCATTTGCCTGTTAATACGCCTTCGTTTGGGCTTTTCTCTGATCAAATATCCACTGCAGTCGATCTTGTGTTCCAAAGGAATCGTTTCAATGGTTAATTTTTTGTCTTCGTAAACCACATGATTTTCATTTGGTTTCCATTCTATGAACTGGATCGGGTAGGTGAGTGTCGTCCTTGACATCTTAAACTGGAGTGACAATATTTCCCTAAGACCAGGAGGCCCGACTACCGTAAGTTTGGTTTTCCTGCCATATAAGTGAAGAGTATTCAGCAGACCGGTTAATCCCAGGTAATGATCGCCGTGGAGATGAGAGATCAGAATACAATGAAGCTTAGATAGTTTGACTTGGAATCGACGCATTTGTATCTGCGTTCCTTCTCCACAGTCAATCAGGAAGTATTTACTCTCGTATTTTAGAATTTGAGCCGTGTGATGACGGCCATATGCGAACGCTGCAGAATTAGAACCTAGAATCAGCAGCTCCACAACTATTCATCACCTTCGCCTGCTTCCTTTTTCACAGATGTCATGAAGACAAAATCAACCGCTTCTTCTCTGGTGGGTTGGATATTCAGGACTTTATCAAGCATACTGATCTTGATTAATTTCTCCACGTGCTCTTGAACACCGAAGATCACGAAGCATCCGATTTCACTGAATGATCTGTTTCCTACCAAGAGTGCACTCAATCCAGAGGAATCAGCATACTTGACTTGACTTAAATCAACAATTAAATAATTGGCTCCAGCTGCCTGAGCCTCAGTGAATTTTGTCTTCACTTCAGGGGCGATAGTTGTATCTAATTTGTCTTCCTGAATGGAAAATACTGAATAGTTCTCGTGGTGTTCTAATGAATGGTTCATGTCAAAGCAGTTTCAATGCTGGATTTTATGTTGGCTAATTTATGTCGGTAATCGTCTTTCTCAAATTTTTGACCAGTTATGTTTTCAAAGAGTTCAATATAGCGCTCTGAGATGGATTGAATTCTGGCATCATTCATCTCGGGTATTTGCTGTCCGTCCTTGCCTTGAAAACCTTCGCTGATCAACCATTCTCGAACGAATTCCTTTGAAAGTTGTTTCTGCGGGAGCCCTTTTTCCTGCAATTCCTGATAAGTATCTGAGTAGAAATACCGGGAAGAGTCCGGCGTGTGAACTTCATCGATCAAATAAATCTGATCTTGGTATTTGCCGAACTCATATTTGGTATCTACTAATATCAATCCCTGATCGGCGGCCATCTGCGTACCTCGCTCGAAAAGGGCTCTGGTGTAAGCCTCCAGTTGCTCATAATCTGATTTTTGAACAATGCCTTGGGCCAGAATTTCTTCTCGAGAAATATCCTCGTCATGCCCCTCGTGGGCCTTGGTAGTGGGAGTGATGATCGGCTCAGGAAACTTGTCATGTTCTTTCATTCCCTCAGGCATGCTCACACCACAGAGAACTCTTTTTCCATCTCTGTATTCCCGCCAGGCATGGCCTGTCAGATATCCGCGAACGACCATCTCAACCTGAAATGGTTCACATTTCTTTCCAATGGTTACATTCGGATGAGGAGAAGATTCGAGCCAGTTCGGAACTATGTCCGATGTAGCATTCAGACACTTCTCAGCGATCTGATTTAACACTTGTCCCTTGTGGGGAATAGGACGGGGCAGAACCACATCAAAAGCCGAGATGCGATCTGTAGCGATCATGGCGAGTTTATCGCCGAAATCATACACCTCACGTACTTTTCCAGTGTATTTTGATACTTGTCCGGGGAACTTAAAATCTGTGGATATCAGGCCATCGATCATGAGGCAAATCTAGTTCAATCAAAGGCTATTGTCGCTCAATTCCCTGCTCATAAATGACACTTTGGAGCACATTGCCTTTCTTGTCATAGAACGTCCAGGGACCGTGTCGTTTGCCGTCGGCATACTGCCCCGTGTACTCCACATTGCCGTTCTTGTAGAACTTGACATATGGGCCGTGCAATTGGTCTTTTCTGTAATTGGCTTTCAGTGATATTTTTTTAGGGGAAAAGTACTCCACCGATTCGCCCCACTTTAGTCCTCTTAAGTATTCTTCGGATTTAATAATGTCACCGGATTCGTAGTAGTTGCGCTTTCCATGCAGCTTTCCATTTTGATAGGTTTCGCGAAGTTTGACCTTTTCGTTATCGTCGTAATAGAGCCATTCGTTTATCGGTTGATCATTGATCGTTGATTTTTCGGAGACTTTGTTTCCATCTTGATTGTACTCAACAATTATAGCTTCTCCGGAAGCCGAATATTCTGATTTCAGTTTGACTTTCCCGTTATCAAAATATTCTGTGTTGGTTCCAATCTTGCTGCCCTTGCTGTACTTGTACTCAGCCTTGATGTCACCGTTTTCGAAAAACACAATCATTTCACCGTTCAGACGTCCATTGACATAGTTGCCCTCTGATTTCAACTGTCCGTTTTCATAAAAGTGTCGGATGAAGCCTGTTCTCCTTCCTTGTTCGTTAAAGACTTCCATCTCCAGTTCCCCGGAAGGGTAGAAAGTCTTATAGCTTCCGTTGAGCAAGCCTCCGGAGTAAGTTGCTTCCAGATTTTTCACGCCGTTTTCATAAAAGTGTCGGGTGTATCCATTTGGTTTCCCGTTGGCGTACTGGGTCTCTTCTTTTATGCCTCCGCCAGGATAATATTCAATGACAAGACCTTCCGGTTTTCCTTTTTTGAATTCGGTTTCACCTATTAACTGTTCCTGCTTGTTGTACAGTTTGAGCCTTCCGGACAGTGTATCTTTCTCGAAAAAAGCCTCCTGGATTAATGAGCCATCAGAGTCATAGACTTTCGTGACTCCCTCTCTGAGTCCATTTTGGTAAGTCGTTTCGCGCTGTTTGTTGCCATTGGGATAGTAATTGAAGAAGGTTCCCTGACGTTTGCCGCTTTCGTAGTTTCCTGTGATGATCAGAGCGCCGTAGATGTCGAACATCTGGTACGGGCCATGAACTTTCGAGCTGTCACCATCAATGAAAGCATATCGTTCTTTGACGAAAATATGGGTGGAATCGTGGTAGGTGACAACCGGCGTTTGGGAAAAACTCCAATAGCCGAAAACGAGCATTGCCACGAGCAACACTCCTCTTATTTGAAGTTGTAAAATGTAGTTTCTCCTCACCAGTTGCATAAACACAAAAAAACCTATCCGCCTAACGACGGATAGGTAAAATTATTCATTGTTTGGATTTTAAACTCGTTCGATTACAATGGCGCTTGCTCCACCACCACCGTTGCAAATTCCGGCAACACCGATGGATCCACTTTTCTGCTTTAGCACTGAGGTCAAAGTGGCCATGATTCTTGCTCCAGAGGCACCCAGAGGATGACCAATGGCGACTGCTCCGCCGTTCACATTTACTTTTTCAGGATCGAGGTTTAATTCTTTCATGTTGGCTATGGCTACAGCTGAGAATGCCTCATTGATTTCATAGTAGTCCACATCTGAAGCTTCTATACCCGCATTCTTGATGGCTTTTGGAATGGCCAGGGCAGGAGCAGTAGTAAACCACAAAGGATCCTGAGCTGCATCAGCAAAACCTCGAATCTTGGCGATGGGAGTCAAGCCCAGCTCTTCCATTTTCTCTTTGCTTATCAGAACCATTGCAGAAGCTCCGTCATTGATGGTAGACGCGTTGGCTGCAGTAACTGTGCCTTCCTTGCTAAAGACAGGGCGCAAACCAGGAATCTTATCGAAGTTTACATTTTTGAATTCCTCATCCTCTTTCATGACCATCGGATCGCCTTTGCGCTGTGGAATTTCAACCGGGACAATTTCATCATTGAATAGGCCCGCTTCTGTGGATGCTGCGGTGCGTTTGTAAGAATTGATGGCGTACTCGTCCTGTTCCTCACGAGAAATATTCATTTCCTTCGCTGTGTGATCGGCACAATTTCCCATTGCGAAGTTGTTGTACACCTCCCAAAGCCCATCTTTCTGTAGCCCGTCGACCAATTCAGCATTGCCATACTTGTAACCAAATCTCGCTTTAGGGATGTAGTAGGGGATGTTGCTCATGCTTTCCATACCGCCCACAACAACCAAATCGTTTTGACTTGTCATGATGGATTGTGCACCGAACATGGCCGACTTCATTCCTGACGAGCAAACTTTGTTAATGGTGGTGCATGGGACATTGTGACCAATTCCTGCTTCTATAGCGGCTTGTCTGGCAGGAGCCTGACCGAGGTTGGCGGATACCACATTGCCCATCAGGACTTCCTGCACCTGATCAGCTGATACTCCGGCTTTTTCTACGGCACCTTTAATAGCAATGGCGCCAAGCTGCACGGCGGTAAATCCTGATAACGCTCCTCCAAAACTTCCGATGGGGGTTCGAACTGCTGAAGCGATATATACTTCTTTCATGTAATTTTTGGTTTAATGTTTTCGACCGCAAAGATCGGAATTTGCTGCGCAAAAATCGAAGGAAGCAATGTCAATTCCCGACTTACCAATCGGGTTTGCCGCTAGGAGGACGCTTGGTAGGTTTTCTGCGCTGTTGCTGCAGGTATTGCACCTCGTTATTTCGCATCGCTTCAAGGATCATCTTGGCTTTTTCAGGACTGATGTTCATTTCTTCTAATTTCTCCTGCATCATTTCCTCCTGAGAGGGCTCCTTTTCTGCTTCCTGCTCTTCACCTTCCTCGTTTTCACCTTCTTTTTTCTCTCCGTCCTCTTCCTGATCGCTTTCTTCTTTTTCTCCGTCTTGCTGTTCTTGCTCCTGGTCTTTATCGCCTTTTTGCTCGTCCTTGTTTTCCTGATCCTGATTTTGATCTTGGTTTTCCTGGTCCTGATCTTCCTGATTCTGATCTTGCTGCTCTTGTTCTTGTTTCTTTTGCTCTTCTAGGAGCTTCTTCACTAACTCATAGTCGTAACGTGCTCCTTCATTGGTTGGGTCTGCTTTTAAACTAGACTTCAAATATTGAAGTGCCTCTTCGTATTTCTGAGTCTCCTTTTTCATCACTCCAAGCTGCTGATAAGCCACGGAACGCAGTTTCTTATTCGGTGCATTCAAGACCGCCTGGTAATTATTCAAGGCGCCTGTGGTGTCATTTAATTGGTAAAAAGCATGGGCAAGGTTCAACTTCAATGCCGGATCCTCAACACCGAGTGAATCAAGGATTTGATATTGTTCGATGGCTTTCTCGAAATTCCCTTTTTTGAAAGCTTCGGCTGCATTCTTCTTCAAGGAATTAACCTTAGAAATCTCTCTTGGATCAGTCGAGATCAATGCCAGAATAAGAAATACCACTTTTACCATAGTTGCGAAATTAGAACGATTAACAGGTCTTTAAGTTCAATCGATTCTAAAATTTGTTAAACCCTAAATAATCGAATTTGAAATAGTACGTCGATGACCAACAGTGCCAGAGCCCCCATGAGGAAATAATAATATTTGTTGGATTTGGCATCCACTTCTTTTGAGTCACGGAGCTCACCTTCAATAGCGTTGATGGAGTTGATCATTCGCTCAACGTCATTCTGTCGATCATTGATTTCGAAGTATTCTCCGCCTGTCTTTCTTGCCAGGTCTTGGAGTGATTTTGAATTCAAACGGCTGACAACTTCCTCACCGTTTTGATCGCGCTTGTAGCCTCTGGATGTTTGGATTTTTGAACCCTGCTCTGTTCCGACCCCTAGGGCGAAAAGGCGAATCCCTTCGTCTTCAATTTCCTCAGCAATCTCGTCCGTCTCCTCGCCAAAATCTTCTCCGTCACTAATCAACACAATGATTTGCGATTTCTGTCGGCTTTCGGCACCTTCTTCAGCCTTCAGTTTTTCAAAGGCCATTTTGAGCGGAGGACCAAAATCGGTTCCCGTACTTGGAACCAGACCCGTATGCAAGGATTGGATGAACAAGTTCAGGGCGTTATTGTCGTAGGTCAGGGGACACTGCATGAACGCTTCATTGGAAAACATGATCATCCCAATCCGATCGGAGTTGAAGGCTTCCACGATGTTTTTCATCTCGAATTTGATGCGCTCCAGTCTGGTCGGCTGAATGTCAAATGCGTTCATAGACTCTGAAAGATCCAGACAGATGAACATGTCCTTGCCAATCGTTTTGATCTCTCGACTGGTCTCGCCAAATGATGGTCCTAATAAGGAAATTATCAATAATGCGAATGCCGCCCCACGAACCAACAGCTTTGGGAGAATTCTGAAAATAGGATTGCCAAGCTTTCGTCCAATTCTGATTGCCCTGATTAAATAAAGCAAGTAGAATACGACAAAGCAGCCGATGAAAATCAGTTCTAAATCCGATATGGAAGATGCCCAATTCATGAGGCCGCTAAATTAGAATGGTGCAAATGAAATATCCAGAAGAGGAGATATAATTAATGATTTTTTAGATAAGCGGTACTGCCGGCTTAAAGACGCTGAACCAGTGCTTTGGCTTTGTGAAGAGTGAGGGTGATAACTATCGAATTCTCTTAGGACTCAGACTATTTACAAAAAGGATGTTGCCCATGCCGTCATAACCCTCAAAGACTTCCTTGCCCAGTTGCTTGGTGCTTTCACCTCTGAATCCAATAATTGTGAGGTCGGCATCATCTGATTTTTCCTTGATAATTTGCTTCGTGCCTCGCTCATCAGTTTGAGGAAATACGACCACATTTCTATGTGAAATCGGCAATCGACCTTCTTCAATGAGTTCAATCAACTGATCATTTTGCTCCGTGATTTCATCCTCTGGAAAGATGGCGAAAATCTTGATCTGAGCTTTTTTCCAATCGGGATGACCGGCGATGATGTAAGCCAGAAGAATCATTAATGAGGCATTTTCTACATCTCCTTTTGTAATCCAAATATGAATTTGGGATTGGAAGCCAAAGCCTCGTTCAGAGCTAGAAAGAATGCACATGTCGAACCCTGCTGACTGGACCAAAGAAAGGTTATCGAGAATGTCTGAAGTACACCCTTGCTCGTCTCTGAAGTATTCGAACAAATAGGTGTTGCTCGTTTTTCCGGAAACACTCGGCAATTGAATAGACTGTGCCACAGCAGTTGTGAAGGAAGGAGAGATGATCGTGTCAAAGTACACGTTGCTGTCGGAGAAGTCAGCCTGCTTTACGAGCTGGTCCAACACCTCTTCTGCGCTCGCACAAGATTCCTTGGAGACATAGCCATTGATGAAATGGAGGTAGGTGCCGAACCCGTATCTGTGCGAAATCCATGTCATCAATTTGAAGGCCGAAATTCGTTTGAATGAATCTTCTGAAATACAGATCATGGAAGGTCGCCAGGATTGGATGACCTCCTTGTCGGCCTTTTGTAAGAACACCTGAAGATTCCGGCTCACCTGAAAAATGACCCCTTGAAAGATTTGTGCCATCCCTTGTTTTCCTCCCAAATGCCGTGAAATCCCCAGGTAAATCAACACCATGAAAATGACCGCCAGGAACCCAAACAAAGGTTCCATTTTGAACATCAGGTAGATGCACAAGATTGCTCCGGCGAGCGAGATGTACCATCTGGACTTGAAGGATGGCCGATAAGAAGGGTCTGCCGCGAAATGTTGTAAAAAAGAGATCAAACACAACGCACCATACGTGACCATGAAAAACATGGAAATGATCCTTGCTACGATATCCACGTCTCCTAACAGGACAAAAAATAACGCGACCACAAGACTTACTGCTGTAGCATTCATCGGCTCATTCTTTGCTCCCTTGCCATGCGAAAGGAAGCCATTGAATTTAGAGCTTGGGAACACCTTATCCTGTGCGAGAGCTTGCAGTGTTCTTGGTGCAACGAGTATTGAGCCCAGAGCCGACGAAACGGTCGCACATGCCAGGCCAATCGGGATGATTGGTCCCCAAAGTGCGATTTTAGACATGATCAAATCATCATTGACCAGGTCATCCGGAATAGCGGAGACAGAGAACTTGTAGCTCAAAGCCACATAAATGAGCATTCCTATAATTGTAGCTGAAAGCGTTCCCAATGGAATGGATTTGCGAGGGTTTCGAAGATCCCCGCTTAATCCAACTCCGGCAGTCATTCCGGTAAAGGCCGGGAAACAAATAGCAAACACGATGAAAAAACTATCCCCACCTTCCATTTTGTCAAAAAGCTTACTTCCACCCTGAGCGGCAGCCTCTTCAATTGGGCCACCAAGGAAGAACATGATCAATGACAGAAATAGAATTCCGGCAACAACATATAGTGCTTTGACGCCAAGATCAGCTCCCTTGGTCAACATCAAAACTGCCAGGAGGATTAGAGCCGGCACGCTCACAACTCTGATATCTGTGATTCCGAGTCCGTATGAATTATTCAGAAACTCTATGACCGGTTTAAACGCTTCCGCAAACGCAATGACGTAGAAAGCAACGCTGATGGCCTGTGAAAAATAAAGTGCTATGCCTATTGCAGCTCCGATGTTAAGGCCGAACGATCGAGATATAATGTAATATTCCCCGCCACCTTCAACTTTTTCATTGGTCGCGATTTCTGCGATGGCCATGGCGGTAGGAATGGTGACCATGTGACTAACCGCAATAATTGCCAACGCTCCCATAAAGCCCACAGATCCCACCGCATATCCGAATCGCAAGAAAAGGATAGCCCCGAGAATGGTTGAAATGGCGGTTAAGAAAACGGGTGCCGTTCCGAATCCGGCACTTTTAGGGTTATTGGAATCCAAGGTTGGTTAATTGATTCTGTTGGTTTTAATGCAATCAGGAATCCGAAAGTTCAATTTTGTAATGATTTAGTAGCTGATTATTAAAGTGCTTAATAAACATTAATGCCGGATGACTGTCATTATCCAAGTCCTTTAATTCTTGAACATCATCAAGAAATTGAATTCCTGAGACTTCTTCAAATTCTTCGGCAGTAGATCGTTTAAAGGCCATGGACCAATCCGGAAAAAGTCGTTCAGTATGATATCCTGTCAACAGCAAAGTAACATGATGATGTCTGGGATCACGCTCGATGGAAGAGTATACTTCGTAAACATGCCTGACATCACCCTCTAGTAATTGAATAAATCGGTCCTTCAAGTAGATTAATACACCCGTTATATCTAATTCTTTGTTTCTTGAATTAGCTTGTGACAGTAAATCCAAAAGCATTTGGTTGCTCATTGGTTCGGTCTCTTGACTGGTGTAGATTAGGTAGTACACAGGTTTATTTTTATGACCTAAAGTAAGTTAGGAATTTTAAAGAATAAATGAAATTGCCTATGCAAGTATTTCAGAAGCAATTTGAAACGTATTCTGATGAGCTCGTAGGATGGTTTTGATTTCAGCGGAATAACCTCCGCCCATGGTTATCACGACTGGGATTGAATGTCCATGTGCCCTTTCCATAACAATGCGGTCTCGGGCTGCACAACCTTCTATCGAAACGGCCAAACGGCCAAGTTTATCGCTGGATAGAACGTCTACCCCGGCTTGATAAAACATGAAATCTGGTTGGAAACGGTCAAGCACCTTTTCAAGATTTGAACTTAGCAAGTTGAGGTAAGTTTTGTCGTCGGTATGATCAGGTAGTTCAATATCCAAGTCGGACTTTTCTTTTCTGTGCGGATAATTCTTTTCACCGTGCATGCTGAATGTGAAAACTCGATCTTCATTTCTGAAAATTTCAGCTGTTCCGTTTCCTTGATGCACATCTAAATCAACAATCAAAATTCGTGAAGCTAGTTTATGGTTTAGAAGATACCTGGCAGCTATGGCTTGGTCATTCAAGAGACAGAATCCCTCAGCTCGATTTGTGAACGCGTGGTGGGTGCCCCCAGCGATGTTCATCGCCACACCATATTTAAGGGCAAACTCTGCACATTGGATGGTTCCTCCATTAATTGTGACTTCTCTGTCAACAAGTTCATGGCTTATTGGAAAACCGCTTTGACGTTCTTCCGATCTACTTAATTCAAGATTCTGGAGCTTTCTCCAGTACTCAGCATCATGCACCGCCAGGATTTCTTCTTCCGTAAGTTTTCTTGGTTCGAAGAATTGCTCCTGGGTGACGATTCCTTCATGAAGCAACTGTGCAGGCAGCAATTCATACTTTTCCATCGGGAATCTGTGTCCTTGTGGAAGTGGATGATTGTAGATTCTAGACCAAGCTATTTTGAGCATGTGATCAAACGCAAATTATTTGACAAATAGTTCGATTTTGCTGATCTAAAGTACCGTGAAAATTGTTGTAAGATAAACCAAGCCAAACATGTCCATTCCTTCTCATCTTAAGTTGACAGTCCCTGAAAGCGAACTACCAAGGGTCGTAATTATCGGAGGCGGTTTTGCGGGCTTAAATCTTGCGAAATCTCTAAGAAAAGTCCCAGTGCAGGTGGTGATGCTGGATCGTAACAACTACCATACGTTTCAACCCTTACTGTATCAGGTGGCTACTGCTGGTTTGGAGCCGGATTCAATTTCAGGTCCACTGAGAAAATCATTTGAGGGGCATGGGAATTATGTCTTCAGGATGGTCAAAGTTACAGGAGTGGATTTGGATACAAAGAAAGTGGTTACTAAGGTAGGTGAGTTGGAATATGACTATTTGGTCATCGCCAATGGATCGGTCACTAACTACTTCGGAAAAGAAAATTTCAGAGAGAAAGTCCTGCCGCTGAAGCGTGTGGTACACTCGCTTGATATCAGAAGTCATTTGTTACAAAGCCTGGAGCAAGCCGAGTTGGTACAGGATCAAGATATTCTCCAAAAAATGATGAATGTGGTGGTAGTGGGCGGAGGACCGACGGGGGTGGAGATGGCCGGCTCTATTGCCGAATTGAAGGCTCACGTTCTGCCTAAGGACCATCCGAATCTGGATTTTAATTTGATGAATATATATCTCATTGAAGGAACCGGTCGGCTTTTGAATGGCATGTCGGAATCCTCAGGAAAGACGGCTCTGAGATATCTTGAAAAGATGGGGGTGAAGGTCCATCTAAATTCATTTGTAGAGGATTATGAGAAAAGTGTCATTCGAACGGGAGACTTGGAAATCCCGGCAGACACTGTGATTTGGGCGGCAGGAGTTAAGGGACGAATTCTCCCGGGTTTTCCTGAAGAAGCGGTCGAGAAAAGCAGGATTTTAGTGAATCATTTCAATCAGGTCAATCAGGTCACGGGATATGAGGATGTTTTTGCCATAGGGGATGTAGCTGCCATGAAATCAGATGATTACCCAAGCGGTCATCCAATGCTAGCCCCTGTTGCCATTCAGCAAGGGAAGCATTTGGCACTGAATATTCATAGAGCGACCCTCAACAAGGAAATGAAACCGTTCAGTTATTTAGATAAAGGATCAATGGCCACCGTGGGCAGAAATAGAGCAGTTGTGGATATGCCAGGAGGACTTCATCTGAAGGGCTTCTTTGCGTGGTTAGTCTGGATGTTTATCCATATTCTATACCTCGTAGGTTTCAGAAACCGATTGATCACGCTTAATAATTGGGTGTGGAATTATTTCACCTACGACAAAGGAACCAGGCTGATTATTCGAAAGTTCGATTTTGCGTCCAGAAAATTCAACCCTGTTTCTGAGGCTATGGAGTAGGTCAGGCGGCTTCTTTTAAGGGCATATTTTGTTCTTCTGCGCCTTTCTGAATTTTGTTCTTGCTCTGGTAGATTTTCATAACCGTCCCAATGCTTAGACCTTGATACAGCACTGAGCAAACAACCACCACATAGGTAAATGTGAGCAAAATGTCTTTGCCCGGAAATGGCTGCAATGACAAAATAAAAGCCACCGGCAGGCCACCTCGCAAGGCCCCCCACGTGAGAACCATCACAGTGGAATCATCAAAAGACCTGCGAAGTGACATCAGCCGAACGGGAATGAACATGCTCAGCCATCTTGAAAACAATACCACCACAACTGCGAAAAAACCACCCGCGAGGTAATCTAACTGAAGTGGAATGACCAACATTTCAAACCCGATAAGAACGAATAACATGGCAGCCAGAGTCTCCTCCAGTAAGTTCCAAAACTTATAGACATAAGCGCCCACGGCATGCTCGCCTGTGACCTTGTTCCTTCCGAAATTTCCTACAATCAAGCCGGTAAGTACGGCGACAAGCATTGAACTTACGGCAAGTAAGTCACCTAAATAGGAGCCCGCCATGACCAGAGCTAAAGTGATTAATACTTCTGCTTCTACTACGTCATTGTCTACGAAGCGAAGTAGGGCGTACCCAAACCAGCCAAAGAGTACGCCCACTATGAACCCGCCTACTAGGTCTTTAGTGACGATCATGGCCACCTCCCAAGCTTCTAGGGTGCCCATGGTCGTTTGTTCTTGATAAATATTCATCAAAGTCCAGGCAAGCACAATGGAAAAACAGCCAGTGAGCAAGGACTCGCCTTTAACCTTTACCTCCAGTGCCTCAGATAGATGAAAACGTCTAATGTTTTTTGTGATGGCAATCGGATCGGTACAGGAAATGAGTGCTCCGAATACCAGACATTCTAAAAATGACAAGCTCAGATCCAAGACGCCAACGATGAAATATGTCAGCGCACCAATTGTGGCTGTCGAGATCAAAACACCACAGAGAGTCAGTATGAGAACCGGTGTAATCTGCTTGCCTAATTTCTGGAAGTCAATATTCAAAGCCCCCGCAAAGAGCATGACGCTCAGCACGAAGCGATACATGACCTCCGTGAAATCATATTCTTTGATCTGCTCAGCGAGGTGATATTCAGGGTGCAAATTGCCAATTACTAGCACGAAAAGACTGAGCAGAAGTGCCATGATCATGAGACCGATGGACGTAGGAAGTTTGAAGAAGTAGGTGTTGATAAAGAGAAAAACTCCCGAACAGAGGATCAAAATGGTGACTACATCGAAAACGCTCATGATACTTTGGTTTACGATGCTAAAGTAGACTTAGCTCAAAGGCTGATCAATCCATGCAATCTCGTAAAATGCGGTCGGTAGAAATACTGAAGGGGGTTAGATGAGCTCCAGTTTAGCGGCTTTTTTGATCATTTCGGCTGTGTTTTGAACATTGAGTTTTTTCATCATGTTCACACGATGAGTTTCTACCGTCCGGGCACTCACGAACAATTCCTCGGCAATTTCCTTGGTCGTCTTTCCTTCTGAAACAAGTTGCAAAACTTCGGATTCGCGTTCTGATAGTTTCTTGTGAGACTCCCCCTCAATGGCCATGTTGCCGATCATAAGCTGGGAAATCTCACTGTTGAAGTACTTTCGACCCAAAGCCACCTCACGAATGGCGGTTATCAGTTCCTGCTCATCAGCATTTTTGATCAGATATCCTTGAGCTCCATTGCGGACCGCTTTGACCACATATTGCCCCTCAGCGTGCATCGTCAATACAATGAACTTGACTGCTGGATATTTTTCTCGGGCTTCTGAAATCACTTCCAGTCCATTCATGCCCGGCATTGAGATGTCAACCAAAACCACATGAATTTCTTCCTTTTCAAGCAGGGCCCAAAGCTGATCTGCATCTGCGGCTTCACCGACCACATCAATTTCTTCATTCTTCTTAAGCAAAGAGATAAGCCCTTCTCTGAAGAGCTGATGGTCATCTGTCACGACTAATCGAATTGCACTCATATCTTGGGGATTTCTATTTCCATTTTCGTTCCGGATGGATCAGATGTCATCTCTATTTTACCATTTACGAGTTTAATCCGCTCGTGGATATTTCTGATACCATTTCCGTTGTTCACCTGGTTCAGGTCAAATCCTTCACCATTATCAAAAACAAATAAACCGATATACTCATCAAATTCAGAGATCGATATCTTTATTTCCTGACAGTTGGAGTGTTTTAAAGCGTTGTTAATCGCCTCCTGAGTCACTCTGTATAGCGTAATCTGCACCTCATCATGGATCTGAGAATTGGGGTGCATATCATTCTTATACATTATTTCTACGTCTGAGTTCTCCGATAATTGTTTCACCAGGTTACCGATGGCTTCTCCTGCACCAAAATCCTTTAATACACTCGGCATGAGATTGTTAGACATGTTCCTGACTTCTCGGATGGTTTCGTCCATTCTATTGAGCAAATCATTTTTAATCGTCTGATTCAGCTCTGTTGCTTGAATCTGCATCCTGAGACTGGTCAAGATGGGGCCAAGACCATCGTGTAGTTCTTTAGATAATCTTGCTCTTTCTTTTTCCTCACCATCCACAAGCGATCGCTGATTCTTAGCTAACAGCATTCTTTCGTTCTCTTTGTATGCCTTTAGTTGCCGCTTCATTTCCAATAGTGCAGATCCCAGATTGTCCTCATCGCTGAGCTTTTCATATTCGGCTTCAAAATCTCCATCACCGATTTTCCCGGCAAATAACACCGTTTCTTCCAGTGCTTTGATCACTTTGTCAAGTGCGGTAAACATGTGACCAATCTCGTCCTGTCGATCAGGAATCGGAGGACGTTCCAGTAGACCTTTTGAAAGATTGATTAAGCGATTTTCCATCGCGACGATTGGCTTGACAATCAGACCAGATAGGTAGTAGGAGACGATAAAGATGAAGGCCATAATTATGATCAGGGTGATCATTAAATTATTCCGAACTGAGCTCAAAGGAGCCATTGCTTCGTCATAGTCTATCTCACTCATAATGACCCACTTAAGGTCATACATTTCAAGCATTTCAAACGCACCTAAGACCTGAATGCCTCGGTAATCCTGAAACGCATCGGCTCCCGGATTGCCCTGGAAAGCCTGCGTGACTCCTTGCGTTTTTATCTCCAGAAGGTCGTTGTTCTTGGACGTGAATCTGGATCTTGAAATCAGACGAAATTTTTCATCAACTAAATAGGATTCGCCTGTTTCACCAAGTCCTGTCCTCTGCAGTAGAATTTCCTGAACTTCGGGTAGTCTCACCAACCCAATCTTATATGCTCCATTTGTTTCATGAATGAACAAAATGGTCATGCCTTTCTGGGGATTCTGATACGTTAAATCAATCATTCTTGGAGAAGAATTGCCCTTTTTGAATTCGGTCAGGTCATAGCCTAGCACCTGGTTAGGGAGTTCATTGGCAATCTGTAAGATTTCAAAACCCGTATTTTCAGATGAATCAGTCTCTAGAAAGTAAACCATGCGATCCTGCAGCTCAGCTTTAATTCGAGACATTTTCAATTGCTTCACTGATGAGAGCTGAAGTAATACACGTTCCCTGAGTGCCTGTTCGAACTGCAGATAAAATGAAGCAGACAGGAATGCCGTTACCGCTAGCGCAAATGCTATCAGGATTAGAGCGAGCTTGTTTCCAATATTGAGTTTTCTAAACACCCGGTAAAATTATCATCTAAGAAATGCCAATAGATCAGGAAAAATACGGACGAACTTCTGGATTGAAATATCGAGGATATTATACAGAATATCACCGAACTCAATTTATCAATGTCGGATCGAAATTTGGATAAAATTTTTAGATATGCTTTTTCGATTCATTCTTATCTCCGCTTTAATTAAATACAGTGCGTCTGGCTTTGGTCAAATCATAACAATAGAAGAAACCTATGACCGACTCACGGCTCAATGGTTAAAAATTTCGGATGTTCTCAAGGATTACCAGGGGTTGTCCGAGTTCTGCGTTGACCCGGATTTCCGATCGTATACCAAGGAGGTATTGACTCAAATACATCATTATGACTCGGTGGTTCTTGATTTCTTAAATGAACCGGGAACAGAAGCATTAATTGGTCATCATGAATACAAGAAGACCATGAAGGATATTTCCAAATTCGAGGGCAAATACAGTATCAAGGCATTTTACGACTTCCTAAATGAAAGCTGTATTACAAGAAATGGGCTGGAACGAGACCGTGATGAATTGGAGCTCAATAGTGGAATTGATTCTTATGACGGTCAAATAGTGGTGTTGCAAGCCGACGTGAATAAATTCTTAAAACACATTGACCGTCGAGTTGTAGCTATCGACGAGCATCTGCATCGGATACATCCGGATAGGTTCGACCAATCACCATCGCTAACCGCTAACGATGAATGATTCCATGATGTCAAAATGATGACACCAGAGTTATCACATCCTAGGTCAGTCGTAGTAGCTTTGCGGTAGAATAAGATTATGGGATTTTTATCATCATTAATGTCGGGTGGAGCCATACAAGAGGGATGGCAAACCCTTGAGTCGATTGAAGACCTCAATGCTGCAATTGAGTTATCCAAGGAGAAGCCGGTCGTGCTTTTTAAGCACAGCGTGACATGCGGTACCAGCGCTTTTGCCAAGTCCAGAATATCAGAATTAGAATTGAACGATGATTTTGAATTCTACTACCTGGATTTGTTGGCTCATCGAGACATCTCCAACGAGATCACTGGTCGATTGGGGGTGATTCATCAATCACCTCAGATTATCTTAGTTCATGAAGGTAAAGCGGTTTTTGATGCGTCTCATCATGCGATCAACCCAGAGGAAATAGAAAAACAAATTTCCTTGATCAAAAGTTAGTCTCAGGGTACGGTTTAAAAAATCGAAATCCTATATTTGCATCCGTTTTTCAGAAACACCACGGAGAGGTGGGTGAGTGGCTGAAACCACATGTTTGCTAAACATGCGTACGAGAAATCGTACCGGGGGTTCGAATCCCCCTCTCTCCGCAAACAAAATGCTGCGTTAGCAGCAACCGGAGTGCGTCCGAGTCAAGTTTACTTGAGCGAGGCGGACACGGAGGTTGTGCTGATACCTTGGTATCGGCATTTTGTTTCAAGGTCTCCAAAAAGGGATCATGAAATAATCCCTCCTTCGATTTTTGTTTTTTTGAAGGTTCGCTAGCTCAACTGGATAGAGCGCCTGCCTTCTAAGCAGGGGGTTCCAGGTTCGAGCCCTGGGCGAATCACAGAAAGCTCAGCTAAATGCTGAGCTTTTTTTGTTACTAATGGGCGAGAAGCCTGCCCCGGCTGACGCAGGAATGCCGGGGAGCCCTGGGCGAATCACAGAAAGCTCAGCTAAATGCTGAGCTTTTTTTGTTACTAATGGGCGAGAAGCCTGCCCCGGCTGACGCAGGAATGCCGGGGAGCCCTGGGCGAATCACAGAAAGCTCAGCCGTTTGGCTGGGCTTTTTTGTTTTCATCCGTCCTGACAATGGACTATTTTCGTCCTTCAACTAAAATTCAACATGAGAACAACTTTAATCTCCCTATTTCTAGCTTCAGCGTTTTTCACACAAGCTCAGCTGCAATCCCCTTCTGAATTTCTTGGATACGAACTTGGATCAAGGTTTTCTCGACATGCGGATGTTGTCGATTACTTCGAGCATGTAGCGGCAAACTCAGGACAAGTCAAGCTAGAAGAATATGGTCGTACTTATGAGAACAGGCCTTTGGTCTTGGCCTATGTTGCTTCTGATGAAAACATGGCACGAATGGAAACCATTCGTGAGGATAATCTCAGACGAGCAAATATGCTGGATGGCGCACCGACCACAAATGTTTCTATCGTTTGGTTGAGCTATAACGTCCACGGCAATGAGGCGAATTCCACGGAGGCATCCATGGTCACAATCTATGAGATCCTAACATCTGACAAAGGCCAGAAATGGCTGGAAAACACGGTTATTATTATTGATCCATGCATCAACCCAGATGGTCGGGATCGCTATGCTAATTTTTACAATCAGTACGGAAATTTGCCATTCAATCCTGATCCACAGACGGTGGAACACCTGGAGCCATGGCCCGGTGGAAGACAAAATCACTACTTGTTTGACCTAAATAGAGATTGGGCATGGCAAACGCAAATTGAGTCCAAAGAAAGAATCAAAGAGTACAATAAGTGGATGCCGCACATTCACGTGGATTTTCATGAGCAAGGCTACAATAGCCCGTATTATTTCGCTCCGGCGGCCCAGCCTTATCACGAGTTGATCACAGAATGGCAAAGAGATTTTCAGGAAACCATCGGCAGGAACCACGCGAAGTATTTTGATGAAAACGATTGGTTCTATTTCACCAAGCAATATTTCGATTTACTCTATCCAAGCTATGGCGACACGTATCCAACCTACAATGGAGCCATTGGCATGACCTATGAACAGGCTGGTCATGGACGGGGTGGACTTGGGGTGTTAAAACAAGAGGGCGACACGCTCACACTGTTGGATAGGATCACCCACCATAAAACCACAGGCCTCTCGACCATCGAGGTGACGGCTGATAATGCTGCTATGGTTCTTTCGGAGTTTGAGAAGTTTTTTGATACTCCGGTTACAGGAAAATACAAGTCATTCGTACTCAAATCAGATAATCAGGATAAAATGAACCACCTGATGAATTGGCTGGATGCCAATGGAATTAAGTACGGGGCTGCATCAAATCAAAAAGGCTTAAAAGGTTACCACTACGGATCCGGCCGTGAACGATCGTTTTCCATTAGTCCGAATGACCTGGTAGTGAGTGTGAATCAGCCGAAGGGCGTTCTGACTAAAATATTATTTGAACCAAATACAGCCCTGGTGGATTCGCTGACCTACGACATCACCGCTTGGGCTGTGCCGTACATTTATGGAATGGAAGCTTATGCTACCGGTACAAGCTTGAATGTTCGCGAAAAATCGAAATCGTCTTTTTCCGAGAATGAGGTTGAATCAGATGTCTACGCCTATTTCTTTAAATGGAACAGTCTGGCTGACGCGACTTTTTTGTCGGAATTATTGAAGAACAAAGTCAAGGTTCGATTCTCCACTCGAGAGATGAGAATTGGTGGCCAAACATTCGGAAGGGGAACACTGATTGTGTCTGAGCGGGACAATGAACACATGAAGGATTTCAACTCAAGGGTGATTGGGTTGGCCAATGCCAATGGACGAAAAGCTTATCCAATTCAAACCGGATTCATGGATGCTGGCCCGGACATTGGGTCTTCGGACATCAGATATCTGGAAGCCCCCAAAGTGGCCATGCTTGCGGGCGAGGGGACGAGCGTCACGAATTATGGAGCCATGTGGTATTTTCTGGAGCAGGAACTTCAGTATCCTACATCCATGCTTTACGCCGGAGATATTGGGCGAACGGATATCGATGATTACGATGTGTTGATTATGCAAGAGGGGAGTTATTACAATGTGGAAAAGGATGATTTAGAGAAAATTTCGAGCTGGGTTTCCGATGGAGGTAAACTCATTCTATTTCAAGGAGCGATACGAAAATTCGCCGACTCGGATTACGCCAAACTCAGTCGTTATAATTCGGATCAGGAAAAAAGCGAAATGGAAGCCACTGAAGATGCAAGAGATGAAGCTTCTAAATTAGAGCGCTACGAAGATCAGGAACGTAACTACGCCAAGAATATCATTCCGGGAGCTGTTTTCAGAGTTCACCTGGATAACTCTCACCCCATGGCTTACGGGTACGACGATGAGTTTTACTCACTTAAGACTACCAGCAGAAGATACGGATATCTGGACAGTCAAAATGTAGGAGTGATCAAGTCAAAGTCGGATCACCTCAGTGGTTTTGCCGGGCAATACGTTAAAGAAGCACTGCCCAACTCCCTGGTTTTCGGTGTGGAAAACAAGGGTCGGGGACAGATCGTTTATTTTGCTGACAATGTACTTTTCAGGGCATTTTGGTACAACGGAAAGCTCATGGTGGCGAATTCTATCTTCTTTGTAGGAAACTAAGTGATTCTCAATCGTTTGCGGTGAAAAATTAATCTTGAGTTAACATTTTTGATTGATTCGGATCGTACATTCGCGGCAAAATCAAACGCTTAAAGGACATGATCACAAAGAAGTATTTAAAATCTAAGCCAGTCGTTAAAGTTACTTTCGACGTTGAGGCTGAAGCAAAAAAAGTTTTCGTTGCAGGTGAATTCAACAACTGGGACACTGCTGCCACTCCAATGAAAAAATCTAAGCAAGGAACATTCCGAGCTACGCTTGATTTGGAGCCTGGAAAAGAGTATCAATTCAGATATGTCACAAGTGACAACACTTGGATGAACGAATCAGATGCAGACAAATTTGTTGCAAATAATCTGACATTCGAAGAGAATTCTGTAGTTGCTCTTTAAGAGTAAAGAACTTTAAAATAGAAAAAGTGGAGCCATTTGGTTCCACTTTTTTTATGTCCTCAGAATCGGTCTATTTCACTGACGAACTGATGCTCTCTACTTCTAGGTCAATCTTTTGTCCCAATCTCTTTCGATCGCTATTCTCACCCTTTTTCAGCTTTTGGAAAATGTAGTTCTGCAACTCAATCAAGTTCACCTCCAAGTGGACTTTCTCCAAACGATCCAGCAGTTCTATCAAGCCATCCAAATCCTTCAAATCTGTTGAAATGAGCTGATTGAGGGCTTGACTGATTTTGAAGCCAAAGGAGGAGCGTGGTTGAATGTCCCATCGTTGAAATTCATCCAGAACATCAATGATCACCTTGTGATCTGAACTCACAGACCATTCTTTGATCGCTTGCGTGAGATCGATTTCCAGCTTGCTCATCAGATTTTGCCACAGCACTCCAGGGATCGTTAACCCTTGCTTCCGCATCAATTTCAACAAGCTGTAATTGCTTTCAGAAATTCTCGAGATAGAGTTTGTCGCATCCTTAATGTGACCATCAACCACTCCCTCAAGAATTTTCTTTTGTTCATCTTTCATCAAATCGAAGAAAGAGAATCTCGTTTGGTCAAAGTGCTTTTCAATATCATAAATCACCGCAGCGATCTGACTTTCCTCAAAGTTGTGCTTCAAACGTTCTACCAACTTCTGGAAACTCTCAGGATCGTATTCGTTGGAAGTGCCGCCAACAAGGTGGTGATTGCCAATATAAACCACGGCAAAACTTAAATGCTTTTCCGATAGTGTGACTTTGGATCTTACGGTAGCTCGCCCAACGCATAAAATCTGCTGACCGCCTTTGAAGCGAATAAAGTCTTCCGTCTCAACTTGGTAATTAAACACCTGAAGGGCATCCGGATCTTCTGAAAAGAGAACGTGTACGGCGTAGTGCATGCCCACTTTAGATAAGGTCATGCGCTTGGGCCGAACGTGATTCAGATAAATGTCTTTGATCGTGCCCATGTCAGAGAGATTGCTCTCTCCTTTTTCGATAATAGAAATGAATTCTGACTGCAAATCCAGTTCGCTCTCACGCTCGGCAAGCTGAATCGCTCGATCGGCATATTGTAAAATTTGCTGCGTCTCAATGCCCGAAACATCGTTGAAAAACCAGCCACAGCTCGTGTACATATACATGGCATTTCGCTGCATCTCCAGCATGCGGATGACTAACGTTCGGTCTTTCTCGGTGAGGTTGGGGAGGTGTTTTTTAAAGAAGGTCGAATAATCGCGATTATCACTTCTGAAGATCACCTCAATGAAACGATCCCTCAAGTCCCAAGGCGATGAATGGAATTCGGACATGACTTTTTCATACAAGTCATCCAATTTCATTTTTAAGACATCCAGTCCTTCTCGTAGCGGAGCTCGCCATTTCTGATTCCAACCGGGTTGGCCTCCTGTTTCGCAACCGCAATCGCTTCTCCATCTTTCTACTCCATGCGCACAACTCCAACTGCTGTTGTCATGTATCTCTGCCTCGTGTTTCGGTTCATGTAGTGACAGAAAGTGGCCGTAGTTTGTCAGCTGAGCATCAGTGTTCTTGTCCAAATGTTGCAGACAAAACGCCAAGGCCATTTCTCCTTGTCGGTGATGGTGGCCATAGGACTCGCCATCCGTTGCAATGTTTAGAATCTCAGGGGAATTAGGGTCACTTGGGAGATTTTGGTACAAATCTTCCGCGAATACACGACCATCGTTGAGCAAGCCTTTGAAGGCGACTCCCTGCGAAACATCGCCATTATAGAAGAAAACGGTGATGCTACGTCCTCCGGTTAAATTCACCACATACGCCTTATTCGGGTTGATTCCGTCTTTCCATTCTTTGGATCCGATTTCTCTAAATCTCTTCGCCTGATTGGGAGCCAGGATGGTGTACTTCACGCCATGATCAGCCAGGCATTCGAGAGTTTCTGTGTCCACCGCTGTTTCTGCCAACCAAATTCCCTCAGATTTTCGGCCAAATCGCTGTTCGAAATCATATAATCCCCAAATAATCTGTGTTTCCTTATCTCGCCGAGAAGCCAGTGGCATGATGGCATGATTGTACACTTGGGCAATCGCCGAACCATGTCCATCGAACATCTCTTGAGATGCCTTATCTCCATCCAAAATAGCCTGATAAGTGTCCGGCCGATGAAGCTCCATCCAGGATAAAAGGGTGGGCCCCATGTTAAAGGAAATCCGCTCGTAGTTATTGGTGATATCCACGATCTTGTTGTCCGTATTCAAGATTCGGGCGTGCGCATTGGTGGCGTAACACTCCTCAGTGATTCGCTCGTTCCAATCGTGGAATGGGGATGCTGATTCTTGGATTTCTATCTGCTCAAGCCACGCGTTTTCTCGTGGTGGTTGATAGAAGTGGCCGTGAATGCATATAAACTTATTGGGGTGTTTGGTGACGCCCATTTTTAAATTACTGATTTTACTGGTCGCGAAACTATCTACTTTTTAGCGACCTTCTTTTTAGTAGCGGTCGATTTTGTAGCAGATTTTTTAGATGCTGCTTTTTTGGCGGAAGGCGCAGTGCTTTTCGTAGGTGTTTTTTTGACTGAAGAACTGCTTTTAGCAGCTTTCTCCTTGCCTTTTTTCACTTCTTTGAAAACACAAACTCCAAGTGGCGGAAGTGCAATCGAGATACTTTTTTCCCTATTGTGACAAGGGGTTTTCTCCGTTTTAACTTTCCCATTGGAAACTCCACTTCCCCAGTATTTCTTATCGTCCGAGTTATAGATTTCCTGGCAGTCACTCTTGAATGGAACACCAATTCTATAATCGGAATGTACGATCGGAGTGAAGTTGCATACTACCACAAGCTTTTCATCACCTGATTGTCTGACATAAGCGATAACCGAATTCTGGGCATCAGAATGGTCAATCCACTCGAATCCCTCGGCAGAAAAAGGCAGTTCATGCAGAGCTTTTTCCGATTTGTAAAGGTTATTGAGGTCCTTGATAGCAGTCTGAAGGCCTTTGTGTTGGTCATGCTCCAAAAGGTGCCAATCCAGCGATCGCTCTTCATTCCACTCGTTCCATTGCCCAATTTCATTGCCCATGAAATTCAGCTTGGTGCCGGGATGCGTATACATGTAGGAATACAAGAGTCTTGCATTGGCAAATTTCTGCCAGAGGTCGCCCGGCATCCGATCCATGATTGATCCTTTCCCATGCACACATTCATCGTGCGACAGTGGCAACATAAAGTTTTCAGTAAAGGCATACACTATGCTGAAAGAAATTTCATTGTGGTGAAATTTCCGATAGACGGAATCGCGCTTGAAGTAGGCCAATGTATCGTTCATCCAGCCCATCATCCATTTCATCCCAAAACCCAGTCCACCCAGGAAGGTAGGCCGTGAAATCATCGGAAAGGCGGTTGATTCTTCAGCAATTGTTTGGACGTCTGGGAAGTTTCGATAGACTTCCTCATTGAAGTCTTTCAGGAAGGAAATGGCCTCCAGGTTCTCTCGTCCACCGTATTTGTTTGGTATCCATTCGCCTTCATTTCGTGAGTAATCTCGGTACAGCATGCTGGCCACCGCATCAACTCTCAATCCATCAATGTGGTATTTTTCGAGCCAATAAATCGCGCTGCTGATGAGGAAAGAACGGACCTCATTTCGGCCATAATTGTAGATGTAGCTCGACCAGTCCGGATGATAGCCCTCTCTTGGATCTTCGTGTTCGTACAAGGCGGAACCATCATAGCGCAATATGCCATGTGCGTCTCCTGGGAAATGGCTTGGAACCCAATCCAAGATGACACCAATACCGGCATTGTGAAAAGCATCTACCAGAGACATGAAGTCCTGCGGACTCCCGCAACGTGATTGTGGCGCGAAATAACCAAGAGACTGGTAACCCCATGAACCAGTGAACGGGTGTTCCATCACTGGGAGAAACTCCACGTGCGTGTAACCCATATCCTTGACATAAGGGACCATTTCTTCGATCATATCTAGGTAGGAGAGCGCCTCTTCGCCATTCATCCCCTTTTTCTTCCAAGAGCCCATATGCACCTCATAAACGGAGTAAGGAGCCTCTAATGCATTGTTTTTTGCTCGACTCTTCATCCATTTGGAGTCTTTCCATGTGTAGTCAAGACCCTGAACTTTCGTGGCGGTATTTGGTGGTACTTCCCAGGCAAAAGCATAGAGATCACATTTTTCTATGATGTGACCTGACTTTGTTTCAATGGCATACTTGTACAACTCACCTTCTTCCAGACCGGGAATGAAGCCTTCCCAAATTCCCGTCTGATCCCAGCGTGGGAACATCATAAATTCTTTTGATTTCCAGTAATTGAAGTTTCCAACAACTGACACTGACTGGGCATTTGGAGCCCAAACAGCAAAATAGACGCCCTTCTCACCATCCACTTCAACAACTCTGGAGCCTAACTTCTCGAATAGCCGATAGTGCCGTCCTTCCTTAAAAAGATGACCATCCGCATCCGTGAAAAGGCTGTGGTGCTTCATTTTATTGTCCATTCTTGTAGTGTTTAATGATGTCTAAAACGCCTTTGAGAGGAATGACCACCCAGTCAGGGCGGGAGTTCAATTCATACCCCATTTCGTAAATAGCTTTTTCAAGGAGGTGATACCGTAGGAGAAAATCTATCTCTTGTCTGTATCCAATGTCCAGTCCATTTCTGAAGGCCACCTCAATGTACCGATCAAGGAAAATTCCCACCAGCGCAGCGTAGTATTTTTCTCCAATTTCAAACTGTTGCTCACGAGTCATGCCGAGCTTGTTATTATCATCGAAAATGACTGCATAAATAGCATACTGAAAGGAGCGAAGCATCCCTGCTACGTCCTTCATAGGTGGTTGCTTGACTTTTCTGTCTCTGATGGTGGCTTCCGGCTCACCTTCAAAATCCAAAATATAAAAATCATCTCCGGCCATGATTACCTGACCCAAGTGGTAATCCCCATGAATTCGAATTCGCATGGAATTGAGCTGGCTCGAATGGAAGTTCAGAATTTTGTCTTTGATCAGGTGCTTGTGTTGCAAGAATTCATTAGCGTATTCGAGCGCCTGACCTTCTAGTTTATGAATGGTATTTTCTAGCAGATGATACCGCTGATCAATGGAGTAAATAAGCCTATTAAGGAGCCATGCCTTATAATCTGTGTTGAATGCTTTTGGCACAAATCGCTGTGTGAATTTTTCCTTAAACAAGGCCAAGTGCATTTCTGCTGTTCGCTGAGCTAGTTTCTGCACCGCATCCATCGTAGAGACTTCCATGGCAGCCTGCAAGTTCAAGTCTAGCCTTTCGGGAGGTATGGGCTCGTAAAGCGCCGGTCCATGAATTCTTGAAATGTCAGTCTTGTTGGTGTCCAATCTGTTGTAGAAGTTATAGACCACCTTCAGGAAATGTGTCCAGGCATCTCCCTCGTTTTCAATTTTGGCTTGCATGAGTCCTAGTGTGACCTGGAAGGCCCCCTTTTTCCATGTCAAACTCCCCGCAAAGCGTGGACTGTTGCTGAAGCCGGTTTGTTCTGATAGGAAGTACGTGAGTTCATAATCCGGGTTGGCATCACGGAACAACTTCCGGTATATTTTGAGGTAATATGCGTCATTGAAGACGACCGTCGTATTGCTCTGTTCTGCGTTCAATACTTCTGAAGTTACTTCTTCAACTTTCACTTCATCGAACAAACTTCCTTTCTCAAATATCAAATTACCCCCTTCCGGGTGAGTAAGCACTTGGGCAGCCTGGACATTGTCAAATAAGTAACTCCTGAAATGATCAAGATAGAGTGCGTCAACCACTAACCACGAGTCATCATCCGCACTTAGTTCAGCGATTTTAGCGTTATCTGGCAGCTTAGTATTTGCCTCTGTTCTTCCAAGAATGAGTTGGTAATTCTCACTGTATGCCGTCTCAAAAACCACCTCAATGATGATGAGGAAATAGACATGGCTGTCACTTTCCATTGGTACAATCAGTTCCGCATTATAATGCCGAACGGGGGTGTTTTTCGCACCAAACCATCTACAAGACTGGACATACTCCGGTAAAATCTTACTGAGGAAAACCCCATTGAACACATCTGACTTAGTAAAGTCTTTCCACTTGGTGGTATTGATATGGGGTATGGACATATCTAGATTTTTTGGATTTTAAGTAAATGATAAGGCATGGCAGGTGGACGCAACTCCACGAAATTCCATTCACCTTCCCAATAGAAACTGTTTTGCGTGATGAGGTCTTGAACTTTGAACTGTTCATTGCCGCCAATCCCAGCCAAATGCAACGGAACCTGAACCCATCCGCTTTGCGCGTTGTGAGGATCCAAATTGCACACGCACAAAATGAAGTTCTTGGAATCCTGATGGTCCTTGAAATAGGCCAAGATGTTGTCATTGTCTATGTGACAAATTTCGATGTTGTTGGTCCTCTGAAGCGCTTTGTTCTCCTTACGCATTTTATTGATCAGCGACATGTGTGCTGTCAATCGATTGGTTTTCTGCCAATCCCAGTGCTTCAACTCGAATTTTTCTGAGTTCAAATATTCTTCCTTACCGGGCACTGCCTCAGAAATGCAGAACTCGTAAGTAGGCCCATAAACCCCCGCGTTGGAGCTAAGTGTGAAAGCCATGAAGTATCGGATGAGGAATTTGGTGTCGTTTGCGCCTTGAAGTTCATATGGCAATATATCCGGGGTGTTTGGCCAAAAATTGGCTCGCATAAAGTCCTTAGCCGGCCCTTTGGACAATTCGGTCATGTACTCTGCCAATTCTTTTTTATTCGTCCTCCAGGTATAGTAGGAGTAGGACTGAGTAAATCCGGCTTTCGCCAATCCTTCCATAATTCTGGGGCGGGAGAATGCCTCAGAAAGGAATAAGATGTCTTTGTTGTATTCCTTGATATCCGCAATCAATTTCTTCCAAAAATGAAAAGGCTTGGTGTGCGGGTTGTCCACACGGAAAACCCTAACTCCGACATCTATCCAATACTTTACTATTCCGATGAGCTCTTCCCAGAGCGCTTCATGATCTTCTGTTTCAAAATAAATAGGGAGAATGTCCTGGTATTTCTTGGGCGGATTCTCTGCATATTGGACTGTTCCGTCAGATCGCCATTTGAACCAAGAAGGATGCTCCTTAACATACGGATGATCTGGAGCGGCCTGTAAAGCAAAATCCATGGCTACTTCAATGCCGAGTTCATTGGCTTTTTTGATTAACCGCTTGTAATCAGCCAAAGTGCCCAATTCAGGATGAATGTCTTTGTGGCCACCATCCTTGGAGCCGATAGCCCAAGGTGACCCAACATCACCGGGCTTGGCTGTAACCGTGTTGTTTTTCCCTTTTCGGTTTTTCTCTCCAACCGGATGTATGGGAGGGAAGTAGAGCACATCGAAACCCATCTCGGCGACTCGTGGGAGTAGTTTCTCGCAATCTTTAAAAGTTCCGTGTTTCCCTGGCGTCTCAGATGCCGACCTTGGGAAAAATTCATACCATGTGCTGAAGACTGCTTTCTCCCGATCAGCGTAAACCTGCAGTCCTTTATCGAACGACGACTTAAAAGTTTTGGCTGGGTACTTCCTGAAGAGTTTCTCTATTCCAACACTGTGAAGCAATTTTAGAGCTTCCTTGTTTTCATTCTTTTTGATAGCCTCAATGCACTTTTTTAGCTGATTCTTGGTCTCAGCATCTACCTTCTTCTTTGATACGAAATTCAGGTAATCTATTCCGTCTTTTAGCTCGACGCTTACATCTACGCCTGCTTCCAATTTCTTGACCAAACCGTGGTGCCATGTCAACGCATGATCTACCCAGGCCTCCACTTTGAAGTCATAATATCCGTGCTCTGAAGTAACGAATGAGGCTTGCCAGGCATCATTTCCAAGGGATGCGAATGGCGTTTCACTCCATTGTTTTTTCCCGGCAGGCCTGTAAAGAAGATGAGCGTTCAGCTCGTCATGACCATCGGCAAAAATGTCGGCAGTTATGGTGAAAGAATCACCGACAATTGACTTAGCATAGTAGCGCCCATCTTCGATATTTGGTTGGACATTCTCAATGATTACTCTGCTCTGAGGTTGCATTCGAAAAAGGTTAGTTTATGATTAATGACCATTACAATGGCCACCATCAAGGTAAAAAGAATTAGGTAAATAAAGCACCGATTTTGTCCCTGAAATACAGTTTTCACCATATTTCCAGCTTTTTAAGCAACAATTGTACTTACTCTAAAAGTCCCACAAGATTTTTATTGATTTGTTATTCCCAAATCACGTCTCCCTCTTGCTCGAACCAATCTTTGTACATGTGCATGTGGATTTTCTCCACTTGGTTACGCTTGATTTTCATGGTAGGTGTGAGACGACCATTGTCAACGCTCCACTCTTCTTGCATGATCACCACTTTGGCCACTTTTTCATACGATTCGAGCGTAGGATTGATTCTATGCATGGTTTCTGAGAGGCTGGCTTTCAGTTCATCCTTGCTCTTTTGTTTACCGAGATCAGAAAGAATAACCAATGTAATCGGTTGAGGGATCCCCATCCCCACGAGGCAGACCTGCTCGATATCTGTGTTCTTGGTGAATTCCAGTTCGATAGGCGCAGGTGCAATGTACTTTCCTTTGTCTGTTTTGAATTGATCCTTGACACGACCGGTAATGGAGAGGTATCCATCGTGATCGAACTCCCCAACATCTCCTGTTCTTAGGAAGCCATCCTCCGTGAACATTTCTTTGGTTTTCTCAGGCTCCTTGTAGTAGCCAAGCATCAGGCAGTCACTTTTGATGAGGATTTCACCTTCGCCAGAAAGTTTGCTGGTTACACCATTGGTTGGTTTACCCACTGTTCCGAATTTATTAGCACCCGGCAGGTTGTAATGAGAAAGGATGCAATCCTCGGTCATGCCGTAACCCTGATTGATTTTGATACCTAATTTATCGTACCACTCCATGACTGAAACAGCCAGTGGAGCTGCACCAGAGGCAACTAAACCAGCGTTTGTAAGCCCTAGTTTTGCTCGAATTTTCTTTTTGACTATTCCACTGATTATCGGAAGTTTAAGCAGCTTATCAAGCTTTTTCTGAGGCATCTTCTTCAAGACTCCTTCCTGGAATTTCCCCCAGATACGCGGAACGGCAAAGAACATTTCCGGTTGAGTATTGGCTAGGTCCTCTGCAAATGTGTCGAGCGTTTCAGGGAAAGAGAATTGGGCTCCTGCGAACAGTCCGACGTATTCGATCAGACATCTCTCAGCAACATGCGTAAGCGGCAAATAGGAGAACACTCTAGGGTGCTCACTTAGTTTCAGGATCTCAACGAAGTTGTTAGCAACCTGAGTGAATGAGCTCACTTTGTGCATCACGCCCTTTGGTAGACCGGTGGTGCCGGAAGTGTAAATGATTGTCATCAATTCATCGCCCTGCATTTCCAAAGGAGTTTGGAGGGGACTTTTTTCACTGATAATCGATTCCCAGGTCGTTCCATCGGTCTCTCCAAAAGCCTCAACGGAGATCACGGGAATATCCGGAACTCCTGATTTTTGCTTGGAGTAATCATCCAATTTACCAACGATAAGTGCCTTAGATTCAGAATGTTCAAGAATGTGATTGATTGATTCGGCATTAAGAGTCGGATAGATTGGGATTGAGACCATTCCAGCCATCGTCATGGCCAGGTCACTCATGATCCAATGGGCGCAGTTCTTAGACAGAAGTGCCACGTGATCTCCTTTTTGCAACCCCATGTCCTGCAAAGCCGTGGCTACCTTTCGGATTTCCTGTCCCGCTTCACCGTACGTCCAGGTTTTGAATTCTCGGTTAAAAGGCTGTCTAAAAAAAACTTCATTGGGGGCGGCTGACTCCCAGTGTAAAAAGGCTTTCAGGGGTGATTCAAAAGGCATGGCTGATCAAAATGTGTTAAACATCAACGAACTGACACTCGACAGTCCATGCCTAAGATAATCTTGAAATTTTACCTATCCTTATTTACCCTGAACTTTCGCCCAGGTGTCACGTAGCGTGATGGTCCTGTTGAAGATCAAATTTCTCTCCGTAGAATCTTCGTCGACCCGGAAATAGCCCATTCTTTCAAACTGCACCTGATCACCGGCCTTGGCATCTTTCATGGATGGTTCCACGACTGCATTTTGGATTATTTCCAGTGAATCAGGATTCAAATGATTCTTGAAATCGTCCTCCACAGCATTCATGTCAGCAGTTTTAAACAACCGATCATACAGTCTGATCTCTGTACGCACAGCATGAGGCACAGAAACCCAACCTAAGGTTCCTTTTACTTTTTTACCACTGGTATCTTGTCCACTGCGGGTTTGAGGATCATATTCCGCATAAAGCTCTTCAATTGATCCGTCTTCTGCTTTTTTGTAGCCTGTGCATTTGATAATGTACCCGAATTTCAATCGTACTTCTCGATCAGGCCCTAGTCGATACCATTTTTTTGGGCTGGGAGGGTCTTCCAAAAAGTCTCCCTGATCCACGTAAATCTCACGCGTGAATGGCATTTCACGGAAACCTGCCGACTCATCCTCGGGGTTGTTTTTGGCTTGCATCATTTCCACTTTGTCCTCGGGCCAATTCGTAATGATGACCTTGAGTGGATTAGGAATACCAAAAACGCGATTCGTGGTTTTGTTCAAATCTTCCCGGACAAAGTGCTCGAGCAAGCCTACATCCGTGAGACTATTTCTTTTGGCAACACCCACGGCATCTATAAACTCACGAACCGCTTTCGGCGTAAATCCTCTTCTTCGAATTCCAGAAATGGTTGGCATTCTAGGGTCGTCCCAGCCATTCACATGATTTTCTTCCACCAGCTCCCTTAGCTTTCGCTTACTGACAACTGTGTATTCCAGGTTTAGTCGAGCAAATTCCGTTTGTTCAGAAGGGTAGATTTCCAACTCCTTGATCAGCCAGGTATAAAGCGGTCGGTGCACCTCAAACTCCAACGTACAAAGTGAATGCGTCACCTTTTCGATGGAATCCGATTGTCCATGTGCAAAGTCATAAGTAGGATAAATGCACCAGTCAGTCCCCGTTCTATGGTGGGCTGCATGCTTGATTCTGTATAAGATCGGATCACGCATGTGCATATTAGGGGAGGAAAGATCAATTTTCGCCCGGAGTACTCTGGCACCATTTTCAAATTCTCCTGCACGCATTCGCGCGAAAAGATCAAGACTCTCTTCTACTGGTCGCTCACGAAAAGGGCTTGGTTTTCCGGGTTGAGTAGGAGTGCCTCTCAGGGCGTTGAACTCATCAGCGGGAAGATCATCCACATAGGCGCTTCCTTTTTTGATCAGTTTGATGGCCATTTGATATAAATCTTCAAAGTAGTCAGAGGCATAATGCTCAGGCGGCTCCCATTCGAATCCGAGCCATTTGATGTCCTCACGGATGGAGTCTACATATTCGGTTTCTTCCTTCTCAGGATTGGTGTCATCAAAACGCAGGTTACACTTGCCATCATATTTTGCAGCCAGACCAAAATTGAGGCAGATGGATTTCGCATGACCGATGTGCAGGTAGCCATTCGGCTCAGGAGGGAAGCGAGTCTGGATGTTCGTGTGTTTCCCTGATTTCAGGTCATTTTCGATCATTTGCTCAATGAAGTTGAGCGACTTTTCTTTCTTGGATTCCATCAGTGAATTTTCTGCTGCGCAAAAGTAAGTAAGGCGGGTGCTAGTAATATGAAAATAGGACAGGAATCAAGAAATAATTCAGTCCAACCGAAATCGGATGATTATTGGCTCTTTTTTATCCATTAACCCGATCAAATAAATCCCTGATTGAACTCATCGAATTAAAAAAAATGAGATGCCTATCTGACAGGTAATCTTTATTATAACTGAGATTGCCCGCCATTGATTCAGTATACAAACGTTTGCATTGCTAAGAATTGTGAAACTGATAAAAGAAATAAGATTCCAATAGGATTATTTCATACTTTTATTGTCAGTTAATAATTTTTAAAAACTAATAAGAATCAAAATGAAGAAGTTTTTTAATGTGTTGTTTGTGGCAACCTTGGTGGTTGGTACAGTTGTTTTGGTGAGTTGTGGTAAAGACGATGAAGGCGGGGGTACTAAGTCAGACCCTCCGACTATGAGTCTGACTCATCCGGATGGAACCGAAGTAATGTCCGGAGGTACCTTTAATGCCGGTGGTAACGTTACAGGCTTTACTGCAGATGTAGAAGGAACTGCTTTGGTAAGTTTTGAAGCTGTTGTTTCAGATGCAACTGGAGATTTGGAAACGTATACAGCTGTACTGACTGGCGCTGCAGGTGCTGTTTTAGTCGATCTGGGGGACTCACAAAATATTGCATCTGGTATGGATTACACAGTGACAGTAACAATCACAGATGAAGATTTGAATGAAACTACATTCACATTTACCCTGGCCGTGCACATGTCTAATGAGGATGATATGTATTTGAGAGGCTCGGTGAATTCTGACGCTTGGGATAATCCTCAGCAAGCTTTTTTGTACGATGACAACACTTGGAAAGTTTCTTGTGGTCGCACACTTACCGGTAGTACGGAGTACAAGTATAAAATGGCTAACACGAATGATTGGTCTGATGCGGATTGGGGTGATGCAACAGGAGCTACAGGAACCCTATCTGTGACAAGTGGTGGAGGAACAGATGCTTCGTTCACTCCGGATGCTGATGGAGTGTATGTCTGGACGTTCAATGATAGTGATTTGAGCTTCTCAATTGCTGCCCAATAACAAAATCATATATTCACAAAATCCGGTCAATCTATGGCCGGATTTTTTTTCTTTAATACTTCGTTGATAAACAGTGGAGCATTTTGATGCTTCATAATATTGAAAATGTTTGATTATGAGGAGAGTTTTAGGATTGTTAGTATTTCTGGGAGTTATATCAGCTCAATCCCAAATCGTCACATTGGATCCTTCGGATGTAGGACCAGACGATGCTGCGAAGTTGATATTTGATGCATCCGTTGGTGGTGGCGAGTTAGTAGGTGCTACCAAAGTTTATGTGCATCATGGAATCGTAGTGGCTTCACCAAATAGCACTGAATGGGAGTATGTAATTGGTAATTGGGGAGCGGATGACGGAGTGGGTCAAATGACCAAAGTAGATGGGGAAAACGACAAATGGGAAATTGAATTTACGCCAAGCATCAGAGAGTATTTTTCTGCACCGGAGACGGAAAGCATCTATCGAATATCCGCAGTTTTTAGAAGCGCCGATGGAACAACGAAAGCAACCCTGGCCAGTGGAAATTATGATTGGGGAACGGTCGCATCAAATGGAGATTTCTTCATCGATTTGAACGTGGAGAACTTCCTTATTCTGGATAGCCCCTCAGCTACTGAAATTTTTCTGGAATCCGGTGAGGCCATGACAGTTTCAGCTACTGCCTCAGGAAATGTCACCAGCATGAAGGTGCTCATTGACAATGGAACTGGTTTTGAAGAAAAGGCCAATGTTTCTTCCGGTTCGAGCATTTCATACGATTACACCCCCTCCCAAAATGAAGATGTAACGGTCAAAGTCACGGCGACAATCAATGGAGAGAATTTAGAAGCCCAGAGTGACCACTCGTTGTATTTAGTTCAAGACACGGAAGTGGCTGCACTTCCCTCGGGATTAAAAAAAGGGATTAATTACGATAACAGTGATCCGACCAAGGCGACTTTGATCCTTGAAGCTCCGGGAAAATCCTTCGTTTATGTTTTGGGCGATTTCAATAATTGGCAGGTTTCTGATCAGTATCAGATGAAGAAAACAGCCGATGGTGAACTGTTCTGGCTGGAGCTGTCAGGATTATCCGTCGGGCAAGAGTATGTGTTCCAATATTGGATGGATGATGGAGTCAAAGTTGGAGATCCGTACGCCGAAAAAGTAGCCGATCCGTGGAATGACCAGTACATCACAACGGACACTTACCCTAATCTACCCAGCTATTCTCAACCCGACTGGGGGATGGCCACCGTCCTCCAAACAGATCAATCTGAGTACCTATGGGCAGAATCTGAGGACACTTGGCAAAGACCGGATCTGGATCATGCGGTGATTTACGAACTCCTGGTTAGGGATTTCATTGGAACCCACTCTTGGGTGGAGCTTGCAGACACATTGAGTTACTTGAAGAAATTGGGAGTAGATGCCATTGAGCTTATGCCCTTTAATGAATTTGAAGGTAACGAGTCATGGGGATACAATCCGGCTTATTATTTCGCTCCCGATAAATACTATGGAACCAAAGACGAACTCAAGTATTTCATAGAGAGAGCGCACCAGGAAGGAATGGCTGTAATTATGGATATGGTACTGAACCATGCCTATGGTCAAAACTCTATGGTGCAGATGTACCTTGATCGAGAAACGTATAAACCCACACCGGACAATCCATGGTTTAATGAGGAGTACGTCACCTCCAACCCGGATTGGGCATGGGGATATGATTTTAACCATGAGTCAGCCTATACCAAAGCTTTCATAGACAGTGTAAATGCCTACTGGATCAATGAGTACCATGTAGACGGTTATCGTTTCGATTTCACAAAGGGTTTCACCCAGCAGAGTTCCGGGTTCGATGGGTTTCAGCAAGGCAGAATTGATATTTTGAAGCGAATGGCTGACGAGATATGGGATGTGGATCCGGAAGCATATATCATTTTGGAGCATTGGAGTGCGCAATCCGAGGAAGACGAATTGGCAAACTATGGCATGAAATTATGGAGAAATCGTGTCCATAATTATTACGATGCGATTGCGGGAAAAAACTTGGACGGGTCATTCTCAGACATGGATGACACTTCTCATGTGACGTTTATGGATAGTCATGATGAGCAGCGGGTCGCTTATGTGGGAGCCAATGAGGGTCTCGGCAATGCTGATGGCTCTTACGATATCAAGGAAGACTTGGTCATGTTCGAACGAGCAAAGCAAGTAGCGGCATTTGCCCTGCTGTTTCCCGGGCCTAAGATGATCTGGCAGTTTAGTGAGCTGGGTTATGATATTGATATCGACTTCAATGGCCGTGTGGGTAACAAGCCGCTACCCTGGGGAGATGACGGTTTGGGCTATTATGAAAACGAATTCCGTCAAAATATCTACAAGGCCTATCAGGGTATTTTGGATGTGAGAGCCCAGGTAGGGCCGGACAAGATGGCGTCTGCAAGCACCAATCACCAACTTAGTGGTGAGGCGCGTCGTTTGGTTTACAACACCGACAATATCGACCTGTTGGTTGTTGGTAATTTTGGTATTGCCGAAAACACGATCAGCCCTGCGTTCACCGAAACAGGTAGCTGGTTCGACTATTTTTCTGGTGAGGAAATCACCGTAACTGATGTCAACGCTGACCTCACTCTGGCAGCAGGGGAATGGCACATTTATACCTCCGAGCAAATTTCGGATGGCCTGCCCGGGGTGGTCGAGACTTTTCGAAACCCTGTCACTGTAAGTCCTTATCCATTTACTCAGGAAGATAATATTACCGTCACCTTTGATGCCACTAAGGCGTCCTCTGATGGAACAGCAGGATTGGTGGGCAAAGACAAAGTTTACATGCATTCAGGTGTCGTTTTGCTTGGTGCCGCAGACGATAGTTGGACCCATGTGGTCGGCACTTTATCGGATGACGGAGTTGGAGAAATGACTGAGACTTCTCCTGATATTTGGCAGATCACGTTGACACCAGAAGATTATTACCCAATTGGAACAGATGATGAGATCATCGAGATGAAAATGTATTTCCGGGATGCTTCAAACACTGATGTTGGAAAAGGCTTTCGCAATGAAGAAATAACATTGAGGGTAGAACTTGCCGGGCCATATGTGACCATCGATCCGCCGGGTTTTCAGGCTTCTGACGAAATAACGATCACCTTTAATACTGCAAAAGGCAACCGGGCGCTTAGCAATGCCAATAAGGTCTACATGCACAGCAGCGTGGATTTGGTTGAGAGCGAAACCCCTTGGTTGACGGCCTGGGACAATGTAGTGGGTAACTGGGGGATGGATGACGGAGTGGGTGAGATGACCCAGTCTACAGAAGATCCAACCAAATGGTCAATTACCGTGATACCCACTGATTATTATGGGATTGGGGCTGGAGACCGTATTCGATGGATCGCCGCTGTGTTTAGAAATGCCAATGGTAGTCAAAAGGGAACCGGGACCCCTGGGGAAATCGAAAATGGAATCATCGATTCCAATCTGGATTTCTTTATCCGGAATCAATTTGATTATCCCTTGAGGGCCGATGAGGCTTACACGGAGGGATACCGCGTTTATCCGAACCCGACGAAGAATCATCTCTTCGTGAAAAGTGCCATGAATGGGTTGTTTACTTATCAGATTCTTGATCTTTCTGGAAAGTTTATTGCTCAGGGCAACTCTGAAGGTCAAACGACAATCAACGTGGCTTACCTGGAAAGAGGAATGTATTTCCTTCAATTGACGGGCGTCCAAACAGAGGTAATCAGGTTTATCAAAAAATAATCTCAATCTAGAAATTTAATTTAAAGGGGCGTTGAGCCCCTTTTTTTTGTTGATAATTATTGTCGCCAAATTGTCCTTACAGTTGTTTGAGTTGTCGCGAGAACGTACTCTCCTGTATATTCAATCCAGAACTGAAATTGTATGGAACACTTCGATCATATCATCGTCGGCACGGGGCAAGCTACAGGCACGCTGCTAGGTAAACTAATTCCCACTGGAGATTCTATCGCAGTTATAGAAGGAGATAAAGTAGGAGGTAGTTGCGTTAATTACGGCTGCACTCCAACTAAAACCATGGTGGCTGGGGCACGGGCTTTTCACTTTGCCAAAAGAGGTGACTTCTTTGGGTTTCAATCTGACAACCTGACCTTGAACTACAAGAGAGTCCGTGAGCGAATGAATGAAATCCGAAATGGGTCAAGTGAGGGCTTGACATGCTGGATGGAAAGCGTTGAGAATGTCGAGCTAATTCGCGGGTGGGGGGAGTTCTCAGGAAAGCATACGATTAAGATTGGTGATCGGGAGATTTCGGGAGACAATATCTATATCAATACTGGTACAAGACCATCGGCTCCACCAATCGAGGGACTTGATCAGGTGGACTGGTTGGATAGTGCTCGTCTGCTGGATTTGGAAGAATTACCCAGGAATTTGCTAATCATTGGAGGTGGATATATCGGAATTGAATTTGCACAAGTGTATCGTAGATTAGGTGCAGAAGTGACGGTCATTCAGCGTTCGGGTCAGATCATGCCCAATGAAGATGAAGATGTGGCTGAAGCCATCAAGAAGGTGCTCGAAAAGGAAGGAGTGAATATTCTTTGCAATGCCGGGGCAAAGAAAGTTACCAAAGAGAGTGAGGAAGTTGAGGTAACAGTTGAAATGGATGGAGAATCAAGGACACTTTCTGGTTCACATCTTTTGATTGCTGCAGGGAGAAAACCCAATGTGGAGAAGCTCAATCTTGGAAAGGCCGGAATCGTAACGAATTCCAGAGGCTTTATTGAGGTGGACGATTACTGCAGGACCAACGTAGAGAGTGTTTTTGCCGTGGGAGATGTAAATGGGCATGGAGCTTTTACCCACACATCGGTGAATGACGGAGAGATTGTGTTGGATCATGTATTTGATGGCGATCGCAAGATATCAGACCGATTCCCGATTTATGCGTTGTTCAGCGACCCACCGCTTGGGAGAGTGGGGATGACAGAAAAAGCGGCGCTGAAGTCTGGAAAGAAAGTGTTGAAGGGCACGAAGGACATGAAGACCATCAGTCGGGCCAAAGAGATGGGAGAGACAGATGGTTTTATCAAAATGCTCGTGGATGCAGATTCAGGATTACTACTCGGAGCATCCATTTTTGGACTGGGAGGAGATGAGATCATCAATATGTTGGCGGTGCTGATCCATGCGAAGATTCCGGTGGATGATTTCCGCAAAATTGTCTTAGTTCACCCGACGGTTTCGGAGTTGATTCCATATGTATTGGATGGGTTGGAAAAGATAGATGCTGAAGCAAGTTCAGCTTGACCATGTCACTTACTCCTGGGTGGATTAATCATAATATGCGCCCGATGCGTGCCGGGATCCATTATCCAAGGGGTACCGGGAGCCATTTCCTTTAAAGGCAAACCAGTGGACTCAGAGGTGGCGTATGGGATGTAGACAACCGAACGAACATACGTGTTCTTAACAGAGTCCATCTCCGCATCGTATTCTCCGGTCAGCACGAAAAGCACACTTCCCTGAGGGATGCTCAATTTCCCGTCTTTCACTTCCTGTTCTCGGATTTCAAAGATTTCCTGAAAGCTCTTGCCTTCCGCGCGTAATTCCCTGCCACGCATCATGTATGGCTCCAAATCCTTGTGATAGGCCGCTGTACTGAAACCATCCCTCGTGGGATCATCCGCGATGGAGGTCATTTCGTTGGTGCCTTCCCGAAGGGTGATCACATTTCCATCTCCATCAAATCCCAGCACCTTGGCGCCTTCTCGGTGCTCTTCTGGTACGGCCATCAACGCAGACTTGATCTGAAATTCTTTATCCGGGGCTTCTTGTGCACCACAGCTGATCAATAAAAGCAGGAAGAAATAGGGAAGGGGAGTTTTCATGGTTTGGTGTTTGATGTTCAAGTTAGTAATAAGAAGCAAAAGAGAGGATAAATGCCGCCCAAGATTAAGACCTGACCGGCCTTAGCCTTTCAAAAGCGTACTCACATGCTGAGACAAGTTCAGCATGACTGGTGGAGAAGAGTTTGTCTTCTGAGCTCCTTATCATAAAAGAAGTGTCACCCTGAGGTTCTCGAAGGGTGCGTTCAACAAAACATGCTTCGAGAGCCTCAGCATGACAGGGTATCTAAGCCAACTCCCTCAAATCCACAGGCACTACCCGCGAAACGCCTTGCTCGATCATGGTGATGCCGTAGATAATGTCGGTGCTGGCCATGGTGCGCTTGTTGTGCGTCACGATGATAAACTGGGACTCGTTTGAGAACTCGCGGATGATGTCGTTAAACTTGTCAATGTTGGCGTCATCCAGCGGCGCATCCACCTCATCGAAAATACAGAATGGTGCCGGCTTCAACAGGTAAATAGCGAAGAGGAGCGAGGTTGCAGTTAAAGTTTTTTCACCGCCTGATAACTGATTGATAGTCAGTGGTCTTTTGCCTTTTGGCTTAGCGATAATTTCAATCGAACTTTCCAGTGGATTATCCGGATCGGTGAGCTTCAGGTTACAGTCGTCTTCCTCGGTAAACAGTGTTCGGAATACCCGAACAAAGTGATCGTGAATCTGATCGAACGCTTCCATGAAAGTCTTCTTGGCCACCTCGTCAATCTCCATGATCGTTTCCAGCAAGGACTCTTTCGCTTTTTCCAGATCGTCCTTTTGGGTGGTGATAAAGACATGTCGCTCCTGAATCTCCTCGTAGGCTTCCATGGCCATGGGGTTAATCGGCCCCATGTTCTCCATCCGGTCTTTCAGCTTGGTAACTATCTGCTGCAGTTCGTCCACCTCTAAAGCTTCCAGTTTCTCGTCAATGGCTTCATTGAGCTTTTCCAAATCAATGTTGAACTCTACTGAGAGACGATCTTTCACCGATTGGAGCTGAAGTTGTGCTTCGTTGCGTTTGGCCTGGAACTCCATGAGCAACTGATCCACGCTTTCTCGTTGATGTTGTACGTTTCTGAGCACTTTTTCGGACTCGTCAATGTTGCCACGTGCCTCGTAATAGGCCTTTTCAGCTTCATTTACCTTCTTCTCGAAAGCTTCCTTCGCATCGTACAACTCCACCAACTCATCGTCGTTCTCGGTGGATTTCTTCATCAACTCATTGAGGTTGGTTGAGACCTCATGCAGCTCCTGAGTGTTTCGTTCGATACGTGACAGACTGCTATCGTAGGATTCCTGTTTGTAGGAAATCTCTTGCTTGATGCTGTTTAGCCGGTTTTCCTGCTGATGGAAAAGAACGTTTTCCTCGTTGTACGCCGCTGATTTCTGAGATAGCAGTTCGTTCAACGAGTCGGTTTCCAGTTTTTGCTGTTCCACTTTGGACTGGATTACGGAAAGTGCCTCACGCTCTTGGGCGATCTTTGGTCGCAGGTCTTCCAGCGATGCTTCCAGTTCCACTTTTCGCTCGCTCATGTCCTCACGCCTCAGCTGTGTGGATGACATCAATTCACTGAATTGTTCCTTTTTAGTGGTCAGAGACACGTATTTCTGCTCAATCTGATTGAGCTCTTCTTTCAGTTGCTCAATCACTCCACCCTTAGATGCCGCTTTCAGTTCATTCAGCTCGTGTTGCTTATCATGTAAACTGCCTTCAGCTGCCGCCTGTTTCTTTTTGAGATCTTTGATCTCAGTAGCCAGTTTTTCCAGGTTTTTGGCCCGGCCAATTCTTTTTCCCTCAAAAAGACCCACAGAACCACCAGAAACACTGAATGGTCGCTGGGTCACTTTCCCCGATTTCTCGATGAAAATCGCTTCTGAGTTATCCGGAACAGACGTAACTGAACCTTCGAAAACAAAGACATTTGCCAGAAGATACGAGATAAGCTTCTTGTATTTAGGGTCGTAATCCACCACTTCGGTGGCCGGTTGAACACCCGGCAGCATCAGATTCTCAGGGGTGTGGTAATCGTCCAACTTGTCCAATATGAAGAAGTGCGCCTTGCCACGCGATGCATCGCTTAGCAAATTCACCGCCATGAGTGCTTCGTCTCTGGATTCCACCACATAGTAGTTCATGTAGGGCTCCAGGAAATTTTCAATCGCCACGCGATATTCGGCCGGACAAGTGATAATGTCCGAAAGGAGCGGGGCGTTCTTCCATTGTTCACTTTTGTTCAGAAACTTGATGGCTTCCGGGAAACCTTCGAGGTTATCTACAAGGGACTTAGTGAGATTGTATTCGTTCTCACGAGAGTCTAGCAGACGGTTGGTTTTGGTGAGCTCCTCCTTGATCATATCCACCTGCTGTTCCACAGATTCCTGCTTTGAGCGAATGGAATCTTCGGTTTCTTTAAGTTCGGCGTATTGGGCCTGCTTTTGTTCACGAGTACCCGATATCTCTTCCAGCTTACTTTCAAACTCTTCCAGATTCGCAGAGTGCTGACTGGTGTCTTCCTGAGACTTCATCAAGTCACTCTGGATCGTATTCAATTGAATCTCCTTGATTTCAATATCCTTTTCCAGTTCAAAAACCCGCTCGCGCATACTCTGGAACTCGCCCATGGATTGACTCAATGCCTCCTGTGATTGAGTGGATTCCTCCTTCTGCTTTTCGTAATCCTGCTTGAGTTGCTCGAGTTTCTGCCGCACGTCCGCAAAAATGCTAGCAGCCGTTTCTTCTTCTTTTCTCAGCCCTTCGATGGAGAAGGCTGCCCGCTCGTTGCTTTGCTTGTCCTGGGCAATCTGCTCCTTGAGGTTGTCAATTTTGTCATTCAGAAAGCGCTGACGCTCGTTCTTGATCTTCTTGTCGCTTTCGTACTGTCTGATCTTACTCACGTGCTCGTTGAGCTCTTTTTGGGCTGAGCTAAGTACTTTTTCCCGGCTGATCAGGTCAGCTTTCGATTTCTCTATTTCGGCTTCACTGGACTTCAGTTGCGCCACCAATCCATTCTTTTTATCCGTCTCCGCCTGAATTTGCTGATCAATGTTCGTGATCGTTTGGTTTTGACGAGATAGGGACTTCTTTGCCAGAGCAATGCTCGATGACTTATACTCTTCTTTGATTTCGTAGTAGCGCTTGGCCTGTTTGGCTTGACGTTCCAGCGATCGGAGGTTCTTTTCTATTTCAAAGAGCAAATCCTCAACACGATCCAGGTCTGCATCCGTATCCTCGAGCTTTCTCAGCGTTTCTTTTTTCCGAATCTTGAATTTTGAGATGCCAGCAGCTTCCTCAAACAACGCCCGACGGGAATTGTCCTTGTCGTTCAGGATGTCATCCACCATTTTCAGCTCAATGATGGCGTAGCTATTGGAGGATATTCCTGTGTCCAGAAACAGATTATTAATGTCCTTTAGGCGGCAGGTCACGCCATTGAGCATGTACTCACTTTCACCGGATCGGTAGTATCGTCGTGTGATCGTCACTGAGGAGTACTCGGTAGGGATCAGGTTTTTGGTGTTATTGAAAGTCAGCGAGACTTCAGCCAGCTGCGTGGCTTTTCGGGCTTTGGTGCCATTGAAGATCACATTCTCCATTTTCTCAGACCGGAGCACTCGCGTTTTTTGCTCACCGAGTACCCACCGGATGGCATCCACTACATTGGACTTCCCACACCCATTCGGTCCGACGATTCCGGTAATGCCTTCATCAAAATTGATGACCACCCGATCGGCGAAACTCTTGAACCCCTTGATTTCTAGTTTGGTTAACTGCATTTATGAATGCTGAAAAGATAAGCCTCCAAAATTAGAATTTATGCCATCTCCCAAGCGCCTTTTTCAGAAGAAGATATCCACACTCACACATTTGTTGGTGGAAAAGTTCTTTCTCCCTTTTGAAGGCGTTAAGTTTGGCTTATGGACGAGCAGATTTGGTTCTACATCATCGCGGCACTTATTTATTTCTTCACCAGAAAGAAGAAAAAACCCCAGCCGAAACCATCACAGCAGTCTCGTCAGACATCAGAACAAAAACCTCAACAAAAGCCTGTTTCATTTGAAGAGCTTCTTCGGGAAATCACGGAAGGTCGGGTAGAAGAGGAGCCGGAGAAAACAATAGAAGTTGAAGAAGAACCAGAAGAGATAGTCTCTGAAAGGGAAGAATTCAAAAAAGAAGGAAGGACTCGAAGTTTTGCGGATGACGAAAGTCGCCGTATTTATGAGGAGTCTATCAAACGTGCTGAGGAGATTGACCATGAGTTCAAACCTTCAGAGCACTACCACACGGGTAGCCTGGTGAGAAAGAAAGATGAAGTGGAAGAAACATCATTGGCAGACGAAATCAGGGAGGATTTAAAGTCCCCAGATTCGGCTCGCAAGGCAATTATTTACAGTGAGATACTGACTCGCAAGTACTAAATCCCATTTTCATTTTAAACCTTGGTGTCTTTTGACGGTCTAACCACCGAATCAAATAAAGGACAACTATGAAAAAGGTTTACAAATTGATCGCAATAGCCGTTTTCGGTTTTGCGATGATCTTCGCGCAGGATACAATTGCGCAACGTGGCGGCCAGGGTCGTGGGAACGATGATAGGCCAAGAGGTGATGATCAGGGAGAAATCCAGGATCAGGATAGGTTCAGAGGTAAAAAAGGCCCGAAATACAAACGCCATCATAGCAAGAAAGGACAAGGAAGGTATGGCCGTCATCACGGTTCATATCAGGATTTAGAGATCAATTTCTGGGGACACCCGTACAAAATCGGTCGGATCTACGTCCATCATGGAAGAGCATACGCCATGAGAAAAGGTGTCTTTTATATCAAGCGTCATCGTAGATGGATTGCGGTGCAGCCACCTTACGGATTGCGAGTGGATTTTATTCCAAGAGGGGCGAATGTCGTCTACTCTCGACGTGGAATCATGCATGAATACAGAGGGACGTTTTATCAGGAATTACGAGGATACCGCGGAGGAGTAGTGGTCGTAGCGCCTCCGAGAAGATTCCGACATCATAATAATTGGTAACACACAAGAATCCCGCCCTTTGGTGGGATTCTTACTTTTTGAATTCATTAAAATCAAATGCGTGCGGGAGTAGCTCCTGAATAGAGGTATAAAGCACTTCATCGCCATTTCCGTAGCTGATTACTTTCGCCTTATGTCCAAATTCATAAATCAATTGTCGGCACACGCCGCATGGAGCGGCTGGAGTAGGAGAGTCTGTGTAGATCACTACCGTGTCGATCTTGATATCGCCTAATTGAGCAATTGCGGTAGAGATGGCATTTCGTTCGGCGCAGATATTGAATGTCAGAGAATCTGATTCAATGTTGCATCCGGTGATTACCTCCCCATTATCCAATAAAATGGCACTGCCAACTTTGAAACCACTGTGAGCCGCGTAGGCATTTGTGGCAACTTGCTTGGCTTTTTCTTTTAATTCTTCCAAAGACATAGAGGCCGAAGATAAATAAAAAAGGCTCCCATTTGGAAGCCTTTTTTGATCGTTTTTTCTATCGACTAACGTTTGCCCAAATCTACGTAATCGCGATTCGTGGCACCCGTGTATACCTGTCTCGGTCGACCAATAGGTTCCTTGTTTTCTCTCATCTCTTTCCACTGAGCGATCCAGCCAGGAAGTCGCCCGAGGGCAAACATCACCGTAAACATATCTGTCGGGATGCCAAGTGCCCGGTAAATGATACCACTATAGAAATCAACGTTTGGATAGAGTTTCCTATCCACAAAGTACTGATCTCTCAATGCTTCCTCTTCAAGGCCTTTGGCTATATCCAGAATTGGATCCGTCACGCCCAGTTTTTCCAGAACGTCATCGGCTGCTTTCTTGATGATTTTTGCTCGAGGATCGAAGTTTTTATAAACCCGGTGGCCAAAGCCCATCAAACGGAACGGATCATCCTTGTCTTTGGCTTTAGCCATCCATTTCTTGGTGTCTCCACCATCAGCTTTGATGCCTTCCAGCATTTCGATCACAGCCTGGTTTGCACCTCCATGAAGTGGTCCCCAAAGAGCATTAATTCCAGCAGAAATCGATGCATACAAACTGGCGTGAGATGAACCTACAATTCGCACGGTTGATGTGGAGCAGTTCTGCTCATGATCCGCATGTAGAATGAGTAGTTTATCCAGAGCTTTGGAAACCACCGGATCAGGAAAGTATTCAGATGATGGCAGTCCAAACATCATGTTCAGGAAGTTGCCGCAATAATCCAGTTTGTTGTTTGGATACATCACCGGATGCCCGATCTTTTTCTTGTACGACCAGGCCGCAAATGTAGGCATCTTGGCAAGCAAACGAACAATACCCAAATTGATACTGTCAGGCGTTCTATCAGGATCCAGGCTGGCAGGATAGAATGCGGTTTGTGCATTCACCAAAGAACTCAGAACGCCCATTGGGTGAGCGATCGAAGGAAAACCATCGAGAATTTTCTTAATGTCCTCGTTTACCAGCGTATGCTTGGTGATGTTGTGCCTAAAATTCTCCAGTTCATCAGCTGAAGGCAACTCTCCATAAATCAACAAATACGAAACCTCAAGAAACGTGGACTTTTCCGCCAATTGCTCGATCGGATAGCCCCTGTATCTAAGGATTCCCTTTTCTCCATCCAGGAACGTAATGGCACTTTTGGTAGAACCAGTATTCTTGAATCCCGGATCAATGGTGATGAGACCGGACTGGCCTCTGAATTTGCTGATATCGATGGCTTTCTCCTGCTCACTGCCCTCTATGACGGGTAGCTCGTATTCGTTTCCATCGTATGAAATTTTAGCACTGTCAGACATCTGTGATTTTATTATTATAAAGGTTTATGGTAATAGCTAATATATCAAATTCTGGTCGATTCGAGAGATTAATTTCCTCCTAGAATCAACGGAAGACCATCTTTTCCGGATCCAATCACTACAACTTTCGAATTTGGAGATTGAGCGAGCGATGTTGTAGCTTCTATTCCTCGCATCTTGAGCAGCTCATCAGTCAAACTACTATTGATGATCTTGTTAGCGGCAGCTTCACCTTCAGCGGCGATCCGTTTTCTCTCTGCTTCACTCTTCTCGCGATCTAATCGAAATTCATAAGCAAGTGCTTCCTGCTCTTGTTTCAGCTTGTTTTCGATGGCCGTTTTTATTTGTTCGGGCAGTCTGATTGATCGAATCAGAAGGCTTCTCATCTCAACTTCATCCGCACCAAGAACCAATCTATTTTCTTCCTTAATGGCCGCTTCCACTTCGGGTCTTTTCGTAGAATAAATTTCCTCAGCAGTATAGCGTCCCATTACCTGACGCACGGTTGATCGGGTTTCCGGAATAACCAGCCTGTTCATGTAGTCGCCCCTAAAATTTTCTTGGATATCTCCAATCTTATCGTACTTGGGATGGAATCTTACCGTAACATCCACAGTGATATTCAGTCCATTCTTATCAAGAACGTCCATATTCTCTTCGATAGCCTGTTCAGATACTTCGTACATATAAATATCATTCCACGGCGCTTTCATGTGCCATCCCGGCTGAATGATATTGTCTTTAACTAATGTTCCGGACAGGGCTTTGAATAATACTGCTCTTTCGTGAGCTTCTACACGGTAAAAAATTCTACTTCCTGCGGTGATTAAAATAACAAAGGCTGCAATGCCAATGAAGATGACAAATCGAGTTCTATTTTCCATTTCTATTTTTTTGTAAAGTTATAGTCTGGCAGATGGTTAACTGCTCAGGTGAATTATTAGTTTCAAAGTTTTGATATCTCTTATTCATTTGAGTATTCCGGTCGGGCAGGAGAGAAGACATCCAGAATCTTACATGGTGTTAGTGCTCGTCCTGAGTGCAGCACGTTGGCAGCCACACAGGCGATCATGCCAGGTTCGTAGATCATAGTGTCCCCTTCAATTGTCATTTCAAATTTTCCTTCAAGAACCTGGGAAGTCTGTTCATTGATGTGGGAATGTTCCGGTAATTCTGCGCCTTCATCAACATCCCAATTGGCGATGGTGTAATGCTCCATGTGGACGAATTTTCCCCTAAACCCGGGAATCATTTCTTTTGGCGTGATCGTGGTTAAGTCAACCTTCATAATACAAAAATAGGCCCGTCGAGATGACGGGCCGATTCTTTAGTTTTTAATTTCTTCATAATCCTTAAACGGACTGGTATCCAGCTTTTCTACTTCTTCCCTGAACTTCGGCCATTCCTCGGAGAAGTAGCCATTGACCATTGCCAAGGCCTTTTCAAACACCTCTTCGAATTTAGCGATCAGTTTGTTCTCAGTTTCTCCGGGGGCGTGTAGCGCATTAGATACATATCGATAAGCTCCGAAATAATGAGTATTGATGCTTTTCTCAGGATTTCTTGTAATGCCCTGCCGATCATCCTCCTTGCCTACAAAAACATCCAACATCGAGTTTAGTGAATCGATGGTCTCCTTGACAAGATCGATTTGATCTTTGAAGCCATCCTCGTCTTTGTCTTTGAGATCGGATTGAATGTCCTTGGCAATTCCAATGGCCTCTTTGATGCGTTCGACTGCTTGACTCCCGAGTGCCATTTTGCTTTCTAAGGCCTTCAAAGCATCGTATTGTGCCTTGATGGCTTGCTCACTCATTTCAATTCTTGGATCGTATTTTACGCTCACGATGGTGGAGTCTTTTTGATCACCGTAGGTAAATCTGACTTTGTAAGTTCCTGGAAGGACAGTCACACCGCTTGGTTCGCGTTTGCTATTAAGCTTTCCGCGTCTCATGCCATCCACACCTTTTTCACGCATGCGCCAGTAGGTTCGGTGAAGGCCGTTTTCTTTTGGCGCTTTTTGGTTGATGGTTCTGATTAATTCGTCACCCTTGAAGAATTCCATGACCAACGAGTCATAGCTGACTTCATCTTTTTTGTCATCGTTTTCCTTGGACTCCATTTCAGGCTCTTCTTTCTTTCCTCTTTTCTTTTTCTTCTTGCTTTTGTCGTCCTCAGCTTCTTCCGACTTTTCCTTTGCCGGCTTGTTTATCACATAGGTGAGCATAGCGTCATCTCTTCGATTTTCTCCATTGAAAAGTGCATCCCCGCCGAATCGTGATCCCTCAGCTTGCTGAGTCGAGGAGACAATGGCCTCAGGCGGATCAAAAACGTGAAGAGTTTTCTTTAAAGTCGTTCCGGATTTGGCGACTTCTCTAAGTGGCCGAATGTCATCGAGCACCCAAATAGATCTGCCAAATGTTCCTATTACCAAGTCGTGCTCACGGGGATGAATAACCAGGTCGTAGGCATTGGTGGTTGGAAAATTTTCAGCATCCCATTTGGTCCAATTTCCTCCAGCATCTATGCTTACATATAAACCATCGTCCGTTCCCAAGAACAACAATCGACTTTCTTCAGGATCTTCAATGATGGAGAGGGTGTAGCTGGCCACATCACTTTCGTCAACGATTCTGGTCCATGTTTGACCGAAATCTGTAGTTCGATATGCGTATGGCGTATAGTTGAATCGTCGGTAATCATTGGCTACCAGAAGCGCCTCTCCAGCTTTTTTGTTGGATGGTTTGATTTGGGTGATCCAGGTTCCTTTCGGAAGTCCTGGTAGATTCCGTCCGACATTTGACCAACTCTTACCACCGTCTTTGGTGATCTGGACATTCCCATCATCGGTACCTACCCAAATCAAATCCTTCTGAACTGGTGATGGCTCAATGACAATGACCGTACAGTAATTCTCTGCTCCAGTCGCATCCATGGTTAAGCCTCCACTTTCGTGTTGCTTCTGTTTGGATTTGTCGTCTGTGGTCAGGTCAGGCGAGATGATCTCCCAATTTTGACCTCCATCTGTGCTTTTGTGCACAAACTGACTGCCGAAATAAATGGTGTTAGCGTCGAATGGATCACGGTTCATACCCACATTCCAGTTGAACCTCAAATCCACGTCACCTTCGGGATAGGTGGGCCTAACTGTTTCATTATACCCCGTAACCCTGTCATAGATGGAAGCAAAACCTTGCTGTGATGTAGAGATTCCGTATCGAGAATTCACAGGGTCAGGTAGCACGTCGAATCCATCTCCAAAGGAGATTTCCTGCCAGTAATGATTTCTAATTCCTTGCGCTCTGAATACATATGCAGGTCCGGCCCAAGAACCATTGTCCTGCATGCCGCCATACACGTTGTAGGGAAGTTCGTTATCGACATTGATGTGGTAGAATTGCCCGACCGGCAGGTTCTCTACAAATTGCCAAGTCTCCCCTCGATCTCTCGTAATGTTTAGACCACCGTCGTTTCCATCCATCATGAAATCAGGATTGTCTGGGTGAATCCACCAAGCGTGGTGATCCGGGTGGACGCCATTGGAAACGCCGTATGCAGGCATCAGCTGCTTGAAGGACTTACCTCCATCTTCACTGACATTCACGTAAGTGAAAATGCTGTAGACACGATTTTCATTGGTCGGATCCACATAAATCTCCGCATAATAGAATGGTCTGTTACCTATGTCATCTCCGTCATTGATTTTCTTCCACTTAAATCCTCCGTCTGTTGATTTATAGAGGGCATTCTTCTTTGACTCCACTAAAGCATAAACCACATTGGGTCGTGATTGAGAGATGGCTAAACCAATTCTACCTAGATCTCCCTTCGGTAGCCCGTCTTCATCCGTTCGTTGTTCCCAGGTCTCACCTCCATCGAAAGTGACATAAATACCCGATCCGGGTCCGCCGGATTTGAAGAACCAAGGATCACGCTTGTGTTCCCACATGGCCACTATAAGCTTGTTAGGGTTGGAGGGGTCCATGACCATTTCAGCCACCCCGGTTCGGATGTTTTTAAAAAGAATTCTTATCCAAGTCTTGCCTCCATCAGTCGTTTTGTAGACTCCACGCTCTTCGTGTTCTCCCCACGGTGAGCCGATTGCCCCAACAAAAATTGTATTAGGATCATCCGGGTGAATGATGATTCGGTGAATGTGGCGAGTTTTGGCTAATCCCATTTTTTTCCAGGTCTTGCCAGCATCCAGGGATCTGTAAATACCATCGCCACCATTTAGTGAGTTTCTGGGATTCCCTTCTCCGGTTCCCACCCAAATCACCGAGGGATTCGATTGCTGGATGGCGATCGCCCCGATTGAGGCAGTTGTTTGATCATTGAAAATAGGGTCCCACTTGATACCGCCACTGGTGGACTTCCAAACACCACCGGAAGCCGCCCCGACGTACATGACATCAGGATTGGATTCGACAACATCAATGGCTGTGATCCTTCCGGACATTCCCGCCGGGCCGATATTTCTGGGTTTAAGATTTTTTAAAAGTTCCATGTCCAGCTTCTGACCAAAGGCCATGAGCGAAATGAAACCAAAAAGTAAGATTAGGTTGAGTTTCTTCATTTCTGGATTTATTATTTCGACCCAACTTAACCAATTTGCAGGGAAAAATTTATCAGAAATACATGAACCCAAAATTGGAAGGATTAAAGGCCGTAATGTTTGATTTGGGTGGGGTGATAATTGAACTAGATTATTCAAAAGCGGCCAACCATTTTGCCTCGGAAGCTGGGATATCGGTGGACCAAATAGGGGATCTTCTGGTCACGTCTTCTATCCTTCAGGAATTTGAAGTAGGAGGGGTTAGTGAGCAGACATTCCGCGATAAGGTTTGCAGGCTATTGAATATCAAATTGACTGGTGATCGGTTCGATGAAATCTGGAATTCATTGTTAGGAGAGATTCACCCAAAGAGAGTTGAGGCTATAAAAAATCTCCCATTTCAAACCCTGATTCTGAGTAATACGAACAGCATCCACGAGCGGGCATTCAATGAGATTCTGGAGGAATCAACCAGACTCAATAATCTCTACCAATTAGTTGATAAGGTTTATTTCTCCCATGAAGTCAAAATGCGAAAACCTGATCGTGAAATTTACGAAAATGTTCTCGCAGATCAGCAACGAGGGCCGGGAGAGATTCTATTTATCGATGATCGTTTAGACAACATTCAAGCCGCAGAGCAACTTGGTTTTCAGGTTTTCCAGAACAAGAATATCAACGATTGGCTCGAACTTTTTTAACCAGCAGGTTTCAATTCGGTTGGCTCTCCGTTCACGTAAATGGTCAGCGGCCTACTCGCAATATTCTGAATATCTACACCGGACTGATTCACACTTACGTTCAGGATGTGTCCTCTAAAACCAATCTTGAAGCTGTATTCATCCCATTTTTCCGGAATGAATGGATTAAGATGTAGTACGCCATCTTTCACGCGTAAGCCTCCAAAACCCTTGACTACTGACATCCAGGTGCCGGCCATACTGGTGGTATGACAACCTTCCTCTGTGTCGTTATTATAATCGTCTAAATCCAGACGAGCCGATCTCGCATACATTTCGTAGGCTTTTTCCTGATAACCAAGTTTGGCGGCTAGAATAGAGTGCACGCAAGGGGAAAGCGAGCTTTCATGAACTGTGATTGGTTCGTAGAAGTCAAAGTTCCGCTTGATGGTTGCTTTATCGTACTCATCCTCAAAGAGATAAATGCCCTGAAGTGTATCTGCTTGCTTGATGTAACACGAACGCAGGATTCTATCCCAAGACCAATTCTGATTAAGCGGAAGGTTTTCCTGAGCAAGTTCTTTAACTGGAAGGATTTCTTTATCGAGGAAACCATCCTGCTGAAGGAAAATACCTTTCTCCTTGTCTTCAGGAAAGTACAGGTTCTCTAGGATATGGCTCCATTTTTCGACCTCATCTGACTCATTGAAACTGATTTCTCCTGCCAGTGCATCGTAGGCTTTCTTGTCTGCAGCTTTGACCTTTTCTATGGCTTCTTTGGTGTACTTGAGTGTCCATTCCGCCATCTTCAACGTGTACCAGTTATTGTTAATGTTGTTCTCGTACTCGTTTGGCCCGGTTACACCCAGCATCACATATTTCTGTTTGGCTTCAGAAAAATTGACTCGTTGCGCCCAGAATCGAGAGATTGCGATGAGCACCTCAAGACCATATTCAGTTAAATAGCTCTCATCGCTCGTGTAGTTGATGTAATCAAAAATGGCATAGGCGATTGCACCGTTTCGATGAATTTCCTCGAACGTAATTTCCCACTCGTTGTGACATTCTTCCCCATTCATGGTCACCATGGGGTAGAGGGCAGCCCCGTTTTTGAAGCCTAGTTTCTCTGCATTCTCAATGGCTTTTTGCAAATGCTTGTATCGGTAAACCAGAAGATTCTTAGCCACCTGAGGCGGGGCAGTGCTCAGATAAAAGGCCAGACAATAGGCCTCAGTGTCCCAATAGGTACTTCCGCCATATTTTTCACCAGTAAAGCCTTTTGGCCCGATGTTTAGTCGCTCATCTTCTCCCGTGTAAGTCTGATGAAGTTGGAAGATGTTGAACCTGATTCCTTGCTGGGCCGAAACGTCACCCTTGATCTGAATATCTCCCTCATCCCATTTCTTCAACCAAGCCAGTTGTTGATCCTCCAGCATCTTATCGAATCCTTTTCCTATGGCTCGATCAAGTTCCTGTTCGCACACCTGACCCAATTTTGATTTTTCCTCATTTAGAGAGGAAATATTAGCTCCGTACTTACAGATCACTATTTCATCTCCTGCTTGGAAATCGATGGTGACCGTGTTTCCGACGTACTTATCTTTCTCTTCAGATTCAGCTTCGAAATCGACTTTTTCGTCGTTCACATAAATTTCGTACCGCATTCCCGTGCACACCTGAAAACCGGTCTTCTTAGTTTCTGCAATAACCCAACCGCGACCGCTGCTGACCGATTTCTCTACTTCATTCCAGAACTTCTCATCGTAGTTAGAATCTTCGTTCACCACATCCGCATCAACGTATGGATTTAGTGTGACACTTCCATCAAAATCAGGCTTGATGGAGTAGAGGAGAGCGCCTAGGTTATCATCAACAATACTGCAAAACCTTCTGGAAAATAGCTCGAGTTTGCCTTTTGATAGTTTAACAGAAGCTTGTCGCTCCAGATAGCCTTCTTTCATGTTGAGTTCCCTGCGGAAATCCAACACTTCATTCTTAGCCAAATCCAATTCTTCACCCCCAAAACTCACGTTGATTCCAATCCAGTTAGCGGCATTCAGCACTTTTGCGAAATACTCTGGATATCCGTTTTTCCACCAGCCAACTCTGGTTTTGTCCGGGTAATAAACACCAGCAACGTAATTTCCCAGAAGCGTCTCGCCGGAGTATTTTTCTTCGAAATTGGCTCGCTGGCCAAAACGACCATTTCCAATGCTGAAGATACTTTCAGAAACTTTGTTCAGGTGTGGATCGAATCCTTCTTCGATTATGCTCCACTCATCGTGTTTGATATAGTTCTTCATGCTGTTGGGATTTTGTCAAATTGCTCTATGAATATACTGTAATTGAATTGCTCAAAGGATGGTATCACGAAATCAGCTTCGGTCAGAATAGATTTTTCTCCCACACCGACTGTTCGCATTCCTGCATTTATGGCCGCCTTTATTCCAGCTATAGCGTCTTCAAACACCACGCAGTTTTCCGGTGCTGTCTTCAGTGCTTGAGCAGCTGCCAGAAATATTTCAGGATCAGGTTTGGCCTTGGTGACGTCCGTACCGTCTTTGATCGCATCAAAAAGGTGATTGATTTGCAAAGTGTCTATGATTCTGCGCGCGTTCTTACTCGATGAAGCTAACGATATCTTGATTCCTTTTGATCTCAAGGATTCGATAAAAGGAATTACACCGGGAAGCGCATCAGATGGATTCATGTCCTTAAGGTAGTCAAGATACCACGCGTTCTTCCTTGACATCATGTCTTTGAACTCAGACTCAGGAAGGGTCTTGTCACCCATTTTTAAGATTCTTTCAAGAGAGCCCTTGCGACTCACGCCCTTTAGCTGCTCATTGTCCTTTTCGGTGAAGCTAATTCCCAAATCATCGGCAAGGCGTCTCCAGGCGAGATAATGAAAGTGATTGGTCTCGACGATCACGCCATCAAGATCAAAAATGCATACTTTAATTTCAGGCAAATTATTTTGTGTTGGTTTTGCAAATAACCACTCCGAGATGCTGATTTGCAAAGAGTTAACCGGCTAATTAACGAGTTGGTTAAACGTTATCGTTTGCGGAATAATGTTCCTTGATAATTTGATCTGTTTCCGAACGATTTCGAAATACTTCAAAGGTTCTCCCTTGTGTTCTCAAGGCGCCAAGTGCATTCGCATATTTCATCGCCAATTGATAGTCGGAGCTGTCCTGAAGTAAGCCAAATCCCAAACCACCAGCAAATGAATCACCGCAACCTGTGGTGTCAACAACGTTTTCCACCCAGACTGATTTCACAAACTCTTCTTTGATCCCCGATCCCTCTTGCGTGTAACATACACATCCACTATCATCCAGCGTCACAATCAATGCTTTTACTCCCCGCTCAAGTACATGCTTGGCGAAATGAGGTAGATGATCTCTTCGATCAAGATCATAATTTTCAAGTTGATCTGGAGTGAATTCTTCCTTGAACCAACAGGCGTTGCTTTCCTCAAGGTTCATTTTCAATACGTCGATGTGAGGCAGCCACAAATCTCGATCAGCCCAAAACCTGATCACTCGATCGCCATTTACGGTCAATGAATTGGTCGGGCCGTGTGCATCGTAGATGATGACCCCATTGCTGTTTTCTTTCAAGTATTTGACTGTCTCCAGTGGAACCTCAAAATCGGTAATCGGAACACATACGAAAACATCTGAATCCAGAACTCCTTCTACATCCTCGGGGACAATGGGATTCATGATGCCCGTTTGCTTCTCCAGCCTCTTGTTCTGATCCACAAAAGTCAAACTGATGATGTCGCCCATATCGGCCTCCGAACGAATGAAATCAAGATTGATGTTCGAGTAGGGTTTGAGAATTTCATTGACAGGTTCATGATCTTTTTTCCGCACGTGAGTCACAGGGTACACCGTTCCTTCATCCTCAAGGAGAAGGGAAATGGCTATGACTGGATTATTTATACCCCCATATTTTTCAATGATTTCTCCTTTGAACGTAGTGATGTGGTCTCTTGGAATCGGACCTAAAACCGATATCTTTTTTCCCATTGAATAATTAGGTCTGGTTAAAAAATTCCTTCGCTCTTTATTGCCTGCCGAATGTGGACAAGGTGATGTTCACAGTGCCAAGCATAAAGACTGATATTTTGCTTTAAGGTAATCTTTTTCCCCGTTTCTGGATGGGTAAAAGTCCTATCTAATTCTGCAGGAGTCAGACTTTTTAGCAAATTCACCCATTTTGCATGCAATGCTTGAATAAAAAGTAATGAGGACGAAATGTTATCATCCAAACTATCGGGCAATTCAGCCCACCTGTCCTCATGGTAAGCTTTGATGACAGGTGAGTCTTCAGTGAGCGCCCATTTGAACCGAATAAAACTGTTCATGTGGCTATCGGCGCAGTGATGCACGACCTGCTTGATCGTCCAGCCCTCAGGTCGGTACTGCCAGTTCAATTGAGTCCACGACAAATCTTGTGTCAGCTTACTAATGTTTTCTGGAAATTCAGCGAGGGACTCGATCCATGAGTCAATAGCTTGATCACTATAGCTCTCAGGAACCGAATATTTGCCTTTGGGATATCTTAAGTCAGTCATTATCTGCATTTATTAATGCAATGTTAAAGACTCAGATTTAACCAATTGATGATTGCGGTTTTATTCAATAGTCTGGTGACAAGAAAATTTAAAAAGAAAACTAGATTCGTGGTTAATGAAAGGCAGGGATACCGGAAAAAGATTTTGGATTGTGACCATTTTTGTTTTTTGTGTCTCAATCGCCACCAGTCAATCTTTAGCTGAAAAGCTTGGATATCCTGCAAATGCCAAATTGCTTATTATTCATGCGGATGACGTGGGTATGAGTCATTCCCAGAATGCGGCGACAATTAAGGCGATGGAGGATGGTTTTGTCAATTCTGCCAGCATCATGGTTCCATGTCCCTGGTTTCCTGAAATTGCCAAATACGCTCGTGAAAATTCAGAAAAGGATTTCGGCCTGCATTTGACGCTTACAAGCGAATGGCTCAACTATAAATGGGGTCCATCATCGGTCTCCGATCAAGTATCAAGTCTGGTGAACGATCGAGGTTATTTGTATATGCTCGTCGATAGTCTGGCTCAATTTGCCGAACCAATTGCAGTAAGAGCGGAACTTGAAAATCAGGTTAAGTTGGCATTGAATGCTGGGATCGATGTGACTCATCTAGATGCGCACATGTTTGGCGCCATGCATCCTAAATTTATCAAAGAGTACATCAGCGTGGGAAGAAAATATCAAGTGCCTGTGCTCCTTACCAAGGAGATGGTGGAATCAGCTGATGTAGAAATTTCTGGCAGGGATGTGCTAATGGATCATCTTTTAAGTGCTAGCCCGGAAGATTACGAAAAAGGTTTCAACGTATACTACTCCAAAGTGATGGAGTCACTAAAACCGGGAGTGACATGTCTTCTCATTCACACGGCATATGAGAATGAGGAAAAAGTAGCCGCCACGGAGGGATTTGTGCCTTGGGGGGCAAACTGGCGTCAACAAGATTTCGATTTCTTCACATCAGAAAAGTGCAGAAAATTGCTGAAAGAAAAGGGGATTCAACTCATCACCTGGCGGGAGATCCGTGACAAAATTGTCAGAAAGGACTGAACGTATTAAGTTCGCCCGAAAATCAGAAAAACATGAATCGATATTTACAAGCTGCGTCAATAATCGTTGTTATACTATTTGCTTCGTGCGGAGAAAAGGCACCACTTAATGATGACACTCCCCGAGAAGATATTGCTATTGGCGATACGGTTTTTTTGAATAGCGGTGTAAAATATGTTTTCATCAAGAAATCTGATTCGGAGGATTCAGTTACCAGAGAAAAGTTGGTCACCACCCATATTAATTTAGATGCGAATGGCAATAGAGTTTGGTCTACCTATGAGTCTCAACCGTTTGCTTTTGTCTTAAACAGACAACCAATGATCACTGGATTTAACGAAGTGATTATGCTGTTGCGCGAAGGTGACAGAATCCATGCGGCCATTCCGTCTCACCTGGGATACGGCCCGTCAGGAAACGGCCCCACTATCCCACCAAACGCAGACTTGCTATTTGACATTGAGGTCTTGGAGATAGCGGACTAGTCTACCTCTAGAGCCTCTAAAATATCCATTACTTCACCGTAATCCTTATTTCCCGGCTCTAGTTCTGGTGTTCCTGCTATTTGAATGCCGTGGTAATTCCCGAGTAGATTCAAGCTCTCGACTTTGAGGTTGAAACCCTTGATCAGCTTTAATCTGCCATTGTAGAAATTCACCTCCGTATTGATTTCATCATACAGTTGAGGGCTCGAGCCCTCAATGACCACCTGATCTACTAATTCATCCAAATAGGATAAAGTGCTGGAAAAATCCTGCAAGTGAACATGATGATCGACGGGTAATCTGAAACTCAGTTTCTTTCCAAGAAGATGTACCTGCTCCACATGGTCAATTACCGACAGCTCAATCATATCAAGAGGCAGATCCTGCTGCATATTTTTGATGTCATCAACAGACATGTCTCCAAATTCCCCAACAAATTCAACTCCGGCTATCCACCCCTTAATTTCATTGAAAAGTTCAGGTGTGATATGGTCAGTATCATTGGGATTGAAATTGAATCCAAGCTGATTCACGCCCATGCCAGCGCAGTATCGGGCATCACTTAGGTTGGAGATGTTGGAGATTTTGACGAATGTGCTCAGGGCCATTTTCTGAAATTTTCCGCAAATATGTAACAGAAGATTTAAAGAAGTTAATGTCTAACTTTGTGCGAGCGTAAACCGTGGCTGTGAACCCGGCAAAAAGCAAATTATGAGCAAAAAAGGAAGAGTATTGGTAGCAATGAGCGGTGGTATTGATAGTTCCCTCGCCGCGGTGCTATTACACGAACAAGGTTATGAGGTCATCGGGATGACCATGAAAACCTGGGACTATCAATCATCAGGTGGATCCAAGAAAGAAACGGGTTGTTGCAGCCTTGACTCCATCAACGACGCACGAAATATTGCCGTTGATCTGGGATTCCCACACTACATCGTAGATATACGGGAGGAATTCGGTGATTATGTAATCGATCATTTCACCAGCGAGTACCTGGCTGGTCGAACACCAAATCCTTGCGTTCTCTGTAATACCCACATCAAGTGGGACTCGTTATTACAAAGAGCCGACAAATTGAATTGTGATTTCATCGCTACTGGCCACTATGCCAATGTGAGGGAGGAAAATGGTCGATTCGTAATTTCCAAAGGAAAAGATGAAAACAAAGACCAGTCTTATGCACTTTGGGGGATTTCACAAGAGAGCCTAAGCAGAACCATTTTCCCGCTGGGGCATTTGCATAAATCTGAAATTAGGGAGATGGCCATCGATCGTGGATTCCACGAGTTGGTCAAAAAACCTGAATCTTATGAAATCTGCTTTGTACCCGATAATGACTATCGGGGCTTCTTGAGAAGAAGAGTGGATGGATTGGAAGAAAGTGTAAAAGGAGGGGAGTTTGTCTTAGAGGATGGGACGATCGTCGGCGAACATGAAGGTTATCCGTTTTATACAGTTGGTCAGAGAAAAGGATTGAATATTGCTTTGGGTTACCCAGTTTATGTGACTGAAATTCAGAAGGATAAGAATCGTGTAGTGCTAGGAACGTTTGATGAGCTGGCCAGAAATGGCATGTACGTGAAAAAACTCACTCTTCAAAAATACGATCAGCTGGATGGGAGAATCGATACGGTAACAAAAGTGAGATACAATGATCATGGTTCACCAGCCGTTATTGAGCAGGTGGGTGATACGATGAAAGTGTATTTCGGAGAAGGCGTGCATGCAATCGCTCCTGGCCAAGCGGCAGTATTTTACGAAGGTCAGGATGTGATTGGCGGAGGATGGATTCATTCAAGTTTTAAACAACATGCTGAAAAAGAGATGGCTGGTACTGTTTAGCGTGCTGCTTTTGAGCTGTGATCGTGAGGAGATTGCAGACCTGGGGCACGATTTTTTCCCGTTGGATCCATCGATTTATAGAATCTATGATGTGACCGAAACCACCTACGTTTCTGGGGAAGAGTCAACAGAAACATATCAAATCAGGGAGTCGATTTCAGATTCTTTGAATACCACTGGAGAATGGGTTTATGTTTTACTTCTCGAACGCAGAGAAGATGAAACGGGAAGCTGGCGGTCCATCGAAACCGTCTCAATTAGGCGAACAAACCACATTCTGGATTATCGTGAGCTAAACCAGTCTTTCATTAAGCTTTCGTTTCCAGTAAAGGTTGGAAGATTCTGGAATGGGAATGCCTTGAACGACGATCAGGATATGACCTACTCATATGACGAACTTGGTAATTCAGTGCCATTTGACCAATCTGAGCACATTAAGGTGACCATAAGTGATCTGCCTGCCAACATTGTTGAACAAGACCAGAGATTCGAGATTTACGCCAAAGGAATCGGTTTAGTGGAACGAGACTTCAAACAAATTCAATTTTGCCAGCAGGGCTGTTCAGGGGTGAACGAACCAGAGGATGGAACGATTCTTTACCAGAGATTAATAGAGTATGGTGAATTCTAGACTGCTGTTCGTCACACTTGTTTTCTTCTCCTTTTTCGCCGAGGCTCAGAGTCGGTATATGGTCTTTTTTACAGATAAGAGCAACACACCCTATTCCATTTCCAGCCCCGAGGCTTACTTGTCAGAGAGGTCTTTAGAACGGAGAGCGCATCACGATGTAGCGGTCAGTGAGCAAGATTTACCTGTCGATCCTGCTTATCTGTCAGGAATTACGTCAGCGGGTGCCGAAGTATATTTCACAACCAAATGGATGAACGGAGCGCTCGTGGTTATGCAGCCAGAGCTGGTCAGCACCATCGAAGGAATTGAGTATGTGAGTGCCGTAGAGTTGGTAGGACAAGGGAATGTGTTATCTGATCAGAAAGTCAGTTATTCGGTAGCCTCGGAATTTGATGATGACGTCTTGGTGCTAGCGACTTCAGGCGTGCAGAATGAAATGCTGGGAGCAGATGATCTCAGAACACGAGGTGCCACAGGTAAAGGAATTTTCGTGGCGGTCTTTGATGGCGGGTTCAACGGTGTGCTGAATAACACTGCTTTTGAAAACATTCATCTTAATAATCAAATTCTAGCGAGCCTTGATTTTGTGGAAAATTCAGACAACCCTTATCAGGAAAAATATGGGACGCATGGTACGCGCGTGCTGTCGTGCATTGCCGGACTTTATAAGGATGAATTTACCGGAACAGCTATAGGTGTGGACTTAATCTTAGCGAAGACGGAAGAAGGCCCGACTGAATACCCGATTGAAATGTATAATTGGCTTTTTGCCGCTGAATACGCTGACAGTGCAGGCGTGGACATTATCAACTCTTCACTTGGGTATGTTGACTTTGATTCCCCGTTTGAGTCGTGGACGTACACCTTTGAGGATTTAGATGGCCAAACTTCGGTCGTGACCAAAGCCGCCAATTGGGTTTCAGAAAGAGGTGTGCTGGTTGTGAACAGTGCCGGTAACTCGGGAAGTGACGATGATAGCTCCGATGGATCCACATTACAATCCTGCTTGGATGATGGTGGTTGGTGTCGGATAAATACTCCATCAGACTCACCATATGTACTGGCCGTTGGGGCTGTGGAGTCAGACGGAGAAACCCGTGCGACCTTTAGCAGCTTCGGCCCGTCATTCGATGGTAGAACGAAACCGGATGTATCAGCCATGGGAGCTCTGACTTCCGTGGCAAACAATACTGGATTGATAATTCAGAATAGCGGCACGAGCTTTTCATCCCCCCTGATGGCCGGTTTTGCCGCTTCTTTATGGCAGGCCTATCCTGAGCTGACCAACGCAGAATTGAGAGCTGTGCTGCGGAATTCAGGACACCTGAACATGGAACCCAATAACGAGCTTGGCTATGGTGTCCCACGTTTTCTCGAAATCACCGGAGAACTGGGGCCTCCATATCTATTAATTACCGAAGGATTAGAGGGAGTCGAGGTTTACCCCAATCCATTCAAAAATGGTCTAACCATTGAAAACTTAAATGGCAGGACGATGCATTACGACTTGATGGATTCTCAAGGACGCGTCATCAATTCGGGTATAGTTTACAGTTCGGGTGGTCACATCGAAATCGATGATGCACTCCAGCAAGGTTTATATTTTCTGGTGCTGAAATCCGATGGCTTTTCGGAAACGGTTAAATTGCTCAAAAAATAATCGGATGTCTAAAAAATGGGTGTCGCCCTCGGTTCTGGCGGCTGATTTTGCCAATCTCGAATCTGAGGTCAAACTTCTAAACGAAAGTGCTGCTGACTATATCCACATTGATGTTATGGATGGAGTTTTTGTGCCAAATATTTCCTTTGGATTCCCTGTATGCGAGGCGATTAACAAGCACGCAACCAAGCCATTGGATTTTCACTTAATGATCGTTAATCCAGATCAGTACCTTCAGGATTGCAAGGATTCCGGAGCGGAAATTATCTCAGTTCATCAAGAAACCTGTCCTCATTTGCATCGCACCGTCCAAGCCATTAAAAATCTTGGGTGCAAGGCTGGTGTGGTTTTAAATCCTGCAACACCAATCGAGACTTTAATTGACATCCTACCTGATTTGGACCTTGTTCTCATAATGTCCGTAAATCCTGGTTTTGGAGGACAAAAATTCATCCGATCCAGCGTCACCAAAGTTCAGAAATTGAGAAAAATGGCGGATTCATTAAATCCCAATTTGATCATTGAAGTGGATGGCGGGGTGACTTCAGAAAATGCTAAGTCACTTTATGATGCCGGAGCGGACATATTGGTCGCTGGTAGCTTCGTTTTCAAATCTGAAAATCCGGTTGATACCATAAAAGCCCTGAAGGTCGTTTAGGTTCTGATGCACAGAGTCCATTTAATCCTTGTTTTTCTTTTCGCATTCTTTGCATCAATGGCCCAACAAGGTTCGGTCTTCGGAAAGGTCGTAACCAAGGATGGAATGCCTCTGGAGGGAGCCTCTGTCACAGTCTCGAATGGACAGGGCGCAGTGACTAATGCAGATGGTGCATACGAGTTGACATTAGAAACAGGAAAATACACGCTCACTTTTTCTTATGTAGGTTACAGGACGAAAAGTACGTCTGTAAATGTGAACGTTGGAGCGTTCATTAAGCTCGATGTGAAACTGAAAGTTGATCCCAGAGCACTCGATGAAGTTGAGATTATTGGAAACCCTGATGAAGATTCTGTCATTCCGCCAACCCGAGTAGAGGCACGGGCGGCTGAGGTCTTACCATCAGCTTTTGGGGATTTTTCTAAGATTCTAGTGACGCTTCCCGGAGTTGTTTCCAACAACGAGTTCTCAACGGCTTACTCCGTACGTGGTGGAAATTTTGACGAAAACTTGGTCTATGTCAACGAGATCCCCGTTTATCGGCCTTTTCTTTCCAATGCTGGAAGGCAAGAAGGCCTGAGCTTTGTCAATCCTACCATGGTCAGTAACATCCGATTCTCAGCTGGCGGGTGGGAACCAAAATATGGTGACAAGCTGTCCTCAAGCTTGAATATCCTGTATCAAGAACCGGATACGTTGAACGGCGATATTTCGATTGGACTTTTGGGAGGATCGATCACCGTGGGCCAAAAAGTAAATGATCGATTTCGAATTGTGACAGGGGTTCGACATAAGGATTCCCGATATCTATTGGGTACCACAGAAATTGAGGGGCAGTATTTCCCGACCTACACGGATGCCCAGTCCTTGATGACCTTCGATCTTTCTAAAAAAGAGTCCAATCAGATCAATCGTACGAAGCTGCATTGGCTCCTGTATTATGGACGAAATAGATATCTGACTGAACCGGCCTCTCAGACCACTCAGTTCGGCTCTATTCAGACAAATTTCAGAATCCAAACAGCATTCGAGGGGCGAGAGATCCTTAACTATGACGTTTATCAATCAGGCATCAATTTGTCGCACATCTGGACCGATAAATGGCTGTCCCGGCTGATTGCATCTGGGGTTTATACTATAGAGCGAGAGTATTTTGACGTGGAAGGCGCCTACCGAATTTGTGACGTTGACAATGGCCAGTCCAGTGGGCTCAACGATTGTGTGGTCATTCGCGGAATTGGTACCAATTACGATTACGGCAGGAATTGGTTAAGCGCCAGTATTTACAACCTGGAGTTTAGAAATGAACATTTGATTAACGACCGCAATTTCTTCGAATGGGGGATTGGTCTAGCTGGATCTAAAATTGATGATCGTCTCAGAGAATATTCATTCACGGATTCTGCCGATTTCGTTAATCTCCATCGTTCTGTTTTCAATCAGCTCGACCTGGTGGCTAAGAACTATTCTGGCTATTTGCAGCACACCACTTATTCCCGTGATTCGATCCATGCTTTTATTGGCGGAATCAGATTGAACTACTGGGACTTTAATAAGCAGTTAATTACCAGTCCCAGAGTGAGTTATCGATTTAATCCAAAGTGGAAAAAACAGACAACCTTCACCTTTTCCGTCGGTTATTATCAACAATTTCCATTCTATCGCGAGCTCCGTTCCGATGACGGGACCCTCAGGCAAGAACCAAAGGCGCAACGATCTATACATTTCATAGCTGGCGCAGAACAGCAACTGTTCATGTGGGGGCGCCCGTTTTATTTCAGTTCCGAGTTGTATTACAAGCGCCTTCAGAACATGATTCCGTTTGATATCGACAATGTACGACTCAGGTATTTGGATCAAAATGATGCTTTTGGCTATGCCGCAGGTGCTGATTTCAGGATAAATGGAGAGTTCATCCCAGGTACTCAATCTTGGTTCAGTTTAGGATTACTACAAACGCAAGAAAATATTGCAGGGGATGACAAGGGTTACATCAGAAGGCCAACGGATCAGCATATCAATATGGCCATTTATTTCGAAGATCACGTCCCCAATGACCCGACTGTACGGGTATACTTGAACCTTGTGTATGGTTCCGGCTATCCTACGGGACCTCCGAACGATCTCAGGAATAGAAATGTTTTTTCGGGCGATGCGTATTACCGAGCTGATATTGGTGTTTCGAAAGAGTTTGGACAGATTGGGTACTTTACGAAATCTTGGCTGAGATTGGAATTACTCAATGCCCTCGGCGCTGACAACACATTATCTTATAGCTGGATAGAGGATTTTGGCGGGAACCAATTCGCCATACCAAATTCATTATCGGCAAGATTTTTGAACATCAAACTGCTAGCAGAATTTTAAAATAGGACTAAAAACAAAGCCATGAAAAGCATACTTAAAATAACATCCCTGATTGTCATTGCAATTCTTGTCGCATCATGCGCCAAGACGGTCACACGGATTTCTCCAGATGAACAAGTCGATCTAAGCGGGCGTTGGAATGACACGGACTCCAAGCTGGTCGCTGAAGAAATGATCAATGACGTGCTGAATCGCCCGTGGAGAGAGAATTTCGCTCAGGCGGAAGGTAGGAAACCCGTTGTAATTGTTGGAGTCGTTTCCAATAAGAGCTCGGAGCACATTGAATCAGAAACTTTCATTAAGGATTTGGAAAGAGAGTTCATCAATTCAGGTACGATCAGAGTGGTACAGAACTCCATGTTTCGAGATAAGATGAGAGAAGAACGAGCTGATCAGGGAGAGTTCGCATCCCCGGAAACTCAGAGCCAGTGGGGGAGAGAACTAGGTGCTGACTTTATGCTATTCGGAGTAATCACGTCGATCACTGATTCCAACAAGCGTGAGAAGGTCATTTCGTATAAGGTCAACCTAGAGTTAGCCAATCTCGAAACAAACGAGAAAGTTTGGATAGGCGATAAGGAAATCAAGAAATACATAAAGAACTAGTCTCGCTACCATGGCGAAAAAGTTCAAGACCATAGTGCAAAATGCCGGTCTGGTCTTGTTAGTGGCATGTGCCTTAAGTGGCTGTGCTACCTACTATCAGGTCAATCTGGAATTCAACCAACATTTCGAAAACGGAGAGTTGGAAGAGGCCAACGCGATTCTTGATAAGAATAAGAAGCAGGCCAAAAAAAAGTCACGATTCCTCTATTTCGTCAACAAAGGAGTGGTTGAGTCCATGCTAGGGAATTATGGACTCAGTAACGAATGGTTCGAAAAAGCTTACATTTTCGGAGAGGATTACAAAAAGGAAATTGGTGGTACTGCAGCATCATTTCTGGTTAATCAGAAAGTGACCGTTTATCCGGGCGAAGACCATGAGCACTTGCTGCTGTTGTATTTCAAGGTACTGAATTATTTGAGGCTCAATGATCGTGAAGCCGCCTTGGTGGAATGCCGTAGACTAAATAATCGGCTGAATGAACTAAGTGATAAGTACAAATCAGATAAGAAGTACAAGGAGGATGCCTTTATCCATACACTCATGGGGATCATTTACGATGCGGATGGCGATTATAACAATGCCTTCATTGCCTATCGTAATGCCTACAACACCTACAAGGATGTATTTGAGCCAATGTTCGGAGTTGCTGCTCCAGATCAATTGAAAAAGGATTTGATTCGTTCAGCAGCACTCACCGGATTTGAAACTGAGGCTGATTTCTACCGAAGGGAATTTGATTTATTGAACTACAATCCGGGTAATTCAAAACCTGAACTTGTCTTTTTTTGGCACAATGGACTTGGTCCTGTTAAAGATGAATGGTCTTTGGATTTCACGACAGGAGGCTACTCAAATGGCTTCTACACCTTCACTGATCAAACCGGACGTGTGCACACGGTAGCTGCCACTCAGGCCCAGGCGAATCAAATTTCAAATTTGAGTTTTGTTCGTGTGGCGTTCCCAACCTACCTGGATAGACCGCCTGTCTACCAAGACGCAAGACTGCAAGCAAATGGTGATTCTTATGAAATTGAATTGGTAGAGAATGTCAATGCTGTGGCAAGAAAGACTTTGAACGAAAGAATGGCTGCTGAAATAGGGAAGGGCCTGATGCGATTGGCCCTCAAAAAAGTCATTGAAAATCAAGCCCGTCAGCAAGATGAGACGATCGGATTCCTCCTTAGTATTTTCAATGCAGCGACCGAACAAGCAGATACACGAAATTGGCAAACAATTCCATATGCTATTCATTACAGCAGAGTTCCTCTGGAGCGCGGAGAAAATAAAGTGAAACTTCTAATTGAAGATGAGGGCACTCAGTCAGTAGATTTTAACTACAAAATTGAGAGTAACGAAACCGTTTTTCAGGTCTATCACACGCTTGATACCTATCCGCCTCAGGTTATTCGTCGTTAAAATTGAATTATTCATCGATTTTGTAAAAGAGAATCCAACTAGCGTGTTTAACTCGTAGCTCCGTTGAGGATTCAACCTAAATGAAATTTCAAAATATACTCTGTCAGGCTGGGATAAGCTCCATACTGACTTTTTTCGCACTTTGTGGATTTGGACAAGATAATTCGGTAGGTATTAATACCACTGAACCAAATCCGAATGCAGTACTGCATTTGTCTTCTCCTAATTCAAATCAGGGACTTCTGATACCATCCTTAACAACCATTCAGCGAGAAGGGATGGTTTTAACAAATCTAGATGACGGTATTTTGGTTTTTGATTCGGAAATTGGGTCTTTTTTCTACTGGCACTCTGGTCAATGGAATAATTTTAAAGATGGAGTCGAAGATGCAGATGCCAGTGCCACGAACGAACTCCAAACCATTGCCAAAGTAGGTTCCACAGTTACTCTCTCAGACGGAGGCGGCTCATTCACCGACGAAGTAGACGATGCGGACGCGAGTGTCACAAATGAAATTCAAGATATCAGCACAGACAACACGGCCGGTAATATTTCGATTGCCTCGGGATCTACGCTGAGCTTGAATGTTGACGATGCAGACGCTAGTGCCACAAATGAAATCCAGGATATCAGCACAGACAACACTGCTGGAAATATCTCCATCGCTTCCGGTTCTACGCTGAGCTTGAATGTGGACGATGCAGACGCGAGTGCTACGAACGAACTTCAAACCATTGCTAAGGTTGGTTCTACAGTTACTCTCTCAGATGGAGGCGGCTCATTCACCGACGAAGTAGACGATGCGGACGCGAGTGCCACAAATGAAATTCAAACCATCGCCAAAGTTGGATCAACAGTAACCCTCTCGAATGGAGGTGGCTCCTTCACCGATGACGTAGACGATGCGGATGCAAGCACCACGAACGAACTTCAAACCATTGCTAAAGTGGGCTCCACAGTTACTCTCTCGGATGGAGGTGGTTCGTTCACCGACGAAGTTGATGATGCGGATGCAAGCACCACGAACGAACTTCAAACCATTGCCAAAGTAGGATCCACGGTAACGCTATCAGATGGAGGTGGATCATTCACCGACGAGGTGGATGATGCAGACGCCAGTGCCACAAATGAAATCCAGGATATCAGTACCGATAATACAGCGGGGAACATTTCAATCGCCTCCGGTTCTACACTGAGCTTGAATGTCGACGATGCAGATGCAAGTGTGACGAACGAACTTCAAACCATTACCAAAGTAGGTTCCACAGTTACTCTCTCAGACGGAGGTGGCTCATTCACCGATGATGTAGACGATGCGGACGCAAGTGCTACCAATGAACTTCAGACCATTGCTAAAGTGGGATCCACGGTAACGCTATCAGATGGAGGTGGCTCATTCAACGACGAAGTGGATGATGCTGACGCAAGTGCCACCAATGAAATCCAGGATATCAGCACAGACAACACCGCAGGTAATATCTCCATCGCTTCTGGTTCTACGCTGAGCTTGAATGTCGACGATGCAGACGCAAGCACCACGAACGAACTCCAAACCATCGCTAAGGTTGGTTCCACAGTTACTCTCTCAGATGGAGGTGGCTCATTCACCGACGAAGTTGATGATGCGGACGCCAGTGCTACCAATGAAATCCAGGATATCAGCACAGACAACACCGCAGGTAATATTTCGATTGCTTCCGGTTCTACACTGAGCTTGAATGTCGACGATGCAGACGCGAGTGCGACGAACGAACTTCAAACCATCGCCAAAGTGGGATCAACAGTAACCCTATCAGATGGAGGTGGTTCATTCACCGACGAAGTAGACGATGCGGATGCAAGCACCACGAACGAACTTCAAACCATTACCAAAGTAGGTTCCACAGTTACTCTCTCAGACGGAGGTGGCTCATTCACCGATGAAGTAGACGATGCGGACGCCAATGCCACCAATGAAATCCAGGATATCAGCACGGACAACACGGCCGGTAATATCTCAATCGCCTCCGGTTCTACACTGAGCTTGAATGTCGACGATGCAGACGCGAGTGCGACGAACGAACTTCAAACCATCGCCAAAGTGGGATCCACGGTAACCCTATCAGATGGCGGTGGCTCATTTACTGATGAAGTTGACGATGCAGACGCAAGTGCGACGAACGAACTCCAAACCATCGCTAAGGTTGGTTCCACAGTTACTCTCTCTGACGGAGGTGGCTCATTCACCGACGAGGTGGATGATGCAGACGCCAGTGCCACAAATGAAATTCAGGATATTAGCACTGACAATACCGCAGGTAATATCTCCATCGCTTCTGGTTCTACGCTGAGCTTGAATGTCGACGATGCAGACGCGAGTGCGACGAACGAACTTCAAACCATTGCTAAAGTGGGATCGACTGTAACGCTATCAGATGGAGGCGGTTCGTTCACCGATGAAGTTGACGATGCAGACGCAAGTGCGACTAACGAACTTCAAACCATTGCTAAAGTGGGCTCCACAGTTACTCTCTCGGATGGAGGTGGTTCGTTCACCGATGAGGTGGATGATGCAGACGCCAGTGCCACCAATGAAATCCAGGATATCAGCACAGACAACACGGCCGGTAATATCTCGATTGCCTCTGGTTCCACACTGAGCTTGAATGTCGACGATGCTGACGCGAATGCAACGAACGAACTTCAAACCATCGCCAAAGTTGGTTCAACAGTTACTCTCTCAGATGGAGGTGGCTCATTCACCGACGATGTAGACGATGCGGATGCAAGCACTACGAACGAACTTCAAACCATTGCCAAAGTAGGTTCCACAGTAACCCTATCAGATGGAGGTGGCTCATTCAACGACGAAGTGGATGATGCTGATGCAAGTGCCACCAATGAAATCCAGGATATCAGCACGGACAACACGGCAGGTAATATCTCCATCGCCTCTGGTTCTACGCTGAGCTTGAATGTAAATGACGCGGATGCAGATCCGACTAATGAGAATCAAACTGTTTCAGCAGGAGATGGAATCGCAATTACCCAGGTCAGTCAAGATTTTCAAGTGGATGTTGATCTAACTGCAACTCCAGGACTAGCTTTTACTGGTGGACAATTGGAAATGCCTGACACGGGCCCGGGAGCTGGGACTTATGGTAATGTAGGCACCAATAATAATTTAGAATCAATCACCCTGGACAATAAAGGAAGGGTTATCGGCACAACTTCCAATATTGTTATTCTGTCAGACAAACGAGTCAAAACTGAAATCCAATCAATTGATGATGTCATGAGCAGGTTAACTCAATTAAGTGCTTATACATACTACTATAAATCAGATACGTCAAGATCTAATCTAGATTATGGATTGATCGCGCAAGAAGTTCAGCAGATTTTTCCCGATTTGGTCAAAATGAGAACAGATGGATTTTGGGGCGTAAATTATAGAGGCTTTACCGCCATTCTTATCGAGGCGATGAAAGAGCAGTCTTCCCTGATTTCTGAATTGCAAAAGGAAAACGAGTTAAAAGAAGAACAGCTCACGAGTATCGAAAAGCGACTTGAAGCAATGGAAAATCAAGTCAGAATCTTGTTTCAAAATCAAGATCAATGATATGAAAAGCACGTGTCTCGCCTTGTGTCTGCTTCCTTTGATCTTGAATGCTCAAATCTTGTTCACAGAAAATGGAAATACTCTTCATATTGGAGAAAATAGTCGGTTAACAACCTCAAATGAGACCGTATTCAATGGACAACTCGATAATGACGGAGAGCTTATTCTCGGAGGGCACATTGATTTTGTGCTAAACAATGAAATTGGTCATCTACTTGTAAATGGAAACTGGGATCAGGTATTGGCTGGTTCGGTTGTATCGGCTAGTGACCTGACAATAGATAAAGAAGGACAACTAATCGTGACCGTTGATTCTTTGAAAGTTCAAAACCAGTTGTCTTTAACCAATGGTATTGTCTTTACCAGAGCGACGGATTTTCATTTAATCTCTGGGAACATTATTGGAGGTTCTGAGGACTCTTTCATCGATGGATCTATTCGGACTAACCCGAGTCTGGGTTCACCATATATTTTCCCCATTGGAAGAGATAATGAATACCTTCCACTCACTATTCATACTCCATCTTTATCACTGATGTCAGCACAAGTAGGCGTTCCCGATCCGACTACTTTAATTCCAGGGGATTCATTGATTGGATTAGCTGATGAATTTGAATGGATTCTGGATCATCATTCTGGTGAGCCTATGACCAGCACTTTATCCATAGAATATACCGGAGTTGACTTGATGAATTTTGAAATCAGAAATGAGATCAGAGCGGAAATTTATACCCCGGTCATTGGTATTAGGAGAAATTCGGGTGACTATCAAAACCTTGGAAATAGTCAATTACCCGCGCCCATCGAAAGCGCTGGAAATATCACAACCTTACGAACGATCAACCTACTGGATTCCATTGCACATTTTTCGATTGGAGTGGGGCCTGGTACAGACGGTCTCAAGTTCTATGTACCCACTGTTTTCAGTCCGGATGGATCGATGGAATCAAATCGTGTATTCCGAGAGTTCCTGATAGGAGTGGAGTTACTGTCTCATCGACTCACCATATGGAATATTCAGAATCAAGAAGTTTTCAATGAACAGGTGCAAAATCCCGATTTGAATGTAATAGGCTGGAATGGGCTAACGAAAGGTGGTACGCCAGCACCTCAGGGGGCATATTATTTTGAAATAATTCTGGAAACTGAAGAAGGTAACTTCAGTAAGAAAGGCACAGTTCTATTGATGAGATGAAGTCGTGGATCAGAATCATTGGTTTTTTTGTTTCAGCTCAGTGTCTTCACGCACAAGAAGTGGAATTCTCTCAATTCTTCAGCTCATCTGTATATCTCAATCCAGCATTCATAGGATTAGAACCAGAACCTTACGTCAATGTCAATTATTCATCGACTGGCCAGGTCGCCAACGGTTCTGTTCGGACGATAAGTAGTTTCACGGTCGGCTATCCAATACAGAATCTCACATCCATTTCATCGCAAGCTGCAGGGTTTGGATTATCTATGATAAATCAGCGTAGAGGATTCGGAGGAATCTATGAAAGCTTGCATGTTTTGGGCACAGGCGGCTATGTTCTTCAGCTTGACGTGGAGGGAAAGCGTCGGATTATTTTTGGATTACAAGCCGGTATCATGCGCCATCAAGTGAACTTATCTGAATTGCAATTCGGATCGCAGTATAACCCGTACATCGGATTTGATAATAGTTTATCTGGCGAGGAAATTAGGCTAGAAAGTACCACAAATCCTATATTTAATTTTGGTGTAGCATACACATTTACTGACCACAAGCTGGCCATGTTGAGTAGAAAGTCCTTGACAGTTGGGTTTTCGGCTCATTCATTAAATCGGCCCCAGGAAGGATTTATTAACAATGGCAAGAGGCCCATTACTTACAAGTCAGTCTTAACCTCAAGGTTGCGATTATCTCCACAATATTTTATCCATCCTTCAGCTTTGTTTCTTTTTTCAAGTTCTACGAATCAAGTGAATGCAGGCATGTATTTCTCGCGATACGTGGGGCCAGATTATGCTGTTTTATTGCAATTGGGAACATGGTACAGGGTCCGAGATTCTTTCATTTTTTTAGGAGGTATTGATTTTAGAAATTACCGATTTGGCTTCAGCATCGACCTAAACGCCGCTGCTTTTAATCCGAATAATGCCTTGGTCGACCAGGGAGTAAGGTCGGCCTTTGAAATCTCTCTCAAATACACCTTGAGAAAAGGGATCATTTCAAAGTCAGTTAATAACCCGATGTTTTGAGGACTTCAATCACGGCCCTCTTATTGCTAATTGTCATGTCCGTGATCGGCCAATCATTCAGCCAATTACGTGCAATCGCAGATGACTTGTACCAGAAGAAAAATTTCCTGGATGCATCGGAATATTATCAGAGAATATCGGAATTAAAACCCAATGAGGCGCAGTATAAAAGCCGTTTAGCCGATTGTTACCTTAGGAGCTTGCAATACGAAAAAGCCGTTGCGGTATTAGAACCATTAGTCACAGATCCCTCGGCAGACAACTTGGTGTTTTATGAGTTCGGTTACTTACTCAAACTAACCGCTGAATACTACAAAGCAGATTCGATGTTCACCATGGTCATCGAAAGAACTCAAGCAGTGGATTCACTCAATCAACTTGCCTCGCTTCAAAGAGAGGGGTGTCGACTTGGACTAAGGCAGTTGAAGACCAAAAACCGCATGAATCTGCAACCATTAGGAGCCTCTTTAAATTCGGATGGTCACGATTTTGGCGCTATTGAAAACAATGGAAAACTCGTTTTTAGTTCTGGGCGAAATTCTGCTAACAGACAATATTATGACTCGAAGTATGGAGGACTTCTGCCGAACATCGTTGCTTTTGGGAAAGAAGGGAATAGTTGGCGAAAAAGCAATGATTTCAAGAAACTGAACACAGAATTTGCAAATACGGCTGGATGTTTCTCTAATGACGGCTTGTCTTTTTATTACACCGATTGTCATCCTGATATCGGGTGTGTCATTAAGGTGTCTAAACTTGAAAACGACGAGTGGACCCCTGGGCGGACTTTAGGTGAAAGAATCAATCAATCAGAGACAATTTCTAAGCATCCTTTCTTAAGCAAAACGGCTGATACGTTGTTTTTCGTTTCCAATAGACCAGGGGGCCAGGGAGGAATGGATATTTGGATGAGTATGGACTTTGGAGGTCGGTGGTCTCCGGCAATTAATATGGGTCCTACCATAAACACTCCTGCCGACGAACTGAGTCCCTATTACTCCTCAGAATTTAACGCTTTGGTGTTTTCATCAAATGGACATGCTGGTTATGGCGGATTCGATATTTATCTGGCTAAGGGTTCGTCATTTTATGCGCCTGAAATTTACAATGCCGGCCCACCATTTAATTCTACACTGGACGATTTGTACTTCTCACTTCATGATTACAGGGGGTATATTTCGACCAACCGTGATGACGGGGGCATGGATATTTGGACATTTGATTTTGATGACGAAAGTGGGCTTTTGGAAAGCTTGATGAGTGCTGAGGCCCTCATGGATCTCGTGCTACTAAACAGCTTGTCCTTTGACTTGCATGCATTCAGAATTGAAGAATACGCGGATTACCATTTTTTTCAGCCTATCGAAACCTCCATGAACAGCAACAATGCTGTGGCGATGCTCGATAGTCGAAAATTGTTTGGTCCTGCAAATGGAGATGAAGTCATCAGGGTTCATCTCAGTGACTCGCTGGAAATGCTCACGTATGCCACCAGCAGACAAGATTTCGAGGTTAGAATGCTACCTGATAGCTTAGAAAACATTCTAGTTACAGCTAACAAGAAAAAGATAGCGCATGAGTGGGCCAAAATGAATTTCACCGGGTACCGCTACGGCTTTGAGAAAATATATTTTGATTTTTCATCCTCAGACTTGCGCGAGGAGTCTGAAGAGACTTTGCGGGATTTGGTAAGAAATTTCAGGACAGATAATATCGTAATGATTGATATCCATACGCATACAGATCAGATAGGGGATTACAATATTAACTATAAGCTCAGCGAAAACAGGGGCCTTTCAATCATCGAATTCCTGAACTCCCAGGGGCTTTCGTATCATCAACTGAGGGTCTTTCCAAATGGTGAAAAAAGCTTGCTGAGCATGGAAGACTCATGGTACTCCAGGTTATTCAACAGACGTGCTGAGATTGTCATCTACACTCGAAATCCAGTAACCTATAGACTTCCAGAAGTCTTTTTATTGCGCAAGCAAGTTGGGATCGAATACGTCTCAAAAAGTCTGGGAATTGAAAAGCTAAAATTATTAGACTGGAATGGTCTGCCGCCTGAAACGGTTGATTTACAAGAGGGGCATGTACTACGGGTTTTTGATCCGAAGCATTTTGTGCCCAATTATTCCATCCTCATTCCTGAAGAAGATGTTGGAAGGGAATTGATTCCATATGTTGTGCAGCGGGGTGAAACGCTGGATATTATCGCAAAGAAATTTGGAGTAGTCGAAGAATCGATCATGGAAACAAATCACCTGACCGGTGAGGTGAAGGTTGGGGATGAATTGGTCATCTACAAATATTAGTGCTTAGCTACTAATACGAATGAACCCCAAAGAAGGGGGTTTGGAAATACCTTCCTGAATTGTTCCCTAGCTGAGAAAAAAGACTCCTCAATGTCGTTTGTAGCGGTGAAAAACTGATAAAATAGGTTCATGAAATTACTGGTTGCCCGGTCGTTGACTTTCGTCAGCGAAAAGATCACGTAATCTGCTCCCGCTACCAGAAATGATCTTTGTAAACCAAATACCCCTTCACCATTGTGAATTTTACCCAGTCCTGTTTCACAAGCGGAGAGCACGACCAAATTGGTTTGGTCAAATGGTAAATTCTTAACTTCAAAGGCCGTGAGCCTTCCATCCTGACCCATACCAGGAGTTAGAAAGACTCCAGAAGACAGAAGGGGGTTACCATCGCCCGAGTTTTCCTTAAAGTAGCCGTGAGTGGCAAGGTGGAGAACTCCCGGATTTCCAAAAGCCTTCACTCTCTCTTCAGTTGCCTCTTCTTTGAAATACACGTGTGTTGTCCAATCGTATTGAGCAAAGGCCTTTTCAACTTGTCTGGCTTCTAATTCAGCTCCAATAAGGGGTTTTAGTTCTTCATCTTCGAACGAGGTGAAAATCGGATTACCCATGATCTGCGCCGTTTTGGTAATGGTCTTCCTTGATTTATTCAACAAGTCTTTACCACTTGTGATATTGAGGATGTCGTAATTATCACCTACAAATTGGTCAAAGTCAAAGTCATAGAACACTGCAGGATTTATTTCGAACCAATCACCATCGGGAGCATATAAAACCCTTTCAATCCCTTGTAAGTGCGAATGTATGGGAGCCCACAATTCCTTATAAGACATCTTATCCGTAAGCCCATACCGCAATGCATTCGAGTAATATTGGAATCTCTTATCAAAATCAATCTCTTGTGACCAGGTTACTTTTTCAAGTACTCCGTCTTTTTTAATAACGAATGCTACGTAATGAGATTTATCATTAAATCCCTGATCAAATTGCGCGGAATCTAATCGGAGTTGATACTCTTTGTACTCGATAAGTTCTAGCAGAGCGGTTGACTCATCCAGTGCTTCAGAGATGGATCGCCAGTCAATGAATTCAACTTCCTGATCTAGTGATTCGGCATTGATTGATTTTAATAAGGTCTTCTCTAAATCATGACACTCGTTTATCAAATCTTCCAGGACGATGTTTTGGACGGAACGTTCCTCCTGACTGAGCAGATAGGCGTTGGCCAGGTCTACACTTCTCTTTCGCCACCACCCGTACAGATCAATCATTTCCTGATTACCGGCTTGAAGAATCAGTCGTCGCATCTTATCTGATGAGTAAAAGAGAATGCTTTTGGTATTGATGAAATAATTGAGTGCCTTGTAGGCCCATTCTGTATCAATGAATTTTTCTGATAAAGCGATCGAACTGAATCGCTGCTGGTTGAACCGGATTCGATCAAAAAGCAATGAGCGTTGGTTGTCCGATAGAACAGGAAAAATACTTTGGATATGTTCGATATTGATGGAAAGTGCACTATCGAACTGGTGCAGCGCCCGAATTGTATCACCTAAAACAAGATTGATGAGTCCTAGGTTATCGAGTCCATTGGCTACCTCATGATGACGGCTTCCGAATTTTCTTCTTTTTATTGCGAGACCCTGTGTGAGCAATTTGCGCGATTGTTGGAAATAACCGAGCTGCGCATACACCTGTCCTAAATTGCCGAGTGTGGTGGCATATTTAGGGTGGTCAGTGCCAAGTGTGTTCTTGTCCAAGTCCAACACTCGTATATACAGATCCATGGCTTCCTCGATTCTGCCGAGTTTCACATAAGCAGAGGCAAGATTGTTTAAGACGTTGGCATATTCAGGATGATGGGAACCAAAATTGTTTTCTAAAATAGCCTTGGATTTATTGAAGTGAATCACAGCTTTCTCCCAGTTGCTATTCCGTAATTCAACGATTCCCAGATTATTTTCCGCAAAAGGTTTTACCAAGGGTTCGGACTGCCCGGTTTCCTGGAGTTTATCGAATTCGGATCGGGCACTTTCTAAATCGTTTATTCTGAAATAAAGAATCCCCAAGTTATTGATCGATTCAATGAGTAAGCTTCTGTTCTCAGGATAGAGACTTTTCTTCTGACTTATGTTGCTAATTAGATCACTTTCTGATGCAGAAAAATTACCGCTTTCCAAATGGAGCTTTGCCAACCTATCAACGGCTTTCATGTGCAGGACAGGGTGTTTTGATCTTAAAATAGAAACTGCCCGATTTAACGTAACCTCCGCCTGATCATAGCTACCTCTCTGGATATGCAGTGTTCCGTATTCAATTAGTATATCTCCTTTTAAAGAATCATTCAAATTGAATTTTTCTTCAGCCAAATCCAACGCACTTTTAAACGAAATATCGCTCTTTTCTAATCTGCCAATCTCTCTGTAATAAATACCGCTTTTTATGAGATGGTTTAGAAAGGGTAGATTTCTTGATCGTTTTTTGCCGTAAGCCTTTTGTGCCAAATCCAGATAACTGCCTGCCAGGCTGAAAGACCCGAAATCGCGATGGACTTCATACAAATTATCATAGAATGGGAGCATGGCAGTTGAGAAAGAATCTACTTGCTTGAGTTTTAATGAAATCCCTTTTTCAATCAGCTCAATGGCTCTCTGTCGATCCTTTATTCGCCAATAGACCAGCCCAAGATTATTATAAGCCTCAGCATAACCGATCTGTTTATCGCAAATTCCGGAATCCAATTTGGAAAGCATTAAATCTGCCTTAACCTGTGTTTCTGAAATCCCCCGAGTAGGAAATCGCATCATGGAGTCCAATTGAGCCAAGCAATCAATCTGAGAAAGCACCTTAAGCTGACTCAAAACGAGGATAACCCATAAAAAAACGCTCTTATTCATTCGCTAGAATCAATATAGTTATTTGATCATACACTCAACACAACATTTATGATTTCAGTTTAATATGTCCTTGCTTTTTTCTATTACTCAAAGGTTGTGTATTTTCATCCGACAAAACCGGATTGTTATGTTCACAGAATACGAGATTGACACCATAATGGAAATCAGGGAGATTCAGCAGGAGACCTTCGAGCTGAAGAAGTACTTTATTAAAAACGAGGCTCCATACCTGGAACTTAGTGATCACGACTTCTTTTCTTTAGTTATGATGGCTCCAACTGTGGGTATCGCAAAAGCCGATGGTAAGGTAACGCTCTTTGAAGAGTTAGCATTGAATAAGAAAGCCAGGAAACTTTCCAAGGGTGGCTACTTTATGAAAAAAGACCCGGTGGTTTATGGTATGAAATTCATGATTAAAAAATTTGAGGACTGGGAGGATAATTTTTATTCCCTATTGACCAAAGCTATGCACGCAACATTCGACATGGCTTCTCTTGAAACTGACGAGCCACCACCAGAAGAAGTGACCTATGAAGATTATAAGCGTGAAGTACTCTGCTCTCCATACATCCTCATTCGTTTTATGTCGAGTTTCTTTTTAGAATCTGACGAAGACATCATCAATAACCGCCGGACAATTGGTAAAAGTGAGTACCAATCAATTCAGCACATTGGAGAAAAACTCGGACTAGACAGAGTGAGGGTTTTCCAGATGTTCTACAAGACTTTTGAAGTCAAAGGCTTACAATAATCACAAAATCATTCGTTGGGTGGGTATGAAGCGTGTTATGCTGCTAATGATGATCGTCTTGGTCATCTCGTGTAAAAAGGATGAACCATCAGCAAATCCTGATCAGGAGCTCATTGAGCAATATATTTTAGATAATTCGATTGTAGCAACAGAAGTCAACGGTATCTACCAGTATGAGATCACTGGTAATCCAACTGGTAATGACCAGGGAGATGTATTTTCCATTTATTACGAGTTGTTGAACCTTGAAACAGGTGATCTAATTGATAGTCACCAAATGTCAGATGGAGATCCAATAAAACTACTTCAGGGCGGATCAACAATATTTCCAATCGGTCTGGACCGAGGACTAGCAGGAATTAAGGAAGGGGAAACGTATGGAATCATTATCCCTAGTGCATTGGCATTTAGGGGTTACTCAATCAACGCATTCGATCCATCAAGTGTACTATTATTTGAAGTAGAAGTGGTTCAGAGACAAACTCTTGCTGAAATCTCTACGGAAGAGGATCAGGCAATCAATGACTACATCACAGCCAATGATCTAAACAATACCATGACTAATCCGGTGGATCCGGTGGTATCACTCAGCGATGGGGTTTATTACAAGAAGACTGGCAATGGAGATGGAAACGCCGTGGCGATCGGAGATAGTGTGACCGTGGATTATGACGGAAAATACTTAGACGAATCAAGTTTTGATGCATTATCAGATTTCAAATACCAGTTTGGAGTGGGCACAGTGATCAGCGGATTTGATTTAGGGGTATCTGAAATGGAGCAATCCGAAACAGCCACAATATTTATCCCATCAGATCAGGCTTATGGAGCCAGTGTTCGCGTAATTCCCTTTACCACCGCTGACGATCTTCAAAATCAATTCGCAATTCCGGCTTACGCTACTCGCATCGAACCTTTCAAGGTCTTGATTTTTGACATCTCACTGAAGACCATTCATTAAACAGAAACAATTCATACTTTTGACAAAATCAGTCCAGTGAGATTTCCGGTCATCATACTTTGCATTATAACCACACTAGCTTCCTTCGGCCAATCAGAGGATGTTTATAAGAAGTTTGATATATACAGGAGTCCGATTCGTCGAGTTCTGAATAAGCTGAGCTGGACATTGACCACCGGCTATGGGCGCACATACTATAAGCACGATTTGGAGGGATTTTATTTTTATCAGGACAGGAACGGGCAGTATGTCTTGCCGAGCTCCGAAACAATCGACCCACCTCAATTTCAAGGTTATACAAACTGGCTGAATGACCCATTATTGGGAGATGAAGTCTCGATACGAAATCCGTATGACGTCCCGTATCCGGGTATTCCCAATCCCGTGGAAAACCCTGAATTGAGAAATACCTTCTTTTTTGCCAACGGAGATACGACAGAAATCGGGTTTAGGGGAATCTCACATGGGATCCCAATCACAGCCCAGGTCCATCTCACTTTTTTAGAGAAAATACGAGTTGGGGTCGGGTATAGCTGGGAAAAGCAATTTGTGAATGAACTAGCTCCGACCAATTACATTGGGACGATCAGGCCCTATCAGCCAAATTTCAAATCCACGAGACATTCAAGACTCTTCATTACAGGAGGTTACAAATTCTACGAATACTTTGAGCACCTATATGTGGTGGAGTTTCAGTTTGGAAGAATCAAATCTGGCCCCAAGGAATTCAACGGAAGCGCTGTTAGCCAAGGGACTTACCTCAATCTAGGCGTGAGCATGGAGAAACAACTGTCTGAATACTTCAGAATTATCCTCAAACCCAGCATTGACATGAAGAATTTCAAAACTTCGGTTGGAGGCAGAGAGATACGTCATGGTCACCCAACTTTGTTCCTGCAAGTGGGTGTTAGCATTAACATTCCAGAAATTCCAAGGTCGCCGATTAAGAACGATCACATTCAATTGAAGCACGTAATCACCCATCCAAAAACCGGCCGATTAATGGAAGTTAGAGGTCAGCCAATCACCAAATGGCAGAACCCTAAAGTGGGTCAAAACCATCGTAAACTTTGGCGCTACAAATGGCGGAATAAAAAGAAGCTTGATCCGTATTAGGATGGCTGATCTGAGCTAATTATTCATTAAATTTGCGGCGGATTTTTTCAACGTTCATACCCGCATAATACATGTCAGACGGAGACAATGAAAATCAGTCAGAAGACTGGTCAGCAAACGAGAATATCATACCCATCAATATAGAGGAAGAGATGAGAGGCGCCTACATCGATTATTCGATGAGCGTAATCATTTCCCGAGCGCTACCAGACGTTAGAGATGGCTTAAAACCGGTCCATCGTCGGATACTTTTCGGCATGGACGAGCTTGGGGTCAATTACAATAAATCGTACAAGAAATCAGCCCGTATTGTCGGGGATGTTCTTGGTAAGTATCACCCACATGGGGATACTGCCGTTTACGATTCATTAGTTCGGATGGCTCAGGATTGGTCCTTGAGGTATCCATTGGTAGATGGGCAAGGAAACTTTGGGTCCATGGACGGTGATTCTCCAGCTGCCATGCGTTACACCGAGGCACGATTGAGAAGGATTTCTGAGGAGTTACTCTCAGACATCAAAAAGAACACGGTTGATTTCCAGCTGAACTATGACGACACGGCCAAAGAACCAACCGTGCTACCAGCGAAGATCCCGAATCTTTTGATAAACGGAGCTAGCGGTATAGCCGTAGGTATGGCCACTAACATGGCGCCCCATAACCTAACGGAGGTTGTGGATGGCCTAATTGCCATGATTGATAATCGTGACATCACGATACCAGAATTGATGGAGCACGTACAGGCTCCTGATTTCCCTACTGGAGGAATTATCTACGGATATCAAGGTGTGAGATCTGCATTTGAAACCGGGCGCGGGAGAGTGGTGATGAGAGCAAAAGCTCATTTCGATCAAACAAAGACAGGACGGGAGCAGATTGTGGTGACTGAAATTCCGTATCAGGTCAACAAGGCCAACATGATCGAGAAGACAGCCGCGCTGATCAATGAAAAGAAAATTGAAGGTATTTCGGACATTAGGGACGAATCGGATCGGGATGGATACCGAGTGGTATATGACCTTAAAAAGGATGCGATTCCGAATATTGTTCTAAACAATCTTTACAAGTACACTCAGCTGCAGACTTCATTCAGTATCAATAATGTAGCACTTGTAGGAGGGAGACCTAAAACACTTAATCTCAAGGATTTACTTCATCATTATATTGAGCACAGACATGAGGTAGTTGTTAGGAGAACTGAATTCGAACTTGAGGAAGCCAAAAAACGCGCTCACATTCTAGAGGGGTATTTGATTGCCTTGGATCATCTAGATGAGGTGATCGCTCTTATCAGGGCATCTAAGGACCCTGATGAGGCGAAGGAAGGGTTGATGAGCAAGTTTGGCTTATCTGACATTCAAGCCAAGGCGATTCTGGAGATGAGACTGCAGCGCTTGACAGGAATGGAGCGCGACAAAATCGTCAAAGAGTACGAAGAAGTCATGGCCATAATCAAAGACCTAGAAGAGATACTTGCCGACGAAGGAAAGCGAATGCAGATTATCAAGGATGAGCTTCTTGAAATGAAAGAGCGCTATGGTGATGAACGACGATCGATTATTGAACATAGCGCTGATGAGTTTACAGCTGAGGATATGATCCCCGATGATGAAATGGTCATCACTATTACACATCAGGGATATATCAAGCGAACACCGCTGGTGGACTATCGAGTTCAAGGCAGGGGTGGAGTTGGAGCCAAGGCCGCCGGTTCTAAGGATGAAGATTTCCCTGAACACTTATTTGTGGCTACCGCTCATAATTACCTTCTGATTTTCACGGAATTTGGAAAAGTATTTTGGATCAAGGTCTGGGGAATTCCAGAAGGATCGAAAACATCGAAGGGAAGAGCCATTCAGAATTTGATCAATATCGAAGCTGAAGACAAGGTAAGGGCCGTTATTAATGTAATAAATCTTGAAGACGAGGATTACATAAACAATAATTTCCTTGTGATGTGTACCAAAAATGGCACCATCAAAAAGACGACTCTCGAAGCTTACAGTCGTCCTAGGAAAAACGGCATAAATGCCATTAACATAAAAGAAGGGGATAAACTGCTGGACGTCCGACTTACTAGTGGCGATGATCAGGTGGTGATAGCCAGTAGTGGAGGAAGAGCGATTCATTTCAGTGAGGCTGATGTGCGATCCATGGGCCGTAATGCATCAGGTGTTCGCGGAATTAATCTAGGCAAGGAAGAATTTGTGGTTGGTATGGTCTGTGTAAGAAAAGAAGACCCTCCGCAGTTGTTGGTCGTGTCGGAAAAAGGATACGGCAAAAGATCCAACCTGGAGGACTACAGAATTACCAAAAGAGGCGGAAAAGGCGTTAAAACCATCAATATAACAGATAAGACTGGTAAATTAGTTGCCATACAGGACGTTGAGGATGGAGACGAATTAATGATTATTAACAAATCAGGAATCGCCATTCGCATGGAAGTTGATACCCTGAGAGTGATGGGACGAGCCACGCAAGGTGTTAAGTTGATAAGATTAAATGAAAACGACGAAATAGCTGCAGTGGAGAGAATTTCACCCGTAGAAGAGGGTGAAGAATCCACTCCGGAAGACGAAAATAAAAGTGAAGAAAAACCAGATAACGAATAAAGTCCAATTATGAAAAGAATATTAACATTCGGCATCATGCTTCTCATGTTTGTAGCAGCGGATGCGCAGAAGAAGAAAAAGCCAAACGTTAACAAGGCAAAAGCACATTGGGATAAAGGTGAGCTTGCAGAGGCCAAGGCGATTATTGATGACGCCACTACATTCGAGAAAACCATGAATGACGGTAAGACCTGGTATTATCGAGGTTTGATTTATGCTTCGATTGATACTACATCCAATGACGCATATAGTGGGTTGTCTGATAATGCGCTGGAGATCGCCATGGAATCTTTTGGCAAAGCGCAGGAATTAGATGAAAATGGGAAAGGATATTTCGTTACTGGAGCTAACGGTATTCCGATTTTAATGGAACAACAGATGAACACGTGGTACGGCTATTATTTTAATAAGGCTGTTCAAGAATATGAAGCTGATTCTTACGATGTGGCCATTGGTTCTTTTTATAAAGCTGCCCAAATTATGCCTCAGGATACAAACGCACTAACAAATGCGGGTTATGCGGCAATAAATGGTGATCTGAATGACAGGGCGATAGAAATGTTCGAGATGTCTTTAAGCAGGGGGGCAAAAAGTAAAAATGTTATTCTGAATATGATCAGAATTCACATGGAGAACGAGGATCTAGAAAGTGCACTCGCAGTGGTGAGAAGAGCCAAAGGATTTTATCCAGCGGACAACATGCTTAATCGTCAAGAAGTAGAAATTCTACGAAAAATGGGAAAACTTGACGAGGCTAGAAATCAACTTGAGTTGGCAATTCAAAACGAACCCGAGAATGCTTTGCTACCGTTTTTCTTAGGAATTCTCTACGAGGAAAGTGATGAAAAAGATAAGGCAATAGAATGGTACAATAAGGCAGTAGAGGTTGACGCTTCTTATTACGATGCGTATTTTAATAAAGCGGCCATTCTATACAACAGAGGTACCCTTTTGCAAAAAGAAAAAAACCTACTTGGCTATAGCAAGGCTGATCAGAAAAAAGCGAAAGAATTGGAACCGAAGATTAAAGCAGCTTTTGGCGAGGCATTACCTACTTGGGAGAAATTATATGAACTCAAGTCAACTGAAAGAGATGTTTTGGAGCGGTTGATTTACATGTATGACTTAACTGGACAGTCTACAAAAGCAGATAAATTGGAAAAGGAACTGAACGCTTTACCGGAAGAATAAGTAAAGTGCCTATATGAACTGAAGTAAAAGCCTGAATTCTCAGGCTTTTATTTTTGGCTATTTTTGAGGAGACCAGTCACCTATGATCACAATTACCGCATCAAGTATTGATGAACTTAATATTATTTGGAGACGCTTGAGGAAAGACTTTCAGGTGATAGAGAGTATTCATTTGGATCCCAAAACCCTTCAATACAGAATGGTGGTAAATCAGCCAGAACTGACCAAAATGTTGAAGAGTGTCGCGGACAAAACCCTGGAAAGAATAGACCTGTTCCAAGATTCACCACTTCAAGGTGTCATGACGCTTCATCAATTTGGTGAACGTATATCTCAGCCTGGGGAATATCAGTCGCTGGAACCCGTGGTGAAAATTTGGTCTCTGATTTCTGAAGCTGACCATAAGGCAATCTTTGCTTATTTGAAAAAGCATACGAGCACTGAGGAAGATTGGGACTCAGATGAATTACACCTGGAGGACCGTCAAAATTAGAATTTCAGCCTTTTTTTTATAATCAGTGGATTTCCCTGACTTGACTTGCATTTGCAAATCACCTCTTGCATCTCAATGTAACTTTTCGAATAAACGTTCAGGTCTATTTCAAATCTTCCATTTACTTGACTGATGGTTTCAAAATCCAAGGATTTATCGAAGAAACCATCTAGCAATTCTCCCAGATACATTTCAGGCGCAGAACATCTTTTACCATTCTCTAGAGATAGCTCCAGTCTGTTTCCCACGACTTGATGGGTGATCTCAGGTTTGGATTTCATTTTACCATCCTGAAGATATTCCTCAAGATCTAATCCCGGATTGCCGTCCCGGTATGTCAATCTGGATTTGACTTTCCCATTCCGATAGTAGGTCGATCGAACCCCGTCCAACCGGTCTTCACTGTAATTAGTTTCTGCATAGAGGGTCCCGTCTCTAAAGTATTTCTTAGAAGCTCCGTGTCGAGCACCCACCACATAGGGCATTTCAAGATGGACCGTTTTCCCGTCATCATAGAACAAGTAGGAAGTCCCGTGCTTGATCCCATTTTGGTAATTAACTCGGGTCTTTATCGTACCATCAGCTCTTCTGGAAATCCATTCGCCCTCCTTGGGTCCACGCTGGGCCTGGGGTTTAGCTTCCATGGAATTTTTTACTGATGCATCACAGGAAATGAAGATTAGTAAAACGATAAACGGAAGGAGTGAGGTGAGTCTTTTGAACATCCTGTGAATTTATGAATTCTGATAATCTCCAGAGGAATTGAAGCAACAGACTTTTCCAAATCATACTCCAATGAGGCAATAATGCGATGGGAGCAGGTTTCTCCAGTCTTCTGTTATCATGCTTAAGTAATTAGTTATAACACGCTGTAATACTGCATGTTATGATTGTTTAAATGAACCAGTATAGGTTATTTTCAGAATATTACTTATTTACCTATAAATCAACTAGTTATGATTTTAGCCTTTAACTCATTTAATAGGTTAAACAATCCGAAGTAGGTTCTGTTGATATAAAGTCCGTGTTTGTTTCCTCTTGCCGTTTTGGACTTCCTCAGCTCCTTAATGTTGTTCATGTCGTTACCCAAGGTGTATATTTCTTCGAAGTACGAATCGTCCCCAAAGTCAAATTCCTGCGACCTGAATGGACGCCCAAGGAGTTCGATCATGTCCCTGAACAGGCGTGCAAAAAACTCCTTCTCTTTCGGAGAATCAGAGGCATCCAGAAAACCCAACTGCATAAACAGATCTTCAATCAGGAATGACTCATCCAAAATATCTTCCTTCATCAATTGGAAGTACTGCTGGTAAAAATCCTCAGGAATAACCTTTACACAACCAAAGTCGATGACGCCCAATTTGGAATCTGCAGTGATTAGGAAATTACCCGGATGCGGATCTGCATGAACTTCCTTGAGTGTGTGAATCTGGTAATCGTAAAAGTCCCACATGGCCTGACCGATCCGATTGCGCTCTTCCTGAGAGGGATCAGTTTTGATCCATTCCTTGATGTGCTGTCCATCGATCCAGCTCATTGTCAAAATACGATCGGCCGAAAGTTCTGGCAGATAGGTTGGGAATACGAGATCGTCTATTTGTGAACATTGCTCCGTGATCTTCATCGATCGTTCCAGCTCCAACTGATAATCCGTTTCTTCGATCAACTTAGACTCCACTTCGCCCATGTATTGATCCATCTCGTTGGCTGATATGTTCAACATCCGGGTGGCAATGGGCTTAACCATTTTCAGATCCGAACTGATGCTTTCACGAACGCCCGGGTATTGAATCTTCACAGCTAGTTTCTCTCCCTCACGAGTTGCCTGATGTACCTGACCAATGGAGGCGGCATTGATAGCCTGTCGACTGAATGTATCAAACAGTTCTTTTGGCGTTCTGCCCAACGAGCTCAAGAAGGTCCGCACGACAAGCGGGTAAGAGAGTGGGGGAGCGCTGTATTGTGAAAGGGCGAATTTGTCCTGATAAGCAGTGGGCAGCACGTTTTTGTCCATGCTCAGCATCTGAGCTACTTTCAAGGCACTGCCTTTGAGGTTACTCAAGGATTCATAAATATCCTCGGCATTTTTCTCGTCTAATTCGTCCCTGGATCTATCCGGGTCAATGAGTTTCTTGCTGTAGTGAGCGATGTAATTTCCTCCGACTTTTGCGCCGGTCTTGATGAATTTGGAGGCTCGCTGAACCTTTCCGGTGGGGATGGTAAGTTGGTCTTTCATCTGTTCTGCCAAATGAATTTCGTGAAGTCCACCAGTTGATCCAATGGACCTGAAGCCATCAGCTCAAAAGCCAGGTTCACCGATTTCTCAATGGCGGCATCTGTTTTCTCAAATCTGGCCGAATCGTCCTTTAGCCAGAAACCAACCAGAAACACAAACTGAAACCACAGGCCATCTTTGTAGCGATCGCTAATGATAGGGCGCTGCTCAATTTCTCCGGCTGAAATCCCGTCGCTAATGAGTTCCTGTACGAACGAGATGAACGTCTCACGCGCGGGACGATAGTTCGTCAAGCCACCAGGCAGATTTTTTTCCAGCCTCAAGCTGTGCGTAATGAAGCTGCGGTCTTGCTTCAGATGTTCGAAAAGGGCGAAATAAAAGGAGAGGAGACGCTCACGAACGCTGTACTCATTGTACGCTTCGTCTGCGCGAACTGCTTCTATGACCGCTGCTATGTACTCATTCCAAAGTTGTTTTTCCAATGCTTCGAAGGAACCGAAGAATTCATAAAATTCTGCCTCGGAGTGACCCAGCTCTTTGGTGAACAAAAACACCGAAACCGGTGGCTGACCGTGAGTGACGGTGTATTCCTTGTAAGCTGAGGTTAGTGCAGATGCTGTAAGCTTCTTTTTTTTGCGGGCCTTTGGGGCCGTTTTCGTTGCTGCCATTTCAGTTTGTTTAACTACAAAACAGAAAAGCCGGAAAATCATTCCCGGCTTTCAATCTATTTTTTTCTTAAGGTTATTCTGTGGCTGCCTTGAGAATTTTTCTCCATAGGACGAATGAGACGATCCCGATAATGAGCGCTACCAATGCGAACGGCCAACGACCATCACCAGCAGAAAAATGGCCACCAATAGCGGCTAAGAAGTCTATAAAGAAGCCGAAGTACGCCAGGCGCTTGATCAGCGGGTTGACTGGTGCAAGGATTGCAATAATACCCGCAAGCTTTGCAATGCCAAGTGGAACCACCAAACTGGCTGGATAGCCGAGGGTGGTGAACATGTCAGCAAAAGCGTCAGGTTGAGCGAGGAACATTACACCTTGTAAGGCCATCCAAAGGCAAAACAGGCCGGTAACGATCCAATAGATAATCTTAGTTGTTTTCATTGGAAATTGGTTTAGTTGAAAAGATAAACACTATCTGAGCAAGAAAGTTTGATCGATAGGCATTTTCCGCATCCAGGTTATTGCAGGAAATCACTCTGAAAAGCGCCAGCTGCTTTCAGCGATTTCGCCCTTAGGGAATTGAAATTTGCTCGAAAAGTAAAGGTCATTTATCCGGGGTGAATAGTATTGTCATTTGACAAGCATGGCCTACCTTACTCCCGGATAACTGGAGACCATGGCTATGACAAAAGCAGATATTTTACTGGTAGATGACGACCCGGCCTTTGCCAAAATAATGGAGAAAAGGCTGCATAACGGTGGATTTCTTAAAACGGAGTGTTACAGAGATAGCCGTGAATGCCTCAATGCCTTGGAAGAAGGCGCTAAACCAAAATTCATCTTTCTAGACTTTTCGCTCATCACGTTGAATGGCCTGGACACGCTGATCCAGATCAAGAAAATCAGAAAGTCAACCAAGGTCATTATCATCACACAGCTCCAGGATGACGAATTGGCCAAAACCTGTTTGGAAGCCGGAGCATCCTTATTTCTACATAAAAGCTCGGTGATCCAGGGTTTTTCGGATGAATTGCTGGAGATGCTTTGGCCAGCGAAAGGGTATGTGCATCATCGAAACTCCAAAAAGTAAAGAGTCTCAAAATTGCTGGTCATTTTATCAAGGCACGGAGCTCCAGCACCACCTTGTTTATCACATCCATAATTTGTTTTTTCAGGATATCCGGATCGCCTTGCGCTGCTTCCAGATAGATCCGTGAATCATTTATTACCTGATCTAATTCCACTTCATTGAGTAACGAAAGGGTGGTCTTGGTCTTGTGTATGATAATTTCAGCTCCATCCAAATCCTTTTCATCAATGGCTTTAACAAGTTTATCCTGAAGTTCCAGTAAACCTTCGACATTAAGAGAGATCAACTCGCTTCTGAAATCCATATCCCCAGGGCTCAACTCTTCCATCAACTCCTCCAGTTTTGACCCGCTTGTAGACGAGGGAGGGGTACCGGTGTTCTGCATTGGGATAACTACTTCTTCTCGCTGAACAAACTTTGCCATTTTTTGAAATAAGTCATTAGGAATGATGGGTTTAAATACAAAATCATTCATTCCTATGGCCAGAGCTTTGCCTCTTACGTCCAGCATAGTGCTCGCCGTAAGAGCCAGGATGGGGACCGTCTTAAAATGGGGCTGGGGGAGCATCCTGATTTTTTCGGTGGCCTCATAACCGTTCATTTCCGGCATTTGTATGTCCATCAGAATGATGTCAAAGGTCTTTTGTTGCACCATGGCCACCGCCTCCAGACCATTCTCGGCAATCTGATAGGAGACACCCCATTTCTTCAGGTATTTGCCAACCACCAGTTGATTGGCCCGGTTATCCTCGACAACCAGACACTGGATGTGCAGGTCAGCCAGGCTGTCTGAAGTTGTTCCTGTTGGTGTAATATCGTGCTGAACATCAGTACTTTGTGTGCTTTTGGTTAGATCCAACGTAAAGGAAAAAGACGAACCTTTCCCGGGGGTGGATTGCAACCGGATTTCACTTTGCATCAGCTCCAGCAGTTTCTTGCTGATGGATAATCCCAGCCCTGTGCCGCCAAACCTTCGGGTGGTCGTAGACTCGGCCTGCACAAATTGCTCAAAAATGTCCGCTTGATGCGCTTCGTCAATACCTATGCCCGTATCTACCACCTCAAAATCAATCTCAGCCGAAGCAGTGGTCATTTTCTTTAACTCCACCATGATTTTCACCGATCCGGACTCGGTAAACTTGATTGCATTGCTCACCAGATTGTTGACGATTTGCGAGATGCGTCCGGCATCTCCCTGGAAATAATCCGGCAGATCATCGTCGTAGTAGAGCTTTAGCGCAATGCCTTTTTCATTGGCACGCAGTTCCTGAGCATTCTTGATGGATTTCAGGAGTTCTTTTAAGTTGAAATCCATTTTGTCCAACAACACCTTACCAGCCTCAATTTTGTTGTAATCCAGCACGTCGTTGACAATGGCCAGCAGGTTCTTACCTGAAAACTCCAGTACGTTCAGGTTTTCCAGCTGGTCCTCACGTGGATTTTCCTGCTGCAACATGTAGGTCATACCGATGATGGCGTTGAGCGGGGTGCGTATCTCATGAGACATCATGGAAAGAAATTCGGTCTTGGCCAGGGTAGCGGCCTCCGCTTTTTCCTTTGCCTTCACGATTTCATCATTTTTCTTCTTTAGCTCCAACTGGGCCACCACCTGACGGGAAAGCGCCTTCAAAGCAGCTTTCTGGTCTTCTGAGAGGCTATTGGCCTTGTTGTCAATGACACAGAGGGTACCCAGCGCATGGCCATCCGGATTGATCAATGGCGCACCGGCATAGAATTTCACATTGGGTGAACCGGTCACCAGTGGGTTGTCATGGAAACGCTCATCTTTTTCAGAATCTTGTACTTCGAGAATTTCTGTGGGCGCATTGATGGCATGTGCACAGAAAGCCGATTCCCGGGGCGTCTCGGTGGCGTCCAGGCCGTGGTGCGACTTGAACCACTGTCGGTCTTGATCCACCAGACTCACCAGCGCGATTGGGACATTACAGATGTGTGAGGCGATCTGCGTAATGTCATCGAAAAGTTCTTCGGGTAGGGTGTCCAGGATGTTGTAATCTTCCAGCGCTTGTAAACGCTCGGGTTCATTGGCTGGAATATCCGGCTGCTGCATAAGGCTCAAGTTTGGCGCAAGATATTTTAAAATGTGATAGGAAGAGGAGAATGAGAATCCTCAGACAACTAACCAGAAATACACTACTTAACATAATGTTTATTATAACACAAAATAGTCTGAAAGGCTATTGAGGCTGATTGTGCTATTTTGATGTTATAACCATATTATGTTAATCACGCCACGGCGTGAGAGTTTTGACGAGAGTCCTTCTGTTCATGTATCTTTTGGTCGACGATACCTTAAAGCAGCTGTGTTATAATAGACGTTATTTTAAATAGCCGCTCGGCCAGCGCACAATTCTTGCGCACGGCCTGTCCACTGTCCGAGCGACTAATTTATCTTTCTTGGCCTGCGCTCAAAGAGTTTTTCTCCAGCCACACACAAGAGATCCCGACTTCCCGATTGCCGAGAATCGAGTATTTGAACGATTCCTGGTCTATAGTCTTGAATTCTCCAAAATATGGCGTTACAAAACGTCGGGAACACATGTGTTTCCTCGTTCACTCATTCTTTAGTGGATTGGTCTAAGCTTGGATGATTTGGAGTTCTTAGCCGTTTTGTCAACGCCCTCGTGCCGGGCAGGCAAATACTTTCTTCCTTAGATGAAGAAAGTATTCAAAGAAATCAAGTCAAAATAAACCTTCCACGCTCAGGCCATCGCATGGCCCGGTATTTTGACCTCCAGCCCGCCTAGATGGAATAAATCACGAAATCGAAGATTCACGAAGGGTTAGCGCATGGTCGTGGGTAATATCGTTGACCGTATGGAATTCAATAAATCAATGTTTGTATTGCTCTGGGATTGATTGATAATTTGGATTCCTGATCTCCAACGTACAATGAATAATCCTGCTTCTCATCCGTTTCATTCATAACGACGGTAATAATCTCACCATCAGGATTGATCCAGGTAACACTTTCTATATTACTATGACTGGATGAAGTACTGACTCGCTTCGCTCCCGGCTTTATGAATTTCGAAAAATGACCTATGTAATAATACGATGGAGTGTAAATCAATGAATCATTTCTTATATCAGCATGAATTGGCGCGAAGCAAAAATTCTCTACATGATTGGGCCCCCCATTCTGATCAAGTAGTATATTCCAGTCTGTCCAACCCACGGTCCCATTATTGAAATCATTAATCATAGAGTGGCCATAACGCTCTGCATTTGGCCAATGTTGATATTTCAATGAATCGAATCCTTCATTGCACCCTTCTGTAAAAAGTAAATTTTTGTTAGGAAAAGACTCATTAATCAGCTTTAAGTTATCAAATTTAGGGTCACCACCGGTCCAGGTTTCATACCAATGAAAACCGATTCCCCATGCATACTTTGCGGCTTCAGGATCACCAAATATGGTATTCGCACGATTGGTAATTAGGTCTCTATTATGATCCCATACTACAATATTTTTATCACCATATCCAGCATTTTCCATAACAGGCCCCAAGTGGTTTTTTAGAAAATCTCGCTCTTCTTCGGCCGTGTATATACACGATTCCCAACGTTGAGTCGCCATTGGTTCATTTTGAATAGTCACACCCCAAACAGGCATTCCTTCTGCTTCATAGGCTTCTATGAATTTAACATAATAGTTGGCCCAGGCGTCATAATATTCAGGGAGTAACTTTCCACCCTGAAGTATGTTTTTATTTGATTTCATGAAAGCTGGAGGACTCCATGGACTGGCATAAAACACAGCTCTATCTCCTATCATATCCAGTGCTCTCTTAATCATTGGGATTCTATATCTTTTATCCCTTTCAATGTTAAAAGTTTTGAGTTCTTTGTCACCTTCCTGGATGTAAGTATGACTTCCAGATCCAAAATCAGCGCTATGTATAGAGGTTCTAATTACATTGTAGTTGATACCATTATCACCAAAATAAGCCTGTAACAATGTCTGCTGATTTTCTGATGAAAGTTTATCGAAAACCTCTGCACTGGCATCCGTAATCGCACCTCCAATGCCTAAAAAGGACTGAAATTGCTTGTTAGGATTAACAAAAATGGATTTCCCCCATTCAAGGGCCTGATCTTTAGGTTGAAAGTCAGAGGTTCCAAGTTTCGCAAGGCGTGATTCAGTACCACGAGCTGTTTCATAAATCGTTAACAATTCCAATTTCCTTAATTCTACAGGTATGGCCTTCTGCTCCTTATTTGCACATGAACATAACACAACCAGAAAGAGTATTTGAATTATTAGTTTAAACATTTTTTAAATATTTTTTCAAATAGTTAATAGAATTCATTCACCTGCTTACAAGTATTTTTTCGAGTTCCTCAAGGGACTTACCCTTTGTTTCCGGGACTTTCTTGATGATAAAAACCAACCCTAGTAAAGCGAAGATTCCATAGATCAGAAATGTGGTTGAACTGCCCAAAACCTGCAATTCCCATGGAAAGACCAGCTGTACGCCGAAACTTATGGCTGAATTAATTAATCCGACAAATGAAATAGCTAATCCACGAATCCAGTTTGGAAATAGCTCACTGAATAACACCCACATTACAGGACCAAGAGATATGGCAAAGGAGGCTACAAAACCAAGTATTGCCATGAGAATCAACATCGGATTCATTTCGATGGCAGCATTAAGCAAAGCGGACTCGGATTCTTGAGATTTACTCATGCCAAGTGAGTCAGAAATGGCCTTTTTAAAACTGGTATCATTATAATAGGTCACACCTACCATGCTATTCAACTTCTGAATGATTTCAGGATCTTCAATGCTGGTAAGCGAATCTTTTGACAAAGTGTAGGTAGCAGAGGCAAACCCATATGCTAACGCTAACATGCATATCGTAATGCCACTTACTCCAAAAGTCAATAAAGGTTTTCTTCCCAATTTGTCAATAAACAATATGGCCAGAATAGTGAACACCAAGTTTGCCAAACCTACCAATATCGCCTGCATGAAAGAGGCGTTGGTTCCAATTCCGGACTGCTCAAAAATCATGGGTGCATAAAAGAATACTGAGTTTATCCCAGTGATCTGTTGTAGAATGGCCATTACTGCTCCAATGACGAGCACTAAACGCAGTGCTGGACTGAATAGCTCTTTGAATGATCGTTTATGTTTAGATTTTTCATCATCAAGGCTTTCCTGAATTGCGACCATGTCAGTATCCACTTGATCCTTGTTGTTTCCAAACTGGCTCATCACCTTTTTAGCCTGAATCAGCTCGCCTTTCATGATCAACCAACGGGGACTCCTTGGAACAAAGAACAAGCCGAAAAAATAGAGGACGGCAGGGAGTGTTTCCAATCCTAACATCCACCTCCATTGATACTCACCGAGCATTAGGTAATTCGCCCATGACGCACCTGATTCACCAAGTTTCAGAATTAAATAATTTGTGAAAAAAGCAAGGGAAATACCAATGACAATATTTAGCTGATTGAAAGAGACTAATCTTCCTCTCATTGTTGCCGGAGCAATTTCTGCAATGTACATGGGTGCCAAAATCAGAGCTGCACCAACCCCAAACCCACCTATCATCCGTGCCACTACCAAAAACCAAAAGGAAGGTGCTAGTGCAGAGCCAATAGCCGAGATTGCAAAGAGAATTGCCGCATACTTAAGAATCAGCCGCCTGCCGAGCCGGTCACTCAACGGACCTGATATCATCATGGCCAGTGTTGCGGTCAAGGTAAGACAGCTAACTACCCATCCAAGTTCCAGTTTGGTCAGATTAAATTCAGGCTCAATGAATTTGAGTGTCCCAGATATCACAGAGGCGTCAAATCCCATTAACAGACCTCCTAATGCGACGATTAGGGTGACTTTGAAAATCTGACCGGAGTTAATTGAAGGATTCACAATTGTTCAGGATCTGAAATTACTTCCTGTATTCGTGTCTTACCCAATCAACCTCCATCACCCACTCACCCTCCATAGGTGAATCAGTGATTTTAGCATAATTGAGGATCGCAAACATGGGCTCAGGATATTTATCGCCTTCTCCCACGTTTCTATAAACTTCATTGCCATCCAGTCGGTAAACCAGATCACTTCCCTCCCATTCCACAGAATACTCATGATAGTCTGTTAATTGCGCATCAACCCCGGTCCGTGTACTCCACCAGTCTCCTTTATCACATGCTCCCTGGCTCTTTATTGCTCCAGCAGTGTAGTGATTGTTTTGTCCATCTCCATGATGCTCGAAAATGTCTATTTCACCAGAACCCTCCAACGGCCAGCAAACATTCTCATTGGATTCTTGGACTGGCGATTCATTGTTCTGTGCACCTAATATCCACCAAGCAGGGAACATGCTGGCCTCTGCCTGAGTTTGTAATCGTATTCTAGCCGTCCATTTCCCTTTGATAAATTCCTTTCGATTCTTTGAGCAGATTCTACCTGCCACATATTGGGTTTCGGGATGTTGCCTTCCATGCTTGTCCAGGTTGTCACACGGGATTTTTTCACCAATATTTACTACCTTGATTTTAAGAGTTCCATTACTCACTTCTCGTGTACCATACTCACCATTGGGTACATAGCAATGTGTTTCATTATTGACCCAAATACGCTGATCCTGCCAGTTTTCTGAATTAAATGAATCAAAATCGTCGAAAAAATCAACTTCCCATTCGGCTTCCTGAATGCTGAAATGCCAGCCAGTAATAACCAGTAAAGTGAGAACGACGGATACTGTCAATAGAATTTTTAGCCTCATTTTTCGAAAACTTTTTTGTTATTAATCACTTGGTAATCAGTAGATTATGGCTATCAAATTTGCCGGTACGCTCTTCTATAAGGATAAGAACATACATTCCTGATTTCAAGGAATTCAGATCAATGAGTGATTCATTTTGCAATTGACCACCTAGAATTTTTGATCCATTCAGGTTCACGATTACGTAATGATCATAATCCGGACTTTGAACATTTACATAGCTTCTGGCAGGGTTGGGATAGACGAATGAGGCTCTCGTTGGTTGATCGGTGCTGAGGGTAATTTCAGTAACATCAAACCAATTCATATTAAATCCTGATGACAAAACTTTCATTCTTAATGTGTGAATCCCAGCTGGTAGGGTAAATATTTCAGAAACTGTTTCCCAGTCCTGCCATCCTCCTGTTCTCGGGGTTGTAATGACTACCAATTCTGTTTCATTAGCCTCATTATCTACTAGATAAAAACCAACACGTCCTGTTCGATCCTGAGCTGCGACTCTGAGGTTTAATTGATAAGTTCCCTCATTTCGAACGAAAATCTTATAATCGGCGTAATCGTTAACATCTGTATAGCTGATATTCAATCCACCACCAGCATCCGTAGTTTCCTCTGTGCCCAGCCCATTTTGGATGTCAAAATCTTCGGCTTCTATTTTTCCTGGTAGTTCATGTCTGGGCTCAAGGTTGTTCAGAACAGTCTCTGTTGAGAACATTTGTAACGTCTCTGATTCTGTTGAAAGAATACTACTCCCATTGTAGCTGATCCTGACCTGATCCGTATAGAAGACAGGGCTAGCTAGTATGAGTACAAGGCGTCTTTCAAGATCCAATGTGACATCAGTAACTTCCTGAACAACACCATTAACCAATACTTCAAACAAGCCTGCACTTGATTCAAGAGTGGGCGCATTGACCGATTTATTTACGGACAATTGGATCGATTGCTCATCAGGTCCAACCTCAGAGGTCATGTAGGCAAATGAAATTTCCGAATCTGACATTTTGATAAACTCTAAACTTCCCACATTTACGGAACTTTGATCAAAATGCATCCGTAATTCTTTTCGTCCAGCGTCAAGAATGACATTTTCAATTGTATGAGTGGCAAACTGATCCCACCCTCCGGTTTGTGCAACTTGTTGTGAGGTGGTGATGCTTTGATCATCAACGGACAAATGAAATTTGCTATTTGGAAGATCAGTGGCCAACCGAACATTAACCTGGTAAGTACCGGACTCAAGGATTTCAACCGTGTACTTTATCCATTCGCCTTTGTCTGTAAATCCAACATGAAATCCATTGCTATTTGTTTCATCTTCATTGGTCTGTATATCTACACCGTCGTTTCGATAAGCCCATCCTGAGTTCCATGCCTGAAAACTTCCTGTGGACAAATTATAATCAGCTACATCCTTGTCAGAATAGGCAAATCCATTTTTCCCCAAATCGAAATCTGACAGAAAGATAATTCCCGGAATCTCGTGTTTTGTATAAGGGATCGTTTCATCAGTGTGAGGTTGACGAATTAGTGCATCAGGCACATCCTTACGATAACGACTGTTTTCGACAAGTAGGTTTTCCGCCAGCTGCATCATGCCATCAAAGGTTTCTTGTACTGAGGGTTGAGGGCCTTCACCCTTCCAAAAATCAATTACTTTTTGATAACCGGGATTGATATCTATGGCATAAGGGCTATCTATGTCCCCGATCTTTCGAACAGCCCACCAGGCCCAGCCGATATCATTATTTTCAAATAGCTTAACGGCATCTGTAAACCAGGTATTGGAGTTTTCACCAGACTCCCCCATCCATAAAGGAATGTTATGCTGTTCTCTTAGCGGCAATACCCAATCCAGATCATTCTCTCCATTAAAGCTCCAGTACTTATGAAAACTGTATACCATATTGTCATCCCATGGAGGAGTAAGCCCAGTGAAATCGTTGGCATACCAATTTCCTTCAATAAAGATGATGTGGTCGGTATCCACGCTTCTTATTGCATTCGTAATGTCTACATACAATTGCCTCAGTTCATTACCTCCTGGCAGGTTCCAATGAGGCTCATTAATCAGATCGTACCCCCCTATCCATTTTTCGTCCTTATATCGATTGGCTATTCTTGCCCAAAGTGCCACGGTTTTGTCTTTATTAGCTTGGCTTTCCCAAAGTGATGGTTTGTCAGGATCGTAATCGTTGATTTCCGATCCAGTGCCCTGACCACCTGGGGCTGCATGTAAATCGAGAATTACATAAATACCATGTGGCTTACTCCATTTTAAAACACTGTCGATAAGCTGAAACCCGGTTTCGATCCAGGTATGCTCTCCTTCTATCGGTTCGTCTTCTATCGGCAGGGTAAAGAGGTTGTAGTGCATGGGAATTCTAATGCTGTTAAACCCCCAAGCAGCCAGGGAATCCACATCCCTTTGGGTGAAATGATTTTCTCGCCATTTTTCAAAAAAAGTTTCAGTGTTTTCCTCCCCCATCAATTCGATCAACTTTTCCCTGATTTCATGTTGGGATCCGGCAATGCCAGACGTTTGCATCATGTACCCTTCCATGATTTGCCAACCACCAGGTCCATATCCTCTTAAAAGGACTTCTTCTCCCTGATCATTTACTATCTTTTTCCCTTGAGTACTCAATAGCTGGCTTGAAGCAGTAGTAACACTAAGCAGGATAATTAAGGATATTACTTGTTTCATTTGTCAGAGGTTAGTACCAGATAATCGCCTTTCGATATTTTTATTAATACCCGGCAAGAGTTTTCTTGCCGGGACGATTCATGAAATAAGGCTAATCATGAACCAAACTATGAACTTGAAAAAGTTTAATTTGAAACTTTCAAGAATGAGAAATTATCTATTTCTATCCCTGTGGTTCCATATGTTCCTCCACCGGTTCTAAAGATAATGTAGTAGGTTCCCGCTGTTTCAATTACTACTTCACCTGGTGTTGTTGCAGCATCGCAACCTGTGGCAGTAGCCGCACCATCATGTGTTTTAGCGTCACCACAATCCCATGCATTATAGGCTATTAAGATTCTTTCTGCCCCATCATCGCCATTGTAATCATCATTGGCAGCTGGCTGTACATCTCCCAACCAGACTTCACCCCAAACATCATTGATATCAGTATAGGCCAGATCGAATTCCAACTGATATGTACCTGCACTTAGAGTAACTTCCTGGTAAATGCCCATATGCTTCCAATCGGTATTGGTTGTTTCTTCAAACAGTGCCACGCCGTTGGCAATAGTGACTGATCCATTCGTATTTTCTACTTCATAATGATTAATGATTGTCCAATTGGAATCATCATCAAATGATCCATTTGTGATGGCCTGAGGATCTTCAAGGGTTACGTCCATGCTGATTTCATCATCTCCACCTGCATTTGACACTGTAAGTATCACAGAGTAAGTTCCATAAGCTGAATAAGTGTAAGTCGGACTCTCTAAATCTGATGTGCCAGTATTGTCACCAAAATCCCACGAATAGGAAGTAGCTCCATCTGAATTGGCCGTAAAAGAGACTTCTAAATCATTGGTCGAACTTACCATATAGGTGAAATCAGCCACCGGTGGATCAGGTTTTGGATCATCGTCTTTTCCACAACTGGAAAGTAGAATCATTGCTCCAAAGGATAATACCCCTGATAGCCTTAAGACATAATTGTTCACTTTTTTCATAATCATTTGATGTTTAAATTTTTAGTTATTTGATTATTTGTTATTCATTCCTGCTCCCTCAGTTCCACATTGTCTATTACAATGCCCTCTGAACCATATTGAGCTCCCCCGGTTCTGAACAGTAGGTAGTAAGTACCAGATTCCGAGGCAGTAAATGATCCCGGGTTTGGATTTGAATCACATCCATAAGCAGTAGCCTTTCCAGAGTACGTTTTCGGTGAACAATCCCAGGCATTGTAAGCCTTGATTACTTGAAAATCCCCATTATAGTCACTGCCAGCAACGGGTACTCCCTGTCCAATATAAACTTCACCCCACACGTCATGAATTTCTGTAAATGACATATCCATGTCAAATTGGTATGTTGCGCCAGCTTCTAGTTCTACCTCGGTGTAAATTCCCATGTGCTTCCAGGGGCCTGCAGACTCTTCCTCAAATTTGACTTCACCATCTGCGATAGTAACTGTACCCAAGGTATTGGAGGCTTCAAAGTGATTAATGATCGTCCATCCAGAATTATCTTCAAAAGTGCCGTTTGCTACCAGGTTGGATTCATCTACCGCATCATTCTCAATTGATATAGATTGGGTAGTGCTTGCCTCTCCGCCTGTTGTTAATATTTTGAAACGCACCTCATAGTTGCCCTTCACAAAGTAGGTCTTGGTGACTTCAAGGCCTATTGCGCTAGTACCATCCCCAAAGCTCCAATGAGTAAACCAGGTCGCAACATTGGGGCTGGCTGAAAAATGATAGGTATTCACATTCTCAGGATCAATAGTATAGCTAAATTCAGCATCCGTTTGAGTTGGGACCACCTTACTCGGATTTTCGTCATCATTGCACGAAATAAATCCGACGGATAAGAAGCCGATAACTAGCAAATGTTTGATTGTATTTTTCATGATTTCCGCTTTGAAATGATTCTAATACCCTGGGTTTTCCAACAGTTTAGGGTTGTTGTTTCTCCGGTCTTGTCCAATAGGTAGATAATAATGACGGCTGTCAAAAAACATAGGGTTGGTCTCGGCATCAATCACCTCGTAGCTAAATGATTCTACACCGAAATTATCTATGTGCCTCAATGACCTGATTCCTTGAATCTGAACACTAAAATCTACTTCCGCGGTGCGCCACCTTCTGCAATCCCAGTAACGATGATCCTCGAATGCCAACTCTATTTTTCTTTCGTTTCTAAGTCTGTCTCTGAGATCTGTACCCGAATAAGGTTCAAGTCGTAAGATTTGTGTTAATCCGGCTCTTGTTCGAATTGGCTCCACGTAATCTCTGGCCAATCCTTCATTGCCCAATTCGTAAGCCGCCTCTGCGGCGTTGAGGTAGATTTCCCCAAGCCTAAAAAGGATGCAATCCTGTCCTGAATAGTATTGCTGAATAAGCAATGGTTTTGAGCCGTCATTTAAGTATTTACGCACATATGCACCGGTCTTGGTTGCATCTGGGTGCACGCCCATTCCATCTTTACCGATCCCAGTATCCGGTCCAGTGTCAATGGCACCATTTCTTTCTGTGCCGTACCATGCCTCCACTCCAGATCCTTGAAATAGGTCATTATTGGTCAGCAGTGTTCCCTTGAATCTTGGATCTCGCCCTTCAAATGGATTGCTCGGGTTATACCCGGATCCAGGCTCTGATGGAAGCAATCCGGTGGCCAGCATTTCGTAGCTATCCATCAGTTGCTTTGATGGCGACATACTTGATCCCCAGTCTACACGATAGCTATATGGAGTATTATAGAGGTCGTATGAATGTCCCTTCTCAAAGGGAAGCCATATCTTAATGAAAATGGACTCATCATCCGTTTCATCAACGAATAGTGAGTAATAGTTTTCAGATGGATCGTCATATGAATTGAATAGCGTATAACCACCTTCTTGGATGATTTCTTCTGATGCCTCAAGGGACACTGTGTAGTAACTATCTGCATCTGAAGATGGAATTCCAACTAATCCGTCAAGATCAACTGATCCATATTTTGCAATACTAGCAGCATAAAGTGCGGCCCTGGATTCCAAAGCCTTGGCCGCCCATCTCGGCGCTCTTCCTTTTTCTCCTGACCATCTGTCAGGAAGCAGGTCAAAAGCAGCTTGAGCATCTGTTAGTATCTGATCATATACTTCTTTCTCGGTGTTTCGGGCTGGAAACAACTCGTCTTCCGGGGTTGTTTCAGGATCTTGGGGCTCTAGAATTATTGGAATTCCTCCATATCTTTTGGCCAATTCAAAGTATGAAAAGGCACGCATAAAGTACATTTCGCCAAGCCTGTTATTAAGCTCTTCTTCCGTGAGCACGCCGGACTGAATATTGATTAAGCTCTCGATTGAGTAGTTGATTTTCCAAATATTCCAGTATCCCCACCAGTCCATGGGCCAATAGTTGGTGGATGTCCCCCAGTTTCCAGGCCGAATAGAATTGTTGGCAGGCGTCCACGAATAGGTACTCATGGCCAAATCTGAGAGTGCATCCCGGTGGGCTCCCCATCCTGCTCCCCCTCCAAAGTCCTTCAGGTAGTCCCAGGGCATGTTTTCGTAGATCTGTAAGAAGTAAGCATCCATTAAGGCCTTATCGCTCCATACAGCATCCTCTGTCAGTCGATCCAGAGGTGGCTCGTTTAGAAAATCATCATTACATCCTGATAGGATTGTAATTACTAGTGCAAGTATGATATTTGATTTTTTCATTAGCTGAGTGCTTATAGGGATAGGTTTAATCCCAGGGTTACAGACTTGTTTTGTGGATAATACCATCCAGTGCCGGATGACATCTGTGGGTCAAAATCTTCATCAAAAGTTTTAAGTACAAATAGATTATGACCAGTGAAAAAGACCCTTAACTCCTTGAAACTCGATAGGATTCCATTTTCTGTAGGTAAGGAATAACTTACCGTGATGTTTTTAAATCTAAGGTGACGTCCATCTCTCATCCAGAAGTCGGAATAGCGGTAATTATTATCATTGAACCCACCATCGGTTACTCTTGGATAGGCAGCATCAGTATTCTCAGACGTCCAATAATCCATTTGATAGGTATAACCGTTGAATCCATTCCTCAATGGACTCTGAGCTTCTCCATCCAGGTATATGTCATAACCTGATGCACCGGTCATTAGAACTGAAACGCTCAGGTTTTTATACGTGGCACCAAAATTCAAGGAATAGTTGGCAGCTGCTTTATCCCCATTCCCAAAGACCTTTTGATCGCTTACATCAATAATCCCATCATCATTTAAATCTATGTAGCGAACATCGCCGGGCTGAATGGTACTATTTCCGTTATTATCCTGAATGGCATGAGCATCAATTTCCTCCTGACTTTGGAATAGACCGTTAGAAGTATAACCCCGTCTTAGTCCGGTAAAGCCACCTGTTATCGTTAGATTTTTTCTCTGAAAAGGATCTTCGATAAGTGCTTCATCTATGAAAACGGCCTTTTCACGAGCTCTGGAATAGTTCAGCCCTGCTGTAATAGTTAGATCATTTGTTAGCTTCTTGTTGTAAGAAGCTGATATCTCGAACCCCTCATTGGAATATTCATGTAAATTCTGTGCGGCCAATCCAACACCAAGTGTGCTGGGAACACTACCCGAGGCTGAAGCAAGAACATCCACACGGTCCCTAAAGAAATAGTCTACTGAAAACGTTAGCTCATCGTTGAGAACGCTTGCATCAAGACCTACGTCATAGGTGGTGATTGTTTCCCAAGTCAAATCCCTATTGGGTAAGGAACTATTATCGATTGTCGGAATCGCCGTTTCATTAAGGGCATAGAAGAAGCTGTAACTAAATCCAGACAACCACTGATAAGCCGCAGTTCCATCACTTCCAGCTGTTCCGTAAGAAGCCCTTAGTTTAAGGTTCTGAACGTAGTTCGTTAATGACGAAAAGAAAGATTCTTCAGATATTCTCCACCCCACTGAAACAGAAGGGAAAAATCCCCATTCTTTGCCCGGAGCAAATCGTGATGATCCATCATATCGAAACGACGACTCTATGAAATACCTTGACTTATAGTCATATGCAATTCGTCCTACAAGACCTAAACGTGTCTCAACGAATTCGCCTCCATCAGCATTTTGGTTCTCAAGTGAGCCTGCGAACAATTGATCGATGAACGTTGATTGAAAATCTTGCCTTCTTCCAAAGAAGTTTTGTCCGCTCCTATGTTGAAGCTCTCCAAGAAGTAATCCATTGATGGAGTGATCACCAAAAGTGTTGGTGTAGTTCGCAGACTCCTGAAGTACATAGTGGTTGTCAAAACCATTATTCAGTGTTAGTACAGTTTCACTAAACGTTCCTTCTGGGCTGGCAGTGAATGGTTGATAATTTCCTGAAGCGCGGTTCAAAGTATATAATTCATAACTCTTGCTCCATTCTTTACGGAAATTATTATTGTACACCATGGATGCATAAGATTTAAGAGACAATCCTTCAATCGGGGAGTCCCACTCAAGAGAAAGCTTGGCATCAAGATTATTATTTCTAGCCCTGTAATATCCAGCATTAAAATCCTTTACACCTTCTATGACGTGATTCGGGCTAAACTGAGGACGTGCCGGTGTACCATCCGGATAGTAAGCAAGATTGGTGGGAAGAGCTCTGCTTAACTCACGGAAAATATTATATGCTGAGTAAGCAGGTGCTTCATTTAACCTCCTTCTTCCGGCGAGGTTAATTTGCAAATTGAGCTTATCGGTAATCGCAGCATCAATGTTGGTACGAAGGTTATATTGACTATAACTCAGGACATCAGACGTGTAGTTGGACCCCTGATCTAGGAAACCAGCTGATACAAAATACCTAACGTTTTCATTTCCACCATCAAGGTTTAGATTGTGACGCTGTTGGAAACCATAATCCTTGAACATGAGATCACGCCAATTTTCGTTCGGATAATTAAGGAGATCTGAACCCGATCGATACAGTTCAATTTGTTCGTCTGTGTAAAAGGGATTTTGTCCAGCATTGCTTAGGCCCTCATTTAAAACTGTGGCATATTGGACCGAGTTCAAAAACTCAGGATAAGCAGTAAAAGATGTAAATGTGAATTGGTTACCATAGGTCAACGTCGGTTTGCCTGGATTTCCTCTTCTTGTAGTTATGACAACTACACCATTTCCGCCTTGCACCCCATATACAGCTGCCGCAGCTGCATCTTTCAAGACGGTAATGCTTTCGATTTCATTCGGGTCTAGTTCATCAATACTTCCGGGTGAACCATCCACAATAACTAAAGCTCCTCCGAAGTTTCTGACTTCAAATGAAGAACCGCTGAATCCTGGTTCGCCACTCGTTTGCCTAACAAATAAACCGGCAGCAAGTCCTTCCAGACCATTACTGACGGTTGGAACGGGCATTTTCTTAAGTTCCTTTGCATCGAGGACTGACACTGATGATGTGATCTTTTGTTTTGCCTGAGTCCCATAGCCTACAACCACTACTTCTTCCAACTCACTAATGTCCACCTCCAGTGATACATCTATTCGACTTTGATCACTGACATTCACTTCGGTTGTCTTAAATCCAACGAATGTAAATACCAGAACAGCATCGTCTGAATTCACTTCTAAAGAGTAGTTTCCATCTATATCAGTAATGGTTCCGTTTTGTGTTCCCTTGACTTGAATGGTGACACCTGGCAGTCCTTCGCCATCTTCTTTTGAAGAAACCTGCCCAGTGACAGTTGATTGCCCCAATGCAGCTAAAGTTGCCAGGAAAAGTGATAAGGCTGTATATATTTTACTCTTCATTCAAATAATAGTTAGATGAAACACATTTCGAACTCAATAACATCACAATTATGCTTCGCTTTCCCTTTACAGTACCAATTATCCACTTCGACAATGCCTTCACTTGTTCTAAACTGACCTTCACAATACCTCACAAATTGGTATACAAAACCGCTTAAAATGCATCAAATAACCATTTCAATGAGTAATTGACTATATGTCCAGTTTCACTAAGTTATGAAGAGTTTATGCTGATGCTTATCTTTAGGGAATGATCATACTGCGATCACTTAGTCTCAATTGGATAGTGTTGTTTTTCATCAATACTTCCTTTTTTTCTGTTGCACAGGTTCCCTCAATAGGTGTTCCGAACATTGACCATTTTGCCCCTGAAGATTATCGTGCCGGGATTCTTAACTATCAAATTGTTCAGGATCAGAGAGGATTTATCCTGGTAGCAAACAATAAGGGACTTTTAGAATATGACGGTACAAAATGGCGTTTACACGAAATAGGTTCAAGCAACAGGGTACGCTGTGTGCTTCCCCATGTATCAGGAAAGATATTTGTTGGTTCTCAGTCGGAGCTAGGATATTTATTTCCAGATAATAATGGACGATACATATACCATTCATTAAAGCATCTCGTACCTCCGGACCAAGCTGATTTTGCTGATGTTTGGGCAATACACGACTTGCCTCAAGGCATTGTTTTCTCTACCGTGCAAGGTTTGTTCATCTATGATGGGTTGAAAATTGACTATGCCCCATTCATGAGGCCAAATATGTTGGCATACTCTTTAAATGATAAGGTTTACAATAAAGTGATGGAAAAAGGCCTTATGGAATTTCAGGACAACTCCTGGAAATTAAGTCCAAATGGAGAATTTTTTGCCTATCTGGAAATTCGAAGCATCCATAGTTATAATGAAAAATATGATTTAGTTAGCACGTTTGGAAATGGTCTCTATTTAAAAAGTCAGCATGAAGTAGTACCATGGGCAGGTGAATTAACAAATGACTTTATTACGAATAAAATATTGTGCGTTGAGCGGTTATCTAGTGGGGAATTTGCTGTCGGAACCAATAATAATGGATTGTATATCCTCAACAGGGATGGAACCCTCAAAATGCACGTATCCATAGGAACCGGTTTAAAATCCAAAACTGTACTAGATATCTTCCAAGACTCTTTTGGCCACATTTGGATAGGACAAAACAATGGGATTTCGAAAATAGAATGGAATTCCCCGTTTAGATTTCTGACCGAGGAAATTGGGATTTCAGGTACAGGTTACTCAGTATGTGCCACTGATCAGTATATCTATTTTGGCAGTAACAATGGGTTATATTACCTGGCCTTGGATTCCATTGGAATGGAAAACACTCAAGTTTCAAAAATTCATGGAATAGAAGGTGTTTACAGTATTCAGAATATCAATGGTGACATAATTGTGGGTTGTCATATAGGTGCCTATCAGATTAACGGCTCGGAAGTTTATGAAATCTCTAGTGGAGTCGGATGGTGGACCTTTGTTTTGACTGAAAATCCAGACGTTGCTATTGGTGGTGGGTATGCAGGGGTTTTTCTACTTAAAAGAATTAATGGAAAATGGATAGTTGATAAACACTATCCTGATTTTTTTGAATCATCAAGGGTCATGGCATTTGACTCCAACGATAGACTTTGGATGAGCCATGGAAACAAAGGTGTATATTCCTTTGATTTCACTGATGATTATGACAGCATAACAGCAATACAATTTTATGATCAGAACAGAGGATTCCCCTCGAATCAGGGAATTAACCTTCAGGAAGTAAATTCCCGGCTCATTTTCACATCCACAGAAGGAGCTTATCAATATGACCCTGCCACTGATTCAATGCTTCCATACGATGATCTCAATCAATTTATTGGTGAAGAAACAAACATTCGATATTTATCCGAGGATAATTTGGGTGATCTTTTTTACATAAGTTCAGATTCCGTTAAATGGCTTAAGAAAAACAATTGGGGCTATGAAAATGTAGATTATTCATTGTCTAGAATACACACTCTACTCAACGATGATTTACAAAGAATTTCTACCCTGGACAATGACAAAGTTCTATTTGCGTCCAGAGAGGGATTTATTCAATTCGATAAAACACAAGTTCCTGGCAATAAAGGATTTGATGTGGCTATTAGACGTGTATTCCTCCCAAAGTCCGATTCCGCATTGTTCGAAGGTAATTTCTTGTCTGATTCTGTACCTGTTAATTACCAACCTTTTCAGGCGAGACCAAACCTTAATTACACTAATAATTCCATACACTTCGAGTTTTCAGCCTTATCGTATGATGAGATACCCGCTCAGTACAAGTTTAGGCTCGTTGGTTTAGATGATGAATGGTCTTCATGGTCACGGTCCACAGTTAGAGAATATATGAATCTGCCTGAGGGTGATTACACTTTTAAGGTCCTTGCAAAAAATTCAGTAGGATATGAATCAAACCTTATGCAATATCATTTTACAATTCATCCTCCCTGGTATCGTCAACCTTGGTTATTCGTCATATATGGGTTAGGCATTGTGTCCTTGTCTGTTTGGTTGGTTTTCTTTAACAGAAAAAACAAGAAGATTATCTCCATTCAAGAACGTGATTTAAAGGAGAAGGGTCAAGAGTTAAAGGAAGTATCGGAAAAGTCTGCCGCAGAAATCAATCGGTTGAAAACTGAAAAAATGAAAGATGAGATTCGTCTAAAAAAGAATCAACTTACAAAATCAGCCATCAGTCTTATGGATCGCAATGACTTCATTAACCAAATCCAGAAATCCCTCAATGAAGTGGTGCCCGAGGCTAAATCGACCAAAGCGAAAGCGAGGCTCAAGCGATTAATTTCAGATATTGAAAAAAGCAAAAAGGACAATCAGGATTGGAATGAATTCGAGATACTGTTTAACGAAACCACCGCCGATTTTACCAGAAAGATCAAGGAAAGATTTCCTGCTTTATCTTCTCAGGAAGTTCGTTTGTGCGTTTATCTTAGAATGAACCTTAACATCAAAGAAGTTGCTAATTTGACACATGTTTCGCCACGAGCAGTTGAAATGGCCCGCCATAGATTACGAAAAAAATTAGGCCTAAGTAAGGAAGATAATCTAATTGATATTGTAATGAATATTTAATTGGAGAGTTATTATACAAACAGGGCGTGCCCCTTCGGGTCGGGCTATCCGCAGTACGAGGTACTTTGCTCCTATCCCTCACGCATAAGCCTGGCTATTCCGCACACATTGTACATACACACAAGCCGAGCTAAGACTTTTGATGTCCAAAGAGTGCTCCATCCCCTATCAAATAAGAAAAACTACTACCCCTTCAAGCTGGCTACTCGCTAAAAATGTCCACCGGACATTTTCTTACGCTCGTCCCTCTTCCCTGAGATTCGGGAAGCTGCGCTGGAAGTGAATCTAAAAGATCAATTAGTACCCCAACGCACACCAAAGCGTACTCAACATAACGCTCTGTATATTATAACACAAAATAAGCTTTTGAGGAAATTGCGGCTGGCTTGCCAGTTAACATAAAATCAGATCATCGCAGCGCAGCGCGATATCGGTACAGATGGCTTCCCTGCAAGCTGGCCCTTCGTTAAAATCATCCACCGGATGATTTCTTAACACTCAGTCCTGTTAAAGTAAATTCCGACCTTCTCGTATTTACACATAAGATCAGATATATCCTGGTGCGATGGCTCCAGCGTGTGGCTAAGGATCTATCGAAGATCTTATGTAAAGGGAATTCCGGCTTAAATAAGATATCTTCTGTGTGCTGCTTTTGCGACTGGCTAAGGATCTATCGTCAGATGGCTTCCCTGCAAGCTGGCCCTTCGTTAAAATCATCCACCGGATGATTTCTTAACACTCAGTCCTCCATGAGCACCTAATAATAGTTTCTGGCCACCGCGCCTTCAGGCTGATGCCTGACTGGCAACCCGCTCGCAATAGATTTACAGGCAAAAGTCTGATCGCATATTTTGGAGTAGCTGGATATTCGTACGGGTTCGTTTCATCTGCGCGATTCTACGGCCTTAGGATTTGCCTGTAAAACACTTGCTTCTCCACGCTCTTACCAAAGCGTCATTCAGGCCGTCATTGCGAGGAACAATCAATCGCTAGATGATTGTGACGTGGCAATCTCCTGAATGCTTAGACGATCGACTATAGCTAGCCTCCTGGTTCTTTAGGTTTTATGGATGCCGCTCGAGCCCCGTCCGAACGGATGTTCATCCGGGCGGGCCGCTGGGCTCATCCTTTTTTCATTGATAAAAAAGGATGCAAAAAATCTAGTCAAAATAATCACCTATCAACCCATTGGCCTACACACGCCCGGGTTTGCTGGCCTAGCCTGCGCTCTTGGATTCTACTGTATCGTCCTAAAATAGGCGCATTATTTACTATGGAAATTGTATGATTGCCTTATCAAGCTCATCAAATAATCCATATCGCTATCCGTCGTAATGCCAGCCTCGTAATCGCCAACTCCCCAATGTCCCAAATCTGAAACGTCTTTAAAAACCTCTTTAGGATCATCTAATACACCTTTTTTCAAGTTAATTCTTACTTTCAACTGTTTCTTCTGTATTTCAAGGTCCGTTACAATACGCTTCTGAAATTTGAATCCAATGTATTGCTTCACAGGTACGATCTCCAAATCCCCTAAATTCAAAATTCGATCTCTCAAATCCTTGTACATCTCCTTAGTCTCATCCGTACCCTTAGCAAGGTGATCATCTTCTGTATAAACAACAATTTCTTTGCTTACTTGTCCTGCCCTATCGTCCTTAGAACTTATTGTCTTTACACTCTCCTGGCTCGAAGATCTATGCTGATTGAGAGCAATGGTATTATTTGAATATCTCTTTATTTCCCATAACTCAAAAGGTAAATCCTTAAAATCTATACTTTGCTTTTGATAAGAAGTAAACTGTGGAGAAATGAAAACAACTCTTGATTGACTCCAATCTACATCGTCCTTCTTTAGAGATTTATTGGTTCGCTCAAGATATTCCAAGATGAAATCAGCCTTGTTATTAAGAAGCAAAGAGAGATACGAATATCCTTGATCTATAACCGAATAGCTTTTCCCTTTTTTATACTCAATTATTACGAATGATTTCGACTGTTTATCGAATCCAAGGGTGTCAATTCTGAGACCATTGAGTTGGTATTCAGTTTTGACGAACTCTAATCCAAAAAGTAAATCAAGATTCTCTTCCACCAAAGATTGAATATCTATTTCCAGCTTGAACGGAACATTCTTTACTTCTTCGAGCCTATTGTTTGATAATTTATATAAATCCATAATTCTCAATTCACCAACCCTTCGTGTTTACCAGCACGCAAGATGTTTTTGTCTTAGCCTGTGCTCACAGAATCTACTATTAAAGTCTCAGCACTTCCACAATTTTGTTGAAGAGGAATCTTTGTATTTCAGAGCCGCCACCTTTTTGATCTAATTCTCCCCTCTTCCAAGTAATATTATTTTGTAGCTTTTTAATTATTTCTAGGTATCCATCATACCTTCCATTTGCTCTTTCTGATATTAAAGGGAAAGCCCTCATGATTGCACCAAATCCATTGGTTTTTACAAGCTGACTTTTACTCTCGACAAGCACTCTTCTGGAATGTTCATCTAAGAATTGTATTTTATGATTATGACCGACAGGTACCGGCCAGTCTTCTGGAAACGTTTTTTGAAAACTACTGAAATAGTAAAATAATTGATTATACATCTCCTGCGTATCGTCCGAATACAATGTTCTATTTGCGAACCTGATACACATATCAATGAAAAATGATTGGGAAATAGCACCACTGCCCATCCCCAGCATTTTTATTTGTCTATACAATGGAGACTTTGGATCAGTATAGAATTGTTGGCAGATTGAATGATACTTTTTAATCAACTTAACTTCGTCAGAAGATACGTGCTCGTACAAATCATAAATTAGTGATTTATTAACAGCCTTCTGCTTCCCATTAATGTCACTGAATAGTTTCGCTGCGGTTGGCAAGGAAACGTTAAGGAGCAATACTACAGGCAATTCAAATTCATCAACGCTTTCTGATTTTGCTAAGAATAGACCGGCCAATCTATGTTGGCCATCAATAACTGAAAATCTGACTGACTCTGGGAAGAAGAACTCTCCGAAATCATGAGATTCTATATCTAGATATTTTTCCTCATTAAAATCATCGGCCTTAGCGGTGTTAGCTGATATTAAAATTGAATTTGGAAAAAAGTTGTTTACGTTCGATTCTATGTAGTTTTTAATGTCATTAATCCTGTTCAACTGCAGTCTGCGTTGAACCCCCTCTTCATTGTCCGTTGCTAATTCCAGACCTTTCTTTCGAATTTTATCTATGTATTCCCCGTATTTTTCTTGATACTCAGGAGTTTCCATTTCGAGGTACGGATCTCTGAAGTGCAAATCGACTTTATCTTTCAAATCACCAACCGTAAACTTCGTCAGGAAAAATACTTCACCTCTTTGCTTAACTCGTATATATGGGTGTTTTTTAATCATTTTGTTCAATGTCTGGTGACTCTAGGTTCACTTCCTCTTCTTCATTAGGCACGAACAAGTTCGCATCCACTTGTAAAACATTTTCAATATTCTCTAGGACAATATTGTTAGAAGCAAAATATCTTATCAGAGATTCCACAAGTACCCAAAATATTCCAGAGGCTCCAAAGCTTATCAGGAAGGCACTGCCATTTGATACAACTATACAAAACAATGCCACCGAGAAAACAATGTAGTTAAGACGTTTATAAATGTTACCTCTTGCTTTTCTTTGATAACTACCTTTTATGTTGATTCCGGGTATTATATCGTCACCATCATCAGTTACATATATGAGAACATGGTTATTATAAATTGGCTTTGTTCTAATTTGCCAAGGTAGTTTCTTCGATATTATCCCTTTTATTTTTTCAAGAACTAATGAAATTATTCCTTGAAATTCCTGATTTTCAGACAAAACAAATACCTTATATCCAATAACCTTTTTGTCCGATAGGTTTGGATTTGATTTAATAAGGTAAAATTCATTGCCATTTGAAGTTCCACCATACTCAATATCGTCCTGCCGTGGAATACTTTTCAAGTTAGACTGATCAATAGCATTCCAAGAACCTTGAATTCTTGCTTTATAAAGCTGAGGGTCTTCTCCATCAAAAAAACATAGACGCAATAAGCTCTCTACAGGATCTTTCTTGAAGGTTAAATCCCTTTTCTTAAACTCAATATCGAAACTTAGAATTTTCAATATTCTTTAAATAGTAGTTCTTCTAATCAATCAAGCTTTTTCTTATCTCCCCAAGGAATCTCACTTCCTCTTTATTCAAGCCTTTTTCCTTGGTTCCCTCGTGAGCCCAGAGGTTTCTTAATGAATTAAATCTGGAGAGCCATTTTATACTTTTTGTTTTACTGCCCACCCCCTCTCCTATGTCAATTGAAAAATCATCCTGAAAGGTTTTGAAATCTGATTGATCTTCAGACTTCCGGGCCCAGTATTTATCAATAATTGATTTGTAGTCTGATATATTGAACATTTCCGTCCACTCTATTTCAATGTTGCCCAGACCTTCTTTGTAATTCTTCTCTTTTTCCGCTTCTGCTCGTTCAATACACTTCCTTTTAATAGCATTTATTTCAAGCTCCCAATTTGAACCAAATAATTTTTGCATTTTATCCAAGACATTATGCTTGATGTGCTTTTCAATTTCAACGCCATAATGTCGACCTTCATCCTGTAGATCCTTGTCCTGCCTTTCCTTCCAATCAATTAAATCATCTGGTTCGTAATCCGGGAAGGTTTCATTAATAATGGTCTGGAATGTTTTGAACCATAGCAGATCACCCCCGGTTCCAAACTTGCTTCGAATAAATGCCTCTTCTTCTGCTGGAAGGGTTCTTAGTTTCTCCACTAAAAGATCAAGATATTTTAGGATCGAATCGAACCTTTCAGATGGTGTAGACTCGAGCGAAATTGACTTCTTAGTCACCGTTTCAAATTTATTCAAGCTCCCTATCAAATTGAGAAATGCGTAGGTTCCTCGATTAGAAAGAATGAACGACTGATCCCCTTCGAAAAAGTCAGGATGATTTTCCTCAATGTGTCCATAGCAAAGATTCAAGAACTGAACTATTCGTTTTTTCGCCTTTCTCATTTCAGTACTATGATTCTGATTATGAGTATTGTACAGACATGAAAGGGTTGTATCTGGATCATACTTGTTTCCACGCGCCGTAGGTAGCAATTCCGATTTTACTAAAGAACTTGCAAATGGCTTAAAGGTTAGCAATCCAGGATCTTCACCAATACTTATTTTATTAAATAATGGGCCATTAACAGAATTAGCTAGTTCATTAATTATGGAAGATCTAAGGGCCTTTATTCGCGAATCTGCTCTATCTGATTCCCAGTATAAATCTTCCTCCAGTGTTAGTCTCAGACTAGCGCTCACTGCCTTTTGATTCTCATTAATATCCATGAAAATCTCTAACTGCTCTGTTGATTCAAGCTTAAGGAAAGCTACAACTGGAATGGTGTTGTTATCCTTGAATTCTGAATTTGCATACCCATAGACTCTGTGTTGACCATCGATAATATAAGCGATTGCATATGCATTCGGGATCTTCAAAATTCCCAACTTGGCTCTGGAATCGCCAGTTCTTCCAGATGCTTCAAATTGTATTTTGTGTTTCTTCTCAGTGAAATTGACAATTATGGAATTTGGGAAATAGCCACCCTCGTCAATAAATTTAGTAATACCCTTAAGCCTTTGTGGAACTAAGAGTCTTTGGTAGGTCGGCATTTCAGCTTCATTTGCTCTTGTTCTATGAAGGACGAACCCCATTTTCAATAAAGTATGAGGTTCAAGTGAAAACATATAATATGTTTTTTGCCCCATTTTTCCTTCAATCGCAGGAACCTCAATCTTAGTTGTATTAATCAATTGATCCTTAAAAATCAGACCTAGGAATTGATAATGAGCGGCATTCTTATAGTTCTTGATAAGACTGTTTAAATACTCGTAAGTATTGTCATTATAGTAGAATGAATTAGTTTTCAGAAGCCTTGTGATTTCCACGCCTTCCTGATCCACTCTAAGATTTCTTGTGGCGAAGATGTATTTCACCTTAAGTCCTTTGCCGAATACTTGGTCTATGGATTTTCGAAATCCATCCAATCTCTTTTCAAGTCCTTCAAATTCAGTTTTTAAGGATGATGCCTTTTTCGGTTTTTCGCTCGATTTACACTCTACTATAATTACTGTGTCATCATTTATTGCGATTACATCAATCTGTTTTTTGTCTTCTTCTTCCTTCCCATATGGCAAAACAAATTGATCATCATAATTCAACTTGCGGTATCCCAAATCGTACAACTGGCACCAGACATCATCTTCGAATTTCTTAGAGTGACTTTTCTCTTTTCTAAGTCTTGTTTTCGTTTTGAGCTCCGCATCTACTTCCCATCCTTTGTCTAAATAATCTGATGCGAGAGAGTGATCAACACTAAGTGTGATGTAAGCACTTTTCTTTGCTCGATAAACCTTTCCCAAAATGGAGAGATCAGTAGTTATTTTCCCCCTGATTTGATCAATATCATATTGCTGCAAAAAACTCATTGAATATTCGTAAAAATGTATTCTGCATATTTTCCTCTTGGAGCATTCTTTCCTCCAACTAGACTTGCTCTCTTTAGTTCTATAGGTTTATTAATATTGAAGATTTCCTTCACATCCTTGTGTGCAGCATTGGTGAGAACATAGTATGCTCCTTTATCGACAATGTTTCTAATGAAATCGGCTAACCTTTTTTGATCCTCAAGAGAGAACAACTTCATTTTTTCATTATACTTAATGAAGCCATTGTTATTGTGGGTTATGGTATAGGGCGGGTCAAGAAACACGAGATCACCTTCTTTAATTCTACTGAGGGTTGCTTGAAATTCCTGAGTTTTTAGCTTGACTCCTTTAAGCTTTTTGGATGCTAACATAAGAACATCTGGTTGCAAGAAATTTTTCTTTCTATATCCAAATGGGACGTTATACACTCCTTTCAGATTTACCCTATAAATGCCGTTGAAAGAGGTTTGATTTAGGTAAATGAATTGTGCAGCTCTTTCGGTTCGATCAATGAATTGCTGAGATCGTATTTCGTAGTAATAATCAGCTGTGTTTTTATAATCATGGAGATGCTCAATAATTCCTTCGACGTTATCCCTTACTTCTTCGTATGTTAAAATCAAATCTCTGTTTACATCAGATAAATAAGTTTTCTTGTGTTTGGGTAGACTAAAGAAAACTGAACCACCACCAAGAAATGGTTCATGGTACCCATTAAATCTGTTAGACTTAATAATTTCGGGAAGGTGTTTAATCATCCAATTTTTCCCCCCTGCCCATCGGAGGAAAGGTTGACAATATTCTGTTTTAGCTGATGAAGATATTGGCATAGATGAGCGTTAACAGCAAGATAATATTTGATATGATTAAAACAAAGTTCGCACACATTTGCCATTCCCCACTCTCCTTCCCTCCTGCCAAAAATATCAAAAGAGTGCTCCGATCTGTCTCAGAATATCAATTAAGGTCTTAATAAGAAAAACTCTTTTTCCAGCCCTCGGATTTCGTAAGCTTCGCAATAAGAAACTCGAAAAGATAAATTAGTAGGCCAACGCTAACCGAAGCTTACTCAACATAACGCTCCGTATATTATAGCTAACTAGTCATCTATAAAAGCGTTATGTTAAGTACACTGAACGGATGAGATTTCAGAATTATTGTATGACGAGTGTCATTGCCCTAAATCCTCAGGTTATTCTGCGCAAATAAACTACCCATCGTTAGACTAACTTGCGCACGTTTTCAAAACAAGATCATCGGATATGAGGCGTAAAATTCCTGAATCAACACTCCCCAAAATCATCCGCTCGCAAATGATTACCGCGGAAGGCATGCAAAAATTACGGGATGAACATGATCACCTGACCCGAGTGGAACGTCCGGACATTACGGCCAAGGTTTCATGGGCGGCAAGTTTGGGGGATCGCTCAGAAAATGCGGATTACCATTACAACAAAAAACGTCTTCGGGAAATTGATAATCGCATTCGCTATCTGTGTAAGTGTGTGGACAACTTAAAAGTAATTGACTACCACCCTAACCGCGAAGGAAAGGTCTCTTTTGGTGCCTGGGTAGAGATAGAAAACGTAGAGAAGGGCATCAGGAAACGCGTGCGCATTGTCGGCTATGAGGAACTGATAGGCAACAAGGATTACATCTCCATGGATTCGCCCATTGCCAAGGCCATGCTGGATAAAACGGTGGGTGACCAGGTAATCGTTGAAACCAAACTAGCCAAATTCACCTGGCACATTCGAAGCATTGAGTACGTGAAAGACTAGTTCTTACCTTCGATGAGTTAACCTGCCCGTCGCATCAGTCATTCAAGTTCTCGCTCGTTATCCAACTTAATTCATTCAGGCGGGTACTCTATCCACAGCCTAATAAGATAAAGCGCTAGCGCTGAAGTCTGGCTACTCATCGATATTTAAGTTTATCCTATTAGGATAACCATTTGATTCCCAAATAGTTATTTGACCATTCTCATTTTCCGGGAATACTATTTTCACGGATATTTCTGACTGAACAAATACGCGAGTTGCGGTTTGCGTGAGCACGTACGTCAACTCGCCAGTTTTCATGATCAATGTATCGTTCTTAATAGCAAAGATCACTTGGCTCTCTCCCCAAATGTATGATCCTAAAAACGGATCGAGCCAGCTTAGCTCAGTCGTCATTGGATTCAGTATTTCAGGTCTGACATATTCCCATTGATATTCGTCGTTAACTGCTCGCTGGATATAATCGAAAAACCCAAAGGCATTGTCGCTATTGGTCATCACAATAATTCCTTGCCTTTTGTCAATAGACCCATACATAAAACAGTTAAACCCCTGATTGCTTCCGTAATGGCTGAAAACAATATCATCTCCCCAGTTCCAAAGGGAAAAAACGTATCTACTCACTGCATTATTAAAGATTGTTTGAGCCATTTCCTTAGAAATATACTGGTTGGTTCCGGCATGATAATCGTTCAACAGGGTGATCATAAATTTGGCTAAATCTGAAGAAGTTGTCCAAATTCCTCCTGCTGCCTGATATGGGAAAAGGCGATACGGATAAGGTGCCATCTCTTCGGTATATCCTATGGCTTTTCTTTGCATTAGGTCGTTTGGAATTGGCTGTTTAAAAGAGGTACTGTTCATTCCGGAAGGCTCAAAAATAAGTTGATCGATCAGTTGATCGAATTCCTCATTGCTGACATCCATCAGAAGTTTTTGAATAATGGAATAACCAGGATTCGAATATTCGGTCCTACTCCCTGGTTCATAAATTACCGAAGTTTGTGGATCTATTGAGGGCTTCTCTCCTGCCAGCATCTGGTTGAGTGTTGGTACCGTTTCCTCGGGCAAATAACTGCTCCATAAATCATTCTTTATTCCTGCATTATGTCCAATAAGTCGGTGCAGGGTGACTTTTTCATTTTCAGTCAAGCTGGTCTCCGGGATGTTCCATTCCTTCAATTGTAGATTCACATCCTCATCTAAACTTAGAACGCCTTTTTCAACCAAACTCAATGCTGCAATTGCTGTAACCGGTTTACTCAAAGAGGCACCTGTAAAGACGGTTTGGGAGGTTACAGGTATTGAATCTTCGAGATCGGCATATCCATAGCATTTAGTCCATGTTATTTCCCCGTTATCAACAAAGGCAATGCTCATTCCCGGAATATTATCCTGTTTCATCATCTCTGGAATGGTCATCCTTCGAACCTTTCCTGCAACAGAATACATTGGAATCAGATTTTTTTCAATGTTCTGTGCATGAATGGAGTCTGCTTTGCTGTGATAGTAGGCCGAATGGCCTGACTCCCGTTCGGGAACATTGTGACATGAGAAGATGGATACAAGAAATAGAAAAATTATTGTTTTTGAGATCATGCGTTTTTGGTTAATTGGACAAAAGTTCCTGTTTAACCGCGTTATAGTCTGCATAGTTATAGCCCAGGAGTCTTTTTGCGCGTACCGAGACTATTTTTTAATGCTTGTGATATAGGCTGATGGTGAAAACCCGGTCTCCTTTTTAAAAATCCTAAAGAAAGTGCTCTTTGAATTGAAACCACACAATTGCCCGATTCCACTAATGGAATATGTAGCCTGATCACCGGAGGCTAACCGTTCTTTGGCTTCATCTACGCGATAAGAATTGATAAAATCGTAAAACGAGGTGTTCATACCGTCGTTCAGAACGGCTGAAAGATTTCTTTCGGAAGTATCCATTTTTTCTGCTAATGCTCTCAAGGTGAGATCAGGGTCCAGATATGGCCTCTCGATACGCATGGTTTTTTCAAGATTCGCCTTTATTGACTGGGAGTTTTTACTTTCGAAAGACTTCCGAGATACATCAGATGGCCTCTTTTGAAGTAGAAAATCCGGTAGAAATATAGCGGATTGTGACAGTCCATTAAAGCCTAAATAGCCCATAGAAAAGATGAGCAATGTCATCGTGATATATCCATCCCAATGCACATTGTAGCCAAAGAATATCTCAGCTACGGTTAGTGAAAAATCGAGGACTACTACACTTAAAAAGGAAACAAGAAACTTTCTCAACCATGTAAAGTCTTTTTCTTTAATGTTGGAATAGTGATGTTTTAATGACCGCCGTGCGTGTATGAAAGTGACAAGCGCAAGGGAGAAATAGCCAATTGCAAACGCATCTTTTACCAGTGGTAAATTGACATATCGATGGATGAGATGAATATGAGTAAATACATCATGTTCTGACCATAAATTGACAAACCTGGGTAGCGTATAACCACTGAAATAAACAACAACAGGAATGAAGTGAATGATATTCTTTTTTAGAAAATGGTCGTGCTTAAAGAAGATGGATTTGATATACAGAAATACCAAGGGTGGTAAGAAAAATCGGGAACCGTCCTCAAATAGAAATGTCGTGCGATTAAAGGTTCTTAATCCATGCAGAGCGGCATAAAAGTGTAGTATAATTATCAGGATAAAGAACCAGAAGACGATAAGGATGCGATGGGGAAGCAGTTTTATTGGGAGACGGAACAGCCCAACTAACACTATCACATTCAACAGCCCTCCTGTTATTAGAATAAAATCCATGATCAGCTTCATAGAACTAATGTGTTTGGGCACCTTGTCATGGCGTGAATCTAATCCAATAACTTGTTCCCTTTATTTTGATCGATTCTTAACCTATGATTTATGAATAATAATTCATATCGACAATCGGTGAATTGGAGTCATCAAAATTCCCACACCTGTTTGCTCTCGACCTCATAAGTAATTTTGCCCATCAAGCTGGCTGCTTTGGTTATTCCAGCGTCTAAAACGTAATACTGACACCCAGGTCCAAAAGCTGAAAAATGTTATCGATAGGAACAATAGGTGCTGGATCATAAATCAGCTGATGCGTCAATGCCAGCCCAAGGTTTGAGGTAAAGTTGTAGCGCACTCTGGCACTTGAAGCCAGCCGGGGCTCATTTACCAGCTGATCAAAGCGTGCCTGATGATAGAGGCTAATATCCATGGATAATTTATCAATTGGATGGTATTTTAAACTGATATAACTCCCCAATTTGACGTTTTCCTGTACCCTTGGATCATCGTTGGCAGGTATTTTATCGGTATCAGCTATTCCATCAAAATTCCACTTCTCGTACTCATAGAAAGGACCAATCCCCAAAAAAAGTCCAAACCCTTTCGATTTATGTAGTCGCCATCGGGCATTGGCACCCACTGCGTATTTTCGATCCATGCCACGGGCTTCTGCCCAGTGAACCTGTGCATAATACTCTGTGGTAAATTTCTTTTCATAAAAATGCCTGAACTCGCTGTAGACATAACCGCCACCAAGGATAGTTTCACCCCCAAATCTGGAGAAGGCAATTTGATTGGCAAAGGTCACCGCATTGTCCCCGATCTTTATTGAAATATCCGCCTGATTCTCTATTTCAATAAGGGTCTCTTTTTGGTTTTGATACCTGAAACCCGGCAGGATACTGCCTTTGACGGTGGACGCTGAATCCAGTATCACCGAGTAACTCTCGGTAAAAAGGACTTGTCCCTTCAGTGCGGTTGCAACGAAAAGGTACATGCTTGCCATGACGATTGATCGAATCTTCATTAGAGAATAATGGTTTATAATGTGGCTGACTTTGCCAACTAAGGGTAGCTCAATCTTGCAGAACCCAATGATATTAAACGGCGAATATAAGTGTGTGGGACTTTAAAGGACGTGTGCTAAGTGGCTACATGCTCGGAGGTTAGACACGATGACCTGCCTCAATTTGCGGCAGCCTATTTATCGAACACTATCTAACTTCTGTCATCTTACTTATTGGAGAACTTACCCTAACTTCCTGACCCTCTCTTGCAAGGCTCGCTTCACGAAATATTGATTGACAATAACGTTCCATTTGATCAAGAAACTCATCGTTGTGATTGGGGTCATGATGTGCCAGCATTAAGTTCTTCACCCCTGCTTTCTCAGCAAGTTCCAAAGCCCGATCAATGTTGCTATGCCCCCAGCCTTCGTGTTTCTCATATTCATCCGAAGTAAACTGACCGTCATGCACGAGCAAATCTACACCCTTACAGAAATCGATATATTTATCTTCGACGTGATCTCCGGCTTCATGATCTATCATTAGTACAACTGACTCTTCGCCGCTGGAAAATTTATACCCCGCACATCCACCAGGGTGATTTAAGGCGATAATCGAAATCCCCGGATGATCCAGTTCATTGAACCTCATGTCAGCTTTGAACTTAGAAAATGGAATTGGAAAAAGTAATGGAGAAGTCGTGGTTTCCATTGCCTCTTTGAGTTCATCACGGGTATTGTTCCCGCTCATCAGCTTTACCGAATATTCATCTCTATAGGACGGTTCAAAGTAAGGAAGCCCCTGAATGTGGTCATGATGGAGATGTGAAAACAAGATTTTGATCTCCGATGGAGAGGACGGATCGTTCAATATATCCTTTCCAAGGTTTCGAATACCCGTGCCCGCATCGATGATAAAAACCTCATCGTCAAGCTCCACTTTGATACAGGTGGTATTCCCTCCATACTTATAAAAGTCTGAGGTGCACAGTGGGAAGGACCCTCTTACCCCGTAGAATTTAACCTTAATCATCTGCTACGCCGCTATATTAGATTTGTAAACACCTTCCAATTTGGTCTGATGGTACATTTTCCTAAACATGCTCCAAAACGTACTAATGTGCCTTTTATGTGGTGTAAAGTAAATGTTTTTATCTCCACGGTCTGTGTATTCCCAAAATACCGATTCATTGGACAGGAGGAATTTGCAGTCCTTTTTAATCAATTTCGAGACTTCAGATGTTTTGAAATACCTTAAATCATAAATAATATCATCTACCAGTTGGTTAGCAAATGACCGCTCATCGTGATGGAGGTAAAATAGAATCAAAGCAATTTTAATGCTCCTGGCGGTGTTTCCTCGGATTCGTTTTAACTGCGCTTTATCCTCTATGTCTGGTTCAAGGTTCGCGTAGATCTTGAGGATTTTCATTTGAAGGTCTTTGTCCATTTCCGCATGATGCGCTTCTATCAGAATTCTTTGCACTTCACTGGCAAAACAGTCGATCAAGAAAATGAAATAACTCTCGGTAAAGCTCAACTTATAGACCTCCTTGCCATAATATGTGAGGTATTCACAGGACTTGACCGCCAATTGATGATTGTTATTCTTGACAAAGTATAGAATCAGCTGCGTATAGTGAAAAACACAATTGTAGACGTTTCTTATGTCCTTCGTTTGATTGGCATGTTTGATACCAAATCTCAAGAAAGTATTGAATTGCATGATGACAAGCTCAAGAACGATCTGGTTCTTAGTTCTGGCCGCCACTATACCTATTTTTGTCAGCTCATGGGCACATTGGGAGGCCAAATCGTGATGTCCTTGGTCTATGAGCTGATTGTAAATTCCTGAATAAATCCGAAGAATTTTATGTTCATAGAACGTCTCATGATGCTCTATTTCTTCAAATTTATCAGCCAATGTCCTAAATGAAATATCATTCTGGACTGTTTTGGTTACTTTAAATATGGAATCGTGAGTTTTGTTTTTATGCTGAAGATGATGTTTGATCAGTATGCCTAGAGCTTCTATGATTTTGCTTTTTGGTTCCTTGAATTTCACGAATCCCAATTGGTCATCCAACTGGTTTATGGTATCCAGTAATCTGAGCTGTATGGCCTCCGTATTTTTAGACTTCTTGCCTTTTTCAAGGGTTACCAACGTCGACAGGTTTCGCTGGAATATGGTGTTTATCAGGCTTGATGTTTTGGTATAACTGAGGATGTAAAATGCGTAGGGTATTGCGTTGATTATGGTGATTGGAAGAAGCACATAAGCATTAATGAAAATCATATTGATCCAAAAAATAGAATCAATGGATAGATTTAGCTGCAAGTAGACGTTCTGAACACCACAAAGCGTAATTCCACAGGTGTAAAACAAACTAGGGTAATCACCTATGTAGTAATCAATAAGTTTAGGATTGCTCTGGGACGCAATGGATATAACAATGATAAGTGTGCCAAGAACAATACTCATCAGTGTTAGCCATATCTCCGGAGCAAATTCAATGAAGAAGGACGTGGAATCAATGTGCCGATGAAAGACATCTGAAAGATCAGTTTCTATCAGGCTAATGATAAACGCCATAAGACCTAGTCCTGCGAGCGTGACCAGGAATACCACAAAGAATTTCCGAATCGTTTCGGATGTTAATATTTCTTTCAAAACCTAAATCTTATGGTCAACAAAATACATTTTCATCTCGCCCATGTTTTTGACTGAAATCTTCCCTCTTGGCGTACACTTGAATTTGTCTTGAACTAGTTGGTAAGTAGCTTCTGAAATGTTGATTTTTCCAGGTTGACCTTTCAATTCTACTCTGGCGGCCACATTCACTGTATGTCCCCATACATCATAGGCAAACTTTTGTCTACCAATAACGCCTGCCACAAGCTCTCCACTATTCACGCCGATCCTCACCTCCCAGGGTGCAGCGCCTACATTTTTATATTCTTCTTTCAGCTTGTTAATCTCATTTCTGATTTCAATACATGCATTGACTACTTTTATTGGGTTGTCTTCATCTGGTATTGGGATACCTCCAGCGAACATGTATCCATCGCCAATCGTTTTTATCTTCTCCAGATTATGTTTGTCAACGATTTTATCGATTAATTGAAAGATGACGTTAAGCTCATCAACCATCTCATTGGGTGAAAGATTGGTGCTATGAATCGTAAATCCAACAACATCAATAAATACGATCGTGGCTAAATCATAGTGTTTGGGCTCTACTTCGTCTTTTTGCTTTAACTCTTCGACCACTTCTTCAGGCAAGATGTTGTGAAGCAGTTTATCAGACTTATCTTTTTCCATTTCTAGTTCCTTCGTGCGCTCCTCCACCTTGGATTCCAGACTCTGATTCAACAGCAACAGCTGATCTCGCTGATGCTCTACTTCTTTGTTCTTCATGTAGCTGATCAGGGCTTCCTTTACCGTGAGATTAAGGTCCATCTGATCCCATGGCTTGGCGATGTATCTATAAAGCCTGGCTTTATTTATTGCGCTGATAATGTGCTCTTTATCCGCTTGCCCAGTAAGTAATATCTTCAGGCAATCTTTGCTCATGTCATTGACTTTTTCCAGAAATTCATCACCCTTCATGCCGGGCATGATCTGGTCTGAGATGACCACCTGTGGAAATCCCTCGCCACTTTCGACCAAATCTTCAATTATCTCTAAGGCTTCTTCACCGCTTTCTGCGAGCTCTATTTGGCATTCATCATTGAAATAATTCTTGAGCTGTATTTTCAGGCTGTCAAGAATCATTTTTTCATCATCTACACATAAAATCACCGGCACTTCCAGATGGTTCTGAACTTTAGTTTCCATCGTGTAATTCATTGAGTGGTCTTTACTGATTGCGAATGAGTCCATATTCCATGATTTAATTTTGACGTTGAGACTGGCCCAGTCCTTCTTGCAGAGTCTCCATGAGTACCTCCATGGGCCAGGGTTTCTTAATTACTCTAAAGAGATTTGCACCTTCCATCGCTTTCTGAATGTCATCATGCATGGCCATTCCCGTTAGCATCACCTTAGTAATCCCCGGAAATCGTAAATGGATATTTTCGAGAAGTTCATGTCCTTTCATTCCCGGCATGATTTGATCTGAAATGATTAGATCAGGGGTCCTCTGATCATCTTCCAACATGTTTTCTATTATTTCCAGGGCCTCTAGTCCGCTCTCCGCCAATTCTATTCGACAATCCCCATGAAAGAAATTCTTAATCTGCATCTTGAGGCAAAATAAAATGAGGTTATCATCATCCACACATAGGATGATTGGCGCATCATCTTCAGTCAGTGTCTCAGGGGATTCTTCTATACCTGGATTTGTCATGTTCATAGCTTGATTGTTTACTTCCATAATTTCTAATCAGTTCAGATTTTCAAGGCCTTTTCTAATTGTTTCGACAAGTTGGCTTTTGTCCCAAGGCTTATGTACAACATCATATAAGTTGGCGGTTTGATATGCTCTTTTGATGGCCTCATGATCTGCTTGTCCAGTGAGCAAAATTTTCACGATTCCCGGATGCTTATCATGAACTTTGGCTAAAAACTCGTCACCCTTCACATTGGGCATAAGCCAGTCAGATACAATGAGCAATAGACTTATGCCATCTTCTACAAGTTCATCAATTACTTCATATCCCTCTTGAGCGCTTTCTGCGACTTCTATTTCAAAGTCAGGAGCAAACTCTTCTTTGAGTTGAGATTTAAGGCTATCCAATATTATTTTCTCATCATCAATACAGAGAATCGCCTGATTTTGTTGACTATTCATATTTTTTGTTTTTTAGCCAATCTGACAAAGAACACCGTACCATTTTCACTGGTATCAAACCAGATTTCGCCATCATGTTCTTCAATTATTTTCTTAACTATGTCCAATCCCAGGCCGCTTCCTTCGCCGGTTGGTTTGGTCGTAAAAAAAGCGTCAAATATTTTGGGTTGTACTTCTGGTGGAATGCCCGATCCAGTATCCTTAATAGCTACCAGGATCGACTCGTCTTCATTCTTTAATAGAATGGTAAGTTCACCTTGGTAGTCCATTGAATGCATGGCATTATGGACCAGATTAGTCCACACCTGAATCAACTTATCAGGATGACATTCTAGTTCGAACACATCGTCCGGATATTTCTTCGTGACCGTTATCCCTTGCTTTAGCTGATTGTTGTACAGCGTGAGTACGGTATCTATATTCTCCCGTAGATCTATAACCTCAAGCTCATCACTATCTTCAAAGCGCGAAAAAGATTTGAGCGCATAGACGGTCTTGCTGGCCTTTTGTACAGCCAGCTCGATGTTCTTAGCGGAGTTAGATTCGTTGATCAGATGATATGCCAGAGCTAATATGGGTTCACTTTGACTGTGTAGTATAAGATTCTTGAACGATTGAATATCCTCTCGTATTCCCATGTCTACTAAGCGGTCGGCAAGAGGATAATTATTCTCTATCCCCCAAGCCTCAAGTGTTTTTATGATTTCCCTCTTTAGCCTTCGCTCCTCTCTAGTAGATAGACGGTCTTTATGATTAGCATTATTTTCAATGATGTGATAAAGCATCTCCAGTTCGGTCTGACCTAGTTGAGCCTTGAGGTCTTTGAAAAGATTCAGTGATTTCCAAAAGGAGTCTTGAAGTGATCCAATGGAAGCATTAATGGCTCCTAGTGGTGTGTTGATTTCGTGGGCGACACCAGCGGAGAGCTGACCCAGGGAAGCTAGTTTTTCACTTTCTACCAATTGGGTCTGAGTAGACTTCAGGTCATCAATGGTCGAACGCAGTTCATTGGTTCTTTTGGCTACTTCTGTTTCAAGAATCTTGTTGCTTTCGGCCAATAATATTTCTCCCTTTTTGCTGGAATCAATGTCCTGACAAATGCCCTTGAGCATGATCACGTTACCTTTTTTATCAAATACCGGTTGTGCCACCACCCTTACCCACAGCTCATTGCCTTTCCGTGTCTCAAGCTTCGTTTCGATATCAAATGCCTTTCCTTGTTTTTTAGCTTTGAGAAGCAAGTCTTCCAGGAGCTTATGGTCCTGTTTAAAGTAAGCGATCGCTTCTATAGGATCAATAGGAGCTCCTTGCTCCAATTCGTTTATGTTATACATTACGTCGCTCCACAATGACGTGCTTTTTTCGATATCATACTCCCATGTACCGATTCTGGCAATGCTGGAAAGCTCCACGATCGTTCGCATATGATGTGCGGTACGCTCAGCGGCTTGAATTAGTTCATTTTTTAACCTCTCGGTTTCGGTGAGTTTTTCAGTCAATTGAATAAGTCCTCCTATAGACCCATCGACGTTATACCATGGACGTAGCTGCAAGCGATATATTTCGGTTTTCCCACTAACCACTATCGTTTCCTTGGCTTTACTGATAGTTTCGCCTTTCATCACTCTTTGGTAATCCTCAAGTCTGTCCGTCAGATTCAATATTTCAGGAAAAATGCTAAAATGGCACTTGCCCACTAGATCAATATTTTCAAGATTATAATCCTTATACCAGTTGTCATTGACCATTATGTAATTCATTTCCCTGTCAAACATGGCTGTAGCGCCTGGGCTGTATTTTAGAAATAAATTGAAAATGTCCTGCAGTTTTTTCCTTTCATTTATCTCTTCGTCCATTTCCTTAGGACTTTTATATCTTAAGGCAATGGGCATTACGTAACCCAAGACGACAGCCGTTCCCATCGAGACTATGCCTGTAATCAGTTTTACGAAACCACTGAATCGATAAATGGGATTCCAGAAAAGAATAACATCCACTAAATGCGTGAAGCCACAGAGCAGAATAAATGCACCAAACAAAGCAACAAGCCACCTCAGTTTACCAAGACGGGCCTTTCTTACGTACCACAATAACATGAATGGAATAGACAAGTAGGCAAAAAAGATGGTCAGATCTGAAGCGATGTAAAGCCATCCTTCATTTTCAGCCCATTCTCCGCATGTCCATCTAGCAGGCCATCTGGAGTTGTCAAACATGTTCGTGAAATACTCGCCAAAGGTGATTGAAGCAGGCGCTGCTCCTACTTGCACCTGACAGGTTGTGATGTCTGAACTTACTGGAATAAAAACTTGATTGTTTTCCTCAAGCGTTTCACTTGAAAATGAACCGAAACTAATCAGAAACAGAAAAGCTATTGAAAAGAAGGTTTTGATTGAACCGAATCTTTCGGGATTAATCTGCTGAAAATTGGTCATAGAGGTCGCTTCAGTGTTTGGTCCTAGTGGACTGACTTAGCGAATAGATAATATGTAGGCTTATTTGGGTCTCAATAATCGATGAGTGACATTAATTCATCGTTGACCAAAAGCGTATCATGGATTAAAAATGTGGATTTTGACAGAGTGAGTCCCAATAGCGCTTTACCCGTATTTATTAAAATACCTCTACAAGGAGAAAATAAAATCCTGTATCGACTTCCGAAAAACCAAAACGAACATCCAGTTTTTGGCTGTGGAAAACCTAACAGAGGCTAGGATATTCTCAAGGAGTAGTGTGATGACAATCATGGTCTCATATTCGTCCTGAAAAACAAATGAGTTCTGATAAAACCCTTCTGCCTGCCCAAGGCTATTTAGAAAGCAAAAAGCCTTTACTTGATGAAGAATTCAAATTCTTCACTTACAGTTTCATTTCCCAGCATATCTGTCGCCCTAACTTTCAACGTGTTAATTCCTTTCTGCGTCGCAGCGATTGGCATGCCATAGCTTCTTTCTGTCTTACCGTTCAATGAATAAAATATACTCTTCGTGTCGATCTGCTTATCCGTAGCTGCTAGATAGATTTTAACTCCTGCAGAGTACACCCCCAATGGAGCCCCCAACTCATCAAGTTCAATTTTTCCAATGGGATCCATACTGAAGATGTACTCGGTCTCAGGGCCTTCATTATCCACGATGTAAAAGAAGCTTTTGCTGTTTCGGTTATTAACATTGTCCGTCCCAAAATAATCAATGGTATAAATCCCTTCGCTAGTGGTGGTAAAGGCTTCATCATACACCAATCCACCACCATTGTTGATTTTATATCCTATTTGTTTCATTCCTGAATCATCGTCTACACCTTTTAGAATGACATCAGTGTCACCCCTAATGAAAGTCGTATCTCTGGACATATACTTATTGGTACCAAATGAATGAGATATTTCTGGCGCTTCCATGTCAATTTCAAGTGCTTGACGGCCATTTTTACTTTCATCAAAAACGGACTTAAACGTGTTACCCACCTTGTCCACACCATAGAAACCAATCACCGTGTTTCCATCACCCGGAAGATCAAACGGTTCTTCGTATTCGATCTCTTCACCTCCATCAATGGTATACCAGACCTTACTTACACCGGATTTGTTGTCGCTGGACGTCAGCTTCACTCTCGACCGCTTTGAGACGAATACCCTTCCCCTATTCTGATATTGATCTCCAACTACCGAAGCAGTGACATCAGGTGCCGTTCTGTCCAGGTAAAATGCATATTCTTTTCTATCCTCCTTATTATCTACCTGATCCTGTGCGTAGTAGTAAAACACATGATTTCCTTCTTTAATGCTTTTAAGGGAGATGACATTGGTCCCATATGTTAACTCGGTTACCTCATCAAAGTTGTATTTCACCGTTTTGACACCAGAAAGTTGATCAGTAGAAGTGAGCTTGATAGTAGCTGTGGGTGCGAGGATGTCTCCTAACTTTTCTCCTTGCACCAGGTGTCTGGTCATCGGACTGGTCAGATCCACCTGAAAGTTCCTTGTCTTTTCATTTTCTACATTGCCTACCTTGTCGAATGCATAATACTTAAAGGTGTAGTCCTGCTCCTGATTAACAGCCTGAGCCACATACGGTGCATAAGCCCCTCCATTTTTTGAGATCAATATTTCCTGTACCCCTGATAATGCATCAGCGCTCTCTAGGGTCAGTTGCAAACCGGGACCATAATAGACTTTATCACCCCGGTACCTGACCGCTCCAGTTAAAAACATTTCCGTACTCGGACTTCTGGAGTCTTTGTTTATCTCAAACAACACTTCCTGTTGTGGCCTGAGATACTTGCCATCCTTATCTACAGCCCATTTTGATCGGATGTAATTGAGCCCCTCTGTGTCCAGGTACATGGGATCGGCGTGATCAGGGGTCGTTCTGCTCTTAATTCTGGTTTTATCCTCTCCAGAAGGCGAAATGGACAGATGAAGATAAACAGGTTCTGATCCTGGCCAATACAGTTTCCCGTTCTCAGAAGTATAATGCTGTTTTGAGTGGGATTTTTGAGATTGGGCTGATACGCAGTTTGCAATTGAAACGAGAAGCAGGACTGCAAGCAATTGAGAATATCTCATGGTTTGAATAGTTGGTGGTTTAAATTACCTCGTAAAATAGGAACAAAATGGCAAGTGGAACGATCGTATTGAAGAAACTATTTCTGATCCTTTATTTTCTAGTAATAATCGGAAAAACAAGTGCCCAAACAACAATTGCCTTATTTGATGTTGGTAATGAACATTTGCTCTATAACCGTTTTGATGAAGCATTAGCCACTTTCGAACAGGCCCGGAAGCAAAGCGAGGAAGTGGGGAACTGGGAGATGGTCTCCTCCTGTCTTAACAAGATTTCAGAAATTCAGCTCGAGTTGTTTCACATCGACGAGGCACGTCAGAATGCCCTGGAAGCACTTGAAATAAGTCAAGAACACCTAACTCAGGAGCATATCGAACGGGCAAACGCCCTGAACAACCTGGGAAATTCTCATTTTCAGCGGGGACAGCATGAAAAGGCCTTGGGCTATTACAATGAAGCCATGGAGCTCACCGCGAAAATTGACGAAAGCAGTGGTGAAAAGCACTTGTATGCCGCACCAACGAACATGGGTATCGGAAATGTCTATTTTGGCCAGCTAGAATACGAAAAAGCGTTCGAACATTTTGAGCATGCCCTTGAGGTGAATAAAGAAATTCTTGGAAAGAACCATCCGTATGTTGCTAACTCTTATTTGAGCCTGGCCAACCTGCATAGAAATCGTGGCAGCTACAAACTCGCCCGAGAGAATTACGACAATGCACTGGAAATTTTTGAGCAATTCTTCGGTAAAGACCATCCCAGCATTGGCGCGACATTTATCGGAATCGCAGACATTTACAATAGCAGTGGCGCCTACGAACAGGCCCTCCAGTATTACAATCGTGGCTACAATATTTTTCTAAACTATTTTGATGAATCCATAAACCCCAAATTTGGCGACATCTATTTGGGATTTGCAGATATCGCAAAAAACCAGGGAGACTATCCTTCTGCGCTGAATTATTATCAGAGAGCCGTCAAACTATATGCCTCATCCGTCGGGGAAAACCATCAAAATACGGTGCGAGGATATCTGGGAATTGGAAATACCTATTTGTATCAGGAGAAGGTTTTGGAGGCCTTAGAGAACTATGGAAAAGTATTGGACATTAACTTTTTTCTGGTCGGGGAAAACCACTCTAACACGTCAGCTGCTTACAACAATCTGGGTAGCTTGTACTACTTCTCAGGAGATTTTGAGTTATCTGAAACCTACTTTAACAAAGCCCTCAAAATAGACAAAACCATACATGGGGAAAAGCATCCAAATGTGGCCAATGCTTACTATAACCTAGCACGGATATTTGGTGAGCAAGGTGGAACGAAAAAGGCTTTGGATTACATCCAATCGGCCATCAGCGCCAGTATTCAGGGCTTTGATGATTCGAACATCTTCGTCAATCCTGCCCTTCTGAATTTCTTCGATAGCCGGGATCTGTTGTGGTACCTGAGTTTCAAAGGCGAGCTATTGGAGCAAGGTTTCACCGCATCCGGGAATATGAAGGGTTTGGACATTTCCATTCACAGCTTTGTGCAAAGTGACAGCCTGGTGGATCAGATTCGAAAATCCTACATCGATCGTCGTGATGAGTTGGCACTGGCTGACTTGACAGGAGCGATCTATGGATCAGCGGTTAATGGTTGTTTTTCGGCCTTGGAGATCATCACACCGGAAAACGTCAAGCAAATTGGAAGTGACGTGGACTTTGACGAGAAGGTGAAGGAGTATCAAAACAGGATTTTCTACTTTCAGGAAAAAAAGAAGGCGGCCGTGTTGTTCTCTTCCCTCGCCGAAGCGAATGCCAAAACGTTTGGGGGTGTACCTAATGAACTCATTGAGCGTGATACACGGCTTAAGAAAGATATTAACCGATTCACTCAAGCTCTCACCTACACACGGGATTCCCTCAAATTAAGGCAGCTTCAAGACTCCCTGTTCTTCTCGAACAGAGCTTATGAGGAATTGCAAAAAAACATGGAAGAGAATTTTCCTCGATACTACGAACTCAAATACGATGTTGGCGTAGTTGAGTTGGAAAAATTCAAGAAATTCATTCCAGACGGAACAATGGTCGTTTCCTATTTTGAGCACGAGGGGAAGCTCTTCTCTACCAGAATAACCCGTTCAAGTTTCGAAATATCGAAATCAAAATACCCAAGAAAAATCAGTAAAACCATTGAGATTTTTAGACGCGCCATCAAATACAGTGTGAGAAAAAAATCCGATGAACTTGGCAAACAATTGTATACGACATTACTGCCATTTGAAATTCCTGAGGGCATTCAGTCTTTACATTTTATCCCAGAGGGCGTGATGGCAGATTTACCGTTTGATGCGCTTATAATGCCTGATAACACGTTTTTAGGATTGAAATATCAGATTTCGAACTCTTATTCTGGTAATCTACTTTACAAAACTTTTAATAGACCCCCAGAACAAAGCATCAAAACACCACATGGTATAGTGGCTTTCGCTCCAGTGGAATTTCGGACCAATTACAGTGCGATTATCAATGAAGTAAAGAACAAGTCTTACGAAGAAAATGGAGTGCCTCAGTCGTTTCGTAATATGGTCAAATTCCTACCCACTCCCGATCTTCCAGGCAGCAAACACGAAGTTGAAAACGTGGCTACTTCCCTCGATAAATTGGAATTGAAGAACCTAGCACTTTTCAGTGAATTGGCAACCGAGTCAACGTTGAAATCGGATCTGATCAGAAATTATAAGTATTTGCACATAGCCTCTCATGGTATGGTCAATGAGGAAGAGCCTGAATTTAGCGGTCTTCTTTTGTCCCCGGATTCCACTGATCAGGATGGCATATTGTTTAGTGGGGAAATCTATGGTCTGACAGTGAACGCAGCGTTGGCTTCCTTATCGGCGTGTGAAACAGGCCTTGGGAAACTGAGCCACGGTGAAGGGATAATAGGCATTTCAAGAGCCCTAATTTACGCGGGGGCCAAAAACATCATTGTGAGCCTGTGGAAGGTTGGTGATGAACCTACCCAATTATTGATGTCACGATTTTATGAAGAGGTTGCGAAACTCGAAGCAACCAATGAATATTCAAAAGACTTGACTTACGCCGAAGCACTGCACAAGGCTAAGAAGTACTTGGCCACCGAAACGAATTTCAAAGATCCGGTTGACTGGGCGCCATTTATACTCATCGGACTTTGATGATCTTTTATGAATGACTAGGATTCGAAAAAATCACTAGAGGTTAATAAAGAAGCTCTTTAGCTCAATTCCTTGTACCTCTTCGGCTCTAAAAGCGCCGGGACATTTCCTAGGTACATGCGGTGCTGTAGCTTTACTGTCTTCAGCGGTTGGCAAGTGTAATACTCGAGAATATCATCAGGAAATGGTTTGAGCAAACTCTGGGCTTCTTCAGCAGATCCATGCAGCCAGGTTTCATCGTCTTTTTTATCTACAATGAATAGCATCCTTGACTCGGGGGTATAAGGTTCTTCCCCATGCAGCCACGCCAATTCCTTATTTGCAGGCGTAGTAACCAATGTCACCGTTTCGGTTTTCACTTCGTCAGTAGGATCGGTGAATGTATGCCACAGCCCCCCTACCATAAACGGTTCTTTGTTCTTCATCTGAACATAATGTGGAAACGTATCTTTCCCTTTGCGATAATGCTCAAAAAATCCATCAATCATTATCAGGCATCTTCTGCTCTCAGCAGATTCACGATACATGCTTTTATCCGTAAAGATCCTATCGTTTCTTGCCTTTAAAGTATTGATAGGCTTACGTTTAATTTGTGGCGCAAACTCGAACGGAATGAATCCCCATTTCAAATAATTGACATTGTCGGGATCTGTATTCAAAATCGCAGGGAGGTAAGGCTCGGTCATCCCAGACACATGATAAAAGGGAATTGCGTCTTCCAGTCCACTTTTCCACATTTCAGGATCTCCATAGCGCTCAGCGTATTGCTTGGCGTTTTTCGTACAAATGGAAATATCAAAGCTCATAGTTGCAAAAATTATAGTTCTCGGTCGACAGCTTTCAAAGGCAATCTACAATTCATATGCTCCACCGTCGCAAAATTTAAGTGAGTTCAATTTCCTTGGGTTACCAAGGGCGTTTAATCAACGGAAAGAAGCTCTTAGTGAAGTCTTCGTTTAAAAGCTCAAACTAAGGAAAAAAGTTGAATCCTAAAAAGCCCCGGCAAGCCTATATCAAACCTTTAATTAGAAGGATTATGGATCAGTTGGCACATTCGATGATCCCTGTGAAGGGCGTGATCTAGCGTCCCAAACAGACCTATTTATTAGTTACTTTCTAAGGTTCTTATATCGCTTGCCAGAGCACCGCGAAAATAAGTAAGAAACCACATCATACAAGGAAAATTGATAGAACATACGAATTACCGCTGGCCAATGAATGAACTTTCACGCATATGTGTCAAGAACCTTCTTCTGATCTTCAATCGCCAGGATAAATTCGTTCTTTAACCTTGCCACCAGCTCTGCAACCGGGAGAGAATCTTTGATATTCGCCACCCCCTGTCCGGCAGACCAGATCGTTTTCCAGGCCTTGGCCTCATCGGCATCCAACTCCTCACCAAAATCTACTTTCTTGGATTGGTTCCAAAGTTCCTCAGTAATACCCATGGCTTCCAGACTTGGGCGTAGGAAATTGGCATGTACACCCGAGACGGCCGCCGTATAAACCACGTCACTAGCGCCAGCATTGATGATCATTTCTTTATAGGCATCATCGGCACGTCCTTCGTCGGTATTGATAAACCGAGTACCCATATACGCCAGATCGGCTCCCATCTGAGTAGCTGACGCGATATCTCGTCCGGTACTGATACAGCCTGAAAGCAAAATGGTTTTATCGAAAAATTGCCTTACTTCTGAAATCAGCACCATCGGGTTCATAGTCCCCGCATGCCCACCAGCTCCAGCCGTGACTAAAATCAGTCCATCCACGCCCGCTTCCGCGGCTTTTTCAGCATGTCGTTTTTTAATAATGTCGTGAAAGACCAAGCCTCCATACCCATGAACGGCATCTACAAGATCTGAAACAGCCCCTAGCGAAGTAATGATCAATGGGACTTTATGCTTAATGCATATCGCGAGATCAGCTTGTAATCTTGGATTGGTCTTGTGGACGATTAGGTTGACCCCAAAGGGCGCAGGTTTATTACCTGTTTCCTTTTCGTGCTCATCCAATGCGGTTTTGATTTCCACCAGCCACTCCTCGAATCCTTCAGTTGTTCGTTGATTGAGAGCAGGGAACGTTCCTACAATTCCGGCTTTACAACATTCGATCACTAACTGTGGGCCGGAAATCAGAAACATAGGAGCCGCTACTGCCGGCAAATTGAGTTCTGGGATAAATGCTGCTTTCATGGTTGAAATTTCGTTTGGTCACGAAGATGTGACATTATTTAAAAATCAGGAGATAAATACTGGCTACATTTCCAGCGCAGAACAACTGATGTTTGGATTCTTGAGCTCAAAATCGATATCAAACTACACAGCAAAAACTATTTACCAAGCATGCTTGTTAGAAGCTCATGAAAATTAGCCCATTACTCCTGGCCGCAACGAATGCCTTTTCAGTAGCATTTGTTCTAATAGTCAACTATTACTCTCAAACCGCCGGCATCAATGGTCAGACGGTCGGAGAACTGAGCGACCGATACGATAACCTTTTCACACCAGCGGGTTATGCTTTTGCGATCTGGGGAATCATTTTTCTTTCTTTGATCATTTTCGTGATATATCAGGTTATTACAGCCATTCGAAAAGATATCATCAAAGAACATGAACAAATCGGACTCTGGTTCGCCATCGTGAATATAGGAAGCGCAAGTTGGGTTATTGCCTGGTTGTATGAGTATACTTGGCTTTCAGTGGTTATTATGTGTGTTATGCTCTTTGGGTTGCTTAGAATCATTGTGCTGACCAATATGGAGAGGTGGGACGCGCCATTCAAAATCATCGCTTTTATCTGGTGGCCAATATGTCTGTACTCAGGTTGGATTACAGTGGCACTGATCGCAAATATTTCAGCTTATCTGAGCAAGTTGGGATGGTCCGGGGGGATATTTAGTGAGGAAAATTGGGCAATCACTATGATCGCTATTGCTACGCTTGTTAATCTTTTCATGATTTGGAAACGAAATATGAGAGAATTCGCATTGGTAGGCGTTTGGGCTCTCGCGGCTATTTATTTCCGTCATGAGGGCAACTATTTCAGCATAGCCCTGATGGCAATGGTTGGCGCAATTTTGCTGGCTCTAAACGTCGCAATTCATGGGTTTATTAACCGAAAATCAAATCCGATTTGGAAGTCTCTCTCCGGCAATGAACAATGATCAATGCGTTACTCTTCCGGCTAATGCTTTATTAAAAACCTTGAGATAGCTGCCCGATCGCGTGATTATACCCGATTTCAAAAATCTTATCATGAGCCTTCATATCGAATGTCCCAAAGTCACTAAGTTCCTCTGGTGACAAAACGAGATCACACTGTGAGAATTTAGCCAAAGACTCAGTAGCTGTCTTAACCTTGTACGCTCTATCAACCACTTGGTACGAATAACCCAAATCCTCGATCTTAATTTTCTTCAACGGATTGACATAACTCCCAATTATTCGGTCGCACTTTCCTATTAGAGGCTCAACTGGGAAATTATTCAAGACGCCTCCATCCACGTAATAAGAATCCCTGATTTTGGTCGGAGAAAAAACGCCAGGAAAAGAGGCGGAAGCTAAAACCGGCCTTATAACCTCTCCTTCACTGAAGATCATTTCACCGCCGTTAAGAATATCAGTGGTTGCCACGTAAAAAGGTTTCGAAAGAGCTTTGAAATCATCTTCTGGCACGAATTCTTTGAGGTCTTGATAGAATTTGTCAGTATCGATGAAGCCAGGCTTATTCAGTGCAAATCTGCTGGGATGGAAAATGGAAGTCTCCTTGAAAAAATGATTAATATCCTCCCACCCCACTCCAGATGCAAAAAGCAAACCAACCAAGGCACCAGCACTCGTTCCAGACACATGAGTTATAATCACGTTTGCTTCATCGAAGGCCTTCAAAGCCCCTATATGAGCAACACCTCTGATTCCCCCGCCAGAAAGCACTAGTCCTGTTTTCATTCAATTAATTTGTCTAAACTTATCACTCCTGAATTTAATGCACCAAATTTATCCGTATGAAAAAGGTAATGCTCATCGCGCTTTGTCTAATTATCACTGTAAGCACATCCGCACAAACCACAATGGATTTGTCGGAAGACCAAGTGACGCTGCTCGCGGCACGCGAAATTTGCGACTGTTTTAACGAAGCTTGGAATGAGCTGGATCTACATCCAAGACTGGTCTCTTTTATCCAAGACATGGGAGAAATGGGACAAGAGAAGGCGACAGGAATATTTCAGGAGGATTTGATGTCATATGCAGCTGAACTTCAGCAGCGTATTGTAGATGACTCAAACAAGCTCGAAAAATTCAACATGGAAACACGCTGCGGTGCTATCAATGCTAAATATGATGATCTGGATGGGCCGGAAGTCGAGCGGAAAATGTTCGATCACTTCAAGGATTTCAATTCATGCGAAATGTTATCGACGTTCTTGAGCATCGGGAGTAACTAGCTTACTTGTGAGATTTTTAACAGATAATCTACTAAGCTGAAGTTCATTCGTAAGTCGATTTTTTTTCCTAGAGTCGATGGCTACTTCTTGAATTATTCTCTATCGAATTTCACCATCAAACGTCTATATTCCTTCCTGATAAGTGACGGAAACCACTTCTTGACCCAATGATTTCTTCCTGCGTCCTTGGGATAAATGATCTTCGTGATTCCTCGGGCTGCTTCTGATAGAATAACCTGCGCCATTTCTTCAGCATTGGTTTTGGAATATTTCATCTGCTTTTTCGCAAAGTCCACAAACCGGCTTGATCCCTTGGCTTGATCCATAATATTGGTTTCGAAGAATCCGGGCATGGCCACACTGACCTGAATTCCTGAATCCGCCAACTCATGTGACAAACTTTCAGAAAATGAATGTACAGCCGCTTTAGACACATTGTATGCTGACATCCCTGGCATATTCATGAAACCAGCCACACTGCCGATATTGATGATCATGCCGTCCTTTTGTCCACTAATTAACGGCAGCAAGAAATGGGTTCCATAATATGTACCCATCAGGTTGATTTCAATCATTCTTTCCCAATGCTCAATCTTGTAATTACGAAAGAGCTCTCCATCGCCAATTCCCGCATTATTGATCAGTAAATCAATGTGGTCAGTATGATTATACACTTCAGTTGCCACGCGCTCGAAGCTCAATTTGTCACTCACGTCCAATTGAAAAGTGAACACATCATCTATGTCTTGATACTGTTTTAGAGCAGTTTCGTTAATGTCCCCGAGATACAGCGTCCATCCATTCTTGAGCAGCAAATGGGCAAATGCTGCTCCCAAGCCAGATCCTGCTCCTGTGATGAAGGCTTTTTGGGAAGAAAATCGCGCGTTGAGTTTGGCTATCATTTCCTTTTATTTATGGTATTCTCACAGGTCTTGATTAAATAAAAGGAGATCATCCAAAAATTGCGAAAAGCTTTGTTTTTAGTATATCCTTTGGAGTAACGATAGTAAATCTGCTGCGCAATACCAGCCAGCCGAAAAAGTCCGTAAACTCTGTAAAAACTAAAATCATCTACTTCAAAACCCGTTTTCTCCAAGTAGTAGTCGATGACTTCTGATCTTTTCAACATTCCTGAGGCATTGCTCGGCTGTCGCCGAATGGATTTAATAAAGAAATTCTCATCGTCTTCTACCCAATAGGCCATGCTGTTACCAAGATCCATCAACGGATCACCAATGCCCGCTAATTCCCAGTCCAACACCCCAATGATTTCCGAAGGATTATCTTTTTTCAATACAACATTATCTAATCTAAAGTCATTGTGTATCAGGCACAAACGCTCAGTTTTAGGCATATTTTGTTCAAGCCAATGAATGACCTTCTTGGCTTTCGGAACATTCCATGTTACCGCATCGCTATATCGTTTACTCCAGCCGGTAATTTGGCGTTCAATATAGCCGTCACCTTTCCCTAAATGACCTAATCCGTGTTTTTCATAATCGATCTGATGGAGTTCGATCAGCTTGTCCCAGAAAGAAAAGCACAACTGCTTCACTATTTCAGGTTCCCAAGAAATGACGGCTGGCAAATTCTTCCTGAGTATCAATCCTTCTATCCTCTCCATTAAGTAAAACTGGGATCCCAGAACTGCCTGGTTTTCACACACTGCCAGCATTTCTGGTACATGGGAATAGTGCGGCTTTAGGTTTCTCTGAAAATCAAATTCACGAGGCATGTTATGAGCCCCCTTCGCTTTCTTGCCGAGAGGTGCCCTTCGGAGTATGACATCTAGATCCTCGAAAACAAGCCTATACGTCCAATTGGAAGCTCCACCGGAGAATTGGGTGACAGTTGGATTGCCGCTCAGGTTTGGCCAATGTTGACGCATCCAAGGCAGCAACTTATCCAGGTTCAGTTCTTCACCTGGACGTTCGGATCTTTCCAAATCCTTCATCTAATCACCGAGGTATTTTTTGAATTCCAATCTGGATATCATCCGCATGTGTACTTCGTCCGGCCCATCCGCCAAGCGCAACGCCCTGGCCTGAATGAAAAAACTGCTCAATGGTAAGTCAGAACTTAGTCCGGCTCCACCGTGAATTTGCATGGACATGTCGGTCACCTCCTGCAGCACATTTGGCGCGACAACCTTTATTGCGGATATCTCAGTCATGCTTTCCTTAGCTCCTAGTTCATCTATTTTCCAAGCTGCGTATTGTGTAAGAAGTCTGGCTTGATCAATGGCGATTCTTGCTTTTGCGAATCGCTCAGAGTTACCGCCCAACTTCGCGAGAGGTTTTCCAAAAGCCGATCTGGTGCCGCTTCTCATTATTGCTAGTTCCAGTGCCCTTTCAGCAGCACCAATGCAACGCATGCTGTGATGAATTCTTCCCGGACCTAAGCGTCCCTGAGCAATGCGAAAACCATCTCCAAAATCCTGAATAAGGTTTTCTTTCGCTACTCTGACATTGTTGAAATGTACTTCACCGTGACCTGACGGACCATCGTATGCCCCAAAGGTGGTTAGCATTCTTTTTATCTCAACGCCGGGTGAATCAAGCGGCACCAGTATCATGGAGTGTTGCTTATGCCGATCTTCAGAACCTGAAGTTTGCCCCATAACAATCGCAATCCTAGCATCTGGGTGACCTAGTCCGGTCGTCCACCATTTTTTCCCGTTTATTACTATTTCATCACCGTCTGGCTCGATACTCGTTTGAATATTTGTCGCATCTGAAGAAGCCACATCGGGTTCGGTCATACAAAAGACCGATTTGATTTCACCTGCTAACATCGGCTTTAACCATTGCTCCTTTTGCTCATCACTACCAAACTGATGGAGTACTTCCATGTTTCCAGTATCAGGTGCGTTACAATTGAATATCTCAGCGGAATTGTACACCCTACCCATTTCCTCTGCTAAAGGGGCATACTCCAGTACACTGAGTCCTTGTCCATGTTCTTCATCCGGTAAGAACAGGTTCCAAATATTCTCGCCTTGAGCCTTCTTCTTCAGCTCATCCAACTTGGGATGTTCATTCCATATCCTCCAGTCGTTCCGTTCATTTTGATCTTGGTTGAACGCGCGCAGCTCCATCTCAAAAGGACATACATGCTTTTCCATGAACGATTTCAAGCGCTCGAGATATTGAAGTGATTTGGAAGATGGCTTGAAGTTCATTGAATTAGAATTTTCTTAGCATTTTTAGAGACATGAATGGCATGATATGCTTAAAGAAATACCATGGCCAGAATGGCACGTAAGCCTTTGCCTTTTCTTTGTTTATCGCCTTGACCAATAAACGCGAGCCTTTTTCAAGCTCGATCATAAATGGAGGTTTTTTATCCAGCCCGTCTGTCATTTCGGATTCAATGTACCCAGGAAAGATCGTTGAGACTTTGATTGGCTTGTTCAACAGATCAACACGAACACCTTCAGTCAGGCTTTTTAAACCAGCTTTGGTTGCGGCATAAACGGTCATTCCACGCGGAAACCCTCGGAATGCCGACATGGATGAAATCGCCACAAGATGCCCGTGATTCTGTTCTCTAAAAATCTCCAAAGCAGCCTCGAACTGAGTGATAGCAGCGCAGAAATTGGTCAAGGCAGTTTGCATGTTTTGCTTTTCAAATCCTTTTCCAAGTGGAGCCCCCTTCCCTATTCCGGCGTTCACAATCACCCTGTCCAGCCTTTCGTTGATTGTTATGAAATCTTCTCTAAAAGATTTGAAAACTGTGAAGACCTCTTCTGGATTATTTACGTCAAGTGAGCGGACAAAAACATTGACCGAAGGGAAATTGTCTCGGATTTCTTTTTCTAGAGTCTGGAGATTTTCAACGCGTCTGGCGCATAAAGCGAGATTGCAACCTTGCTTCGCAAATTCTAAGGCCATGCCTTTACCAATGCCTGAGCTTGCCCCGGTAATTAATATGTTCTTTCTCATTGATAGGTTCAAAACCTGTAAGATAATCTTCTTCAGGTATTGGCCGACCAATGGCTGTCAGTAGGGATTACTGATTTGCGTATCCTGAGGGTGAAACGTAATAAGAATAATTCAAACCTAACTTTTCTCCTTCTCCTTTAAGTAAGTAGGTTAAATCGTCCAGCTCGAAGTTTTCAACTGGTGTAAAGTTCTTTAATGTCCAATTCTTCACATGCTTAACACTACTATAGAAAGACTGTGAGAAAAACGGAATCACTACACCATCACCAAAATCAATGCGAATGGTATAAGTCACAGTAGTTCCAAGCCTCCCTTTTTCGCTGCTTTCACGATAAGAAATCAATCTACCCTTTGTTCCAGATGCAATTATCAGATCATTTTGTTCTTGACCTGAGTTGTGATTTATGGATTTGCCAAGATCGATTCTATAGGATATTGCTTTTCGAGGGTAAAAAGAAGCTTTCTCGTACGTGCTATCTGCTTTAAATTTTCTTACCAGATCGTGATAACTTTTTAGATTCATTCTTCCACTTAGCACGTTTTGTGCATAAACGGGCATTACGAGTGAGACAAATAGAAAACCGAAAACAATCAGGTGTTTCATCTTTCTTTAAGATACAATATTGATGCCAATCAATCTAATAAAACCGCAACGTGACTTGGGCGGCCATAGTTATTGTTTTCTCTGAATTGGCGTGAAGAATAGTTGAGCATTCTTTAATTCTGGAAACAACTTGCCACTAATTACCGTTTCGTAGGGTAAACGCTCTTACTATGGAACTCAAGAAAAACCCAAAATACGACGTAAATAAAAGAGTTGGAACTTTTCGAAATCTTGGATTAACCGTCAGTATTCTTGCGGTCATTATTGCCTTTGAGATGCCTTCATCAAGTGATCAGGAATTAACTGATCTTGGACAAATTGAGGCTGATTTTGAGGACATTCTTGAAATTCCACCAACCTTTCAGCCACCTCCACCACCCCCTAAAATTCAGATTCCTGAAATAGTGGAAGTCCCAGATGAAGAGGAAATTGAGGAGCAAGTCGAGGTGGAACTAGATGTAGAAGTGACAGAAGAAACGTTTATAGAAGAAATTATTTTCACTGAAGCTCCGGAAGAAGAGGTATCGGAGGAGATTTTAACAATCGTTGAAGACATGCCCGAGTTCCCAGGAGGACAGAATGCCTTCAATCAATTCTTGGTGAAGAATATAAGGTATCCGAAAATGGCCATGCGTATGGGCATTGAAGGTCGGGTTTACGTAGAGTTTGTGGTAACTAAAGACGGATCACTTGACGAGCTAAAGGTGGTAAAAGGTATTGCAGGAGCCTGTAATGAAGAAGCGCTTCGAGTGATGAATCTAATTCCGAAATTCGAACCAGGAAAACAAAGGGGAATGCCAGTACCGGTTAGGATGGTTGTTCCGATAAACTTTAGGCTCACACGATAGAAGAGTCTGATCAGAATTTACCTTATCATTAGCTTACTTATTGATTTAAGTCTTCCGTTTTGATCGATGATCTTAACAATGACCAGACCCTCGTACTGGATAGTCATTGAGCTTCGATTCGAAGTGATCGAGTGATCAACAATTTTCTTTCCGTCAATGCTAAGGATGGCTAAACGTGATCCGATCATGGAATTATCAACTTCGACATTTACCAATCTTCCATTGTTGTAAATTTTCACCAGTGGATTATCAACGCCCAAGGTTATGGTGGCTTCAATTTTACGATAGATTCTTACATAGTCAATTTCCATTGTGCTTTCAGAAAAGTCAGGATCTATAGCACCCCCAACGCCTCCCATGGCAATATTCAATAGAATATATTGTGGCTCTGTGAACGGCCATGTGGAGCTATTCTTGTCAGAGGGTGAATAAGTGTAATAGAGCGTCCCATCTAAAAAAAACTCTATTTTCTCAGGTGACCAAATCATGGAATAAACGTGAAAAGTGTTACTGACATCACTTCCCATTATTGAACCTTTATTCTCCGTATTTCCCGAACTCGAAGGAGTGTGTAGTGCACTTTGAATTACGTTGGGGTTATTGCCCCAATGCTCCATAATATCTATTTCACCACAAGCCGGCCACCCAGTTGTTCCATATTGGTCAGCCCAGTATCCCCCATTTTCGGTAATATTTCGTCCCAATGTCCATATCGCCGGCCAGGTTCCATCTCCTGCTGGAAGCTTTGCTTTAACCTCAACTTTACCGTAAGTGAATGCATATTTTGAATTCAGCCTTGCTGAAGTATACTCTTTCGTTTCCCCCTGGTCTGTGAAAGTTTCCTTTTTGGCAACAATTTTCAATAGGCCGGATTCTACGAACGAATTATCTAAACGATCAGTGTAGTGCTGCAACTCACCATTCCACCAACTGGTGCCATTTGGAAGTTTTGTCTGATGGAACCAATTGTCAGAACAAATTTCCCCATCCTCTGAAAACTCATCTGCCCAAACAAGTACGTAATCCGATTCATTGATTTCATTTCCAGTAAAACCATTACAAGCACTTCCAAAGATGGCAGATTGATCCTGTGCAATTAGCAAAACAGGAATTAAGAGAATGATTAATGAAAACAATCGTAACATAAATGGAGATATCATCGAACTACTCATTTTGTTAGTTAATTGTATGTTATTGAATTTGTTTCCTTCTTGAATTACGGTTTCTCCACTGCAAGATCGGGATGCCTGTTCAAAGTAAACTCGAAAGGTACTATTTATGATTTGGTATCATCTAAGTCAATTTAGAAATGATTGCCCAATTAATTGGCTTCCTTCAGGTAAAACTTATATTCCGTTATTTAAAGCGCTCTAAAAAGTGGCTACTCGTGGCTTCAATCGATGATAATCATAAAAACAATTAACAAACTGTAATAAATGAGGTTATGACTTTATTTTGCGGAACTGAATTGTGCGAAACGTCAAACCACTAATTCATTTCCAATAGCTATGAGACCAAAACAAGCTCACATTTTTAATTTAGGTGCAGTAGACCATTTTTTAAGGGGTTTTCTGGAATCATCTAGATTTCAAAATTTCATCACGGTAATAATCGTAATAAATTCATTGCTTATAGGGCTGGAGACATTCCCCTCCGTAATGTCAAAATATGGAATTATCATCGATGCTTTTGATCTCATCATTTTGGCTATGTTCACCATTGAAATAGCACTTAAGATTGTGATTTATCGGGCGCGATTTTGGACTAGTGCATGGAACGTATTTGACTTTGCCATTGTGGCTGTTTCCATTCTTCCAGCGGCTGGCTCTTTTTCCATATTCAGGGCCTTAAGAATTATCAGAACCCTTAGGCTATTAAAGAATCTACCCAAACTTCGTTTGATCATTGAGTCTTTGTTAAGATCGATACCTAGCATCGGATGGATATTTGTCCTGCTGATCATTGTCTATTACATCTACGCTGTGGTGGGTGTGAATTTGTTTGCGGATGAGTATCCCAAGTATTTTGGGGACTTAGGTCGCTCATTTTATACACTATTTCAGGTAATGACTCTGGAAAGTTGGTCAAGTGCTATAGCTAGACCCGTCATGGACGGAGTACCTTTTTCAGCGCTGTATTTTGTGAGTTTTATTCTCATCGCCACATACACCACACTGAACATATTCATTGCAATTGTGGTAAATACAATGAATGAAATCAGCCTAAAAGAGTTGCAGGAAGAAGAACAAAATATTAAAGATTTCGTCCAAGCTGAAAATGCCAAAGTCATGAAAAAGCTCGACGCTATTCAGCGACAGCTGGATAAGGCTGACTAATAATCTTATTCTTTTTTTAGAACGACTTCTTAGAGGAAGAAGTTTTTTTCACACCCCGTGAACCAATTTTGCTCGGCTAAGGTTTGTCTAACTATAACAACTAAAATATTAGACAAAATGAAAAAATTAGCATTCGTTATCGCTGTTCTTTTAGCTTCAGTAACGGTCCTTCAAGCGATCAATACCGATCCCGTGAAAGAAGAAAAAGACCCAGCGAAAAATATCGTTGAACTTGCAGTCGGAACTGATATCCTGTCCACTCTTGTTGCTGCCTTGAAGGCGGGAGGACTTGTGGAAACCCTACAAGGAGATGGTCCTTTCACTGTTTTCGCTCCTTCAAATGAAGCCTTCGCTGCACTACCAGCTGGAACTGTGGAGAATTTGTTGAAGCCAGAGAATAAGGAACAGCTTGTGGCCATTTTGACTTACCACGTGGTTCCAGGAAAGGTCTATGCCAAAGATTTAAAGAACAATATGAAGGCTACTACTGCCAATGGTGCCAAGGTGACAATCACGACCGTGAATGGAGCCAAAGTGAACGGAGCAAACGTAGTAAGTGCTGACATTGAAGCATCAAATGGAGTAGTTCACGTAATCGACCAAGTGATACTGCCTCCGAAAAAGTAGAGAAGAGTGGTTTGGTTAAACGGGTCCACCCTTTCGGGTGGGCCTTTTTTTGGTCTATACCAGCTTGGCCATATATTTGGCTATGCCTCTTGAAGCATTTACGGCCATTGATTTCGAGACTGCTACTTGGAGTCCAACTAGTATATGCCAGATCGGAATTGTTCGAATCGAAGACGGAAAGACAGTACAAACAGTAAATCAACTGATTCGTCCTCCTGGAAATTCTTATTTCTACAAAAACATTGAAGTTCATGGCATTCAGCCTGAGGATACCGAGTCAGCCCCTGACTTTTGGGATTACTGGGGAGAAATCAAGGACCTCATAGAAGACCAAGTATTGGTTGCGCACAATTCAGCTTTTGATGTGAATTGTTTGAGATCCACGCTCGATTACTATGAACTGGCCCAACCAAATTTCGAAGAAAGGTGCACTCGAAAAATTTTCAAAAGAGGACTGAAATACCTAACGCTCAAGTACAAAATTCCACTCAATCATCATGATGCCCTCAGTGATGCCAATGCGTGTGCTCAGCTTTATCTCAAACATTTAAGGCATCAAAATCTGCCTAAGACCGGCGACCTTTTTGCCGATCTAACTTGATGGTCTCTTTGGTATTCAGGACATTTTAAATTTGGTTTGCCCATATGAGTGAGAAACGGATATTTCCAGAAGAAATTCAGTTGAAACAGCTTAATTCCATTGGCGAAGGCTGTATGATTGGACATTTGGGAATTGAAATGGTCGAGGTTGGGCCGGACTATCTGGTAGCCAAAATGCCGGTTGATCACAGAACAAAACAACCGATGGGATTGTTGCATGGTGGAGCCAATGTAGCTTTAGCTGAGTCGCTTGGAAGCTTCGCCTCTACCCTGCTTGTAGATATGACCAAGTTCAGTGTTGTTGGCTTAGAAATCAATGCAAATCATATCCGATCAGCCAGGGCTGGATTTGTTTTTGGAAAGGCAAGTCCATTGCACATCGGAAGAACAACTCACGTTTGGAGCATTGAAATAACTAATGAAGAAAATAAATTGGTGGCGGTGAGTCGGTTGACAATCGCGATAATCAAGAATAAATGATCAAAGAGCTTACTTCATTCACGATTGATGAGCTATTGTCAAAATTGATAAACTCCAGTTACGCTTTCGCCTGCTGGCGGCTCCCCCATTCCGATCAACGTGAAATGGCAATTTCACTTCAAGGGCCCCAAGTCATCAAAGAAAGCATTAGCACTGCCGGCAAAGGTTTCGTGATTAATGCTTTTACGAAGAGCCATCCGATTAAGCCAACGTTGATAAGTGCAGATATCCATGTGACCGAAAATGGTGTACATGTGAATCCGAAAGTATCTGCGGATCAAATGGATGCATTTGTTGATCAAATGGTGAGATTGGGGCCAGGAAAAACAGGAGTCAGACGAAAAAGTGAGAATGCGAAAACTGGAGGGCTTCATGACTTTGAAACACTCGTCCAACGAGCAAAATCGGTCATTTCATCTGGAGATTTAGAAAAGGTGGTTTTAGCCAGGTATGAGGACCACCAATTACCCTCCAATTTCGATGCAGCAGCCACGTTCAGCAAGTTGATCGAATCACACGCTGATGCATTTTGTAGTTTGTTTTCAGAAGGGAATCGGGAATGCTGGATGGGCGCCACCCCTGAATTGATTATTTCCCAAAATGAAGAAACTTTCGAGACGGTATCCCTGGCAGGCACAAAACCTATTATGCCCGATCAGTCATTAAGTGAAATTGCATGGACCCAGAAGGAAATCGAAGAACAGGCTTTCGTTTCCAGATATGTGATCAACTGTTTCAAGAAAATTCGATTGAGAGAATTCCATGAGCATGGACCTAAGACGATTAAGGCCGGTCATCTTGCGCACCTAAAAACCTCTTATCGAGTGAATTACATGCAGCTTCAATTTGATGATCTGGCTGATCAAATGTTAGAGCTTCTACATCCAACTTCGGCTGTTTGCGGAATGCCTCTTGAAGGTGCGGGTGCGTTTATAAAGGAGAATGAGGAATTTGATAGAGAGTACTATTCTGGTTTTCTAGGTCCGGTCAATTTTGATTCTAAGATTAATTTGTTTGTGAATCTTAGATGCGTCAAAATAATGCACGATCAGGTTAGATACTTTGGGGGTGCGGGTATAACTGAAGACTCAGTGCCGGCTCATGAGTTGAAAGAAACGAGTCTCAAAATGGCTGTGATGCGGGACTTGATTGAAAAATGATTCATCCAGTCGTTTATAATACGTCCGAAATTTGCCACAATCTGGGAGTCAGACATGTTGTCATCTCTCCTGGTTCCAGAAATGCCCCGTTGACGATATCATTTGCCAGAAATGACCAAATCAAAAAATGGATTATTCCAGACGAACGATCAGCTGGATTTATTGCGTTAGGAATAGCTCAGACAAAAAAGGAACCGGTTGTTTTGGTATGCACGTCAGGGACAGCAGTTCTGAATTATGCACCGGCCATAGCCGAAGCTTATTATAGGGAAATACCATTGATTGTCCTTTCTGCGGATCGACCTTTGGAATTGATCGATCAACGCGATGGCCAAACGATTCGCCAATTTGGTGTTCTTAAGAATCACGTTAAAAATTCGTATCAGCTTCCGATTGCAACTAACCAAACTGCGCAAGAATACCTGAATAAAATAGTCGAGGGTGTCATGCAATCGCAGGAGGTTCCGCTCGGTCCAGTTCATTTAAATATTCCATTTAATGAACCATTGTACCCTGCAGAAAATCAAATGCTTAAGTTTTCTAAAATTGATATAAACTATCCAAGAGAAGACGAAGCAAAAGAAGACCTCCCTGATATCGAAAGTGGCAAAAAAATCCTGGTGTTGATTGGGCAGCAAAACCCATCGGACCATACCGAAAATCGGCTGACTAATCTCGTGGAGATTATACCGGTATTGCATTGCCCACTCTCCAATCTAGCGATTGACGAGGGAATTGCCTCTACCGATCTCTTTATCAAAGATCAGAATGAGTTGCGCCCTGATATACTCATCACGTCGGGACTTTCGATTCTTTCCAAGAAGCTTAAGAATTTCATTAGAAAGGTTAAACCAGCACAACATTGGCACCTTGACCCTGCTGGGGTTGCAGTAGACACATTTGGTACCAATCCGTCTATTTTAAGAACCACAATCGAGGATGTTTACGATAATTTGATCGAGTCTGATCCCGATAAGGCGTACTTAGCCGAATGGAAGTATCTTGATCGGGAAGCCTTCTTGACAAGAGTCAAATTCCTAGATTCGGTTGACTATTCGGAGATGTATGCAACTTCGGTCATTTTGAATGACATCCCGACAGATTCAATCCTTCATCTGGGCAATTCTATGCCAGTGAGATATGCCGAAATGCTCGGGGTACCTAAAGGAGTTGAGGTGTATTGTAACCGAGGTACTAGTGGAATTGATGGGGTTACTTCAACCGCTGTTGGGACTGCCTTGGCCAACCCAAATCGACTTAATGTCCTGATCATTGGGGATTTATCATTTCTTTATGACCGCAATGCATTTTTCCACAACTACCAAGTTCCGAATTTAAGAATTGTTGTGATGAACAATGCCGGTGGTGGTATTTTCAGACTGATTGACGGCCCATCAAGACAGCCAGAGTTGGAAGAATATTTTGAAACTCGGCATAACTTCAGCGCAAAATCCACCGCCTTGGAAAATGGTGTCGAATACCAGGAGGTCTCGGATAAAGTAACATTGGCCAAAAGCATCAAAGAATTCTTCACTTCATCAGACAAATCAAAACTTGTAGAAATACACACGGATCCAGAGGTTAACCAAGGGATCTATCGGAAATTCAGAAATTGCTTCTAAAAAAAGAAATCCTCCCGAATGAATCGGGAGGACTCAAAGGGTTTTAACACCCTTCACCACTTAACACTACTTTGTCTTTAGAAATATCGTGTTTCCAATTAAACGTGGCTGAGAGAATTTGGATGACCTCTTCGAGACTTTTTTTGTTAAACTTAGCTGTCAGCTGACAATTCTGTAAGTTTTGAGGTAACTCGATATCCGCTTCATAGGCATCATTTAGGATAGAAATAACTTCATTCATATCGGTCCTTTCAAAGGACATGATTCCACTCTTCCAGGCTAAAAAATTCTGGTTATCAATATTTCTTTTAATGATTCCTTTGATGCTCTTTCCTACACGTCCCATTTCACCCTTCTCAAGATTTAGGGACATTTTGTTACCATCAGAATTTCCTGAGAAATTAACCAGTCCGGATTCTACGCAAACTTCCGTGAATTCTCCCGTAGAGTTGACCAAGAAACTTGTTCCAAGGACCTTGACCTTGGCATTTTCTGTTAGCACATAAAATGGCCGATTCTCATCATGAGTAACTTCAAAGAAAGCCTTTCCTCTGACAGTTACCACCCTTTCAGAATTGGATATCTCGACCGATTCCAGTTCTGCTCCATTCTTGAGGCTCACAATGGTTCCGTCATCAAGGGTTTCAGAGTTACCTGCAAAGACATCTGGAGCTTTAGTTACCGAATCCTGTTGTCCTAAATACCACAGTGATCCGATCATTGCCAACAAAAGGACTGCCGCTGCATATTTGAAATATGGTGCCCAGCCGATCACTATAGATTCGTTCTGAACTTTAGCCGGAAGTTCAATACTTGTCTCCACTGGATGGCTAATGAGCCATGCCTGCTTTAGTTCGAAAAACTCCGCAGCATTTTCAACCGATTCCGTTCTCCACTTCTCCACCTCTTCCCGTTCTCCCTCAGAAGCATTTCCTGAGAGATATTTTGCTATCAATTCGTGCATTTTCTGGTTATATTCAGTTGGTTAACAAATCTCAAAAATATTACCCTTATCATAGTTCTATTTCATCAAAATCAGGATCATAATTTTCTGGAAGTAGATCCCCTATTCTTTCCCAATACCAGTACCCATAGGTTTCGATACCAGGGTATTCCATTCCACCATTGCTCTTTATTTTAACCGATCCCTTTTGTAACCTGAGCAGAGATTGTTGATAATCAGTGTCAGGTGATTCGTAAAATTGTCTGATATACTCCTCATCTGTTTTTCTGCGATAAATGACCTCAAGGAAGCCATCAAAATTTAATAAATGAAAATCTCCAGACTCTCGTACAATATCCCTAGATCTTATCTTTTCAGCGTTTGCGTTCTGGATTTCTCGAAGGAAATCAGCCTTAACAAGGGCTATTCTGAAATCATTTTTCCGAAGAGTATTTGACACCAGCGATCTTCTAAAATGAAGAAAAGAACCGAAGTAAACACGTTTTCGATTTCTCAGCCAGATCCGCTTTTGACGTTTATCTGAAGGCCTCAGGTTTTCAAAACGAGCTCTTCCATAGAAATCAAGAACATCTCCTGTTTTAGTGAATTTTTCAAAAAAATAGGTGATTTGATACCCTAGAAGTCGATTCTCAACCTTAACTGGTTCCAATGCGAACACTTCTAGCCGATCATTTGGTCTATCGTAAATGAAATCCAGGACCTCAGGATTCAATAGGACGCATTTTTTTGCCACAGTTGACCTACCTAGAAATTCCCGTTCAAAAACCCTCACAAACCTTTTCCTTTCATCCGGCCCAATTAATCTCCTTGAAACCACGTGAATCGTATCCAGAACTTTAGTCCGTTGAGACAGTTTCATATTTGCTGTTTGCATCCCTTTGGTTTTACCGGAAATGTCGGCGGTAACCATGTTAAAAGACAAATGCGAAAAGATCACCTCGTAAGACCCAATGGGAATATCCTCGATCATGTAATATCCTTCCAGATCAGTCACTGAACCAATATTTGTTCCTGATAGAAAAACATTTGCGCCTGAAATGGGTAGATTATTCAGCGAATCAAGGACTCTGCCTGATATGGAGAAGGTGACCTTATTAATTGGAGCGGGATCAATTGGAGCCTGACGAATGATGACCTGATCAGACAAGACTTGATGCTCTAGGCCTGTTCCTACCAGCAAGCGATTTAGAAACTCATCCAAAGTCACATCCTGCATTTTTAGACTGAATCGGCTTGAGGAGTCAATAATTGCAGAATTGTAAGCGAAAAAATAACCAGTACTTCTTGTAACTAGCTCCAGTACAGACTCTAGAGACTCGTTTTGAAACTCAATTGAGAATTTAGGTTGCTGACCCAGAGCATTCAGGCTGAAAACTAGACAAGCTCCAAAAAGCAATCTGCTAATCATTGGGATCGTAAATGAACAAGCTTTTCTCGTAAAACCCTTAATGCTTTGCCAACTTGAACCTCCACAGTTTTGACAGAGATTCCAAGGTGGTCAGCTATTTCCTGGTATTTTAATCCTTCCAGTCGACTGAGCTTGAATATTTCGCTGCACCTCGGTGGTAGATTGTCTATTTCTTCAATTATCTCAGTTCTAATTTTATCAGGATCCTCTACTTCCAGATTGATTTCTGACGTTCTTTCCAAGTGGTTAATGACGTGTTGCCGATATGAATCTTTGACTTTTTGATGTTTCAAATGGTTCAAACAAGTGTTATGAACAGATCTGTAGAGATAACTTTTTACTGATGACTCTGGAGCCAATTCTTCACACTTATCCCAGAACTTCACAAAAACATCTTGTACTACCTCCTCCGCTTCCTCCCTTTCATCTAAAAATCTCGATGCATAATTTACCAAGGCCTTTTTATACTTATCGAAAACCAGAGCGAATGCCGTCTTATCTTTACTCCGCAACCGGTTAACCAACACCTGTTCTTCATTCATTCCTATGAGGTTCTACTTTACGAACGAAACTTTCGACTCTGATCAAATTGTATCTGGAAAAATTAACCAAAAAAAACTCTCCGCTTACGAACAGTCAGTATTAAAGTACGCGAAAGAGTGGCTAAGTGACCAAGAAAATTTCAAATTCAGAACCTCCGGTTCCACCGGAGCACCCAAAGAAATCCTACTATCAAGAGAACAGCTGAAATACAGTGCTGGCAGTACCATTTCTTACCTTTTCGGGAAGAAGTACTTAGATAAAACCATGCTTTGCCTCAATCCCGAATTCGTGGGAGGTCGTCAGGTTATTTATAGAGCACTAGAGCATGATATGGATCTTTTAGTCAACGAACCCAATTCCAATGCACTTGAATTTCTAGAACAGAGAATTGATCTTATGTCAATGGTTCCATTGCAAGTTTCTACAACTCTGAGAATCAACCCTGAAAAATTCGATTTGGTTGATTGCGTCTTGATCGGTGGTGGTCAAGTGCCAGCCGATTTGGATACTCGGTTGCAGAAAATCAAGAGCACTCGTTTTTATCAGACTTTTGGGATGACCGAAACCGCATCGCACATCGCACTCAGAAAAATTGGGTTGAAGTATTATGAACCCATTGGTGACATTGAGCTTGATACCGACGATAGGTCTTGTTTGAAAGCACGAGGTACTGTGACCAATAATCTCTGGCTGCAAACAAACGATATTGTTGAGCTTGGCCCGAAAGGATTTGAATGGATTGGTCGCGCAGACTTTGTTGTGAACTCAGGTGGAATTAAACTTCATCCTGAACAATTAGAACAGAAAATACGAGAAGCTTTCCCGAATATTTCTTTTGCTTTGACCGGAAAAACCGATCCCGGACTCGGAGAAAAATTAGTTCTCGTGACTACCACTCCACTACTAGCTAGACTAAAATCTCTGCAAAGGCTTACTGGTTATCAGGTTCCGAAAGAAGAAATCGTGGTGCAAGACATGCCTCAACTCCCGTCAGGAAAGTTAGACAGAGTTAAACTCAAAATGCTCGTGAACTGATTCAACTTGTCGTTCGAAAAATGGCTTTTCAGCTCAAAATCCAGTATGTTGGCGGCACGATTTAACCTCAACCTTTAAGTAGAAATCAGATGAAAAGCATTGGAGTCCTGGCAAAGATTGTTTTCGCCGTTATGATGATCCTCTTTGGAGTGAACCATTTTTTAGATGTCAACGCCTATGTGCCAATGGTTCCTGATTTTCTTCCAATTCCACAAGTTTTCGTTTACCTGACCGGACTGGCTTTTCTTGCCTCAGGAGTTGCACTAATTATCAATAAGAAAGCTCAGTTGGCAATGATCCTACTTGGCGTAATGCTGATTTTGTTTGGTGTCTTAGTCTGGTTACCGAAGGGGAATTCTGGAATGCCTATTTTCCTTCGAGACATCACATTGGCGGCTGCTGCCTGGTTCATAGCCTCGCACGTGAGCGATTGACGGCTTTAAAACAAAGACCAATCACCTTCTCTCCTGAATTGCGAGGTATCCAGTTCAGGAAATGACTTGCCATCAAAGTACTTTTTGTGGCTGACTTGAAATAGCTTCTTAATGATCAGGCTATACGGCCCCTCTCCTCTCATTCGCTGACCAAATCGACGATCTTGCAACTCTCCTCCATGCAATTCTCTTATCTGATTTAGGACTTTGTCCTTCCGGTCTGGGAAGTTTTTCTCAAGCCAATCTGTGAAGATGTCGGCTATTTCTCCGTTTAGCCGAACGACCGTATAACTTGCCATGGTCGCTCCATTTACGTTCGCCTCTTGCAACAAGTCAGGGATTTCGTGATGATTTAGACCCGGGATTATGGGGGCGGTCATAATTCCCACAGGAACGCCCGCTGAGCTAAGTTCTCGCATGGCTTTAAACTTCTTTCTCGAGCTTGCAGTCCTGGGTTCCAGGCTCCTCCGCAGATCCTCATCCAGCGATGTGATGGAAAAAATCACATGAACTAGGTTCAACTTGGCCATCTCTTCCAAGATGTCAAGATCTCTTTCAATCAACGCATTCTTGGTGATGATTCCTACCGGATTCCGATGTTCCATACAGACCTCTAATATCTGTCTAGTAAGCCTGAACTTCCTTTCGATTGGCTGGTAACAGTCCGTATTCCCACTCAGCATGATGGTTTTGGGAACATACGATTTCTTCCTGAAAGTATTTTTCAGTAATTCAGGTGAATTTCTCTTTACTACGATTTTGGATTCGAACTCCATGCCCGCACTGAATCCCCAGTACTGATGAGATTCCCTTGCGTAGCAATACACGCATCCATGCTCACATCCCTGATAAGGATTGATAGAGTATTCGCCGGGAACATCCGGGCTGTCGTATTTGCTAATTATGCTCTTAGGATGTTCTTCAAAGATTTCCAGCCTCGGTCGGTCCACCATGTTTGGCTCATCCATTCCGTCCCAGAACTGGTCGTCCAATACAAGTTTTAAGAATTTATTGGAAGGGTTCACCTGAGCTCCTTTGCCTTTGAAATAATCAAGCTGGCTCATTTGCGCTGAAATTTCTTAAAGTAAAAGCAGTAACGACCCCCGTGATCGCTCCAAACAAATGCGATTCATAGCTGATTCTTTCATTGAGCGGAAATACCGTGTAGGCGATTCCGCCATAGAATGCGATAACCAAAACTGATATCACCAGGGACTTGAAATTCCGACGAAAGAATCCGAATGAAATCAGAAAAAATGCCAGTCCATAAACGATTCCGCTTGCTCCGATGTGGTAAAAAGGCCTACCTAGAAGCCATACCAAGATGTTGGTAAAAAAGAAGCATTGTAAAAAAACTCTCAAGGCAATTCTTGGGTAGAAATAGAATAAAATCCCTCCCAATATCAGCAGCGGCAGTGAGTTAGAAAGGATATGTCCAGCTGATCCATGTACGAATGGCGCTGTAAATATCCCGATCAAACCCGGAACAGATAAAGGATAAATTCCCAGAAAGCCTAGATCAATTCCACCATAAAACTGAATAGAAAATCCAAGCCACATGAGAAATAGAAACCGAATTGGGAAGAGTAATGAAGCACCTCTCATTTCACTACGTTTACCTTATTTGATGTTATGCATAAATCCAGCAAAAGACTTATGTGACCAAGCGCTGATCGGGCATGAGTTAAAGCGGAAAAAATTCCGAAAGCAAATGGCTTCATTTGTTCTAGTATTTATCGAACAAGATAAATTAATCCTGTTCGAATGCCAACAAAAAAGCCACCCAAATAGGTGGCTTTGAATTTTCTTAATTCCCTTACCAGGATGCCGGATCCTGTAGCATTTTAAGCTCCATGAGTTTAGACTCTTCATAGCTCACGGTCAAATAACTCAGCAAACCGCCTGAAGCCTCAGCAACCTTCTTCGCTAAATCCTTCAAACTTGCATGGAGCTTCACTGCAAAAGCTCTGTCCACCTTCTTCAGGATGAAATTCAGTTTTCTAAGTTCTCTGGTTATAGCCGTAGTTCTCTCCTCAGTTCCGCTGGGTAGTTCATTCACCAATTTCTCAAATTCCCCATCAAAATCTACATGCTTATAATAATCACTCAATTGCTCTCTTGATCGGCTCTGTCTGTTGTGAGCAATGTCTATCGCTTCCTTCCTCTCTGATTTATCAATGTCTCCATCTGCGCCGGCTATTAGAATTGCAACATATACGGGAGCCTTCATCAGTACATCTACTTCGTCTTCTCTGAGTTTCTCAAATTCCTTGATCATAATTGGGATTTCTTCTGGTTATTTCGCGCTTCGAAATTAGGAATTATTCCTGTATCGTAGAATCGTTTTGTGGCTTAAAAGTGAAAGTCATCATTACCGGGAAATGATCAGATATTTCGCTAGTCAATTGCACAACTTCTCCTGCTATTTTTTGAACGTGCTCTGGGTTGTAAAGGACATAGTCAATCATCTGATATGGATCACCCGAACTGAATGTATAATGACTATTCTTGTCGGATGCATACTCCACCTTGGTGATATTTGAAACTAGATTTTCATAGCTTAGAATGGTTTTCATGGCCATGTCAGCATTTTCCTCCCAATAAGGCTGACTGTTGAAATCCCCAACCAGAAGTACCGGCATTTCTTCCGCATACTTTTCGAAATGATACTTGGCTACAAATGCCTGCTGCTCTCTAGTCTCAGCATCAAATGCCTCTAAATGGAGGTTCATTACTTTGATAACTTCATCTCCGATCGTGATATCCACGATTTGAATCAATCGATCCAGATAAAACTTGTTGTAATAAAATGGCGCATTGATCGGCTTATCTAAGATCACAGTTTCTACATTACTGATCGGGTATTTGGAAAGAATGGCCTGCCCAGAAAGCATTTTTCCAAAATGGTACTTGGGAGGCCAGTACGGAAACGGCACGTAGTTTTTATCCCAGTTGATAGACGAATACGCCATGTGATAACCAAGCTTTTTTGCAATGCTATCCAGTTGATTTTGATAATGCGATCTGCGACCTCCAAAATCAATTTCCTGGAAGCCAATAATATCAGGGTCTTGGATTTCCAGAAATTCGATCAGTGCAACAAGGTTTTCATTGAACAACTCCTCAGGCATCTCGACAGGAAGATTGTTTTTCATCCCGCTGAGATAACCAATGTTGTAAGTCATCACTTTTAGGGTGTCTTTCGGCTCGGCAGGAGTCTTATTGAAAGTTTTTACCTGATTTGCCTCCCCCAGATACCAGGGACTGGACCCCCAGATGTAAAAGATCAATACACTTAGAAGAAGTAGACCAATGAGCGTAAGGGTAAACTTGAATCGTTTCTTCATTCGATTTCTAAGTATTCTTTGTCACCCAGGTAAGTTGGTTCTTTTTTAAGGAAATACAGATCCGCCACGGCGAGCGGCCTGGCGATCATTTCTCTAAACAACAACATTGGATATGTCCGACTTTCAAAATTGGCCATATACGTTTGCGCCGAAAGACCGAAAAAATCTGCGATAAACTGAGCCCGATAACCGTGGAAACGCTGAGTCACAATGATGATGTCTGACTGTCCGAAAATCACCTTGCAGCGAACTATCGAATCCAATGTCCTCAGTCCGGCATAATCAAGAGTGATGGCCGATTCAGGAACCCCTTGTTTTTGCAAGGCGGCAAGCATATCTACGGGCTCGTTGTAATAAACCGTACGATTGTCCCCGCTGACAATGATGTGCTTGACCTTGCCGGTTCTGTAGAGTTCTGTCGCTGCAGAAATCCGGTCTTTGAAAAAAAGATTCTCCTCGCCTACCCTTGTGGATTTACTGGTGCCCAAAACCAGCGCCACCTTGGCATTTTCTAACGATTCGATTTCCTCAATGACATTGGATCGGGATTTAGAAATAACAACAAAATTGGAAAAGCCCACGAAGAGTCCCCCCAGGATCATTAGCCACAACGCCCATTTGATCAATCTTTTCATTCAAGTCTCTTAGCTCGCTCCAAAATCTTATCTGCCTCCCTAACGATTTTTCGATACCATTCCGCTCTCAACTCCTCTTTTTCTTTCTTTCTCAGGCCCCATTGATCTGTATGATTTTTCAGTAGGGTCGTCAAAATGATGGCCGCACTTACAGACAAATTAAAACTTTCGGTGAAACCACGCATGGGGATCTGCACCAACCCATCGACCTGATTCGCCACGTCAGAGCTAATGCCGTATCCCTCCGTCCCAAAAACAATGGCTGTCTTTCCGGAAGTATCAATTTCCTCAATGGGCCTTGCGTTCTCTCCCAGCGAAGTTGCCAATATTTGATACCCTGAGGATCTCAAGGCATTGAATCCCGACGCAATGTTCTTGGTACCCTCATGCTGGTTGTGATGATGCAACGTGAGCCACTTAACGGCACCCTGGGTGATGTCAGGATTCACCTTATAGTCGTTCTTGTTTTTGATAAAGTGCATATCCTGTATGCCCATGCACTCGGCAGTTCTCAAAACTGCGCTAATGTTATGCGGCTTATCTATATCCTCAAAAACCAACGTCAGATGCCTTGTCCGTCGATCGAGTACTTCATCGATGAGACGCTGCTTGTGCTCAGAGACAAAAGGGTGAAGCGTTGAGATGATTTCTGAGGGAATCAATCTTCTTTCTTATCGCCAAACAAGTTCATCTGCTTCTCTTCCTCTTCTACCTCATTAATCACTGTACTCTTAAGTGCCTCAATGTCGATTTCTGGTTCGGGCTCCTTTTCAGACTTGACCGATTCTACCCGAATGACGTTCTGAACAGGCAGTTTGTTCCCAATAGCTTTCCAACCTTTGATGTCAATCAGATTGATCAAATCCAGCTTTTTGGTTTCGTGCTTACGTCCATCTTTGTAAGTCACTTCCACATCCGCATCAATGCCTTTGCTGATAAAATACAGCTTGGAACTCCGAGCTTCCGTCACAAAACTGAAGCGTTTACCGGGCGTGTTGGTCTCGATTATAAAGCGTTTGACAAAGTAGTTCTTAGACTCACCATCGTAATGAATGGCATTAAAGGTCGCATCTTCCTCTAGTTTATAGATGCCCATGAGATTGGCAAAATCGTAGTGATTTGTCAATTCAAACGAGGTAGTCTCGTAACTTCCATCCTTGTAAAAAGCCACGACCTGATCTCCGCTTTGGAAGTTCCCAAGTTTGTCTCCGCGTTCTTCCCTGTTCAGTCTTCCCACGGTCGGATCATACCATATATCGACCCCACCAAGCGTGGACTTTCCTTCCTCCTTCAGTTCAATTTTCTTCACAGGGTATTTGGTCAGGATGTTTCCACCTGCCCCTCGTCCCTTGATTTCTATCTCCGCAAAGTCAAAATCAAACACCTTCTTGCGTGCCTTACTCGCTTGTGTCAATTTGACGGTAACAATCTCAGCTTCACCGTTCGGATTTGCGGTGAAATAGTGCACTTTCCCCTTTCCTCCCTTCGTCAAATCGTATTCCCGATCTCTGGTGATCGATAGCACCTGAAACCTCTTGACGTACGACTTCCCAGACTTACCGTCCACATAGGCCATGTTGTACACCATCCGCTCGTCGTTCTTCTTGAAGACGCCTGCATAAATGATGTCCTTGCCCATGAAGACCTTGTCCTGGATTTTCTTCACCACACAGATTCCTGATCTGGTGAAAGCGATAATATCGTCGATATCCGAGCACTCACTGATGTACTCGTCCTTCTTCATACCGTATCCAATGAATCCATCCTCGCGATTCACATAGAGCTTGGCATTGTTGGCCGCTACAACGGTCGCTTTGATGGTATCGAAATTGGTAATTTCTGTTTTGCGCTCTCTCCCTTTGCCGTATTTATTCAGCAGATTTTGATACCAATCAATGGCGTAATCAGTGAGATTAGCGAGGTTAAAATCCACCTTTTCAATCTTCTCTTGAAGTTCCTTAATTTGAGCCTCTACCTTACTGGAATCAAATCGCGTGATGCTGCTTAATGGCTTATCTATTAGTCGTTTATAGTCTTCGTTTGTAATCTCCCGATAAAACAAATCAAAGAAGGGTGTGAAAAGCTGATCCAGCACCTCGTAGCACTTTTGTAGGTCTCCAGAATTTTCATACTCAGGATTCTTATACATCCCTTCGTTGATGAAAATCTTGAGCAAATCACTGAAGAAAATCTTCTCCAATAGCTCTGCTTTCTCAATTTCCAATTCCTGACGCAACAAATCAACTGTCTGCTCAACAGAATGCTTTAGGATATCCGTCACCGTCATAAACTGTGGCTTGTCGTCTACGATGACACAGGCATTTGGAGAGATGGAAACCTCGCAATCTGTAAAGGCATACAAGGCATCCATGGTGATGTCGGGAGATACACCGGACGCAAGGGTGATGGCGATTTCCACGTCCTTAGCGGTGTTATCTATCACCTGTTTGATCTTGATCTTTCCTTTGTCATTGGCTTTGACAATGGAGTCAATCAGTGAAGTCGTGGTGGTGCCGAAGGGAATATCCTTAATCAATAGCGTCTTTGGGTCCTGCTCTTCAATAGTCGCTCTGACACGTACCTTTCCGCCTCGTTTTCCATCGTTGTAATCCGTTACATCAATTTTTCCACCTGTCTGGAAATCAGGATATAATTTCACTCGTTTGCCTTTCAACGTAGCAATGGCTCCCTCCAAAATCTCACAGAAATTGTGAGGCAACATCTTAGTGGAAAGACCTACTGCAATTCCCTCGACTCCTTGCGCAAGTAGCAGTGGAAACTTCACTGGGAAAGTGACCGGTTCTTTCTTTCGCCCATCGTATGAGAGCTGCCACTCGGTCGTTTGGGCATTGAAAACCACCTCTAACGCAAACTTGGAAAGTCTTGCCTCAATGTATCTGGAGGCTGCCGCCGAGTCTCCGGTACGAACATCGCCCCAGTTTCCCTGCATGTCGATGAGCAGGTCTTTTTGTCCCAGATTCACGATCGCATCGCCAATGGAGGCATCCCCATGCGGATGATACTGCATAGCACTTCCGATGATGTTGGCCACCTTATTGTAGCGACCATCATCCATCTCTTTCATGGCATGAAGAATACGCCGCTGCACTGGTTTCAGACCATCATTGATGGCTGGTACAGCTCGTTCCAGGATTACGTAGGAGGCATAATCCAAAAACCAGTTTTCGTACATCCCTGAAATCGGGATGGTGTTGTCATGAAGTTCTTCTTCGTCGTGATGCTCCTCTCCCATACTAAGTAAAACTTGCTAATTGGTTGTTGTCAGTAATTTGTTCTTTGTATTCCCGGTGTGCTTTATTTATCAAGGCCCGCACACGATTCAATTCTCTGTCCACTTTCTTGAAATTAAATGGATACCAATTTGACGGCTTGCACATTATTTCCTTTCCAAATTGAGAATCCCGAAACAGATTGAATTTGTAAAGTCCGTCCAGGGAAACGATTTCCACATCCCGAATCTCAACAAAAGGAATTTGCACCTCCGTGTCACCTTCGACGACATTTAGATTTTCTGAGTCGTACGATACTTCCTTTAGCTTGCTGAGAAACTTTCCAATATTTGGATACCAATAAAATATGACAAACGCTCCCACTCCCAATGACAAGATCAGACCAAATGTGTCACCCCTTTGAATTCCGGTGTATGCGTAAAGGCACAAAACGCACAGAATGCCGGAATAGCCGAGCATTTTGTATCGTTTGACCCCTTTAATTGATAATGATCTCGTCCTTTCCATTAGGCCGCTTCTCCTTCTATTAAGTCTTTCTCTACTCTTAGTTTATCAATAATAAACTGCTGACGATCAGGCGTATTTTTACCCATGTAAAAGCTCAGGAGATCCTGAATCTTAGTGTCTTTTTTCAGCATAACTGGTTCCAATCGAATGTCTTCGCCAATGAACCCTGCAAACTCATTCGGTGAAATCTCACCAAGTCCTTTGAATCGGGTGATTTCAGGTTTAGTTCCCAGTTTACCCACCGCCTGTCTCTTTTCGTCTTCTGAGTAGCAATAGATCGTTTCTTTTTTATTCCTTACCCGGAACAAAGGCGTATCTAAAATGAAAATATGGTTGTTCCTCACCAGCTCGGGGAAGAACTGCAGGAAGTACGTGAGCAGCAGCAATCGAATGTGCATACCGTCCACATCGGCATCCGTCGCAATCACAATTTTTCGATACCTCAACCCTTCAATCCCGTCTTCTATGTTCAGGGCATGTTGCAGCAGGTTGAATTCCTCGTTCTCATACACCACCTTCTTGGTATGACCGTAGCAGTTGAAGGGCTTACCGCGAAGGGAAAAAACCGCCTGAGTCTGGACGTCACGTGACTTGGTGATGGACCCACTTGCTGAGTCACCCTCGGTGATGAAAATCATGGTATTCTCCTTCTTCTCATCGTCTCCTTTCTTATCGTTGAAATGGAGTCGGCAGTCACGAAGTTTCTTGTTGTGCAGATTGGCCTTTTTCGCACGCTCATTGGCCAGTTTCTTGATTCCAGCTATTTCCTTACGCTCTCGTTCAGATTGCTGAATTCGCTTGAGCAATGCTTCCGCTGTGGTCTTATTCTGATGTAGAAAGTTGTCCAGTTCAGTCTTGATGAAATCATTGACGAACGTCCGCATCGTCGGGCCATCCGGGCCAACATTTTGCGAACCAAGCTTGGTCTTCGTCTGAGACTCGAAAACCGGCTCTTGCACTCTCACAGCAATGGCACCAACAATTGCAGAACGTACATCCGCTGCATCGAAATTCTTGTTGTAAAATTCTCTGACTGTTTTGACAATGGCCTCTCTGAAAGCGGCAAGGTGTGTCCCTCCCTGAGTGGTGTATTGACCATTCACAAAGGAATAATATTCCTCTCCGTATTGGTTGGCATGGCTCAATGCCACTTCAATGTCATTGCCCTTTAAATGAATGATAGGATACCTGAGGCTTTCTTCGTCGGTCTTTCGTCTAAGTAAATCGAGTAACCCATTTTGCGAGTAAAACTTCTTACCGTTCAGCTTAATGGTCAAACCCGCGTTTAGGTAGGCATAATTCCAGATCAGGTTTTCCAGGTATTCCGGGATGTAATGGAAGTTTTTGAAGACCGCTTCGTCCGGCTCAAAGATCATCATGGTACCGTTCCGATCCTCTGCCTTAGTGATCTTGGCATCTGACCGAATCTCTCCTTTCTCGAATTCTGCCACCTTGGTTTCCCCATCACGGAAACTCTGTACCTTGAAGTAATTGGAAAGTGCGTTCACGGCCTTGGTTCCTACGCCGTTCAGACCAACTGATTTCTGGAAAGCACCTGAATCGTATTTTCCTCCGGTGTTAATCTTGGACACACAATCTACGACCTTGCCCAATGGGATTCCCCGGCCATAATCCCGAACGGTCACCCTGTGATCGGTCACTTTAATGTCTATGGTTTTGCCATAGCCCATCATGTGCTCATCGATGCTGTTGTCAATGATTTCCTTGACCAAAACATAGATGCCGTCATCGGGGGATGAGCCATCCCCAAGTTTACCAATGTACATCCCCGGTCTAAGCCGGATATGCTCTTTCCAATCGAGGGACTTGATGCTGTCCTCGGTATATTGAACTTCTGCTACTGCCATCTATCTCAAGAAAGAATTGTGAGGTTAATTATCGGGACTTGAAATTAAGCAAAGTGATTCATTCCAAAATGGAAAAACTTATCCACCATTCGAATCAAACCGTTGAAATATTATTCCTTAACTTCCTGTAATACTGATCTTTATAATCGTCGAATTGAAACGAATAAAAATGTAAAAAACCAAGCAAGAATTAATCCGGGCGCCAGATAGTTGAGGTAATTGAAGTCTCCGGGATCAATGTCCTGTGCATTGTTGAATACCGTGATGTATCCGATCAGCATGGCAGAAGAAAAGTAAAGGACCGGAGCAAGTAGATGCACACCTAGTCTTCTGTATGGCGTCATTCCCGATCGATCCGCTTTATACCGAAAAAAATATGTTGCCAGGTTGATGAATAAGAAAAGTCCGATGGACGTGTAGAAAAAGGCGTCCCGTCCTACCCTCGGGTAATCTGGAATATTAACGTCTATTGTTAACGGCAAATACGCGTGACACAACAACAGAACTCCTAAAAAAACGAAAGTAAAAATCAGTCGAACGACTTTGGCTGTTTGCAACATGGGCGCAAAACTGTGTCAAAACCAATCTGAATCAAAATAGAAATTAGCTTTGCGTCATGGACATTAACCCGGTCGTGCTAGCCATCCCCCTTTACTTCCTCCTGATTGGAGTGGAACTCATTTGGGAAGCTCGGAGCAGACGTGGAGTTTATCGTGTCAATGACGCCCTGACCAATCTTAGCTGTGGGATAAGCTCCCAGATTATGGGCGCTATTTGGGGTGTCATCAGCATTGGACTTTATCAGCTCATTTATCAGTACGCTTCCATTGCGCAGATTCCAGTTAATTGGTGGAGCAACATCCTGCTTTTCGTCTTGGTGGATCTCATGTATTACTGGTACCATCGGGCCAGTCATGAGATCAATTTTCTTTGGAATGTCTCGCATGTAGTTCATCACCAGAGTGAAGACTACAACTTGTCAGTTGCTCTTCGACAAGCGTCTTTCGGCGGTATTTTTTCTATGACTTTTTATCTCCCTTTGGCTTTCCTTGGATTTAATACTTACGCATTTATTGTGGTCAAGGGCATCAACCTGATTTACCAATTTTGGATTCATACGGAAGCGATAGACAAATTGCCACGCTGGTTTGAATACATTTTCAATACGCCTTCCCACCACAGAGTGCATCACGGTAGAAATCCGAAATACATCGACCGCAACCACGCAGGTACTCTGATGATTTGGGACCGAATGTTTGGCACCTTTCAGGCCGAAGAAGAAAAGCCGACATACGGTGTAACCAAACCGATCAAGACGTGGAATCCAGTTTGGGCCAATGTGCTCCCTATGGTGGACATGGGTCGTCAAGTCTGGAAAACGCCTGGGTTTGGCAACAAAATGAAGGTACTATTTTACAAACCTGGCTGGCAACCTCAGGAGCTAGGTGGCTATCAGGTTGCTCCTGAAGTCATCGGTCGTGAGGAAAAATTCAGCACCCTCATGCCTCGTGGACTAAATGCCTATTTAATTGCCCAATACCTCGTGCTCCTGGGCGGCACGGCGTTGTTCTTGTTCAATCATGAAAGTTTCTCATTGACTTCCAAATTGACTTCAGCGGGGTTTATCATCCTCACCATCGTATCATTTGGGATGCTGATGGAAAGTCGAAGAACGTGGAATATCATCGAAATAGTCAGGCTCACCACGCTCCCAATATTATCACTCTTATTCTTCCCAAATCTTCTCATTGCAACTATCGTCACCTCCGTCCTGTTCATGACATGGTTCGGATTAATTCTAAAGAAAAACCATGGGCATTAAGCATCTCCTAATACTTCTTCTCATAAGCGTTTCATGTGGTTCTAAGGTTGGAATTCCGGGACTCGATACGGACGAATGGCAGAAAGCTGAAGTTTGCTCAGAATATCGAATTGAAGGAGCTCGGGTTCTGGAAGCAAATGAAGAATTATTGCTTGGTCTTACTCAGGTTGAACTTGCGACCCTACTAGGTTCAGCGCCGAAACATCAACTGAGCAGTCGAAGTGAGAAGTTTTATTTCTACCCTGTTACTGAAGGGTGTGACTCGCTTGAAAATACGGCTCTTCAATTTCGATTTGATGCGCTTGGGAGAGCAAAGGAAGTTATGGTCGTATTGACCGATCAGTAGCTGATCAGCATTTCCACGGGAGCTACTTTTTCCAGTTCCGTTTTGCTTTTGAAAAATGAGAGCTCGATCAGGAAGGAAAAACCAACGACCTGACAGTCAGCCTGTGAAATCAAATCTGCAGCAGCTAAGGCAGTTCCACCGGTTGCGAGCAGGTCATCATGGATGAGGATATTTTTACCTGATTTGACCGCATCCTTCTGCATTTCCAGGACAGCAGAACCGTACTCAAGCTGGTATTCCGTCTTAAACGTGTCTCCAGGAAGCTTCCCCACTTTCCTCAACGGAATAAATGGTACGCCCAGCTTTCCTGCTAGTCCCATCCCAAAAAGAAATCCCCGAGACTCAATTCCTGCAATTGCATCGATCTTCGTTCCCTCCCAATGTGCTTCCAATTCTTCGATCAGCCTGGAGCATAATTGTGGTTTGGCTAGAACCGGAGTGATGTCTCTGAACAAAATTCCTTTTTCGGGAAAATCAGGAATGGTTCGAATTGTTTCTGAAAACTCTTTTAGAAAATCCATTTTATTCAAATCTGAGAGACTCAATTGGGTCTAATTTGGAAGCCTTGTAAGCCGGAATAACTCCAGACCCCAGACCAACGATCATACCCACCACGATCCCGAAGATGATCCACACCCAAGGGATAATAAAACCTCCCGATCCAATCAGGCCGGCTACCAAATTACCAATGATTATTCCGAAGACTATTCCGCCTATTCCTCCCATCTGGCAGATGACAAGCGCCTCAATTAGAAACTGCTGACGGATTTTAACTGGTGTTGCCCCCAAGGCTTTTCGTACTCCAATTTCACGGGTTCGCTCCGTCACTGAGACCAGCATGATGTTCATCAAACCGATCGACGCTCCTATGAGTGTGATAAATCCAATGACAAAACCTCCGATCTGAAGATAGCCTGTTATTTCAGTCAATTGCTCAACAGCTGATGTACTCATTCTGACTTCAAATGAATCTTCCTCTCCAGGTCGATCTCCCCTCACCGCCCGCATGATCTGCGTAGCTTCCGCCATGGCTTCTTCCATTTTTTCAGGATCGCTGATCGCCACGGCTGCTTCGTATCCAAAGTTTCTTTCTGGTGCTACAATTCGGGCTGTCTCCATGGGGATTATGACAGTTCGGTCGATATTGGAATTTCCTGAAGCACCACCCTGCTCTTTTAACTTACCGATGATTCTGAATTTATTTCCCAAGACCGTAATTTTTTGATTGATCGGGCTTTCTCCATCTTCGAATAGATCATCAATGATGTCATTGCCTACCAAACACACATACGCTCCATTCAGACTCTCAGACTCAGAAAATGGCCTGCCGAGTTCCACGTCGTATCCGTCCACGACGAGATAGTTTTCATCACCGCCTCTCACGAGCTGATTTGGGTTGGTAACTTTCGATCCTCGTTTAATCTCAGCAGCTCCAGTCACGACCGTATAAATACTCGTTACCCCCTCACCTTCATATTTATTTTTGAATTGAAGAAGCTCGTGATAGCGCACCGGAGGAAAGACTTTGGCTTTCTTCCCATCTTCAGTTCCTCGATTGAACTTACTTTCTATATCGAAGGTATTGGCCCCTAGATTCGAAAAGCTCGAACTAATGGAACTCTGAATACCAGAAATCGCCGTAAGGATTCCCACGAGGCTCATTATACCAATGGCGATAATAGCCGCCGTGAGCACTGTCCGCAGTTTATTGGCTTTGATGGATTTTATCCCTTCCTTTATGTTTTCTCTTAAGTCCATTCGTTTATTTTGAACTTTTGCAAATTACGAATAACACACGGAACTCAAGTCCGTTAGTTACTCTAACTCCTCAATTATGATTCGAAGATTCATCTTTTTGATTTTAGTGGTGATTGGTTTTCAGGCAAAGTCCGCCTATTTGTTGATACCAATGGATGAAACTCAGTCCAATCACTTGAAAGCATACGGAATTGCGTACTGGGTGTTGACCCACGATGTGAAAATTGATTGGCTGTTGAATTATCGCGGTGGTAGCTTCATGGTGAAGAACATCCAGAAATTCCAAAATGAATGCATTATCAGAGGCGTTTCTTATGAGGTGATTTCAGATGCAGAAGCGAATGGAATACTGAATGAAATAGCCAGCCCATCCTCCAATATGGACGCGATGAAGCTGGAAAAATTCCCCAAAATCGCTGTGTATTCTCCCAAGACAAAGCAACCTTGGGATGATGCGGTGACCTTGGTTTTGACTTACGCAGAGATTCCCTATGATGTCCTTTTTGATGATGAAATCATGCTGGACATATTACCGAAATACGATTGGTTACACCTGCATCACGAGGATTTCACGGGCCAGTATGGGAAATTCTATCGATCGTTTCAGCACTTCCCATGGTACCAGCAACAACAAAGAGATTACGAAGAGTCTGCCCGAAAACATGGCTTCTCCAAGGTGTCTCATATGAAACTGGCCATTGTAAAGAAATTCAAAGCCTTTGTAGCGAGTGGCGGATTTTTATTTGCCATGTGCTCTGCGACTGACACCTATGACATTGCCTTGGCGGCAGAAGGCGTAGATATCTGTGAATCCATGTTTGATGGTGATCCCGCTGACCCACAAGCCCAAAGCAAGTTAGACTTTGAGCGAACCTTGGCGTTTCAGGATTTTACCCTGGTCAGAGACCCATACACGTATGAATACTCAAACATTGACTCTCAAGCCAATGAGCGGGGATTAACTCAGGAAAATGACTATTTCACCTTGTTCCAATTTTCGGCCAAGTGGGACCCAATCCCAACAATGCTCACGCAAAATCACACACAAATTGTGAAAGGTTTCATGGGACAAACCACGTCATTCAAGAAGCGACTGATAAAATCAGATGTAGTAATCATGGGTGAGAATCGATCTATCGGGGAAGCGAAATACATTCATGGCATTCTGGGAAAAGGATTCTGGACATTCTACGGTGGCCATGACCCTGAAGATTACCAGCATTTTGTGAATGAACAACCTACCGATCTTAATCTACATCCGAATTCTGCTGGTTACAGACTGATACTCAATAACATTCTGTTTCCTGCTGCCAAGAAGAAGAAGCAAAAAACCTGATATTATTCTTCCCTATTCTTCGCTTGAAGTCTGTGAACAATATTGGTGGAAGTCTTTCTTGGTAAGATTCGATTCAGAAACGCCAGGAAATTATTGAAAGCTCCAGGAATGATATTCACCCTACCGGCCATCATGGCTTCATAGCCTTTTCTGGCAACTTCTGGAGCAGCAGCAATGTTGAATGACATTTTGGTTTCTCTACTGCCCGCCGAAACTGTCTGCTGAAATTTTGTCTCAGTTTGACCCGGACACAGCACGGTTGCAGTAACTCCCGTCCCCTTAAGTTCATTCGCAAGTGCTTCAGTGAACGACATGACGTATGATTTCGTAGCATAGTACTGGCTCATCAGGGGGCCAGGTTGATAAGCCGCAAGAGATGCCAAATTCATTATTCGCCCCTTCCCTTTTTCAATCATTCCCTGCACAAAAAGGTGCGTCAGATGAGCAGTGGTCAAGACATGAAGATTGATCATAGCCTGTTGCTTTGGCCAATCCATTTCATGGAAATTCCCAAAGGTTCCGAAACCAGCGTTATTAATGAGCACATCAATCTCCTCCGTCCCAACCTCAGAAAAAATCTCATCAGCGACTCCTTGAATACTCAAGTCTTTCTTGATCCAGGTGACGGCATCCCCAAATTCCAACTTAACCTCATCTGAAGGATCTGAAATGTCATAGGAGAATACTTTGTATTGATCTTTGACGAGTAATTTGATGAATTCGAGACCCAGTCCGTTAGATCCCCCTGTGACAATTGCTTTGCTCATTTATAAAAATTCAAGCGGCAAGTTTAGAAAGAAATGACAAAAGAGGATTGAGATCAAATAGTTTAGGCATTGACCTCTATTTTTGCCGCCTTAATTTCATTCAATGAAAAATTTCGTTTCGGAGTTGACTTGGAGAGGCATGATTCACGATATCATGCCGGGAACTGAAGGTGAGCTCTCCAAGGGCATGACGGCAGCATATATTGGATTTGATCCTACTGCCGACTCGCTTCACATTGGCAATCTGGTTCAAGTGATGACTTTGGTGCATTTTCAAAGATGCGGACATAAGCCCATTGCCTTGGTTGGTGGCGCGACGGGCATGGTTGGTGATCCATCCGGCAAGTCACAGGAACGTAATCTCCTAGATGAACAAACGCTGAATCACAATCAAGCATGCGTCAAAGCACAACTGGAAAAATTCCTTGATTTTGACGGAGAGAATGCCGCAGAAATGGTCAATAACTATGACTGGTTCAAGGATTACCACTTTTTGGATTTTATCCGAGATGTGGGAAAACATATCAGCATTAACTACATGATGGCCAAAGATTCTGTCAAAAATCGATTGGAAACTGGCCTTTCATTCACGGAGTTCTCCTATCAGCTTGTGCAAGGATATGATTTCTACTGGCTTTGGAAGAACAAGGATGTAAAGCTTCAACTAGGTGGCTCAGATCAATGGGGCAATATCGTCACCGGAACTGAATTAATACGCCGGAAAGGCCAAGGCGAAGCATACGCCATGACCACTCCCCTCATCACCAAGGCAGACGGCACCAAATTCGGGAAATCCGAGGGTGGCAACATTTGGTTGGATGCTGAACGAACTTCACCGTATCAATTCTATCAATACTGGTTAAATGCAACCGATGAGGATGTGGTGAACTACATCAAGATATTCAGCCTCCGGGAAAAAGAAGAAATTGAGCGTTTGATTGATCAGCATGCGGAAGCCCCGCATCAGCGCTTGCTTCAGCGGACATTGGCTGAAGAAATCACCGAGCGAGTTCATTCTAAAGCAGATTTGGAAACGGCCATTAAGGCTTCCAACATTCTCTTTGGAAAGAGTACAACAGAGGAATTGGAATCGCTGGACGAGCGGACCCTTTTACAAGTTTTTGATGGAGTCCCACAGACTGAAATATCAAAGGATTCCCTCAAATCCGTTGATTCAGTCACCACCTTATTAAGCGAAGCAACAAATGGGATGGTGTTCTCTTCCAAGGGCGAAGCTCGAAGAATGATCAAGCAGGGAGGCGTGAGCATCAACAAAGTGAAAGTGGGTGACGAGAATGAAAAGCCAGACTATGGCCTTCTGAACGACAAATATTTACTCGCTCAGCGTGGCAAGAAGAATTACTACCTTATCAAAGTTGTTTGATCATGAATAAATCACGCATCAGACACATTGCAAAGGCAATTACCTGGAGAGTTGTGGCATCTGCTACCACCTTCATGTTGGCGCTACTATTCTTCAAAGACGACCCGGACGCTAGCAAGAAGGCCACTTATGTGGCGCTCATTGAGGCGACCTTAAAGCTGGTTTTCTATTACTACCACGAGCGGTTCTGGTTCACCTTCAAAACGATGAGCGCCAGAAAGCGACACATTGTTAAGTCTGTGACCTGGCGTGCTATTGCCACACTGACCACATTCGCTGTGGCAATGATCGTATTTCGAGAGGATCCAAATGTTACCGAAAAAGCCTCTCTAGTAGCATTTGCTGAGATATTCATTAAGATGCTGATCTACTATCTGCACGAAGAGGCGTGGTACATGACCGATTTCGGCTTGGATGAAGAGGAACGAAAAGCACGTGTGCTCAAGAAGCAGAAGTAATTAAAGTACCCAATAGGATGCTTAACCCATCGTCTGACCCATGGTCAGTGGCACACAGACCATGAAGAAGAAAAGATAAGAAATTGGTCTGTGACTCACAGATCTTGGTGTTAGAGTTACTCAAGATTCGCAACGGTGAGAAGGATGAAGTAAATTTGAGGTATGCAAAAAAACCTATCATGGTTGACATTCGCCATTCTTACCTCGGTAATTATTGGATGTGCCAAACAAGACAGGAATCATGTGATCATAGATACTAGCCTAATGGAAATCCGAGATGATGAAGGAATAATGACCTTTGGGAGGGAAAGAGGAAACTGGTCCTTCGGAGCAGGAAAAGAATATTTCTTTGATACCCTTAATCTTACTGACTGCTGGTGCCAGTACTACCCTGACACCTTGTTGGTCAGCATTGGATATTATAGTGAGAGCGGGGAATATCCTGAATTTAAAGTAAGAAATGAGCAATTCGTTAGTCAGACAGTGTTCTTCTCTGATTTTGGAGAATTTGAAGGAGAGGATAGTATGTACGTCCCCACTGATTCAGCTACCTTAACTCTCAACAAAATTAACCCTCTACCAGGAGATTCATTGATCGGACTATTTTACCTTAAATCTGATACTATAAAATATGAAGGATGGAATAGGACAATTTCGTTTAAAGGAAGGTTTCAGTGTATCGTCCAAGAAAAGGACTAGACCAGTCAGGCTTTGATGTTTAAAGTAGATTAAATTAAAATTCCAATCCTCAATGGAATCAGAATTAGTTGTTGGACTAATCTCTTCAGTGTTCATCGCTATTGGTGCGATTCTCTGGAAAAAGGGGGATCATCTGCTATTCATTGGTAAGAAAACACAAGCAGTAATATTCAGGAACAACTACCAAAGTTCAGGTTCAGGCGGTGGACTTTACTATCCAGTAATTCGATTTAAAACTGAGTCAGACGAATGGATTACTCATGAACTCAGCACCGGACATTCACCAGCTAGACCAGAAGGCAAGAAACTGGAAGTCATATATGACCCAGAAGATCCATCGAATGTCGCTTTAAACAACAAGTTTCAACTTGAAATACTGCCACGCCTTATGGTATCAGCAGGAATAGTCGGGCTAATAGTAAGCATTCTGATATACACAAACTTGCCATAACTTTCTAAATCCATGGTCTGTGGCACACAGGCCATTAAAAAGAAAAGAAAAGGTCTGTGAGTCACAAACCTTGGTGTTGCTTCCTCACATACGTCTGGACAGGCTTCTCGCCCATCTCGACTACTTATAAAATGAAAAAGCACCTCTTATCATCAAGAGGTGCTTTCAATTTCAGTGGGCCCACCTGGGCTTCCCGACATACGTCGGGACAGGCTTCTCGCCCATTTCGATCGCTTATACAATGAAAAAAACACCTCTTATCATCAAGAGGTGCTTTCAATTTCAGTGGGCCCACCTGGGCTTCCCGACATACGTCGGGACAGGCTTCTCGCCCATTTCGATCGCTTATACAATGAAAAAAACACCCCTTATCATCAAGAGGTGCTTTCAATTTCAGTGGGCCCACCTGGGCTCGAACCAGGGACTTACTGATTATGAGTCAGTTACTCTAACCAACTGAGTTATAGGCCCAATTTTAAATCCCAATCGCCTCTATTCGATCAGATTGGGAGCGCAATATTAACACACAAGACATACTTCACCCAAAGGTTCATGGTGATATTGAGAAACCATTTTTTGAGAAAAAGAAATGGCCTAAAAAAGGTTTATTTTTTTAGAATAAGATAGTTTTACTAATCACACATCTCAATCTAGCGTTATGAAGAAATTGTTATTCGCGGTATTATCGCTCAGCTTATTAGCTAGCTGTAATCCCAAAAAGTCCAATAAAGAAGAAGCTGAAGAAAAAGAACAACAAGTCATCCATGACATAGACAAACTTCTCGAGGATCTACCCGACCCCTCTGCTGTTCCGTCTACATTGAAAGCTATCGGCGCAGAGTTCGGTGATTCCCTGGTGAACTCCCTAGATAATTTGGAACGATACATGGGCAATCCAGATAAACTGGCCATGAACATGGGGGTGTATGCTGCTGATGTTAGTTACCTGGCTAGTTATGGTAAACCAGAAATGACCTTGGATTATGTCAAAGCTTGCCATAGAATCGGAGAAACACTGGGTGATTCAGCAATTTTCAAGGAGGACTTGATGAAGAAAATTGAAGCCAATATTAACAGTGAACGTCAACTAGCGGATTTACTGAGAGGCATGATTGTGGAAACAAGTATCCAGCTGGAAAAAGATCATCATCTTTCTATGGCAGCTTTAGCGCTCACGGGTAGTTTTATCGAAGAGTTATACCAGGCTGTAAATGTAATTGAGAATTACCACGATGCGGGAGCTTCAGGTGCTGAAGACAAAGCACAGGTTGAGCCATTAGTGAAACTGGTTCTGGATCAGGAGCAGCCGTTATTAGACTTGATCAAACTACTAGAGGACATTCCACATGATGATACGATTCTCGAAATGATGACGGAGTTGAACATTCTGGATCGTTTGTATAAAGGTGAGCTTGCTAAAGTGGAGGAAGAAATGGCTGCTGACCCGAATTACGTAGTAGATCGAGATGTGATGTTCGCTGCGACCTTGGAAATAGAGCGAATCAGAGCTCGAATCATCGAATAATATTGACCTAATAAACTAAACAGCCTCGCTCCCAGAGCGGGGCTTCTTTGTTTCATGTTTTTCTTGCTATCAAAAATTGTCTACTACCTGATCCTTCCATTCACATGGATAGTTGTATCCTTTTCATATTCCTTAATCACAAAACACCCTGTTCGAAAAAGAAGATTTCGAACTCTTGCTATCATCCTTCTACTACTGTTTTCTAACAACTTTCTGGCAGACAAATGCCTTATAGCGTACGAGTTCTCATCCAAAGAAAAACCTACATCAACAAAAACAGCGATTGTGCTGACTGGAATCAGCAAGGCGGGGATGGTCCCAGAAAACCAGTTTCACTTGCAAGAGGGGGCTGATCGAATCATTGAAGCCGTACGCCTGTATCACGAAGGATCGATTGATCGAATTCTGATATCCGGGGGTGCGGCAGACATTAATAACCCGGAATACAATGAAGGACTGTCGCTTGCAAGGTTAGCGATGGACTTGCGGGTTCTGGAGGAGGATATTCTGCTAGAGAATCAGTCTAGAAATACGTATGAAAATGCCAAATTCTGCAAGAATGTGATTCCTGAAAATGATCAAGACTTTCTGTTGATCACTTCGGCCTTTCATATGCCTAGAGCATTACGATGTTTTGAGAAACAAGGGATTTCGGTTCAACCATATCCAGTGGATTTTCAGGTTGATTCATCCACTACCTTCTCAGATTTTCTGCCGAGTGATAAAGCGCTGAGAAAATGGAATATTCTAATTAAGGAATTAGTTGGACTCGTAACCTATAAACTACTAGGATACATCTAGTTACAGAATCTATCAAAGGCTTCATCCGCTCCCGGCACATCAAGCACTTTTGCTACTTTGAAATCCTCACAAGCTCCCCTTTTCTTTAAGGCCTGACGAAGTGCCCCCCGGTACAAGTAAGCGTCACCCAGATTTTCATCAAGGGAAATAGCCATGTCATAGCCTTCCATAGCCGAAGTGGTGTATCCTAGTTGGTGCTTCGCTCGTGCCTGGAGATAGTGCGCTCTTGCTGAATTGGGATTTATTCGAAGAGCATCGCCTGAGAGCATAATTGACCTGGCATAGTCCTCTTGCTCATACGCCATCATCGATAAGCTCAATTTTGCTGGTAGGTACTCAGGGTCAGTTTCGAGAATCTTTGTGTATTCGTCCGCTGCTCTTTTTGTATCCCCTTTTTCTTCATAAGCTCTTGCCCTATTGTAGAGAACATCCAGGTCGTTTCCTGATTCGAGTTTCTGATTGTAAGCGGTTATGGCCTCATCGTATTTCCCTTCTTCAAATAGATCATTGGCCTTATCCTTTGGCTCTGAACAGGATAGCACTAAAACAGCCAACAAAAGTGTACATAGATATTTCATTTCGCCGCAAACCTAGTCATAATCAGGTCCATATTTGATGTTCTTGTAGCCTGTAAGTTCTACATAGGCTGTGCCAAATGACATTCTTGCATCCGCTCGCAATGGAAGTTGATTCATGTCAGCAGAAAACCACATCTCAATAGGATCTTTGCCTGGAAATAATCGATTCTCAGGCAATCTTGGGATCACTCGATGGGCTTTTAATCTTCCGACTTTACTTCGCAATGTCTCGACTCCTTTATAGACCACAACTAATTCGTAAGGTTCACCTTCAAAGAAAGCTTCAACCTTGATTTCATCTCCATTTTTGTACTTTGAAAAGTCGACAGACCTGATCTGAAGAAAGCCACTGAGCATACCCACACGCTCCTTGTCCATGTCTATGTACTTGGTTGGCTGCTTGTTTCCTTTCTTTATCGTCTCGTAGCGTATTTTCTGATCCTCATAATTGAAATACGTTTTCTCATCCAGAATGTATCTCCCCTCTTTCAAATCCCGCCAGGCCATTTTAGGCATCCAATCAGACGTTTTCGCATACTCACCCCATTCATCTTCTACGGTCGCAAAAACACCGGCAAGACCTGAACTTCGCGCTGTTATTCTAGTTTTAAAACATTCATCACCTCTATAATCTTGAATATCAGTGTACCACTTGGCCCTACCAACGGTGAACCAGCCATAGCTCAAACGGAATTCCAACACTTCCCCGTCATTTACCGGTGTGGTCGGCAACAAGTCAAGTTCCTGACCATTTGTAAACCAGCTCGAAAGAAAAATCAATAGCCCTAACATCATTCTGAGTTTTGATACGGAAAAGAATGATTGCAAGATCAGTGCCATGAGCTTAGACAGAAACGTTATTTTCTCTTAACGCAGAGTTCAATGAGGTCTTCTTATCTGTACTCTCCTTCCTCTGTCCGATGATCAATGCACATGGAACCTGGTATTCTCCAGCTGGGAATTTCTTTGGAATACTGCCCGGAATGACCACTGATCTTGGTGGCACCTCACCTCTGTATTCAACAGGTTCAGATCCAGTCACGTCAATGATTTTGGAACTACCTGTCAACACCACATTTGCTCCGAGCACAGCCTCTTTGCCAACTCTCACTCCTTCTACGACGATACATCGCGAACCTATAAAGGCATTGTCCTCAATTATAACGGGTGCTGCCTGAACAGGCTCTAGTACCCCGCCTATTCCTACTCCTCCACTTAGGTGAACGTTCTTTCCGATTTGTGCGCAGCTTCCTACTGTGGCCCAGGTGTCAACCATCGTCCCCTCATCTACATAAGCTCCAATATTCACATATGAGGGCATCAAAACTGTGCCTGCGCTGATATACGCACCATATCGAGCTACTGCATGTGGTACCACCCTAACACCAAGTTGATCATATTTTTCTTTCAGCCTCATTTTGTCATGAAAATGGAAAGGCCCAACCTCTATTGGTTCCATTTTACGGATCGGGAAATACAAAATCACGGCTTTCTTTAGCCAGTCATTCACGACCCAAGAGTCACCATCCGGTTCAGCTATTCTCCTGTTCCCTTTGTCCAAGTCTTCTATTAATGATTCAATAGCCTGAATCGTCTCATTTTCTTGTAGTTTCGAGCGGTCTTCCCAGGCCGTTTCAATGATGTTTTTTAAGTCCATATTTGAGTAATTCTTTACCTCTTGTGATTCAAACAGCGAAGATAGTTATTGCCTCAGTTCTCAAACCAGTTAATGACGTACGCATGTACGAGAAAATTGGCGTGAGCCTGAGCAAATCAGAAAAGCATGAGGTGGTTATGGTGGGGAGTAAAAATGCCTCGCAGAATGAACTGGACCTGGATTCAGAAGAATGGCCACCATTTAAACGTCTCTCCTTCGGTCGATTGATGATTCAGTTCCTAATCTGGAAAAAGCTCCGCAAACATCAGCCAGAGATAATTATCTGTTGCACACATGAATTGCTCTTGACATCCGCCATTTACAAACTCCTTTTTGGAACCAAGTTAGTTTATGATGTACAGGAAGATTATTTCAAAACGCTTTGGTATCAGACCAATTATCCAGTGGTCATCCGCCATGTGTTGGCCTGTTTTATCCGAGTATATGAAAGAGTCCTTCACCCCTTAATCAATGGCTATTTACTCGCCGAGAAAATGTATTGGCATGACATGCCTTTCGCGCGAAACAAATCAATGGTTCTTGAGAACAAATCATTGCCGATTCCCCATGCAAAAAGTACGGGAGAATTTCGTTTTCTATTCTCGGGCACCTTGAGTCACTACAGCAGAACCAAGGAAAGCATTGAGTTATTTCTGGGCATCAAGAAGTACTTGCCAGAAGCGGAAATGACAGTCATCGGTCATTGTCCGAATGAATCTTATTACCATCTTTTGAAACGTGAATTTGACAAAAAGGTCGAACTGAAAATTTCGCTTGATCCCGTGCCGCATGGTGAAATTGTCAAGGAAATATCTAGATCCAATTTTGGCATTATTGGCTACTTACCTAATCCTGTGAATGCTCAAAAGGTGCCGACCAAACTATATGAATACACGGCCGCTCAACTGCCATATTTAGTGCAAGAAGATACCCATTGGAGTTCATTAGGTTGCCGCTTCGGAGGTGCGATTTCTCTAGACCTCACAAGTGAAAATTATCAGGACATTGCCTCCAGATTACGCGATTATTCTCAAGATTCATTCAGTACATCTGGTTTTCGTTGGAATGAACAGGAGGACCAACTTCTACATTTTATCACTCATATTATGACTTGAGTTTATTTTAATTAAACCTCTGATAAAGTGGTAGTTATAGAATGTTTTTATATACATTCAAAAAATATTTTTAGATTTATCTAAATCGAAATTATCTTTGCTGTGTGCAAGATTTAAGTCATACAGAAGAGAACTACTTGAAGGCACTCTACCATTTGTCTGAAGATGGGTCAGCAGTGTCTACAAATTCCCTGGCATCTAGTATGTCCACTACCCCAGCAAGTGTAAATGACATGATGAAGAGGCTGTCGTCAAAAGGTCTCGTTTCGCATGTCAAATACAAGGGCGCAAACATCACCTCTGCAGGTGAGAAAGTTGCCATTTCGGTTGTTCGTAAGCATCGGCTCTGGGAGGTTTTTCTCGTGGAGAAATTGAAATTCCAGTGGGATGAGGTTCATGACATTGCTGAGCAGTTGGAACACATCAAGTCCCCGGTACTTACCGAGCGATTAGATAATTTCCTCGGTAACCCTAAACTCGACCCTCACGGTGATCCGATACCGGATAAGCATGGCAAGTTCACTCATGGGCCTCAGATTCCGATTCAAAAATTGGCTCCCGGAGAAGAAGGTGTCCTTATTGCCGTGACCAACGACGACTCTTCCCTCCTACAGCATTTAGACAACTTGGGCATCAGATTAGGCATCAACCTTACGATCAAATCAAAATCTGATTTTGATGGGTCCATCACGGCAACAATTGAAGGAAAGGACGTGTTTATTTCTCGAGAAGTAGCAGAACATTTAATGATGACACAACCATGAACAAACTGATATTCTTAGGAATCTTATTGGCCATAATCGGCTGTTCGCCACAGGGACAGAAATCAGAATCTTCTGATAAAAAACTCTATGTGGTGGCGACCACAGGCATGCTATACGACGCAGCTATTAACATCGGTCGAGACAAAATCCGAGCTGAGGCAATTATGGGCCCTGGCGTTGATCCGCATCTCTATAAAGCAACACAGGGTGATCTATCCAAACTCAACAACGCTGATCTTATCATTTACAATGGACTGGCCCTTGAAGGCAAAATGGGTGAAATCCTCGAGAAGTTGGGCAGAAGAAAGCCGGTGGTAGCTGCAGCAGAGAACATCCCGAGAAACCAGTTGCTTGGGGCCATTGGTTACCAAAATGCATACGATCCACACATTTGGTTTGACGTTCAACTTTGGAAGTCAGCTGTAAGTGAAATCGAAAAGGCATTGGTTCAAGCAGACTCGGTGAATGCAGGCTTTTATCAGGAGAATGCTCGCCTATATCAGTCAGAATTGGATTCACTCCATGAAATGGTTAAATCCAGAATCACTGAAATTCCGGAAAAACAAAGAATACTGGTTACAGCTCATGACGCATTCCAATACTTTGGTAGGGCATACGGAATCCGTGTCGAAGGATTGCAGGGGATTTCCACCGTCGCAGATATTGGTTTGCGGGATATCGCAAGGGTCATTGACATCATCATTGAGAACGACATTAGAGCGATTTTCATCGAGACCAGTGTCTCTGAAAAAACAGTGAATGCAGTTATAGAAGGTTGTCGCGAAAAGGGGCACGAAGTAAAAGTTGGAGGAGCACTCTTCTCAGACGCCATGGGCGAACTGGGTACCTATGAAGGAACTTATGAGGGGATGGTTACTACGAATGTTAATACGATTGTAAAGGGGTTGGCTGAATAGCTATTTGGCTGTTTAGCGTATCAACTATAGTGAAATGAGAGATTTTAGAAGATTGGAAGTTTGGCAAGAAGGACACAACATTGCTTTAGGTGCGTATCAAATCACCGCACAGTTTCCTAAGCAAGAGCTTTACGGACTTGTATCGCAAATTCGAAGATGTACCGTCTCAATCCCAAACAACATCGCAGAAGGATGTGAGAGAGCAACTGAAAAAGAACTTAAACGGTTCTGCGACATCTCTATGGGTTCGGCTTCAGAGCTCGAATATCTCTACCTGTTATCTTTTGACTTAAAATATATTTCAAGAGATGAATACGATAAATCCAGTGAACCATTAATTCGATTGAAAAAACGATTGAATGCATTTATTCACAAATTGAAAGCCAAATAGCTAAACTGCCTAATGCAAACAGCCCTCGAAATCCACGACCTCACTGTCTCATACGACAAGAAACCCGTCCTTTGGGGCATTGATTTTGAATTGCCTGAAGGTCAAATCGTGGGTATCGTAGGCCCAAATGGTGCAGGTAAATCCACGCTCATAAAGGCCATCATGGGCTTAATCCCAATTGACTCTGGTTTTGTTAAACTATTTGATCAATCACTGGATGAGGTGAGGAAACGAGTGAGCTACGTTCCGCAAAAGGAATCAGTAGATTGGGACTTTCCTGCCTCTGTAATGGATGTTGTCATGATGGGACGTTATGCCCAGCTCGGTTTACTAAAGAGACCCAAGAAAGCAGACCGAGAAGCTGCAGAGCGAGCCCTGACAATGGTCGGAATGGAAGCCTTCAAAACTCGTCAGATTTCTCAGCTATCAGGAGGCCAACAGCAACGTGTGTTTCTTGCAAGGGCACTCACGCAACAGGCCGATATCTATTTTATGGACGAGCCATTTGCCGGAGTAGATGCTGCCACAGAGAAGGCCATCATTAAGATCATGAAGGATTTAGCAGCTCAAGGAAAAACACTTGTGGTAGTGCACCATGACCTTCAGTCGGTTGAGTCATACTTCGATTGGTTGATTCTTCTGAACCTGAGGCTTGTAGCAGCTGGCCCCACGAAAGACGTTTTTACCCAGGAAATGCTGGAAGAAACCTACGGAGGTAAGTTGACCTTACTGACGGAAGTGGGAGAACTGATCAAAAAAGGCGAATTCAAGGCCAGAGAAAAACAGTGATGGAAACGTTCATCGAATTCTTCACATTTCAATATCCGAACATCAAATACGTGGTGTTCGGATCCATCCTTCTCTCCGTGAGTGCTTCGGTTGTGGGCTGTTTCACTTTCGTCAAAAAGAAGGCTTTGCTTGGAGATGTGGTTGCGCACGCAGTGCTGCCCGGCATTTGTATTTCCTTCATTATTTCGGGAACCAAAGATCCCTTTCTGCTCATTTTAGGGGCATTCGTCACCGGTTGGCTTTCCATCTTGGTCATGGACGTGATCATTCAGAAATCGAAATTGAAGGAGGATACTGCCACCGGACTTGCGCTTTCCGTTTTCTTCGGAATTGGCATTTTGTTAATGACCTATATTCAGCATTCAGGAAATGCATCGCAAAGTGGTCTGGATACGTTCCTTTTTGGGAAGGCAGCTGCTTTAGTCGGCAAGGATTTGATGGCTTTTTCCATTGTCGCAGGAATAGTATTGGTTGTTGCGTTTCTGTTTTACAAAGAATTCAAATTCATCTCCTTCGATCCCGTCATGGCCAAGGCCCAGGGGCTTCCCGTTAGGAGATTGGAGCTGCTCTTGACATCCATCACTGTTCTCGCTGTGGTCACGGGTATACAAGCGGTTGGAGTCGTATTGATGGCAGCCATGTTGATCACCCCTGCTGCAGCCGCCAGATTCTGGACGCACCGATTCTCAACAATGATCGTTCTCGCTAGTGTTCTTGCAGCGCTCTCTGGCGTTTCCGGAGCTTACATCTCCTATGCAGTGCCATCTATGCCCACCGGGCCTTGGATTGTCATGATCATTTCAATCATTGCATTGTTTTCCATCTTCTTCGCGCCAAAGAAAGGGATCGCCAATCGCGTATTTAAAAGAGCCAAGATTCAGCGTCAGCTGCTGGAGGAAAACCTCTTAAAAGCGTTTTACAAACTGACTGAACAAAGTGGGAAAAGGAAGTTTTCTCTCGCCGAATTGCAGAAAGAACAAGGCTATGATTTACCGATTCTGACGGCAGGTTTGAAGAAACTGAAATTTCATGGATTCGCCCAGAGGTCAAACGATCAATGGGAATTAACAAACGAAGGATTCGAAAAAGGAAAGCGAGTAGTTCGGCTGCATCGTTTGTGGGAACTTTATTTGACAAAATATTTACGCATCGCGCCAGATCATGTGCATGAGGATGCGGAAACTGTCGAACACGTAATTACACCGGAACTTGAAGCTAGACTGGAGAAGTTGCTTGATTATCCGGAATTAGATCCGCACGGCGAGGACATTCCAAAAGGGAATTATCAATGAACAATGGACAATTAGAAATGGGCAATGAATAAATAGTAGCCAATGAAAGAGAATATTATTCAAACTAAAAATTTCGATTTTGCGGTTAAGATTGTTTGGGATCGTTTTGGAGAAAAAATCGAAGATTGTGAAGAAATTCTGAAAAATCTTATTCAAAATCATTAAGTCTTCGAGTTAATTAATCATTGATAATTACACATTGAAAATTGAATAGTTTTCTCATCATATTAACCGGTAGTTTGGTCGCTGTAAGTTGCAGCTTACTAGGCTGTTATCTAATTCTACGCAGAATGGCCATGGTCAGTGATGCCATTTCCCATGCCGTTCTTCCGGGAATCGTGATTGCCTTCTTCATTGCTGGTGGTGTCGATTCTGTTTGGCTCATTTTTGGAGCTGGATTGGTTGGAATTCTAACAACATTTCTGATAGAATTCTTTCATCAAAAAGGTGGTTTGCAATCGGATGCATCCATTGGCGTGACGTTTACCTGGCTTTTTGCCCTGGGCGTGATTCTGGTCACGTACTACGCCGGGAATGCCCACATCGATCAGGATTGTATCCTGTATGGCGAAATCGCTTATGTCCCCATTGATCTGATTTATTTGCCTTCTGGTGCGATTCTGGGGCCTAAGGCCATTGTCGTGATGTCCATTGTTCTTGTACTCATTTTGGCATTCATCCTGCTGTTCTACAAAGAGCTCTTTCTCACCACCTTTGATCCGGGTTATGCGGTCGCCATTGGCATTTCAACTACGCTTTGGCATTACCTGCTCATGGGATTGGTATCGTTGACCACTGTTGCATCTTTCGAATCTGTAGGCGCTATACTGGTCGTAGCATTATTGATCGTCCCGCCTGCCACCGCCTACCTTATCAGCCATGACCTGAAGAAAATGATGATCCTAAGTTGTGTTTTTGGGATCACCAGTTCTATCCTGGGGTATTGGCTTGCCTATTTACTCGATGGATCGATTGCCGGAGCGATGGTCACGGTTGCAGGCCTTATTTTTGGAATCACATTCGTAGCTACAGCTTACAAGCCTAAATCTAAAATGACGTATGAAGAAAATCAACTGGCTTGATCATTCACTGAATTTTGTTGCGGTAATCGTCGGTGTTTCAATGGCATTTTACATTGGAAGCAGTGCCGAGGAGGCAAAGCAGAAAGAAGAAACGAGAAAAATCCTGAGTGCGCTCATTCAGGAACTGGACAAAGATATCCTAACCTACACAGACTATCAGATTCCCAACAACGAAGATCAATTGGAAATTATCCAAAACGCTCAGCGAGTGATACAAGACAAATCTTACGACAGCCTGGGTTTCTACATCCAGAAGGCATTCGGGTTTCGTAATTTCGCACCCCAAAATGTCACTTTCAATTCCATCAAGTCCTCCGGAAAGATTGATCTAATCACTGATTTTGACTTGCGTCTGCAAATGGCCACATTTTATGAATCCTATGTTCAGGAAGCGAGCTTTAGAGGGCAAGGTCAGGTTGATTTCAATTCTCTGCACATTGTCCCCTGGATGATTGAGTCCACTGATTTTACTAACCCCGACATATCAGAACTTGACATGGTTAAAATCTCCAACATGCTCATTCTATACCGCAGCATCATAGTCTCCAAATTGGATCAGTATCAAAAGGTGGTGGACAAAGGAATCGAACTTAAAGAGGCACTGAAAAGCTATCAGGCAACCTTATGAGCGACTTCAACGATACCATCGTTGCACTGGCCACCCCTCCTGGAGTTGGTGCTATTGGCGTGATTCGGGTCAGTGGAAAAGAAACCATCCCCTTAGTCAATGCCCAGTTTAAAGGCAAAGATATCTCCAAGGTGCCCTCCCACTCCATCGCATACGGGACGCTTCGCAGTGATGATGGCACCATTCTCGATGAGGTACTGGTCTCAGTGTTCAAAGGGCCCCACTCTTACACCAAGGAGGACGTCATCGAAATATCGAGTCACGGTTCACCCTTCATATTGCAAAAGATTATAGAGTTGCTTATGGAAAAAGGAGCTCGATTGGCCAAACCGGGTGAATTCACACAACGAGCCTTTATCAACGGACGCTTTGACCTGGCGCAAGCAGAGGCAGTAGCGGATTTGATTGCATCAGAGAATCAGGCCATGCAGCAGACTGCCATGAAACAGATGCGAGGTGGCTTTTCTGATGAAATCAAGCAACTCCGTGAACGACTAGTACACTTCGCTTCCATGATTGAATTGGAGTTGGACTTCTCTGAGGAAGACGTGGAATTCGCCGACCGAGGCGAGGTGGAACGTCTGATTCTCGAGATCAAATCCACGCTGGAGCCGCTGATCGAATCGTTCAAGTGGGGAAATGTGATCAAGAACGGCGTGCCCATTGTCATTGCGGGAAAACCCAATGCCGGAAAGTCCACATTGCTCAACGCTTTGCTCAACGAGCAGCGAGCCATTGTCTCGGAGATTGAGGGAACGACCCGCGACACCATCGAGGATCAAATCACGATTCAGGGTATCACCTTCCGTTTTATCGATACGGCGGGTCTTAGGGATACAGAAGATCAGGTAGAAAAGATCGGGGTACAACGTACCCAGGAGAAGCTGCGAGAAGCCTCGTTGGTCTTGTTCCTCCTGGATTTAAAGAAAACCAGTATTGAAGAATTTCAGAACGAGCTGGCACCTGTATTGTCTTCTGGAACTGCCTTCCTGGTTTTAGGAAACAAAACTGACTTACTGTCTGAAGACGAACTAAAAGCATGGACCGATCGACACCCCATTCTGCCCCTCTCCGCTTCTACACATGAAGGACTGGAAAAACTTAAAGACCATTTGGTAGCCAAAGTACGAGAGGATAAGGTCTCATCTAACCAGACGATTGTCACGAACTCCCGCCATTATCAGGCCCTCGTTAAAACGCAATCGGCTCTAAACAAAGTCCTGGAATCCCTCGATTCGGGTGTGACAGGAGACTTTCTGGCCATGGATATTCGCGAGGCACTGCATCATCTCGGTGAGATCACGGGTGAGATTACGACGGATGATTTACTTGATAATATCTTTTCGAAGTTTTTGTATCGGAAAGTAAAATGCACAATAATTACACTATTTTTAAGTAATTATTAATTTGATTAGCATCATATACTATGTTTGAATATGATTCGGCCAAGAGCACGAGCAACAAACAAAAGCATGGAATTGACTTTGAAACGGCCTGTCAGTTGTGGCTCGACCCGAATAGAATTATCATTCCGGCCAGAGTCGTGGGTGAAACAAGGTTCTTGTTAATTGCCAAGCTAAACAAAGATGTCTTGTCAGCTATTTACACGGAAAGAGAGGATAATATTAGAATTATTTCAGTAAGAAAAGCACGAACAAATGAAAGAGAAATCTATTTCAAGTGAGCAGTTTGATGAAAAGTTTGAGAACCGGGAAGCCTTGACAGAATATCTCGACCTGGAAGAAGCCTCAAGGCCAGGGCTCACTCAGAAGCGAGTGAGTGTTGACTTTCCATCTTGGATGGTAGATGGCTTGGACAGTATTGCCAGGAAGTTGGGCGTAACCCGCCAAAGCGTGATCAAGGTATTTATCTCTGAAAAACTTAAAGAGGAGAAATCGCAGTAATTGTTAGACTGTCACACCCTGAGTGAAGCATCAGAAATCACGCTTAGGATATCATCCGCATGCATTATCTTCAAGCGTTAATTACTAATCACCTCGAATGTTTCAGCGAAAAGTAGCGAATGTCCTGAACCCTGCCTTCAAAAAGGTGCCCGTCGATAAGGCGGAAATGGACAAATTCCTCGCGTGTCTGGACACCTACATCAAAGCACTCGAAACGCCGGAAACCGAGGAACACTACAAGACACCTCTTCGCGACCTGCTCAATGACGTCTATTACAAAGACGAGTTTGCGATGAACACCAAAGGCCGGGCAGATTTTGTCATATTCAATGGCAAGACAGATACCACTAGCGCCGGAGTACTCTTCGAAACCAAAGCTCCTGGCAGCTCGGACATGGTCACGGAGAAAACGCTGGACAAGAAAAGTATGCACGAGCTCATGCTCTACTACATGCGCGAGCGGGTAGATCATGAAAACAACGAACTAAAACACCTGGTTGTCACCGATTTCCACCATTGGTTTGTCTTTGATGCCGTGGACTTTTACAACCTCATTTATCAAAATACCGCCTTCCGAAAACAGTACAACGAGTGGAACAGCGGCCAAACAGATAGCGAAAAAACCAACAGCTTTTACAAGGACATTGCCAGCCCATTTATCCGCGAAATTCAAGGACAGCTACCGTATGCCTACTTCGACATTCGGGATTATCCTACCGCCAGCGAGCGAAGGAAAGTAAACCTCTACAAAATGCTGTCCCCGGAGCATTTGCTCAAGAAGCCTTTTGCCAATGACAGCAACACCCTCAACCGCGTTTTCTACAACGAGCTGCTCCACCTCATTGGGCTGGAAGAAGAAGGGAAAGGGAAAAAGGTCATCAACCGAAAAGCGGAGGACAAACGAAATCCCGGTTCGCTCCTTGAAAATGCCATTCACACCATCGAGCGGGATGTGACCCTGGCCAAAGTGGACAACCTCTACGCCTACGGCAAAACCAACGACGACCAACGCTACGCCATAGCGCTGGAGCTGTGCATCACATGGATCAACAGAATCCTCTTTCTCAAACTTCTCGAAGCACAGCTTTTCAGCTATCATGACGGTGACGCTGCATACAAATTCCTCAACAGCGAGCGCATCCCCGACTGGGATCAGCTCAACAAGCTCTTCTTCGATGTGCTGGCAGTGAAGCCGGAAAAACGCCACTCCAGTGTGGCCGATTATGACAAGGTGCCTTACCTCAACAGTTCTCTCTTTGAGCGGACGGAGCTGGAGGATCAGACCATTCTTATTTCTCAGTTGGACAACACTACCCTGCCCCACCGACCAGGCACGGTGCTCGAAAAAACCAAAGAAGAACCGGACACGCTCGCCTACCTCTTTGGATTTTTGGATGCCTATGATTTTTCCTCTGAGGGAAAAGAACAAGTCATCAAAGAGAAGAAAAGCCTGATCAATGCCTCCGTGCTGGGGCTGATCTTCGAGAAGATCAACGGGTACAAAGACGGTTCCTTTTTCACGCCGGGCTTCATCACCATGTACATGTGTCGCGAAACGCTAAGACGTGCCGTGGTGCAGAAATTCAATGAAGCCAAAGGTTGGGACTGCAAGGAGTTTGATGAATTGAAAGAGTTCATAGGCCCGAGAGATCGGGATGAAGCCAATGACATCATCAATTCACTGCGGATCATAGACCCGGCCGTGGGGTCAGGGCATTTCCTTGTCTCTGCCCTCAACGAGCTCATAGTGATCAAGCACGACCTGCAGATTCTGCGCTACCACGATGATGGCTCCTGGATGAAAAAACTATGAGCTCTCCGTGGTAAATGACGAGCTCCACATCCAGACCGACGAGGAGCTTTTTTGAATACAAAGTGGGCAGCAAAGAAAGCCAGCGCGTGCAGGAAAACGCTCTTTCACGAAAAAACAAACCCTGATCGAAAGCTGCCCTCTTCGGCGTGGGACATCAACCCTAACTCGGTGAAGATTTGCCGGCTGAGGCTGTGGATAGAGCTGCTGAAGCATGCGTATTATCAAACCCAAACCGTCCACTTCGAGCGAGCGTAGCGACGAGAAGTCTCCCCAAACCCAAACCCAAAACCCGTCACTTCGATACGAACCGCAGGGAGTGAGAAGTCCCCCCCAAACCCCAAACCAAACCCGTCATGTCCGAGCGAGCGCAGCGACGAGGCATCCCCCCAAACCAAAACCCGTCATGTCGAAACCGAGGCACGAGGGAGGACATCCCCTCAATTCAGGGGGACTTCTCCCTACGGTCGAAGTGACGAGAATGGTCGAAGTGACGCCACCGCAGTTGGAAACCCTTCCCAACATCGACATCAACATCAAAGCTGGCAACTCCCTGATCAGCCGCTTTTGCGCTAGACGAAGACCTCAGTGATGTCTTCAAAAAGCAGCAGTTCTCCATACAGACCTATCGCGATGCAGTGGGCCGCCCTACAAGGGACACCAACGACAAGGAATCCAAAGCCGAAACTACAGGCCTTTATCAGGAAAATAAAGGAGCAATTCCGCAGCTCCGTCCCTGAAACCGCGACCCACTCGTAAAGAAAATAGCCGATGCACGAGGCAAGATCATTCTGGCAGAGAGCAAACATAGACATGTTCGGGGAAAAGCTGCCCGACAAGAAAAAAAGACCTGGGAAATCTCCCGACTAAAAAAAACGACTGGCCCAGCTGGAGCAAGAGCGCGAAGACCAACTCAACGGACCACCATCTACCAAAATGCCTTTGAGTGGCGATTTTGAGTTTTCCTGAAGTGCTGGACGACCAGGGCGAGTTTGTGGGCTTTGATGTGTGTATCGGGAATCCGCCGTATATCTCAGTTACTAAACTCAAGGAGCAATCAAAGTTCTTATCCAAAGGATTGTATGAGACGTACATGAAAGGAACTGATTTGTATGCACTTTTTTATGAGCGCGGCGTTCAGGTGATTAGACCAAAAGGGCAACTCACATTTATTACCTCGAATTCTTGGCTAAGGGCTATTTATGGAAATCCATTAAAATCTTTCTTCAAGAAATCAGCTCAACCCGAGTGGTTGCTCAACATCGAAGACATTCAAGTTTTTGATGAAGCAACAGTCGAATCCAATATCATCAGCCTATCAAAGGAACCAACCACGTCTGATTTTCCGGTTTGCAATCTTTCAAAGGATTATACTCTTGGTGAATCGCTAAGCACATATTTCAATCAGCATGCCTTTGAGTTTGCCATTCCTGAAAGTGATGAATGGATTGTATCGAACAAGGCTTCCTATTTGATTAAAGAGAAAATAGATCAGAATGGAATAAGACTCGGTGAATTGGATTTTACGATTAATTTTGGAATTAAGACCGGCTACAATGAGGCATTTATTATTGATTCAGAAAAGCGAGCTGAGCTAATAGAAGGCGATCCTAAATCAGTTGAAATTATCAAACCAATAGTGCGAGGCAGGGACATTCAGAAGTTTGAACTGAACTATCAGAATCAATGGGCAATTTGCACGTTTCCGAGCCTTCATTTGAAGATTGAAGATTTCACTGGAATTAAAGATTACTTTGAAAAAGAAATTGGGAAACAAAGACTAATGCAATCAGGTGAGTTAGGAAGTCGAAAGAAAACTTCTCATGATTGGTTTGAAACTCAGGATTCGATTGCCTATTGGAAGGACTTTAACAAGCCCAAAATAATTTGGGGTGAGATTTCCGATAAGCCCAAGTTTACGTTTGATGAAGGAAATTATTACGTTGAGGCCACTTCCTTTTTGATGACAGGAGATGATTTGAAGTACACACTTGCCATTCTGAATTCGCGAGTTTCTGAGTGGTACTTCAATCAAATTTCCACAACGACTGGAATGGGTACCAATCGTTGGAAAAAAATATAAGATAGAACTTCTCCCCATCGCCACTCCCACCGACCCCCAGCGCTCGGAGATAGAATCCCTGGTCACCACCATCCTGGCCGCCAAGAAAGCAGACCCTCAGGCAGACACCAGCAAGGAGGAAGCGGAGATAGACCAGCTGGTGTATCAGCTGTATGGGCTGAGTGAGGAGGAGGTGAAGATTGTGGAAGAGAGTGTGAAATAACCGTCATGTCGAGCGAGCTTAGCGAAGAGACATCCCATCAATTCAGGGGACTTCTCCTTACAGTCGAAGTGACGGTAATAAAAGACGTCACTTCGAACCGGAGCATCGCGGAGCGAAAAATCCCCCAAACCCTACTCCTCACTCGTCAGCAACCTCTGAATCTTTGTGGAAATGACCATGCTCAACAGCACGAACAGGGCAAAGAGAAAAAAGCCGGTATTCAAAACAGACTTGTTGGTCGTCAGTACTTCCAGGTTTTCCGATACACGTTGAAGCTGATTAAGCTGCTCGCTGAGGATGCTGGAAAAACCGATGTAAGACATAAAGATGGCCACCACCATCACGTCGGCCATCGACCATTTGCCGGATTTAAGGACGAAAAACTTGACAATTCCCTTTTTCAAAAAGGCAGGACGCTCCATCGCGAAGAATGAAAGCAGCAGTTTGACCAGCGGAAAAAGCACGCTGAACGTCAGCACCAAAAAGCCCACCACCAATACATCTGGTCGGTTTTGGGTCATCATAAGCCGCACGACTTCCAGGATGCTTTTGCTCTTGTAGTACAGCACCTGATCTTCAAAACTGACGGGCTCACCCAGGATGCTGAAGCTGAACTCCTGCACACGTGCATCAATATCGATCATGGGCAGAGTGAGTGCAGAGGCCAAAAGGAAAACTGCCAGAACACAACAAACCTTCAGGTCAAAGACACGCCATTTCTTATCCACCAACAGCCAAACGATGAGGATCAATACGATGCTATAAATGAACAAGCGATGCAACTGAATTTCCTTTCGGCTCTTCTCCTGCTTTTCGTTCAGGATTTCTAACAGTTCGGATTTATTGGTGGCCCCATGTCTGTTCAGTATCACTTCAAATTCGTTGTAATCCACTTCAGAGAAGGTGTCATCAGGCGTATTGATCGATGAGGTCAAGCGAAAAGGCCTGTAGGCGATCACGAGTGTCGGGCTCTTCCAAATTGAGGATGATGCTCTCGGTAATTTCCGGGATGGACTTCCTCAATCGCTCGAATCCATCGGTTAACCCCACGAAAGCGCGCCTTAGAAACCGACTTTCATTTTCCTCAAAATCCTCTTCGTAATTATCAATGGCTTCATGGAGATACAGACTGATTTTTTCTCTCAGCAGCTCCTTATTATCATCGGTCAGCTGGAATTCCTCTATCCGCTTATGCACGATATTGGTGATGATGGACTTCCATTCGTCCACATTGAAAAGCCCGTATTTGGCTTTGGAAATTTCCACCAAATCGTTTTTCACTTTTCGCAAGACGAACTCCTCCTGAACCAAAAATCCTAGTAAGCCGATAATAGTGACGGTCAAGGCAATTACCACGGATCGGCGGATGACATTCATAGTAGACTGATTTTGGGGAAAGATAGAAAAGGATTCTTGACCAGTAAATGTCCAACACCGTTTAGTTTTGCGGTTTGAATCACCTGCACTATGAGACTCGGACAGCTGGCACGTAAGTATGAAATTCCCGTTCAGGACATTATAGAATATCTCGAGGAAGAAAACCGGGGAGAAATTTCATCCCAATGCCAAACTCTATGACACCATTGAGGATAAGGTCTTTTCACATTTCCAGCTAGTCCCTCAGGTCGTTGAGGAAGAAGTGGAAAAGGTCCCCGAGCCGGAACAATTGGAAGCAGAATCAAATGAATCGGAAGTAGAACAGGATCAGGAGGAATTGACTGAAGAAGTTGATGACATTGAATCAGAGGCGGTAGAGGAAGTCGAAACCGAGGCGTCTTCGGTTGAAATTGTTGATGAAGTTGAGGAGGAGGAAATCACTGAAGAAATAGAAGAAGAAAAAGTTGAAGAGGTAGAAAACTCCAGAGCCTGTCGAAGAAGCAGCCCCTGAGCCAGCTGAAGATGAGATCATCCAGACGGACAAGTTGATCGAAATGCTGGAGGCGGGAGAAGAAGTTCCGAACCTGGACAAAATCAAGCGCATCAAAGCCCCCAAGAAAGAGTTGGCTGGGCTGAAGGTGGTCGGCAAGGTGGAGTTACCCGAGCCTAAAAAGAAGGAGGAAAAACCCAAGGATGAGGAGAAGGAAAATAGAGGCAAAAATCGAAGACCTCAGCTCAGCGAAGAAGAAAAAGAAAAGCGCAGAATAAGGGCAAAGCGAAAAAAAGAGGAGTACGAGGCACGAAAAGAGCGTCGGGAAAAGGAAAAGGAAGAACGGGAGCGCAAGAGACGTAAAGAAGCGCACTACAGAGAAAAATTAGAGCGGGCAAAATCTGAGAAGGTGGTTCGCAAACCTAAGAAGCGAGTGCATGTCCCTGATCCTGAAAGAAAGCAAGAAGCGGCATCCACACCTCAAGAAGTTGCACCAAAATCTGTTTTTGGAAGATTCTGGCGGTGGTTGAATGGAAAGGATTAAAACAAACAAAAAAGCCACTTCATGTGGCTTTTTGTGTACGTGACCAAATCCTCCTAGGCAGATCCGGTATCATGCACCTTTATTAAAGGTACACTTTTTCACAAACATTCTGAATGAGAATCACAATAAAAAAGCCGATCAAAACGATCGGCTTTCTTCCAAGCGTGGTTGGTTACTTAGGAGTCTGATCCGTAAGAGAAAGAGTTCATCATCCAATGATTCTTCTCCAGCTTCTTAATGATTCCTTTGGCCAGATCTTCGGTTCCGCTATCACCGTGCTCCAGAGCTACTTCCACGAGCGTGAATAGGTGCTCTAGAAGAGTTCTGTAATCTCGAATGATTTCCTTGACCATTTCCATGGAATTCAAATCTGTTCCAGTTTCCTTAATATCGGATGCTTCGAGATACTCCTTCATCGTGCTCATAGGTGTTCCACCAAATACTCTCACTCTTTCTGAGAGATCGTCAATCGCCACTTTGGCGAAGTTGTATTGCTCCTCAAATTTCTCATGAATGTCAAAGAAGTCTGAACCCTTCACATTCCAGTGATAGTTTCTGAGCTTTTGATAATGAACACTGTAATTCGCTATGAGAATATTCATGGCCGAAATTAACTGCTCAGCTCCCTCTGTCTCGTAACCAAGTAGTTTATGAACCCTTCTTTTCTTGTCTGACGTACCGTTTTCAATAATTTCGTTTTCCATGTTTATCTAATATGTTTTTAAGTGAAAAATTAAGGTTGATCCGCTTTGAATCAACGTGTTTAATTACACCACTTAACAAGAAAAAAGCATACCAAGCCACCCAATCAGTTCATATGACACCTGAAAGGTTGTTTCCAAAATGGTGGATTCCCATATCGAGAAATTCGATCTAGATTTTAGAGGAAAATGTGGCCATAAAGCCCTGCAATGCCTTCATGTCCGGATGGCATAGAGTTTTCTCCTCTTGGTGAGAAATCAATGTAAGACTCTTAACCGAACACAATTATGCTTTATTGGACCGTAGTATTTATGATCGTGGCACTGGTCGCCGGACTTTTTGGCTTTAGTGGAATATCGAAAGGAAGCGCACGAATTGCGAGATTCTTATTTTTCATCTTTGTCGTGTTATTGATCCTATCATTAGTCTCTGACATATTCGCCTAGACGCTATTGACCGAACTTTCCTTTGAGCATGGCCAACTTAGCCTGAAGGTCACCATCGGGAGTTCTGACCTCTTTTTTAGGCTTTATATGAGTTTTTGACTGTTCTCGACGGGGACGCTTTTTATCTCCGGTTTTCGGAGCATCTCGTGCGATTTCGGTTTTCATGGAAAGTGAAATCCGCTTCCGTGGCACATCAACTTCCAGAACCCGGACATTCACCTTCTGTCCCAGCTTAACGACCTGCGCTGGATCGCTGACATATCCATTCGATAAATGACTGATGTGTACCAACCCATCCTGGTGAACACCTATATCTACGAATGCACCGAATTTAGTAATGTTGGTTATCACCCCGGGTAACGTCATCCCCTCTTTCAGGTCGGTGATTTCATTGACTCCTTCGGCGAACGTGACGACTTCAAACTGATCCCTCGGGTCCCTTCCCGGGCGCTCCAGTTCGTCTAGGATATCCTTTAGCGTAGGTAAGCCAATTTCATCATTTACGTACCGATTCAGATTGATTTGCTTCCGAAGCTCGGCTTTCTTGATCAATTCATCAATACTAGCTTGTGCATCCCGGGCCATCTGCTGAACAGTCTCGTATCTTTCCGGGTGCACTGCACTTTCATCTAGTGGATTTTTGGCATCCTTAATTCGTAAAAAACCTGCAGCCTGTTCAAATGCCTTATCTCCCAGCCGAGGTACTTTCTTAAGCGACGCTCTGGAAGTAAATGGGCCATTCTCTTCTCTGAATTTCACAATGTTATCAGCGATCTGGGGTCCAAGCCCAGAAACGTACGTGAGTAATTGCTTGCTGGCCGTGTTAAGCTCCACTCCTACGTTGTTCACACAATTCATCACCACGTCATCCAGAGATTGCTTGAGTGCCAATTGATCCACATCGTGTTGATACTGACCCACTCCGATTGACTTGGCATCAATCTTCACCAACTCCGCTAGTGGATCCATCATTCGCCGACCAATGGACACTGCCCCGCGTACGGTGACGTCCTCGTTAGGGAATTCATCCCTGGCCACTTCTGAAGCCGAGTAAATGGATGCGCCACTTTCGTTGACCATGGCAATTACAACTTCCTTCGGCAGTCCCAGTGACTTGACGAATTGCTCCGTTTCCCTACTGGCCGTACCGTTTCCAATGGCAATGGCTTCAACCTTGTGTTTCTCAACCAAATGTTTAAGTGTTTCCCCAGATCTCGTCATGTCCTTCTGTGGTTCATTGGGAAATATCGTCTTGAATTCCAGCAACTTACCTTGCTTATTTAAACACACTACTTTACATCCAGTTCGAAATCCCGGGTCCACGGCCATGACCGCTTTCTGTCCTAAAGGGGCTGCCATAAGTAATTGCTTCAGATTTTCAGCGAAGACTTTAATGGCTTCCTCGTCAGCTTTTTTCTTGGTAGCCATCCGAACTTCCGTTTCAATGCTGACACTCATCAATCGCTTATAGCAATCTTTGATAGCCGTTTTAACGTGCTCGGAAGCTTCCGTATTTCCTTTGTGAAATTTTCGTTCAATGATTTCGATTGCCTCTTCTTCGCTGGGTTGTATGCTCATGTACAGGAAGCCCTCCTTCTCTCCTCTTCTGATCGCCAACAATCTGTGCGATGGGATCTTTGCCAGCGGCTCGTCCCATTCAAAATAGTCCTTAAACTTGGCAGCCTGCTCCTCCTTGCCCTTTAGCACTCGTGAGGTTATGGTAGCCTTTTTCATGAAATGGTCACGAATTCTTTGACGCGTTTCGGCATCTTCATTGATCATTTCGGCAATGATATCTCTGGCTCCTTGTAAGGCGTCTTCAGTACTGCCCACTCCTTTTTCGTCATCCAAATATTTCTGTGCTTCAGCTAGTACATCAAAAGCATTTTGCCCAAATATTTTTAACGCCAGTGGCTCCAGCCCTTTTTCCCTCGCCATGCTCGCGCGGGTTTTACGCTTCGGTTTGTAAGGCAGGTACAAGTCCTCCAATGCTGACATTGTTTCAGCTGCATTAATTTTCTTTTCTAATTCGGGGGTAAGTTTTTCCTGCTCCTGAATGGACTTGAGAATCGCCAGTTTTCGGGATTCTAAATCTCTAAGCTGAATAATCCGATCACGAATCCCGGTGACCTGAACATCATCCAAACTGCCGGTTAATTCCTTTCTATACCTCGAAATAAAGGGAACGGTGGCACCCTCATCTAATAGCTTCACCGTGGTTTTCACCTGATTGGCACTGATATTTAGTTCCCTGGCAATTCTTTCTTCGTGATTCATATCCTTTAAAATTCGGTCGCCAAAAATAGAAGAATCCTTTGCTGAGCAAAGGCTTGAGGTCAATTTGTGGATAAGTTTTCAACTGGGATTGACTGGTTCCGTCACAAAGAATAATGTGTTCTTGGAGCTCTTAATTCTAGGATTAAGTATTTATACGGAGACCAGATTACCAAAACTTTCAGATACCCATTCTTTGGACTCTCCCGTATACTTGTAAAGAACATTAAACAAACCCAGTCATGAAAAAACTACTTATCGCCGTTTCACTATTATTTGTATTTTCAAGTGTAAGTGCTCAAAAGCAGCCGCTTAAAGGTCCCCAAGCGAAAAATTACAAACCCTATTTTGACACAGACAGAACATCAGTTGCTTTGGAAACCGTAGAAGGGATCAAGGAGGTTAAGCTCCAAGGGCCGGAAGCCAAAAATGCTAAAATCTGGAAAAGAGAGCCTGAGAACACGCAGCTAGTAACTTTCACAAACAGACGATCTGGCCTTAAAGGCCCGAAGTATAAGAATTTTAGGTTTGGTAGATGACGCAATGAAAGGCCCATGTAAATGGGCCTTTTTTTTGTGCTTTATTCTCTTATTCCGAATGGTTTTGGTTGGAAGTCGGCACTTTCTTTCTCCTTTTTATCCGGCAATTGAATTTGTGTCCTGACCATGGTGACATCTCTGTAAAAAGGGATATAAGCTATTGTGCTTCCACTTGGTCGAAGTAGCTCTAGGATGTGCTGTCCTTCATTCAATTGACTAATATCCACATAGGCGAGATAACCGCGTAGCTGAGTGTGCGTCTTGTAATGGAAAAACCAGCGTGGAACTTCCACAGAATCACCATCAATTCTGATTTGAAAGTATTCTTTTATCGACCATAGTTCCAGAGCTGCAGTACTCGTGTCCTTATAGATTTTTTTAAGAGAATCCACAGGTGTATGCTCCAGGATAATGTCTTCACGCTGGACTCTGGCCACAACGAAAAGTCGGAGGACATCTGAGGAAATGACGTCAGAAGGAATACTCGCCGTTATAGAAGGCATATCTTGATTTTGATCATCATAATATCCAGCATATGAAACATGACCACTTCGATTGGACCACATTTCCAGTCTCGAAAAACTGTCACCCGGATACAAAGACTCATTTTGAGAACTCGCACCCATGATACTTATCACAGTAAAAACACTCAAAATCGCAAAGAATGCCCATTTGTTGAAGTTAGTCACCATGCCATAGTATATGGGCCGGTAGAAACGTGACATAGTAAGCCAACTTATCAAAACATGTAATGGCCAATACGTCTTGGCAAACCACTTGAATCTGCGGAAGTAGCCGAGACTCACAAAATCCAATAACCCTAAAAGTCCCACCCCAACAAGCGTCAATGCATAGACCTGAAAAAAGTCCCAAAAAACACTGTCAAAACTAACGTCAAATGCTATGTAAATGATGGTAAACGGAAGAATAAGCAATATCAGAAAGAACAGATACCCACCGATCAAACTCATAAAAAGCATGAACGAGACGCTGAACAAAGCACTGCTGATCTTCTCCAACCTGATCACGATCTGCTGGTACGCAGGTGTTCTCTCTACCTTACTTTGAAATTTGCCTTTATACTTGAGTTTTTCAAAGCGGATCCCTTGTGGAAAAGTGTAACTAAGACCCACCATACCAATCCAAATACCTCGACAAATCAGGTGCATGATAAGGCCGGTGATTAGCCAATAAATGCCCATTTTAGACAAAGAAACGATATTGTCTATGTCCTGAGAATCACCGAAAATATTGAGCTTAAAATAGAGCTGAAACTGATCGAGCAAATCCGGAACCTTGAACATCCCATAAAGGACAATTCCTGACAAAAGAATTTCGGGTTCCCAACTTCTCTGCTGAAGATCAGCGAGCCACTTTGGTGTTGATGGATTGTCTTCTTGCTTCATTCCCGACGAAAATAAGCAGACTGAATGTTTTTCAGTCTATACCTTTTACCAATCGCACTAAAATTTCACCCTTTATCATAGGCCATCTACAAGTGCCACTCGGCTATATTAAATTACTCTTTCGCATAAAACTCAACAAAATGAAAATCTTAAAAACTACACTCATGCTAGCGATTGCGATGTTGATCATTGCTGTTCCTGCTGAGGCACAAAAGAAAAAGAAGAAAAAGAAGGGCGAAACAGAAGCTCCCGCTGAAAAGAAAGAGGACAAAAAGAAAACCATAGCTGACGAAACGAAGAAGCACGTTCGAATGGACGGCATCTTTACCATTTATCAGGATTCTACATCCGGTAAAATCAAGATGGCCATCAAGGAAGATCAGATTGGCAAAGAGTACATCTACTTCGGACAGGTAAAAGATGGAGTGCTTGAGGCCGGAGCGTTTCGTGGGGCTTATGATTCTGAGTTCGTCTTCAAGATCAACAAGTACTTCAATCGACTAGAATTCGAAAAAGTGAATACCGGATTCTACTTTGATGATGACAATGCGCTAAAAAATGCCGCCGATGCTAACATCGCAAAAGCCATCATGGCCAGTGAAGAAATCAAAGTAGAGGAAAATGGTGTCTATTTAATCGATGCAGACAATCTCTTTATCAAAGAGACTCTTACTCAGGTCAAAGGTTCTGGTTCAAGCAATCCACGAGCATTTAAGCTTGGAAGTGCCAACAAAGACAAAACCAAGATTCTCTCGATCAAAAACTATCCGGAAAACCTGAACATCGCGGTTCAATATGCCTACGATAATAAGAGCCCAAAGAACTACGGCGGGGACGCTGTGACGGATGCTCGATATGTCAGCATTGAGGTCTTCTATACGTTGCTCGAAGTACCGGAAAATGAATTTGAACCAAGAATGGATGATCCAAGAGTGGGTTATTTTCTAAATCAGGTAGATGATCAAACCGATCCTTCAGCTACCCCATACCGTGACATGATCAACAGATGGCACTTGGTTAAAAAGGATCCAGACGCTGATATGTCTGAGCCTGTGGAGCCAATAACCTGGTGGATCGAAAACACCACCCCGCATGAGTGGCGGGAAACGATCAGAGAAGGAGTTCTAGCCTGGAATACTGCATTCGAGAAAGCTGGGTTCAAAAATGCGATGGTCGTGAAAATTCAACCCGATGATGCTGACTGGGATGCGGGAGATATCAGATACAATGTCCTCAGGTGGACAAGTTCCCCTAACCCACCTTTTGGTGGATATGGCCCGAGTTTCACTAACCCAAGAACGGGTCAGATTCTGGGAGCCGACATCATGCTTGAATTTGTTCACTTCTCCAATCGAGTGAAGTACACCAAACTATTCGATTTATCAATGGCTGAAGACGAAGCATTTATTCCCGTCTTTGGCAAAAAGAATCAGACGTTCTGCAGTGCAGGCGATTTCATGCACCAAAACCTTCTATTTGGAAATATCGTGGATGGCTCTGCTGGTGATGATTTGGAAATGAAGGGGATGAAAAAAGAGGCCATGATGTATCTGATACTCCATGAAGTTGGTCACACTTTAGGATTGAACCATAACATGAAATCATCTCAGTTGCTATCACCAAAAGAACTAGAAGGAGTTACCTCGGGGGTTTTGTTAGGCTCCATCATGGATTATCCGGCAATTAACGTAACTCGAAATCGAGAAAAGCAGGGAAATTACTACGCTGCAGCTCCCGGGCCTTATGATATCTGGGCGATTCAGTTTGGATACACTCCATTCGATTCTGATTCTGAAAGGGACGCACTTTTGGTTCGCTCCACCGAACCAGAATTGATCTTTGGTAATGACGCAGATGATATGCGATCACCGGGTAAGGCTATTGATCCACGGGTTAACACGGGAGATTTATCCAATGATGCAATCACGTATAGTGTTGACAGATTTGAGACCGTCAGAAATCTGATGGAGGATCTTAAAGAAAAGACGCTAGATGATGGAGACACTTACCAGGAACTCCGTCAGAATTTCTACATTCTGGCTGGCCAATATAGCGGAGCTTCTAAAGTTGTTTCCAGGTACATAGGTGGAGTTTATGTGGACAGAGCAGAAGTAGGTCAAGAAGGCGGAACACAGCCATTCACGCCGGTGGCCTATTCGGATCAGAAACGTGCGATGGAAGCGTTGGGCAAATATGTATTTGCGCCAAATGCTTGGGATGCACCAAATGGCCTGTACAATTATTTAGCCATGCAGAGACGTGGATTCGGCTTCTTCTCCAGCCCTGAAGATCCCAAAATTCATAGCATGGTTCTGAGTATTCAGAATCAAGCCTTGAGGCATCTTCTTCATCACAATACCATGCAGCGTTTGGTAGATTCTCAATTGTATGGTAACAAGTACGATCTGGGAGAAATGATGACGGCATTAAATAACGCCATCTTTAGTGCAGATATCAGAGGGAGTGTTAACACTTTCCGTCAGAATCTACAGATAGAATATACCAATAAGCTTGCGGACATTGTGAAGGACGAGAAGAACTACAGCCATACGTCCAAATCAATGGCTTTGTACAATCTCAAGCAGATCAAAAGAATGGCCTCAAATGGAACAGGTAACACCTTGACCAAGGCCCATAAAGAGCACTTGAAGTTGATCGTTGATGATGTCCTGGATTGATTGATCCCATTAAAATGAAATAGAAAAGGCAGCCAGTTGGCTGCCTTTTTTCGTAAAAGAAAAACCCCGAATAATCGGGGTTTATATCATCTAAGCTTCCCAAGGTTTTCTAATCCCAAAGTGCTTATGAATTAGTTTCAGAAGAAATAGACCTAGTCCCTCCCTTTCTGCTTGTTGTTCGTTCTTCACCTGTCTCATATTCTTTTTTAATATTAACAGATAAACGAGCACGAGCCCTTATTTATTATTTCATTATTACCTCAATTTTTGCTCCCAATCAAGCGCGCGTTTTTCTTTTTGAATTCTGGATTGAATCTCCGGATCCGTCAGCTCCTCAGCTTCTGGTGGGCGACTGGTGAAGTGATACTGACCACATTCGTGACATTCATAAACATTCAATGGACCTGCTCCCGCATTGTGATGAAACCTGATGTGATTTTGGATCAACGCTTCTATGGCCAACCCACGAGAATCGAAGCTCTTTTTGCCGGTAGGACAATTCATTTCATTAACCAATCCCTGAGCTTACCCTTGATGGTAAACCAAACCAACAGCATAACCATGAAAAGCCCCACGACCGTGAAGATCATATCTGATGGATTCTCTTCTGTTTGGGTTTTTTGTTTCGGAAGTTGTTCGGTCTGAGTAGTGCTGGTCATATCGCCACGGAATTTAAGAATTATTTCCGAAACTGCTCGGATTTCCCGTCAGATGAAGGCTTAGTTTTTTTCTACCTTTCTACCACTCCCTGTCCAGTCCAAATAACTTCCAGAATAATTATAAACTAATCTGAATCCAGCCGACTTTAACTGATTCGCAGCGTTTGTACTCCTTCCTCCTGATCTGCAATAAAGAACCACGGGCTCATTTTTATCGTGGCTTTTCAAACTCTCGGCAAAAGATTCCGAAAGAATCACATTTTCCGCTCCCGGAATTCTTCCTTCACGGTATTCCTCAGCGGTTCTAACATCAACCACCTTAATCCCCGAATCACGAAGCTCAATTAGCTTCTCAGCATTGATTTCCTGAATTTTGCCTTGGGAAAAACCACATGCAACCAAGCCACATGCTAGAAATAAAATCACAATTCGGTTTTTCATATTTAACTCCATTGATGTTATTCAAATTTAAGTTTTAAGTACTTAATGGTTTCGCCTTTTGCCGTCCATATTTTCTCATACTTTGTTTGTAGGCCGTGATGCTCATCGAGCAACGGTGATTTGTACAAATCATGCGTGCTTTCCTGGTTTCTGACCGGAACATCACTTAGCACCTCAAGCGTGTAATCAAACAATTCTGTATTGTCTGTCTTGAACCTAAACCAACCATCCGAGTTGAGGATATTCCGGTACAGATTCATGAAATACATATTGGTTAGCCGGTGCTTTTCGTCACGATCCTTAGGTCTGGGGTCTGGAAATGTCAGCCAAATCTCATCCACCTCTTGTGGATTGAAAAGTTTGGGCAGCAGCTCAATCCTGGATCTGATGAATGCAACATTCCTCAGATCACTTTCCTGGGCCTTCTGGCTACCCACCCAAATCCTATCCCCTTTCAGGTCAATACCAACAAAATTTTTGTCGGGAAATTTTTCCGCCAGTCCGATCGTGTATTCTCCTTTGCCGCATGCCAACTCTAATACGAGTGGATTTGAATTGTTGAAGAACTCCGATTTCCATTTCCCAGCAATGCTTTGAAAGAGTTCTTTTTCCGGTTCGAGGACATTTTCACTAGCCGCATTCTGAGCGTATCTCTCAAGTTTATTGGGTCGTGCCAATTTTTTCTTGCAAAAATAGGCAGCCAAAAGAGTGAAATGACCTGATTCCTCCGATATTTACTAGGATAATCTGAATGTTATGAAAAAGTCTATCGCAATCGCCATTTGTTTATTAGCCCTATTCCAGTCATCAATTGCACAGGAAGAAAATGTGGGACAGAAACTGGAAGAACTGACTCTGAAATGGGACGGTCAAGCTGAGAAATTGGCCACTTATAAAGGTCTCTCAGAATTCTGCACGGTGAAACCTTATCGAGAAGATATGATCGGAACATTGAGAGGCATCCATCATTATGACTCAGTTCTCTACCAGACAATAGCTAAAAGAGCTCGGTTTGGTGGTGACGCTGAGATGAAAAAGACACTAAAAGATATTGAGAAATTGGAGTCTGACTACAGCATTCGAGATTTCCTTTCTTTCTTACATGAGGAATGTGATGCAAGAAACGATATTGAAAGAAACGCAAGGAAAACCGGAGAGGATAAAGATGGGGAGATCTATATGTTGGAAGTTGAACTTCAAAAATATGTCAAGCACATCACCAAGCGGATTGATGTCGTGAGAGACCATGTACACCACTTGAACATCAAGTAGTTACAATTCTTCAAGGTCGGCCACCACAAAGGTGCTGCCGGTAATAAATATCAAATCATCAGAAGCAGCATTTTTCAATGCTGCTTTTTTTGCGTCGTTGACGTCATCAAAAGGTACTCCATGTAATCCATGGCGCGTCGCAGCATTCATTAATTCTCCCACAGATAAACTTCTGGGAACAGAAGACTGAGTGAAATAGAGCTGAGCTCCTCTTGGAAGTACCCTGAATATTGGCTCCAAGTCTTTATCCTTCACTGTTCCGAAGATGATGTGCAGATTACTATAACTCAGTTGATTTACATGCTCAAAAAGTAATCTCAGCCCATCCGCATTGTGACTCACATCCGCAATCACAGACGGCTGGTCGTTAATTTTCTGAAATCGTCCTTTGAGTCCGGTGATGTTCTGAAAGTCATTCAAGCCGTTGGTGATGTTTTCCATTGAAATGCTAAAATCCTTGCGACTCAGTTGGTTAATAGTCTCAAGTACACCGGGTAGATTCTTAGCAAAATAAGGAGGCCAATTTGGACTGTCAGGTAAAGACGATCCAGCTTTTGATTGTGAGAAAGGTGAATTTAAATCCAGTGCTCTTTTACGAACCACTTCTACAGCGTTCGGCTCCATATCCGACCCTACAACCACCGGAATTTCTGGTTTTATAATTCCGGCCTTTTCAAAAGCTATTTCTTCGATGGTGTCACCTAGCAGGTCCGTATGCTCCAGACCAATATTCGTGATCAAGCTTACCTCCGGCGTGATGACATTGGTGCTATCCAGCCTTCCTCCTAACCCCGTTTCTATCACGGCTATATCGACTGACTCTTTTTCGAAAAAGTCAAAAGCCATAGCCACCGTCACTTCAAAAAACGATGGATTGACTTCCTCAATGAGCTGCCTGTTTGTGTCGACAAATTGTATAACGAACTCCCGGGACACTTCCTCGCCATTGATCTTAATTCTTTCAGTGAAATTCTTCAAGTGAGGAGAAGTATACAACCCCGTCTTATAGCCTGCGGTCTGAAGAATTGCTGCCAGTGCATGCGCCGAGGTTCCTTTGCCGTTGGTTCCCGCGATATGAATAGACTTGAATTTCTTGTGAGGATTATCCAATCCCTCCATCAGTCGTACCGTATTCGTAAGGTCTTTCTTGAAAGCCGTTTTCCCAATACGTTGATACATTGGAAGCCTGGAATAGAGATAGTCCAGAGTTTCAGAATACGTGGACATTTAATTCGCTCGGATGATGAAGGTAATCTTACCCTTTGAAGAAGGTGCCGGCTTGTAGGATGAGGTCTTAGAGAAAGTCAATAGCTCTATGGATTGCTGGTATTTTAGCGTCACTTGCTGTGAAACAGTGCTTAAGATTTTCTTCACTTGCGTGATATAGCCATCAGAATCTACAGTGATTTCAAAAACAATTTTTCCAGCCTCATCTGAAGTATCCTCTGGATCAGGAGGAGAATCCCACTCCCAGCCTGACATTTCCAAACTCGATCCATCTTCTCCACCACCTGGGTTTCCATAGAGAGCCTCTTCATTGATGTCCCCCTCAGGATCACCTTGATCACCCGATTCACCAGTGTCACCTTGAGATTCATTGGTCTCTTCAGCTGTTTCGGTGGCTGTTGGTTGAGAGGTTGTTTCAGCAGGCTCGTCCGTTTCTGTAGGATTTTCACTTACCTGACTCGAGCTGGAAGTAGATTCCTCCTGCACCACATCGGGCTCAGGGTTCTCAACTGTCTCCACCGGATCAGGATTTGTAACCTCTTCTAAAGTCTCCTCTGGATTTAGCTCAGAGGATTCAGGCGCAGACTCTTCCGGCTCGTTCGTTTCTTCTTGGACAGGGCTTGTGACCGGTGTACTACCTTGTCCACTTTGTTCTAGTCCGAAGTTGAGCTCAATACCAAATTCGGGATTCGGAGGATTGGGCTCTCTCCATGCCACCAAGAAATAGAAAAGCGCCAAAAGGAGTACCTGCACCCCCACAGAGGTCATCCAGGCTTTCCTTTTCCGATTCTTTTCTTGTGTTCCCTCTTCCATGTTACTGTTCTGGTTTGGTAGCGATAGATACCCTTGCTTCAAGCTCGGTAGCAATTCCGGCAACCTTCACCAAATGCTTAACCGGCACTCCCTCATCGCAATGTAACACCACAACTCCTTGCTCTTCTGTTAAAGCAGAACGCAAAACACCCTCCAATTGATTCACTGAAACTTGCCTATCGTTTACGTAGTATTTCAAATCCTTCGTGATCGACACGCTGACTTTCTGAAGAACTATCTCTGAGCTCTTTGAAGCTGGTAGATTAACTGGTAAGCCAGATGGCGTGATGAATGAATTGGACAGAATGAAGAAAAGCAAAAGCAGGAAAATGACATCCGTCATTCCTGACATGCTAAAACCTGCATCTACCTTATTTTTAGGCTTTAAATCCATCCTTACTTCTTCTGAGGTTCTTGAAGTAGCTCCACAAACTCAATCGCGTTGTACTCCATGGTATGGATCACTTTAGACACCTTTCCTACCAGATAATTGTATCCCAAATAGGCCAGTATACCTACCACCAATCCAGCTGCAGTCGTTATCAATGCTTCATAAATTCCTCCGGAAAGAAGTTTAGGGCTAACAGCTCCTTCTTCTTGTGCTACTGCCATAAAAGCCTGGATCATCCCAGCTACGGTTCCAAGGAATCCGATCATCGGAGCAGCCCCGGCGATAGTCGCCAACAGGTTTAGATTTTTTTCCAGTCGATAGATTTCGATTTTACCAAGGTTCTCAATACTTACCTCGATATTCTTTAAGGTGCTGCCAATTTTAGTGATTCCTTTTTCGATCATTCGGGCGGCTGGCGTATCTGTCTGTACACACATCATCCTCGCTCCTTGGATGTCTCCTCCGACGACCAGCTGACGAATCCGATCCTTGAAATCTTCCGGAGTTTGAGCAGCTTTTCGCAGCATCATCATTCGCTCGGCGAACACGTAGATTCCAATCATCCAAAGTATGAACAATGGTATCATCATGAATCCTCCATTGAGGATGAGTTCTAAAAGTGAAATGGATTCTGTGGCCTCACCTACAAGTTCGGTGGGTAACTCAGTTTCTTGCAAAATGGCTGTTAGCATATGTTCTTAAGTTCTCCGCTTAAACGGGAATTGGTATGATTTAGTGTCAATTTTTCGGCACAAAAATAGAAAACCCACTCAAGCTTCAAGAGACTTGAGTGGGTTTCTAATGATTTTAGCAAAACTAGTACCGGAGTACCCAGACTCCACTGCCGAATCTTTCTCGATAACTATCAAGATTTTGTAAGGCCTCATTTTGAGTTGCAAAAGAAGCCACGGCAACTCGGTAGTTATTGGATTGACCAAATGGTGGAATAATGGAAGGACTTGCCCCTTGTGAAACCAACTTTTTGGCATAAGTCTGTGCACCTCTTTCATCACCAAAACTTGCTGCAATCAGATGCCCCTGATTTGCTCTCGACTGAAGCACTGTCACACCTCCAGCAGATGCCGCTGGTCGTGTAGTAGCAGGCTTCTTAGTTGAGGGCTTCTTAGCCGCTGGTTTTGAAGTCGTCTTCTTGGGTTGAGTCTTAGGTTTGTTTTCTGGTTTCTTAGTCTCAGTTTTTGCTGGAGTCTTTTCTACAGGTTCTTCTTTTCCTGACCCTGCCTGATTTTCTCCTGATTCTTCACCTCCAGATGCCGAACCTCCTTTATTCTCGCCTTCTTTAGCTCCTTCATTTCGAGATTCGTCGTTTTGAGCCACTTCTCCTTTTGACTCTCCTTCACCTCCACCTAAGTCAATGGTACCGTTCCAATAAAGGAATGCAAAGCCTATTGCCACAAACATGATAGTGCCAAGCACCACGATTCGGGCAAACTTGGATTTAGAGCTCGATACTTCTTCATCACTGATTTCCGGTACCTCGGCCTCATCTACGCCTGCACCAGAATAACCAGTATACTCATCGGACAATTCTCTTTGTGCAAATGGAACGGGCTCTTCTTCATCACTGCTACCTCCCAGTTCCAGTCCCGAAAGATCATCCTCGCCCAAGTCTAACTCAGAATCATCATCGTCACCAAAAATGTTACCATCTGCAGCATCGGATGGCTCGGCTCCTTCTACTTCTTCTTCTAAAAACTCCGATCCATCAGATTCTTGCAAGGAAGCCTCAACTTCTTGGCTTGCTTCCGTTTTCTCCTCACTAAAATCTCCATCAAAATCTTCGAATGACTCTTCTTCATAAAAAAGGCCATCGTCTTCCAACTCCCCTACAGGCTCATCCACCGAATCATCACTAGCAGAATCCGTAGGTTCATCATTGCTTTCCGGCACACTTGTTTCTTCAATAGTGGCGTCAATATCATCCAAATCACTGTCCAGATCATCCAGGTCAACGTCCTCAAGATCAACGTCATCCAAATCCAGATCTTCCAAATCCAGATCATCAAGATCTAAGTCCTCAACTCCGTCAAGATCTAAATCTTCCAGATCATCAGCATCCATACTAGGAACTTCTTCCTCAGTCTCACTTGGTGCAGTGTCTGGTTCATCAGAAGATGCTGCAGGAGCGTCATCCTCATCATCGTCATCTAAGGCTTCAAATTCGAAATCCGGCAAACCGAAATCATCGTCATTCGCGTTTTCGTTTTTTTCTTCCTCAGGATCTTGATTCTTATTTTCTTCGGCCATGAAGGTTGATTTTTGTTCGAACCAAGATAATCAAAACTGAAATATTGACGGCTTTTTTAAGGATAATTGAGGGTAAATCCTGAAATTAGAATCGGTAGGTTCCACCTAGTTTAAATGCCAATCCTCGAGCTGGATAGTTTAGGAAGCGTTGATATTCACCTCCAAAGACATTTTGAAATAAGACGAACGCCTCAGCGCGATCATTTATCCGATAGGTTCCTTCTATGCTTAGGTCAACGATGGCATCAAGGGTTTGGGACTCGTAAGTAACCGGAGCAGGTGCTTTGATCCCGGCCAATGAAGTTAAAATCATTCTCGAGCTAATCTTATCAGAGTATCGTTGAATCCAATCCATTGACAACTTGAAACCCGGACGATTCCAAGCTTCATCATAGGTATCGATTCCATAACCGTATATGTCTGCACGCATCCCAATGTGGGTCCCAAAGCGCGGCTGCCAATTCAATTGACCATATAGATTAAATACTGTAACAGCCTCAGGATCAACTAGAATTATAAATCTTGCACTATCGCTTAACGAGGGTGCAAAGAAGCTCATATTTTTTACCGAGGAAAGATTAACCCCAGTGTTCAGATGAACCTTTGAAGTGATAGCTCCTCTGATTCCTCCTCCAATACTCGTTTGCACATTCTCATGTGCCATGGTTAAGCTATCATCCAAAAAGACATTCTCTTGGGTCAGTCCGTTGAAAGTGACCGGTCTAAGCTGACCACTTAGACTTCCATAGACTGTCCAGCCGGGAACACCTGTCCACTCAGCAGAAATATCAGGATAGAAAAAGCTTTTGGTGCCACTGATAATCGTGTCATTGGTAGCGGCGATTTGCACTCCTGCTTTGATGAAAAGATTTGGTCGCTGGACTCCAACCCAAGGATTGACGATCGTATAGTTTCTGTTGATTTTTGACTCGCTTGTGAAAGAAATCGCTCCAAGCTGTAATTCCACTCCTGCAGACAAAGTGCTATCGAATTTGTAGCTCCCTTTTGTGCTAAGATCGAAATAGCTTTCTGAGCTTGATGGTGCACCGGAAGGAGTGCTTTGATTAGTGGAGATGAAAGTAGGTTTGAACTCAATCGAAAACTTATTGTCATAGATTTCCTCTAGTGATGCCGAAAAACGAACATTTGATACAGAGCTTTTATCGTCTGTGGCTCTTGTATCTGAGTCGTCATACCCGTAAAACCGATATGCATTCGATTGCCATCCGACCGTCGGGGTGAACGACCATCTACGGTTTTGTAACGTTGCAAAGACATCTGCATAGCTTGTTGAAGACCCACTCTGAGTGTTTCTGACTGGCCCTTTTGCGAAGCTCTCATGATGCAACCAAGCTCCCCAGGTTAATTTCTTGGTCTCCTTTCCAGCATAGGCTGAAACCAAGGGTGACCCGAAACTGCCATAGCCTAGTTTGAAGAAATTTTGATACGTCAACTGTTGTCGTCTCGCTATGTACGCATATGGAACGACGTTCGGGGCATAGGCCGGAATGTTGAACCTAGGAGAAGATACATTGAATGAAAGGCGGATCGAATCCCTTACCGGATCGGGCGGAGTTACAGGGAGATACAATTTATCCGCACGAGGCAGGGTTATTTCCTTGTTTTTCTCAATCACAATTTCTTCTGAGCTGACCTCTCCTACCTGTGCGAATCCAGCTATCATTGTCAGCAATGCTCCTATGTAAACTAACTTCCTCATTTGATGGTGTCTTGAGAGATTTTAGCGTTTTGTGCAGCTTCTATCTGCCTTAGTTTGGCTCTGGCCTGTGATTTCACTCCCTCGTTCGGGAAATTTTCTATCAATGAATTCAGTGTTGCCTTGGCCTGCAGCCATTCTTCCGTGGCGATGTAATTATCCGCGATCAGCAAAAAGGACTTTCCGATCCAATTTTGATAGGCGCCATAGCTGGAATTTAACTGAAAGAGCGTCTCCAGAGATTGTTGATGATTTCCTTGCTGGAATTGAATTTCTCCGATTCGGTATTTCGCCTCAGCGGCCAATTCATCCGAACTACCATTGATGACTTTTAAGAATTCATCAACTGCTGCCGTGCTATCACCTAGTCTAATCAGTGATTTTCCAATATATAAGAATGCCTCATTTTCTGCATTTGAAGGCTTCCATTCAGCATCCGTAATCATCCGCCCTTGCTCGATGGATTTTTGGAAATCTTCCGTCAGAAAAAATGACTTCATCAAGCCCTCAGTGCTTAGGTAATTTTCCTTTCGGTTTTTGCTCTGGGTTTTCAGTAGGGTATAATTCTCAATGGCCTTGTTGCCTTCTCCAAGAGTTAACAACAATTTGCCCCTCTTATCCAAAACCCGATTGAGGTATTTAGACGGTGACATGGCGATGATTTTTTCATAGTTGTTATTTGCCTTGTTGAGCTCCCCGATTTTGTCGTAGGAGTCTCCCAGGTAATAAATGATATCCTCTGTGAACGCTCCATTAGGGTTGGAATTAAGTAGTGCTTCAAACTTGAGAACTGCTTGATCATACTTCGCAGCGAAGTAAAGTGCTTTTCCTTGCTCAAACTCAATAGTCTCCAGGCTGGAATCCTCCGGATGAGCAGCCCGGTAGACGCTGAGATAAGTCTCAAAATCAATTTCAACTCCTTGTTTCTGCAACTCCTGAATACCCAATAGTGCATTCTGAGCGGCCGGGTGCGTGATGTGATTATCTAGCACGAATTGGTAATCTGACTGTGCCAATTCAAAATTGGTTTGATTGAAGTAACAAAGTCCTCTTTTGATCCTAGCCAAAGGAGCGAGATTTTCATTGGGATATTGATTAATGTAACTGGTAAAAGCAGTGATCGATGATTCAAAATTGGCATCCTCAAAATGGGTCTGAGCAATTTGGAAGAGGGCATTGTCTCGATAGGTCGAATTCTGCATTTCAATGACCCGCATGTACGCGCTCACTGCAGGTTCAACCCGACCGTTCAATTGATGAATCAATCCGATCTGATATTGAATGTAATCCTGCGCCACCGATGATCCCGAAAGCGAATTATAGCCACTCAGTGCTGCGTCGTAGTTTTTTAGAGCGTAATCGCAATCAGAAATCCTCAGGGTAGCATCAGATCTAAATGGATGAGGCACCTTCAGCTTATTCCTGAAGGCCTGGAAATGATTCTTCGCTGTGGCATAGTCTTTATCATTGTACGCCAGATATCCTAAGCCGTATTCAGGCAATGGATTTGTTGAATCCAGGTTCTTGGCCTTATTGTAAGCAGTTTTTGCCTTGTCAGTATTTCCTAAAATGAACTCACATTCTCCGATCCAATAATACGCCTCTACTTCTTTGGCTCGGTCCACCGGACTTTGAACACTCTTTCGTAAATACGTCATTGCCACTTCTACCTGCCGGTCACTGAACGATTGCATACCTTTTAGCAAAGTCACTTGCTGGTAATTCTTCTTGACTATCCGACTCGTCGAATTGATCTTCTCGAAATGTGCGATGACCAAATCGTAATTCGACGTATTCAAGTAGGCGCTCGACAATAATTCATTCGCTTCGTCTGCCATGTCGCTTGAAGGAAAGTTGCCTAGAAATGACTCGAGCTTTTGAATGGCCTGGCCGAACTGCCCTAACTGGACGCTGATCTTACCCGCCAGAAATTGGGCCTCTTCCTGAATCTTGGGATCATGATCGCTTTCTCCAGCAATTTCGTATGCGTTGAGTGCAGAAGATAGTTGCCCGATCTCCGTATAAATTTTGGCCAATTGAAAGGCACTGGCCTGACCGGTTGCGGTCTCGTTAAGGCCAGAAAGTTTAAGTTGTTCAATCGCTTTTTCCTTCTCACCAATTTCATAGTACGAGTGGCCTATTTTGAACAAAGTCTCGGCATCCGCCTTGCCTGCACCCAAGGCCAGCCCATCCCCATAATATCTGGTCGCCTGGCGATACTTTTCTTCCTGGTAATAACTTTCTCCAGTGTACATATGAAGCTGGAAATTCTCCTTGGTTCGTGCCTTGGAGAGGATCGGTTGGTTGAGCGTTTGCAACTTCTCATATTCGCCAGAGTTCAAATAAATCTGAGAAAGATAAATGGCCGATTTCGTTTGCCATTCTTCATCTTCAGCTGCTGCCAGAAGCCATTTTTCAGCCTCCCCGCCCTCGGACATCACGCCGATGTAATAAGCTGACTCATGCTTGAAATCTCCATTGAATTCATAAGCCGCTTTCAATGCTTCGACTCCTTGATTAGTGATTTTCATTTGTAACAAAGAGTAGCCTTTCTCAAACTGCGCTTGCTCCTCTTGCTTCTTGTCCAAGGCATCAATGTTCATTCCTCCGAATGTTAGAAGTGCTTTTTGATAATTTCTTTTGGTGAAATAATGATGACCTAGTTCAAACTTCGCCTTGTGTGCTAGCGGGTGCAGTGGGTAATTCTTCACGAATGAATTCACATAGTATTCGCCCGCTTTCTGCTCACTTCGAATGGCACTCATCGCCCGATAGTACAGCGCTTCCGGGGTTTCTTCATGCACTAAGTATTTATCAATCAGCTGCTTGGCTGCCGTATAATCACCAGATTGGTACAGTGAGATTGCCTCATTGAAATAAAAATCAGGCTGCTGCTCACTGATGTAGTTCTGAGCCTGCAATGTGGTGATCACACCTAACAATAAAGCCAGTAGTTTAAATCTCATTTTTTGATTTGATGGTTGAACGTAAACAATTGAAAAATGGTATCAATTCATCAACTTATAGATGAGTTCAGTCAAAACTTCTTTCTCTTTTTTCCCAATGCTATCGATTCCTTTACTCGCCAAATCCGCCTGATAGACATAATCCAGATTTCGGACAACAATCGGTAGGCTATAGTTTCCAGAAGCCCGCTGATACTCGGGTACAAAACGTGGACCCACACCTAAGGTTCTGGCTAATTCATATTTATCAGAAATACTCGTTTGATGCAGTGTCAGCAGTTTTGAGAAATACGAATAGAGCCCGAAAAGAACCAGCACCAATGGATTATTTTTCGGATTCTCCGCAAAGTACCTGACGATTTTCATGGCCTTTGCATGATCCTTAAAGCCAATGGCCTTTTGCAGCTCGAAGGTGTTGAACTCCTTGCTGATGCCAACATAGGTATGCACCAGATCTTTGTCGATAGACTTTCCTTCCTTAACATTCAGAAGAAGCTTTTCGATCTCATTGGCCAGTCGCTGCAGATTGTTGCCGATATTTTCTGAGAGCAACATGCAGGCTTCATCCGAAATGCTCGCATCCACGGCCTTCACATATCCATGAATCCAACCTGGAAGTTGATCATCGTAAATGCTTTTACTCAGTACCGAAACTGAGAGTTTGTCAATAGACTTCCCAAGCTTAGTTCGCTTGTCCAGCGTTTTGTATTTATAAGCAAAAGCGAGCACTGTGCTTGGCATGGGGTTTTCGAGGTAATTAAGCAATAGGTTCTGATCCTGCTCCTTGGTCCAGCCTTTCATTTCCTGTGCCTCTTTCACCAGAATGACCTGGCGCTCACCCATCATGGGGAACTTCCTAGCGGTCGAAATTACTTGCTCAAAAGAGGTCTCTTTTCCATACAAAATGTACTGATTGAAATCCTTCTGAGAGTCGTCTATGGCCAGCTTCTCGATGTGCTGCATGATGTTGTCAATGAAGAACGTTTCCTCGCCCTGGAGGAAGTAAACCGGGGCAAACTTCCTCAGTCTAATGTCCTTGACAACTTGCGCGAATTCGGCCATGCCGCAAAAGTACAGGGCTGTCGCCTAGCTAGAAAGAATTGTGGATAAATAGCTAAAACAACGATCCCTGGCTCTCCTCCAATTCAGGGTAATAGGCTTTTTCCTGGATCTCAGGTACGTTTCCGAGATACTCTCGTTTGAGTTTTTTGTTGGATTTGATCGGACGACAAGGGTAGTATTCTAGCTCACCGTCGGACAATGGCTGAATCAATTCTTTCGCTTCCTCAGGAGTGCCATGAATCCAGGCTTCAGCCGATTCCCGGTCTGGAAGAATGAAGATCATTCTGGATTCAGGGCTATAGGCGGGCTCGTTGTGAATCCACGCCATTTCTTTGTTTGCTTGCGTAGTAACAAGCGTCACACAATCCCTTCCCACCACCGAATTCCGAAATGGTTGCCATAATCCCGCGACCATCATGGGTTGGTCATTTTCGAGTTTAATATAATGTGGGAACGCCACTCCATTTTTCTTGTGATGATCAAAGAAGCCATCTAGCATCACGACACACCTTCTCTCGTTGGCTGCACCAAAATACAAGGATCGCTCAGAGAAAATTTTATCATCACGAGCGTTGAGGGTGTTGATTGGTCGGCCATTCGGAGCTGATGGCGCAAATGAAGGAGGTACAAATGGCCAGTCCAGAGCAATGATTCCTTTGTGCTCCTGCGTAATGGCTGGCAGTTGTGGTTCATCGAAACCGGATGCATGATAAGTTGGAGGAACTCTTTTCAGAATATCCGCCCAATCCTCTTTTTTCCCTAAATGCTCGGCATACTTATCGGCTTTCTTGGTGAGGTATGCAACGTCGTAGCACATGGCTTAGTACGCTCTAACTTCCACTCCTTTCATGAAGTTGACGAATGCTCGGTTAACCACTCGATTACCACCTGGCGTAGGATAATTTCCAGTGAAATACCAGTCACCCTTGTGATTCGGACATGCTCGGTGCAGGCCATCGACGGTTTGATAAACCACCTCTAATTCGGCCTTCATGCCCTTTGGTTTCACAATCTCGGTGATCTTCTTGGACACTTCGTCGTAAGAGAATTCATCAAACAGTTCCTTCACATAATTGGGTTGTCCCATTTTATTCCCAGCAGCCAAGCACTTATCAAAGACCTTGTCTAGAAGGTCTTCCTTGCCATGTTCCTTGAGTAATTCCAACAGAGCTCTAAAGGCGAGAAAATCGTTCATCTTACTCATGTCGATTCCGTAGCAATCAGGGAATCTTATCTGAGGAGCAGAAGAAACAATTACAATTTTGCGTGGCTCAAGCCTATCCAGCAGCGTGAGTATGCTTTTTTCCAAGGTCGTACCTCTGACGATGCTATCATCAATGATCACCAGATTGTCGACTCCCTTTTTGATCACCTCATAGGTCGTATCATAGACATGGGAAACTAAATCATCTCTCTCGTTATCGTTGGTAATGAACGTCCTGAGTTTCGCGTCCTTGATGACCAATTTCTCCACCCTCGGACGGAACTCTAAAATTTCCTCTGGGGTGAAGTTGGCCACTTTTCCTTCGAGCAGAATTTCCTTCCGCATGTTGATCAGGTAATCCTCTATCCCTCCCAGCATCCCTAAGAATGAGGTTTCAGCCGTATTGGGTATGTAAGAAAAAACGGTGTGTTTTAAGTCTGAATTGATGGCCTTGAGGACTTGTGGAATCAGCTGACGGCCAAGCTGTTTTCGTTCGTTGTAGATAAATGGATCGGTTCCTCGCGAGAAATAAATTCGCTCAAACGAACAAGACTTTTGCTCTACAGGCTCAATGAATTTCTCCTCCCTGAACTCTCCGTTTTTTTCTATGATCAGTGCATGACCCGGTTTGATCCGTCTGATGTCTGAATAATTGCAATTGGTGGCCGTTTTAATCGCCTGCTTTTCACTTGTGACGATGATCACTTCATCGTCTGCATAATAATGAGCTGGTCTGATTCCAGCCGGATCTCTCGCAACAAATGCAGCACCATGACCAACCAGACCGGCGATGGAATATCCCCCATCAAAATCTTTACAGGACTTCTCCAACACGTTACAAAGGTCGAGTTCGGTTTCAATCTGCTCCGTCACTTCGAAGTTTGTCAGCTTCCCTCGGTACTTATCAAAAATTCGTTGATTCTCGAGATCCAAAAAATGCCCAATCTTCTCCATCACCGTCACGGTATCCACCCTCTCTTTTGGGTGCTGCCCCAACTCCACGAGCTTATCGAAAAGCTCGTCCACGTTGGTCATGTTGAAGTTCCCGGCAAGGACCAGATTTCTACTCCGCCAGTTGTTTTGTCTCAAGAATGGATGACAGTTCTCGATACTGTTCTTTCCGTGAGTCCCATAGCGAAGATGTCCCAACCACAGCTCACCCGTAAATGCATTGTTTTCTTTAAGCCACTCGGCGTTGAAGTAATGCTCGCCTCCTACTTGTTTCGCTTTTTGATACTTCCGATTGATCTTCCCGAAGATTCGTTCCAAGGGTTGGTTTTCGATGGTTCGGTACCGACTAATGTATCTGTAACCAGGAGCCAGATCTAGTTTAATACTTGCCACTCCCACACCATCTTGTCCTCGATTATGCTGCTTCTGCATAAGCAGATACATTTTCTTAGCCGCGAAGGTTGGGCCGTATTTATCTACGAAATACTGGAGGGGTTTTCTTAAGCGAAGAAGTGCTATGCCGCACTCGTGTTTTATAGGGTCGCTCATATGTGCTTGGCAAAGTACAAAGTTAGAGACCTTGCCTGTATATTAATGCATCCGATCGCCTCTAGGTTCCAAATTTTTAATGATCTCCGCTTCTGCTGCTAGCAGCTCTTTCCAACGTGTACGGACATAGTCCTCGGCCTTGTATTTCTTCGCCAGTTCAATGAAATTGACATAATGTCCCGCTTCGGACACCATTAATTCGTAGTAAAACTGCTTCAATTCCTCATCCTGAAGGTTCTTCCAGAGCATCTTGAAACGCTCGCAACTTCTTGCCTCGATCAGCGCATTCATTAGTAGCTTCTCTACCAATTGATCTTCCCTGCTCCCACCTTTCTTTAGAACCTTTTGAAGCTCGAGCACATATTGATCTTTTCGTTGCTTCCCCAAGGCCAAACCTCGCTTCTTCAATTGTTTGATCACACGTTCAAAATGTTCCCATTCCTCCGCAACGACAGGCGTGAGCACCTCCACCAACTCCTCTTTGTCAGGAAACTGGACAATCAACGAAATGCAAGACGATGCAGCCTTCTGCTCGCAATACGCATGGTCGACGAGTATGTCCCCAATTTGTTTTTCCGCGACATCCACCCACCGAGGGTCGGTGGGAAGCTTCAGGCCTAATATTGTTTTTTCAGCATTCATCAATCAAAAAATAACCATTGAATTCCTAGATCAGTAACGGTCTTTTGGCCGGGATAATACGGACTGGTCATGTAGCCGTCGTTTAACTGCTGATTAAAATGAGTCCATTTGATGAACGCCCTAAGGTTTCGGATTTTCATGTTTACGAAAAAGTCCATCGCAGCATAAGCCTCCAATTCTAGCTCATCCTGCAAGAAGAACCTGGCAAGAACCGGATCGTACGCATTCCCAAAATAGGCTGTCCGATAATACATATCCACTCCGATTTCAACTGGCACAGCATTTTGGAACCAGTTCCCTCTCCAAAAAAGACGTCCAGAGTACCGGAAGTCAGGAGCACGAATGACATCACTACCATCTCCTGAGGAGTTTTGGAGCACCGCGTCATTCTCAATTCTAAAATATTCCTGCTCACTCATTTTGAAGAAATTCATGGCCATCTGACCTCCGATCTGACTAATTACCACCGTAGACGCCAGCTGGCTGGCATCTTGATTTTGGTCAAAATAAATGTAGTTCGAATGGGTCGTCAATGAAGCTCTCGGCCTAAGCTCGAATACATTCCATTTCAAATTGAATTGCCCATTTATCTGGTTAGAGAAAGTAGGCTTAAAATCATTGGTCCACTCGTGGTGATTTCCTGAATAGCTCTGAACCAGGAAGCTGGGGAGTGCTCTCTGCGAAATATACGATGCTTCAAATATGTTACTCTGGAGTGCTCCTTCCAACCGATAAGCTCCTTCGTTAGAAAGCTCCCCCGTACCAATCACACTGAATTTTTCTTTCCAGTCAAATCGTAAGTAGGTTCCAATGAATGTCTCTCCCTGTTTCGTTTCAATATCGTATTTCGGGTCATAAATGAGGGATCTCTGTTTGAGATAGAATCGATAGAATGCTCCTTTGATCACCCCCTTAAGACCGGCCTCATTCTCCAAGACAGAGTACTCTGTTCTTTCATTCGTAGATGACTCATCCAAATTAAACTCTGGATAAAAATCACTGTAAGTGTCTGATGATCCACCGTTTTCATCCGAGTATTTGTACTCTTGGGTGAGGTAATCAATTTGATGATACAGCTGAAAACCTGAGCCTATTTTGTATTGCTGATAGAGGTGAAGTCGGGATCGTTTATCTCCGGAATTGGCATCCTTGAGTTGTGTTTCGGAATCCTGATATAAATAAAAGTCCGGAGTGGTCGGGTCGTCTGGAACAGCCACACCCCCAATGTTGGCCACTTGATGATTTAATGTCAAAAAACTAAATGCGATCTCATATGGCTTTTCTTCATTGTAGTAATGCGTATAGATGTCAAAGGACGAACTCTCAGTTTGTCGATCACCCTGACTCTCCACTCCTATCTGCTTGTCCGTGGTAATCCGATTAATATCGAAACCCACATTCCAATGAGGGTTGACATTTCGAGTGTAAGAAAAGTCAATTTTCGAGCGGTTTTTTCCACCCAGAACCACTCCAACATCCATAAAAGGAGACTTGGTGTCGTAGTAAAGAATTTCATCCACGTCCTTTAAATACGAATCATAGCCATTGATCCCGAGTGTGCGACCGGGCTGCTCTGCCAGCCCATGATCCAAATCAAAAAGCGGTGAACCGATAAATCCTAGTGACTGAAATCGTCGCTGTGATGCATCAAATCGCGGGTATTGCTCTTTCCGATAGACCGTGGTGTCCGGATTGCTATATCTAATCGCACGACTGTTCTTGATGAGCGTTTCATTGGTGATTTGTACGGTAGCCGGGCCGTAGACCTGCTTGGTCGAATCATCAACAATTTGCCCTTGCGCATATCCCGAGATCAATACCAAGAAAACCAGCAGCCCTTTTTTCACGCGACAAAAGTAAAGAGCCGGTTGGTTAGTCAATTACCTCTTCTAGTTTTTTAAGAAAATCATCTTCTCCATCTAAGAAGGAAACTTCAATAGGCACGAACCCCCAGTTGACTTCCTGCATTTGAGGCCACTCTTGGAGCTTGACGGCATCCTTGGAAGTGCACAGCAACGTTTTTCCATTTGACTCCTGAATTAGGTTCTGAATATCATGTTCCTCAAATTCATGATGATCAGGGTATGGTAACCGATTCGACACATGATAATTTTCGATCAGATGTTTGAAAAAAGGTTGATTGTCGGCCAAACCAGATACGGCAACAACTTCATCTTTGATCTCACCAGAAATCATAACTGGTTGACCGTACTTCACCTCAGTAAACGCATGAGGTAAATCGACATGATCCGGAACTGATATTTTAATGTCTTTGAGAGATTTAGTTATAATCAGGAAGTCAGCTCTTTTCCATCCTTTTCTTCTCTCCCTGAGTCTTCCTGATGGAATCACAAAATCTTTCCAGAATGGTTTACTGTAAGTGGTCAATAGCAGATTGAAATCCCTGTGAACACGTCGATGCTGAAATGCATCGTCCAAGATTACCAGGTCAGTTTCTGGGAATTCGTTTTCTACAAAGTCCAGACCGAGAGCTCGATTCTCACAAACCACTACTTTAATCTCTTCTCCAAACTGACGATAGTAACCCATAGATTCATCTCCCAAATCGGAAGAAGTTGATTGCGAAGACGCTAGGACTAGCCCTTTCGTTTTACGGCCATAACCTCTGCTTAGAGTGACCACATTTTTATTTCCTTTCAAAGCCCACCTGATGAGGTACTCTACCATGGGCGTTTTTCCTGTACCACCCACCGACAGGTTACCGACTGAGATCACTTTGACTTTTCGAAAGTGATGGATTTTAAACAAACCCGAATCGTATAACAGATTCCTGATTCTGGTTACGAGATCATATATAATTGCAAAGGGAAAAAGCAGAATTTGCCACCAATTCATCCGGGGAAATTATGAAAGTCAAAGATATAATAAGCGTTCTTGAGCAATGGGCTCCACGAAGATATCAGGAAAGCTATGACAATAGTGGTTTAATCATCGGAGATCCAGAGGTGGAAGTGACCGGTGCGAGCATTTCACTGGATGTCACTGAGGAGGTAATCGATGAGGCCATTGAAAATAATTGTAATCTTATCATCGCACATCATCCCCTGATTTTCGGTGGAATTAAAAAAATCGGTAATGATCATTGGTTGGACAGGTGTATCGTCAAGGCCATTAAAAATGACATAAACATCTACGCGATCCACACCAACCTTGACAATGTGCACACCGGCGTGAACCGAATGATCTCGGATAAAATTGGATTGAAGAACACGAAGATTCTAGCTCCCAAATCTGAAACATTAACAAAACTCGAAACTTTCATCCCAACATCTGATAAGGAAAAAGTGCTGCAGGCTTTGTTTGATGCAGGTGCAGGAAATATCGGAGAGTATTCTGATTGCAGTTTTCAGCTAGAGGGGACAGGTACATTTCGTCCTTCCGACAAGGCGAATCCGGCTATCGGTAAATCGAACGAACTAGAACGAGTCGAGGAAACAAAAATTGAAATCATAGTTACAAATCCCTTCCTCGGAAGTGTATTATCAGCTTTGAAGACTTCACATCCGTATGAAGAAGTGGCATACTATCTGACTTCCTTGTCTAATCAGAATCAGGAAGTTGGAAGCGGGATGGTCGGCCAATTAGATTCACCGATGAATACAGATAAATTTATCGAATACCTCAAAAAGCAAATGGGGCTAAAGGTCATCAAGCACACCAATTTGATCAAGAAGAAAATCAAAACCGTAGCGGTCTGTGGTGGAGCTGGAGTATTTCTTTTGGACAAGGCGAAAGCCGCTAGTGCCGACATTTTCATCACTTCTGATGTCAAGTACCATGACTTTTTTGAAGCTGATTCCAAAATTATCCTGGCGGATATTGGGCATTATGAGAGTGAAGTCTTCACAAAGAATCTCATCCATGATTACTTGAGTCAAAAATTACCTAATATTGCGTTTCGTTTGACTGGGGTGGACACAAACCCCGTTATTTTTAGCTAAAAAACGCATGGAAAACACGGTAGCTCAAAAGCTAGAATCTCTTCAAAAATTACAATCCATAGACTCAGAAAAAGACGAACTTCAAAAGGTTCGTGGAGCATTGCCTGAGGAAGTGCAGGACTTGGAGGATGAGATCGTCGGTTACGACACCAGAATTGAAAAACAAAAGGCCGAACTCGCTGAAATCGAGGAAGGTATCAATGCCAACAAAGCAGCCATCAAGGATGCCGAAAAGCTGATCGCTAAGTATGGTGAGCAGCAGATGAACGTCAGAAACAATAGAGAGTATGACGCCATCACCAAGGAGGTTGAACTTCAGCAATTGGAAATTCAGATCCTTGAGAAAAGAATCTCAGAGTCTTATGAGAAAATAGAGGCCAAAAAAGAGGAGATCAAGGAAACGGAGAACACGAGAAAAGAGCGGAAGAAGGATCTTCAGGAGAAAAAGGATGAATTGGCTATTATTACCAAGGAATCTGAATCTGATGAACAAAAGCTTGACAGAAGCAGAACCAAAGCCTCCAAGCAAATCGAGGATAGACTGCTGAAGTCCTATAACAAGGTAAGAGAAAACATGAGAAATGGCCTAGCCGTAGTTCCTGTGAAAAGAGGAGCTTGCGGGGGTTGTTTTAATATTGTTCCTCCTCAGATGCAGGCGGAAATTCGAGAGCAAAAGAAAATAATCGTTTGTGAGCATTGTGGAAGAATACTTTCTGAGGTTGAGGATGAAATTGTAGAGGAAGTGAAGCCGAAAAGAAGAACCAAAAGAGCTACGACAACAAAGAAAGCTGCTGCTAAGAAATAAGCAACCCAGTATAAATTATTAGAAATTAAGCCTCGGAGACGAGGCTTTTTTTATTGCACTCCCTTCTCCGGGTACTTCCCTTTCATTGTACGAAAGAAGTCTTTCATAAACTCCAGATCTTTTTCCACATCTCCAGTCGGGTGAAAAGGATCGGAGAATGTCACGAGCTTGGTTCCGTAATCAAGGCCAGCCATGACAATAGGCACTCCTGCCTTGTGTGCGACGTAGTAAAAGCCGGTTTTCCATTTCTCGGAATAAGATCTAGTTCCTTCAGGTGTGATAGCCACAATGAACTGATCGAGTTCACCGAACTTTTCGACCATTTGGTCAACAAGCTTCACGTTTCGTGATCTATCAACGGGTACCCCGCCCATATTTCGAAGAAACCAGCCAACTAATGGTATTTTGAACAAGGAGTTCTTAGCTAGAAAATTGGGGTGCAAATCAGAAATGTGTTTGACGCAGTATCCTACCCCAAAATCCCAATTACTCGTATGGGGAGCCACGGCAATGACATATTTTTTAAGCTTCGGAGGATATTTCGCAATTTTCCACCCAAACAATTTGAACCAAAATCCAAAAAAGGCCTTATTGAACCGTTTCACTATTGCTTATCCATAAACACCCATTGCACTAAACTTCTCTATTCGTTCAGAGATACGTTGCTCTGGTGTCTTGTCGGAAAGCTCCTTGATATTGGACAGAATTACTTTTTTAACCTCCTTACACGCTCCCGGCATGTCCGTGTGAGCGCCTCCAAGTGGCTCCTTTATAACCCCATCAATGAGTTTATTATTCAGCATATCCGTAGCTGTGAGTTTTAACGCTTCGGCTGCCTGCTCTTTGTAATCCCAACTTCGCCACAAGATGGATGAACACGACTCTGGAGAAATTACTGAGTACCAGGTGTTTTCCATCATCAGAATTTGATCTCCAATGGCAATTCCAAGTGCTCCTCCTGATGCCCCCTCTCCTATGATTATGCAGATAACAGGAACCTTGAGCATAAACATTTCCTTCAGGTTTCTAGCGATGGCTTCACCTTGTCCTCTCTCCTCTGCTTCCAGCCCCGGGAAAGCACCCGGAGTATCGATGAGCGTAACGATTGGTTTGTTAAACTTTTCAGCCATCTTCATCAACCTCAGTGCCTTACGATATCCCTCGGGATTGGCCATGCCGAAATTTCGAGTTTGACGCTGTTTCGTGTTGCGTCCTTTCTGCTGACCAATCAACATCACAGTCTGCTTGTTGATGGTTCCAAAACCACCAACCATGGCCTTATCATCCTTCACATTCCTGTCGCCGTGGAGTTCTATAAAATCGTCAGTGATTTCATAGATATAATCCAATGCATACGGTCTATCAGGATGACGAGACAATTGAACCCTCTGCCAGCGCGTGAGGTTTTCGAAGGTCTCCTTTTTAAGATTCTTGATTTTTTTCTCGAGTTGTTTGATGGCGTCTGTGACGTCTACATCACTTTGTTTGGCCAATTCTTTCATGTCTGTCAGTTTCGCTTCCAGCTCGAAAATTGGCTTCTCAAATTCTAGTTGCATAGATGCTTTTTTGGGGTTGAATTTGCAGCGACAAAAATAGGTACAATTAAAAGAAAAACAGGCTTGCATAAATAAAGAGGTGCTAGTAGATTTGCACCTCTTTAAACAAGAGGGTCCGGTAGTTCAGTTGGTTAGAATGCCTGCCTGTCACGCAGGAGGTCGCGAGTTCGAGTCTCGTCCGGACCGCTGAATATTAAGCACTTGCACATTGCAGGTGCTTTTTTTTGTTTCTGAGTTTTTCAGTGATCCCATTTGGAGCCGGGTTATACAGATTTTAATTACTAGTGTGTTGTAACTCAATTCAGTCCTTCAATAAAGATTAAATTCACCATCTGATCTCGTTAATAAAGACTCCATGTCAGATCTATACCCGCTTAAATTCTTTCCGATATTCAAAGAAAAAATCTGGGGAGGACAGAAAATAAAGGACATCCTTGAAAAGGACTTTGGAGAGATGGACAATTGCGGAGAATCTTGGGAAATATCCGGTGTTGACGGGAGTGTGTCGATCGTGTCTAATGGAGCTCTGAAAGGAAAATCTTTAACCAATATTATTGAGTCTTTCGGAGCGGAAATACTGGGTCAGAAAATAATAGATCGCTTTGGTATCGAATTCCCTCTGCTTATTAAGTTCATCGATGCTGCTCAAGATTTATCCATTCAAGTTCACCCGGATGACGAGCTAGCAATAGAACGCCACAATTGTCATGGCAAATCTGAAATGTGGTATATCCTGCAATCTGATGATGGCGCATCTCTGGTATCAGGGTTTAATCGAAAGGTTAGCCGGGATGAGTTTAAAACTCTTATCAACGAAAAGAATTTAGAGGAAATCTTGAATAAAGAATCAGCCAATAAAAACGATGTATTCCATCTTCCTGCAGGTAGAATACACACAATTGGAGCGGGTATACTTTTAGCCGAAATCCAGCAAACATCGGATATCACCTATCGCATTTATGATTTTGATCGAGTGGATAAGAATGGCAACAAACGAGAACTTCACATTGAGGAAGCGCTTGAAGCCATTGATTTTAATTTCCATGAAGAATATAAAACGCAATATTCCGACAAGCCCAACACTACCAATCGAATAGTCGCTACCCCATACTTCACCACAAACAAACTAAAAATTGACAGGCCCTTGGAAATTGACCGTTCTGATCTGGATTGCTTCAAAATCTATATTGCCGCTGGTGGTAATGGGCGTGTTGCTGGAGAATCAATTCAATTCGGAGAAGTGATTTTGATGCCAGCCAATCTGAGGAAATACACTATTGAGCCTGACGATCATTTAGAATTGATCGAAACCTATATCGAGTTATAATCACATAATTGCCGTTATGACTTATCTTTTAATTCCCCTTTGGCTGTGGAACTAGGCCAAGAATTTCTTCGAAAAATTTAAAAGTTTCATTCTGCACATCATCATATTGCTTCGAGGTAAGATTAGAATTTATCACATGACTTTTCGCATCAGTGAAAGCTACAATCCTTCGCTTCTCATCGGACGTTCCGGAAATCTCGTTGAATGAATTCATAGCTTGGACGGACACAGTCGAATCCTGAGCCGAATCGCTTTTAAAGTAATATCCCATAAAATAAGGTTGACTGACTGAGCGAAAAGTTTCTTCAGTCATCGTCTGATCCAAAAGACTTTGCAAAGCAACCAGCCCTTCAACTCTATATCTCCCGGTCCAATAAAGGTCCATTTTTTCTCGAACACTATCAGGTACCGTGGTTTTGTAAGGTACAGGCTCTCGGTATTCTCCAAGAATGCTCCTGACAATCTCAAGTCCCCATGGACCCGTCATCAAATCAGTGGTGCCATCAAAGAGATCAATATTCGGTGAATACATGACATGTGCATGGATATCTGGATGATTGGCAGATAAATAGATACCCAAAGTCCCGCCGGTGGAACAGCTCATCAGGATCACCTCCTTCCCTATTTTTTTCCCAATCACCAGTGCTTCCTTCGCAGTTTCCATCAGGCTTTTTGGAGTGAGTTCTAAGAATGCGTCATCATTTGAAAGTCCATGCCGAGATAGCCTGGGTAAGTAAAGATTCATCCCATATCGCTTCGCTACCTCCATATGCAGCGGCGCTCCCTCCATGGGACCAGCCGAGAATCCGTGCAAATACACAAGTGCATATTCGGTTTGACGAACCGAGTCAGCCCAAATGATCCGTGATTCATTTCCCGGCTTAACATCTCCCATCGCAGCTTCTTTCTGAGCTAGATACTCATCAAGATCAGAAATAGAAACATCCAATTCAGGCAGTTTAGGATTCACAGCCTCAAATTCAGCTTTTGGACCTGCCATCCACATGATGACCGCAATAAGGATAAGTACAAACAGACTTATCCCTGCATATTTTAGAATTTTCTTCACTTGGGATTTTTAAGGATTCGAAAACCGAAAGTTAATGATCTTCCTCTTTGAGTAAGTGAGGAAATTTTTTCTTGAATCTATTAAGCCTCGGAACCGAAACGTTTCGAATGTACGGGTTATACGGATGCAATCTTTCGTAATTCTGATGGTAGTCCTCCGCAATCCAGAACTTTTCAAACTCTTTCACCTCAGCAGCCACCTTCTGTCCCAATTTTTTCTCAAGAGCCACCTTCTTCTTATCAATGATTTCTTTCTCCTTTGAATCCTGGTAGAAAATGATTGAACGATACTGAGATCCTCTGTCAGGCCCTTGGCCATTTACCTGTAGTGGGTCTTGTGAACCAAAATACACATCCACTAAATCTGCAAAACTCACTTCACTTGGATCATAAATTACTTCAACCGCTTCGGCATGTCCCGTCCTTCCTGTATTCGAAGATTCATACGTAGGATTCTCAGTGTGGCCACCGGAATACCCAGAAATGGACTCCTTTACCCCTTTCACACTTTCATAAACCGCCTCTACGCACCAAAAACAACCACTGGCGAAGTAGGCTCGTTTCAGTCCCTCCTGATCCTCGAATGAATCAGAAATGGTCTCAGTATTTGTGGTCTTGCCAGATGTGCAAGCCACCAGAATCAAGGCAGAAAGTAAAAGTCGAATGGATGTATTCATAACACGAAATTAATTGTAATAGAAAGGTAACAGTCAAACGGACTGTATTGATTCCGACAACTTCAATTCTTTTTTTTTCAAACCCAACCTCGCAATGATTTCTGATCATGTTCTTCATAAGGCAATTTTACGGTTCTATTTTTGCCGCCATGAACAAAGAATCAATAGTATCGCTTATTCTTCGCGTGAGTTTATCAGCGATGATGCTGACTCATGGATGGGGGAAGTTTCTGAAAATTATTGAAGGTGACTGGGGATTTGGAAATCCCATCGGGCTTGGCGAAGAACTGAGCCTCTTCATGGCCGCTTTTGCAGAATTCGTTTGCAGCATAGTCCTGATTATTGGATACAAGTCCAGATTGGCTGCATTACCGCCGGCATTCACCATGTTCGTTGCGGCTTTTATTGTTCATATTGATGATCCATGGCGTAGAATGGAATTTCCATTGCTTTACTTGGTCGGATATATAAGTATTATCATCTTGGGTAGCGGCCAATATTCGTTGGATGCCGTCCTAAAAAGAAAGTGAAGTGGATATCTGCCATATTGATTATCAGCCTTTTTTCTTGTGGAAATAGACAGGATCAAAAAATAGAAGTGCCGATCGAGACAAGGTTTGTTTCCGAAACAATCCTGACGGAGTTAGAGGCTCTGGCCAGCAGTGAAACTGACAGTACGAGATTGCTCCGACAGCAGCTTTATTTTTGCGAACAATTGGACTGGCCAATTAGATGTGAAGCCATCTTGAAAACAGCAGTAAATAAGTTCGGCTCTTCTGAAAAATTACTAGATCAGCAAGTTGCTTACTACCTCAAACATGACGAATACAATACGGTGATTAATCTGCTCAATGGAGCTTTTGAGACCGAGAATCGAATCAAGGCTCAGATCACCGCCAGTGCTGGTTTAGGAGAAGATATAAACGGCCTAGTTTTAGATTTCCTTGACCAACATCCCTCAGAAGATGCCACCGTATTCGCGATCAATTCCTATTTATCCTCCGATCAACTAGCCCTAGCCCGACCTCATTTCGAGGAGATACTGACCAGTTCTCCAGATCACCCGATTCTCTTAAAATACTTACCCATTCTAGAAAGAGAAAATGCTTTCAGTAAAGCAGCTTATATAATTGAAAATCAAATATCTAAAGAAGATAAATCCAACACAGATTATGTGATTCGTCTAGCAAAGTATTATTACAACTTAGACAATAAAGATACGTCCAGATACCTCCTGAGAACCCAAAACCTGGCCGTGGCAAACGACATCTTAATTAAACAATTTGAAGCTGAATATGTCTGGGACTCTGCCATTTTCTATCTGGATAAAAATCTGGCCACCAAGCCTGACGATCCGACGCTGATTTTGAAAAAAGCCGAGTTATTGGAGCGTCGTGGGTGGGTCTCCAGGTCATTGCCATTCTATGAACAAGTTTATGCGGCAGATACAACCAATTTGGAATTGAAATCTCATCTGGAATCAGTGCGTCGAAAAGTTGCATATTTGCGGCAAAAAAGAGAGCGAGAAATCGTGGCTCCACCACCTGTGGAGCGAAAAACAGGGAATTAATTCAATGAGCAATCAGATAAAAATCACGCTTCCAGATGGAAGTGAACGTCAATACAAAAAAGGAGCCACAGCCATGGATGTGGCCATGGATATCAGTGAAGGTTTGGCCAGGAATGTTCTTGCTGCCAAAGTCAATGGCGAAGTAAGAGACGCCACACGGCCCATCGATGAGGATGCGGATTTGGCCCTGCTAACCTGGAATGATGATGAAGGAAAGTCCACCATGTGGCACTCATCTGCTCACTTGATGGCCGAGGCGCTAGAAGCTCTGTACCCTGGTGTGAAATTTGGTATTGGCCCTCCCATTGAGTCCGGATTTTATTACGATGTTGATTTCGGGGATCAAGAGTTCGATGCTGAAAACCTTCAGGCCATCGAAAACAAGATGCTTGAACTGGCCCGTCTGAAAAACACTTTCGATCGCTCTGAGGTTTCTAAGGCCGATGCTGAAGCCTACTTTAAAGAAAAGGGAGATGAGTATAAATTGGAGCTGATTTCGGATCTAGAGGATGGCTCAATCACTTTCTACAAGCAAGGAAATTTCACTGACCTATGCCGAGGGCCGCATATCCCCCACACCGGATTTGTCAAAGCCGCTAAAATCCTTAATGTGGCTGGGGCATATTGGCGCGGTGATGAGAAACGAAAACAACTCACAAGACTGTACGGCATTACTTTCCCTAAGCAAAAGGAGCTTAAAGAGCACCTGGAATTGCTTGAGGAAGCTAAAAAACGTGATCACCGAAAAATCGGAAAAGAATTGCAGCTTTTCACCTTCTCAGAGCGAGTTGGAAAAGGACTTCCACTTTGGCTGCCAAAGGGGGCGGTACTGAGAGAGCGATTGGAAAATTTTATGCGCAGAGCGCAGGTGAAGGCCGGGTATGAGCAGGTTGTATCTCCTCATATCGGAGGAAAAGACTTGTACGTCACTTCCGGCCACTATGCCAAGTATGGTGAGGATTCCTTCCAGCCCATCAAAACTCCAAATGAGGATGAGGAATTTTTGCTCAAACCAATGAACTGTCCACACCATTGTGAGATTTACAGTTCTTCCCCTCGCTCTTACAAAGACCTTCCGATTCGGTATGCTGAATTTGGTACTGTGTATCGCTATGAGCAAAGCGGCGAGCTACACGGACTAACCAGGGTCCGTGGTTTCACTCAGGATGATGCGCACATCTTCTGCCGACCCGATCAGGTTAAAGCGGAATTCGCCAAAGTCATCGATTTGGTTCTTTATGTTTTTAAGGCACTTGGTTTTGGTGAATTCACTGCGCAAATTTCTTTACGTGACCCGGACAATCCGGACAAGTATATCGGTGATCCCGTGAACTGGGAACGAGCGGAAAGAGAGATTGCTGAAGTGGCTGAAGAAAAAGGCTTGAATACTGTAGTCGAATATGGTGAGGCTGCCTTTTATGGTCCCAAACTAGATTTCATGGTCAAGGATGCGCTGGGAAGAAAATGGCAGCTTGGCACTATTCAGGTTGATTATAGCTTGCCTGAAAGATTTGAATTAGAATATACGGGATCTGATAACGAGAAGCACAGACCAGTCATGATTCATAGGGCGCCATTTGGTTCTATGGAAAGATTTGTGGCGATTCTTATTGAAAATACGGCAGGAAATTTCCCTTTGTGGCTTGCTCCAGAGCAATTTGCCATCTTGCCTATTTCAGAAAAATACCATGATTACGCCAAGAAAGTCATGGACGAAATGCAAGAAAAAGATATCCGGGGTTATCTTGACGAACGAGATGAAAAAATCGGGAAGAAGATCAGGGATGCGGAGGTGAAGAAGATTCCGTTCATGTTGATCGTAGGAGAAAAAGAAGCGGCGGATGGTACTGTCTCAATCCGTGAGCACGGGCAAGGGGATGTTGGAACTAAGACGTCCACCGAATTCGTTCAGTTTTTTCAGCAGAGAGTAGAAGAATTAATAGCCGAATAGGTCATTAGTGAATATTTTGGCTAATTTTGCAGCCTGTTTTGGAATTTTTGTTCAACTAAACATATAAAGTAGTATCGCTAAAATCAGAAGAAGAGGTCGCCCCCAAGGACGTATTCGTCAGGAGGAGCCTTACAAGGTAAACGAGAAAATTAACGCTAGCCGCGTGCGGGTAGTCGGAGAAAATGTTAAAGTAGACGTCTACCCAACGATGCAAGCGATAAAGATGGCTCAGGAACAAAGCCTCGATTTGGTGGAGATTTCACCGAATGCTGACCCTCCTGTCTGCAAGATCATCGACTACTCTAAGTTCAAGTACGAACAAAAGAAGAAGCAGAAGGAAATTAAGGCCAAGGCGCAGAAGACCGTCATTAAGGAAATCCGGTTTGGCCCTAATACCGATGACCATGATTTCGACTTTAAGTTGAAGCATGCCATCAAGTTTTTGGAGGACGGAGCAAAAGTGAAAGCCTACGTGCATTTTGCAGGACGCTCGATCGTGTTTAAGGACAGAGGGGAAATTTTGCTTCTGAAATTCGCTCAGGCACTCGAAGATTATGGAAAGATCGAACAGCTGCCTAAGCTAGAAGGAAAGCGGATGTTTTTGTTCGTAGCTCCAAAACAACAAAAGAAGTAATCAAGTAAAGTTTAATTATAAAGTAATGCCGAAAGTAAAAACCAATTCCAGTGCCAAGAAAAGATTCAAGGTGACCGGAACCGGGAAAATCAAACGGAAACATGCTTTTAAGAGTCACATCTTGACGAAGAAGGAAACGAAGCAAAAACGTGCCCTTACGCATTGGACGCTTGTCAGCGACGCTGACACGAACAACGTCAAGCTAATGCTCCGAATGAAGTAATTAGGTTCCAAATGTTTAACCCGATTATTGGCTGAAGTTTTCCTGAAAAATGGAGGCGCCAATCGTCAAAAACTAGAATCAAAAAATGAGATCAGTAAATCATGTAGCTTCAAGAGCTCGCCGTAAGAAGGTGATGAAGCAAGCCAAAGGATACTTTGGTAGAAGAAAAAACGTATGGACGGTAGCTAAGAATGCCGTCGAAAAAGGTCAGCAGTATGCTTACCGAGACAGAAAAGTTAAGAAAAGAGAATTCAGAGCGCTTTGGATCCAAAGGATCAATGCAGGAGCAAGAGAGCACGGTCTCTCCTACTCTCAGTTCATGGGCAAGCTTACTCAGTCAGGAATTGAAATCAACCGAAAGGTTTTGGCTGACTTGGCAATGAATGAACCAGCTGCTTTCAAAGCAATCGTAGATAAGGTGAAATAATTATTCACCTCTAGAAATTAAGAACCCCGACATGTCGGGGTTTTTTTATGCCTTCCTGCTGACAATCACATTCTTTCCGTTACCCAGTCATTCAAAATCCACGTTAATTACTAGTATGAAATTTCTGAGCGTGGTAATTCTGATACTCGTGTCATTCCAAGCAAAAGCCGGAGGTCCATGGGTGCTAGGAAAGAAGAAGGGCTATTTTCAGCTACAAACCACCTTGCCAATCGGCATGTACAATCGACTATTCCATCGTCAAGGAAAATCTAAAGACATCTATCTTCATCGGGGAGTCATAGACACACACTATCAGGCATATCTGGAATACGGACTTTCTGATAAACTCACCCTGATTACCACTCTTCCCTTCAAGTACGTTTCCACTGCTGATGATCTTAATGACGCGTCTAAAGTGGATTTTTCGGAACCTTTGGAATCTGGTTCTCTTTTTGCCATGGCAAATGCAACTATTGGCCTGAAGTACGAATTGTTTAACAAAAAATGGGTCGGAGCAGTCTCTACTAAATTGGAGATGAATACATCGACCGTTGATGAATCAACCGGCCTAGCCACAGGATATGACGCCAATGCACTTTCCGCATTCTTCCACTTAGGACGTGGGTTTAACGCTTCCACATATGGGTTTATTGAAATAGGCGGAACCACGAGAGGTAATGATTTCAGTGATGAGTACCAAGTCATTGTTGAATATGGCCAGAAGCTTGGAGAAATATGGAGTGCTGTTGTTCTCGACTACAAACGATCCTTAAGAAACGGGAATCGACTCACCCCTAACCTGGATCAGACTGGCCTTTACCCAAATAACCAGGAATACTTTGCCTGGGGATTCAAATTTGCCAAAGATTTAAACGAAAAAACCGGAATCAATGTCTCTTCGTTTGGAGCATTCTCGGGACACAATGTTGCTCATCTGGCCAGTGTGAACATCGGCTTATATAAGAAATGGTGAAGCCATTTCATTCACATTAAATCCTTCTATTTTTGCACACCTAAACAGGAACTAGCACGTGCAAATCGTAGAAGACAACTCGTCCACCCTCAAGGACTTCATCAAGGTAAATGTCAAGATCAACTCGCAGTTTGAAAACTACATTCGTCCACTTGATAATGACATCAAGGCGGTATTTGATGACAAGAAAAACAAATTTCTAAAAAAAGGGAAAGCACAACGATGGATTCTTAAGAACGACCAAGGTGAATTGATCGGTCGTATAGCCGCATTCGTTAACCCGCGGTATAAGAACAAAGGGGACAAGGTGAAGCCTGGAGGATTCGGGTTCTTCGATTGTATTGATGACCAGGAAGCAGCCAATTTGCTGTTTGATACCGCCAAAGAATGGTTGCAGGCTGAAGGATTTGAAGCGATGGATGGGCCTATTAACTTAGGTGACCGTGACAAATTTTGGGGCCTATTGATTGAAGGATTTCATCCTCCGCAGTATGGGATTGCCTACAATCCACCGTACTATCAAAAGTTGTTTGAAACTTACGGTTTCGAGATTTTCTACAAGCAAAATTGCTGGGGACTTCCCTTGTCAGAAGGAGATCAACTGGAACCTAAATTCTATGAGGCGTTTGATAAATACGACGCTGATCCAGATTTCAGAACTGAACATTACCACAAGAAGGACATAGAGAAATATGCTCAGGCTTTTTGCGAGGTGTACAATGCCGCTTGGGCAGGTCATGGAGGTAATAAGGAAATGAGTGTGAAGCAGGGCATTGCCATCTTCAAATCAATGCATCCCATCATCAATGAACATCTGGTTTGGTTTGTTTACCACAAGGACAAGCCAATTGCAATCTGGGTGAATCTCCCTGATATAAATCAGGTTTTCAAGCATTTGAACGGGCAATTTGACTGGTGGCACAAACTGAAATTTCTTTTATTAAAGAATTCAAAAATGGGGCCTGGCTTTATCGGAATAGTTTTCGGAGTGGTACCGGAGTTCCAAGGAAAAGGAATCGATTATTACATGATTGTTTCAGGGGAACGGGGGCTGAAAGCCAACACGAATTTCAGAACTCTGGAGCTTCAGTGGCAGGGAGATTTCAACCCCAAAATGAACAACATCTCCAAGAATATCGGAGCGCAGTTGGCCAGAATTTTGGCCACTTACCGGTATCAATTTGATCGCTCTTTACCGTTTGAAAGACATCCTATTGTTTAAGCAAGTTTATCCGCAAACTTCTTTTCGAACTTGCTAACCTTAGGTCGGACAACAAACGCGCAATAAGGCTCATTTCCGTGTGAAGCCAGATAGTTGTCATGATAGTCCTCTGCTGGATAGAATTTCTCAAAGGGCGTAATCTCCGTAACAATTGGATCCTTCCAAACTCTTTCACTGGTCAACTGTTCTTTATATGTAACAGCCTCCTTGCGCTGCGATTCATCATGATAAAAGATAACTGAGCGGTATTGGGTGCCCGTATCATTTCCCTGTCGATTTAGAGTCGTTGGGTCGTGAGTATTCCAGAAAACCTCGAGTATCTCTGCAAACGAAATCACTGAATCGTCAAAATCAATTTGGACTACCTCGGCATGACCAGTAGATTCTGAGCATACTTCCTTGTACGTTGGGTTCACTGTGTGCCCACCGCTATAACCAGACTTCACAGATTTTACTCCATTGAGTCTGGTGAAGATTGCTTCTGTGCACCAGAAACATCCATTTCCGAAAGTTGCAGTTTGAATCATGTCGAAATTTTTGAATTTAATGCAGGACCCGATACCGAAACAACAGCGGAAAGTGGCACTGTAGTTCCCCCTCCCGGCCAATTGGATGTTAATTCTTTTAGGGTCTGAGTTCTTGCTCCAGGGTGCTGTACACTCAAGAAAAGAGTTTGGCCATCAGGAGAGAAATGAAGACCGCCAAATTCTCCATCAATAGGTGCACTAGCCATCTGAGCTGGGCTGTCTGGATTAGAAAGATCCATCACAAAAAGGCCATTATTTCCCAATCCTTCATAATCACCCTTGCCAATATTTTTCGGAGAAATTGAGGAAGCAAACCAGAATCTTCTGTCTGGCCCTACGGCACTAGCTGTTGGATGAGCAAATCCCTCATCATTGCCTCCTTTAACAATTTCTTCCATTGCTACTCGATCCTCACCCGGTTCCTTTACCCTTAGAATAGCGCCTTTGCTTTTTATCCCTCTTAAGGTAAGGATCAAGTCACCTGAATCCGGATCAATGGCCAAACCAGACGGACTGTCTAATGCAGTGCCGCCCACCAGTGAAGCCCCCTTCCCAGTTCTGATCAGGAGCTCAGTTTGATCGGTGAAAATTTCTGCCAGTTCGGGTCTGGAGAATTCTAATAGCTCCCATGTGTCGTCATCAAAATTGGCAACAAATAACCGACCCGCTCCAAAATCTTCGGAGGTGGCAACATATTTATAAAGGCAGCCCTCAGAACGGTCGTCTGTTGTGTAAACAGCCACCTTACCATCAGCTAGCTCCTTCATTGCCACATCTCCGTGAAACATGCGCCCCATCCCAATATGTTTTCTTGCGCTTCCGGTGCTCGGATCCACTTCTATTATCCAACCATAGTGATGCGGATGATGCTTCGGGTAAAAGCTTTGCCATTCCAATTCGCCGGCACTTCGCTGGTCGGTTTCAAAATCGTATTCACCGTAAAATTCCGAATAGTTTCGTTCGCCCGATATAATGGTTCCCCAAGGAGTCTTACAAGCTCCTCTGTTAGCGACAGTACCAACCACTGAATTAAACCCTTCAATTGGTTTATCCGAGTTCAATGGCACCTTGCTTGCCCCGGTCACACGGTAATTATCTATGTCATCTCTGACCGGAATCCATTTCCCAGATTCCTTTCTAATTTTCAGAATTGTCCCTCCGACCCGGTACATTTCGGTCAGAATCATGTCCCTGTGTCTTGCCTTTGTTTCATCAAATCCAGAAGCCAGCACGGGGTTTACCGTTTCATGATTTATCCATAAATAACCCTCGTCTGAAGACTCTGGCAAGAAGACGATTCCGGCATTATCTGCCCCAAAACCCATCTGATCGTTGATGGGATCAAGTTCCTTAATGAGCATTTCGTACTCCAGACCCTCTCCGAGAATCAGTTGATCCTCTTGTCTTGGAAACGAAACAATACCACTAGATGAAGCAGATGAACTGGAACCAGACGAACACCCCTGCACTAAGAATGTGACGGTTCCCAGGGACAAAGAGCTCAATCCAATTTTCTTAACAAAATGACGTCTATCCATTATTTATCAGAAGTGATATTTCAGCAAATCAAAATCGTCTATTTTAGGCGAAACTAACCAAAGGACATGGAATATTACATCCTTATAGCAGGGTCGATCATCATCATCTTATCTTATCTATTCGGCCGATTATCGGAGGTGACCAATATTCCTTCGGTCTTGTTATTGATTCTTGCGGGGATTGTCACCAGAGAGGCATTGGCTCTCACAAGTCTTGGACCTGGTAAAATCCTTAGTACAATCGATGACATTAAGCTTATCCCACTACTTGGAACTCTAGGATTAATTATGATAGTCCTGGAAGCTGCTCTTGACTTAAAAATCACTAGGGAAAAGCTGCCATTGATTGGACAGGCTTTCTTGAGCGGCCTGACCGTTCTGGTTCTTTCGAGTTTTGGAATTGCTGGGATAATCTTCCTAACAATTAATGGAATGGACTTTATGCAGGCATTGATCTATGCTACTCCTCTGGGAATACTAAGTAGTGCTATTGTAATTCCTTCCGTGGCTAACCTCAGAGGTGAAGCAAAAGAATTCCATATTTATGACAGTACGTTTTCCGACATTCTGGGAATAATGATGTTCTATTTTCTAATAGAGCTAGCTGCTCCATCAAGTAATGCAGTAGCGGTCGGGGATTTTCTAGCAAGCTTGGTTTTAACTGTTTTTATTTCGGTACTTCTGTCTTATGCCCTGATATATCTATTTCAAAACCTGGAAACAAAGGTTAAGTTGTTTCTGATGATATCCGTATTGCTTCTTCTTTACAGCCTTGGAAAAATGATGCACCTGTCATCATTAATCATTATTCTAATTTTCGGTTTGATCTTGAGTAATCCGAAACTCTTTTTCGCAGGACCTCTGAAAATCCTCCTGAATAAGAAAGTGCTGCGAGATATCTATGAAACTTTTCATTTGATTACAATGGAAACGGCGTTTGTGGTCAGGACATTTTTCTTTTTCATTTTCGGATTCTCAGTAGCCATTGCCACGCTCTTCGATCTACGTTTAGCTCTTATCAGCGGAATCATTATTGCCGTGATTTATGCAGCCAGAGGTCTTTTACTCTTTTTCATAGTGAAATCAGAAAATGTAAAACTGGCCACTTTAATTGCTCCAAGAGGATTAATAACGTTGTTGCTTTTTTACAGCATACCTGAGGAGTATGTAAATGAGAGTTTCAGTGAAGGAATACTACTGTACGTAATTATCATTACGAGTGTATTGATGTCGTTGGGATTAATAAAATACGGAATGAATCGTGAAGTTTTCGAGAAAACAGAAAGCCGAGAGGGTGTGGAACAAAATTCTTAAATTTACTATCAGCTAAAACAACATCATGAAATTATTAGAAGCGCTTGCACGGGAGGGAAGAATCAATGAGAATGCAAGCATTCGAGATAGACAGTCATCGATTGTCAATGCTCCAATCGAGAATGTCTGGAATCTTCTGACGAATATCAACAGTTGGTCCGAGTGGAGTTCTGAAATTAAATCTATCAACTGTGAGAAGGTTGAAGAGGGTGCGCTTTTTAAATGGACAATTAGACACACCAAAATGCATTCTTCAATTCAGGCAATGAAAAAGCCCAATTTATTTGCCTGGACAGGAAAGTCATCTTTCATCAAAACTATTTTTGTTTGGAATCTGGAGGAAAGTGAAAACCAGACCTTAATTACTGTTGAGCTTTCAGTCGAAGGGCTGGTCATTCCACTTTTTAATAACCCCTCTAAATTGCATGATTTGCTCTTAAACTGGCTAAATGCATTGAAGACCAAAGCCGAGCGAAATAATTAAATTCATTTATCGAGTTCCGCCAATTGCTTCTTCACCACCTCAAAGTCAGATTTGGACTTAAGCAATTCTTTAAAGATGTTAACGGCTTCTTCTTTGTTGCCTCGGGCCTCTTCTATCATTCCCTTTAATCGCTCGGCAGCATGCTCCATACTAATCTCTTGGCCCTGCCCATCATCGGTCGGGAAAATCAAAGTAGTCTCAGGTGCCAGTTTGTGAGAAGTGAGTTGTGTCACACTTGCAAGAGCTTCTTCAAACAGCTTCAGATCCATCTGGAGGAATGCCATTTTGTAAAGCCTGTCAATGTCATCGGTGTTATTCAGATAGAGTTTTTCATAAAAATTGAGCGCTTTGTTTTTAACTCCCAGTCTTTCAAAACTGATCGCTGCGATTTCTGTAGCATACATATCATCCGGCACAGCACTCACGACCTCTTGCGAGACCAAGGCTGCAGATGCATACATCTGTTGTTGCAGGTAGGTCATTGCCAGTGAATCACGCAAAGAGACGTTATTAGGATTCTCTGCCAATAGATCATAGATCGCCATCCTAGTGATAATCGGATCGTTGTATTGTTTAGAAGCATTGTAAACAAATATTTTCTTAGCTAGATCTGCTGGGATGGAATCAAGCTGAGCATTATCCTGCTCTTGAGCCAGTGTGGCAAAACCAACTATCGCAAATGCGATCAATAAAATTTTTCTCATGATTCTGATTTAGAAACGGCAAAAATAAGGATTATTCTCGCCTCGACAACTTCATTCTTTTTGCAATGGTAAACATCAATTCCCTAGCCTCTTCTTCCGAATTTTGAATCTTTCCGTCCAACACGGCTTCCTTAATCTCTAACTTAATATCTCCGATAACTTTTGAGGGTGGGATATCAAATGTGGCCAGAATTTCTTCCCCAGAAATAGGGGGCTGAAAATTTCTAACCTGATCCTTTTCCTCAACCTCCTTTAGCTTTTTTTCAACCTCTCTGAAGTTTGCGCTGAAGCGTTTCACTTTATCGGGATTCTTCGATGTTATATCTGCGTAACAAAGAGTCATCAGATCATCTACGTCATTTCCGGAATCATTTAGCAATCTCCTGATAGCAGAATCAGTAACATGTGACCTCACTAAGGCTATCGGTCTTAAATGAAGCCTGACCAGTTTCTGGACATACTTCATCCGTTCATCTAGCGGAAGTTTCAACTTCTTAAAAATCTTAGGCACCCACCTTGCTCCCATGTCCTCATGACCATGAAATGTCCAACCGACTTTCTCGTTGTATCGCTGCGTCGCGGGCTTAGCAATATCGTGCAGAATAGCCGCCCATCTGAGCCAAAGATTATCGGTTTCCTTGCTGATATTATCAAGAACCTCAAGGGTGTGATAAAAATTATCCTTGTGAGCATGTTTGCCTACCTTTTGTACCCCATGAAGTCGATTCATTTCGGGAAAAATCAACTCCAACAGTCCTGATACAAATAGCAATTTGAAACCATAGGAAGGTTTCGGAGAAAGTATGATTTTATTTAATTCAGTAGTTACTCTCTCTTGTGTTATGATCTTGATTCGATCCTTCTGATCAATAAGTGCATCAAAGCAATCGGGATCAATATCAAACCCTAGCTGAGAGGCAAACCTGATGGCTCTCATCATGCGTAGCGGGTCATCTGAAAATGTGCTCGCTGGATCCTTCGGAGTTCGTATGATTAACTTCTTCAAATCCCCAACTCCATTAAACGGATCGATCAGTTCGCCTTCAGATCCCTTATTTAGAGCAATGGCTAGGGCGTTGATAGTAAAATCCCTTCTATTCTGATCGTCTTCCAAGGTGCCGGGAGTTACTGATGGATTACGAGAATCTGACTGGTATGATTCCTTTCGAGCACCTACAAACTCCAGTTCATGTCCTTGCCAATGAACAGCGGCCGTGCCATAATTTTTGAAATAAGTGAATTTCGCTCCCTTTCCCAGTGCTTCTGTGACCATTCTGGCTAAACCAATGCCATCACCCACGCAAACAAAATCCATGTCCTTCGAAGCACGATTTAGAAGCTGATCACGAACAAACCCACCGATTAGGTATGTCTCCAAATTTTGGCTCTGAGCGCAATCCATCACCTGTTTTATGGGTGATTGATCGACTAGCTTTTTAAAAGATTCCATTCAGCCGTAAAATTATATGTTCGATTATCTTCATTCTTGAAATCAAGAATTAAAATGGAAATTAGATTTGCCGACAATGACCGCACAGCAGGCTAAAGACGAAATCAATCGATTGACCGATAGGCTCAATTACCTCAATCATCAATACTATCAAAACTCCCGAAGTGAAGTTTCGGACTATGAGTTTGACATGATGCTAAAGGAACTGGAGGCACTAGAAAGTAGCTACCCCGATCTTAAGCGAGCCGACTCTCCTACTCATCGTGTCGGAGGTGATATAACCAAGGAATTTGAAACCGTATATCATAAATACCGGATGTTGTCATTGTCCAACACGTATTCTGAACAAGAGTTACTTGATTTTGACGGCAGGGTCAGAAAAGGACTACCAGAAGAAGAAATAGAGTATTTCTGTGAATTGAAATTTGACGGAGTTGCTCTTAGTATTATTTACAGAAATGGAGTCCTAACTCAAGCCATCACACGAGGTGATGGAGAAAAAGGTGATGATATAACAGCCAATGTGAGAACGATCAGGAGCATGCCATTGAAAATCCAATCAAAAAATATTCCCGAGGAATTTGAAGTGCGCGGAGAAGCTTTTATGCCCAAGGAAGTTTTCGCTCAAGTCAATGAAGACCGTGCGAAATCTGGCGAAGCGCTCTTGGCTAATCCTAGAAATACCACGTCGGGTACACTGAAAATGCAGGATTCAGCGGTAGTCGCTAGCAGAAAAATTGATTGTTATGTATACAGCCTATATGGCGAAAACCTGCCGAATCAAACTCAAGAAGAGGCCATTAAGTGGATGGAAACTCGCGGCTTTAACGTCTCCCCGACTTATAAAAAATGTGCTAGCGTCGATGAAGTGCTTGATTATATCAAAGAATGGGATCAAAAAAGAGCCACTCTGCCTGTAGAGACCGACGGCATTGTGATAAAGGTTAATAACCTACTACAACAGGAAAAACTAGGTTTTACGGCCAAGAGTCCGCGATGGGCCATTGCCTATAAGTACCAATCCGAATCTGCCAGAACCATTTTAAAAAAAATCACTCCGCAAGTTGGCCGTACAGGTGCCGTCACTCCAGTTGCAGAACTAGAACCTGTCCTCCTTGCAGGAACTACTGTGAAACGTGCCTCCCTGCACAATATGAACGAAATAGAGCGATTGGACATTCGTGAGGGTGACGCTGTTTTTGTGGAAAAAGGAGGTGAAATAATTCCGAAAGTCACCGCTGTGGACTTGGAGACCAGAGAAAATCAAGAACCTTTTGAATATTTCACGAACTGTCCGGAATGTGGAACAGAACTTACACGGATAGAAAATGAGGCCGTGCATTATTGTCCCAACACTGAATCATGTCCTCCACAAATTTCGGGACGGATCGAGCATTTCATTTCGAGGAACGCACTCAATATTGAAATGCTTGGTCCTCAAACCATCAAAGGGCTGATAAACAAACAGTTGATTAGCAATCCAGCTGATCTGTACCATTTGACCTACGATAAATTGATCAATTTGAAGCTGGAGGATGAAGATTCAAAAGGTCGATCCATACAAGACAAAACGGCAAAAAACATTATTGCCTCCATTGAGAAATCCAAAGAAGCTCGGTTTGAAGATATTCTATTTGGTTTAGGTATCCGATATGTTGGTAAAACAGTTGCTGAAAAATTGGCTTCTCATTTCGTATCAATTGAGGCCCTGCAAAACGCCTCATTCAGTGAGTTAATTGAAGCTGATGAAATTGGTGAACGAATTGCTAAATCAGTTTTGGCGTATTTCGAAAAAGCAGAAAACCGCGAAGTGGTGGATTCTTTAAAAGCTTCCGGTTTAAATTTTGCGAAAGAGGTCAAAGATGAAAATTTTAGCGGAGTTTTGAAGGGGAGAACAGTGGTCGTCTCGGGAACGTTTAAGGCGATTGGTAGAGATGAGCTTAAGCGGCTCATCAAAGAAAATGGAGGCAAAGTAGGCAGCAGTGTTTCTGGTAATACAGAGTATCTCGTGGCTGGTGAAAGCATGGGACCTGCTAAAAAACAAAAAGCTGAAAAATTAGGTGTAACCATTCTCAGCGAAGAAGAATTTCTAAACATGATCAATGCTTAAAAAAGCACTTATTCGTCAACTCAGTAACCGTTTTAAGGATGCGGGCCAGCCAATTAGTTCTGACAGAATTGATTCTGTAGCAATTCTGAGTCTTCATGAAAACAGTGCTGAAATTGACGATTTAAAGGGACAATTGGAACGTCTTGGGAAAAGTCCCCGAATTGTCACTTTCATTTCAAACTTCGACAAAAAGAAGGAATATCCTCTGCATTCTTTCAGTTCCAAAGACATTGGAATCACCGGGAGTATTCTCTCTGAAGAACTTCAGTTTTTCACACGGCAGAAATATGACTATTTGCTTTGCCTAGATAGATCAGGTAACGATTTCATTAAATACTTGCTGTCCAAAACGACAGCACAGCATAGAATTGGTTTTTATCACCCCACCTTTAAGGGCCTCTTGGACCTTATGGTGAAAACCGAACCACAACATGTCCCAATCACGGAATTACTCAAGTACATGAATATGATTCGACATGATTGAAAAATTTAACGGGACAGGAGTTGCCTTAGCAACACCAATGAACGATGATGACTGCATCGACTATGATGGGTTGTCAAAACTTATTGAACATGTGATCGATGGAGGCGTTGATTACTTGGTTGCATTAGGTACCACTGGAGAATCTCCAACAATTTATCCTGAAGAGAGAATTGAGATTATTGATTTCATAGCAAAAGTCAATAATCATAGAAAACCACTGGTGGTGGGATTCAGTGGAAACTTCACGCACAATTTGGTCACAAAACTTGAAAATCTTGATGATGACAGAATTGATGGAGTATTAATTTCTAGTCCACATTATAATAAGCCATCTCAGGAAGGAATTATAAAACACTACCTGGCTGCAGCCGATGTGAGTCGATATCCAATCATTTTGTACAACGTCCCACATCGGACTTCATCCAATATGACTGCTGAAACAACTTTAACGCTCGCCGATCATGACATGATTGTAGCGATCAAAGAAGCTTCGGGTGATTTAAAGCAGTGTGAAACCATCATGAAAAATAAGCCCGATGGATTTGAGGTGATAAGTGGTGATGATGTTGTAACTCAGGAAATGATTAAAATGGGAGCCTCTGGAGTTATCTCTGTAGTTGCCAATGCCTTCCCTGAGAGCATGAGAAAGCTTGTGAACAATGCGCTAAATGGAGATTACAGCAAGGATGCTGAGTTTGAGATGGCCATGAAACTTGCCGGAAAAGAAGGGAACCCCACTTCTATAAAGGCCGCTCTTGCAGCCAAAGGGGTCTGTGGAGATCACTTACGATTGCCCATGACACCTCCCAGCAAAACCTTGATTAAGCAGTTCAGGACACTGAAAATTGGATAAAATAAAAGGGACACCACTGGCATCCCTTATATCTTCAGATCAGCGGTAATTACCCCTGATTTTTGATATTCTGTACTTCAATTCTGATTTCTTGTGCTAGGTTCTTCATCTCTTGCATTCCTTTTCTCACTCTAGTTCCAGCAGCTTGGTTCTTCTTGTCATAGAATTTTTCAAAATCGTCTTCCATTGACATTACCAAGTCTCTCAATTGTTCGAATCTTTTCATATGATTAGTTCTTTTTAAGGTTACAGTTTGAATTTGCGAAGGCAATTTATAACAAAAAATAGCATTAACAACCAATTAAGGCCATTAAAACTATGCAGTTGTTAATGTTGCTCCCTTCTCCCCTTCTTGGGCATAGATTCCTTTGTCCAGTTTTTCCTTCACTTTGTCGAAAGCATCTAGTGTAATCTCCACATCCTCAAGTGAATGCATGGCCGTAGGAATGATTCTGATCATCAATACGCCTTTAGGCACCACCGGGTAAGCCACAATCGAGCAGAAAATCCCAAAATTCATTCGCAGGTCTTTGACCAAGTTAGTCGCTTCATATACGCCACCATCTCCACTCATAAATACCGGAGTAACTGGCGAATTGGTAGTTCCAATATTGTAACCTCTCTCCCGGAGGCCATTTTGCATCGCATTAACGACCTTCCAAAGATTCTCCTTAAGTTCAGGTTTAGTACGTAGAAGCTCTAGTCTTTTCAGGTTACCAATCACCAAAGGCATAGGTAAAGTCTTAGCGAAAATCTGTGATCTAAGGTTGTATTTCAATACATCTGTTATCTCCGGTTCAGTAGCGATAAACGCACCGATACTCGCCATCGATTTGGCGAAAGTGGAGAAGTAAACATCAATTTTGTCCTGAACTCCTTGATGCTCTCCAGCTCCAGCTCCTGTCTCTCCCATGGTTCCAAACCCATGAGCATCATCAACTAACAAGCGGAAATTATATTTTGATTTCAAATCCGTGATCCCCTTCAGGTTTCCCATGTTTCCAGACATGCCAAAAACGCCCTCGGTAATCACCAAAATACCTCCACCAGTTTCGGCTACCCATTTCTCAGCTCTAGACAGTTGCTTATCCAAGTTTTCAACATCGTTGTGAGGGAAAACAAAACGTTTACCCATATGCATTCTACAAGCATCAATGATGCAGGCATGGCATTCTGAATCATATACGATCACATCGTGCCTATCCACCATGGCATCAATCACAGACATAATCCCTTGGTATCCATAATTGAGCAACAGCCCACTAGGTTTTCCTACGAAATCAGCCAACTCATTTTCTAGTTGCTCATGATAATCAGAATTACCTGTCATCATTCGTGCTCCCATTGGATATGCCAATCCAAATTCTTTTGCCGCATCCGCATCGGCCTTTCTAACTTCAGGGTGGTTACCAAGACCCAAATAGTTATTCAAACTCCAAGTCAACACCTCTTTACCTTTGAACTTCATTCTTGGTGCAATCTCCCCTTCGAGCTTTGGGAACATGTAGAAATTATCATCAATGTGTGAATGACTACCTAAAGGTCCTCTGTCTGAAACTAGCTTTTCAAATAAATCCATTCGATTATGTACTGGTTTTGTATTTGCAAATCAAAGGCGCAAAATTATACATTCTTATCCAACCCTCAGGGTATCAGGGCGATGAATTCAGGCAAATTATTTAGCATTGCTGCGTGAACAACATCTCAAAAATTCTAATTGCCAATCGTGGCGAAATCGCGATACGAGTTATGCGCACCGCCAAGGAAATGGGCATTTCCACCGTTGCGGTTTATTCCGATGCAGATAAAACTGCAAGACATACATTGTACGCAGATGAAGCCATTCATTTAGGAGCATCCGAAGCATCTAAATCCTATTTGGATCAGGACAAGGTCATTCAAGCAGCCATTGACACTCAGGCCGACGCAATTCATCCAGGGTACGGATTCTTATCTGAGAATGCCGGATTTGCAGACAAAGTAGCCAAAGCCGGGATCATTTTCATTGGCCCTTCCTCTGAGGCTATCTCATTAATGGGAGATAAAATCACCTCAAAACAGACAGTAAAGAAGTTCAATGTGCCATTAGTGCCTGGCATGGACCATCCCATTACCGATAAAGCCGAGGCAAAGAAAATAGCTGAAGAAATCGGCTACCCAGTGATGATCAAGGCGAGTGCCGGTGGTGGTGGTAAAGGAATGCGAATAGTCCATGATCCTGAGGACTTTGAATCTCAGATGGAGCGAGCGCAAAGTGAAGCTCGAAATTCGTTCGGAAATGATGCTGTGTTTGTAGAGAAATTCATTGCCGACCCAAAGCACATTGAAGTCCAAATTCTGGGCGACCAGCATGGAAACATTCTTTATTTATTTGAAAGGGAATGTAGCATTCAGCGTAGACATCAAAAGGTTATTGAGGAGGCACCTAGTGCACTGATGACTCCCGAGAAACGCAAAGAAATTGGTGAAGCAGCTGTGAATGTGGCTAAATCTTGCGGGTATTACGGAGCAGGTACTGTGGAGTTCATATCAGATGGAGCCTTTAATTTCTATTTCCTGGAAATGAACACCCGGCTTCAGGTCGAGCACCCGGTTACTGAGGAGATCACAGGAGTGGACTTAGTTAAGGAGCAAATTCATATTGCCGAGGGTAAAAAACTATCCTTTTCCCAGAATGACTTGCAAATTCAAGGGCATAGCGTGGAGTTGAGAGTTTATGCAGAAGACCCGATGAGTAATTTCCTACCGGATACAGGCACGCTTGAACGGTATCTTGTTCCCAAAGGTCCTGGCATAAGGGTCGATGATGGTTTCATTGAAGGAGATGAAATTTCCAGATTCTACGATCCCATGATTGCCAAATTGGTAGCTACAGGTACAAACCGTGAGCAGGCAATTGAAAGGCTGAAACGGGCCATTGAAGAATATGAAATCCTTGGTGTAGAAACGACTCTTGGATTCGGTCGGTTTGTGTTGGATCATGAGTCATTCAAGTCTGGTAAATTCACCACCAAGTTCGTCGAAGAGCATTACCGACCGGAGGTATTAAAAGCCGAACTCTCTGAAGAAGAGACTCAGCTTGCTGCCATCGTAGCGGCTCTCAATTTTAAAAATTCGGAAAAAGGACAGGCTAAGCAAAGAGCTAAACACTCCCACTCATTCAGATGGCGTAACCGGTTGCAAGAATAATGGCTGAAATTCGTCCCTTAAGGGCTTGGCGATACAACAGTCGCTTGTCCCAGCAAATAGAAGAATTGACTTCTCCCCTCTTTGATGTCGTCTCAGAAAAGCAGCTTGAGAAGCTACGAAAAAACTCTCTGAACAGTATCCACCTATCGGTACCTGACGGCTCTGATCATGCGGCACGGGTTCGAAGTTTAAGTCAGCAGTGGAAAAAGGACGGCATTATCGAACAGGATGACAAGCCGTGCATTTATGTTTATTATCAATATTTCAAAATTCATGGTGACGACCGTCTGCACTGCAGGAAAGGATTCATCGCCAATCTGAGAGTTTATGATTGGGATGAAAAAGTCCTTCTCCGGCACGAGAACACCATGCCTCATTCAGTCGAGGATCGGATGGAAGTTCTGGGTGCGGCTCAGATGAACATCTCTCCTACTCACGGGCTCTATACAGATCCCAGTCATTCAATAGAGTCGTTCTTAGATGACAGCATGAATAATCCCATCTACGATGTAGAGGATTATCAAGGAGTTAGAGATGTCTTTTCAGTGATTGAGGACCCTGAAGTGATTCGGGAGATCATTGAACTCCTGGAGGAAAAGCAAATTATTCTTGCTGATGGCCATCATCGCTATGAAAGCTCGCTCCATTACATGAAGAATCGAAGAGCCTCCAATCCTAATCACACGGGAAATGAAGGGTACAATTTTCATTTGATGTATTTCACCAACACGGAATCCGATGACCTGCGTATCCTCCCTACCCATAGGCTGGTCTCAGGTCTGGAGGGATTTGATCATGATAATTTCATGGCTGAAATAACAAAATATTTCACCGTCAAACCTATGGAGAGCGAATACGACTTGGGGGAGATTATCCTTGGAAAACCTTATGCATTCGGTTTATACAATGGACGAGAAGCGTTTAAAATCCGGTTAAAGGAAGGGTTGGAGAAAGAGATTTCGTGGAATTTTCCAGACGTGATCAACTCCTTAGAGCTCACAGTTCTGCATTATTACTTGATTGAGAAGTGCTTAGGAATTCCAGGAAAAGAACAGCGAGCAGCTCGTACGTTGACTTTCGAACGAAATATGCCGGAGTGCATTAATCGCGTGAGCAGCGGTGATGCTCAGCTTGCCATTATTACTCAGGACATCTCCATTGAGACGGTCAAAAAGGTATGTTATAGTGGCCATACGCTTCCTCAGAAGTCGACCTACTTTTATCCAAAGGTGATTTGTGGATTTCTGTTCGGCAGCATTCACCCTGAAGAATTTGACTGAAATGAACAAATTGATACTTGGATCTGGATCACCCCGACGAGCACAACTTCTAAAAGATCTTGGCTTTCAGTTTCAGGTGAGATCGAGCGACATTGAAGAAGTTTTTGAACCTGACAAAAGTCCAGATGAGGTAGCCCGTTCATTGGCCAAACAAAAAAACCAAGCAATCAAAATAGAGAAAAACGAGACCCTACTGACCGCAGATACTGTTGTGTCCATTGAAGATCAAATCTTAGGAAAGCCTGTAGATAAGCAGGAGGCCATTGAAATGTTGCAACTCCAATCCGGCAAGGTTCATCAGGTAATCACAGGAGTAAGCTTTAAATCAAAAGATCAACATATAACACGGAGTGAACTTACAGAAGTGAAATTCAAATCACTCAGCGAGGATGAGATCAGGTTTTATGTCGAAACCTTTAAACCAATGGATAAGGCCGGTGCATATGGGATTCAAGAATGGATCGGACAGATAGGTATTGAGTGGATCAAAGGATCCTATTACAATGTGGTTGGCCTGCCTACGCACCTAGTTTATGAAATTTTGACAGAGAAGTTTGATATTTATCCTGACAATTAACAATCAAGACTCGCGTTAAAATCGAAAGAATATTATGAGACAAATATCTGTAGCCCTTTTCACCCTAATCTGTTTTTGCGCAAGTGCTCAAACATTTCCAAGAATGGAAACGGAGAATCTTAACGAGCAACAACTGATTATTCCTGATGATTTGAAAGGAAAATACACGATTGTTGGATTGGCCTATTCGAAAAAATCAGAGGAAGCACTTAAAACATGGTTCAGCCCAGCATACAACCAATTCATGCGCGAACCATCCAAGACAGATCTTTTCGCGACCACCTATGATATCAATTTATATTTCATTCCGATGGTCACCGGGCACAAAACGGTGGCCTACAAAACGGTGATGCACAAGGTTCAAGAAACGATTGATCGTGAATTACATCCGCATGTCCTTTTCTACAAAGGATCACTGAAGGATTACAAAAAACAGCTCGCCCTTAAAAAGGACGAGCCGCATTTTTTCTTACTAAACGAAGAAGGTCAAATCGTTTGGAGAACTTCAGGCTACTACTCTCGGCAGAAATTTCAGGAAGTAGTGGATCACCTAGATGAAGCTCTTGGGGAATGGTGAAGGGTTAATCTTCCTCCTTCTCCTCATCTTTTTTGTCTTCTTTCACCTCCACCTGATCTCCATCTTCGAGTCGTTTCGAGACTTCAATAAATGGACCTGAAACTATCTCCGTTCCTTCCTCCAAGCCTTCTAAAATTTCAATTCGGTCAAAGTCACTAATTCCGGTTTTGACCTTGGTCTGCTTCACTTTCCCTTCCTCAACGACGAAGACTACCTCATCCACATCATCATCATCTGTTGATTTAGATTTGTCGTCCTTATCTTTTGGTTTTCTGGTAGTTACAGCAGAAAGAGGAACAGTTAGAATATCTTCCTTGGACTCTGTGATTATGTCTACACTGGCTGTCATACCAGGTCTGAATGGATACTTATTTCCTTCATTTATAAGGTCGGTATAAGAGTCACTCAAAATCAGAATTCGCACTTCAAATTCCGTTACTGCATCTGCAGAAATCTTGTCATTCGCTGAGTTGGCGATCTGGGTGACTCGGCCTATGAAGGTCTTCTCCAGATAAGAATAAGAATCCACATCGATCTCCACCTTATCTCCTACTTTCACTCGAATGATGTCATTTTCGTTGACATCAACCCGAACTTCCATTTTTGAAAGGTCTGCGATGCGTAACATCTCCGTTCCTTGCATTTGAGATGTTCCTACCACCGTCTCGCCTTCCTCTACGTCTAGTTTGGAAACAATTCCGTTCATGGGTGACTGAATAGTCGTCAGTCGAAGATTTTCCTGAGCTTCAGCCACAGTGGCATTTGAACTTACCAGGACATACTTTGCTGCCTCGACTGCCTGCTCGGCAGCATTCAGATCTTGCCTTGCAATTTCAAAATTTGCCTCGGCAAGTTGGTAATCTGCCTCAGATATCACACGCTCTTCCCAAAGCTTCTTTTGTCTTTTGAAGTCCTGCTCAGCTCTTATAAAAGAAGCCTTAGACCTTGACAAGTTAGACTCAGCTGACTTCAGGTTTGCACGTTGCTGGTTTCTATTGGCTACCGCCCGATCGTATGCTGAAACAAAATTGTCTGGCCGAATTTTCAATAAAAAGTCTCCTTTGTTTACCGAATCTCCCTCCTCGATTCTTAGCTCGATAATTTCACCCGGTACTTCAGGGCTTATTTTCACTTCCACCACCGGCTGCACTGTTCCTGAAGCACTTACTTTCTCAACGATCGTGGCATTCTCAACAGGCGAAACTTCTACAGAGGTTGCATTTCCGCTACTTGCCGATCCCTTAGCAACAGCTACGATGATCAGCACAGCAACAACTCCTAAAATGATGTATAAATTTCTATTGGATTTCTTTTTCTTGGTCATGGTGATGCTAAGGTGATTAGAATATTGGTTTTCCTTGGTAAAAGTCTAAAAGTTTCTTCTTGAAAATGTAGTCAAACTTGGCTCTTGAGAGATCAGATTTTGCTTGAAACAAGTTGTTACTCGCCACTTGGAAATCTGTAAAGTTCGCCGCTCCCAAGTTATACTGATTCTGAATACTTCTGAACGTCTCTTCAAGCGCCTCAACCTGCTTGGTTGCTGCGTCATAAGACTTCTGAGCTGCTTGAGCGTCATTGTAGGCAGTTTCGATCGTCTGTCTTAGGAAGTTTCTTTGCTCCTGAGCAGTAATTTCAGCTTGCTGAAGCGTGATTTTTGATCGTTGCTTGTTTGCCTGAGCTGAGAGCCCGTTGAAGATAGGAATGCTCAAATTGATCGACGCAAACTGACTTAGGTTTTCGTCTAACTGCTCTGAAAACTCCCAATCAGTTCCGTCGATAAGTTGGTCTCTAGGTTTTGCAGCACTTGAATAATTAGTACTTAACCCGGCACGAAAACTTAATGACGGATAAACCAGCGCCTCAGCCGCCTTCACGCCAAATTCTGAACTCATGACTCTCAAGTCTGCTGCTTTAATTTCAGGCAGTGATTGTTCTGCATTGGAAAAAACCTGATCCGTAGAAATCGATGCATCAATTTGTTCTACTTCTACCTCCGGAGCTATAACATCAATATTTTCTGAAGCTGGCAGCAACATGACCTGTTTTAAGGTCAGAATGGCCAGATTAAGATTGTTTTGAGCATTGATTAGGTTGACCTCATTGGTGGCAACTTGGGAGGCAAGTTCCAATTCATTCGTTCTAGGAAGTGCTCCCGATTCCACCATTTTTTTCGTTCGATCCAACTGATTTCTGCTGGATTCCAATTGGAAGCGGGCATTCTCTAAAAGTTCCTTGTTAAAAATCACGTTTAGATAGAAAGTCACAACATCTAACTGCACATCATTGGTTGACTTTTCTACATCAAACTGAGATGCAGCCATTTGCTTATCACTTTGGTTGACAGTGTTTTTAATATTGAAAGCATTAAAAAGAGTAACGCCTGTACTTCCATTCAGGCCAAAAGAATTGATTCGTTGCGTTAAGAATTGGTTAGATGTAGGATCAATAGAACGACCCCAGTTGAGCTGATAACCTGCGCCAGCATTCAAATCTGGAAGTCTCGACATTTTGGCCTGTTGGAGGTCAGTTTCAGCGTTCTGTAAATTGAGTTTTGAACGTTGGACGTTCAGGTTGTTCTCGATGGCCAAATCAACGCATTCTTGTAACGTCATTATTTTGGCTTCCTGGGCATAGGTACCCAATCCGATTACGGTTAGTAGTGTTAGTAGTGTTAGTCTCATGTTAGTAGTGTGTCCTTTAGTTTTTGAGTTATTTATCAATATCCGGGATGTATTTGACTTCCTGCACCCAGCTTAGGTTACTTAAATACTGAACAGTAATGTCATTTAATCCTGAGTCCATTTCAAATATTAAACAGGCATTTCCAGCCTTTTGATCTCTTGAAACTGTAAGCGTGGCAATGTTGCAATCGTCTCGTGAAACAACGGCTGCCAAAAAAGCGATACTTCCTTTCACATCATCGGCGACAAAAATCAACGTATGTGAACTAGCCGTGAAATTGGCATCAAAACCATTCACCTCCTTAATCCTTATAACTCCCCCTCCTCTGCTCTCTCCAATTACCACGGCTGATTTATCACCGTACTTGATTTCCACTTTCACCGTATTGGGATGAAATGTGGAAGCACTCCCCACCGATTTGAAAGCATACTTAAACTCTCGTTCCTTAGCCAAATCCAATGACTGTTTGATTCTTTCATCATCAGCCTTGAAATCCATCAGCCCCGCAATGATCGCTCGATCGCTCCCGTGCCCTTCATAAGTCCGTGCAAACGAATTATAAAAGGTTATGGTTGCCTCTTCCGGAATTTCTCCCAAAATTCTTTTAGCTACCCTACCAATTCGAACCACTCCACCAGTATGCGAGCTCGACGGTCCGATCATCACCGGTCCTATCATGTCGAAAACGCTACTTCTTTCTGCCATAGTGCTAATTTATTTGGATTCCGCTTATACGGCTACAGCTCCTTTGATGTGCGGATGCGGGTCGTAGTTTAGCAGCTCAAAATCCTCATATTTGAATTTAAAAATGTTATCAACGGAAGGGTTGATTCGCATGGTAGGCAAAGGCCTGGGGTTTCTGGATAATTGCAGTTGGGTTTGTTCCATGTGATTGGAGTATAAATGGGCATCTCCCAAAGTGTGGATGAAATCTCCGACCGAAAGGTTGCATACCTGAGCGACCATCATCGTTAACAATGCGTACGAAGCGATATTAAAAGGAACTCCAAGGAAAACATCTGCCGATCGCTGATACAATTGGCAGCTTAATTTTCCTTCTGCTACATAAAACTGAAACATCGTATGGCACGGAGGTAAGGCCATATTTTCTACCTCGGCGACATTCCATGCACTCACAATATGTCTTCTTGAATCTGGGTTATTTTTAATTCCGTCAATCAGTCGTTCAATCTGATCGATGGTTTCCCCCGATGAAGTTGGCCAACTTCTCCACTGCACACCATATACAGGACCGAGATCGCCGTTTTCATCTGCCCATTCGTCCCAAATGGATACTTTGTTTTCTTTGAGGTAGGCAATATTCTGCTCACCTTTCAAAAACCATAATAATTCATGAATGATGGACCTTAAATGGAGTTTTTTTGTTGTAACCAATGGAAATCCTTCTGATAAATCAAAACGCATTTGATAACCAAATACACTCTTTGTCCCAGTACCTGTGCGATCGCTCTTTTCGGCACCATTTTTCAGAATGTGATCCATCAAGTCCAAGTACTGTCTCATCTTTTCAATTTAATTAATGGCCAAAGGTAAAAGTTTGAACTCATTCATTTCGTGGTATGTGGATAACCTGAAAAGAAGGTCCAGCCAGGCCATAATTATGGGCATTATAGCTCTGATCTCCGGATTTTTTTTGTTCAGTGCGAGTCGTCTTGATTTTGACTACCAGTTTGACAAACTCTACCCTGCTAATGATCCCGAGACCATTTTGTACAAAGAGCATGTGCAAGATTTTGATCTATCATCGGCGTTCATGTATCTCATCCTCACCGAGGATCGCATTTTCGATTCCGCATTTCTACAGTCTGTGGATCGATATGAAAAATCCCTGAATAAGGACACTCTCGTGGAAGGGACGGTTTCTCCGATCAGCTTAAAAAAGCTCATTAAAACTCCATTTGGCCTGTCCGCATTTCCACTTCTAGGGAGTGAACCAGAGAAATTAAAGAAGGACAGCATCTATGCTCTTTCTCATCCTTTTTACAGCCAGTTCTTCAGCCAGGATCAAAAATCACTCATCATTTACTTAACACACCAGAGGATTCCTTCAAATCAAGCTTCTGATAATTTTCTAAAATCGCTCCGCATCAAGGCTCTGAAGGCTGGACTTGAAGATTTAAAAATCGTTGGGCCATTGGAGGCTCAGAATGTTTTTGTAAAATTCATCCAAAACGACTTTCAAAGGTTCTTGCTTGGATCGGTCATTCTGAGTTTTGGGTTGCTGATGCTCATTTTCCGAGACTTGAAATCCGCCTTGCTCCCGTTTATCATCAGCGTCTTTTCAGTTCTCTGGCTGTTTGGGTTGATGTCGGCTATGGGCTTCAAAGTGAATCTCTTAAGCGCTCTATTGCCCCCCGTCATCTTTTTTGTCGCCATGTCGGATGTGATCCACTTGATGAATGCTTTTAAGAAAACGAAGGAAAAAGACAAGTGGGGTCAGCTCACCTCTGCGCTAAGAATAGTCTGGCGCCCTACCCTACTGACATCCATCACCACAGCTATCGGATTTCTCAGTTTACTTTGGATCAACACCGTGCCTATTCAGGAAATGGGAGTGTTTGCTGCTGTAGGAATCTTGATTCCGTTCGTTCTCACATTTACGCTTGGAGTTGTTTACGTGCTTAACGTCAACATCAAATCCTACACTGCTATCACCATACCTAAATCCTACGGGAATTTTCTTTTGAAGAAAAAGAGGACGGTCTCTGCCATTGTCATATTGTTTGTCGTGATTTCCATACCGGGCGTTTTCATGATTGACACCAACGCCTACATCCTGGATGATCTTCCCTCTGACACGCACGTTCGTCAAGACTTTGACTATGCAAATGAACAGATCGGTGGAGCAAAAACCTGGGAGATGCGAATTGAAGTAGTCGATCCAAGCCTAGAAATATGGGATAAAAAGGTGATGCAAGAGTTGCATAAACTAGATACGTTCCTTGCCAGACGAAACTTCTTAAGCAGAGTCCAATCACCGCTCACGGCAATCAAGATGTCGAATTCTATAAATCAAAGTGGGCTGCCTTCAGCGTTTGAATTTCCGAAAACTGATAGGGATTTTAATAGGGCGATCCGATTGATCCAAAAGAGCAATCTTCATGTAGATAATTTAGTTACAGATTCAGGAAAAGTATCTCGTATTTTGGGTTTTGTAAAGGACGTAGGAACTTCACAATCAATTACTTACAATAAAGAAATTGATCATTTCATTCAAGAATATATTGACTCGAATCTGGTTAAACTGAGTATCACTGGGCCTTCCTATCTCATAGACAAGACCAATCAGGAATTGTCTTATAACTTGTTCAAAGGATTGGCTACTGCACTGGTCGTTATTGCGATCTTTCTTGGTGTATTTTTCAAGTCGTGGAAGTTGCTGCTCATCAGTCTGATTCCGAATTTATTACCACTTCTGACCATTGCCGGCATTGTGGGATTGGCTGGTATTTCACTTAAGATGACTACCGCGATTGTTTTCACCGTGGCTTTTGGAATTGCAGTAGATGACACCATCCATTTCATGAGCTACTACATTCAAAATCGTCATAAATCGAATCCAATGCAGTCCACCTTACTTCATGCCGGAAGTGCCATGCTCATAACTTCTATTGTGATTACCTCTGGATTTGCACTTTTCTTATTGTCAGATTTTGGCGCGACTTTTTACATGGGTTTGTTTGTTAGCCTGGCGCTGGTAGTGGCCTTGATCATTGATTTCACTCTACTGCCCTTGCTTCTTCGCAAGTACTTGGACAAATAACCAAAAGACTTCTTCGTTCTAGAGATCACCAAGCCTAAATGTTCACGGAGAATTTTAGAGATTTACAACAATGAAGATTTTGAAGGTCGTTTCGATAGCAGTCCTCTTCCTAGGATTTACTCAGGAATCAATTTCCCAATCCAGAAGATCAAACAAAGAACGTCAGCTGCATCTTGTACTCTCTACGGTCAAATCCTATATCGGCACTCCGTACAAATATGGAGGCATGTCAAGATCCGGAATAGATTGTTCTGGTTTGATCCATCTAAGTTTTAATATGGCCGGAATCCGGGTGCCAAGAACTGCAAAGGATCAATCCAAGCATGGGAAAAATATAGGTTGGAATCGCCTCCGTCCAGGTGATCTGGTCTTCTTCAAATTCAAACAAAAAGGTGCTAAATGGTGGCACAGTGGGGTAATCACAATCGTAGAAAAAGACAGAATCAGATTCGTTCATGCCTCTTCTTCGAGAGGAGTAGTCGAATCTGATCTACTGAGTGATTATTATCGAAAGAATGTCAAAGGATTCAGACGGGTTTATTAAAAGCCACCGACCTTCAGCGTCACGAAGTAATTCATTTTCCCGAAAGCGTCTTCTCTTGTATTGATTAATTCAAGGTCTTGTGTAAAACGCTTGGAGACCCCCATCGAAAGCCTGAAACTACGGCTAAGATTAACTTCTACGCTAGCACCAGGCTCGACGTACCAGAAGATGTCATCGTCGATTAATGGCTCTCCGGGCATTGGTAAGTTATCTTCATCAAAATCTACGTTATAGCCCATCCACCCAGCACCACCGGATACAGGAAAAGTCAAATGAACCACTTCATTGGAGAAAAAGATCAATTCCAAAAACATGCCACCATAACCACCCAAAGCCACTACATCGACTTCCGAGTCTATGTCGTCATATTTTGCAGTCGGGATAATTCCATGAGCCTCTAAACCAATGCCAAGTGTTCTGTTTATAATCCAACCGCCTCTTAAACCAGCCAAAACCATGGTTTCCCCGCGGAAGGAAGTACTACGAAAAGAAATAGCACCAAATCCACCACTATGACTCATGTTACCTGATAGCGTTCTGATATCATTTCGTTTTTTACGATCTCGATCTTCAGGAATGGTCTGGTAATAGATTATTTTGGGAGTAGTCCCGTCATTTTCAGCTAAGGAATCGTTTTCCATTTGCGGCACTTCAACAGGAAGTTGAGTTGAGTCTGGCTCCTGGGCAATGAGTGCAGTTCCTACGAATAATAAAGTGATAATTGCAAGTAGTCTCATTTTTTCATTTTAAAATCTGCACTAATGACATCAAAGCTTCGTGAAGGTTTCCACCTTGTCGTTTTTTTGTGAAAAAGTCAAGATTTTGAGATGGTCGGAGGCTTGACTATTTTGCAATTGCATGTACACATTCACCAGCATACTCTTCTCGTTGATCACAGTATTCATGTTTCTAAGGATGCATCACGTCCATGGATCCGATACCACACTGGAACGGATTGTCATATTGGTCGGCTGCCTTGTGTTTTTGATTCAAGCAGGCCTCACTTATCAAGGAACATTGACTGATAAAACGAAATTCAAAAGGTTGTTGGCCGTGGGGAATGTCATTTTCACCGTGCTTTTTGCTATTCTATTTTTCTGGACAGTCGATTTCAATAGAGACAGTATTTTCAGCGTCTTTTTAGGAACCTAGAATAATTGGGTGGTTGGGGTTATATTTAAATAACCAACCGCTAATTATGAGACATTTTTCAGGATTCCTTCTACTTACTTGCTGTATATGGCTTCTATCAAGTTGTAATACGAATTACGAGTTTAAACTGATGGTCCCTATTGAGGATGAAGTTGCCATGCAGAAAATCGTGGATGATATTAATTCTCACTCCAGATTCAAAATTGATGTAATCACTAAGGATTCGATAACTGAAGTTGGAGCGATAGATCAAATGCTTGCAGGAGAATTTGACGTCACCACGGTCGACAATACACTTGATTACCATAAGTCCAAACGAAACATCCGGACAATTATCCCCTTCTTTCATGAAGTATTAGTTGTTCTGTCGAAACATCAGCTCGAGCAAAAGGAAATAGATTCATTGATTCGAAATGGAGACTACTTGATCCTCACCAAAGAAGTTGACGAACTTGATTTTTACAGAAGAATGATTCCAAATTTCACCGGAGATTCAACTCTAAATTACCGACTTGAGAACCATTTTAGATTAAAAGAGGATATGGAAAAGACCAGTATTCTTCTGTTTTTCTCCGCAAGGGAAAATTACGAGCTTGGACAGCTTCTTTTCAATAAAGAAGCATATCTATATTCCCTTGATCATGATGAGAATGTGGGGCAAGGATCATTTATTGAAGGATTCTGCAAGGATTATAAAAAAACCACTCCGTATATCTTATCTCGATATGCCTTTGGGATTACGCTCGATAAGCCCGTGTTCACTCTGGCAGTGCACGAACTGCTGGTTACCAAGGCAGACCTCAAGAGTAAGGTGGTCTATGATCTCATCGAAACCATCCACCACCACCACATTGTGCCCATTTTTGAATCATCAAACAGCTACACATTTGAAGTCAATCATCAGGATATAAACCTAAGCTTCCCATTTCACGATGGGACAATAGACTATCTAAATCGGGATAAGCCCACGTTTGTAGAGCGTTATGCCGAAGTAATGGGATTTGTACTCTCTGCTTTCATTCTTTTATTCGGTTTGATCGCCAGTTTGAAAGCCACGATCCAGCAACGGAAGAAGGACAGAATGGATGAGTACTACCATGCATTGCTTGAGATTAAGGAAGACATTAACCAAATTAACCCTGACCAGCTAAGAAAGAAACTCACCGATATGCAAAAAATAGTCTTCGATCTTTTGATTAGAGAAAAGCTTAGTGCTAACAATGAGTTCGTGATTTTCATGATGCTCTGGGATGAATTGCATCACGAATTAGTCGAAAGAGAGGATACTGGATCCTCGTGATTCTCCAGTCAACATCCTAACTTTGCTGCAGCAGCAACATTGGTATGAGACTTTACTTGGCATTTTTTCTTCTCCTAGGTACATTACTATCTTATTCTCAAGACTATAGTACGCCGGAGGATACTTTCAGAACATTATTGATTTCTATTCAAACCGAAGATCTTTCAATGTTTAAGGAGTGCTGGGTGGAAGATCGTGCGGATAAAGAAGGTATGTTCGCTTCTTTGTCTGAAGACCCGAGTAAATGGCAAGAATTGAAGGATAAATTCAGTGGACCACAGGAATTGACTCAGATGGATTTTGTAGACAACAAAGTTGGTTCGTGGTTTATCTCTGACATCACAGCACTTGAGTCGGAAAGCAATCCAATTGGTAAGATTTCAATGCTATTGATCAATGATCAATGGAAAATGTATAGCTGGTGAGAAAAGAGCGAATTCAGCTGCTTCAGAAATTCATCTCAGAAAATCCAGAAGATCCCTTTAATAAGTACGCCCTTGCCTTGGAATTTATGGCAAACGGTAGTTTAGAAGAGGCTGTGAGCTTATTCGAAACTCTGCTAACGAAGCACTCAGATTACCTGCCAACCTACTATCAAGCAGCCCATTTTTATTGGGCGCAAAATGATATGGAAAAAGCAGATCAAGTCTTTCAGAATGGAATCCAACTTGCTTTAAAAACAAATGACACCAAGGCCCTTTCCGAACTGAAATCTTCATACCAGAATTTCACCGTTGAGTGGGAAGAATAAAAAAGGCTTTCGATGAACGAAAGCCCTTAGGTCTCTGTCAGGGAGGTTTTAAACCTCAAATCAAAAAAGATTCAAGCCGCTGGTCAAGTTCAACTATCCACTGTTATCCTTTCTCGCGTGGAGATGAGGCCCTGTGCGTAGTGACAAGGTGAGGTCCAGTTTTACCTGTCAGTCCAGCTCAGTTTAATGAGTTGGTGTCAGGTTTAAAATCTTAATCCTGATCAGATTATTTAAAGGTACGTTAGTTTTGCGATCTCTTAAAATCAAATGAAAAAAGTCTTTTTCACCCCCGGTCCTACTGAAATTTACTTCACGTACCAGGATCACCTCCGAAGTGCTCTAAACGAGCAACTAGGTTCTATTTCGCACCGAAGCAAACGCTTTCAGGAAGTATTCCAATCCTCAGTAGAGCAACTATCAGAACTTCTGAATCTCCCTGATGGCTATCGCATTGTTTTTGCCACTTCGGCCACCGAGTGCTGGGAAAGGATTACTCAAAACCTCATTACCAAAAGCTCTCACCATTTTGTGAGTGGAGATTTTGGAGAAAAGTTTTTCAAAGTTTCGAAAGCATTCGGCAGAGCGGCCGAGATGTCACACATCGAAGGAACGTTTCATCCAATTACTGTCGGTCAAGAACTCATTGCCTTGACCATGAATGAAACGAGTGCGGGTTACATGCACACCCAGGAGAACCTTCAGGACATGCGGCAGCTAAACCCTGATGCGTTGATTGCATTGGATGTTGTAAGTGGATCACCGGCCATAGAGGTCGACTTTTCTTTGGTTGACACAGCTTACTTTTCAGTTCAGAAATGTTTTGGAATGCCTCCAGGTCTGTCAGTTTGGATTGTCAACGAAAGAGCAATTGAAAAAGCCAAAGAAGTCAATCATCCGTCTTATCATTCGTTACCTAATTTGCTCACACAGGCAGATAAAAATCAAAATCCATGCACTCCAAATATGTTGGCCATTTATCTCCTTGGTAAAATCGCAGAGGACATGAATAGACGAGGAGTCAAGGCCATTCGCTCGGAAACGAACTACAAGGCAGCATTGATTTATCAGACCCTCCAGAATCATTCCAATTTCGAATTGTCTGTAGACGATAAGGCACACCGATCTAAAACAGTTGCTGTGGCTAAGAGTCAAGTTGGAAGTAAAAAAGTCATTGATTTTTTTGGTGAAAAAGGAATGGTCATAGGGACCGGATATCGAGAACAAAAAGAAACCCACATTAGGATCGCAAACTTCCCCGCCCACTCTAAAGAACAAGTGGAGCAACTCTGTGATTCACTGGAAAAGTTCAGCTAAATTTGCGCCCTGATTCACTTACAGATGGAAAGGTTTAAAAAAGTATTGGTTTGTCTCGATCAGTCCGAAATGGACAAGGACGTCATTCAGGCCACAAATAAGATTTGTGAGCTACACCCCAGAGAGGTCACATTTATTAATGTAATTCCGGAGTTCAATATTCCGGATGAGATGAAAAAGACTTTTCCTCAGTTGGTAGAAAAAGCACTTGACGAACGAAAGGAACAAATTCGAGAATCTCTTAAAACGCAATTTATTTGGCCTGAAGCTGCAGACGTAGTTATTAAAGTCGTTCAGGGCCAGCCAGCAAAAGCGATTCTTGGTCATGCTAATAAGGGCGATTATGACCTCATTGTTGCTGGTAGAAAAAAAGGCGGATCAGGGGTTTTAAGAAGTCGACTGGCACGCCGATCTAATTGCTCTTTCCTTACCATCGCCGAAGGTCACGATTTTCAATTAGAGAAGATATTGGTTCCTGTGGATTTTTCAGATCATTCAAAAATGGCTCTGGAAAAAGCCGTTGACTTTGCGAGGCTAGTTTCTAATGAAGTGACCATATACGCGCAGAACATTTACACGGTCCCTTCCGGGTATCATTATACCGGGAAGACTTACGAAGAGTTTGCAGCAGTGATGAAGGAAAATGCTGAGAAAGATTACAAGACGTTCTTTAAAACAGTGGAGAATGATGGTAAAGAAATCGTCCCGATTTATTCTCACAACGACAATGACGAGTTTGTCTCGGATATTAGAGACAAGGCGAAAGAACTCAACGTGGATTTGATCATTATCGGAGCTAAAGGCCAAACCTCAACCTCTGCCCTGTTCATAGGTAGCAAGGCTGAAAGGATTGTTCAGATGGAAACAGACTCGAGCATGCTGATGGTTCGGAAGAAAGGAGCAAAATCCGGCTTCATGGATTTTATCGACGAATTATGATCTGAGTTTGTCAAGGAGTTTGTTTAATTCCTTTGATTCTGACTCATCAAGATTCCTAATTTGAGCCTGTAATTTTTCCAGTTGTTCATCGATCTTAGCTAAGAGATCAAGACCTTTTTCAGAAATCAAAACGTCCACAGCCCGGCGATCTTTGGAGCACTGCTTTCGAATTACCAAGTTCTTATTTTCAAGCTTATCTACGATTCTTGACGCATTCGAACTCTTGTCGATCATGCGCTCGATTAGCAGGTTTACAGTGGCCGGGTTAGGATACTGCCCTCTTAATATTCTCAAAACATTAAACTGAGCAGTTGTCAAATTGTGGGTTTTGAACAACTCCTGATGCTTTTGCATCAACCAAGAGTTGGTAAAGAAAACATTGATAATCGCCTTGGAGTACTCTGACTCGAATACCTTTTGTTGGATATCCTCTCCTATTCCCATAATTTATCTGATTCGTCAACTAATGTAACAACATCGATTATAAGAAGTTCATTTTTTTTCATGGTAGTTTTAAACGATCAGGCATTTAGCCTGTCTAAGGCCAAACTACCTGAGCTTGGAAGAGCGTTTTATTATATCAAAACTCCGAGAGGAAGAAACTCGTCATTACGGGTTCAACTTACTGATCAAGGAATATCAGGAGCGAGTTTACTGGCACGTCAGAAAAATGGTGATTGATCACGATGACGCCAATGACCTGACACAGGACATTTTCGTGAAAGTGTGGAACAACATTGGGTCATTTCGTGAGGACGCTAAGCTGTTTACATGGATTTATAGAATTGCTACAAATGAGTGCTTGAATTTCCTAGCGAAGAAGAAGCGCAAATACCTGGTTCCTATTCACGAGGTAGCTGGGGAATTGGCAGGTAAAATTGATGACGACAGTTCTTTATCAGGCGATGAGATAGAAAGGAAACTACAAAAGGCCATTTTGACCCTGCCGGACAAACAACGTTTGGTATTCAATATGAAATATTTTGAGGAACTGAAATTCTCTGAAATATCGGAAGTCACTGGCACTAGTGAGGGAGCATTAAAAGCCAGTTATCATCATGCAGTAAAAAAAATTGAAGAATTCTTAAACGAGGATTAAACCTTTCGAATGAAAACGAATCAAAGGACCGAGATGAAAAAGATCAAACTAGATGACATAAGCAAAAAAACTCCATTTGAGGTCCCTGAGGGATATTTCGACCAATTGATGGTCGATATACAAGACAAGCTGACTCAGCAGGAAAAACGAAGATGGGTAAGTCTTCCTCAAGTCCGTTTGGCCTTGGCAGGGTCTTTTGTTGCCATTTTAGTTTTAGTCATGGTCTTCTTTCCTCAAAATTCTACTGCCCCATCGGCTGAGCAATTGCTCGCAGAAGTGAGTGATGAAGAATTGATGGAATACCTAGACCTCAATGACATTTCAGAATATGATCTGGTGAATGGAATTGGTGCCGATGAAATCGATGCGCTCTGGGAAAGCGATGGTTTAGAAAACTTAGAATTGGATGAGACAGATCTGGATGACCTGTTGATTGATTACGAAATTGATAATTTACTATAGTCATGAGAATAATTAAGACGTTACTTCTATTGGCACTGACCACTGTGACGGTGGCTCAGCAGCAAAATGCCAGAGACAAAATCGAAGCGGCAAAAATTGCTTTGATCACAGAACGCCTAAATCTGAGCCCGCAACAAGCTCAGAAGTTTTGGCCCGTGTACAACGAGTACTCAAAAAAGCAGCAAGAACTTAGGAGATCATTCGACCAGGCTAAGAAAAATCACAATCCTCAAAAAGCTTCCGAAGAAGAGAATAAGCGATTGCTGCAGTTAGGGATGAAAACTAAAGAGCAGGCGTTGCAACTGGAAAAACAATACTCCGATCGATTACTCAAAGTAATTGACAATCGGCAGTTGCTTGGATTACGGAAGGCAGAGAATGATTTCAAGGAGATGATCATTAAGCGTCTGCGGGATCAGCAAATGAAGCGTGAACAAATACGAGATCGGATGAAGAACCAGCAAGACATGCAGCGGCGAAGAAATAACTGAGCCGCTTCAACTACCTGAAACAATTTGATTAAAAAATTGACGATAGGGCTGCTTATTGCAGGGAGTTCGTTTTGGGCAGATGCTCAGACAGAAGAACTCAGCCTGGAGGAGCAGCTTGCCCAGTTAGAACTGGATCTGGATTCTCTCACCATTTTCAATCTTATTGACAGTATCCTCACCACTCCGGCGAAATCCGAATTTGGTGTTCGCTTGGGTTATTCAAGTAGTCGACTCTCGGCAGGGAGAGATTTTAATTTGAACCAACAAGGCTACATGCCTGCCTTCTCCTATTACCATAAATCTGGGGCCTATGCGGATTGGACAACATATTTTGACAACCAAAGTGAATCGGCCATTAACCTGAGCATCCTTCACTTGGGATATATGTACCTGCCGAATTCTAAGTGGATGATCAACCCATACGTGGAACGAACTTTCAACCATCAAGCCACGACCAATGAACTCAACCAAAGCATCGGAGCTGGTGTTACCAGAGATTTTAAAATCGTTGAACTCAGTCTCGACTATGCTTTCCTCTGGGGTAAATCAACGGGTCATCGACTCCTGCCTGGCTTGACAAAATCATTTTCCCTGAAAAATGTCCCGCTGGTGAAAGAGCTGCGGCTTTATCCGAACATTTCACTGATGGCAGGCACTACCACGATTTTTAATTACCTCTATTCCGACGATCAAATCGAAAATTACTTGAGAGAAATTCAGTATCTGTCTGATGATGAAATTCGTGCCTTGCGAGTAAGTGGACAAATTACCACAGAGCAAGCTAGAAATTTGGTGTTGACCAGAAGACTGCTCAATAGCGATGATCCGGATGCCATCGACCTGGTGAAGGACTGGTTGAATATTTTGGAGGAAGATGCAGCATTTGCACTTTTGAGTATCAACTTTTCCCTACCGGTATCTTTCGACATTCAGAGAACCTTCGTCATGATGAGCTACTCCTATTCTATTCCACAAAGATTACCCGGTGAGGATCTGGGCTTGGATCCATCTGGATTTTTCAGCCTGACCGTAAGTAGACGATTTACTTTTTAATCAGCTGCAACAACGAAACCAAGTGACTGAAAATCACAGCTGGAACAACAAATGCTGGCAACCAAACAAACGGAAAATAGAAGACCGCCATGTTTTGTAATTCGGTCCCTGAACCATCGTAGAAGTAAGGTGTCAGACTTATAGCTCGAATCACGATATGCATGACCAAGCCAAGACAGATCACGTTCCAGATAATTGCCGTGATTTTGTTATTACTCTTTTTTCCCACTAAGAATACTCCTGCGAAGGGTGCTGAAATGCCTGCAACAATGTCAAAATTGACTCCCTCAAAAGTCATCGACTCATCAACCAATCCTGCTCCAAATAACCACCACAGACACATCTCCACCGGTATTCTGACTATATGAATGTAGGTCAAGGTGGCCAATGGCATTTTCATCAAACCCTCTCGAGTTCTTTTCATCAATAAGAGAGCGATGATCAAAAGAATCATTGGAACCACAAAAAGGAAGAGCCTGGGGGGATTTGCCTGAAAATCAAGGAAGAAACCATGATAGCCCAATGAGCCGGTTCCTAACAGCCAGGCAAGCAAAGCGCTGGCAAAATAGGCCAAGGGATTTCTTTGTCCATTAAAGGAATGATAGGCTGCAAAAACCAGAAAACCGAATGCGGCGGCAGTGAGGAGAACGAAAATGACACTAACGTGCATGGAAAGGTCGTCCATGAAGTTTGAATTTTGGTTAAAGCAATTTAATTGATCGTGGGTAAAAAAACTTCATATTTTTGGCGACATGGAATTCGATCAGCTGAACAACTTCCTTAAAGAGCGACTGAATGGCCCACTTCCCGGTTTGGAAGCGAGCAATCGCATGGCTGCCAAAATGATCGCTGGAGATCGAAAAGTTTTCGAATACAAAGATCCGCCCAAGGAAGGGGCAGTTATGATCATGCTGTATCCTGAGAATGGTACGATCAAGTTTCCCCTTATTCAGCGGCCTGAATATCCGGGTGTGCACAGCGGCCAGATGGCCCTACCAGGAGGTAAAAAAGAGGGCCAAGAAAACCTGATTGAAACCGCTCTTCGAGAGACAGAAGAAGAAATAGGCGTTCGACGGTCTTCTGTGGAAGTCATCGGCAAGCTCTCTTCCTTTTACGTTTTTGCCAGCAATTTCCAAATCCAACCGGTTGTAGGGCGTATAACCACGACTCCAGAATTCATTCCAGAAGAAAGTGAGGTTGCCGAAATCGTTCATGCCAACTTAAATCACTTGATCTCTGACGACTTTGTAAAAGTCAAGAAAGTCATGCCACGAGCAGGTTTTGAATTGGAAGCACCTTATTTTGACCTGGCAGGAAAAACCGTTTGGGGTGCGACCGCCATGATGCTCAATGAACTGAAAGTGATCCTAAAAGAATATTATGACTGAAACTTCTCCCCTCATCTCCAATGACGCAACCATTTTCGGCATCCTGATGCTGATGCTTGGCCTGGTCTTCTATACCTCCAACTTGGATCACCCTTTTTGGAAGAAATTTTACACGTGGGTGCCTGCTCTATTAGTGTGTTACTTTTTACCAAGTGTACTCAAAGCCACGGGAGTTGTGGATCCAAGTCAATCCAGACTGTATTTCATGGCTTCCAGATACCTGCTTCCTGCGGCTTTGGTGCTATTGACAATAAGTGTTGACCTGAAAGAATTGGTGAAACTGGGGCCAAAAGCACTGATCATGTTTGTAACCGGAACTGTAGGCATAATGATCGGTGGACCGCTGACCATTCTGATTTTCAAACAAGTTAATCCTGAGCTGGTGGCTGGCGAAACCTGGCGAGGAATGTCAACAATTGCCGGTTCCTGGATAGGCGGAGGGGCCAATCAAGCGGCCATGAAGGAAGTCTTTGAAGTCGGCGATACCATGTTCTCCAAAATGGTCACTGTGGACATTTTGGTGGGGAACATTTGGCTGGGAGTGCTCATTGCCGGGGTAGCGGTAGCCAAGGTACTCGACAGGAAATTCAAGGCGGATGCTTCCTCTATAGAAGCACTAAAAGATAAAATGGAAACCTACCAGAACAGCATTGCCAAAATCCCAACCCTGACAGATTTGATGAAAGTTCTGATGGTGGGTTTTGCCTGTACGGGTGTGGGTCATTTTGGTAGTGATTTGATCGTACCCTTCCTGACCGAACATTTTCCAGGATTGGAGAAGTACAGCTTGCTCTCAGGATTCTTCTGGCTTGTAGTTATCTCGACTTCATTGGGGGTCGGCCTGAGCTTCACTAAGCTGAGAGAACTTGAGGGTGTTGGTGCGTCAAGAATGGGACGAGCTTTTATCTACATTCTGGTTGCGACGATAGGGATGAGCATGGACGTACTGGCCATTTTCAGTAACCCTGGTTTGTTTTTGCTAGGATTCACCTGGATCATGTTTCATGTGATTCTTCTTGGACTAGTGGCCAAACTCATCAAAGCTCCGTATTTCTTCATTGCAGTTGGTAGTACGGCTAATGTTGGAGGAGCTGCATCTGCCCCGGTAATCGCCACGGAATTTCATCCTTCGCTGGCGCCCGTTGGAGTGCTCATGGCCGTAGCTGGATATGTGTTAGGCACGTATGGAGCGTACGTATGTGGATTATTAATGCAAGCTGTGGCGTGATGCAAAAACACCTCAACGTAACTATTTCCACTCCCTACCACACGCTCAATGAGCTAACGGATAAAACCAAGAACATCTGGCTGTGCTGCCATGGTCAAGGTCAACTCGCTGAATTCTTCATCAAGAAATTTGAAATTCTTAATCCCGATGAAAATTTCATTATCGCACCGCAAGGCATTTCAAAATACTACCTGAATGGATTCACCGGACGTGTAGGCGCTAGTTGGATGACCAAGGAAGATCGAGAAACAGAAATTAAAAATCAGCAAAGCTTACTTAGAAGTATTTGGCAAACAGAAGTAGGAGAACCCGGTGATCGGCAGATCATTTTCTTTGGTTTCTCGCAAGGAGTGGCCACTATCTCAAGGTTTGTGGCACACTCTAAAGTGCCCTTCCATAAAATGATCTTGTGGTCCGGTGGGTTCGCTCATGACGTCACCAAAGAGGACTTTCAGCATCTTTCTGGTAAAGAGACCGTTCATTATTTCACCTCTGAAGAAGATCCGTTCTATAAGCCCGAGATGATTGACCAGCAGCGAGAACGAGTGCAGACTACCATGGGCATTGAACCCAAAGTGACCTTCTTTGATGGTGGTCACAAAGTGATCTCTGAGCTGTTGCCTGGACTGGTTTAAGCTGAGGGGTTAATTGATCCCTCTGAGCAACCTATTCCATCGAATTTTATTGAATCCTGATTCCCCAGCCTCAAAGGACATCCAGATAAAGGATGCCTCACCTACAATGTTGTCTTCAGGCACAAATCCCCAGTAACGAGAGTCCAGTGAATTGTGTCGGTTATCTCCCATCATGAAATAATAGTTTCTATTGAAGGTGTAATCCGAAAACTCCTGTCCTTCGATGGTCAACTTGCCATCTTCAATTACGACCTCATCATGCCCCTCGTAATTTTGAATGGTCGAACCGTATTTTGCCAAGGTGCTGTCGTTTACCTTGATGGTCATGCCATTTGCAGGGATTTTCATTGCTCCCCACCAATCTCGATTCCACGGATACATAGTCGGATCAGGAAAGATGCGGTTTTCAATTTGACTACCGAATTCAGGAACTCCCTCTTCTTCCAATTTCTTTTCAACGCTCTCGATGAAGCTCATTTTTTCCAGCTGTGCAGCAATCTCAGGGCTAGTCTGCATCCTCCAATAGGTTCCATCAAACCCAAACTCACGCACGCCCAAATCTGTGAAAACTCGTTCTCTCAGTGCCTGCTTTGGTCTGACCCAATATTCAAATTGGATGATTGGTGGATCTTCACCTTTTTCACCATTCACATACACTTGGGATCCTTTGATTTCAATGACATCTCCCGGCATTCCGATGCACCTCTTGATGTAGTGCGTCTTGAGGTCCATCGGATGATAGTTTCCATCCGGTCGACGATTGTACATGTCATTCACGGGGTAATTGAACACCACTACATCGTTTCTCTCCACTTCTCCAAAGGACGGCAACCTCAGGTGAGGCAATTCCACAAAACTCAAGTATGAAGGAACTTCTGTCCCCCAAATCTTGGCATGAGTCAACGGAATCTGTAGCGGGGTTTTTGGCGTCCGCGGGCCGTATTCAGCCTTGCTCACAAAAAGGAAATCACCTACCAATAGATTACTTTCCATTGACGAAGTTGGGATCACGTATGCTTCCATAAATACCCACCGAATGAATGTCGCAGCAAAAACTGCAAAGACAATTGCCTCCATCCACTCCTGAGGGAGAATTTTCTTCTCCTTCGGAATTTCGGTGGCCTTCCCTTTGTATTCCACACCAGACCAAGCCGTATAGCACGTATAAATTGGCCACAAGATGGTACCTAGGACCTGATGAACGTATGAAAACCGTCCAAAAGATTTATAGAGATCCAAGTGAATTGTCAGAGCGACAAAGAAATTGACTACTGGCACGAATAGTAGAGCAATCCACCATTTCGGTCTACCCACAATCTCGATGTGTACGTAGTAATTATAAAATGGCACGAATCCGATCCAGCTTGGCTTTCCTGCTTTCTCGAAAAACTTATAATATGCGAGGCTTTGAAGTAGATACCATGCGATCACGGTGAAGATGGTGAAGCCTAAGCTAAAGTCGTTTAAAACCATTATTCAGATTCTTTTAAAAATTCTTTCATTGTCAGGAACCCTGACTTATTCTGGATCCATTCTGCCACTTCCACAACCCCCATCGCAAAAATATCCCTGCTATGAGCAGTATGTTTAATCTCGATAGATTCCATTTCCGTTGCATACTCAACGGTGTGGGTACCCGGCACGTTTGATTCTCTTTTGGAGATGATAGATATCTTGGTTTGATCGGTCGTATGATCGTTTGACCAGCCCTTCTTCGACTCGTCATTTTTCATAATTCCCTCAGCTAAGCGAATAGCCGTTCCACTGGGAGCATCCAGTTTTTCGGTGTGGTGAACTTCCTCCATTTGAAGGCTATAACCTCTACCCGCTATCTTTTTGGCTAGCCATTCATTTAGTTCAAAGAACAAGTTGACCCCAATGCTGTAATTGGAAGAATGCAGGAATGTTCCGTTGTTTTCTTCGACATATTTTTCAATGACGGGAAGTTTATCCAACCAACCGGTAGTTCCTGAAATCACGCGAATTCCCTGCTCGAGTGTTTTTGAAATCAATGAAAAGGCAGACTCAGGACTGGAAAAATCAATGGCGACATCTACATCTCCTTTCTCAAGTTGGTTTAGCTCAGCAAAGTTGTTCAGGTCAATTCGAGCCACGATTTCATGGCCTCTCTGCACTGCCAGTCTCTCGATGGCCTTGCCCATTTTTCCGTAACCGATTAACGCTATTTTCATTTAAAATTCAACGATATGCTGACGCCAACAGATCGCGAAATTAAGGCAGATGGTTGAATTGACGGGCCTATGTTCATTGAAAGGTCGTCGTTGATCGTAAACTCGTGTAGATGTGCGGAAATATGAGCATCAGCAATTTGCAAAAGGTAGAAAAGTCCACCTATGATCATCAAATAATCCCTGTCTCGACGCAACTGATCTGCATTTCTTTCAAGCACGTCGGACGAGACATTTGCATACGGACTTACCGTGTTTGGATCGGCATCATTCTGTGCAATCCATGCAGATCGAAAACTTCGGTACAGTCGATCCTGATATTTCACATAGTGTCCGATGATCACAGCTCCACCATAAATGAATGGCAGCTTCCAATATTGTTTGTTGTATACCTGACCCATGCCCGGCAGCACTGCGGATAGAAAAGCCGCCTTTTTTGGATTGAGGGTGGACATTTCCGTGAAAAGCTCAACCCTGTTATTCTGGACAATGACAGACGTTTCAGTCGTATCACTCGGCACTACTTGCGAGAATGACAAAAAACAAGTGCAAATAAGAAACGATAGACCGGCCGCCCTATGGATCATACATCAAGGATATCCAAAATCCTGTTCAATTCCTCAGTAGAATTAAACGGGATTTTTATCTGGCCATTGTTCTTGGCGTCAGAATTCACCTGAATTTTCGTTCCGAAATGAGAAGAAAGCTTTACTTGAAGTTTCATGATTTCAGGATCCGAGGACTTTTTGGCCACAGGCGCTTTTTCTTTACCGAGATTTCGGACCAACTCCTCCACTTGCCTCACTGACAGATCTTTTTCAACTATGAGATCAAAAATCCGAAGTTGGTCATCAATGTTTTCGATGGTCACCAACGCTCGCGCATGGCCCATAGAAATCTCACCATCTCTTAGTCCGGCTTGTACTTCATTAGGAAGGCGTAGGAGTCGTAAGTAGTTATTTACCGTCGCTCTCTTCTTCCCCACTCGATCACCCAGTTCTTCCTGCTTCAAGTCACATTCACTCAACAGCCTTTGATAACTCAGCGCCACTTCAATGGCGTTCAGGTTTTCTCGCTGGATGTTCTCGATCAGGGCCATCTCCAGCATCTGCTGATCATCAGCGGTACGGATGTACGCAGGAACTTCTTTTAGCCCGGCTTTCTTGGATGCCTGCAATCGTCGCTCACCCGAGATGAGCTGATAAGAATTGCTGGTTAGTTTCCTGACCGTAATTGGCTGAATGATGCCATGTATTTTGATGGATTCGGCCAGTTCATTAAGCGCCTCCTCGTCAAAATCTTCTCTTGGCTGAAACGGGTTTACCTCAATATTCTTAATCGAGATGTTGCCAACCCCACCAGAACTCTTTTTTTCCATCACCAACGAGTCCGAACCGGAATCGTCCAACAATGCATTGAGCCCCCTGCCTAATCCTGATTTCTTTGCCATGAATTTTATGCTGCTATAACTTCGTTTCTCTGCAAAATTTCCTTTGCCAAATTCAAATAACTAATCGATCCCTTGCTCTCCGCATCATGAATGATGGCTGGTAGCCCGAAGCTCGGTGACTCGCTCAATTTGATGTTTCGTGGAATCAGGCTTTCAAAAACCAAATCCTTAAAGTGTCCTCTAACATCCTCCACCACTTGATTCGACAGATTCAGCCTTGCGTCATACATGGTGAGCAAAATACCCTCAACCTGCAATTCAGGATTAAGTCGAGTTTGAATGATTTTGATGGTGTTGAGGAGCTTGCCTAAACCTTCCAACGCAAAAAACTCGCACTGAACAGGTACGATCACCGAGTCCGCGGCGGTGAGCGCATTCACCGTAATCAGTCCCAATGAAGGCGAACAATCGACAATAATAAAATCATAATTATCACTGACAGTGGCCAGCGCAGCTTCCATTTTGGTTTCACGATCTCCAAGGCTCACCATCTCTACTTCCGCTCCAACCAAATTGATGTGTGATGGCAAAATATCCAGATACTTGATGTCCGTTTTGGTAATAGCCTCAGCAGGATCTACTTCATCCACCATGCACTCGTAAATGCTATTCTCCACTCCTTTTGGGTCAAGTCCCACTCCTGACGTGGCATTGGCCTGCGGATCAGCGTCTACGATCAGCGTTCGATATTCGAGTGCTGCCAAACTGGCCGCCAAATTGATCGCCGTTGTGGTCTTCCCAACTCCCCCTTTTTGGTTTGCTATTGCTATTATTTTACCCATAAAAATCTTTTGATACGCTGTTTGAGTTCAAACAGCAGACAAATATATTTAACCTCCTATCAAGTGCTCGTCCTTGTGGAAAACAATTAACGAACTGGCTTATAATATATCAGACAATCTCTTAAGGATCAAGTAATTGTGAGAAGAAAAGATTTCGTAATACACGAGTTATTCACAAGTGAATGTGGATAAAACTATTTCTTCTTTTTCTTCTTTTGAGCCTCCTGATTTGCCTTCATAGCCTCCTCAAGCTTCATTTGAAACTTTGACTTTTTCTTGTTGGCATTCTTCTTCTTATTCTCCTCCAAAATGCTCTTGATTTTATCTTCATCAATGAACCTTCTGAAAAGGAATGTCTGACCAAACGTACTCATGTTCGACACGAAATAGTAGAATGTCAATCCGGACGAAAAGCTATTTAGGAAGAACAAGAACATGATCGGCATCATGTACTGTAGTGTCTTCATTGGACCTGTAACGGTGGTGATCTGACTGTTGGACCAAGTGTAAAGTATGGTCGAAACGGTCATCAACAAGGTGAACAAACTCACATGATCTCCATAGAACGGAATCGTGAATGGCAAATCCAAGACATTGTCATAGGTCGAAAGGTCACTTGACCATAGGAATCCTTCCTGCCGAAGTTCAATCGCATTCGGGAAGAAGTAGAACAGTGAAAATAGGATTGGCATCTGCAGAAGCATCGGGATACAGCCACTCAATGGATTAATGCCAACTTTTCTGTATAACTCCATTTGCTCTTTCTGAGCAGCCTGCATGTCACCATCATGCTTTTCCTTGATTTCATCCAGCTGCGGTTTCAAAACTCGCATCTTGGCCATGGACAGGTGAGATTTGTACGTCAGTGGTGAAAGCATGATTCTGACGATGATCACCATGATCAGGATCACCACCCCGTAGTTGGAGAAGAAACGTTCGAGGAAGTTGAAAATGTGGCGGATGAAATGTTTGTTAATCGACGACAGTACGCTCCACCCCATGTTTACATTCTCTTCAAACTCAGGCGCTACTTCGCGCATGATGTCGAAATCATTCGGTCCGTAGTAGTAGCTCATCTCCAGATTCCCGACCAAGAACTGCTCGTAAGGAATCTGTACGATCATGCTTCCCGCTTTGATTGTGGTAGTATCTGCCTCATCAACTCGCGATGAAATCTGTGCCGAACGGAATTGATCCTTCGCGATGACCGCCGACGTGAAGAACTTTTGCTTGAATGCAATCCACTTCAACGGCTCCTCAAGATTTTCCTCTTCCAACCCGGTGGATCTTGTGGACAGGTAATCGACATCTTCATCCAACGTGCTATATCGCACCGTTGATCTTCCCCTTGCATCAGTGATATCAAGTTCGAGTCGTTTATACTTTTGGTTCCAGGCGTAGTTGATATCCTTCTCTATCAAATCCTCCAGCCCTTTTGTATCAATCCTTAGATCTACTGTGAATCCAGACGGAGGCAATGAATATATGTACTTGATCCAACTGTATTCATTCAGATTCAATGTGAAGGTCAAAACCGTGGTATCGGCTTTCTGAGATGGAGTCACCTCATAGTATAATTCCTGCAGGTCCACCTTCTTTCCAAGGTGCTCTACGTAGAGGTGATGATCCGCCAGATCCTTATTTGCCAAAATCAACGGATCTCCTCTAAAATCCTTGTAGCCAAGGAGCTCTGCGTCCTGAATAACCGCCCCTTTCGTAGTGAAAACCAATCTGAGGTCTTTGTTCTTCAACTCGATCGTTTTTTCCTGACCAGCTGCGGCCTGAGAGAAAACACCAAATTTCATTTCATTCAGCTTTTGCTTTGCTGAGTCTATAAGTTGCGTTGGTTGAACGGTCGAGGATCGATCGTCCGTTATTTCACTAGGCTGTGAAATTTGTTCAGTTGGTTGAGCTTCTGGCAAACCTTCGGGTGCTTCCGGAGCAAAAAACACAAAGTAAACGGTGATAAACACCATCATCAACACAAGACCAATGATCTGATTCTTATCCATTCTTTAAAAATTCGAGCGCAATGTTAATGTTTTTTGTGGGCAAGTGATGCCTTCACAAACTTTACAAATAGAGGATGTGGGATTGAAACTGTAGATTTTAATTCCGGATGATACTGTGATGCCACAAACCAAGGGTGATCCTGAAGTTCCATGATCTCCACTAGTTCAGTCTCAGGGTTCTTGCCTGAGGCGATCATACCGGCCTTTTCAAAATCGGCCAGGTACTTATTGTTAAACTCATAGCGATGGCGGTGACGTTCTGTGATGTTTGTGGAGCCATACACTTGATAAGCCTTGGTTCCTTTCTTAACCTCACATTTATAGGCACCTAACCGCATGGTCCCTCCCTTCGCCTTTACATTCTTTTGGCTTTCCATCAGGTCAATCACCTTATGACGAGCCTTAGGTTTCATTTCGGTGCTGTTGGCGTTCTTAAGTTTGAGGACATTTCGAGCGAACTCAATCATGGCGCATTGAAGGCCCAAACAAATGCCGAAGAACGGAACTCCATTTTCCCTGGCAAATTTGACTGCCACGATCTTTCCCTCAATTCCTCTGTCTCCAAAGCCCGGAGCAACCAAAACGCCGGACATGTCCTTCAGTTTATCAGCCACATTATCTTCAGAAAAGTCCTCCGCATGCAACCAATGAAGCTTCACCTTGCATTCATTCTCAGCTCCGGCATGGATGAAAGATTCGGCGATCGACTTATAAGCATCCTTCAGCTCCACGTATTTTCCAACTACCGCGATGTTCACTTCGTCGGTCGGGTTTTTTAATCGCGAGAGGAAATTAATCCAGCTCTCGATTTCAGGATCTTTTTTATGAGAAAGTTTCAACTTAGACAACACACGCTCATCCAGTTTTTCCTTTCGCATCAAAATCGGCACGTCGTAGATCGTATACGCATCTCGCGCCTCAATCACATGGTTCATTGCCACGTTACAGAAAAGTGCCAGCTTCTTTCGAATGTCTTTGTTCAGTGATTTTTCTGAACGACAAACCAAAATATCCGGTTGGATTCCTGCTTCTAATAATTCCTTGACGGAGTGCTGAGTAGGTTTCGTTTTCAATTCCCCCGCTGCTGCCAGATATGGAATCAGTGTTAGGTGAATGGAGACGCAGTTGGTCGGGCCCAACTCAAACCTCGCCTGACGAACGGCTTCAATAAATGGCAAAGACTCGATATCACCTACACATCCTCCAATTTCGGTGATGATGATGTCGTATTTGCCAGTCTCACCAAGCTTGTAAATGTTGTTCTTGATCTCGTCAGTGATGTGCGGAACGACCTGTACCGTCTTGCCTAGAAACTTACCTTCACGTTCTTTGGTGATCACATCATAATAAATCCGACCTGTGGTGACATTGTTGTCCTGAGAGGTTCGGACACCCAGAAAACGCTCGTAATGGCCCAAATCCAGGTCGGTTTCTGCTCCATCATCCGTTACGAAGCATTCTCCGTGTTCATAGGGATTGAGGGTACCCGGATCGACATTGATATACGGGTCAAATTTTTGGATGGTAACGCTAAGGCCTCTGGCCTGAAGAAGTTTTCCGAGGGAAGCGGCGATGATGCCTTTTCCGAGTGAAGATGTCACTCCGCCCGTAACAAAGATGTATTTAACTTTTCTGGCCATTGCAAGTGTTGTTACGGGACGCAAAGGTAGACAGAAGGATGCAGGGTGACCGAGTGATTCCTTGAATTAATTTCCGAGCTCGTTAACTTACGGCTCATGAACGCAAAATATCTTGGTTTGGGCATTGCTTTGGGCACGAGTCTCGGCGTTTCCTTTGGTGCAGCGTTTGGCGAAGTGGCCATGGGTACCGCTTTTGGAACGTCGTTCGGATTGGTCATTGGCGCATTGATGAGCCTTCTGGTAAAGGCCAGTAAAGCCAAGGAGGATGGCCAGGAGGATTTGTTTGAGTGAAGACTGGCGCTTCAAGAGGAGGAACTTAACGAATAGGTAGATTTCCTGCCTACCGCAGGTAGGCTCGTCGCTGCGCTTTCCTTGAAATTACGTTGGATCCAAATGCTCGCCCAAGTCCTTAAAAATTACTACCAATCCTTTCAAACTTTCCACCCAGTCACCCTGAACTTGTTTCAGGGTCTATTACCCTCTCTATTTAGTCACAGTCTAAATCCCACGCCGGAAGACTTGCGACAGCTTCCATGCGGCGTTTGGCGAAGTGGCCATGGGTACGGCTTTCGGAACATCGCTTGGTTTGATGATTGGCGCATTGATGAGCCTTCTGGTAAAGGCCAATAAAGCCAAGGAAGATGGTCAGGAGGAAGGCTAACCTACCATCTCACACCCCTTCATCTCCAAAATCAAATCCTTGCCGTAGGCAGTAGATGGCGTTTGATAACCCTCTTTCAAGTTTCCTTCGATCACTTTTTGAGCGATCGTTACGGATGCATCCGCTGTGAGTGTGTAGCCATTCGGGGCTTTGAGCCTTAGCTCTTTTTTGGAAGCGCCATCGGTAATCTGTCCCCACAGGTGCATCGTAGCTTTCTCACGTTTCTCGTCAGAAGGCCCATCTGATTTTTTATCCACCTTCTTCAATAGGAAATTCTTCACAAATCCCAATTTGAAGAACCAGCTGAATTTATTCATTCTTCGCACCTGAGCTATTTGCTTCGGGCTGGTTCCGGCGAACACCTTAATGTTTGGGATTCCGGTACTGAAATAGGCGGAGGACACATCCCCCCAGGAAATGGCCATACACGTCTGCTCAATAGCACCAAAATCCACCGATCGGCTCATCTCACCCATGTTGGCATAGGCGTATTCCCCGTCTTTTCTGTAAGCCAGCTTCTCTCCCAGGTTTTCAATCATCGTCTTGGTTGTGCCACGGGATAGTTTGGCGCCTTTTCCCACGAATGCCAGTTCCAACTGATCACCGTTGGGTAGTTCGTTTTTCAGCATGGCTGCCAGACAATCTGATGGCACCACGTCGAACCCCGCCCCGGGCAGCAACATGATTCCAGCCTCTTTGGCTTGCTGATCATATGACTGAGCCAGATCAAAAACCTGATATTCCCCGGTGATGTCCAGATAGTGAGTTTTAGTGGCCAGACAAGCTTTAATCATTTGTTCTGCCGTATGGATGAACGGCCCACCGCAGTGAATGACCACCTTGGCCGGTTGTAACCAGGCCTCCAAAGCCTCTTGGTCATTGATGTCAAAGCCTTCGTAAGGCAAATCGACCGATTCTGCAAAGACCTTCATTTTCTCCGGATTTCGTCCGGCCAGCTTAGGCTTCAGTCCTCGATCCAGACATTCTTTGACAATTAAACGGCCTGTGTAACCGTAAGCACCGTATATGTTGATTTCGCTCATAAAAAGAAGGTGTCTCAAAAGCCCAGAATAACCATTGAATTGTCACATTGAGGTCCTCGAAATGTTATTGCCTTTAGATTAGACGAAGCTTCGAGAGCCTCAGCTTGACAATCTAGGGCCTCAGCTTGACATATGGTTTCGCTTTGAAGACACCCTTTCAGGTTGAATAATTAATCTCTAAGGTGGTACGTCCAAACTGGCAATGATGAGTGATTCACCACGTCCTCAGCGATACTTCCTTTGAGAAAATGTCTAACTCCTTTTAGTTGATTCGTTCCCAAGGCGATCATATGAGCGCCGATATCCTCGGCATACGCGATGATGCCATCTTCTTCGTTGGAGTGATTGTAAATTTCTGTTGTACAATTATCGATGTTGTATTTCGCCACGAATTTATCCAGCAGCTTGTTGTCCAATCTACTTGCCGTGAAACTTGCCGGAGTGTTGATGATCACGATTCTCAATCGAGCTCCAAGGATTTTTCTGAATGCCAACAATCGATTCACAAAATCCTCTGGGATCATTTCAAAATCTGAGGCAAACACCAATTCCTTGATCGTTTCTATGTTGGTCTCATTGTTCACTGTGAGAACAGGACAATTGGCATTCCGAACTACTCGCTCAGAATAAGAACCTTCCAGAAATTCCTGAACACCTTCAGCCCCTTGCGTACCCATGACGATCAAGTCAATGTCATCATTATCCACTTCCTCTATCAATTCCTGATCAGGGTTACCCAGTTTGATTTCCTGTTTTACTGTGACGTTTCCAGTATTGTGACTTTCGAGCGTTTCCGCCATTTTTATCCTAGTCTGCTCGATTAATCGTTTCATGTACAGCACCTCCATAGGGTCTGCGCCGCTCACACCCATGGTCTTCATTCTAGAAGCTGAGGGGTGCTCGATCACGTGGAAAAGAGTGATTTGTCCGCCCGCTTTTCCGGCTAGCTGACAAGCGAAATCCAAAGCGTCTTTGGAAATTTCAGAGAAATCATAAGGGACGAGAATCTTCTTCATAATTACGTTTTGTAAGTTTTCAGAAAGTTAATGCTAATCAGGCACTAACCAAAACGCCAACTAAGAAGAGGATTACAAACAGCAATGTAGACAAGGCCATTTGTTTCAAGTAAGGGTCCATTTTGGTGGCTTCTGTGTTGCTCTTCACCCCTCGCCAATTGATAATCAGCATTGGGATGACTAATAGGAATAGCCATTCAAAGGATTGGAATTCTGAAGTCAATGTAAAGAGGACCATGAGAGAAACACTCATGATCAGGAGGACTCCATGATAGACAATGGCTCGTTCGCGACCAATTTTAACCGGGATAGAAAATTTACCTGATAGCTTGTCCGATTCGATATCACGAATGTTGTTGATGTTGAGCACTGCTACCGCCATTAGACCAATTGTACTGGCAGGTAGTAATGACTCCAACATGAATTCTCCGGTAAATAGCATTAGACTGCCCGAAACCCCAACCCAGCCGAAAAACACAAGCACGAAAAAATCTCCCCAACCAGCATAACCGTAAGGATTGGAACCCATGGTGTATCGAAGTGCTGCGATTATGGCCAAAATCCCGAGGATCAAAAATCCTGCGATCAATCGCCAATCTTGAAACGCAGCATAGACGAGCCATGAGCCTAATACAAAACTTAAAACGCCCGTGAAAACAATCGCTCGTTTCATCTGTGTTTTGGAGATCAGGCCTTCCTGAATGGTTCTTTTGGGCCCAACGCGATCTTCGCCATCCAGGCCGGAAACTGCATCGCCATAATCGTTGGCCAGATTTGAGAGAATCTGGAGGCCAAAGGCCGTGGCTATAGACAGTAGGTAAATTTCCCAGTCGAAGGAATCCATTCTAATTGCCAAGATTGCACCCATGGTCAGGGACGCCCAAGCCAGTGGCAAGGTTCTAAGTCTTACGGCTTGGATCCACGGATTGCTCATCACATTCTTTCTGGCACGTCAATACCGAGAAGATCCATCCCCTTGCTAATCACTTGAGCCGTCTGTTCCGAAAGCGCAATTCTCATTTTAACCAAATCCTGATCCTCTTCTCCGAAAATAGAAACCTCCTGATAAAAGCCGTTGTAATCCTTGGCCACATCAAAAACATATTGAGCAATCACTGCTGGCGAATACTCATCAGCAGCTGTTTTAATCATCTCCGGAAAAAGGCTCAATCGATAAATCAGTTCAGATTCACGCTCGTGAAGCCCTAAATTGGAAGCAACCTCGGGTACAATTTCTAAGGTGCTGGCACGACGTAAGATCGCCGAAATTCGAGCATGTGTATACTGGATGAACGGCCCGGTATGCCCTTGAAATTCAATGGACTCTGCGGGATTGAAGAGCATCCGTTTTTTCGGGTCAACTTTCAACAGGAAGTACTTCAAGGCTCCAAGACCCAGGGTCTTATAGAGCGCTTTTGCCTCTTCAGGTTCCATCCCCTCTATTTTTCCCAACTCCACCGTGTGCTTTTCCGCTGTATCGAACATCTCCTGGAGTAAATCATCAGCATCCACAACTGTTCCTTCACGGGATTTCATTTTGCCTGTGGGCAAATCCACCATGCCGTAAGACAGATGATAAAGCCCTTTAGCATAAGGTCTGCCGAGTTTCTTCATAATGGTGAAAAGCACCTTGAAGTGATAATCCTGCTCGTTTCCCACTACAAACACTGACTTATCAAAAGGAAAATCGTGGTGCTTCATGTCGCAGGTACCCATGTCCTGTGTCATGTACACCGCTGTACCATCTCCTCTTCTGACCAACTTCTGATCCATGCCTTCATCCGTCAGATCTATCCAGACCGAGCCGTCCTCTTTCTCAAAGAAAACACCCTTTTTCAGGCCTTCTTCCACAATTTCTTTTCCGAGCAAGTAAGTCTCGGACTCTTTGTACATTTTATCAAACTGGATGCCCATGGTCTCATAAGTCTGATCGAAACCCTCGTACACCCAGTCGTTCATTTTCTCCCAAAGTGCCACCGTTTCCTTCTCCCCACTCTCCCATTTTTTCAACATCTCCTGAGCCGCCTTCATGGCCGGGGCTTCTTTTTCGGCTTTTTCCTTCTCTACTCCTTTTGCCCCGAGTTCAGCAATTTGCTTCTTGTATAGCTGATCAAATTTCACGTAATATTTGCCGATGAGGTGATCGCCTTTCAGGCCGGAGCTCTCAGGTGTTTCGCCCTCGCCCATCTCTTGATAAGCATACATCGATTTACAAATGTGTACTCCACGGTCATTGACCAAATTAACCTTCATCACATCATAGCCACGAGCCTTCATGATCCGGGCAGTGGCGTCTCCGAGAAAATTATTTCGAAGGTGGCCCAGATGAAGCGGTTTGTTAGTGTTGGGCGAGGAGAACTCTACCATGACCATCTCACCAGTTTTCGGATGCATACCAAAATCCTCTGTCCGGGACATTTCTGTCAATGCATTTAGCCAAGCTTCTTCCGTTAATTCGAGATTTAGGAAGCCCTTGACCACATTGTAATTCTGAACCAGAGAGCAATTTTCTTTTAAAAATTCTCCGAGCTGCTTGCCGGTTTCTTCTGGGTTTTTCTTAGAAATGCGACCATATGGAAACGTCACGAAAGTGTACGTCCCGGCGAACTCCTTACGAGTAGGTTGCAATGAAATTTCACCCTCAGAAATCGGGTGATCATAAAGTTTTGAGAAGCCCTCTGTAAGTGTTTTCTTGATCTGTATCTCCATTTCGGATTATTCGGTAATCAATTGTTTTGGTAAAAAGACTTCTGCCATCATACAGCGAACACCCCCACCACCCAGCGTCTCGATGGTCGGGATCGGGCTATAGAGGATTTCTCCATATTGCTCAATAGCATCAATCTGATCTTGAGTGAGGCTTTCATAAGCTGCGAGAGACATCACGGTGAATTTTTCATTTTGATCATTCATCACCTGTAGCATATTTCCAGCAAAGGAATGAACCTGATCTTCGGTTATTTCAATGATCTCCTTACCTGTTTTCTCCAACGAAAAGACGACACCTTCTCGCTCAACTTCATCGTCAATGCAGTCCAGACAAATGATCGCAAAGTCCTCACCCAGGGCCATCATCACATTCGTATGATAGATTGGGTGTCTTTCCCCATTTACCGACTGAAAGGACGTAAACGTCACAGCTGTGTATCCAGTCTTATCACAAAAAACCTTCAGCACGTCATCATTCGTGCGCTCTGAAAGCGAGGCATAGACGATTTTATTTGGTCGATCCAGGATCATGCTACCCGTGCCTTCAAGAAATTTCCCCTTGTTCTCCCAGTGCGCAAAGCTTTGTATCATATTCACAAGAAACTTCTCCTGTAGTTTCTTGATCACATCGTCCCTTCTTTCCAATCTTCTGTTTTCGGCGAACATCGGGTAGGTCAGAATCGTCCCATCATCGTGGAAAGAAATCCAGTTATTAGGGAAGATGGAGTCGGGAGTTTCTGACGAATTGGTATCATCGAAAACGAAAACATCAATGCCTTTTTCGCGTAGCTTGTTAACGAACAAATCAAACTCTGCTAGCGCCTTTTCCTGAATCTCTTCCGGAGAGAGTTCATCTATATCTTGCTGGAAGAAATTATTCACAGCCGTTTGCTCATTTTTCATGAACGACACGGGGCGAACCATGAAGAGTGTGTTGGTAATCTGACTAGTCATAGCTTCTCTTTAATGGCATAGTGGTACATCTCAACAGGCCTTCCATCTTGGCGACCTCTCTATATTTTACTTTTTCCACTTGGATACCCCACTTTTCAAATTGAGCATTCAGCCGCTCAAAGCTGCTATCTGAGATCACCACTTCCGGGCTGATGGAAAAGAAATTCGAGCACATCTCGTACATCTCATCCCTTGTTATTTCAAATACATTTTCCTTACCGAAGAAGTTTCTCAACCAAATCGCATCATCAGGATTCTTAAAACCGCCGGGGTAAAGCACAGCCTTGTCATGTCCTACAGGTTGAAAACAGCAATCCAGGTGCAAGGCATTCTCACGCGGATCATCGTCTGATTTTTTCAATTCAAAAGCTCTTACTTCCCAATTTGGAAAATGCTTTTTCAAATAGTCAACTCCTGCTTCGTTCGTTCTTGCTACATCAAATTTGCTAAAGTCCGGTTCCTTGGAGTATCCTATAAAAAGGTGTCCTTTCCAAGGCATCACGTCACCACCTTCCATTCGCTCGTGCTCATCAGGCAACAGAACCTGATCCACTTGATCAATGATCCATTGAATCCCGTCAGATTCCTTTTTTCGTAATTCTGTTACGCACGGCACCACCAGGGTATCGTCAATGACCAAAGAGATATCCCGTGCGAAAATTTGGTTGTAATTCTCGATCACCTCAGGTCGATAAACCTTAACACCATGCTTTTCAAAAACCTTGACCACTCCTTCCATTTCCTCGATCAAGTCCTTCTCCTTAGGAAAAGTCCCATTTCTAATGTGCTCTCGCGATTTCGGATCAGTTGTTTCATCTATTGAAGGTGTGCCACCGAAACTCCTGACAGTTCCAAGAACTACGGTTTCAAGTGGGGCTGTTTCATCTAATATTTTGACTGGGATCATGTTGTTCAATATGGGGCGCAAAATTAGCCTGAATAAAATGCTTGCAAAATGGTTTTGGATATGGATTTTTGCGTTTTAATTGCGACCCCTGATTGAGGCCCACCTGATATGAAGACTTACGCCGATCTAATCGATCAAACATTTGATTTTCCGACCAAAGAATTTAAAGTGGTTAACAACGAATTGCATTTTCATGGAGTCAATCTCCAAAGTGTAATCGAGGAATACGGGACACCCCTTAGACTCACTTATCAGCCCAAAATCGGGGAGAATATTCGATATGCTCAGTCGCTATTCGGAGATGCCATCAAAAAAAATAAATACGAGGGCTCGTACACTTACTGTTATTGCACCAAGTCTTCGCACTTTCGGTTCGTCATGGAAGAGGCTCTCGCCAATGATGCGCACGTGGAGACGTCATCGGCGTTTGATATTCCCTTGGTGCGATCCCTTTACAAGAACGGAAAGCTGACCAAGGATCATTTTATTATCTGTAATGGCTTTAAGAGACCGCTTTATGTGCAGTATGTCGCGGAACTCATCAATGACGGTTTCAAAAACTGCGTGCCCATTCTTGATAATCTAAATGAACTGAATTACTATGATGAGCACGTAAAGGACGAGTTTCAGGTTGGGATCAGGTTGGCCGCTGACGAGGAACCAAACTTTGCCTTCTATACTTCGCGCCTTGGCATTCGATATGACGATGTGGTGGATTTGTACAAGGAACGTATCCAGGATCATCCGAGAGCTAAGCTTAAGATGCTTCACTATTTCATCAATACTGGCATTAAGGACTCGGCTTATTACTGGAGCGAACTAAGCCGCTTTGTATACATGTATTGTAAACTGAAGAAGATATGTCCGGAGTTGGATTCCATCGACATAGGCGGAGGATTCCCAATCAAGAATTCACTGGCATTCGAATATGACTATAAGTACATGGTGGAGCAGATCGTTGAAAACATACAGTGGATTTGCAAAAAAAATCATGTGGACGTCCCGAATATTTTCACGGAATTTGGAAGCTTCACTGTAGGTGAAAGTGGTGCAACTATTTATTCGGTATTAGATGAAAAACTACAGAATGACAAGGAGTTATGGTACATGATGGATGGCTCTTTCATCACTCAAATGCCCGACGTTTGGGGACAAAATGAGAAGTTCATTCTTTTGCCGATCAACCACTGGGACAATCGATTTCACCGAGTGAACATTGGCGGACTGACTTGTGACAGCATGGATTATTATGACTCAGAGGCGCATGTCACTGAAGTCTTTCTTCCCATGAAAAAAGAAAAGGAAAATCTGTATTTCGGCTTCTTCCACAATGGTGCATACCAGGAATCACTGGGAGGTTATGGTGGAATTCAGCACTGCCTGATTCCTGCGCTCAAACATGTTCTTCTGAAAAAGGATGAGAATGGCGAGATTCAGTCAGAACTGTTCGCCGAGGAGCAAACCAGCGAAAGCATGATGAAGATTCTGGGGTATGATTGACCCTATTTCAGGTTCTCTTTAAAAAACTCAATCGTCCGTTTCCAAGCCAGTTTGGCCGCCTCTTCATCATATCTGGATGTCGTATCGTTGTGGAAACCATGATTCGTTTCCGGGTAGATATAGACCGTATACTCCTTGTTGTGTTTCTTGAGTGCCTCTTCATATTCCGGCCATCCGGCGTTCACTCTTTTATCTAATTCTGCATATTGAAGTAAAAGCGGGGCATTGATATTCGGAACCTCCTCCAAGGGAGCCTGACCACCGTAAAACGGAACTGCAGCTTTCAATTCCGGAACTTTGGCAGCCATTAGATTGGAGATGGAGCCGCCAAAACAAAAGCCCACTACTCCTATGTTTCCGTTGCATTCAGGATGATTCTGCAGGTAGTAAAAAGCCGCGATAAAATCCTCTAGCATTTCACCTTTGTCCCTTTGTCGTTGCAATGCCCGACCATCGTCATCATTCCCGGGATATCCGCCTAGTGGTGTCAAGGCGTCTGGCGAAATGGAAATAAATCCGGCTTGTGCAGCTCTGCGCCCTACGTCGGCAATGTGAGGATTTAAACCTCGGTTCTCATGCACAACGATAATTCCTGGCAGCTTACCGTCTGCCTTGGCTGGTCTCGAAAGCTGAGCCTTGATATCTCCCCCACCCTTTGGAGACTTATAGGTGATAATCTCCGTATTGAGGTCTTGTGAATCAGCTGGAACCTGAATAGCCGTATAATCCGGCATGACCGAACTCATCAGCATTGGGACGGTCAAGCCTCCCACAGCATATAAGGACAGTTTCTCTATAAATTCTCGACGTTCCAGCTTGTTGTGTGCATAGGCATCATACAAGTCAAAAACCTCTTGCTTGATATCGGATTTCGGGAGCTTTTTCATTTGATTCCAATTGATGAATTCAGAAAGATACTAGAGAAATCTGAAGGAATATTGAAACCGAAATCTACAGAATATCGGTTTTTAATCCCACCAAGGAAGTGGGAACTCCAGGTCTGCAATAGAATCGATAACCAAATCCGGCTTAAAAGGGTAACTCGCTAGTTGCTCACGTTTAGTCATTCCTGTGAGTGTTAGGACCGTTTTATAACCCACAGAAACGCCACCCTGAATGTCGGTAGTCATGGTATCCCCAATGACTGTGACCTCATCAGTAGCCAAACCAATGTGTTTCCTTGCCGCCCGCATCATGACCGGACTAGGCTTGCCCACACTAAATGCCTTCTTGCCGGTCGCCTCTTCGATCATCGCAACCACGGCTGCAATTCCAAGATTATTCCAGCCTTTCTTTCTGGGCGTTGCATCCAGATTCGTCGCAATCAGCTTAGCACCCTCCAGAATAAAGTCGATGGCAGCTCGGACCATCTCAAGTGTGAAGTTGATTCCCTCACCGACGACCACAAAGTCCGGATCATTCTGCACCAATGTGAAACCATTCTCATGAAGACTCTTGATAAGACCACCCTCCCCAAGAACATATGCTGTTCCATTCGGGAACTGCTGTCCCATAAAATGCGCAGTGGCCATCGCACTGGTATAGACATGTTTTTCTTCTACCTGAATTCCCATTTTCGCCACCTTTCGTACTCCGTCTAAGGGTGAACGCTGGCTGTTATTCGTCATGAAGGTAAAAGGGATATCTTCCTTGATGAGCCTGTTGATGAAGTCTGCTGCCCCGGGAATAAGGTTATTTTCGATGTAAATAACCCCATCCATGTCTATTAAGAATCCTTGTTTCATACCCAAAGTTAGTTAAATTCAAATTCTTTCTGTGTTATTTATACACAGATAAGATTGGGGCTTGTGCTACTTTCTGAGCTCCCTGGACTCGAGCCACCTTATAAGGCTCGTTTGGGAAAATGATATCTGTCATCCATAGGTCACCATTATTTACGAACACCTCTACAGACGAAGCGTCCATGAAGATTGAGATGGATTCCACGTCTATCCCCGTCAATGGAGCTTGATGAGCCGCAGCAAACTCGTCATGGAAATCAACCAGTCCGGATTTCGAACGATCAATCACTAACTGATCTTCAGAAAACGAAATATTCAAAACATCACCAGCTTCATTTGTTAGTTCCACAAAACCAGATGCGCTTAGCTCCTTCAGTTTAAGCAAATAGGATTCGCTATTGAGAGAAATAGCATCGAGCCCTTCTTCAAGGAGTTTCGACTCACCCATAATATTGCCTATTTCTTTTACCAGTGGTGATCTTAATCTGTACTTCCCATCACGCACCACAAGTTGCAATTCTCTTGGTAATGTCATGGCACTTCTCCAGGCGGTAGTGGGTACAATCTGTGCATACATCCAATTGCTCATCCAGCCTATTCCAAGCCTCCTTCCATCTTCTTCAGGAATGTCTGACCAAGTCACAAAGGCATAATTATCTGTTCCGTAATCCAGCCAGTTAATATTCTCTGGTTCATCATCATTGGTGAAAATTCGACCGTCAAAATCGCCGACAAAGTAACTGGTTCCGGTTCCTTTGTTTGGTGCTTCAGACTGGACGCTAACAATCAGCACCCATTTGGTGGTGCCATCTTCTGCTAAAAGTGGAAAGATATCTGGGCACTCCCAAGGCCGCCCGGGCGAACCTTGATCCGGACCAAAATCACTCGTGAATTCCCAGTTCTTCAGATCAGGAGATGTGTAAAACTTAACCCGATCCCTCGCGGAGAAAACCATCACCCAACGCTCGGTTTCAGGATGCCAGATCACCTTGGGATCTCTAAAATCTCGAATCCCAGGATTTGGGATAACAGGATTCCCTTCGTACATCGTGAATGTTCGTCCCTTATCCAGTGAATATGCAATGCTCTGATACTGGAAATCATCTCTTCCCTCCTTCTCTCCGGCCATCAGATGATGAGTGAAAATAGCAATCATAGGTGGAGTGGTCCCGTCACCTAAACCCGAAGTATTGTCCCAATCAATCACTGCCGAACCACTAAAGATCAATCCCAATGAATCGGGGTAAATGGAGATCGGTAGGTGTTCCCAATTCAGCATATCGGGCGAAACCGTATGTCCCCAGTGCATAGGACCCCAGACGTTGCTGTCTGGATAATGCTGATAAAACAGATGGTATTCACCTTCGTAATACACCATCCCATTCGGGTCGTTCATCCATTGAGATGGTGGTGTAAAATGATACTGAGGTCGGTGCTTCTCGGAGAAGGGGCGGTTCTCATTTATTCTAGATTCTTGAGGATTCTGACAGGCAGCCAATGCCATCAATAAAATCAGTTTAATGACTTTCATTTCATCAATTTCAGAATATCCTCTTCCGAATACACCGGATTAGCTCCTGCCCTAGACGCCACCAAAGCACCAGTTGCGCAGGCAAAATCAATAGACTCTTGAACGGACTTTCCAGACGCCTGACAATGAATAAAAGATCCCAGAAAGGAATCCCCCGCTCCAACCGTATCAACAATTTCCACTTCATACGATCTGGATTTGATCAATCCCCTTGTGGTTTGAACCCAAGCTCCATCGCCTCCTCTGGTTACAAGGAACATTTCCACACCTGGGAAATGACTTCCAAAATCCGCAAGCCCCGATTCGTCAGCAGATACGCCTAGCCAATCAGCCACCATCTCAAATTCCTCATCATTCAATTTGACAATGTGAGATTCTGAAATGTATTTCATCAGCATTTCCTTAGAATAAAAAGGGGGCCTTAGGTTCAGATCAAATACAACTTTTGCCTGAAGGTTTTGCTTCAACGCTTCCAGCGTTTTTCTGTTAGTTTCTGTCCTTAAAGCCAGACTTCCGTGCACGAGATAATCCACAGATGAGAATACAGAATAATCTTCAATAGGTCTTATTTCATCCCAAGCTACTCCTTCGACTATCGTGTATTTTGCCTCGTTCTTATCAGAAATATCTACTTGGACGGTTCCTGTTGGGAATGTTTGATGCTCTTGAACCAAGCTGGTGTCAAGTCCAATGGAATTCATAAAATCCAATAAACCCTTTCCTACAGCGTCCTCCCCAATACTTGACATCATCGCTGCGTGCGTTCCAAGATTCTTCATGTGATACGCCACATTCATGGGTGCACCTCCCGGTTTATCTCCCGTTGGGAATTGATCGACTAACACCTCTCCAAAGCAAATCGCCTTGATTTTGTTCATTATTTATTTGATCAGTTTTTCTTGTAATTCTTCCAAGGAGACGCCCTTTGTCTCCGGCATGATAAAGATGACAAAAAGCAACTGAAGAACCATGAATCCTGCGAAAATGGCAAAAACTGCTGATGGTCCAAGCACCTCAGGATTCATCAAAAAAGGCATCATAGCAGGGATAATGGCCGCCAACCACCAATGCACCGATGTTCCGAATGCTTGTCCAGAAGACCGAATGTGATTGGGGAAAATCTCTGAAATAAATACCCAAATAATGGCACCCTGACCGATGGCATGCGCTCCAATAAACAAGAACAACGCCCATGGCACAATGGGAGACCACCCATACAAGAACGCCAACGAGGTAGTGGCGAGCGTAATAATGTATCCGATAGAGCCAATAAGCATGAGTTGTTTCCTGCCAAGTCGGTCGATTAAAAGAACCCCTAGAAGCGTAAATATCAGATTTGCAATTCCAAGTCCTACGGTTCCCAAAAGACCCGCTTGCTCTCCCAAACCTGCTGCATCAAATATTCGGCGTGCGTAGTACAGCAATGCATTGATTCCACTGAACTGGTTAAAGAAGGAAATGGCAAATGCCAACATGAGGGGAATTTTGAATTTCGCTGAGAACAGTCTGTCTCCTGATCCTTCATTTTCTTCTTTATGTTCTTGAATGCTCGCAATCTGCGCTTCAACCTCATCCTTTTCATAAAGCAATTCAAAAACCTTCCTGGCTCCATCCAAATCTCCCTTTCTGACAATCAACCACCTGGGACTTTTTGGTACCCTCGTGACCAAATAAGTATAGATCAATGCAGGTAGTGCCTCTATTCCTATCATCCAACGCCAGGTATCCACCGAAACAAGTATGGCTATCAGGTAATTGGAGACAAACGCCACGAGAATTCCGAATACAATATTGAGTTGGTAAAGAGCCGTTAATCTGCCACGCTTATTCGCAGGGGCAATTTCAGAGATAAAAGCCGGTGCGGCGATGGTCGATGCACCCACTCCAAGGCCGCCTACAAATCTGAAAATGGCAAACGTGATGGGATCGTTGACAAGTGCAGAACCCAGAGCCGAGATAGTGTAAAGCACGCCGATCCAAATCAACGTATTCTTCCGGCCGATTCTATCGGTGGGTATTCCTCCTACCATGGCGCCTACCACAGTTCCCCAAAGTGCAGCTGCTACTACAATCCAGCCATGGAATGCGTCGTTGCTACCGAATAGGGTGTAATCGCTCCACATGGCTTGAAGATCTTGTTCGGCTCCATTGATCACGATCGTGTCAAATCCGAAGAGCAAGCCGGCCATGGCAACTGTAATAGACCAAAGGTTAAGGTTAGATTTCATAGGTTATTGATTCTAAGAGAACAAAAATAACCTTTTAGCCTTGGCAGAATTTTCAAAGTTGTTTCAACTTATTATCAAATTGCAATGCGCTTTCAACTGATCACAACTTGCTGATTTTCTATCAGTTAAGAATTCAGTTCTTTCACGATATGCAGCTGACTTTCGATTTTGTAACGAAATATTCAAAATAATCGACTTTGATTTTCTTCCTCAAAAACTGAATTCAAATCTACCGAACGTAAATCCGTATAAACCCCGATTTCATCCTGTGTACATTATTCGCTATTTTGCTCTGATCTAACCTACCAAATAGAATGGCTTACAAAATTTCGAATACCGCACGCCGTATTCTTCAGAATTACACAGCAAAAGGAAAAGAAAACACCCTCACTCCTCCGGGCTACATCCCTCCTCTTCAAAGACCTGTTGAGTGGCTTTCGATACTTTTCCTGATTGCCATGTTTCCGCTTTGGTATTACAAAGGATGGGAGTTTGGTCTTTCATCCGGGTTAGTCTCGCTGATACTGTTCGGCATCAGGGACACATTCATCCAAGACGATCATACGATAACCAGAGTGTATGGACCGATCGGGAGATTGCGGTATGTATTTGAGGAAGTTTTTAGAGATAAGTATCTCCAGTATTTCAATGAGACCAATACCGATGGTCGGCCCATGCCCAAGATTGTCCGGGATTACATTTATCAGAAGGCCAAGGGTGTAAAATCACTGTCAAGTTTCGGAACGGAACTGGATATTTACGATCCAGAAAACACGGCAAACACTCGAATATTGCATCGAAATTTTGGGGTTGGAGATGAGCCATCTTATGAAATAACTGTTGGTTCCCGACGGGAGGGCGTCAAACCTTTCGTAATTAAAAATTCCATCAATATCTCCGCAATGAGCTACGGTGCGTTGAATTACCGTGCCGCTGAGTGCCTTAGCTTGGGAGCCAAGGACATAGCATTCGTTAACTCCGGAGAAGGTGGTGTAGGACCTCACGCTGTGGCTGGTAATGACGTGGTTTGGCAATTGGGTACAGGGAAATTCGGTGCAGGTAAAGATGCTACGCTTCCTAACGGACAACTGACCCGGATTTTGGATGAAAGCCTCTTTAAAGAAACACTTACTGAATTTCCAAACATTAAGGCCGTTCAAATAAAGATTTCACAGGGTGCTAAGCCGGGAATTGGCGGTCACTTGCCAGGTAGCAAGGTGACACCAGAAATAGCCGATGTGAGAAAAGTCCCCGTAGGAAAAACAGTGATCAGCCCTTCTCAACATGCGGAGCTGTATGATCCCGATCCCAAGAAAGCCATTCTGAAACTGATGGATCTTTGTAAGAAATTGAGAGCGCTCAGCGAACTACCAGTAGGCATCAAAATGTGCATCGGGCGACTATCCGAAATTGACATGTTAGTTGATGCGATGAAATCGACTGATGAGGGACCAGACATGATCCAGCTGGACGGTGCTGATGGAGGAACTGGAGCAGCTCCTAACCTATTCTTGAATTATGTGGGTTATGGCAGTGCCATTGAGACGGTTGCCTATCTGCATGAAAAGTTGGTAAAAGCTGGCTTACGCGATGATGTGGTGATCAGTGCATCCGGCAGAATTTTCACACCTGCCCATGCAGCCTTAGCTTTTGCCGTGGGTGCCGACACGATCGAAACCGCTAGAGCGGCCATGTTGTCAATCGGATGTATCCAGGCTTTGAAATGTCATACGAATCAATGTCCGACCGGAATCACGACAAACAACAAATGGAGAATGCATGGAATCGACATTCCGGAAAAATCAACACGCATTCACAAGTACCTGGAGGGATTCCATCATGACATGTTGGAACTGACCAAAATATTGGGTCATTCCGATCCTCGAGACATCAAAATAGGAGATTTACGAACCGTCACGCAAAAGCCTTGGTACCAGGCACATTTCGAAGAAGATCCTTTTGGGTTTTATATGCCTTCACCACAAAGCGAGCACTGGGGAAGGTAGAAGGTTAGCCTGCGATTTCATCGAAAGCTTCACCTAACTTTTTATCGAGTGTCCATAGCGCATGCTGACCTCTCAGGCATGCAGATAGTATGTAGCAGTCGATGAGTCCAACTCCCTTTGAATTGAGATTATACTGATTGGAAATATCTCCTGCATCCTTGAACAGCCCGGATTCATCAGGTCTGGGTAGACTTTCCCGTAATATCTCAATCATGTTTCTTTCTCTTTGGTTTTTCACCCCTTGAAGTAACTCTCCAATGACGACAGAAACCGTCACTATCTCTTCAGTCTTGATATAACTTTTAAGTATTTCAGCAATATCCTTATCGTCCTTTCTGAAGTACGAAATCCAAATTGAGGTATCAGCTAAAATCATCGATTTCTATTGATCCTTCGGATACCGTAAGCCGTGAAATCCTCCTTAAATTCAAGAGGTTTCTCTTCCACTTCATTGATGAGCTTTTCGATATTGTATCGACTCAAATACGATTTTAATGCAATCGTTAAACTCTCGGTGATATTCTTCCCTCCCGTCGCTTCTCGCACTTTTGCGATCAACTCATCGTCTATTATGGCTGTAACTTTCACATCAATAAATTTATCGTATCTAAAATACGATAAATATACGATACTCGATACGATTATCGGGAAATTTATTTCAACCCTGCCCTTTCCAATAAGGCATCCACGGAAGGCTCCTTGCCTCTGAATCTCTTATAAAGTTCCATTGGAGGCTCAGTACCACCTTTTGATAAGATATTTTCTTTGAACGATCTGGCTGTCTCTTTATCGAAAACTCCCCGTTCCTTGAAAAGCGCAAAAGCATCGGCATCCAACACTTCCGCCCATTTATAGCTGTAATAACCTGCCGCATATCCCCCTGCAAAGATGTGACTGAACTGGACGCTCATATTTGCACCTTCAACAGGCGGAAATAAATCCGTCTCGCCCATAGCTTCTCTTTCCAGATCACCCACGTCCTTTATTTCCTTTGCTTCACCATGAAACGCCATATCCAGCAATCCGAAACTGATTTGTCGCAAAGTGGCGTAAGCCTCATGATAAGTGGCTGATTTTTTGATCCGGTCGATGTATTCCTGGGGAATCGGCTCATTCGTTTCGTAATGCCTTGCAAATAGATCCAGACACTCCCTCTCATAGCACCAATTCTCCATGATCTGGGATGGCAACTCGACGAAATCCCAGTATACACTCGTCCCAGACAAACTCTCATAATTAGTGTCCGCAAGCATGCCATGCAGAGCGTGTCCAAACTCGTGAAAAAGAGTCAATACCTCATTGAATTTGAGGAGTGATGGGCTGTTTTCGGTAGAAGGTGTGAAATTACAGACGATACTAATGATAGGAATCACACGTCCATCCGTAATTTTCTTTTCATCGCGATATGACGTCATCCAAGCTCCTTCTCTTTTTCCCGGTCTGGGGAAATAGTCCGCCAGAAAAATCGAGCCCACCTCTTCATTCTCATCAAGCACTTCGTATGCAAGGACGTCTTTATGATAAACCGGGATTTCAGGATTTGATCGGAACCTGATGTCGTACAATTTTTGAGCGGTCTCGAAAACCCCATCGATGACATTCTCCAATTTGAAATATGGCTTGATCATCTCATCATCAAGCTGGTATTTCTTTTTCCGAAGCTTTTCAGAATAGTAAGCCCAGTCCCATCTCTGCAGCTTATGGTCAGCTCCCAATTCCCTCATAAACTCTTTGAGTTCTTCAACCTCACTCCTCGCCTTATCCTTGGATTTAGATAGCAGTTCGATCAGAAAATCCCTCACCTGATCCGGGGATTTCGCCATGCGTTCCTCAAGCACAAATTGCGCATATGAATCATAGCCCAGCAACTGGGCGAGCTCATGTCTCAGTTTGACAATTCGTTTCACCAATTCCTGATTGTCATGATCGTTCCCCTTGAAGCATTTTGAAGAGAAAGCCTTGAACATCTTCTCTCTCAATTCCCTGTTATCAGCATACTCCATGAAAGGCATGTAGCTCGGCATATGCAAGGTGAATACCCAGGTGTTTTCTTTACCTCTTTTTCCAGCTTCGATTTTGGCACGCATTTTTACATCCTCTGGGAGCCCGACCAAATCCTTTTCATCGGTTACCTCCAATGTGAAATCATTTGTTTCCGCCAACACATTTTCACCGAATTTCAAGCCGTGTGTTGACAACTCAACCGCGATCTCACCAAATCGTTTTTTCTTTTCTCCGTCAAGAGACGCACCGGATCTGATAAAGCTCTTGTAGGTTTTATCTAGCAACATTCGCTGCTCTGTATTTAAGCTCAGGTCGGCTCTTTTATCGTAGACAGCCTGAATCCGTCCAAATAGCTTTGCGTTTTGTTTGATCTCGTTATTGAAAGCAGTGAGCAATGGAGAGGCCTCTTGGGCAATTTTCTGAATTTCCGAGCTGGTCTCGGCCGAATTAAGATTAAACAAAACCGAAGTGATATTGCCCAGAACTTCCCCATTCTTTTCCAGCGCTAAAATCGTATTCTCAAAAGTTGGAGCCTCTTGATTTTCAATTATTTCATGCACTTCCGCCCTGGCAATTTCTATGCCCTCCTTTATGGCAGGGAGATAATGTTCATTTTCTATTTCCGAAAATGGAGGAACGCCAAAAGGCGTATTAAAAGGCAGTAAAAGTGGGTTAATCATGTTTCGAATTTCAGGCGCCAAAGGTATCAGGTAAGCAATTAACTTTGCCACGATTTTTTGACCGGAACTATGAAAAAAGGATTCTTAATTCTCTCGTTTCTTTGTATCTCGCTTTCTTCCTTTTCTCAGGATAGCGCTTCCGTTGATCTGACAACACCTTATCGATCAATCCATACTTTTCTTGACAATCTTCAGCCTGAGTCTTATAACGACACATTGGCCGCTTTGCCTTTCGAGCCCAAGCGCAGAGGTCGTGAGAGGGCCGCAGACATTGCCGTCAAGCTAAAGCAAGTTCTGGACGGAAACGGGATTTACATCTATATGGATGAGGTTCCTAAGAGCACCAATTACTACGACAGCACCGAAAAGAAGCACAAATACGTACTGACCAAGGAGTACCCAGAAATCTATTTATTGAAACGTCAAAGCACCAGCGATTGGATATTCTCTGACGCATCCGTAGTTGCAATTGAGGATGCCTATGGCCGGACATTCAGGTTTGGGACCGGGGCGCTATTGAATCTCCTACCGAAAATGGGACATAAGAAAGTCTTTGGGCTTTATATGTATCAATACCTGGCCATTCTTATTCTGGCGCTACTAAGTACCATCATTCATCGAATCTTCACCTATGTTTCAGAGAAGGTTATTCGAAGAATGCTTTCGACCTCCGGATTTGGTGAGACCTCAAGAGATCTTTTGCTACCTATCGCACGGCCCACAAGCGTTTTCATCATCGTTTTGTTGTTGTCCATTTTTGTCCCTGTTCTTCAATTGCCAGCCTCCTACTCTCAATACGTGGTGATGATCTTGAGAGTCATGGTTCCTTTGATGGGTACCATTATTGCCTTCCGATTTGTAAACATCCTAGCGGCCTACCTTGCTAAGCTTGCTCTGAAAACGGAAAGTACGTTGGATGATCAAATGGTGCCACTACTTCGGAAGACACTCAAGACTTTCGTAGTGCTAACCGGAACTCTGTTTATTCTAGATAACCTTAATGTCCCGATACTGCCACTCTTAACCGGCTTGTCCATTGGAGGTTTAGCGTTTGCATTAGCAGCTCAGGATACGCTGAAGAATTTCTTCGGGTCTTTGATGATCTTCATTGATAAACCATTTCAAATTGGGGACTGGATTACATCCGGAGATGTGGATGGTACTGTGGAGGAAGTTGGCTTTCGCTCTTCAAGAGTGAGGACTTTCCGTAATTCACTGCTATATATTCCAAATGGCAAACTGGCCGACAGCACAATTGACAATCATGGCTTGAGGAAATATCGTAGGTACTACACCCGAATTGGAATCACATACGATACGCCTCCTGCACTGATGGACACCTTCACCGAGGGTTTGAGGAAGGTTGTGATGACACACCCTCATACTAACAAGGAAAATTTCCATGTGTACTTCAATGATCTTGGCGCATCTTCTTTGGAAATACTCTTCTACATTTTCTTTGAAGTACCAACTTGGTCCCAAGAGTTAAAGTGTCGTCATGAAGTCCTCTTGGAGATCATGAAACTCGGTGAAAAACTGGGAGTAAATTTTGCCTTCCCAACTCAAACATTGCATGTGGAAAATTTCCCAGGGAAACCAAGTCTCTCTCCAAAGTACCTGAGTGAAGAAGAGATGAAAACTGAAATGGAAAGCTTCTTTCAGCCGAAGAATTAGCCTTTATGATGTGTGTGGGTCCAACGGAAGGTGTTGATTTCTAAGAGTTCTTCCTCTGACTCATCGGTGAATATTTCTTCAACAACGATGAAAGCATTTTTACCTCGATCATCCACATAGGCAAGTAGGAAGAATTCCCATTCGAGTCCATCAAGCAGCATATTGACAAAATGGACCGAAGTGATATCCTCCCCTTCTGAATGGTTATCAATGAAATATTGGGCCTTCTCACCGGAAATTTCATCGGCAATACTTCGCCACAGCTCTCCTCCATCGATATAAGCCTTCAATTCCAGTGACTTATGATAATGGTGAATTTTGAAATGATCATAATCCTCCATTTGAGGATCACTCTCATAATAACCGGTAAGATGTTGCGAATATGTTAGCAGACTCCAAACGAGCCCGAAGAAGGTTAACCCAGCCTTTCTCATGTGTATGATGTTTACGTCCTCCAAGTAAATAGCCGGGGGTAAATATCAAGATTTTGGATTAATTGGGCAAGGAATGCTTATTTTCGTTAAATAAGTAAAGTCTGTAGCAAAGGAGAACCCTGTCAAATCAAAGAGCAAATAAGATTTTATCCTGCCCTCCATTTGCTACAAACTTTGCTGAAAATTGAAAGACTGAGCCTTTTAACAACTAACTCTTCAAAAATAACAGGCTTTGCTATTGTGATTTTTTCATATTCGATGAATTACCTTAAATTATCGATGAATGAGCTGTATGTCTCCTTAGAATGACCGAGGGACATTTGCTAATCTAACCGCTAGCCTTAAGAGAAGTTAAGTTTACTCAAAACTGAAAGGGTAAGGCATGAGTATAAGGGATGGAGAGCATGATTCACTAAGAACTGGCAGTCAAATTATGTCCAATGGGGATGTAAATTGGCCTGAAACCTTACTGTCAGGAACTTCATCCATAGTGGCCAACCTAGTTGGTATTTCTCATGTCATATTAACAAAGAAAACTCCACAGGGTGTCTTGCCTGTTGAGAATTATGGATTTAGATCATTAAGGAATCATCTGGATTTAACCTTTATTCAAGAAGAAGTAAAAGAATGTGAAGGGTTTTCCATTCTTAAGAAGAAACCTTCGCTCCAGAAATTCGAGGAATTGTGTGGATTTAAAATTGGATTTGCCGGCAGTCTTCAGATCGCAGATCATGATCACAACGTTTTCGGTTATGCGATACTTCTTGATTCCGAAATAAAAAATTTGACCCTTGATCAAAGTCAATCACTTTTCACCTTAAGAGATCAATGGGCGACACTACTGAAGTATCACAACCAGCACTTAAATAAAAGAGAAACCTCAGAGGAAAATGATTCCTTGCTTGATAGCCTCGGGGAGGGCGTATTGGAAATCGATGAAAATGGCACACCACTTTATGCAAATCAGAAGAGTCTTACAATGCTCGGCATACAGCCAAATGAGTTATCCTCCGTGTCAATATGGGATTATGTAGCTGAGATAGATTTGCTGGCTCTTAAGAAATTCTACACGGACCAATTCAGAAAAGAATCAGCATCATGTTACTTCGAATGCAGACTTAATCCCCCTAATTCAGAAATATTTTGGGTCGGCATAAGTTCGACCATGCTTTATGAAGGTAAAAGGATGGTACGTCTGAGAAGTGTAATCAGGAATCTCTCAGAGAACAAAACCCTTAGGAAAGAGCTAGAATGGAAAGAATCCCTTTATGAACTCGTCTCTCAGAACTCCACAGACCTGATTTCATTACATGAAGATGTTGGTAAGTTTTTATTTATCAGTGTTTCTGTTGAAGATATACTTGGATTTGCACCACTGGAATTGTTAGGGAAATCTCTGCTGACATTAATTCACAAGCAGGATCGTGGCATTTTCCAAAACGCTTTGGAAAAGGCCAGAACCGGGGAAATCTTAAAACCGATCCGATATCGAGTCAGGACCAAAAAGAAGCACTATATCTGGCTTGAAAGCATCGTAAAACCCATTTACGATGAAAAGAAAAATGTATCATCGATTCAAATTTCCTCTAAGGACATAACTAAAATTAAACTTGAAGAAGACCGGAAAATCAAATTCTTAGACGGTCTTTATCTCCTAAACCTAATGTCAAGCAAGGAAGGATCTTTAGAAGACATCTTGCAGGAATCCTTGAACCAAGTCACTCGATATTTTAATCTAGAAACTGGATTGATATGCAAACTTCAGAATAACAGGTTTCGAGTTCTAAATCACTATTCTGAAGAAATGGAAAAAGTACCAAGCTCAATGATCGCAGAAGATACCTACTGCAAGTTGGCTTTGGACTCAGGTGGAGAACTCTTTGTCCATGACATGTCAAAAAGCAAATTCAAAAACGAATCATGTTTTAAAAAATTTGGATGGAAAACATTCTCTGGTGAAATCATCTATAGAGATGATGCTGCCTTCGGGTCGGTAAGTGTATCAAGTAAACGCAAAAGACAGTCGTCGTTTAATAATTACGAAAGGGAATTCATGCGTTTGTATGCCAATTGGGTCGGTTCCATTTTGAAAAGAATAGAGGAGCGAAAACTCCTTGAAAAAGCGAGAAAGAAGGCTTTGAGAGCCTCTAGGGAAAAGGCCAAATTTCTATCGACCATGTCACACGAAATTAGGACACCACTAAATGGAATTATAGGAGCAACACATTTATTGTTAAAAAAGAATCCACGGGAGGATCAAAACATGCACTTTGAAATCCTTTCACAGAGTGGAAACAATTTACTGGCCATCGTCAATGACATCTTGGATTTCGACAGGATAGAAGACGGGATGCTGGAGATAGAAAATAGCCCATTTAACTTGAGAGAATTGGCTAAGATCATACACGTGCACTATCAACTCCAGGCAGAAAACAATGTAAAAATTGAACTGACCTATGATCAGGCATTGAATGACTTTTACATTGGAGATTCAGTGCGGATTGGACAAGTTCTTCACAACCTTATGAGCAATTCCCTGAAATTTACTGAACGAGGCTCAATTCGTCTCAGCTTGTTCAAAAGGGCTCATCATGATGAACACGATGAGATTCACGTGGATGTTAGTGATACAGGAGTCGGCATTCCAAAGAATAAATTGAATTCTGTATTCAATGATTTTGTTCAAGCCAGTTCAAATGGCAACATGGGAGGTTCTGGATTGGGGCTGGCGATTTCCAAGAGACTGATCGAACTCATGGATTCCAAAATTCAGGTTGAAAGTGCCATCGGTGAAGGCTCCAGCTTTTCGTTCAATTTGATTTTACGAAGATCTAGGTCTTCTGACCTAGTAAACACTCCAAAAATGAACATGCAATACCCTTTGATCAATGGTAGGGTGTTGGTGGTGGAGGATAACAAATTTAACCGGCTAATAGCCAATGACTTCTTAATCTCCTGGGGTTGTGAGGTAATTGAAGCTGAAAATGGAGCCCAGGCAATGAAATTACTGAATCAGGATGTTGGAATCGATTTAGTCTTGCTGGATCTTCAAATGCCTGTCCTGGATGGGTTTGAAACTGCTGAAAGAATAAGGAAAAGTAAAAATGAGAAAATTAACAGCATCCCGATCCTGGGTTTGACTGCCTCTGCTCAAACCGATACAATGGCCAAAGCATATAAATGCGGCATGAACAATTTCATCACCAAACCATTTCGGCCAGATGAGGTACATAAAAAAATTAGTGAATTACTTGGACTTTCACGTCAAGGCCTAAATACAGACCATCTGATTTCCGATATTTTTGTTAAATTACAAAAAACGGCAGGTAATGATGAAAACAAAATATCCAGATACTTAAATGTCTTTTTGGAAACGATGATCGAAGAAGCAGTCCAACTTGAAAAAGCAGTTAAGTCTAAAAATATTGCTGAAATAAAATCCTATTGTCATAAAAACAAAACGACCTTAAGACTCGTAGGTTTAAATGAGCAAGCAAAGAGCATGGAGGAAATTGAGGGCATGATACTTAACCAAAACCTAAAGTCCATGATTATCCAAAAGTCTTTCAAACATCTCAAAGAGATACAGTTATTGATTCATTCACTTAAGAACTCTAAACACTATGAACCAAAATAGCCTGAGTACTGTGGTTGTTGATGACGATAAATTCCAACTGCAGATCATTTCCGATTTCGTAGAGAAAACTAATTTCCTAAATCTAGCAGGGGCATATTCAAATCCAATTGAGGCCTTGGATTCTATTGGAATTGAAAAACCGGAAATATTATTGTTAGATGTTGAAATGCCCAATTTGACTGGATTTGAATTGTTAAGATCATTGCAAAATCCTCCTGCCACTGTTGTCATTACCGGGTCTGAACAGTATGCCGTTGAGGCATACGACCTTGATATAATCGACTACCTTGTTAAGCCGGTTGATGATTATCCAAGATTTCTGAAAGCCCTAAATAAAGTACGAATGGCTATTGGAGAGACTCGACAAGAAGCACCATCAGACTCAATTTTTGTTAGAGAAAATTCCCTGTTGGTCAGGGTTCGTTTTGACTACCTTCTATTCGTGGAGGCATATGGGGACTATGTCAAGTTAACGACAGAAAAAAAGAAATACGTCGTACATACCACCCTCGCTAAGATCGCCAAACGACTGCCTGATCATTTCATGAAGGTTCATAGGTCATTCATTGTGAATCTTAAAAAGATCAAGAATCTGGATCAATCCAACTTACAAATGGGCGAAAAAATTATCCCAATTAGTAAAAGCCTTCGACCAGGCCTGCTAGAAAGGTTGGAAATCGTTTGATATTTTATCTACATAAATATGCCGTTCGTCATGTGATTCCTCTGCATTGACGAAAATTGCGTTTGTCCAAGTTTTTGTTTGATAAATTGAACTCGATTGAATAACAAAAACAAGTGCGACCAATTCTTTGCGAGATATATGACCATGAATCTTTCTTTGATTTATTAATCAGAGATTTCGTGGAACGAACTGATGGATTTATTATAAAAGAAACAAATTCTATCAGTAAACCTGATATCATCCTGCAAGATCCCGAGATGACAACCAAAGAAATACCTGAAAACAGAGATGATACTTATGTGATCATTATATCAAACAATAAGAAATACCTACAACTATTGTTTGATGACCGAATTGCTGATTTCATGTATAAACCAGAACTCAATTACCCAAGGTTCTCTGAATCGATGCAGAGATTACGACATTTAATTGTGGAGTCTCCAAAATACTCTCATCAATAGGTTTGGCTAATTCTAAAATCCCTGCGACTTTTGGGCGCTAAACTCAACAAGCCAATGAAATTCGCAACAAAAGCCCTTCACGCTGGTATATCCCCTGACCCCTCCACCGGCGCGATAATGACCCCCATTTTTCAAACATCCACCTATGTGCAAAGTGCACCCGGCGAGCATCATGGATTTGAATATGCCCGAACGCAAAACCCCACTCGATCAGCGCTAGAAGCAAATCTTGCTACTCTGGAAAATGCCAAATTCGGGCGGGCCTTCGCTTCAGGAATGAGCGCCACTGAAACGGTCATCAAAACTCTAAGACCGGGTGATCACATCGTTAGCTCAAGTGACCTTTACGGAGGCACCTTCAGGTTATTCACTAAAATATTTTCGGAGTTTGGGCTTCAATTTGATTTCGTGGATATGAGCAATCTTGACAATGTTAAGAATGCCATCAAACCTAGTACGAAACTTATCTGGGCTGAGACTCCTACTAATCCAATGATGAACATCATTGACCTTGAGAATCTTTCCAAGATATCTAAAGCACAGGGTTCAACTTTTGTGGTAGACAATACTTTCGCATCTCCGTACCTTCAGAATCCAATAGATCTTGGTGCCGATGTGGTCATGCATTCTGTCACTAAATATATAGCAGGTCACTCCGACGTGATCATGGGGTTCCTTGGAACCAATGATCCAGAGCTTGATGAGAAATTTGCTTTCATCCAAAATTCTTCCGGAGCTGTCCCTGGTCCAAATGATTGCTTTTTGGTGCTAAGAGGAATCAAAACTCTCCATCTCAGAATGGAACGGCACTGCCAAAATGGTGAGCAAATTGCTAAATTCCTGAGCGACCATCCAAAAGTGGGTAAGGTATACTGGCCTGGATTTTCTGATCACCCGAATCACTCAATCGCCAAGTCTCAAATGAGAGGTTTCGGTGGGATGATTTCCTTTGTCCTAAAAGGAAATGACATGGATGAGGCTTTCGAAGTTCTCAAGAAATTCAAAATCTTCAGTTTAGCTGAATCGCTTGGTGGGGTTGAATCTCTGGTCGGCCATCCTGCATCCATGACGCATGCAGCTATTCCACGAGAGCAGAGAATCGCGGGTGGCTTGTCTGACTCACTCATCCGCCTCAGTGTCGGAATTGAGGATGTTGATGACCTCATCGACGACCTAAATCAAGCAATCAGCTAAATCAAAAACGATTCTTTTTGTCTAAATTGGTTGTATTCAATCGTATACTAACCAAACAACCTATTTAACAAATGGAAATTAGCATTAATTATGTGGCGGTCATTGTAGCAGTGGTCGCTAATTTTATTTTCGGTTTTCTTTGGTATACTCCGCTATTCGGTAAAGTATGGGCAAAGGAAATGGGCATGGACCCAAATGCCTCTCCTGATAAAGGAGCAATGATGAAGGGAATGGTCATCATGGTGGTAGGCAATCTACTTCTTGCATATGTCCTTGCTCACAACATTGCTGCATGGGGGATTGTAATGCCAGATGCTGAGAAAATGAATTTGATTCTAAGCACCGCATTCTTCACTTGGCTCGGATTCTTTGTGCCTCAGGACCTAGGAGCGGTTGCATGGGAGCAAAAGTCATGGAAATTGTTTTTCATCAACACTTCCTATCATTTGCTGTCCTTGATTCTAGTAGCTGCCATTCTGATATTTATGTGGTGATATCAAAAAGGATCAGTCCTCAAGGAGACTGGTCCTTTTTCTTCTTACCTTCTCTAGCTTTCTCTTTGGCAGCTTTCTGCTTCTCTCTGATCTCCTTCTTGGTCGGTGGGTATTTGAGCCCAGTTTTTTCCATGAGTTTTTCCCGATACTCATCTTCGTTCCAATGCTGATCAAAAAACTTCAAATAACCTTTTCCTTTTAAAGTCGCTAGTTGTTCGTTCAATTTGACATTTGGGCTCATAAGCACTTCGAATGCCATAACATCTTTGTTTTTAATGGCCCAGTGCAACGAAGTATACCCCTTCATGTCTCTTAAGTCAGGATCAGCACCCTTTTCAATCATCAGCATCATCAGTTCTTTCAATTCTTCATTTGGTTCTTTCATCTCTCCTGAAGCATAAATGGCTTTTAGAAGTGGGGTCTCACCGTTGCATTGAAAACATCTTTGATTGATTTTATATCCCTTTTCTATTAACAGCTTGGCTGTTTCGAATCTTCCAGTCTCAAGGCACGCATCGAAAAGGGTCTTTTTCCCATTCTTGGATCGAACATTTACGTTCATAACGTCAGCGTCCAAAAGTTGCGAAAACAAGGCCGCAAGTTTTCCGTCTGTCGGAACATTCTCCTCGAACAGACTAAATAATTTCCCGTTTTTCTCTTGTTCCCCCCAGCTTTTAAACGACACAACACTAAAATCGATTTCCTGAGAATAAGAAATCATTGACGCAAATATCAGCGTGCCCAAGAATGCTTTTTTCATATTATTTTGACTTGGCCTCAAAGAAACTTCATTAGCCGGATTTTCCGAATCATTTTTTTGATTCTTGTAAGGCTAATTTCACGGCTTTTTCAGCATCGATTACTCCACCAAACCTAGAAAGATCAGAAAGGGATTGCATTTCATCTTTTCTGGTCACTTTGACCTTCAAGTCCTCGTACCTTCTGGCTGATTGCGTGATGATTTCCAGAATTCTCTGGCTGCTGATATACGGGAAGTATGAAAGCAAAAGGGCCGCAACTCCTGAAACAACCGGAGCAGCCATACTTGTACCATCATTGAGTTCGTATTTATTTTCAGGATAGGTAGAGTTGATTCGAACTCCTGGAGCAAAAATGTCTACACTTTGTTGACCATAATTAGAAAATTCAGCGATGAAGTTGTCACTGAGTTTCCAGGAAGATGCACCGATTGTCAACCAATGGGTAGCTCTATTACCATCTTGTCCAATGGGTGTTGGATAGGTTGGTTCAATATCCGTGTCCTTCCCTTCATTCCCAGCGCTACATATCATCAGGACTCCCTTTTCAGCAGCATAGCGGATGGCCTTATCTACGACCTCCCTCCTATTTTCGAAATATTTTCCAAAACTCATGTTGATCACCTGTGCTCCATTATCCACGGCATAACGAATCGAAGCAGCAACGTCTTTGTCCCGTTCATCTCCATTGGGCACAGCTCGAATCGGCATGATTAGCACATCGTTAGCTATTCCCTTTATCCCAATTTCATTTTCACGATCGGCTGCAATAATGCCCGCCACGTGGGTTCCGTGATCTTGATACGGACCTTCTACGTCGGCATTTCCGTAACCAACTTCTTCGGCATTTCCCCAGTCATCACCCACTAGCTCGCGCGTGTTGTATTCGATATTGTAACCGTACTTCACCTGAACTTCGAAGTGCTCGACCGCTCCATCTAATTCACTCAATAGTGAATTGAATTCAGTAGATCCACCAATCAGACGAGCAATGTTGTCCAGGGCCGTTACTGCTCTTGTCACTTCTTCATTTTCGGTTTCAATTGTCTTCAAAGTATCAGAAGCCAATTCTCCCTCCTCAATTCCCAAATGTTCCTTAACCACCTTGACGTATCGGGCCGTATTATCTCTTAAATCGCGATAGAACACATACTCTCGCATGGCCTTCTGTGATCGGTTTTTGTATTTCCTCTCTATGTCTTTCCAATAGTCGAATTCGGCCTCCTGATCCTCCTGTACATAGGTAACATACTCGTATTTCTGTAGGAGTTGAGCATATTGGCGAGTGATCTCGTACGTGTCATAATGAACATGTGAACCGTCTTTCCCTCCAATGAAATTCCAACCACTTACATCGTCTACATACCCATTGTTGTCGTCATCTTCACCATTGCCTGGTACTTCATCGGAATTTTTCCAGATTTTACCGACCAAATCTTCGTGATCAATGTCGATCCCTGAATCAATAACAGCCACAATCACAGTTCTTGATTTTCTACCCTCCAGCAATTCATAGGCTCTATCAACGGATGCTCCGTGAATGCTGTCGATTCCGGGGTGCAGGTTAAACCAGTTCTCAGGTGGCAATTCCTGCCCAGTCACATTTAAGAGAATCAACAAAAAAATCGTACTAACTAGCTTCCTCATATGTCCCAATCCTCGTTTAATTGTTTGATCGCGTAATGCCCCGTCAAGTCAAACTGACAAGGAACAATGGAGACGTAATTATTGGCAAGTGCCCACTCGTCATTGTCCTCACCTTTGTCATGGTTCACGAAGTTCCCAACCATCCAGAAATACTCGCGTCCATGTGGATCCAGTCTTTGATCAAATTCTTCGTCCCATTTGGCATTGGCCTGTCGACACACCTTGACTCCTTTGATTGCTTCTTTTTGAATCGGAGGAATGTTTACGTTCAAGGCGATTCCTTTTGAAATTCCTTTCTTCAAAGTCTCGGACGCGATCTTCAAAATATAGTCATCGACGTGATCCATTTTAGCTCTGGGACTATAATCACAAAGAGAAAATCCAATGGACGGAAGCCCCTCTATCGCTCCCTCTATCGCCGCACTCATTGTTCCTGAATATAAGACACTTATGCTACTATTACTGCCGTGGTTTATTCCAGAAACCACCAAGTCAGGCTTGCGATCCTTTAGCACATGGTGCTTGGCCAACTTGACACAATCAGCAGGTGTACCGCTGCACTCATAAGCTTCAATACCTTCGAATATATGACTCTCCGTAAGCCTCAAGGTATCTCCGACTGTGATCGCATGCCCCATGCCAGATTGAGGACCATCAGGTGCGACCACCACGACCTCACCGAGCTGGCTCATTAGTTCAATAAGTTTTCGAATTCCACGAGACGTAATACCATCATCGTTGGAAACCAGAATAAGTGGTTTTGCCATTAAATTGAATTGTAAAATGCTGTGACTCGAATCAGGTCTTGAATTTCATCGACCTGAAGTTTGTACTCCTTAATGTAGTCTTTGACATAGGCAGCCTTGTCTTTCATGAGTTCCAGAAGTTCCTTTTTCCGTCCCGAAAAGAAGGTGATTTTCCCCTGTTTATCAACAAAATAATAAGAGTACACTAATCTTAAACGGGTAAAAGAACCACCCCAATATGTTGACGTACTGGGCACGCTCTCCTGAATAATTGACTCTCTGGTCAAAAGTGAATACGGACCCTCGTATTGAAGTTCAAAAAGAATAGGAATCTTATATCCAATCCCAACTTTATAAGGAAGCGAATAGAATTGACGATAGTTATCGGCCGTGACGTCAAAAATCTCAAAGTAGAATATCTTATGGCTCGAATATGTTTTGATTTTGCCTTGATCGATCATGTACACGATGTTCGCTGACATGTCATATTTCAGAGCACCGCGCAATGTGTCACGATTTGTCGTTACCATGAAACCTTCATGGAATATCTCTGAAGCAAATTCCTGCCCCTGGACCGACCATGCAGACATAAACAGACACGCTATCAAAACGATTCTTCTCATTCTTTCACTTTCATGATTTGATGACCAAGTTTATCTCGCTTAGTCTCAAGGTACTTTTGGTTATGCGAATTAGGTACAATTTCTATGGGCACATTCTCTACAATTTCCAAGCCATAGCCCATCAGTCCAACTCGTTTCTTCGGGTTATTGGTGATCAATCTGAGCTTGGAAATACCGAGCTTTCTCAGAATCTGAGCTCCAACTCCGTAATCACGAGCATCCGGCTTAAATCCTAGATCTGTATTCGCCTCTACCGTGTCGCGCCCTTCCTCCTGAAGTTTGTATGCCTTCAGTTTATTCAACAAACCAATACCTCTTCCCTCTTGATTCATGTACAATACGGCTCCTTTGCCTTCTTGTTCCACCATTTTCATTGCCGCATGCAACTGCTCGCCACAGTCACACCGGCAAGAACCAAAAATATCACCCGTCATACATGAGGAATGCACTCTCACAAGAATTGGATCTCCTTCTTCCCAGTGACCTTTTGTCAAAGCCAAATGTGATTCTCCTGTGTTAATCTGCTTAAAGGCGGTCAGATTAAAGTCTCCCCATTCCGTTGGCATGTCCACACTTATTTCTTGCTCCACTAATGACTCATGCTCCATTCGATAGGAAATTAAATCCTTAATGGCTACAAGCTTCAAATTAAACTTATTGGCGATCTCTCTCAAGTCTGGCAGGCGCGCCATGGTACCGTCCTCTTTCAATATTTCCACCAAAGCTCCAGCTGGTTCAAGCCCGGCAAGTCTTGCAAAATCAATGGTGGCTTCTGTGTGGCCAGCGCGCCTTAGCACTCCACCTTGTTTGGCTTTTAATGGAAAAATATGTCCGGGACGCCCCAGATCCTCTGGTTTGGTTTTTGGATCTACGAGGGCTATTATGGTTTTTGAACGGTCAGAAGCCGAAATACCTGTGGTTGTGCCGTGCCCCTTGAGATCGACGGATACGGTGAAGTTCGTTTCATGTGTCGCTGTGTTTTTGCCTACCATCATTTCCAACTCCAGCTCATCGCAGCGCTGCTCAACTAACGCAGCACAGATCAAACCACGTCCTTCTTTGGACATGAAGTTGATCACCTCTGGCGTACATTTCTCCGCCGCACAAATGAAGTCGCCCTCATTCTCACGATCTTCATCATCTACCACAATGATGATCTCCCCATTACTGATCGCTTCAATAGCGTCTTCTATTTTATCTAGCATGTTTATACAGTTACATTGCCCAATCGCTCGGCAATATTCATTTCAATTTCTTTGAGATGCTTTATCTCATCCAACATCCTGTCTACCTCTTCGGTTTCCTTGGCTTCCTTTAATTTTTTGTTTTCTTCGTCTAAAAGATGCTGAACAATTCTGAATTTCAGTCTTAGAATATTCGTCAGAGTAACGTCCTTCAGAAGTTCGATCTCCTTTGGTACATGGATTTTGTACTTGTCTCCCCAATTAGAGCTCACTTCATAAGGTGATGTAATGAGATCGACTGCCACTTGCTTCATTTCTTCATCCCCGTGCTGAATGAAATAGGCACTATCGACAATTTCTCCATTCGCCAAATTCGATTTGAAAACATCCAAAATACGGCTGTAAACCGGGTTGGTGAAATTGATTTCGTCGGCTTCTTCCAAAAAATACTTAGCCAACTGCACCTTGGACTCATCCTGGCCAATTATCTCCTCCTGCCCATAATTGAGTAGCACTCTGATACTTTCTCGTTCTTGAATTTCGATGACTTTCAGGACATCTAATTCTTCAGTTTCTTCCTCCTGCTGCAGCAGCGCATTTGCTTGCTCGACTACCTGCTGACTTCCCCGTTCCGTCTTTTTGTTGTCAAAAAGAATCTTATTCTGCTCGCTTATCAGGATCTCTTCGCTGATCCCCATCAGGCTGCTGCACTCCTTGATGTAGACTGCACGCTTGACCGGATCAGAAATCTTCGTGATGCTAGTCACGATATCCTTGATAATGGCAGCACGTTTCACAGGGTCAGACCCTGCCTCATTCAGGAAAAGCTGAGTCTTAAATTGGATGATATCCTTGGACTCTGTCTCCAGGAAATTACGATATGCCGAGACACTCAGTTTGCGACTATAGCTGTCCGGATCTTCTCCGTCCGGCATCACCACAGCCCGGACATTTAAATCTCCCTCCAGCAACATATCGATACCCCTAATGGATGCCCGAATACCCGCTTCGTCCCCGTCAAATAGAACAGTGACATTGTTGGTGTAGCGCTTGATCAACTTAACTTGATCCTGGGTCAAGGCTGTCCCACTGGAAGACACCACATTCTCAACCCCAGCCTGGTGCATGGAGATTACGTCTGTGTAACCTTCAACTAAAAAACAATTGTCCTCTTTTCGAATCGCTAGTTTCGACTGATAAAGACCGTAGAGGACCCTGCTCTTATTGAAAAGTTCAGTCTCAGGTGAATTGAGGTATTTGGGTTGTTTCTTGTCTTTGGAGAGCGTCCTAGCTCCAAACGCGATGGTCTTGCCAGTCACGTTATGGATCGGAAACATGACCCGACTTCTGAATCGATCGTAAGTCTTGTTTTCACCGGTTACGACCAAACCAGCTTCCTCAAGCAGTTCTTTGTTGTAGTTTTCTTTTTCTGCGGCCTCCATCAGCGCACCCCACTCGTTGATGGAGTATCCCAATTCAAACTTTTGAATCGTTTCATCCGTGAAACCCCGCTCTTTGAAATACGTCAGACCGATATTTCTGCCCTCGTCGGTCTCATGTAGGTTCTTGATGAAAAAATCCTTGGCGAAATTCAAGAGGATATAAAGACTCTCCCGCTTGTTCTGGGATTCCATCTGTGCATCGGTCTGCACCTCTTCCTTGATCGCTATCCCATATTTCTTGGCCAGAAACCGTAACGCCTCCACATAGCTCAAGCCATCAATTTCCATTATAAAAGTGATGCAATCACCTCCCTTGCCAGAGCTGAAATCCTTGAAGATTTGTTTGGATGGAACGACGTAAAAAGAGGGTGTTTTTTCCGCCGTAAATGGACTCAATGCCTTGTATGACGAGCCGGATTTTTTGAGCGTGACGAAATCCCCAACGACATCTACAATGTCCATTTGGTTTTTGATCTCGTCAATGGTGGCCGGGCTAATCATCTGAGGGCGACAAAATTAACAGATGCCGCAAGCAAAGCGTAGAAAGTCATTTAATTATTGACGCAATATCTCGCACCTCATAGACAGAGTGATCTCCCATTGTCTTGTCACATTCTTCATAAAACCCTTCCAGAAAAGCACGGATGGTTTTGATTCCAAGCTTTTTTGCAGGAATAAGATCTCGCTCTTTATCACCAACCATCCAGCTCGCATCCGTATCGACGTTAAACTTAGCAATGGCTTTTTCCCACATTAGTGAATCAGGCTTTCGAATGAGGCTCTCGGAAAAAGAAGGATGATTCGGGGCGTAATAGAATTCATCGATCACATTTCCTGATAGTTCCTGGAAATATTCATGACACTTCCTCATCTCATCCCGACCGTATCGGCCTTTTGAGATTCCGGCCTGATTCGTAATCACAATCAGCAAAAAACCATCCTCCTTTAGTTTTTGGAGTGCTTCTATAATGCCGGGTACAATCTTAAAATCCTGTAAAAGCCAAACATAATCCCCGCGCTCTACGTTGAGGATGCCGTCTCTGTCCAGAAAAACTGCCTTTTGCTTCATGGTCGAGTTTGATGGGTAGGGTTAACTTAGCAGCGAATATAATTCAATCAAAGAGCGACTTGGAAAGTCTGGTTATAATACCCACGTACAACGAGATAGAAAACATCCGAGACATCATCAAAGTAGTGATGGACTTGCCGGAAGATTTCCATGTCTTAGTCGTCGATGATGGATCCCCAGATGGTACGGCCAGCGCTGTTAAAGAACTTCAAACGAAGTATTCCGATCAACTTCATTTGATTGAACGTACAGGAAAGCTGGGACTCGGTACAGCCTACCTCACCGGCTTCAAGTATGCTTTAGAAAAGGGCTACCAATTCATTTTCGAAATGGATGCTGACTTCTCCCATAATCCTAAGGATTTACTTGCGCTACAAAAGGCCTGTTCGCATGGTGCTGATGTTGCCATTGGCTCGCGATATATCACAGGAGTGAACGTTGTGAATTGGCCGATGGGTCGGGTGCTGATGTCTTACTTCGCAAGCTGGTATGTGCGTATCGTAACCGGCATGCCTTTTAGGGATTCCACAGCAGGATTCAAGTGCTATCGAAGAGAAGTGCTGGAAACCATTAACCTCTCGAAAGTTCGTTTCATTGGGTATGCCTTTCAGATCGAAATGAAGTTTCTGGCCTGGAAACACGGTTTCAATGTGCAGGAAGTTCCAATCGTATTTACAGACCGTACGAAGGGACAGTCCAAAATGTCTCCTCATATTTTCAAGGAAGCCATTTACGGGGTGATTGACATGAAAGTCCGAAGCTTCTTTAAGAAATATGAGCCCAGAGTGGCTTAATCAAACCTGATCGCCTTAACCGGCTCTATTCCCGAGACAATTCGAATTGGAATAAATAAAACCACACTGACTAGCAATGCTATTAGGAGGTTTAGACCAAGCAGTGTTGGTATATCAAACGTAATAGGAACATGATGCATGTAATAGTTGGACATGTCCAGGGGTATGACTTTGAATTGGTATTGAATCCAACAAAGAAACAAGCCGACTCCATTTCCAATCAATAATCCCTTTATAATCAGGTCTAACCCGGAAAAGAAAAAGACTTTTCGGAGCAACTCATTGGGCGACCCAAGTGCCTTCAGGATGCCGATCATTTTGGTTCGTTCCATGATCAGAATGAGCACCATGGAGATCATGCCCATGGCAGATACGACGAGGATAATGATCAATAAAATCAGCACATTCCGATTCAAAAGTTCCAGCCATTCAAATATCTGAGGGTATTGTCGGTTGGCGCTTACCACGTTAAGATCAATGTCCAAAGTTTCGAATAGCTCCTCCTCCATTCGGTCAATTTTAGATGGGTCTTTCAGGATGATCTCTAAGCCGCTAAATTGATTTGCCTCCCACTGATTGATTCTCTGTAGCATCCTCTCATCTCCAAAAACAATCCGCTGATCAAACTCCTCCATCCCGGTGGCGTAGACGCCGACCACTTCAATCCGACGATATCTGGGTGGCTCTTGGGCAAAGAAAAGTGTGATTTTATCCCCAATCTCCAATCTGAGCAGATTGGACATGTATTGACTAATTGCTACTTCAGTAGAGTATTTTTCAGCATCTAACTTCGGAAATCGACCGGCGACCATCTGTGTACGGAATGACAAGGTGTCAAATTCAGCACCCACGCCTTTCATGATTATTCCCTGGACTTCTTCATCTGTTTTTAACAGCCCCGCTTTGAGGACAAATGATTGAACCGTTTGGATTTCTGGATGTGATCGGAGAGAATTAAATAACGAGTCTGATGCTAAAATGGAAGTTTCCTCATAGGAGGTTGACAGAGCATATTTGTTGACAGTCAGGTGCCCACTAAGGTTGTATACCTTGTCCTTGATTGCTCCCTTGAACCCATAAAGGACAAAAAAGGAAATAATGAGGGCGGCAAGGCTCAAAGAAATGCTCACAATGGCTATTCGATGAATGGAGGACGAAAAGGCCCCTTCCTTATTCTTCGCAATCCTTTTGGCAATGAAAAGTGAGAAATTCAAAATCCTGCTTTTAGACAAAAGTAGACAGCCCATCGCACTAATGGCTATAAATTTGTCCCCATGAATATTGAAGTATTTGACCCGCAGATTAGTCGGGAAGTTGCTGGAAAACTGCTGGAAGTAGAAGCCATTCGATTGCTTCCTGAGCAACCCTTCACATGGGCCTCAGGTTGGAAATCTCCCATTTACTGTGACAACAGGATGAGCTTGTCTTATCCAGAAGCTCGAACCCTGATCAAGGAAGCACTCTGCAAAATGATCAAAGCAAAGTTTCCGGATGTAGAGGCTATCGCGGGTGTTGCCACTGCTGGAATACCTCAGGGGACTCTTGTAGCTGATGAATTGGGAGTCCCGTTCGTTTATGTCCGATCCAATCCCAAAGGCCATGGCCTGACCAATCAGATTGAAGGTAGCATAGTACCCGGTCAAAAAGTCGTTGTGCTAGAGGATCTTGTGTCTACTGGTGGTAGTTCGCTCAAGGCCGTACAAGCACTAAGATCAGAACGCTTCAGTGTTTTAGGAATGGCCGCCATTTTCACCTATTCATTTCAAGTGGCTGAGGATAATTTTAAAGAAGAAGGTGTAAAACTCGCTGTATTAAGTGATTATCCAACGCTAATTGAGATGGGGAGTTTTTCTGAGGAAACTAAAGAACTACTCAGCGCCTGGCGAAAAAATCCGGATACTTGGGGGAAATAATCAGGCTGATGGCTCCATGGGAAGCGTGGAGCACCACTTGTTAATCGTGTCCTGAATCGCTTTCTCATTTTTCATGTAGTCATGAGAGACCCGTATTTCCTCTCCCGAATTCATTGTAAAATACCATGTAGTAAAAGGCGTCTTCCTGAATTCATAAGTGGTCCTGTAATACTCCACTTGACTCTTCGCTATCACCTTCTCTCCTTTTATTAGTTCCTTAATTCTGATTTCATGAGGATTAATGGTGATAGTTCGGTGGCGCAATAGTGCGACCAGGAGCATCAACCCAGCAAATGCGTATATGACGTATGGAAGCCAGGGGATATCAGTGATTTTACTATCCAGAATGTTTCCTGTCACCAAACCTAAAATGGCAACCGGGTACATGATGGGGTTGTACTCAAACTCGTGTTCTTCCATTTGGATAAATTCTATTAATATCTCTCGGAATTTAAATACGACTTCAGTCTTAAGGCTAATTTCTGAGCAGCAATTTCGCATTCTCGAAACCAGAGTTCTGGCTCAATCAGCTCGAGCTCCTGGAGAGCCAACTGCCCATTAACGTCGGTGACTATATCCACTCTACCGTAAAATGGAACCGGTGAAACTTTAGAGAGTGAATGCTGAGCAAATGCAATCTCCTCCATAGTTGGTGTGTACTGATGCACCGTTCCTCCGTGATCGTCCTGGACCCGAAAGTCACCCGCTTTTGCTCGCTTTAAAACAGAATGAGTGTATTCTCCATCTATTAAAACCAATGTTCTTTCTCCATTTTCTATGATGTCGGATTGAAAGCGCTGGAAAAGCATTTTTTCCTTTTTCACCAGTTTTTGAAAAATTTCTTCGTGTTCATCAATTGTCTCCAGGGAAATCCTGAATGTGTCTCTCGCCGCACCGGCTACCGCAGGTTTAATAATCATCTCATTCCATCCGGTGATTTTCTGCAGGTCATTCAATGTACTTTTGTCTCCCTTTTCAATGAATAAAGTCTCGGGAATATTAATTCCTTTTTGCTGCAAATCCCGCAAATAGAACTTATCCAAATTCCATGTCAGAGTTTTAAAAGGATTTGCCAACTGAGTCTGATCCTTCACTTGATGCAGCCACTTGGTGAATTCATCAATTCGGATGTAATAATCCCAGGTCTCCCTAATCAAAGCCATCCTGGTTGAACTCCAATCAAAATCTGAGTCCCACCCTACTCGATCCACTTTTAGACCTTCATTTTCCAAAGCCGTCAAAAGTATCTGCTGTTCCAACTGGATGTTTTGATGATAGGCATCAATTTCTTTCGGATGAATATTCTCTTCCTGGCAAACCAAAATAACATCAAAATCGCATTGTCTCATTGGTTATAACTATTAAAGGTTACTATATAAATATTTTCATAAATACTTCATATTATCTAATTATTTCCATTTATATTACAAATTAATAAGCAACACTAACCCAAATTACTACTCATTGCTTAATCTATTTAAGGATAAGACCGATAAAGGTCTTAAACTAACCAAGTCATCCATTTGTGATGAGTGGATGGTGAAAAACGGCTCAAACATTATGTATGTCGGGCCAAAGGAAAAATGTAAACAGTATATTCAAAATCATTAAAAAAAGGCACCTATTTAGGTGCCTTTTTTTAAGTCCATTCTCTTTATTTTATTTCTTACCTTCTTCCTCAATTTCCACAGCCCCATCTCCCAGAACAGAGTTTGCATATCTCTTACATTGACTGAGGGCCTTCTTGCATTTTGCAATGACCGGAATCGATCTAGCTTGCTTCAATTTTCCAGCCGCCTTGGCTTCCTTCAGCATCAAAACGGATTTTCCTGCCAAAACAACGATTTCCGCTGCAGATACTTTGATGTTCTCCGCAGGATCATAAGATGAGTCAGCTTCAGCGTTGGACTTTTCAGTCATCATGTCATCATAAAGATCAAATACTGAATTCTTCCATGAATCGAGCGATTGCATCTTGATATCCTTCGGTCTCTTCATGTCTGTTACGATGGGCTTTTCTTCTTTTTGTGCCTGAACAGTGAATGCAAACCCTAGCATCAACAGTGCGGCAAATAATTTCAAAGTTCTCATGGTATTAGATTTTAGTGCTTGTACAAAGCAAGCTTTACAACCATCTAATTTTTATACCATGAGAACGGTATTTTCATATACCGCTCGACGCAAAATCGCTAATTAACTATTGTATAAGAGCCTATCTGAGTTTCTTCAGAATAGAGCTCTGAAGATTCTCTATTGAGTTGGTCATACTCGGATTGATGACTTTTCAGGAATGATTCATACTCCTTCTTCCCCATCCATTTATCAATAATGAGATAACTATCTGCTTCATTATTCTTTAAAAGATCATGACCAAGGTAATCGTCACAGGGCTCGAAAAACTTAAACCAAGATCCACCTCGGTGGTAGTAATCTTCAAAATCCTTTTGTTTGGACTGCTCAACCCTGTATCTCCATACGACGCAATACATGACTACTTGAAATGGTCAGTTATTCTTCCAAGAGTGACTTTAGTTTTAGGGAAACGGATTTATTCTGACCGTCCTGATTCACTACCAAATCAGCCGTTTGACCGCTTCTCCTCAATATTGTTTTAATATCCGGCAAGGCATAATCTGTCGCAGGCTTGCCATTTAGGCTCACAAGTTCAGCATCTGTTTTTATACCAGCCATGGCAGCAGGACTGCCTTCGAAAACCTTGTGAATGATAACCTTGCTCATGTCCTTTGACATCACCATGTCCATTCCACTACTGTTGACGTTAAATTTCTCTCCATAGTGGCTATTCTTTTTGATCCAAATTTTCTTGTCTGGAACGTCAATGGTAATGTTAAACTCTCTCAAAATTCTATTGCCAATAATTCCAGCCACTTTCTTGTGCGCTTGAATACCGGATTTAGCCGTACTTATCCCAATCGGGAGATCCTCAACAACCTGCCTGCCAAATTCGAACGAGATGACATGCCCCTCGTAGTGAAGTGTTTCATCATCTCCGATCCCCTTTACCGGATAAGAATAGTGATTTCCTGTTTTATGAATTACATCCCATTTCTCAGCGTATGGACTATTAAAATCCAAGGTTGTTCCTGCTCCGGTCATTACAAAGAAAAGACCATCATGAGGTTCCTTATTATTTAAAACTACTTTCCCTTCTATAGTTGGAATTGAGGTTACCAACTTGAATGGAATTTCGTCCCCATCTTTAGGTCCATTTCCATGATCGTAGATATCCATTATCTGCTTATCATAATCAATATGCACCGTATGGTGATGTAAAAGGTCGTAACCTAAAATTCCATCGAATTCCCTTCCTAAACTCGTCTCCAAATGATGCACGTCTGTGGCATATACGTTGATGTTTTTCTCCATGAGAAAATTATTGATAGCTATGGAATTATGCTTGATCAACTGAAACTTCGCATGAGTTTCGTTCATATCCACCTCCTTCTTAACTAATTCCATGTCTTCGGCGACCTTCCAATCCAATACTGTCAAACCTGCTCCAGTATCGAATATGAAATCCAAAGGTTCTGAGTCATCCACGCTCACTTTGATGAACATATGATCTCCGAATAGCTCGAAAGGGATGCTGGTTATTTTTTTCTGCGCTTGTGAAAGAAGACAAGCCGAAACAAGACAAAGGGTGATGAAATTTCTCATGGTGATTATAAAATTCAATTGGATGGACAAATTAGGGATATTGGACGGCATTTGGAACGAGGAGTGTAGATTTCGCAGATTTCAATCTCAATTTCTTTGTTGATCCGTCAAAATCTCACGTTTATCGATCTTTTTAGTTGATCTCATGATGGTTCATGACTTTCGAGTCAACTAAATTTAACAGGAAAAATAAAGCCCTCTTGAGAAGAGGGCTCTAATGAATCTATTTGTCTTTATTTTTCTTCTTCTCTTTTTTCTTCTTTTTATCCTTTTCCTTGTCCGTAGCGATTTTCTCTTCCACGCGATCTCTGACTCTTTCATTGCGCAGTTCCAACTCAGATGCTTGTGCTGCCAGCTTCGCTTTTTCTTTTTCGAGTGCACTTATGCGTTTGGCGATCGCTGCTTCCTGATAACTCAACACAGCAGCTTTCTCTGCAATAACCGCTTTGTCTTCACCAGAGAGCATAACGTTTCGTTTTACACTGGCCTTCTCAGCCTGGACAACTGCCTCTGCAGCCCTGACTCTAGTGACTTCAGCCAATTTCCTAGCCTCCTCCACTGACGCCAATTCTATCTCGACATCCGGTGCAAGTGATGCATGTACCGCTACACTTACATGTTCATGGACAACTCCATCTTCTTCGTGAGGCTCTCCCGCATCAATGATAGGATCAGGCTGAGGATGGCCTTTCAACGGTGGTGGAGGTGGAATACTGGCATCAGGCTTCAATTTTTCAAATCGATAGTTTTTAATAAAATCTACCGGGTTCTGAGGCGTATTATTCTGGTACACTTCATAATGAAGGTGTGGCCCAGTAGATCTTCCCGAATTTCCTGATAATGCGATGACCTGCCCTTTACTTACCTTTTCTCCATTGGAGACTTTGATCTCTGAGAGTTGCGAATACATCGTCTCGAATTGGTCGTTGTGATTGATAACCAATCTATTACCATGTCCGGTTTTGCTGTTGGATACCTCTTGGACTATCCCGTCGGCAGTTGATAGCACTTCAGTTCCTATTTTCACAGCAAAATCGATTCCCTTATGATCCTTGATTTTTGAATGATCCATAGGATCATGACGCTTTCCAAAGTGGGAAGTCACCTTAAAATTCGATCCGGCCTTGAGCGGCAGAATAGAAGGCTTGTATTTATCCTCCTGATCAGGACTGGGAACTTCAATCACCTCCTGGCCTTTTGGTTCGAAAGGTCCGGCCAGAGCCTCCAGCTGATCCGTAATTTGCTCTACAGATTGGTTGCCTTTTTTAGTCGTGAATGAAAGGATCACCACGGCTATGACCGGCATTGTTAATAAGTAAGCCAACCGTGATCGGCTCGTGTCTTTTGTTTTATTCATCATTACAATTCTTTTTTTAATGGTTGAAAAATTGAAATGACTCACCAAACCTGAATAGGATGCCGGCTGCAACTGTGCAAACAAAATCTCCTGATAACCCACAGGATCTTTGAATTTGTCAATCACTTCGGCATCAGCTTGAAATTCATGGACTTCAATGAGGGCATTTCGGTACAAATAGATGAAGGGATTGAACCAAAACAGCGCAACAAGAAAATCCATCAACAGACGATCCAAAGAATGCATCTGCCTGACGTGCACGCACTCATGAGCCAATATCTGCTCAAACGATGACGTCCCGAAAAGTTCTCTCGGAATGAAGACGCTTGAAAAGAAACTAAAGGGCTTTGAGTGGGTTGTTTTAAATAGCTTGAACCAGTGCTTTTTTACATACTCACATTGTTTTTTGATTTTCTGAAGAATATGGAGGTGGATTAATGACCTGATGAAATACCCTAGGGCGAACACCACATAAAATCCACCTATAATCTGCCAAATTGGAAACTGATTTTTCTCCGCTCCACTTCCGTCAACAGTAACAGTTTGGATGGGTTCTGCTAGCCAATTCTCAATGGCCGCCGACTCCAGAACCGGTTCGATCCGGTTTGGAAATGGGTTTTCGATAAAAGGAACGACCAGCGCCAGAAATACCGTACTGAGCAGGTAGATTCTATTCAGCGAGTGATTGGTACGGTTCTTCAGGAATACCCAATAAAACCCAAAAAATATCCCTTGAATCATCAGTACTTTAATGACGTAACTTATCACCTCTCCCATCATTTCTTTTTCTCTATTTGTTCATCAATTAGTGCTCGGATTTCCTTTAGCTCATCCACGGTGAGTTCGTTCTTTTGAGCAAAGAAAGACGCAAACTGGCTGGTGGAGTTGTCGAAATAGGTGTTCAGCATTCCGTTGAACGTTTGCTTCGTATAACTGTCTTTGGAAATCGCTGGCCTGTACTGCCTGGACTTTCCATGTAATTCAAAGTCTATAACCCCCTTTTTCACCAGTACATTCACCACTGTTGAAATGGTCGTGTAAGCTGGTCGAGGTTCTGGATACTCTTCCACAATATCCTTGAGGTAAGCTGTATTGAGCTTCCACAAATATTGCATCACTTGTTCCTCTGCTTTGGTCAATTCCTTCATCGCGATACAATACTATAACTATAATTATAATTATACAACTATTTTTATAGTAATTATTTATTCTTAGACCATCCACGATCCAAAAAATAACTAGATTAGAATTTTGGCATGGTATTAGCATTACTCAAGTGCGCACATTCACTCACTGTGAACAAGGGCTCTCAATTCGTTGAGGGCCTTTATGTTTTGCTCACTGTGGATGCTTTCCAGAATAGACTGCTTTTCCTTTGTTGTTAGGTGCCAACTCAATGACGCTCTCTCTTGTTCAGATAAGGCAATTCCGGCTCCATACACAAATTGAACAGTCTCTAGTTTTCCTCCCATCCAATCCTTGGCTTGCTCCAGATGTGCATCATTCTTCCGATCCTGAATACTCGCAAGGTTGTTATATACGCTTGCTATTGGGTAAGTCAAGCGATCAATTATTGAGGGAATTGGTCGAGCATGGATTCTTTCATTTGGCTCTGTGTCTCTGATAATCACCATCACAACTCCTGAAGTATTCTCCAGAATCCAGTTTTTAAAAACATATGTAAACCGCAAAGCATCACTTACTCCGAAATTATCGGCGATCCCCGCATCCATGATTTCCATTCTGGGTTTGGATGGCAAGCTGATAGTCGGTGTAATGTATGGGAATGATGCAGACATTCTCAAGGCGGACATAAAACTGAGGTCCTCGGCATCCTGTCTTTCAAATAATCGAAGGAAATCAACGGCACGGACATTTGGCACTTCTCTATCTTCATCTATGTTCATAAATGAAAATGGTCTAGACGTGACGTAAAGTTTCCTGCCATCATTAGATATAGTAGGAGCCAAAAGCATTGTCGGGATTAATCCCTCATGTTCCGGCGCTTGATAGTCAGATATTTTCTTGTCGAGAACGTATTCTATGTTCTGATTCAGGTTTCTTTCAAACGCATGTCCCCGATCCTTCCGATAAGTTTTACCCGCAAACTCATAGTTCCTGAAAGACACGAATGCATCATTCACTAGCAAACTGAAGACAACCGGGTTTAGGTTGTCTTTTGCAATAGCAGTCAAATATTTAGGATCGTTAGGATTAATTGAATCGACAAGAGAACGTAGATATAATTCTCGATAATATGCCGCTCCGATCATTCCTCCAGAGGCTCCAGTGATTAGAGTCGATCTGGTCATTAAATTTCCTCCAAGCATGCTGTCAGCTCGCTGCAGTGCGTTCATAGTCCAAAGAGCAGATCTCTGACCACCTCCGCTGACACAGATCAACAACATCTTTGGCTTATCAGAATCCTGTCTTGATTTCCAGTTTTCTAGTGAATGAATGACATCATGGATATCCTGATTGTAGGCGGTCTTATCATTCATTGCTCGCAGAGAATCCAAATGATATGGTGCTGGAGTTGTATTATAGTTGAGTCCTTTGGCCTGATGAACGCCTGTAATTAACCCCTTCTTCACGCCCAGGTTGATGACGAACAATAGACCCACTACAAACGCAAAGCCCCACCCACGAAACCAAAATGAAACGGCCCCTAGCAATATCACTCCAACAGTAAACAGTAAAATCGAACTGGCGCCAGCGGGAATTTGTAGGACCGGGTGATCGATAAATGCCCCCATGAGCAATAGCATTATAATCAGCAGTAAGCCAATGATCACAGAGTTTATGTGATTCTGATCAAAGACCTTTAAAATCTGTTCTCGCTCAAACCGACTCTCGCTCTGATCGGTTCTTTTTATTTTCAGCCCTAGGGATAGATAATTATGAACCACAAACCTTTGTTGCTGCTGCTGAGTCTCCTTCAGCCTTTTCATCATTCGATCACGACTCAATCCAGACTTACGCAATCGCTTATCTACATCCCCGGCCATTTGCTTGAAGATGTCTTTATTGGTCCATCGGAAGTACAGAAACGAAATCACTAACAGAGAAAAGGTTCCTAGCAAGAAACCACCGGCATCCTCAAGTATAGTCTTAGGAGTAGCCAGCTCATCGCTCAGTTGGAATCTAACCAACATCACCATGTATATAACGAGTACTCCGAAAGGGATTAAACTGTTATTCAAAGCGAAATGAGCAAAAGGCCTTTTCAGTACGCCCAAGAACGTATACCTGTGACTATCCAGTATATAGCTGGTCATATGAAAGGCCATTGTTAGTTGGCCGAACGTGACCCCCAGAATGAAAAAACTCCAGAAATTCACCTGACCTAAATACTCCGGATCCAAAAACAAATAATGAATGCCGTATACCCTCCCCAAATTACCCGACATTGCCGCGATCAATATTCCCCAAATTGCCAGCAACGCGATATTTCTCCTGATATGAGTAAAAAGCAGTTGAATGGGAAAAGAATGAATGATTGGGTTTGGCTTTCGCTTCATACTAGCTTTAAGGATTCTTAAAAATCTGCTAAAAAATTGAGCTTATAAAATATGCGCGAAGAAAGGCAATTTATTCTTTCCAAAGATGGATTAGAGTTATCATCTATTCACTTCCAGGCACCTAATCCAAAAGCCGTAATGTGCATTGTTCACGGACTCGGAGAGCACATGGAACGCTATCGACCAATGGCTGAATTTCTAAACGGGAATGATCTTGCTGTAACGGGGATAGACTTGCGGGGACACGGGATATCCGAAGGAAAAAAGGGTCACGCTAAAAACCTGGACGTCCTGCTTTCTGATATTGAGGAACTCATGAAATTCACCAGAGCAGAATATACGGAACTGCCGTTATTTCTTTTTGGACACAGTCTTGGTGGAAATCTGGTTGCGAATTACATGAAAACCCAAAAAACCTCGGAAATCAGCGGTTTTATATTATCAGCTCCTTTCTTCAAAGTGAATTTTGAACCACCCAAATGGAAGGTGACATTAGCCGAAATTATTGGTTCAATTTGGCCATCTCTAACTCAACCGAGCGGTCTCGATACCTCTGCCCTTAGTAGATCAGCTAAAGAGGTGAAGAAATATGAAAACGACGATCTGATTCACGATAAAATCTCTGTCGGATTATTCCTTTCTTCTACCAAACGCGGTGCAGAAGTAATCACAAATTCCAAGGAACTTAAAGTGAATGGACTTGTCTATCATGGAACCGGAGACGGGATCACTTGTCATGAAGCATCCAAGGAGTTTTCCGAAAACAATCAAAGTCAAGTAAAATTTATCTCGTTAGAAGGTGCATATCATGAGCCTCACAACGATGAGTGTCGCCATGAGGTTCATGATATGATTCTGGATTTTCTAAAGCGAAATAGTTAGAGAACCTGATCCACGGGAGTGTAAGGCAGATCAAAAGCTTCAGAGACGCCTTTATAGACTACTTCTCCTTTCACAACATTCAATCCCAGTTTCAACTCCTCATTTTCTCGACAAGCTTTCTCCCACCCCTTATTTGCCAATTGGATGGCATATGGTAGAGTAGCGTTCGTCAACGCTAATGTCGAGGTATAAGGGACTGCTCCAGGCATGTTAGCAACGCAATAGTGCACTACATCGTCAATGATGTAGGTTGGATCAGCGTGTGTTGTCGGCTTGCAAGTTTCGATACAACCTCCTTGGTCTACCGCAACATCCACAAGTACGGTTCCTGGCGTCATCTCTTTAAGCATATCCCGAGTAATCAGATTTGGAGCCTTAGCACCAGGTATTAGTACCGCACCAATAATCAAATCATGTGTAGCAATAAGTTCACGAATGTTATACTCACTACTCATGTAGGTATTTACGTTAGCTGGCATGATATCATCCAGATATCTCAATCTCTGAAGGTTAAGGTCCATTATGGTTACATCAGCTCCCATTCCTGCCGCCATTTTAGCCGCATTTGTTCCTACAATACCTCCTCCTAGAATTAGAACTTTTGCTGGTCTGACTCCAGGAACTCCTCCAAGCAAAATTCCTCGTCCTTTCATTGGTTTTTCAAGGTACTTGGCTCCTTCCTGGACCGACATCCTGCCAGCTACTTCTGACATGGGAACTAGCAATGGTAGGGACCTATCTTTTTTCTCTACCGTCTCATAAGCGAGACAGACCGACTTACTTTCAATCATGGCCTTGGTCAGAGGCTCATATGACGCAAAATGAAAGTAGGTAAATACTAGCTGATCTTTTTTGATCAGTTTGTATTCAGGTTCGATCGGCTCCTTCACCTTGATAATCATCTCGGCAATACCATAAGTTTCTTCAATCGTTGGAAGAATCTGAGCACCTGCTTCAGTGTACATTTCATCTGTAAAACCACTACCGTCCCCAGCGGTGGATTGAACATATACAGTGTGGCCACTTTTGGTCAGTTCCTGCACGCCACTTGGAGTAACCGCCACTCGGTTTTCATTGTTTTTTATTTCCTTGGGTACGCCTATAATCATGAGTCAAGTTGTTTATGGGGTTCAAATATATAGGCTTTTAACTGTGAGCTTAGCAGGTCAATTAAATTCAAAATATTTGCCTGAGAAATCGACTAGTTATTTAACATATAATTATGCATAATCCATTTTCACGAAATATTATTCTATTTGCTGCGTGTTAATCAATCATATTTGGTAGTTTATGCTGGATTATCATTGAGAAAATGAGGTCTTTTTTGATTATATTTGAACATTCCCCCGCACTAAACACGTTCAAATTATAATGCGAGTAGATTCACTGAATACAACCGATCAATTTTCACTCACCAAAGCACAGATCTTGCAGGATTATTCTCTAGCAACTGAGAGCAGGGAGATAAGTATCATTGGCCGAAAAGAGGTGTTTATGGGGAAGGCAAAATTTGGCATTTTCGGTGACGGTAAAGAGATACCTCAGTTAGCCATGGCTCATGCATTCAGAGATGGCGATTGGAGGTCCGGGTATTACAGAGATCAGACGTTTATGATGGCCATTGGTCAGCATAGCTCCAGAGAATTTTTCGCTCAATTATATGCTCATACTGATGTAGAAGCAGAACCAGCTTCAGCTGGAAGAATGATGAATGGTCACTTTGCGACTAGGTGGATTGACGAGAATGGTGAATGGCTGTCTCAGGTCAATCAAAAAAATTCAAGCGCTGATATCTCGTGCACGGCTGGTCAGATGCCACGCCTGGTCGGACTAGCCTATGCCTCCAAGTTGTATCGTGAGAATCCTGAACTGGAAGACTTTAAAAACTTTTCCATAAGTGGAAATGAGGTTGTTTTTGGAACAATTGGAAACGCCTCAACCTCTGAGGGACATTTCTTTGAAGCCATTAATGCTATTGGTGTTCTGCAATTGCCAGTGGTCATGTCCGTGTGGGATGATGGGTATGGAATTTCAGTCCCTCAAGGCTATCACACAACCAAGCGAAGCATCTCAAAACTCCTGGCAGGTCTTCAGCGAAACAGCAAAGAACCAGGTTATGAAATTTTTGTAGTCAAAGGATGGGACTATGTCGAATTAGTCAGAACCTATGAAGCCGCTGCGAAGATAGCCCGAGAGGAGCATGTCCCTTGTCTGGTACATGTGACAGAACTCACCCAGCCACAGGGTCACTCGACCTCCGGGTCACACGAGAGATACAAATCAAAAGAAAGGCTTCAGTGGGAGCAAGAGCACGACTGTGTTCTAAAGATGAAAGAGTGGATACAACATGAAGGAATAGCAAGCGAAGAAGAGCTATCCACAATTGAGGACAATTCCAAAAAGAAAGCTAAAGAAGCTAGGAGCGCGAGTTGGAAGGAATATCTGGCACAGATAAAAAAGGACATTGATGTTGCCATTGGACATTTAGAGAAAATCGATCATCCAAAAGTTCAAGGCATTGTCAAAGGATTGAAGTCCAGCACAAATCCGCTAAAAGCTGATGTCATGAAAGCAGTTAGGCATTCGCTTAGAGCTTTGGGACGGGACAACTCTGATGATTTTACAGACATAAAAGAATGGCTCGATTCAATCAATCAAAAGCACCAGATCGAGTACAGCTCTAGGTTATACGACGACTCTTCGAGGAGCACCCTGAATGTGGAGGCCATTGCCCCCGTTTATTCAGAGAATTCCCCAACAGTCGACGGCCGTGAAGTTTTGCGAGCTTGTTTCGATAATTTATTGGAGAGTCGACCAGAATTTTTCGCCATTGGTGAGGACGTTGGGAAAATTGGAGATGTTAATCAGGGCTTTGCCGGACTTCAGGAAAAATACGGCCTTAATAGAGTCACTGATACTGGAATCAGGGAAACTACCATTGTTGGTCAGGGAATCGGAGCGGCCATGAGAGGGCTAAGACCATTGGTGGAAATACAGTATTTGGATTATTTACTTTATGCCATTCAGACTTTGTCAGATGACCTGGCCACCTTACACTACCGAACGTTTGGAGGACAAAAAGCTCCACTTATCGTACGAACCCGAGGACACAGATTAGAGGGAGTATGGCACTCAGGCTCACCCATGGGCATGATTTTGAATTCGCTTAGAGGAATGTACGTGCTTTCTCCAAGGAACATGACACAAGCAGCAGGGTTCTATAATACATTAATGCAAGGTGATGACCCAGCCATTGTGATAGAATCACTAAATGGCTATAGACTGAAGGAACAAATTCCTGATAATCTTTCCGATTTCACTGTGCCACTTGGGGTTCCTGAAATCCTTCGGGAGGGATCGGACATTACCATTGTCACTTATGGTTCAATGTGTAGAATCGTTATGGAGGGTGCAAACCAGCTCGCCGAATATGGAGTTGATGTTGAAGTCATTGATGTGCAGACATTGTTACCATTTGATCGTACCGGAGTAATAGTGGAGTCATTGAAAAAAACGAACAGACTGGTGGTCACGGATGAAGATGTTGAGGGTGGAGCCACGGGATTTATGTTGCAGCAAATTCTTGAAAAACAAGGTGGTTATTTCCACTTGGACTCCAAACCAATGACGATCTGTGGCAAGGATCACCGACCTGCATACGGCACTGACGGAGATTATTTCTCTAAACCAAATGAAGAAGACATCTTCGAACGGGTCATGAAAATCATGAAGGAAAGTGACCCTAATCGATTTTAACCTTCGAGATCTCCCGACCTTAAATCCAAAATATTAAAATCCGGAGTTATCACTTCATTACTCTTATTTAAGGCACGGTCATAGATGAAGAATCTAAACCGAATGGTCTCCTGTAAAATTGGACCATTAGTGAAGGTTTCTGAGGATATTTGGTACTCAACACTGCCATCCAATGGTCGACCGAAATCTGAGTCATCAAATACTGGGAATCTGCTCGTGTAAATTGGATCACATTCTTCAATCACATCATAGAACTCTCTAATAGGGATGTAATCATTTCCTTCCTTTATTTCGATTTCAATGTGAAGATTATAATAGAAAGGATTCCTCAATACCATAACTGTATCTGCACCTAGCCTTTCTATTGATTGGGTAATTTGTTGTCCCTGCTCACCTTCAATATTGAAAGTGTCAGAGACAATTCCATAAATAGGAACGATTTCGTAAAACTCACAATCAAATTCTGAAGGTCTAGGATCCGTCTCTGTAAAAAATTCTTCGTCACCCGCTTCGCCATAGAATGGCAAATAATCTAAGTAACCAAATACTCCTGAATCTATATATCGACAGCTAGGCGGTGAACTTACATTAGTCTTTATCAGGCAAACCGGTTCTAAATATCTTGCAACAGGCACTCGCTTATACGGTGGCTGTGAATTCTCTCCACTAAAAGTGACAACTTGATCATTTCCATCTAAAACCCAATAATTCTGGTGATATGGAGCTTGGAAATCCTGGGGAAATTGGCCTTCATTATATTCCGCCTCATTATTTAATCCAATATCCCCGTCACCATCTCGGACTTTAAAAGTGAGTAGTAACTTCGCATCATCAGTCAACCTTAACCTCTCCAATGCTATTTCAGGTTCGTTCGGGAATTCTGGTGGTCTAAAGCAACTTGAAAATACAATTAATAAACAAAGACTAAAGCTCGTCCGCATGATCCTAATACAAGAATGGAATTCAAGTCCCTTACTTAACATATGAGCTCTGTTGATAAGTTCAAAGAAAGGATATTTGATCTTGCTCCACAAGACTTTAACGATACTGCACTTGAGATATTCGAATATCAATCCCAGACGAATCCATTATACAAGTCCTATCTCCAAAAAATAATTGTCAAACCCGCCTCAATTCAAAGAATTGAGGATATACCTTTTCTACCGATTGATTTTTTTAAGTTACATGAAGTAAAATCAGGCAATTGGGAGACTGAGAAAATTTTCCTGAGTAGTGGGACTGGAACACAAGGAAGAAGTGCTCACCACATAAAAGACCTGAACTTTTATAATCAAATAAGCCAACGAATATTTAGCTCCCATTTTGGTGAAATGAGTAAAAATCAACTTATTGCTCTACTTCCGTCCTATCTTGAACAAGGAGATTCTTCGCTCATTTACATGGTTGACAATCTTATGCAAATCGGAGATAAGAACTCAGGTTATGTCAAAGTGCACGAGATTTCTTCCAAAATGACTCAGGGATCAGCCAAAATAATTCTAATTGGGGTCACTTATGCTTTGCTTGACCTAGCCATCAAGTTAAATGAGCCATTAAATATTCCCATTTTAATTGAAACCGGTGGAATGAAAGGGCGTAAAAAGGAAATTACTAGATCCGAATTACATGAAAACCTATCGCTGATGTCATCAAATATTTACACAGAATACGGAATGACAGAACTCCTCAGTCAGGCCTATGGTCAAAATGGGATGCTGGAATGGCCACCATGGTCAAAAAGCTTGATTAGAGACCTAAATGATCCCTTTGCCATTCATTCAAAAGGCTCAGGAGCCCTCAATATTATAGACCTAGCAAACGTGGATTCTTGTTGTTTTATTGAGACCAAAGACCTAGGAAGAATACATCAGAATGGGAAATTCGAAGTGCTTGGAAGAATGGATAATAGTGACGTTCGGGGCTGCAGTTTGTTGATTTGAGGTCTCAGTGGGTAATAAATACTCAAAATATTTGTTGTAAAGAACAAAAGGAAAACCTACTTTTGAATTGACCTGATGAAAAGGGCGTAGAATTTAACCCGTGTTATGAAAAAATTAGCAGTAATCGCAATAGTAGTACTTGGACTGGCAGCTTGCACTCAAAGAACCTGCCCTACCTACGCAGAGACTGACTCCACTGAGCAGTCGTCTGATCAAAACGTTTAAGCTCAAGATTCTACATATTTCTTGACATCATCTGGAGTAATTTCATCTCCAGACATGATGACCAGCCTCTCCATCACATTCCTTAATTCCCTAATATTTCCTGTCCAGGGTAAGTTTGTTAGCCTTTTGAGGGCCTCTTTTGCTAATTTCTTAGGAGTACTCCCATATTCTTCAGCTATTTGATTTAGAAAATACTCAGTTAAAAGGGAGATGTCTTCTTTTCTTTCTCTGAGTGCAGGAACACGAAGTACTACAACGCTAATTCGGTGATATAAGTCTTCCCGAAAGTTTCCTTCCTCTATTTCCTTTTTAAGGTCCTTATTCGTAGCAGCGACCACTCGCACGTTCACTTTGATCGACTTGTCACCACCTACTCTTGTGATTTGATTCTCTTGAAGCGCTCTAAGCACTTTTGCTTGAGCTGAAAGACTCATGTCCCCGATTTCATCTAAGAAAAGTGTACCGCCATTGGCTTGTTCGAATTTCCCTATGCGTTGCTTATGAGCCGAAGTAAATGAGCCTTTCTCGTGCCCAAATAATTCGCTCTCTATTAATTCTGAAGGAATGGCAGCACAGTTTACCTCAACCCAGTCACCATCACTACGTTCGCTTTTTTCATGAATCCAGCGGGCAACAAGCTCTTTGCCAGTTCCATTTTCTCCCATCACAAGAACTCTCGCCTCAGTTGGAGCTACTTTCTCGATCGTCTCCTTTATTTCCATGATGCCATTGGATTCACCGATTATGTCAAAGGCTTTTTTGACCTTCTTCCTGAGTTTTTTCGTTTCCGTGACTAGCTCTTTCTTATCCAGAGCATTCCTTAGTGTTATCAAAAGTCTATTTAAATCGGGCGGTTTTTGAATGAAATCAAAAGCTCCCTTCTTGGTGGCGTCAACGGCTGTCTCAATAGTACCATGTGCTGAAATCATGATGAATGGAATCGTACTCCCCTCACCCATCACTTTATCGAGCAATTCTATCCCATCCATTTTCGGCATTTTGATATCACAAAGTACCGCATCAAAATCCATTTTATTGATCAAGGCCAGTGCTTCCTTGCCATCAGGAGCTTGCTCGATCTCGTACTTCTCGTATTCCAAAATTTCAGCAAGTGTCTCCCTGATGGATTGCTCGTCATCTACGATTAAAATCTTTGCCATAGTTTATTAATATTAAAAATGCAGGCTCATAAGCCGGGTTCTGTATTAGCTTATCATTTATCTAGCTCAAGCAAATGCTCGAGTCAAGCGGTCTACCCAATTCTATTCGGGCGAGCTACCCTCAAACACAGAACCTATTTGACCTTTCAACCCACAAGGTTTACCCTGCCATTTCGATCACTCGAAACGCGGTGAGCTCTTACCTCACCATTTCACCCTTACCCTGACAAAATCAGAGCGGTATATTTTCTGTGGCACTTTCTCGACCAATTAAAAACCGATCGCTTCTTATTAGGAAGTGTGGTACTCTATGTTGCCCGGACTTTCCTCTCTCATACGAAACCGTAGGAGCGATAAGCGAACCTGCAACGCGAATTTAGTTTAGAAAATATCCTTACCAGTAATTTTGAATTCCCATTCGTCAGCAAGGTTTCCTGCTTCCTGAATCATCTCCTTGATTCTTGATTCATTGATACGCTCCATGAAATTGGAAGCTTCGACTCTGACAAAGCCGTCTTCAATAACAAACTTGGAATGAACATAATCAGCACTTGCTGCCAACATAGCACGGAAATCGATTTGTTCATCGCTTTTACAGACAGTGGACTTCAATTGAATGACCTCACGACCATACTTCTCGTGCATGAAAACTCTGCCTTGAACTGCCTGAAAACGATCATCTGACAATTTGATAACAATGACACTCTGTTGGTCGTCATACTCTCTGAAATCTCCGTCGATCTCCGTCGCATATTTTTTTGCAAATTTTCTGTAGTCCATTGTAATTGAGGTTGTGTAGAAGGATGAATGTAAAATAAGAAAAAATCTTATTCTAAACCGGATTCGGTCGTTGGTTCTTCTTCCTCTTCTTTCCTTTGAAGGGCCTCTGATCTAGTTCTAGTCAGAACTTCTTTAAACTTATTGAACGAGGTGACATATTTCAAACTAAGCCCGGTTTCCATGGCCTGCTGACCATCTAATCCACCCAAAATTTGACTTGATTGACTAAACATTTTTGCCCTTAACTTCCCATCTCTTGTGAGCATATATTCCACAGACCAGTCACCAATAATGTCACTCACTACCCCATTATCATTCGTAGCTGTGCTTGAAAAATCTCCTCCCCTGGTTACTTTTAGTCGTCCGTCCATGAAAGTATATGCCAGCCGCAGCTGGAAAGTATTAAATCCTTCCTGATCCAAATTCGTCAAGTCGACTTCCACCTCAAGATTCTCATCAATCTGACTTGCCAGATAACTTATTTGGTTAGTCAGAAACTCACTTAAACTCTTGCCAATCGAGCTCCCTCCCGCGCCTCCGCCAACAAAGCCGTCTTGAAGAGGCGAAAAACGCTTAAGAAACAAAAGGCTCACAACCTGTCTCTTCAACTGTTGTTCGTCTCCTCGAACTTGAGTTAATAATCGAGTGATTTTTTGACTCTGTCCGGCAGATTCATCTAACTGAATATCAAAATCAATAGTTGGAGATAACATCTGGCCTGTTAGTTCAAGCATCACGATCACTGGCATTTTTTGTGTTAATTCGCCATCTTCCTGATCCTCCGGATTACTTGATAAGTCAGCGAAAGAAGCCTTTTGCCGATATACTGCCGTCATATTCATGGTTCCAGAATATGGGTCGCCATACCAGGTCAAAGTACTACCTGGAACCACCTGAAACTCCTTATTTATGAAATTAGGAACGGTGAAATTGTATCCTCCTTCTTCAATTGTCAGTGGGCCGAACAGCTCAAAATTTCCATTCTTATCAAGCTTTAATTTAAGGTTACCATTTCCTCTGCCTCGTATAATGTCACCGGTTTTTATATCAAATATTAACTCGCAGTAAGCATCCGTTGTGACATCCAGGTCGAAATCCACAGTCAAACCAAGTCCTCCCTCGGACTGCTGAGCTGATTCCTGTTCGTTTCTCGTCGTGTCAGACAAATTCACGAAAGACATGAACTCGGCCTGTTCATAAGATTCTGAATCGGACAATGGAATAAAGAATCGTGTCCCTTTTTCAGTTTTTGCGCTCACTTTCAGTACTAGGTCTGAGAATGGTCCGGTGACATAAATGTCTCCTGTGGCGTTGGCAGTACCGTAGTAGAGGTCATTGTCAACAGCCGTAGTATTGAGGAAATTAAAGTTTTTGGCATTGATCTGGAGATCCGTAACAATGTCTCCAAAGTTCTTATGACTGATACTACCCTTCAAGGTCGCCATGTCTCCGTTAGGATCTCGTAACAAGAAATTCTTTAAAGTAATTAGATCTTTTTGAAGCAGAATACGGCCGTTCATTTCGTAAATCGTCTGCAAGTAATCAACCTTATAACCGATATCTTTTAAATCGACATATCCTGAAATTTCGGGAGCAGATGAATTTCCCTTAATCTTCAAATCTCCACTCGCCGTTCCCTTTAAATTGGACAAATTTCCTTCAGTAACCACCTCAAGCATTTTGAAATCGGCCTGATCGAAAAGAAGGGTGAAGTCTAACTGCTCGTCTCTCTCAGGGAAATAGTAACCTTCCAACGTGATCGTTTCAAAATTTTCTCTTGCCACAGTAAGTCTAGAATCAACGCCCTCATTTTCCACGTCATATCTTGCGCTTCCACGGATATCCCCTATTAAATTATCCTTGTACTTGAATCCCTCTAAACCAAATTCACCACTGAACTGCAATGGATGTTCCGGCACTTTAAAAACGCTGAAATCAGCCTCCAAAACACCCTCCATAGGAATATTAAGCACTGTGTTGAATTCATCCAGATTAATGTTTCTCGCCACGAAACTCACTGAAGATTTTTCAGTTTCTGAAAGCAAGCCATTTAAGGAAGCCCTCCTGTTTTCACTTACCAGATCTAAAGACCTGAATAGTAGACCGCTCTTAGAAAATCTGATGTAGTTCCCCGGATCAAAACTGTAGCTCCTGCCCAAGGCAACAATTTCGGAAGGCTCAAAACTGAATAAAATACTGTCTGGGAAAATCATAATCTCCGATTGCAAATCAGCCCGTGTGTTTGTTTCAGGCTGACTTATGCTGGTAGATAGATTTAGTTTCTCATTTACCCAAAGTCCTTCCAACTCAAAACCTTTAGAATGAGGGATTGCTTTCCATCTCTGCTCCTCTGACTTAATCATGAATGAACCAAGAATATTATTGGATTTTGGGTCCATGGATGCAAACAAATTGACAGAATTATTCAAGAAGATGTCGTCATTGTAAACCATCGAATCTATCGACACATCCATTTTGATTACTCCATCAGACTCTGGCTTCTGCTCAAAACTCATCTCAAAATTGGACCCTTCTGCTAAGGAAAGTCCAGGGGAAAAGAAATCAAGAAACGGACTTATATCACCGATAACTCCTTTCAGTTTCGCATCCAAGACTGGCGCTTGCTCATCCACGTGATGTCCACTCAGAGCAAAGTAGTCTATGATCTCGGTGGACTCAGTCTGAAGAAAAGCCGCTAAATTCTTAAAAGTATAATTGCCATCGAGGGACATTTGCAATCCGGGGAATTCAACCTTGACTGTGCGGTAATCAACAGAATCTACTTCCGTTTCCAATTCGAACTGACTGATCGCAAGCATTTTCATGGTGTCCAGCGAAAATTTAGTGTCGCTGATAAGTAATTTCCCAGTCAGAGAATCAGGATTAAGGTGTTTCTGCTTCCAGTCGATTTTAGTGCTGAGTGCAATATTCTGATCTGTCAATCTCAGGTCTTTCGTTCGAAGGGTATCAATGGTTGCCATCAAACTTAATTTCTCAGGAACAGTTCTCAAATCCACATCTGACTTTCCAGAGAGGTGACAATTAGGATCGTCCACACTAAATGATCCATAAAAATGCTTGGATGCCAAATATCCCTTAAAGCTCAGACTATCATAGACATATCCTTTGATACCGACGTTTCGAGCCTGGAAATCAGTTAAAAAACTTGCCTTTTCTTCCGTCAATCCTTTCCCCAAAATGCGTCCCTTCAAAGAAACTCTCTGTACCGTACTGGTATCCCCCATGAGTCTTCCCACGTGGAGGTTGTTGAGCTGCAAATGCCCTGTGTAGCTGGCCATTTCTGGGTCATCGGGAACCACAACATTCAAATCGGCACCAATACCTCCGTAGTTAGTATTCAAGGTTCCTTTTGTTGAAAAATCGTTTTTGAATCCAGAAATACCGGCAGTTAAATCCAACCAATTAATCCCTTGGAGGATGTCAGTATTATCACCTAAATAAGGTCGAATGTCTGATGTGTAGACCCGAGAATTATTTAGATAAAAATCCACGAAGGTTTCTTCAATCTCTGGCAAGCCTACAATCGTTGCATCCATATTCAATGCACTGCGGCCCATTCTAATTTTTGCATCTCGCAATCTGAAATCATTCAGAAGACCAGATATGACAAACTCCATTCGAACGTCATCCTTGAGCTCTGAAGATCCAGTGATATTGGTAATCTCTCTCGCACCAATCCTGGAATCAGCCACTCTTAAATAAAATCCAACACTATCCTGAAAAGAGCCAAGTGCGGAAGGTGAATCAAAAGAAAGTGCCACAGAGTCTCCGAAGGCGCTAAAAGGAGTTTCTACCCTCAAATCATCCAGGATTAGGTTTTTGTCTGTAAACCCAAGTCTGGTTTGGAACTTCTCCAAAACCAGTCCGTTTTTTTCATCGGAACCTCTGAACTCCTTCAAGTCCAGTGAGATCGAATCCGGCTTAATGGAAATGTCATTAACCATAAACATCCCAATATTGAAATCAAGGTGGTTAAGATCAGCTTTCCCGTTGACTCGCTCTTGATTGTAATCGTGCATGGAAAACAACACTTGCTCAACCCTCAGCTTGTCTAAAAAAATAGGTTGGGCGGCCGTAGTGTCCACGGACTCCTCAGAAGGGCCCGTCAAACTCTCTAAAGATTCTAAAAAAACCGACAGGTTGAGTCCAAGGGTGTCCTGATGATTCAGAAATTGCACTATACCCGAAGAAACCGTACACTCTTCTAACCTGAGCGTTCCTTCATTTATAAACTCCCAGAGATCATAATTAAGTCTCACTACTCCGGCTTTTACAAGAGTACTGTCCTTGTAATCTCTCAACTCGAAATCCTCGATCTTCAACTCATCAAACCATGAAATCCGAATTCCCGAAAGTGAAAAATCATGATCAGTCTTCTCAGAAACGTATACCAGCCCCCTTTTCGTTACATAGTTCTGTACAGCTGGAGTTTGTAGTGACAGCCAGAAAACCACGAGTAAAAGCACCACAATGACGATGCTAAATGAAAAAATCTTAAGTGTTCTTTTTAACCAGCGGGGCATATCTACCTTTTTAGGCATTTTTGCGAAAATATGACTGTCCTCGGAATCGAATCTTCTTGTGATGAAACTTCAGCGTCTATCTGTCGCGAAGGTAAAATAATCAATAATGTAATCGCTACACAAGCCGTCCATAAATCATATGGAGGTGTCGTGCCTGAACTCGCCTCGCGAGCTCATCAACAGAACATTATTCCGGTTGTAGAACAGGCTTTGAATGAAGCTAATCTTCATCGCTCCGACCTTGATGCCATTGCTTACACACGTGGGCCCGGCTTGCTCGGTGCATTGCTCGTAGGAAGCTCCATGGCTCGATCTATGGCCATGGCTTTGAACATTCCGGTGATTCCTGTTCATCACATGCATGCGCACGTCCTGGCTCACTTTATTGAGGAACCTACTCCTACGTTTCCATTTCTTTGCCTGACCGTTAGTGGCGGTCACACACAAATCGTCAAGGTCAGCGACTATGACCAAATGGAAATTCTAGGTCAGACTATTGATGACGCAGTTGGAGAGGCATTTGACAAATGTGCTAAGATGCTAGGGCTGGACTACCCCGGAGGACCCATGGTAGATAAACTCGCGAAAGATGGTGATCCACAGAAATTCACTTTTGCTAAATCTGATGTGCCAGGATTGGACTATTCTTTTTCCGGAATTAAAACGTCCGTGCTTTATTTTTTACGAAAGCAAATAGCTACGAATCCGGATTTTATCACAGAAAATCTTAATGACCTCTGCGCTTCCATTCAGTCTACACTTATAGAAATGCTCATGGAGCCGTTTCTTAAGGCTGCAAAAAAAGAGGGCATTAATCAACTAGCGATTGCAGGTGGTGTGGCGGCTAATTCGGGACTAAGGCAGGCACTCAATGATCTCAATGACGACTCTGAAATATTCATACCCAATTTTGAATACTGCACGGACAATGCCGCGATGATCGCCATGTCGGGATACCTGATGGCTCAAAAAAAGAAATTCGGTGCGCTTCATGAAAGTCCGCTTCCCAGAATGTCGTTTGTTGAACCACAATCTGTATAATTGAGGCCATGGCATCCAAGCGATTTTCCAATACCATTAAGATTCAGAACCGAAAGGCTCGATATGAGTACGAGTTTGTAGAGACTTATACGGCGGGGATGGTTCTTCAAGGAACTGAAATCAAGTCCTTAAGAGAAGGAAAAGCCAGTATCCAGGAAGCTCATTGCTACTTTCATCGAGCAGAACTTTACGTGAAAGGGATGACGATCAACCAATACGAGAATGCCAGCTTCAGAAGTCACGACCTGACTCGAGAACGTAAATTGCTATTGAAGAAAAAGGAGCTGGAAAAGCTCAAATCCAAATCTGAAGAGAAAGGTTTGACGATTATTCCTACCCGAGTTTTTATCAGCTCCAGAGGTTTTGCTAAAATGGAAATTGCCCTAGCGCGAGGTAAGAAAATCTACGACAAACGGGAGAGCATCAAGAAGCGTGATACCATGCGTGGCGATCCTCGTTTACAATAAAAAAAGCCCCTCGTTAAAACGAGAGGCCATTTATCTTAACTTAACAACGTTTAATTATTCCTTTACACCCGGAGGCGTGCTATAAAGCAGTTTCCTCGCATTGGCATTTCTAAGCTCCTCCTGCACATCCGTGATGATTCCCATTTTCACTTCCTCATCAACTTTCAGAGACATGGTGATTTGATCTCTCTCCACCTCTGTCAGCTTATCTTTTTCTCTATTCACGAAACGAGCTATATCATTCTTATCAACAAACACATCATTCGTTTGTATCCTCGGTTCGCTACCGAAAAGAGAAGTATTCGTAGGCTCACCAATGTAAATGTAACTCACCAACGACTTTCTTTCAATTTTCGTCAACTGAGTCGCCTTGGGCAATCTTTGCTTCACCATAATCTCCTGCTCTCTCATCACAGTCGTAACCATGAAGAAGAACAATAGCATGAATATGATATCGGGCAATGCAGCAGTCGGGATATCCGGCTCTGACTTGTTCTTTTTCTTAAACTTATGTCCGCTCATATCAATCTGGTTTAGCTATTGAAATTGCTCTAGGAATTCCGTCTCTGGCTCTCTCGTAGATTGCTTTCTGAGTTTCATCTCGCTTATCCAACGCTAAAAACTCCTCGGCAGTTAAGCCTACTCGTGCACCATATACTTCGTTGTATGCCCCATTTACAGCATCGAGCACGTCAATATACAGCTCATAAGAAGTACCTCGTTGTACCTTAAATGAAACAACCGACTTCAAGCTCAACGGTGAATCAGAAGAATTGGGATCACCCCCATTGTCCTGCACATATTTCTTAAGCTCTGGTGGAAAGGAATTGTAAACTCTGGCAGCCTCTTCGCTCATCGGGCGCTTACCAAAATTTAGAATAAACTGCTTCACCTCTTCTTTCAGGTTACTTGGATCTTTCGTGTAAGGTTCATCCTCTACCAGCAATTGGTCACTTGAGTTGGCTAGAATTTTAAAGATGTTTCTCTGTTGAATATCAACATCGATATCTTCTTGCTCATTGTCAGGTGGAGGGAGCAACAATGTGATCCCCTTATCATTTGCGATGGTAGTTGTAACCAAAAAGAAAATTAATAGCAGGAACGCAATGTCCGCCATCGATCCAGAGCTTACTTCCGGTAATTTTCTTCCTGAGTTTCTAGCCATTACTTCGAGATTTTTGTGATCTCAGTGTACAAAATAGTTACAAAAGCTCCTACCAAAAGGACATAGAACATGATCAGTCCTGCGCCTACTCTTTTGGCTGCACCAGCCGTTACTTCTTTGTTTCCGTACGTGCTGTCACCAGCCAAAACGTAACAGATAATAAACACAACCACTAGACCTCCTACTGATATTGCTATCTTCTTTAGAGATCCCGGGTTTCCTGCGGCCTGGATCAGCGGCAAAACAATTGCCGTCAATGCGCAAAGGCCGATAAGTACGTATGCTATAATTAATCCTGCGTCAATCATATTTCAGCTGTTTTGGGATTAACCTTTATGCTTTACAAGGATATCTACCAAAGAGATAGAAGCATCCTCCATGTTGTTCACAAGCGAATCGATTTTCGCTACTAGGTAGTTGTAGAAAAGCTGAAGGATTACAGCCACAATCAAACCACCAACTGTTGTCAAGAGTGCCACTTTAATACCAGTCGCAACCAATCCAGGATTTACATCTCCTGCTTCTGCAATCGCATCAAAGGCCTCAATCATACCGATTACTGTTCCCATGAAACCAAGCATCGGAGCAAGTGAGATGAAAAGTGAAATCCAAACCATTCCTCTTTCCAGTTTACCCATCTCCACAGAACCGTAAGCGATGATAGACTTTTCTACCATTTCGATTCCTTCACTCATTCTCATCAATCCTTGAGTGAAAATTGAAGCTACTGGGCCTCTTGTATTTTTAGTTACTTCTTTCGCTGCATCGACACCACCAGTTGCCATTGCATTCTCTACGTCCTCAAGTAATTTTTGAGTATTAGTAGTCGCAAGGTTTAGGGTGATGATTCTTTCAATGGCGATAGCCAAACCAAGAATCAAACAAACAAGTACGATTCCCATGAAGGTCGGTCCACCATCGATGAATTGTTTCTTCACAGCATTGTGGAAACCTTCATTCTCTGCTAGTGCCGGCTCATCCGAAACTTCCTCAGCCATATCTGCTGCAGAATCAGTCGATTCGTCTGCAAAACCTGCATCCTCTTCCATGGGCTCTTCCATGGCCATCTCAGTCGTGTCAGTCGCCGTTGTGTCTGCATCCTGTGCATAAACATTTACGGTGCTGAATGTAAACACCCCGGCAAGCATCAATAAAGTCAGTAACTTTTTCATTAGGTTATTCTTTCGTTAAACGTTCTTAAGTTGTGAATTCGTAAATTTATATGTCTTCATGAAACTAGGGCTTGAAAGTAGTCTAAAATTTCATTTTTTCTACGGAATAGGTGAAATAACCTCAAAATCTTGGGACGAAAAGACTGTTTTTTCTTGAGGATGCAGCCTGATCCATTGAATGATTTAATCGATTTGCAAAACCTTATAAAAGGTGATTTCTTTGCGGCCGCTTTATAGGCAAATCCGGAGAGGTGGCCGAGTGGCTGAAGGCGCACGCTTGGAAAGCGTGTATGCGGGAAACCGTATCGAGGGTTCGAATCCCTCTCTCTCCGCAAGTAAAACCCACAAAGTGGTTTGCGAAATGGGGTCCAACCTGAGCTTGCTCAAAGGTTGGATGGAATGGAGCAGGCGATTCGAAGAATCGGGTTTTACTTGAATCTCCCTCCTTTGGGATCAGCTTCAGCTAATCCCTCTCTCTCCGCAAGTTAAAATCCGACCTAGCGAATTCAACGAAAGGAATTTCAACTCGAGCTTGCTCGTAAGTTGAAAGGAATGAGTTGAACGATACGAAATATCAGGATTTTAACTGAAGTCAACCCATCAGGGAGCAACGCAGGAAATCTCTATCTCCGCTAAGAACTCATCTCTCCGACAATCGATTCAGATAGCTTCGCTTCGACAAAGGTCTTGTCTTTCTTAGCCCCTAGCAACCACATTAGCTTAGTCAACGCGGCTTCTGTGGTTAAGTCTCTACCGGAGATCACACCCATTTCTTTCAAAGCAATGCTGGTCTCATACTTTCCTTGTGTTACTGTCCCACCCAAACACTGGCTCACATTAATAATGATCAGGCCCTGATCTATGGCTTGCCGGATACTATCCAAAAACCATTCAGATTGCATAGTATTTCCAGATCCGAAAGTTTCCAAAATCACCCCCTTCAATTCCTGTGTTGATAATATCGAATTAACAACCGCTTGCTGAATTCCGGGGAAGATTTTGAGAATCGCAACGTTGGCGTCAAAATCCGCAGCTACCATCAGTTTCGAATTTCGATAAGGCAACAAGGCAGCTTCATTGAATTCGATGGTTATTCCCGATTCAGCAAGAGGCGGGTAATTTTCAGAATGGAATGCCGAGAAGGTGCTGCTGTTGACTTTTTGCGATCTGTTTGCTCGAAGCAGCACGAAGTTGAAAAAGATACAGACCTCCGAGACTCTAGGTTGGCCATCGATTTGAGCTGAAGCTATTTCCAAGGACGTAATCAAATTCTCTCTAGCATCTGATCTGATAGACCCAATGGGGATTTGTGCACCAGTGAAAATCACCGGCTTGTTCAGGCCTTGGAGCATAAAGCTCAAGGCAGAGGCTGTGTAGGCCATGGTATCAGTCCCGTGCAAGACTACAAACCCATCGTACTGGCTGTAATTTTCTTCAATTATATATCCGAGATCTCGCCAATCATTTGGTGACACGTTCGAAGAATCGATTGGTTGGGGAAAAGAGATGACGGTTAGTTTGAGGTCCAACGATCTCAGCTCAGGCAAACGTTCAATTACTTTCCCAAAGTTAAATGGAGCCAAGGAGCCTTTTTCATCCTTCACCATCCCAAAGGTTCCACCAGTATAGATGATGAGGACTGAGGCCCGGGCTTTGGCTGATGATTCGATATTGACGATTTTGTATTTCATGTCAGTTTAAAAAGCTTTACCGCATTGGCGGTGGTAATTCGATCGACTTCTTCTAAATCCGTCTCCCAGAACTCAGCAACCTTTTCTCCCACCATTCGAACATAGGCCGGTTCATTTCTTTTGCCTCGATGAGGTGCAGGTGTTAAGTAAGGTGCGTCCGTTTCTAACACAACCTTATCTCGATCCAAATGTGGGACTACCTTGTCCATCCCACCATTCTTGAAAGTGGTCACCCCTCCCAGCCCCAAGTAAAAATCCATTCCGGTGATTTGCTCAGCCTGTTCCACCGAACCGGTGAAACAATGAAAAACCCCGCTCAAGCCTTTTGCCGCCCAAGGTCTGACCAAGTCGATTGTTTCCAGAATTGTTTCCCTGCAATGAATCACGATCGGCAACTTATGATGCAAGGCCATTTGGCACTGCGCATTAAATGCCGCCTTTTGCTCTTCCCAAAACGTCCTGTCCCAATAAAGATCCGTCCCCATTTCCCCTACAGCTATGAAACCACCTTTATCCAAATTTTCCTCCACGAATTTGAGCTCCTGCTTGTAGTCAGCTTTCACCGAGCAGGGATGCAGCCCCATCATAGGCAGACAAAACGAATGGGTTTTGGCCAGTCCCATCATTGATTCGAATGTCGATGAGTCAATGTTGGGCATGAGGATTTTTTCCACACCGGCGGATTGAGCCGAATGGATCATTTCGTCAAAATCATCCTGGAAATGTTCGAGGTATATGTGGGCGTGGGTATCTATCAATGGGTTGGTGTTGTCAAACAAAAATAAGGTGCCCATATAGATTCTGATGGATTCATTTTACCTTTTGCCTGAAGAATCGATTTCCATGAAGTACCGCCCCAACAAAGACTTTCTAAATATCAGTAAACTGGTGACTCAAAACCTTCCTCCGCTAAGACGAAAAAGAAAGCAGGTGGAATTCATGCCGGAAACCGAGGAGCCCAAACTTGTTTTTGCGGAGAATGCAGAAATGTTTCGGTTTAATGCCACGGAGTGCGCTAAATCGGAAATCAAAAGCATTGAAGAATTAACGCTTCAGGAATCTGGAAAAGTCACCTGGTTTAATTTGTATGGAATCCAATACCCAAAGCAGATCGACCGGATCATTAAAGAAAATTCGCTTGATCCATTCCTGAGTAACCTCATCAGTGATGCGTCGCACCGTACCAAGGTGGTGACTCTGAAAAACAGTTTCTTTTTCACAGCCAAAAGCATCCATCCGTCTTCCGAGCATACGGTCGTGTTGGAACAAATGATGTTTGTCGTGTCAGAGAATTTTGTATGGAGTCTTCAGGAAAAGGTCGGTGATCACTTCGACCATGTGCGCGAAAGGATTGAGCGAAAAGTTGGCCAAGTGCGGAGCAATGGAACGGATTACCTCTTGTTCTTACTGCTTGAGAGCATCGTAGACAATTATTACCTGACGTACGAAGATATCATTGAGAGTTCTAAGGAAATTCTGGAAGCCAAATGGGACGAAGCTCGACCGAACCATCTGGAAGAAATAGAACTTCGGAAAACTCAGCTGTTTCGAATGCGGCGCTCACTTGCCAACCTGCGGGAGGCGCTTTATCAAATTCAGAGCATGGACACCAATATCATCAAAGCAGATAGTCAGAAATACTTTTCTGAGCTGAAAGAACAAACCGCTTACTTGGGCGACCTCATTGACAATGATCTTACTCGTCTGGAAAGTGCCACGAATCTCTTCTTCAGTTTACAGAGTCACCGGCTAAATGAAGTGATGAAGACATTGACCATTTTGTCGGTTATTTTCATTCCCCTGACGTTCATTGCCGGGATCTATGGGATGAACTTCGAATACATCCCTGAATTGGGATATAGAAACGGATATTTTGTTACCGTGGGCGCTATGGTGGCTGTGGCGCTTGTCAGCATCATTTATTTCAAAAGAAAGAAATGGTTTTAAGCCAGTTTATCTCTAGTCAGGGCTGAAAATGTAAAGCCTCTTTTAGAGTAATATGCCAATACTTCCGGCAATAATTTCTTAAGGTTTTCGAAGGACTTCAGGTTGTCATGAAAGACGAAAATAGAGCCTGCCGGCGCATCGTCTGTTAAATGTTTAATGGCCTGTTCGGTGTTCAGGTTTTTACCAAAATCCCAGGCAAGCCTGTTCCACATGATGATTTTGAAATCTTGAAGCGCATTGGCCTGAGCTCGCTTGATTCTACCGTATGGCGGACGAAAGAGTCCCTGACTGGACTGTAAAGAATTCAAATTCTGCTCGCATTCCAGGATATTTCGCCAGTAGCTAAAATTTCCATGTTCCCATCCTTTTAAATGGTTTTGTGTATGGTTTCCCAAAACATGCCCGTCCTTGACAATTCGCTCAGCAATGCTTCTATTTTTTATCAAATTATCTCCAACACTAAAAAAGGTCCCTTTGGCTTTATATTGAACGAGTTCCTTTAGAACAAAATCGGTCACCTCGGGAATCGGGCCGTCATCGAAAGTGAGGAAGAGCTCTTTCTTCTTTGTTGGCACCTGCCAAATGAAATTGGGATAGAGCTTCTGAATCCACGGCGGTGTTTTATGTAGCAGCCGTTTCATTTATTCACCACTTTGCAGGAGAGCATCGTGATGTCATCTCCATACGGATTGCTTCCCCTAAAGCCATCTAATTCCTGAAGCAGGGTATTGTGTAGATAGCTGAGATCCTTACTCGCCAATAACAATTGCTCCAAGCGCTCCTCTCCGAACGGTTCATCTTCTTCACTGAAAGTCTCCGTAAGACCATCCGTAAAACCGAAGAACACAAAGTCCCTGAGGTTCTCCACACTCGCGGTTTCGATGAAAGGAAGCGGTTCAAACATACCCAAAACTGTTGTACCTCCATGAAGGGTGATCAACCTCTTTTTCTGAACTATGTACAGTGGATTATGCCCGCAATTGACGTATTCGAAAACCTTCGTTTTCCAGTCGTAGATTCCAATAAAAAACGTGATAAAATGCTCGCCATTCCCAGTCAAAACTGTGGACTTATTGAGGCCCGTCACAATCTCCTTGAGATCTTCTGTGCGCCGAATCAAAACTCGCAGGGTCGCCTGAAAATTAGACATGAGCAAAGCTGCCGGCACACCTTTCCCTGAAACATCCGCCACGCAAATCATAAATCGATTTTCTGAAATCCTGACGTAATCGTAGTAATCTCCTCCCACATTGTGGTGTGGTAAATACGTTGCTTCTATTTTAAGTTCAGGCAGATTCGGTAAAGACTTGGGAAACAGGAAGTTTTGTACCTTTTTCGCAATCTCCAGTTCTTTCTGGTAAGCCTCCTGAGCCAATCGTTCCCTTGCCAGTCTCTTATTCTCAACAGCCACAATGATGATATTTGTGAGCGCTTTCACGAAGGTGGGATCCGACACCTCATCCAGAAAAAGCAACCCCAGAATTTGCTCCTTGTGCAAGATTGGTTCGACTTGGCTGAAGTCTTCAAAATCAGGATTATTCAAAAGAATGTTTGATTCAAGATCGTCGAAGCGATTGTCTAATTTCTCTACAGACCAGTCTCTCTTACAACCAAAGTGAACTTTGTATTCCCAGCCGTCTTCATGTTTGACAAACAGTGCCAGCTTTTTCACCCCTAGGTCCCCTAGAAGGGTGAATTTATAAATCTTAAAAAGATCAGCTTCCGGCAGATTATTATTGATCGCCTGAGTGATTCCCAGGAGGGCATTTAATTGTAAATCTCGATTGTCTGCCTTCATGCCGTGTTGTGAGCCTTTAGTCCTGTTTTGGAAGCCAGAAGATACGAATTCACGAGCAGGTCGTCATTGAGTTTTTCATAATCAAGCGTGTCATCGGGACTTGCAAATACTCTAACCCAACCCTTCTCAAAAAGCCCCGCTATCCCTGCCTTCAACTCCTCCTCTTCCAGATTAATTTGTTCTTTGAGATCAGCATATGAGATCACAAAGTACAATTCATCGAGTATGTCATATTCCAGATTCGTCATCAGTTGTACTTCCTTCCCTTCCATGTATACTGGCCAAAAATAGAGGTTGCACCTAATATCAAGATAAAGAAGGGATAGGTCAATTCGTAAACTAAGGTCGTGAGCCAGCTTATCTGGCCTTTCAGCATATAATTAATTCTCCACACATAGATTCCCTTCACGATAATTCTTGCCAATACAAGCAGCAGGAACCATAGCGATAACCAAGAAAAAATTAATCCGGTGAACAAACCAATCATGGCCAGATTGTCAATAAAAACAGCAACCACTGAAAGAACAATTCTAAAATTGCCATGGATTGACCACTTACTGACCCACCTTACGCGCTGATTCAGCAATTCAGCAAAAGTGGTTTTAGCCGGAGTACTGACCACAGCATTCGAATCCTTCAAAAAGACTATACCCATCGGGTACTTCTTCACAATCTTCAGCAATAAAAATTCATCGTCACCACTTGGAACTTCATGATTCCCTTGGTACCCTGAAACTTCCAAAAAAGTATCTCTTCTATAAGCCAAATTAGCTCCATTACTTGTAGATGGTTTTCCCATGCCAATAAGACTGGCAGCATACCCGACCAGAATGCCGAAATCAAAAGATTGAAGTGCAACAAATAATCCTGTGCCCGTCATCTTAACTGGGCCAACAACCATATGAATTCCTTCTGAAAACGAAGAGTTATAGGCCTTCAACCAACTTGACTGAACCGTGCAATCACTATCGGTCGTTAGGATGATTTCATTTTTAGCCAAAGAAACTCCAAGTTCTATTGCAGCTTTTTTGCCGATTTTGTCTTTGCTGAGTTTAGAGATCCTAAAATTCTTCAGTGCATTAAATTCATGAGCTATCTCCAGCGTTTTGTCATCGGAAGAATCATCAATAAGAATAACTTCATAATGAGTCTCTGGGTAATCTAGTAGTGCCAGACTATGAAGCAAGCTACTAAGTGTCTCTTCTTCGTTTCTAGTGGGGATAATAATGGAAAAAGCCTTTATCTCGTTATTCGATTTAGGTCGCCCTAGTTTCTGAAAAAAAAAGATCAAATAAATGAAAACCAGACAATGGATTCCGGTCAGCAGCACAATCACCCCTTCAATCATGTGGCAATTTTAAATGGAAATCGGATGAGATAATACAAACCGAGGACTGAAGGCATGACATTGTTAATGGTCCATATCAATAAGCATGGGAGGAGAATACTTCCAGGATTTGAAATCAGCGGTTCAAAGAAAATAAGTGCGCTCGCTTCTCTCACGCCTAGATTTCCAAATAATGACGGAATAATTGATCTGAAAAGGAATACCCATCCGATTCCGGCAATAATTAACGTTGTGCTTATTCCTGGATGAAATGCCTGAATTAGAAGGTAGAATTGGGCAGTGAAAACAGCGTAACGTAATATCGATAGAAGCACCAATTTACAGATCAGTTTTTTAGTGTGTCGGATGGATTTTGAATGCTTCGACCAGAGCCAACCAAATGAACTCATCCCGACTAGTGCCAAAAGAAGTAGGAGAACTTGCGAGTCAAAATAAGCGCTCGAAAATTGATACAGTCCGAAAGCACCATAAATCACTGTGATCCCCAGCATGATCGCACGGTTATAATAAATCAATTGGCCGATTTTCCATTTGCTTTCAGCTGGAGCGAGCTTGGCCATCAAATCTCCGCCGGTAAATGGCAGGATCCAACCAAGCGCCTGTCCGGCAAAAACCTGTCGAGTTGCAGCTGACCATTGGTCATCCTCCCCATGTCCAAGAGAAACTTTCCATCTCCATACTTCCGTGCCCCAGTTCACAAAACCCAACAGAAGAACTAACAAGACGATACCCCACGAAATACTGGAAAAAGCGAATGTGACCTGCCATTTCTCCTGAAAAGCTTGCATAATAAACCACCCACAAATGATCAGCACAGATAACCTAACTATCCAGCCTAATTTGTTCCACGCCTTATGGTTAATTTGCAACAATGCCTGCATCACGCAAAGAGAAGATTATTTTAGGAATTGATCCTGGTACTACGGTCATGGGATATGGTCTCATCAAGATCATCGGCTCAAAATACGAACTTCTGCAATTTGGTGTAATTCATCTGAGCAAATACAAAGCCCATGAATTGAAATTAAAAAAGATTCTGGATCGGGTTTTAAGCCTGATTGATGATTATCATCCGGATGAGATTGCGCTGGAGGCACCCTTTTACGGGAAGAATGTGCAAAGTATGCTGAAACTAGGCCGGGCCCAGGGAGTGGCGATGGCAGCTGCTCTGTCACGCGATATCCCCATCACTGAGTACGCTCCCAAGAAAGTCAAGCAATCTGTCACAGGAAATGGCAATGCCTCTAAAGAGCAGGTGGCGGCCATGCTCAAAACCCTATTGAAATTTCAGCAAGCCCCCAAACTCCTGGATGCCACAGACGCGCTGGCAGTGGCGATGTGTCATCATTTTCAGGGAGGAAAAGCAGCTGTTTCCTCGAAGAGCTGGAAGGCCTTTATAAGTGAAAATCCTGGGCGTGTGAAATGAAAAACACGGGCGGAAAGATCGGTCTGTTCCTGATGTTGCTGGTGTTGTCGGCAGTAGAAAGCTTCGATCGATACATGGATTTCAGCGGAAGTACTTATTGGATAATCGCTGCGGGTTTACTGGCACTTACTTTCATTGGTTGGAGGATGAAGGCAGAAATCGCTTTTACATTTTTCTTCTTCGCCCTACTTCATCTCTGCCGTCCGCTCAACGTTTTGTTCACTGAATTACTCGGGGCGAATTTCAACGGAACGTATTATCTAATTCCTTCCCTATTGTTCATTTCCTTAATTCTGATATTTCCAGAGGTCAAACGTACCCTTGGATGGTGGCAAAAAGAACAGATTATTTTGTCGTTGCTTGGCCAAATGACAGTCGCCATATTGCTGGGATCTGGTGCCATGTATTGGTATCTCGTAGAGAATCCGGAGTATCTCGATCGATTCATTCAAATGCTGCCGGAGGGTTCGTTGGGTTACCTCATTTTAATGGGCGTGGCGTTCGCTGGACTAAATGCTGCAGTAGAGGAACTTATCTTTCGTGGAATGCTGTGGAACGGACTGGAGAAAATCCAGTTCTCAACGGACTGGATCATCGTTATCCAGGCGGTCATTTTCGGACTATCTCATTTTTGGGGTCTGCCAGGAGGATGGACAGGTGTACTCATGACCTTTGTCATGGCGCTTTTCTTTGGGTACGTAAGAGTGAAAACGGGCGGAATCTTAGGAGTGATCCTGGTTCATTTTGGGCTGAATCTGGCTCAGTATTTTATGCTATTGAGCCTGAGGTAAGATCAGATACTTTCTCGGATCCCCTTTGCTATTTCCGACAGCTCTTCTTGGCTCAACGATAATTTCGGGTTGGCAAAGTTCATATCCCCAATTCCATTGATTGGAATCAAATGAACATGCGCATGGGGCACCTCCAGCCCGATGACAGTTACGCCGATTCGTTCGCATTGAACTACCTTCTCGATTCCCTTGGCCACTTTCTTTGCAAAAGCTATCAACCCTCCGAGAGTCATATCATCTACATCAAAAATGTAGTCTACTTCCTTTTTGGGAATAACCAACGTGTGTCCTTTAGCCAAGGGATTAATATCCAAAAACGCCAAAAAATCATCATCCTCTGCTACAATGTGCGCAGGGATCTCTCTGTTGATGATTTTGGTAAAAATGGAAGCCATTAAGCCGTAATATCGAGAATTTCGAATTCTATCTCACCGGCAGGTGCCTTCACTGTCGCCTTCTCTCCTTTTTTCTTCCCCAGCAAACCTTTCCCAATCGGGGATTGTACTGAAATCTTGTTTGCTTTCAGGTCAGCCTCTTCTTCGGCCACTATTTGGTACTGGAATTCACGGCCTACTTTGAGATTCTTGATTTTCACAGTTGTCATAATAGAAACCTGTGAGGTGTCAATATTTGCCTCATCCATAACACGAGCATTGCCCACGGCAATCTCCAATTTCTTGATTTTCAGTTCAAGCAATCCCTGAGCTTCTTTCGCCGCATCGTACTCTGCATTCTCAGATAAATCACCTTTATCCCGGGCTTCAGCAATCTGCTTCGCCATGTCTGCACGCCCTTTCGTCTGAAGTTCCAACAATTCGTCCTTTAGTTTTTGAAGACCTTCTGCTGAATAATAGTTTACTGCCATTTCCTTGCGCTTTAAACAAAAAAGAACGGCCTCAAATGCTGAAGCCGCCTTTTGATTTTCTTTTTTACAATTGCAAATATATCAGTTTTTTGATGTCTGAGCCAAATTGGCTGACAGCCCGAGTTCAATCATTTTTGTGATGATGACTTCATTGATGCGGACATAGGACTCCTCTGTCCATCCCGCGATATGGGGTGTGAGAATCACATTTTCATTAGCTGTTAGCTCCTCAAATACACGGCGCTGCTCGGGAGTAAGGGTTTCAAGTTTTTCATTTTCCAACACGTCCAATGCCGCACCCCTTAAACTTCCCTCTTTGAGAAGTTTTACGACTGCTTTCAGGTCCAGCACCTCTCCTCTTGATGTATTCAAAAGAAATTTCAACTTGGTATATCGTCTCAAATAGTCCTCAGAAAAATACTCCTTAGTCTCTGAGGTCAATGGCACATGTAAGCTGAGAATCTCTGTTTCCTTTTCAAAGTGCTCCTTAGTTACCTCCTGTACATATCCATCCTCGTATTCTTCCTTGTACTTGTCATAGGCGATCACACGGCAACCAAAACTTGAAAGTCTTTCTGAGAATGCCGAGCCCATATAACCATAGCCATAGATCCCGACTGTCTTGCCACCTAGTTCCAATCCTCGATTTTCCTCACGCAACCAGATACCTTTCCTTACTTCCCGGTCAGCTCGTTGGACATTGTGCAACAAAGAGAGCAACATCCCGACCGTTTGCTCTCCTAGCGCTCCACGATTTCCTTCTGGTGCATTGATCATCGCAATTTCATTCTTATCCAGCGCTGCAACATCAATTTGATCAATTCCAGCCCCAGCTCTCGCAACGAATTTGAGGTTGCTTCCTCGCTCGATTAACTCACGATCAACCACCGTTTTACTTCGAATGATTAAGCCCTCATAATCAGGCAGAATTGACAATATTTCTTCTCTCTTGATTGATGGTCTATAGTCTGCCTTCCACCCCAATTCGCTCAGCATCGGCAGGATACTGCGATGCATTTTATTGACTATCAAAACTTTATTTTCCACCATCATAAATTATACAACATATGCGCCATTGAGAAGTATACGGCTAAGCCCAGAAGATCGTTCGTCGTTGTGATGAACGGCCCAGAGGCCAGTGCCGGATTGACTCCAAAGCGATTCAAAATCAATGGAGTTACTGTTCCCATAAATGATGCCAAAAGCACCACACTAAATAGTGCAAATGATACGGTCAGTGCCAATGACTGATCCCGATTGATCAAAATGATCGCGCCAAAAACCATCAATGACAATATCAAGCCATTTACAACTGCTACTGAAAACACCTTGAATAGCCTTTTCCCCATAGAACCGATCAAAGCATTGGGAGTTGCCAGCGTTTGAACGACAATGGAAGAGGATTGAATACCAACATTTCCTCCGGTAGCGGTGATAAGTGGGATAAAAAAAGCCACTGCAGGAATCAAGATAATGTCTTCCTTAAAGAGTCCAAGAAACTGAGCGCCTACCATCCCTCCTATCATTCCGATAATCAACCAAGGCAATCGGGCTTTAGAAATCATCCACACGGAATCGTCTTCATCAATATCTGAACTCACTCCAGTCAAGAGTTGCCTTTCTTCTTCAGCCGTCTCCGTGATTACATCCACTACGTCATCAATCGTAATTCTTCCAACCAACTTCCCTCGTGCATTCACCACCGGTACCGCATCAAAATCATACCGCTGCATCAATTGAGCCACTTCAACGTCCTCCATATAGGTTTCCACAGAGACGAGATCCTCATCGAAGATATCCGCCACTTTAGTCGTGCCTTTTGCTAGAATGATCTTTTTCAAACTGACTTTTCCAAGCAGTTTGCCGGCATCATTTACAACATACACAGAATAGACCCGTTCTACATTTTCTGCTTGCATACGAATTTCCTCAATGCACTCATTGACAGTCCAGTTGACATTGGCCTTGATGAGCTCCTTGGCCATGATTCCGCCTGCCACATCCTCCTCATACCTGAGCAGATCCAGAATGTTTTGTGCCTTCTCTTCGTTCGAAAGGTGGCTGATCACCTCTTCCCGTTTCTTTAGAGGCAACTCGATGAGAATATCCGCTGCATCATCTGAGTCCAAAAGCTCAACGTATCCCGCTATCTCCCCATCACTGAAATTCTCCAGAAAATCTTCGAGAACATCGTCATCCAGATCATTGAGAATGGCTGCACAGACATCCGGTTCCAGCAAATCGAAAACGAACTTGCATTGCTCTGCGTTGAATTCGTCAAGCAACGCAGAAATATCGGCGGGTGGAACACCTTCTAAACTCGACTGAATGAACGCACGATCTTCTTCCTGCACCGCTTGCCTGAAGCGATCCACGAACTCACGTGTCAGTTCAAATGTCATTAGGTTTTCCATTGCTCGATTTGCTCTGTTAGTTCAATAAACTGCGCCACACTTAGTTGTTCAGCTCGTTTATTGAAGATTTCCGAATCGGTAAATTCAGGTGGCAAAGCTAGGTCTTTGAGGGCATTGCGCAGCGTTTTACGCCGTTTTCCGAAGGCCATCTTTACGACCTTCTTCAACAGTCTTTCATCACATCCAAGCTCGGCAATACTGTTTCGCGTGAACCGAATTACACCTGATTGTACTTTGGGAGGTGGGTTAAACGCTCCCGGTGGGACGGAGAATAAATACTCGATATCGTAATAAGCCTGCAAAAGCACGCTCAAAATGCCATAAACTTTGGAGCCGTGATCTGAGCTCACTCTTTTAGCCACTTCTTTTTGCACCATGCAAACAACCTGGTCAATACAATCTCGATCTTCCCAAATTTTAAAGAACAACTGAGAAGAAATGTTGTAGGGGAAGTTGCCAATAACAACTGTACCCTTTTCGGTGACAGACTCTGACAAAAAATCCTTGAGTAGAAACTGGTCGGCGTGCTCGGCATAATTGGCTTTCAGATAATCGACTGACTCCTGATCCACATCAAAAGCACGAAAATTCTCCTGTCGTTCGATCAGGTATTTGGTCAGCACACCCGTGCCCGGACCCACCTCGATTACCTGCGTCGGATCAGGCCATGAAATGGCGTCCACTATTTTTTCAGCCAGACTTTCATCTGTGAGGAAATGCTGGCCAAGATGTTTTTTGGGACGAACCATGTTAGGAGGATTTCTTTCTAATTTTGCCCGCCAAAGAAAAGGACAAAATGGGAGACGCGAGCGAGCGAAATCATAAGTTACGAATCGGTGTAAGCATCGGTGACGTCAATGGCATTGGCCCGGAAGTCATTATGAAGACCTTCCTTGACAATCGCATGACCAAACTGATGACCCCCGTGATTTATGGATCGCAGAAGGTCTTTTCGTTTTATCGAAACAAGCTCGATCTGGATTTCAACTTTTTTCACACGGATTCAGTGGATCGACTGAATTCGAAAAAAGTGAATGTCATCAATGTCTGGCAAGAGGAAATCATAATGACACCCGGTGAACCCAAACCGGAAGGAGGAAAATACGCCATTCTGTCCCTGAAGGCTGCTGTGGCTGATCTCAAAGCTGGAAAGATCGACGCGTTGGTGACCGCCCCCATCAACAAAGATGTGATGAAGGGTGAAGGATTTGATTTTCCGGGCCACACGGAATACCTGACTGAAGAAAGTGGATCAGCGGAAAGTTTGATGTTGCTCGTGCATGAAGATTTGCGCGTGGGAGTTGCTACCGGACATATCCCAGTCAATGAAGTCTCACAGAAGCTGACCAAGGAAAAAATCCACCAAAAACTGGACATCTTTCACGAATCGATCATCAAAGACTTTGGAATTGGGAAGCCAAAAATCGCCCTTCTGGGCTTGAATCCTCATGCAGGTGAAAATGGACAACTAGGTACAGAGGATCAGGAAATCATCTTACCTGTGATCAACGAATGGAAAGAGCAAGGCCATCTGATCTTTGGACCTTTTCCGGCCGATGGCTTTTTCGGCACTAAGAGCCACAAAAAATTCGATGGAGTGTTGGGCATGTACCACGACCAGGGCTTGATTCCTTTCAAGACATTGGCTTTTGATGAGGGAGTAAATTACACGGCCGGACTATCGTTTGTGCGCACCTCTCCGGATCATGGAACGGGTTACGATATTGCCGGGAAAAATGAAGCTTCTCCGGTCAGTTTCAGAAATGCCGTTTACATGGCTTTGGATATTGCCAAGGCCAGAAAAGAAACAAGCGCTTAGAGTTATTAATCTTTCAGTTAAATCCTCTAAATTTGCGCTTCTTTAGCCATTGAGCGGTATGAATTCAGAAGGAGTTAGAGATTTTTTGGTGAACATTCCCAGCCTGAAAAACGGCCTGCATGAATTTCATTACGATATCAAAAACAGCTTTTTTGAACGATTTGAGGGGGATTTAGTGGAGAAAGGAGAAGGAGCGTGTGACTTAGTCTTGAAGAAAACCGAGACCATGATGCACATGACCTTCAAACTTGATTTGGAAGTGGAGTTGATTTGTGATCGGAGCTTGGAGCCTTTCCAGTTTCCAATCAAAAAAGAGCAGGAGCTGATTGTCAAGTTTGGAGATCACGACGAAGAACTGAGTGATGACCTGGTGGTGATCCATCGAGAAGCACAGACTTTTGACGTTGCTCCGTTCCTCTACGAGTTTGTGGGTTTGTCGATTCCAATGAAGCGACTGCATCCAAAATTCGAAAATGAGGACACGCCTGATTTGGTTTACCAATCAGCAGTGAACGAAGAGAAAAAAGAGATTGATCCCAGATGGGAAGCATTGAAAAAAATTAAACAGTAAATAGAAGAAGAGATGGCGCATCCTAAACGCAAAATATCCAGAACCAGAAGAGACAAGAGAAGAACGCACGTCAAAGCATCTCCTAAGAATTATGTGATCTGCCCGACTACCGGGGAGGCTCACTTGCCACACAGGGCATTCTGGCACGAAGGGAAACTTTACTACAAAGGCAAGGTTATTCAGGAGAAAGAAGTTCTGGCTTAATTTAGCCACAAACCTATCCTATGCCGAATCTTCGAGCTGCAGTAACCGGAATTCAAGGTTATGTCCCTGATTATGTTTTGACCAATGACGAGTTGGCCACCATGGTGGAAACCAACGACGAATGGATCACAACTAGGACCGGTATTAAAACCCGCCACATTCTCAAAGGTGAGAATCAAGGGACCTCTGTGATGGCTACTGAGGCTGTAAAAGGGCTGTTAGAAAAAACGAATACCAAGGCCGAGGAGATCGATTTGCTCATCGTTTGCACGGTTACTCCGGATTTGGTTTTTCCTGCTACAGCTAACATCGTGTCCAATAACGTTGGAGCCAAGAATGCATTCAGCTACGACATTAATGCTGCGTGCTCAGGATTCATTTATGGGCTTGCTACTGGCTCCCAGTTCATAGAGACAGGCAAATACAAAAAAGTGGTCGTCGTTGGGGCGGACAAAATGAGCTCCATTGTCGATTATTCTGATCGTACCACTTGTATCATTTTCGGAGACGGTGCGGGCGCAGTGATGCTTGAACCTACGACTGAAGAGGTCGGAATCATGGATTCCATCCTTCGTTCGGACGGATCTGGCGAAAAACACCTTCATCAAAAGGCCGGAGGTAGTCGCAAGCCGGCTAGTCAGGAAACCGTGATGAATGGAGAACATTTTGTCTATCAAGAAGGCTCAGCAGTTTTCAAATTTGCTGTAACCAATATGGCGGATGTGTCAGCTGAGATTCTTGAAAAGAACGGACTGACTGGTGATGATGTATCCTGGTTGGTTCCACATCAGGCAAACAAACGCATCATTGACGCCACTGCCAACAGAATGGGAGTCGGTGAAGACAAAGTGATGCTGAACATTCAGAAGTACGGCAACACGACCTCAGGCACTATTCCACTTTGCTTACACGATTATGAAAGCCAGTTAAAAAAAGGTGATAACCTTATCTTAGCGGCATTTGGCGGTGGATTCACCTGGGGGTCCATTTGGCTTAAGTGGGCCTACGACCCAAAATAAAACTTTAATTAATTAGCAATGGCAACTAATACGAGTGACATAAAAAACGGACTGGTAATAGAGTTTAACCATGACCTATTTTCAGTAGTCGAATTCCAACACGTTAAGCCCGGAAAAGGACCTGCATTTGTTAGGACGAAATTGAAAAGCCTATCTACTGGAAAGGTCATCGACAATACTTTCTCGGCAGGTCACAAGATCACCACTGCTCGAGTGGAAAGACACAGATACCAATTTTTGTATAAGGACGACCTGGGGTACAATTTCATGCACACTGAAACCTATGAGCAAGCGCCTATAGAAGAGCATTTGATCGACAGTCCGCAATTCTTAAAAGATGGTGAAATCTGCGAGGTATTAATTCACACTGAGCAGGATAGAATTCTTGGTTGTGAACTACCGCAGCATGTAGAACTTCAGGTAACATACACAGAACCAGGACTTAAAGGTGACACGGCCACCAATGCCACGAAACCGGCGGATTTGGAAACCGGTGCAAAAATCAACGTGCCACTTTTTATCAACCAGGACGAAATCATTAAGGTAGATACCAAAAGCGCTTCATACGTGGAGCGGGTAAAGTAAATTCCCTATATTAGACTCAACAACCTTCCAATCATGGCTAACCAAAAAAAACAACCTATGAAGGCTAAAGAAATCCAAGAACTAATCAACTTCATTTCGGACACTGGTCTGGAAGAAGTCAACATAGAAACTGAGGAATTCAAGCTAGAAGTTAAGAGATCATCCGGTAGTGTAGTTGCAGCTGCGGCTCCTGCCCCAGTTGCTCCGGCTCCAGCGGCCGCTCCGAGTGCTGCACCTGCTCCTGCCCCGGCAGTTCCATCTGCAGAAAGTGCATCAGCGGCTGATAATCTGGTGACTATCAAATCCCCGATGATCGGAACGTTCTATCGTTCATCTAATCCTGAAACTCCACCATTTGCAAATGTCGGTGATTCTGTTTCTGTTGGGCAGCCGGTCTGCATCGTAGAGGCCATGAAATTGTTCAACGAAATCGAGTCAGACGTTTCCGGAAAAATTGTTGAGGTTTTAGTAGAAAACGCCTCACCGGTGGAGTTCGATCAACCACTATTCAAAGTTCAGCCTGCATAAACCTAGCACCATGTTCAAGAAAATTCTAATAGCAAATCGAGGAGAGATTGCCTTAAGAATCATTAGAACCTGTAAAGAAATGGGCATCAAAACCGTGGCGGTTTATTCCACGGCCGATGCTGAAAGTTTGCATGTCAGATTCGCCGATGAAGCAGTTTGCATTGGAAAACCTCCTGGGAAGGAGTCTTATCTTAACATTCCAAGAATCATCTCGGCGGCAGAAATTACCAATGCAGATGCCATCCACCCTGGATATGGATTTTTGTCTGAAAATGCTGAATTCTCACGTGTATGTGAGGAATACAACATTAAATTCATCGGTGCATCTGAAAAGATGATCAATGACATGGGTGACAAGGCTACCGCTAAAGCCACCATGGAAAAAGCAGGTGTCCCAACGATTCCGGGATCAAAAGGTTTGCTTAAGTCCGTGGCGGAAGGGCAAAAGATTGCAAAGAAAATGGGTTATCCAGTCTTACTGAAAGCCACTGCAGGTGGCGGTGGAAAAGGAATGCGGATTGTTAACGAGGAATCCGGATTTCAGAAGGCCTGGGACGATGCTAGAACCGAATCTGCTAATGCATTTGGTAATGATGGGTTGTATTTGGAGAAGTTTGTTGAGGAACCACGTCATGTTGAAATTCAGATTGTCGGAGACTCCAAAGGAAATGCTTGTCATCTCTCTGAACGAGATTGTTCAATTCAAAGGAGACACCAAAAGTTGGTGGAGGAAACCCCCTCTCCTATTGTCACACAGGAACTTCGTGAAAAAATGGGTCAAGCCGCAATCAAGGGAGCTGAATTCATCAAATACGAAGGTGCCGGGACGGTAGAATTCCTAGTAGACAAACATGGTAACTTCTACTTCATGGAAATGAACACCCGGATTCAGGTGGAGCATCCGATCACCGAAGAAGTGACTGATTACGACCTGATTAAAGAACAGATCAAGGTAGCGGCTGGCGAACCGATTTCAGGAAGAAATTACTATCCACAACTTCACGCGTTAGAGTGCCGAATCAATGCTGAGGATCCGGGAAATGGATTCAGACCGAGTCCAGGTAAAATCACCAATCTCCACTTACCTGGAGGTCACGGCATAAGAGTGGATAGCCATGTTTACGCGGGTTATACGATTCCTCCATACTACGATTCGATGATTGCGAAGTTGATCACTGTTGCTCAAACTCGTGAAGAAGCAATCATCAAAATGAAGAGAGCCTTGTCTGAAATGGTCATTGAGGGGATTAAAACCACAATACCGTTCCATTTGAGACTAATGGATAATGAGGATTTCAAAGCCGGTAAATTCACCACGAAATTTATGGACACTTTCGACCTCAGTGGGCTTTAATCGGCCTTTTTGCCATTGAGCTTTATACCACTATTAAAAATCCAATCATAGTTTTAGCTTTGTAAGTATTATCAATTGATAATCAAAGAGCAAAAGATGAAAACATTAACCCTAAGAAAGACCGTGCTATTGGTATGCGCGGCAAGCACCATTATGTGCCTTATTTCCTGTGGAAAGGAGGACGTAAAGAAGAAAGTAGAAACCGGCCAGGTACAATTCTCATTTGAGGATGTATCTCCTACTAGTTTGCGGACAAGCTCGGGGGAAAATGTAACCAGTATCTTAATATCTGTTGAAAAATCAGATGGTACTGCCATCTTTTCATCAGAGGAAATTAGTTTGTACAATTTCGGGGGAACTAAAATCTCCGAAACATTCGCGTTCCCGGTAGGGAATTATCGGATCACTGAGTTCCACCTAATTGACGATGCATCAAATATCCTTTTCTCGGCACCACTTGCAGGCAGTGAGTTGGCGTATTTGGTTGACAACACCCTTCCATTGGAATTCTCAGTATCGAAAGATGAAGTAAAGGCTATTAGCCCTGAGGTTCTTTCAGTTGAAGGATTTACTGCTGAAGATTTTGGATACATCAGCTTTGCTTTCAATGTAATTAACACGGTGAAGGTTTTGATATCAGCTTTGGTTTTTAATCCACTAATTCTGGATTATGAACTCACAGATGCGACCATAGTCATCACCAACGGAACCGATGAACTGTACAATGGAAGTCTAGCTGCCGCCACTAACACCTTGACGGTTAGAGATGGGGAGGACTCCTATGTTGTTACTATTTCTAAAGATGGGTATGCAACATATAACCAGACTTTTACGGCTGCTGAATTTCAAGCATTCGTCGATGATCCGCTTTCCGTGTTTTTAGAGATAGTTTAGCCTTTAATTCAGTAAAAACAAAAGCCGATCATTTGATCGGCTTTTTTCTCTAAATAGTTCCTGTTTCTCCCCTGAGTCGTCTGATTTGATCTAAGGATATTCGTCCACTGCCAAAGTACAACACGAGTGCCAGGCAAACCAATAAACCGATAGTAATCTCCAGTTCAAGATAATTAGATGAAGATTGAAGTTTCTCGAAATTGAATAGAACAGCACCAATTATAATCGGCAGATTTAACAATGCCATCCATTTGGATGCGGCACCTAGGGCCATTAAAGATCCACAAACCGTGTGAACAAAAATTACTACAATAGCCAAATGAGCACCGATGAAATGCCATCCAACCGATTGAATGTTTAACTGAAAGGATTCAAAATCAAGGGCAAATATTACACCCTTGTACACCAAAAAAGCTCCCGCAACAATTCTGATAACATCGATCAAAATCGGCGCTTTACCTGAGTTTAGCCAACTTGAAAAAGACATGATAATTTGGGTTATCTCTTTAAGTTACTGAATATCAATAAGAAAAGAAAAGAAACTTATCCTCTTTTCAGTTCCAATACAGTAATCTCAGGAAGTATTCCGATCCTCCCTGGATACCCGATAAATCCGAATCCACGGTTGACATAAAGGTGCTGACTCCCTTCTTTATAGTGATCAGCCCATTGCTTATAAATGTACTGAGACGGACTCCACCTGAAATCTCCAATCTCAACACCGAATTGAAAACCATGCGTATGCCCGGACAAGGTTAGATCCACATCTGGATATTCAGGGCGTATTTGCGCGTCCCAATGACTTGGATCATGCGAAAGCATGATTTTAAATTCCTTGTCCTCAGCACCTTGATAAGTTTTTTGCATATTTCCATATTTAGAAAATCGACCTGCCCCCCAATTCTCTATACCCAATACACTTAGCTCCGCTTTATCTACTTTCAGGGTTCTATTCTCGTTAAGCAGAAGATCCCAGCCCATATATCCGTGCATTTCATGCAGGTTGTTGACATCCTTTTGCTTGGCCGCTTCAGTGCTCCAATTACGATAATCTCCATAATCATGGTTGCCCATAATAGAAAATGTACCCAACGGGGCATTGATTTTCTTGAATACATCGAGATACTCACGAGCCTCCTCGCTGTGGTCGTTTACCAGGTCTCCGGTAAAAAAGAAAACGTCAGGCTTCTCGGCATTGATCATGTCCACCCCACCCATCACGGCAGTTTTATTGAAAAAGCTACCTGTGTGGATATCAGAAATTTGGAGCACTCTTATCCCGTCAAATTCTTTGGGGAGATTAGGGAAGGTTAGTACGCGTTTTCTCACTCTATAGTCATGGGCTCCAGACAAAATCCCAAAACTCATGGTAGCTACAGGAAGAATGGCTGCTCCTGCAGTAGCCTTCCGAATAAAATCAGAGCGCGATTTATCGTAAGACTGATCCCCAGGGAATAGTTCAATGATCCATTGAACACCTCTCCTTAGATCATCTCCAAACAGAATAAGGCTGGCAAATACCTTCGCAACGAACAGCGCAAAAACCCCGGTAAACAGGAACGTTCTGAAAATTCTCAGTCCTTCTGTATCCGGATCGCCCAGAAGAAATACTAGCAAAAGGGGAGTAATGGACAATACCCAATATCCTATCGAAAATACTCGCCTCCAAATCAAACTTGAATCAGCCCACAGGGATCTAATATTGAAAAAGACATAGAAGTCTAATCCAATGTATCCGATGATAATAATGCCAAAAATAAGTGCTCTCATAGTTTAAAAAGGGATTTTGTCCGCCGGGAGGCGGAACAAAATCCCATAACCAACCTAACCTAAATTCTTAATTCACTCCCAATGCTCTATTAATCTTCGCGAAGAACAAATACATCACTGGAACAATTACCAGCGTAAGGAACGTCGCGAATGTCAACCCGAAAATGATCGTCCACGACATGGGACCCCAGAAAATCACATTGTCTCCTCCCATGAAGAAGTCGGCATTGTATTCAGCAAAGAACCGCACGAAATCAATATTGATTCCAATGGCTAACGGAATTAGTCCAAGTACAGTGGTAATTGCAGTCAACAATACTGGTCTCAAACGCGTCGCTCCAGCCTCTCGAATGGCCAAAATGATCTCGTCCATTTCGAGTTTATCTACTCCAAGCTCCTGCTTTCTTTGTTCTCGCTTCAATTCGATGAAGTCAATCAATACAATCGCATTGTTCACCACAATTCCTGCAAGTGAGATAATCCCAAGCATGGTCATGATTACTACGAAATCCATGTTGAAAAAGACCATCCCGAAGAATACCCCAGTAGTTGATAGCAACACAGAGGTCATGATAATGATCGGTGTGGTGATCTTATTGAACTGAGACACGATAATGATAAAAATCAATGCGACGGCCAACATGAAAGCACCACCTAAGAACTCCATTTCTTTGGCTTGTTCCTCCTGCTCTCCTCCGAATCGATATGAATAGCCATATGGCAATTCGTACCCGTCCAAGGCTGCCTTGATCTCGTCGTTTACAGCCGTTGGGTTATAGCCTCCCAATACATTGGAAGAAAGTGTGACCATTCGGTCCAAGTCCTTCCTTTTCACCGATCCATAAGTCGTACTCAATTCCACATCTGCCACTGAGGATATCGGCACTTGCTGAATCTTGCCCGTGCTCTGATCTCTGAACGTGATACTCTTGTTCATCAAGGCGTCTATATTGTTTCGATACTTATCAGCGAGTCTCAATTGAATTTCGTAATCATCCTCCCCCTCTTTGTATTTTGACACTTCCTTGCCAAATAACGCCGTTCTGATTTCAGATGCGATCTGGCCTGTTGAGAGACCAAATCTTCTCGCATTGTCTCGATCAATATTGACCACCAATTCAGGCTTTCCTGTCTCCAGATCCGCTTTCAACTTCTCAATGCCTTGAATCCCAGAATTGATAATGAAGGCTTTCATTTCTTCGGAGATCTCCAGGATTTCCTCGAATTCAGGTCCTACGATCTCGATTTGAATAGCCTTACCGACCGGAGGGCCAGCCGCATCTTTATCTACTGTCAAAGCAACGCCGGGATATTCATTCAAGCTTCGACGAAGCTCATTCATGACATTTTCGGTATCAATGAATTCCTCCTCATCCGTCCATCGGTATTTGAACTCTGCAAAGTTCACGGTGATCCTTGCCTTATGTGGTGTCTCGCTCTGGCCAACCGCACTTGGATCATTCGGATCAGCAGTATCTTCTCCGACCTTGATTATGATCGACTCGATGACATCTTCATATTTCGACATCAAATCCAATACCTGATCTTCTATTTTTTCAGTGAATTCATTGGTTTGCTCTATGTCAGTCCCTACTGGATGCTCAATGAATACATTCACATACTTTGGTTTGTTTTCAGGGAAGAAAAGAACGTCCGGTGGAAACATGCCCATGGCAACAAAGGATGAGATAAGTAGTAACACCGTGCCTCCGAAAAATGCATACGGGCGTTTTCCTTGAAGAGCGAATTTAAGAAACGACGAGTAACCATTTTCCAAAATAGGCAGGAAGGTCGCCTGGAATCTTCTGGAAAGCGGATCCAACACATACGTGCTCAGCAACATAATTAGCGCCAAAGCGATAAGTAGATTTCCGAATGAAGTAACCCCGGTGAAGATGAAAATCAGTCCTAGGATTATTCCTCCTCCGGCCATTAACCAAAGTCTTTTCTGGTTCACCTCAGGCTTTCCATCCTCCACTCTCATCAAACTGGAGATCAACACCGGGTTGATTACCAAAGCCACGAAAAGCGATGAGGCCAATGTGATAATCAGACCCAGAGGAAGCAACTTCATAAATTCCCCCATCAGCCCAGGCCATAACATCAATGGAAGAAATGCCGCTAGTGTTGTTGCTGTGGAGGCAATAATCGGCATGGCGACCTCACCAACTCCTTGAGCTGTAGCCTGGAAAGGCTTCATACCACCCTCCATCTTTCGATAGACATTCTCTACAACTACAATTCCATTGTCCACTAGCATTCCTAAAGCCAGAATCAATGAGAAAAGGATCATCATGTTCACGGTATAGCCTAGGATTCCGATAATGTTGAATGCAATGAACATCGATAAAGGAATGGCGATCCCTACGAACAAGGCATTCCTTGATCCCAAGAAGAACAAGAGCACCAACACGACAAGTAATACCCCTGATATGATGTTATTCTCTAAGCTACTCACCATGTCTCTCGTCATTTGAGACTGGTCATTGGTGATGGCAATCTCCACATCGGCAGGCAGTCGTTTTTTAGCCTCATCCAATACCGCGTTAATCTTTTCGGTAGCAATCAATAGATTTTCACCACTTCTTTTGATCACGTCTACAGAAACCACAGGCTTCTTTCCTAACCGTGCGTAGCTGGTTTTGTCTTTGTAGGTAAATGAAACTGATGCAACATCTTTTAGGTAGACAATCGCATTGTTTTCATTCTTAACCACGATACCCAACAACTGGCTTGGGCTGGTGAACTCCCCAACGACTCGAACAGATCGGCGCGTACCATCTGCAATCACATCACCGCCCGACATGGTCAGGTTTTCATTCGCAATAGCCTGCTCAATGTCTGCAAAGCTCACTTCACGTGCCTCCATCTTGAATGGGTCGGCATTGACCTGGACCTCCTTCTCTCCCACTCCTCTGATCTCCACTTTCGAAACCTCAGAAATCTTCTCAATCTCCTCCTCAATGTCCTCAGCAAATTCCTCCAGCTCTTCAGGAGAGTAATCCCCCGAAAGATTGACGTTCAGAATTGGAAATTCCGAGAAGTTCAGTTCGAAAACATTTGGGTCAGCAGGAAGATCTGACGGCAACTCCGGTTTGGCCTTGTCCACCGCATCCTTGGCTTTCTGCAAGGCATCTTCAATGTCGGTTCCGGTGATAAATTCAGCGATGATCGTTGAATACCCCTGAACCGATGTAGACTTGATTTCTTCAATCTCAGAAATGGTATTGAGCTCCTTTTCGATCGGCCTGGTTACCAAATTCTCCATATCCAAAGGCGCATTGCCCGGATAAGCAGTTCCCACATAGACGATCGGCTGCTCTACCTCAGGGTAGCTATCCTTCGGTAGATTTCTGTACGTGGTGATCCCCAAAACGACGATCATCAACGTCAGAAAATAAACCGTGTTTTTATTGTTTAGCGCAAGGTTGGTCAGCGGAAAGGTTTTAATCACCCGCTTCTTTTTCTTGCCTTGTAATTCTTCTTCCATTATTGAATGTGTTTAGAATGGATCAGTTTGAGGCCATTGTTTGGTCAGCGGTCCGAACGGCCGAACCGTCTGAAACCTCACGATATCCGGCTATGATCACCTCTTCTTGACCATTAAGACCGGACGTGATTTCTGAATTGGCCATGGTGGATTGTCCAACCTGGACCGGACGTTTCCGTGCAATCTGATCATTCGACGATTTTTCAATGACATAGACAAACTTTCCTTCCTTACCGGATAGAATGACTTTTGAAGGAACCACCACTGCGGACTTGTTTTCATAATCAGCAATGTTCAATACGGCCACCTGATTGGGTCTGAATTGAAAGTCTCCACCATTCGGCAGGCTCACCTCCAAGTTGAATGTTCGGTTGTTTTGATTCAGCACGTTACCTACCGAAATAACTTTGGACTCGAAGGTTTTGTTTTCATTCGGAAATTCGATTTTCACCCTGTCGCCTTTCTTGAATTTCCCAAGATAATCTTCCGAGACATCTGCCATAATGTGCATTTCGCTAGGATTAACCAATCGCATCAGTTGCATCCCCGGCTGTACCATCTCACCCAACTTCACATTCACTTCGTCGATGATTCCCGAGAAGGGTGCTCTTATTCTGGTTTGATCAAGTTGCGCTTCTAGAGTCTCCTTTCGAGACTTTAGGCTCTGGTAATTACTCTTGGCCTGGAGATATTGAATCTCCGTGCCGATCTTTTGATCCCACAGCTTTTTCTGACGCTCAAACATGACCTCAGCCAACTCCAATTGTGTCTTTGCTTCGTCCAGAGAGCTTTTCAGAATATCTCCATCCAATGAAACCAGTAATTGTCCTTTTGACACGCGATCTCCTTCTCGGACATTCACTGCATTCACTGCACCCATGGTTTCAGCGCTGATCATAACGTCTTTTCTGGATTTCACGGAACCTCTGAATTGAACCATGTGCTGAAAAGGCTTCTTACCGGGCACCATGGCCGCAACCAAAATGTCATTTGACTTCAAGTCAGGATCCAAATCGGCGATCTCATCTTCCAACAGATCCATTTGACTCTTGACGTCAGTAAATATGGTTTTGAGTGAATCCAGTTTGGCCTTCTTTGAAGCCAAATCGGGATTTTCTTCCGTGGCACCACCTCCACATGCGACCATTATGACCGAGACGGTCAACAGGGTTAAGGTTTGATAGAATTTTCTCATGATCTTATTGATGTAATGTTCCTAGTGCTTTTTTAAGTTCTATTTGGGCAATTACAGCGTCAAACAACGCATTGTAATAATTGGTTTGGGCTTCCTTCAAAGCAGCGTCTGCTTCAATTACCTCGAGGTTAGACCCCACACCCTCTGTGTATTTTGTTTGAGTGATATTGTAAATCTCCTGAGCCAGTGCCATGTTCTGCTTCTGAACATCCAGGCCATCAAGGTTTGAATTCAGGTTCACTGTGGACTGCTGAATTTCCAGATCAATAGTTTTGGACAATAATCCCATCTGTGCCTCGATTTGCTTCAACTGTATCTTGTTTTGTTGGATTCGGTTTTTCTTGATAAAACCGTCAAAAACGGGAACCGTCAAACTCAGCCCAACTGCTCCGAAAGAAAACCAGCGATCAGACTGAACCAATTTAGAGAAATCCGGAGCTGCTGAATTGGCTCCATAGTTGAACTGCGCATACAATTTCGGTAAGTACTGCACACGATTATTTTTCATGTCAAGCTTGACCAGCTCCTCGTTGGTCTCCAATTGCGAAAACTCGATTCGATCACCATAGCTGAAACCATCCACGCCAAGAACTCGCTCAGGTGACAAGTCATCCAAAGTCTGGCTTAAATTCAACTCCTGATTCAAATCCATGCCCATTTGGAACTTCAGCATCTTGCTCGTTATGTCCAGATATTGTGTCAGCTTATCAAGTTCAACTTTGAGGTTGTTGGAATTTACTCTTAAGCGATCCACATCGATTTTTTCAGCAAACCCGGCTTCATTCATGGCACGTGTGTCACGAAGTAATGAATCCAAACGCTGATAATTTTTTTGCAGCAATTCAACCCTTTCCTCATTGATAAGCACGGAGTAATACGCCTTAGAAACAGCTTCTACAATGTCAATTTCAGTTTTGATGTGTTCTTTGGTCGATAGCTCCTGGTAGGTTCTTGAAGCCTGCAGTCCAACGAAAAATGAGCCGTCAAAAATGAGCTGACGCAAAGACAGGTTCATGTTCCCATCATAGGCCTGACCGAATGCAATAGCTCCTTCCGTTCCTGGAGGCAGAGATGGATCGAAATTGCTGAAGTCAACCAAACTCTGTTGCACTTCATAGTTATAATTCACACCAGAGGTGATCTCAACTTGTGGAAGTCCGGTGCCAATAGTCTTACGAACTTCCGCTGCGGCTATCTCCTTCTCGAGTGAGGTCACTTTCCCGCGCTCACTATTCTCAAGCGCATAAGAAATGCACTCATCCAGCGTCATGGAGGTTGATTCCTGGGCTTGGAGACCTGAAACCAGGATGGTTGTGATTAGAAAAAATAAACTTATCCTCATATCTATGATTTAAGGGATGATTGAAATTCTTTAAAAACTTTTCGCCCCTTGTCTGAAAGGAGGCCGTGGATGAAATGATCCAATACGATCATCTGTACTTCAACGATGCTGTATTTTGTGGGTGGAAAAATTTTAGGATCGAACACCAACTGCACCTGCTCCATTCTAATCTTCGCCAGAACATCCGCATTCAACTCCTCCCGATAATATCCCTCTGTCATTCCACGCTCAATATTGTTGCGGACATGCGATTGAATGAATTCTGTTTTAAATGACAAAAACATATCCCACGCTGCAGGATGATATTTCTGAAGATCGAAAAGCAGAGACGGGTTCATATTCTCCATGGCTCGCCTCACGCAACCAGTCAACTGATGTAACTCGTCAATCGCGTTTTTCGAATTCTCGGCAATCTCCTCGAATTCCTTTTTTTCCATCGCGATGTGTCCCTTGGCCACTTCTTCTATCAACTCGTCTTTGTTAGAAAACGATTGATACAATGTCTTTTTGGACATAGCCAACTCCCTCGCCACATCATCCATGGTCACGCTTCGCACCCCATATCTCATGAAAAGCATCGCTGCACTCGCCGCTATTTTCTCCTTATTCTCCATTCAGAAACGTTGTAAACTTAGGAAACTTTGAAACCTTTAATAGTTTCCATCGGCAAATCAACGAAAGATTTATCCAATGGTTACGAATTGCCACGTTATTTTTTCATGAAATTATTGTAAAGTGAATTTTCAGTACGATGAATCGACCATACTCAGCTATGAATCGTTTGGACGGGGAGCCAAAAAACTGATCCTGTTTCATGGATTCGGGCTTGATAAGAAGGTGTTTGAATCATGGGGAACAATTCTTGGCGATAAGTACACTTTAGTATCTGTTGATGTTTTTTACCATGGTGAGAGCATGAAACCGTTAGGATTTCTTTCGAAAGAACATTGGACACAGATCTTTTCAGCTTTCCTTCAAGAGCAAGAAATCGAAAAATTTAGCGTTTTCGGATTCAGCCTTGGGGCGAGGTTTGCCATCTGTTCTGCAATTGAATTTCCCGATAGATGTCAGCACCTCATTCTTTCCGCACCAGATGCCATTTACAAAACCCCATGGTTCAAAGCGGCCACCTCTCGGGGTTTAAGACTGATTTTTAAATACTTTATGCTCAATCCACGTGCGCTGGACAATTTGATTCGTTTTAGTGTGAAGACTCGCATCGTCAGCAGGTACATGGCTGATTTTGTCGAGAAAGAACTTGGTGTTGCTGAGAACCGACGAAGAGTTTATATCTCTTGGAATCATTTCAAACCACTTGGATATAAAAAAGGTGAATTGAGAACCAGGTTCAAAAAAGCACCATTTGAAAAAACTCTTTTCCTTGGCTATAAAGACATTGTCATTCCACCTGATAAGATTTTACCTATTCTCGATGGATGTGGATTTGATGTGACAATCAAACCACTCAAGCATCACCAAATGATCAAGAATGAGATTGCCGAAGACATTCGATCAATGCATGACGTTTGATCTTCAATCTTTGACTCAATTTCCCCATTTTTGCGGCTCATTCTTAGCCTCTTCAAATGATTCATTTTTTTCGGAAGTCCACCACCGAATATTACGCTGTTGATTCATCAATCGATCTTGATTCATCAGCTATTGACAAACTAAGTTGGCTCTTCTCGGGAGCAACTCATTTAGAGGAAAAGGAACTACTCGGAACATTCATCGGACCTAGGAAAGAAATGCTCTCGCCCTGGTGTTCCAATGCACTGGATATTTTCAGAAACTGTGGAATATCGGGAATTCATAGAGTTGAACTGTTTGTTGACTCCAGCGCTCTCCCTTCTTTTGATCCTATGCTGCAGCAAGAGTATGAAGGATTAGATCAGTCAGTTTTTACCATCGATCATGAGCCACAGCCCATCCAGCATATCGAAGACTTGGCCTCTTACAATGAAGCAGAAGGGCTGGCCCTGAGTCCTGACGAAATTGAATTCCTGGAAGGAGTTGCCAAAGAAATTGGGCGTCCATTAACGGATTCTGAAGTCTTCGGATTTTCCCAAATAAACTCGGAGCACTGTCGCCACAAAATCTTCAACGGTCAGTTCATTATTGACGGGGAAGAAAAGGAAAAATCCCTCTTCAAGATGATTCGGGAAACTTCTGAAAAACACCCGAACTACATTGTTTCCGCATACAAAGACAATGTAGCGTTTGTGCAGGGGCCGGTTGCCGAGCAGTTCGCTCCTGCCATACAAGATCAACCCTCAGAGTTCGAAACCAAGGAATTCGAATCGGTAATTTCACTTAAGGCCGAAACTCACAACTTCCCAACCACCGTCGAGCCATTCAATGGAGCAGCGACCGGTTCAGGCGGTGAGATACGGGATCGAATGGCTGGTGGCCAAGGTAGTATTCCTTTGGCTGGAACGGCCGTGTATATGACGTCTTACTCAAGGCTAGAGGAAGGGCGAGCGTGGGAAAAAGAAGCCAGAAACTGGTTGTATCAATCTCCGAAAGACATCTTAATAAAAGCGTCGAATGGAGCCAGTGATTACGGGAATAAATTCGGACAGCCACTGATTTGTGGCAGTGTTCTCACTTTTGAACATGAGGAAAACGGGGAGTCCTTTGGATTCGACAAAGTGATCATGATGGCGGGAGGTATCGGATTTGGCAAGCTCAAAAATGCTCAGAAGCAACCGGTAAAAGCTGGACAGAAAATCGCCGTAATGGGCGGAGACAATTACCGCATAGGTATGGGCGGAAGTGCCGTCTCTTCGGTGGATACCGGTGCTATGGAATCAGCCATCGAGCTGAATGCCGTGCAGCGATCCAATCCCGAAATGCAAAAACGAGCGGCCAACGCCATCAGAGCCATGGTTGAATTAGATGACAATCCGATCGTTTCTATCCATGATCATGGCGCAGGTGGACACCTCAATTGTCTTTCAGAACTGGTGGAAGATTCCGGAGGGAAATTGGATCTGGATAAATTCCCCATTGGCGATCCGACCCTTTCGGAGAAAGAAATTCTAGGAAACGAAAGCCAGGAACGAATGGGGCTGGTCATCGAAGAAAAGGATGCCGAATATCTGAAAAAAGTTTCGGAAAGAGAGCGGGCACCCTACTACGAAGTAGGCGAAGCTACTGCTGACATGACTTTGACATTCACTCAAAAGGACAAACCCTCACCATTTGATCTAAAGAATGAACACCTTTTTGGTTCGTCTCCCACAAACCATTCTTAAGGATCAGTTTACTCAGCGAAATTTCTCCGGGAACTACAGTACGGAAATCGAAGCATCACTCGAAAAAGTCCTGCAGCTTGAAGCGGTTGCATGCAAGGACTGGCTCACCAATAAAGTGGATCGATGTGTAACCGGCAAAGTAGCCATGCAGCCGACTGTTGGGGAAATACAGCTGCCCCTCAACAATGTGGCGGCCATGGCCATTGACTATAAGTCTGAGAAAGGCATTGCCACGTCTATCGGACATGCTCCTGTGCCGGGATTGATTCAGTCAGGTGCTGGTTCCAGATTATCGGTGACAGAGGCATTGGCCAACCTGGTATGGGCCCCTCTAACTCATGGATTGAAGGGAGTTTCCCTAAGTGCCAACTGGATGTGGCCTGCTAAAAATGAAGGAGAAAACGCAAGATTGTACGAGGGTGTAAAGGCCCTAAGCGACTTTGCCATAGCACTAGGCGTCAATGTCCCCACCGGAAAGGACTCTATGTCTATGACCCAGAAATATCCGGACGGTAAAAAGGTTCTGGCGCCAGGTACGGTAATTGTGAGTTCAGTAGGAGAAGTGAGTGATTTGAACAAAATCGTCTCTCCCGTGCTTGATTATTCCGCTGCAGATTCCAAGCTGCTCTATGTAGATTTCTCAGGATCTGATTTTGAACTGGGAGGTTCAAGCTTCGCTCAAATCAACGGACAGATTGGAAATAAATGCCCGGATGCAAAAGGAGAGGTCGTGATGAAAGCCTTCTCGGCCATTCAGACCTTGATCGAACAAAACCTGATTCTTGCCGGTCATGATGTTTCTGCTGGCGGACTGATTACCACTTTGCTTGAGATGAATTTCCCGAATGCGAAAGGTGGGTTAAAAGTGCATTTGACAGCATTGGGGAATGACCTGTGCCAACTTCTCTTCTCCGAAAAACCTGCATTGGTCGTTCAGGTTGCCAACAAAGAAGCTACAGCCATCCTAAAAGATCAGGGAGTTGAATTCTATGAAATAGGTACGGTGAATTCACAGCGTGAGCTAACCATCAAACATTCCAATCAGGAGCTGAACCTTGATATTGATCATTACAGAGATACCTGGAGGAAGACTTCCGACCTCCTCGATCTTGAGCAAACGTCTACACCTGCGGCACAGGCACGATCATCAAATTACAAAAAGCAGCCTCTTTCCTATCAGTTTCCTGAAGGATTTGACGGAAAGTATGACTCACTAGGTCTGGATCCAAACAGGAAAAATAAATCAGGGATCAAAGCCGCTATCATCCGCGAACAAGGCGTGAACAGCGACCGTGAGATGGCTTATGCCTTATGGTTGGCCGGTTTTGATGTGAAGGATGTGCACATGACTGATTTGATATCTGGTAGGGAGACACTGGAAGAAGTGAATTTCATTGTCTTTGTTGGGGGATTCTCAAATTCCGATGTGCTTGGATCAGCCAAGGGCTGGGCGGGCTCTTTCAAATTCAATGAAAAGGCCAAGGCAGCTCTGGACAAATTCTACGCTCGGGAAGACACCCTCAGTCTGGGTGTATGCAACGGCTGTCAACTGATGATGGAATTGGATTTGATTTACCCCGACATGGCTGAACATCCTAAAATGCATCACAATGAGAGTGGGAAATTCGAATGCGCATTTGTGAACGTTGATATCCCACAGAATTACTCCATTTTATTAAAATCACTCGCAGGAACCAGAATGGGCATCTGGTTGGCGCATGGAGAGGGACGATTCGAATTATCCAACGAATCAGATTTCAACATTGCGATGAAATACTGCTACGAGGCTATGCCCGGCAATGCCAACGGAAGTACCTTCTCGACTGCCGCGCTGTGCTCCGAGGACGGCCGTCATTTAGCCATGATGCCTCACCTGGAGAGGTCTTTATTTCCATTCAACTGGGCACATAAAAAAGGCACAGAAGGGTGGCAGGTATCGCCATGGATGATCCCATTTGTGGAAGCTAAGAAATGGGTTCAAGAATTGATCAAATGAAAACCTTTGTCCTATTAATTCTAACATTTTCATCATCAAGCCTTACCGCGCAATCCTCCAAAACAAACTCCTATAGTCTCCATACTGGTGCGTCTGCTATAACCTTGAACCGTTTCTATACCTATAAGGTCCTTACAGTCAATTTTTCGATCGAAAGACAGACAGAGCTACTTGGGTTAAAGAGTAGGTACTTTTTTCAAACAAACACAAACCGAATTCTAAGCGTTTATGACAAAAGAAATGATTTCTCAACACAAGGTTGGGAAGTCGGATTGTCTGTGGGTTTTGAAATTTCAATATTTCAAAACGAACAAATGGATTTCTATATGGGGACGAGCATTGGCCCAGCACTGATAAATGCTTCACATTCCCGTCAAAAGGAAGGTTTCGTGGTTAATGAAGAAGCACATTTGGGGCTTAGTATTTCAATTTTCTCTGGTTCCAGTTTAATTTTCCAAACTGGATATCGGCACCTAAGTAATGCAAATTGGAACACGCTAAATGGTGGTATAGATACTTGGAATATCTGTGTAGGATTAAGATATTATGAAAGATGAAATTCTCTATTGAAACAATAACACAAAGAGCTTTTCTTTTTTAAACAAATGCTTATTTTTGCCGCTCGATTCTGGCCTATGGTGTAATTGGCAACACTCCGGTTTTTGGTACCGTCATTCTAGGTTCGAGTCCTAGTAGGCCAACTAGCAATCGCAAGACCGTCTGAAAAGGCGGTCTTTTTTTATTCTTTCGAGGATTATTTGTCCAAATTTTCTAAAACTTCAAATCGCAAACGTTTACATAAATTCTTGCTTTCCATTGTGTTGGGAGCAGAATATTTTGGGTTTATACTTGCCGGATGTAAGCAGTTGGAATAGACATTGGCGGGACCAATGCCAAGTACGGAATAGCCGAACGGTCTGGGGAAATCAAGTACCAGTCCAGGGTGAAAACCCAGGAATATCCGGATCACAAAGACTTGATCAAGGCCATCATTGACGATGTTTTGACGCAGATCAAAGTGGATGAAATCGTAGGTTTTGGTGTGGGCGCTCCCAATGGCAACTTCTACAATGGCTCCATCGAATTCCCTCCCAATCTACCATGGCCTGAAATCACGCGATTTGCTGAAGAGGTGGAGAATTATGTAGGGAATGGTATCAAATGCTCTCTGACGAATGATGCCAATGCTGCGGCCTTGGGTGAATTGATGTATGGAGCGGCCAAGGATCTCAAATTCTTTATCGTACTTACCCTGGGAACCGGACTTGGAGCCGGAATCATCACCAATGGTGAGCTGATTTACGGTAAGCATGGTTTCGCTGGAGAGCTAGGGCATGTGGTGGTCAAGACAGATGGTCGTGATTGCGCCTGTGGGAAGGTTGGTTGTCTGGAAACCTACGCCAGTGCCACAGGGATCAGGCGAACGATCCACAAGTTGCTTTCTGATCACCTGGAGCCAAGTCTGCTACGCGGAGTAAGCTTTGACAATTTGTCGCCAAGATTTATCACAGAAGCAGCCGAACAGGGAGATTACATTGCTCAGGAAGCCTTCCGATACACAGGCGAAATCCTCGGCCAAAAAATTTCAGACTTTGTCGTACACACCAATCCGGAAGCGATTTTCCTTCTAGGCGGTTTGGTAAGAGCTGGTCATTATTTACTAGATCCTACCCGCGAGAGCTTCGAACGGCACTTGATGCCGTTATTCAGAGACAGAGACATTCAAATCCTCGAATCAGGTCTCAAGGACGATGATGCTCCGATTCTGGGAGCATCCAGCCTGGTATGGAAATATCTTGCTTAACTGATCTTTCCGTAGCGCTCCTCCCAGGTTTTCTCCAATTGTTCCAGTGATTTTCCTTTTGTCTCCGGAATGTACTTCTTGGTCACAACGATGATCAGGATGATGAAGAAAATGAAGATGAAATAAGGAAGCGATCCGTTCCAGAAATCGCCCTTATTGGCTTCAGAATCCACCAGCACCGGGAAAGATTGCGAAACGACATAGTTCATCGCCCACTGCACTGCCACGGCGACTGACATGGCAGCACTTCGGATATTATTAGGGAACATCTCTGACAGGAGTACCCACACAATCGGTCCCATGGACATGGCGAACGATCCAATGAAAACGAGAATCCCGATCAATGATATGATTCCGACTTCATTGAACATTAGCGAAAGGCCTAGCATCAAGAAACCTGTAATCATTCCAAAAGCGCCGGAGATGATCAGTGGCTTGCGTCCCCATTTGTCCACGGAGAACATGGCAATGAATGTGAACACGAAATTCACGCCCGCTAAAAGAATTTGTTGTGCGAGCACATCTTTCTGGCCAAAACCAAGTGCTTTTTCGAAAATATCAGCCCCATAGTAGAGCACGGCATTGATGCCAGTAAACTGCTGCAACCCGGAAATCACACAACCGATTAGTACAATGGGGAGTACCGATTTCTTCAAAAGATTCTTGAACGGCAAAGCTTGTGAGCCATGAAGCGACTCCTTGATCTCAGCCATTTCTTTTGCAGCCAATTCCTCTCCGTGAATTTTAACCAAAACCTGCTGCGCTTCTTCTTCTTTGCCTTTGAGCATGAGCCATCTCGGGCTTCTTGGCACAAGGAATAGGAGGAAAAGGAACATTAGGCATGGAATCAGTTCTGACCAGAACATCAACCTCCAGCCTTTGTTCAAATTATACACTTCATCTCCAGATTGGCCGATGGTATAGGTGGCGAGGAATACCACGAAAAAGCCCACCACAATAGCCATTTGGTAATACGTCACCATCTTTCCTCTGATGTTTGCGGGAGACAATTCAGCGATATAAGTCGGAGCATTCATCGACGCAATCCCAATTCCCAAGCCTCCGATTATTCGGAACATTACCAATAGCGGGACCGACTGAGGAAGAAACTCCGGCAATCCTGAACCCCATGCAGAAAGCGTAAAAAGCAAAGCCGACAGAATCAATGATTTCTTTCTACCAATTGCCATGCTCAATGCTCCTGAAATAATGGCCCCAAAGAGGCAGCCCAAAAGCGCACTGCCCACCACCCATCCTTTCATGGCGGCAGATAGCTCAAAATACTTACTGAAGTAAAACTGGGTGCCATTGATGACACCTGTATCATAACCAAACAACAACCCCCCCATGGAGGCGACAATGGCGATGAGTATTAAGTTGACATTTTTCATGATTAATCCAGGTTGATGAGTGTTCTTTTCAGGTTAGCAGAACTATTCCCTGCATAAATAAGGAATTCACCTGACTCGAACACGATTTCCCCGTCATGGTTATAGAACGTGAAGGCTGATTCGTCCAACGAAACAGTGATCGTCTTGGATTCGCCTGCTTCAAGTTCTACATGCTGATAGCCTCTTAGCTCCATCCAGGAAGGGGCTATACTGGCTGCAACGTCGTGCACATAGACTTGCACGATTTCTTTTCCTTGAACATCTCCGGCATTCTTCACTTCCACGCTTACCTCCACATTGTGTCCGTTAATACTCACTGAAGGCTCACTGATTTCAAATTTTGCGTAGCTCAAGCCATGACCAAAAGGAAATTGCGGCGTGCGATCGACATCCATGTGGTGTTCTTTGAAAATAAATGGGCTGTGTGGACGACCGGTAATTCGCTTGTTGTAATAAATTGGACATTGTCCGACATGTCTAGGGAAACTCATTGTCAGCTTGCCTGCCGGATTGTAATCTCCTGAAATCACATCAGCCACGGCATGACCGTGTTGGCTTCCTAAGAACCAAGTCTCCAAAATGGCAGGAATGTTCTCAGCTTCCCATGGAATTGTCAATGGGCGTCCATTCATCAGTACAAGCACGATATTTTTATTCACTTTATAAACCTCCTGGAGAAGTTCTGACTGTAATCCTGGCAACCCAATATCCGCTCTACTCCTTGCCTCCCCGGACATGTGGGCAGGCTCTCCCAATACCATAAAGACAACCTCAGACTTCCTAGCGGCAGCTACTGCTTCAGCAAATCCCGAACGATCTTGCTGCTCAATTTCAACGGGTAGGTGGAACATGTTAGGACCTATGGACAGCTTACACCCTTCGGCGTAGTTAAAAGTTAATCCTTCAAAAGCAGCTTCCATACCTTCATAAAATGAAACCGCGGAATCATCATCTCCTTGTGCTCTCCAGTTACCAATCGGTGCATTTTTATCTTTTGCCAAGGGGCCAATGATGGCAATTGATTTCACGTCATCTTTCAGCGGAAGTAAGTCACCTTTATTTTTCAAAAGCACAATGGATTTCCTGCCGGCATCACGTGCGGCTTCCAGGTGCTCTGGTGCAAGCAGAACTTCTTTCTCACGCTCCGCGTCCATGTATTTGAATGGATCGTCGAAAAGCCCTAAGTCAAATTTCAACTTCAGGATTCTTCTCACCGCCTGATCGATTTGACCTTCCGTGATGGCTCCTGATTCTAGTTTTCCTTCCAAAAATTGAATGTAGGCTTCCCCTTCCATATCAATGTCCGTTCCGGCCTTTAAGGCAAGCTCTGCAGCCTGCGCCGTGTCAACAGCCACTGCGTGATAAGTAAGTTCACTGATGGAGCTCCAGTCTGAAACCATTACCCCCTCAAAGCCCCACTCCTTTCTCAACAAATCGTCTACCAGCCATTTGTTGGCTGTGGAGGGAATGCCGTCAATGTCGTTGAAGCCGTTCATGAATGTAGCTACACCGGCTTCTTTTGCCTTTTTGAACGGAGGAAGTACGTAATTGTGAAGATCGTATTTGCCGAGTAGGACGGTGTTGTAATCCTTTCCGCTTTCGGCAAATCCGTATCCTGCAAAGTGCTTAGCACAAGCCGCGATGGTATAAATGTCCGATAAGTCATCGCCCTGATAACCTTGGATTTTGGCTGCTCCAATTTTTGCTGCAAGGAATGGGTCCTCACCGGAACCTTCCATCACCCTGCCCCATCTGGCGTCACGAGTCACATCCAGCATTGGATTGAACGTCCACTGCAAACCAGAAGCCGCAGATTCTTTCGCAGCAATGCGTGCTGAATTCTCGATGGCCTCCAAATCCCATGAGCTGGATTCAGCCAAAGGCACTGGAAAAATGGTCTTATAGCCGTGAATTACATCGTAGGCAAAAATGAGTGGAATCTTAAGTCTTGTGTTGTCCAATACCAATTTCTGAAGCTTGTAGGCTTCTTCAGCTCCGACTACATTCAGCACTGAACCAACGCCCCCGTTGACGAAGAGATCATAACGACCGTCCTGGTTTCCTTCCGGCCCTGTCAAGTTGGAACCTGCAGAGTATTGGTTCATCTGTCCGATTTTTTCAGCCAGTGTCATTTCGGCAATCAGACTGTCAATTTTTCGATCTGTTTCCGACAAATTTGACGTTGAACGTTGGTCAGCACATGCAGAAAGTAAAACTGTGGCCATCAGAAGAATGTATTGGTAAGGTTTCATGAGAAGATTGGTTTCTAGCGAAAGATATGCCCTATCGATCTGTAATTCAATTCATATAATTAATAATTCAAATACACATGGACCTTTTGAACATGATTAGTTCTTGAGAAAATTTTACCGGAGAGCTCAGTCGTCAGAATATGTCCGCCCATTTCAACCTGCGTATTCAGCAATTGAACCACTATACGTTGATTATCTGACGATTCGTAAACGATGGGAACTTGGCAGTACGTAAATGCCAGTTGATTCTTGGTCAACTCTAAAGTCTGTAATTCGTTGTTGAGATCGTAATACTCAAATTTTCCTCCAGTCTTCAGGAATTCACCCTTGTTGAGAAACTTGGGTTTAAAAGCTATCATGCCATCTTCTATAGTCACGCCAAGCTCTGCCCACCTGTTTAACACATCCTCTTTCACCTGACCTGTCATTCCGGGCTGTTGAGCACCTTTATGAAAAGGTGTGTGACTGTATGGATCCGTTGGAAAAGCTCCGTAAAGCTGGGGGCTTTTATTGATGCCGATTCCTGCTCTTATTTCATAATAGTGCTGGATCAAGGCTCCTTTGTCTTCTTCATCCAGTTCATCGGCATGAATGTAAATATTTTCCTGGGTTGCATAAAGCAGTTTTGATACCATATGCCAATAAATACTACCGAGACCCTCGTAAGCAAAGAAGGTTCCAGACCTGCCAGTGAATGACTTATGATCAAACATCTCCTCAAAAACGTCCAGAATCTGGTCTTTTTCAGTTGCCACAAGCTCTTGATAATCAGTTAGTTCATTAAGTCGTGAAACGACATCCTTGGCATTGTGCACTTCACCATGAAAATAACATCCGCCTGATCCATCGAAACTGATTAGGTGGGTATTCTCATCAGACTTTAATTTTTGAATAAGTCTGGATTTTTCAACAAACTCCTTGGGCAGCTCATTCTTATCTAAGAAATGTGGGATATCCCTATTTGGATACAGATAATAACTGTACTGATCCTCCCTAAAAAGTTTGCTTGACTTTAATGCATTCAAAACCTCCAAACTTTCTTTTCCGCTCAAAAAGCCGGACGACAGTACGGCCACTTGTCCTTCTAACATTTCATAGAGGTGATCGATCTTCAACTCGTCCTGATCAAACTGCAGCAAGTTGTAAGAATGGAACAGTCCGTCCACTCGTTTATTGGCTCGAATGGAATGGTCAATGAACCTATTGGTTTGATTTAAGAACCCAATAAGCTTTGTGGCATCAAGATTCTGCTTGGTACCGTCAAAACCGGCATAGGCTTGGTTCCGGTATGCCTCTCCAGCACTACCTAGTGTGTCAACAACCTGTTTTCTATCCTCATCACTAAATGAGCGGGATAAATTTTTCTCGTTGGCGTTAAATGTGTCCGAGATGACATTGAACAGCTCAAACACCTCCGCATGAAGAGAGAAATTCTCCACCGAACTACTGGAAAGTAAATTTGAGAGAAAATGACAATATCTCCGCAGGTAGTAAAGCGTCACCATGGATACTCCATTTCCTACCAAGGCGTTATTCGCATCGTTCCATTCAGGTCGCTGAGTGTTCAGCCAAATTCCACCTTCAGGAACAAAATTCGAGAGCTTGGATAATAAAGTTACGAGTAACTTTTCGACCATTGTGGCTTTTAAAAGTCTGCCGTTGTTAAAAACCAGCTTTCCATCACCCCCTAGGTGATCTACCTTTTTATCGATTTCCTCCTGCTGTTCAAGATCAAAGTCAATGGTGTCCTGATGATCTTTAAGAATTTCCTTGTATGGCTTTATTCTATATGGAACATTGGCATACACAAATAATGGATCGTTCAGCCACTGATCAAATGCAGAACTGTCATGACGATAAGCGCATTCTAGCAGTTTCTGAAGGTAGATTATTTGATGATCTCCCCAGTACCCTATATATGACCAAGGATCATCTGGTTCTATAATTTCCCAATCGATACCCTTTCGGGTAATTCTGTAGGGATTATAGCCATCAATTGTTGTGGCATTCAAAAATTTAGAAATCATCCCACTCATGAAATCAGGAAAAGAATAAGCAAGTGCTTCCCAATTCTGAAAAATGTCTCGCCAGTTTCCCTCGTAACTTCGCTTCTTGGAACCGTCAGGGTATTTTAACTCTATGTTAAATTTATTCCAGGGACGGCTGGGGTCACCGTGTCTTCTACTGAATGTAAGGGGCAAATACTCCAAACTAATTCGAAGCAAATCTAGATCTCCGGTCTTGCTCGATTCTTCCAGAAGTTGAGGGTAAGTGAGCGTCTCATTACCAACAAAGGAATCCTGGTGCCGTTGATAGACTTCCGAGTTAATTTCCTCGAGGTACGCTAAGAAGTCCTGAATTTGGACATGGTAATCCTCATCAAAAATCCCTCCACGCATAATGTTGAACATCACATTACTAATGTGCCTCCCTGTACTCATTTTATCTTCAGTGAGTTGTAGTCCGTCTGCTTTAGCGACTAAATTTCTCAGCTCTTCCGAAGTATCCGCCATATCCTGAAGTAGATTGGCTTTAAGATCGTATTCCGTTGAAGTAAGTTTTTCCTGTAGCCAACTTACGTCCGCTCTGTCCTGATTAATTTCAGCCACGATAAACCAATCCCTGTTTTGGTCAGCCCCGAGAAGGACTTCACTGTGCAAAAAGAATGAACCAGATACACCCTTCATGTCTTTTTCTCCATGGATGGGGCGCCCTTTTCTAAATGAATTCACTTGGTTATTGCACACCAAAATGTCTTTGGTTTCCAGCCCCGTAGACCAAACCGTTGTTGCCTTCAAAGCTTCACTGGGCTCGGCCTTGTCCACTATCATGGAAGAAAGTGAGAATACAGCCAAACTACTCCTCTCGTCGAGTAAATTTCGTTTGTATCCATTGACCAAATTGCTCCTGAGTGCCTGCAGCATGCTGGACACGCCGTATGGTAAAATATTCTGGATTCCATCCAGAATCTCTATCTGACAATCTTCGGATCCACGATTAATCAATTCAGATTTCTTGACAAATCCGAATCTCTCTGAAAACTGCCAGCTATATCGGTAAGTCAGTTTGAGATCATGATTGATCTCCTCAAATACAATCTTACTACCGAATAGATTTTTATAGAGATTCCTAGTCGTTTCATAGAAAGGTGACAAACAACCTGAGAAGGGCTCCCACAACATAACCCGCTCATCCATGATGGCTCTAATGATCGTTTTGCTACCTACTAGATCTGATGAACTGGTGATCTTATCATCTGAGTAGTAAGGAAATAGCGAATTCTCAGCATTTTTTCTTCCTGCCGATAAACCACCGGAACTGGAAATAAACATCCAATGATCAGTCGAACTAACAACAGTCATAAAAAATGGGTCCATCTGATCATAGTTGTTGATCAGATTGAATTCCTCACCATTCAGTATCACGGTCTCGCCCGATACTTTCTCTTCATTGAAATGAACGGGTGAGTTACCTACGTAGATTTCTCTCGACATTGGTTAGTCTTTTTTAGCAATGGCCATCTGACCATTGGATTTATAGATTAGTACTTTTCTGGGCTTAACTTAAAGCCAGTTGCATGAACCTAGCAGAATTTCAACTTTTCATCTTTATCCCAGATTCCCCAGTAGGCTCCTACATCTCCTTCTGCTCCGACCTTCCATGATTCATCAAAGGAGGAAAAATAAAACATTTCAATTTGGTCTTCCTTAGACCACATTTGAGCATTAATGAAATAACGCATGGCATTGACAGTTGACGGAACAGCGCCCTCCAGATTGGATCCTTGATCCGGCCATCCAGTCTCAGTTATGATCACCTTTTTCCCATTACCAGCTTGAAGGGCGGTTCGATACATCTCCTTCATATACAGCAATGAATACTCTAAAGAACATCCCTCCCAAAAAGGATAACAGTTCGCCAAAATCACATCACATAATTCTGTAATCGCTGGCCTGTGAGCAAACTCGTAATACGCATCGACGTAACCCATTGGGATATTTGACGGAATGGAGCTTTTCACGTTTCTCATGTGATCAAGCAACTCAGATTCGGTCAGATCCTTTCGATACATGACTTCATTGCCGACAGCTGCTACATCCACATATCCATCGTTGGCAAGCTGGATCAACCCAGCAATTTCATTTTCATTGATCTCTGCATCATCTCCCAACCAGGCCCCTACGAGAGTTTTCATCCCCAGTTCCTTCGCTATCCTAGGGATAAATTCATTTCCCTCGGTGGTCGAGAAAGAACGCACCCAATTAGTGTAAGGTCTAATAATTTCAAGCCTTCTTCTCACCTGATCTTCGCTCAGCTGATCACCGGGTTTTTGACCTTCCTCATATGGGCTGAAACACATTCCATGCGTACCATCGTCCATGCTTTGTTTGTATAATTCTCTTAGTTCCGCTATACTCTTACCACCTAAGTCTGAAGCAGCTAATGCATGTAATCTTTCTTTTCTTAATGACATCTTTGATATTTTGTTTATTAAAGTTCTCCTCTTCTATTGACCAATTCGGCTTTTATTTCCCTTGCCTTCTGTTCCGTTAAATCATATTTCCACATGACCAGAATCGCGATGAAAGCAGTACTAGCAGGTATGATGATATCTGCCAATCGTAGTTGCGTCATAGAATCAGCGGTTTGAATCGACGATCCCGGCTCGAAACCAACTAAATTCAAAACCAGACCAGCGAGAATAAGTGCTAGCGCATTACCTAGTTTGACCATCAGCCAATAGATGGCTCCAAAGGTTCCTTCTTTTCTCGGCATGCCATTTTCAAGTTCATCAAGATCACAAACATCTGCCGTCATGCTCATCATAAGTGTAAATAAGCCTCCAATACCAAAAGACATCAACGGAATTGGCATAAAAATCATCCATGGATTCTCCGGGTTAAATCCCCACCACTTCAAGCCATATCCGACGATAGAGATCAGCGTGGAGACGATAAAAGCATTACGCTTTCCCCACTTATTGGCCATCCATGAAATAATAGGGATAACCAGGAAGGCCGTGGCTGCAGCACTTACCGTCCCAAACCATGCTGGCCAGGTCCCGGCTAGCGCATAATCACCTTGAAACATGTAAAAAACGATGATATAGAAAGCGAATCCAGCTACAATTTGAAATCCATTAAAAACCAGGAAGGTGGTGCCACAGAGTCGTAAAAAGGGCACGTTCTTGAATATCTGTTTAAAACTATTGATCAGACTTTTCAGGTTAACCCAAAGGCTTTTCAAACTTAGATCAGCCCGATTTTCCATGTTGCTGGAGTCGATTCCACGGCAATACAAGCCTGGTAAAATGCCCAAAATAATGCATACGGCTCCTACTATGATGGACACTGTCCGGACGCCTTCTGCCTGGCTGGCAAAGAAATCCGGGTTTGCAACGAGTGCCCAAAACCATGGCACGATCATCCAGGCGATTTGTCCCATTGTCTGAGCAAACGCCATGAGCCTGGTTCGCTCGTTGTAATCGGAAGTCATCTCATATCCCAGACCAACGAACGGAGTGGCGAATACGGTATTTCCGATGGTGAAGATCATGGAGAGCACCAGAAAGTAAATGAAATTGTAATTCTGGGAATTGCTATCGTCCAACTGCCATAACAAAATGAAGATTACCCCACTTAAAATGGCACCAACGACTATGTATGGACGCCTTCTTCCCCATTTAGACTTTGTATTGTCTGTAATGAATCCCATAATTGGGTCAGTCAGTGCATCGAATATTCTTGGAAGCCCGCCAAGCAAGCCTGCCAGAAACGGATCCATTCCAAACCCAGTCACCAAAAAGAACATGAAAACATTCAAAGATGCTGGAAGCAGGTTAAGTACCAGATTTCCAGCACCATACGCGGTTTTTTGACCTAGAGCAACTTTGTCTTTCTCTGGGGTTATATGTTCCGTCATTCTGGTTAGTTAAGAGTAGTTATGAGAATAGTTTGAATGGCCTGTGAACTAATGGAGATATCCCTGCCTCGATCAGCAACTTGAAGATTAAAGCTCACCGGGTCTTTGCCTTGATTCAGCAAGACCACTGCAATACTCCCATCCGGGTTTTGTGCGGCCGTAATCATCAACTCTTTGATTGGGTTCTCTAGTTCGATCACTTTCGCCTCCGGTCTAATAAATCGACTGAAATGTGATAAGACGTAATAAATGGGAGTGAAATAAACTTCATCGTTATTCTCATCCACAATCACCGGAGCAACGCACCAGTTCTTAAACCAATTGGGCCCACCTTGTTTGTTTAGCACCATGTTCCAGTCCACCCAGCCATCTACCCAGTTGTTCAGGCAGCCAATAATATCCCTTGCGTATCTGTAAACAGGTACGTATTTGGGATGCAAATGCTTCTGATCCTCAGGTGCCCAGTCCCATCCCCAGTCTGTCCCCTCCTTACTCCAATACCAGGCATCATCTTGCCATTTGGGCACTTCCGCATCCACACATGCTTCTGATTGAATCAGGTGCTTGTCCGTGGCTTTGTTGTGTGCGTATTGTAGTTCCTCTGGGAAAACCTCATAGGTGCTCGCATACCAATGTATGGCTGTTCCTGCGAAATACTTAGAGCTCTCTTCGTCCCGGTACATTTCATCGACCCATTCTTTTAAATGTTCACGATTTTGATCGTATCCTAAAATTTTAACCTCCGACTTTCCATCCTTCGCTAGCTGTGGACCGAGGTGCTTCTCGACGAAATCGGTCATTTCTTCAGGAGAAAAATGCATACTCTCCCAATTATTACCGTTCCCAAGAGGTTCATTCTCTACGGTCAATCCCCAGATATCAATTCCTTCTTCTTTATAAGCATCGATGTATTTTGAAAAAAACAACGCCCATGTATCATAGTATTCTCGCAGCAGTTTGCCTCCTACCCAATCGTTATTATCCTTCATCCAAGGCGGGGCTGTCCAGGGAGAGGAGAGAATTTTAAAGCCGTCTTTTGAAATCGCCTGGGCATCTTTGATCATTGGAATAATGTCATCTCGATCCTCTTCAATGGAAAAGCTGTCTAACTCCATGTCTCCTGCCACAGGAGCATACGAATACTGGCTTAAAGAAAAATCGCATGAATTGATGTGCGTTCGAGTTAGTGAGTATCTGGCTCCATCGTCACCAAAATACGCCTCAAGTATTTTTTGCCGATTTTCGTCACTCAACTTGTTCAGCAAGTAGGCTGATGATTCGGTAAATGATCCCCCAAAACCTGTGATTGTCTGAAAGGTTTTCTCTGGAAAAAGCTCCACAATGGGTGGGTCGTCGGAAAGGTTGAACTCAGTGACTTTTTCAAGTTGTCTGCCTTCTGCTGATGTTTCGTACACTTCCAAATCCAAAGGGTCTGAAGAATTACATGCACTCATGATGGCTGCTAGTGTGGTCAAGGTTAGGGTTGCGTATCTCATAGGCGGGATTTCAATGTGCTATTTCAAGCTTGATTTTGGTGTCTGGCAGATTTACCGTTTTTAGGAGTTCGTCTCCATTCCCGCCATACGTTTTGGTGATTTTATTCCCATTCCTTTTTAGCCCTTCAAAAACCCCTTTATCAACAAGAGGCCATATGGCATATTTGGCTTGGCCATCAATGGTAAATAAGCCAAAATGGTTTTCCGAACCTTTTGGACTTTGGCTATCCTTCCATTTTTCATCAAAAGCTTCAAAATAAAAGCATGATATCCCCTGGCTTTCAGTCCATTCCCGCATCAGCTGGTGGTAGAGTCCCTGTTTGTGTTCATCACATGCTTGCGATCCGGTGATGCCATAGTGGTGATTTTCTGAATCCAAACTAGCCCAGCCGGTTTCCCCAATATGCATCGGCTTGTCCAGTCCAAGGCTCTTGACGTACTTTTTCACACTATTGTACTGCATGATGGCATAGTCTCTGGATCGCTCCATGATCTTTTGCAACTTCTGCTCTTTAGACAAACTATCCTCCTTTTTGAGGACGCCCCAGAATCTCGGGTTGTAATGCGTGTCATGCATGGGATATGTGTGAAGCGAGATGAAATCAACGGCCTCAATGAGTTTATGGAGATCCTCCACGTGATACTCAGGCCCTCCACCACCCCAAGAGGCAAAATTGTCAGAGCTCGTTATCCACAGGTCTTTCGGTAGGTCTCCTTTTTTCTTAAGATCTTGAAGGTGATTGACCCATTTGAGGATGACTTCCGGTTGCACGAAATAAGCAGCTGCCCATTTCACCATTGCTTCATTTCCTACCGCAATGACCTTAACAATGTCTGGGTATTGCTTGGCCAACTCCACCACCCGAGCGATTTCTTCTTCGTTCTGTTCACTTTCTTGAGTGTGATCCGGAGGAAGCTCAGTCCATGCATTTTTGCAATCGATCCATGCCCCTAGCATCACATACATTTCGAAAGATGAGTCCTCTTTCTTTAGCTCCTTTATTGCCTTCAGCACATTAGATGCGTGAGCTAACTGAACATTGTAGGTTCTAAGCATTCCGATTCCCATGGCAGACAGGATACGCATGTCTTCTTTGAGCTCTTCTACAGTCGGTTGAATGTCACGAGATTTCTCCCGATATCCACCGTATGAAATAGCCCGGTATTTCGGATTACCCAGTATTTCCTCTGCTGTTTTCATCTTATTTGACTGCATATCATCCTTATTACTAGGCTTCTGTGAACAAGAAAAAAACAAGGCTACAATGACAAGGATCAAAAAAGTTCTCTCTCTTATCTTTATCATATCTGCTCTTTTAAGGTTCTTAAAAAATCAATTTGAATCAATCCGAACCTTTGGTTCCGAGTTCCTTTTTAAAATACTGCTCAACGATTTGGGAAAAGTGTTTTTCCAACCGTTCCCTACTTCCCGAGTATGGGTTAAACTTGTGAGCTTCTTTCAATACAAAATAGGCTTTCCGTGGTTTTACCTGGTAGGTGCCATCCTCTCGTGTTTCGCCCTTGGCACAGATACCAAACCACTCCTCGTTCATGTTGTTTTCACCGGGCGTGAAGTCAAATGAATACCCCCCATTGACCCAGGAAGCATTGGTATCATGTTCATCTAAATTCTTGGTTTGACCGGACTTCCACCAGCCATCAGTGAATTGAAAGGTGAATCCTCCCAGTGCATTTCCGGCCTTGCCCATACCAGCTGCATTCTCATATATTTCCTTCCAATTAAGAAGATCAAAATAAGCTTGAGCATCCTGATCCTCGGTTTTCTTAATGGCATCATATGCATCCGAACCGAATTCTGTGAAGACCACAGGTAGACCAAGTTCGCTTTTGATCCTTTGAAAAGTGTCATCGAAAGAGAGTCCCCGATAAATATTGAGGCCTAGAATATCAATGTCTGGACAGTCTTTTTTGATGATCTCAATGAATTGCAAATCGCCATTACAAATGGCAATAGGATACGAGTCATCTATGGCCTTCATGGCGATGGTTGCCTCATTGAATAGTTTATATAAGTTTCCAGCTTTTTCTTTTGAACTATCGTCTTCCTCAGGGATGTCCTCCGTTTCAGCACCTTCCCAAAAAAGTCCATAATTGTTCTCATTACCTAAGAGGTAAAATAAGAGTCCAGGTGTTTCTTTAAACTCCGTGACCATTTCCGTAACCTCATCAAGTAACATATCTTTTACTCTCGAATTTCCATAGTCGGTTTGAGCCACCCACTGCCCATCGATGGTCATTCCGTATCTGCCAAAAGAATGATTGAGCATGGTATAAATACCGTAGTTCTTATAAATGTAGGTTACCCATTTGGGGGGGATTCCGGTGTACTGCCGAATGGCATTCACGCCCATATCACGAAGCAAGGTCATTTCTTCATTCAATGCCGCTTTGATTACTTGATCAGGTTGATCCCACAAGACATACTCATAGTTAGTTCCAATGGGGAAGTAGTCCCAGTTCATCCCGTTAATGATGAAATCTTCACCATTTACCTGAAGTTTATGCCCGGAATGATCGGATTCAATTTTAACCTTATTCTGCGCAATAGAGGTTTGGCAAATACTTAAAAGTACTACGAAAAGCCAAGTATAATTCATCCTCGTAAAGACTTCTTTAAATCCCTGTGATTTGAAAATTTCAATTAGCTGGCGTCTTGAAAAACCCTGATGTAGTCCACGATCATCCTTTGAGGAAATGTTGTTGTCGCGTCAGGACTGCCGGGGAAGTTTCCTCCAACGGCCACATTAAAGATGAAGAAAAACTCTTCTTTAAACTCTTCCATTCGAGAGCTCGTGGTACTGACGGAATGATATTGAACGTCATCGACATACCACTCTATTGAATTTGAATCCCACGTTATAGAGTACACATGGAACTCATCAGCTAATTCTCCATCGGTAAACGAAGGTGAATTATTCGCATCTTCTGAACCATATGCCGCGTAGTTGCCTGCATCGTCCCAATGTATGGTTCCTAAAATCTTATCATCATTTCCGTTTTTCCCGGATTCCATGATGTCTATTTCCCCGCAGTTTGGCCATCCAATCTCACTAAAATTGGCACCTAGCATCCAAAGTGCCGGCCATAAACCTTTTCCTTCGGGTAAAGAGGCACGAATATCTATTCGACCATATTTAAATTCAAATTTATCCTGGGTAGTTATTCTGGAAGAGCTGTAGTCACTTCCATTTGTTTCTGCCTCCAACGCAGTAATGACTAAAAAGTCGTCTCCTACTACAGATGTGTTTGAGCTGGTATAGTACTGAAGTTCATTGTTACCCCAGCCATTGTTACCGGTTCCAATTTCATAATTCCAATTTGTTGAGCTCAACGATGAACCGGTAAACTCATCTTGCCAGATTAGGTCCATTCCATCATAGGTCTCCGGGGTAGCGTATCCTGATGTTGGAACAAATGAAGGAACCGTTACTTTCTTCGGCTCATCTGAACCATCCGAACCACAGGAAGAGAAAATTAAAACAGTCGGAAGAGACAAAAGGAATAATATCTTTTTCATAAGTATAGATTTATTGGTTTCAGAGAATCGTAGAAAGGTTAAAAAAAGGGATGCCTACTGGCATCCCCTTTAGAATCAAAATGTAATTCTTATTTTCTTGTTGAAGGCGAAACTTGCTTCAAATTATCTACATGGTAGGTAACAGCGTCTCCACAAGCTGCTCCCTGATTAATGTACATGATAATCGACTGATAAGTATCGGTGTTACCATCAGCACCAGCGGAACCATCAGTATTACTGCCATTATCCACAGCCTGGAAATCAAATGTCAGTGTTCCCCAAGTGCCATCAGCAGTAACCGTTGCTGTTTTTTCCTGTACTGGATCTACATCAGGGAATCCAATTCTTTCAAGTCTCAATTTCACTTCAGCTCCAGCTGGTGCCTTCACATCCAATGTGAATGAAGTAGGTTGGTTATCAAAATTAAGTTCATTACCAGCTCCTAGGTCCCATCCTGCACCAGCCCAGTTCTGACAATCAGCATCACCCACTCCGGTTCCGAAAGTCCACTCAGCTACATTGCAACTGGTATTACCAGTCATATCCGGGTTGTCAACAACGATGAAAGTCACACCATCAAACCCATCGAAGAATGCATCGGTGTCACCATCAGCAGCTGTTTGAGTCGAGAAACCTAGATTGATAGATCCAGCAGTCGCAACATCCACATCACATGGATCAGTCGTAACTACGTCTGCAGTTGCAGTTGCTTCACCATCACCATTGGTAGCAGTCAATGTAACTGTGTACGTTCCAGCAGCCGCATATGTATGTGTTGGGCTAGCATCTGTGGAGGTGTTATTATCACCAAAATCCCACATGTACGAATCAGCTCCAGTAGATGTATTGGTAAAATCTACAGTAAGATCTGTTACCACTGAAGTGAAAGACGCTTCTGGTGGTGTTTTCTTGTTTCCTTCATCACTTCCACAAGAGACAATTGCAAGTACAGCCAACAATCCAGCCGTCACTCCAAGTTTGCCTAAAACTTTTTTTCCAAATTTGTTCATAAACGTTTGTTAAGTTAAAAATTCAAAATTTTCTAAATCGAATTTACGAAAGTAAACCTTTCGGTGGTATTCAAATTAGATTCAAAATTAAATTAGTAAAAGATACAGAACTAAAAAAGCACCTCATCAAAAACTCATCATGACCCTAAATGTATCTCATCAATAACTCATCAAAAGAGATAATATTGGATATTTATTAACAATATGGCTACATTTAAGATCAAATGCTAACTCACCTTAAATCCGCAATCAACTCATCTTACAACCATTGGTTATGTGGATTTTTGATGATTTTATTAGTTAGTGAATCTAAAGGGCAGCATTTGTCTAATCAGCTACCAAAGACCCCTCTCACGACTAGCTATGAAACTTCAGAATTTGATGCAGGCATCCAGAACCTCAGTTTCGATCAAGACTCATCTAAGACACTCTATGTGGCAAACAACTTCGGTCTATTGGAATTCGATGGTCAAAACTGGACCTTCTTTCGTGTACCCAATAGCACGAAAACCAGAGCCATATTTATCGATAATCAGGATCGCATCTACACTGGCGGACAAGGACAGATTGGATACTTTAAGCAAGAAGCGTCCGGGCTTCAATTCACTTCTCTTCTAAATAAGCTCCCTGATGACCAAAGAAACATCAGTGAAGTCTGGAGTATATATGCTCACGATCAATCCATATATTTTCAAACTTTAGATCAATTACTTAGATTAAGAAATGAGCGTGTTGAAATCATAGAATTTCCAGGTAATCCTATCAATTCATTTCCAGTCGACAGCTCGGTTATTGTTCATGTTGAAAATGAAGGCCTGTTTAAATTAGAGGGCGATGAGATTGAGTTTTTAGAAGGAACGGAATCCATCAAGACTCAGGTCAACGGGATCCATGCCACCACTCAAGGCTTGCTGATTTATCAAGTTGATGGTAAAATCTCTCACTATAGCAAGAATGAATTGCGAAGGTTGGAGACCAAAATAAATTCCATGCTAGAAGAAGCTCAAATAAATGTGGCGACTGAGCTTTCTGACGGAACATATGCCATAGGGACTCAAAACGACGGACTATTCATTGTTGATAAAGACTTTAATCTTCTTCAGCATCTGACAAAAAATAAGGGATTGAATCACCGAACTGTGTATGCGCTTTACGAAGATCACCGTCGCAAACTTTGGGTTGGTCTCAATAATGGCATCACGTATGTCGAACGAAACTCACCCTTATCTCTTATTAATGAAAACGAGGGACTTGAAGGTACTGGGTATTCAGCTATCAGGAAGAATGGCAAGGTGTACATTGGAACCAGCAGCGGAGTATTTTATTATGATTTCAAAAGCGACAGTCCTTACCAACTCATTGAAAACAGTGTAGGGCAGGCCTACAACCTATCAACAATCAACAATACTGTATTTCTCAGCCACAATGATGGTATTTTTCAGATTCAGGATGAATTCCTAAAACCCATTTTTCAGGAAACGGGAGCTTGGAAGCTAGAACAAACAGGACTGCAAAATACATTGATGGCGGGAACCTATACGGGTTTGGTTTTGGTGCATAACGCCAATAGCACCAGTGCCATTTCTCGAATCAAAGGTGATTTTACTGAATCATCCCGGGTTTTTGAGTTTGAAAATGATTCTACACTTTGGGTAAGCCATGGCTACAAAGGAGCCTACAGGCTTCAATTAACCAGCGATTTAACGGAAATAAAAAGCCAGGAAGATTTTGGCAGTCAGGATGGATTTCCTTCCGACATTCTGATCAGTGTTTATAAACTTAATGGACAGTTGGTATTCACCTCTGAACGTGGGATTTTCCAATTCAACGACTCAAGCAAAACCTTCACTAAGAATCGTTTTTTGAATAAATACCTGGGTGATCAACATGTAAGTAAGCTATCGCAGGACCCCAATGGAAATATCTATTTCATCGCCGGTAATGAAATCGGTTTACTCCGGCAGAATGGCTTTGAGAATTATGAGAAAATAGACCATGTATTCAATCGGGTTAATCGCTACCTGAGCAACGATTTAGAAAACATTTCTGTATTAGACCCTTACAACGTATTATTCGGAGCTAAGGAAGGATTCATTCACTATAACCCATCTTTGGAATTCAACAGCGATGAGGAAATTACAGTCAACCTCCGATCTATTGAAATCAAAACGTTAAATGATTCCAGCATTCACATTAACCCTTCCTTTTTTGAAGCTAAGGAACTCACATCGGTAGCTTCAGTAAAATTCAAATTTGCCTCTCCCCTTTTTGATTCATCCGAAGAGGTTCAGTTTAGTTATCGCTTGACGCCCTTCGAAAGTAAATGGTCCGAATGGTCCGGGGGAACGTTTAAAGAATACACCAACCTTCAAGCAGATAACTACACATTTGAAGTACGTGCAAGAAGCAGCCTGGGCAGTGTCAGTAAACCTAAATCCATAAATTTTGAGGTCATACCTGTTTGGTATAAATCCAGATTAGCTTCTGTGGCTTTCCTTGCTTTCATTTTGTTGGGAGGCGGTCTATTATACTATCGACAAGGTAAAAAATACGAAACGGAAAGGGAGGAAATTTACTCTCAAAAGGCGATTGAATTGAAAGCCAGGGATGAAAAAATAGATGAAATATCGACTAAATCTGCCGAAAGGATCGATCAATTGAAGAGTGAGAAATTACGGGCCGAAATTGACTATAAGAACAGCCAACTTGCCTCTGTTACCATGCACTTGCTTAGTAAGAATGAGTTTGTACAAGATGTAAGAAAAAGGATTCATGAAATAGCCAAAAACAGCACTGGAGGGTCCGGGGACTTAAAAAAAATCATCAAGAACATTGACCAAAATCTAATTGAGGATGATTCTTGGGATCAGTTTGCCATTCATTTTGACCAGGTTCATGGAGACTTTTTCAAGAAGCTTGCCCAGCGGGATTTCAAACTAACGCCTCAAGAAACGAAACTAGCAGCGTATCTGAGAATGAACATGTCCTCCAAAGAAATAGCCAATCTGATGAATATTTCAGTCAGAGGTGTCGAACTTGCGCGCTACAGATTACGCAAAAAAATTCAATTGGAACGGGATCAGAATCTCGTCGAATATTTAATGAGCATTTAGCACCACCCACATGATTAAGAATTTCGTTTTTTGTGTCCTCTTCATCCACTCCGGCATTTTATCTGCCCAAACCGACCACTGGGAAACGGTCATCCCTGTTGGTGACAATTTCTCCTACATTGTTCCGGGAGAAGAAATAACCAATTGGCGTACTTCGTCTTTTGACGATAACGGATGGCAGACTGGCCCAACTCCAATCGGCTATGGAGAGAGTAATGTCCAAACAAACACAGGATCAATAATCACTCTGTACGTGCGCAAGGAATTCACAATAGTTGATTTGAGTGACATTGAAGAAGCCGTGCTGCACATGGACTATGATGATGGCTTTGTGGCCTATCTTAATGGAGCGGAAATAGCCAGAGGGTTTATGTCCGGCTCCCCTCCCACTTTCAACCAAACGAGTGATGGACTCCACGAATCAGGATTGTACCAGGGAATAGCACCTGACGTATTTTCATTTGATCGGAATTTATTGGTGAATGGGACAAATACACTGGCCGTGGAAGTTCACAATGACAACTCGGGCTCCTCTGACCTCATTGCTACGCCCGTTTTGTCTGTTGGAGTTAATATTTCAGAACAAACCTATCTCCCCACTCCCGACTGGTTTTACACGCCTTTCAATTTCACCTCGTCAGATCTGCCCATTGTGTTAATCGATACTAACGGTGAACCCATACCGGATGATCCGAAAATTCCAGGAACAATTGGAATCATTTACAATGGGGAAGGAAATCAGAATAACATCACAGATCCTTACAACGAATTGGATTGGTTCATTGGCATTGAGCAGCGTGGTGAATCATCCCAATCTTTTGCCAAAAAGTCTTATGGCTTTGAAACTTGGGATGCTCTGGGAAATGACATTGACACGACCTTTCTCAACTTTCCTTCCGAAGAGGACTTCATTCTCTACGGACCCTACTCCGATAAAACTCAGCTGAACAATGTTCTCACCATGTTCATTGGGAATAAAATGGGTCGCTATGCCAGCAGAACTCGATTTGTCGAGCTAGTTGTAAATGATGATTACAAGGGGCTGTATGTCCTGATGGAGAAAATAAAAAGAGACAATGAGAGAGTGAACATCTCCAAACTCAATCCTGATGAAATAAGTGGGGACGACTTGACTGGTGGATACATTGTAAGAATTGACAAAGGTGTTTACGCTGGCTGGCAGTCACAATACGGTGCTTATGCCAATGGAGGGAACAAAATATTCTACCAGTACTATTATCCAGACCAGGATGACATCCAAGCAGCTCAAGGGGCATACATAAAAAGCGTCTTCGATGATTTCGAAAATGCCGCGATGGACAATGATTTCACAAATGATTTGGGTCAGCACTACTCCGAGTATATTGATCTGAAATCATTCGTTGACACATTCATTCTAAATGAACTAAGCAAGAATGTGGATGCCTACAGGCTCAGCACCTATTTCCACAAGCAAAAGGACAGCCGGGGAGGGCGCATTGTTGCCGGGCCACTTTGGGATTTTAACTTGGCTTTTGGCAATGGGAATTACTGCGCCGGCGATGATGTGACCGGATGGGAATATTACCAATGCACTGGCAACAGCCCAGCTTGGTGGGACAACATGCTCAATGATCCCGTATTTACCAATGGTCTGAAATGTCGTTGGGATGAGCTCAGGTCAGGGATGCTTTCGGATATTCAACTTAACAGCACCATCGATTCACTTGTCACTATCATCGGAGAAGCACAAGCCAGAAATTTCCAGAGATGGCCGGTATTAGGCACCTATTTGTGGCCAAATCCTGATTATTTCTATCAGGGAATTAACAGCCACGATCAGATCATCTCCGCCATGCAAAACTGGATCAGCGGAAGAGTGGATTGGCTTGATTCTAACATACCCGGTGCAGGAACCAATTGTGAGGATGCTTTCCCTGAGATCGTTTTGAACTCCGATGAATTCATTGACGATCTGAAAGTCTACCCGAACCCTTCAAATGGAATTTTCAGGATTGAATCTTCGCGAAAGATTCTAAACATTCAACTATTCGGTACAGATGGAAAATCCAAAGAAATCACTCCAACTAAAAGCGGATACTTCAAATTGAATGAGTCTTCCGGGTTTTATTTATTGTTGATTCGAACCGATCAAGGATCGATCCTAAGGAAACTGATAATTAAGTAAGCGAGTATTTGAAACATCTTTTTTTGAGATAAGACAAAGCTTTAACTTTCAAGTATGAAAAGACACACGGTCACCATCAAGGATATTGCGCGAGAATTAGATATCTCCCCGTCTACAGTTTCGCGTGCTTTGAAAGATCACGCAGAAATCAGTCAAGACACAAAGGATGCTGTGAAGCGGGTCGCAAAGGAGATGAACTACCAGCCCAATTCTCTTGCCCTTAGCCTGAGATACAGCAAGTCCAATACCATCGGGGTAGTTATTCCTGAAATCACTCATTTCTTCTTTTCTACCATCATCAGTGGTATCGAAGATGTCGCTCAATCCCGAGGATACAACATCATCATCACCCAATCCAACGAAACTTTGGTGCGTGAGCAAGCCAATGTTCAAACACTCTTCAATAACCGTGTAGATGGTGTATTGATATCGATTTCTGAAGAAACCACAACGACAGAACATCTTGACGCCATAATGCAAAGGGGTATTCCGGTAGTTTGCTTTGATCGAGTGGCCAATGATTTAACCTGTAGTCAAGTCATTGTAGATGACTTTAGCGGAGCGTATGAAGCGACCAAACACCTGATTGAGCAAGGGTATAAAAAAATTGCCCATTTGGGCGGTCCAGAAAACCTCAAACTCTCAAATGACCGACATGATGGCTACAAAAAGGCTCTGGGGGATGCCGGAATGAAATACAGTAAATCATTGGTGAGAATCGGAGCGATCACTGACAACCAAGTAGCCAGTAAAGCAACCGCAGACTTACTCAAATCGGAGAAGCCTGATGCGCTCTTTGCAGCGAGCGACATGGCAGCCATTGGAGCTATCAACCGGGCGCTTAAGATGGGTTTAAGAGTTCCTGAAGATTTCGGAGTTGTCGGATTCAGTAACTGGCAGTTCACTGCCCTCGCCCACCCATCAGTTTCCACTGTAGAACAGCGTGGATATGAAATGGGACAAAGGGCTGCAGAATTGCTGATTAAGGAATTGGAATCAGAAGAGGAAACTTTCCTGGAGCCTGAGCTTATCACCATGACGACAAAGCTCATTCCCCGCGAATCTTCTAACAGAAAGGGAGACAAAATCAACTAACTGATTCGCAATCGTTTACGTAAATAATTAACCGGTAATTACATCCTCAGGCTCGAAGTGATGACTAATTTGCGCTTCTAATCAGAACGCGGATCATGTCTACTAAAAACCTCATTTCCGATTTCGGAAATCTCCAATCATTTGAATCCAACAAGACCGGCCTATCGGGCAAAACCGAAAATGGCAAATTCTCGATATCCACTTATGCCAGCAATGTTTTAAGATTTCAGCTTTCGGCAAGTGACGAGTATCAGGTCAATCCTTATTCTGTAATTGCCACGCCACAAGAAGACCTTTCTGAGGTTTCTGAGAGCAATGAAGTTGTTCAGGTAAAAACGGCAGACATCACGCTGAAAATCCAAAAAAATCCTTTTCGCTGCACGTTTTTCAATGCAGATGGTGAAATGCTATCTGACGATGATCAAGGACTCGGGACGGCCATTCAAGGCACTACCATGACCCAATACCGGAAACTTCAGGAGGGAGAGCGCTTTCTAGGGATGGGTGAAAAAACCGGACACATAGATCGCCGTGGTAGTGGATTCATAAATTGGAACACGGATCGATTTGCTTTCGGAACTGACCAAGATCCCTTGTACGCTTCGATTCCTTTTTTTATTGGCACACATCACGGATTGGTCTACGGTATATACTTAGACAATACCCACAGATCGGACTTCAACTTTGGAGCGTCTAACAACAGGTTCTCCAGCTTCTCGGTAGACAGTGGAGACCTGGACTATTATTTTATCACGGGGAATTCGGTTCAAGATGTCATTTCTTCTTATGCCAATCTTACCGGGCACATGCCCCTTCCCCCTGTCTGGAGCATCGGGTATCAACAATGCCGTTACAGCTACTATCCGCAAACTGAGGTCGAGAGACTTTCGGAGAAATTCCGTGACAAGAAAATTCCTGCAGATGTCATTGTCTTGGACATCCATTACATGGAGAAATTCAAAATCTTCACGTGGGATGGCGAGAAATTTTCCGACCCGAAAGCCATGATCGAAAAGCTGAAAGAACGAGGTTTTGAAGTGGTAGTGATCTGTGATCCGGGCATCAAAGTATTGGAAGGTTACGAGGCGTACGAGTCCGGAATCAAAGAAGACATTTTCATCAAATACCCTGATGGCACGGAATACACTGGCGAGGTTTGGCCGGGCTGGTGTCATTTCCCGGACTTCACCTCTGAAGTTGGAAGAAAATGGTGGAAAGAGAAATTCAAAACATACACCGATCTGGGGATCAAAGGTTACTGGAACGATATGAACGAGATCGCCAGTTGGGGCAACATGATGCCGGAGAACGTCCTATTTGATTTTGAGGGTGAAGGGGCCACCAGCAGACGAGCTCGGAATGTCTATGGATTCCAAATGGCTCGCGCCAGCCATGAAGCGGCCAAGGAATTAACCAAAGAACGACCATTTACGCTAACAAGAGCTGGCTTTGCAGGCCTTCAACGATACTCGGCACTTTGGACAGGAGATAATATTTCTACGGACGAACACATGATGTTAGCGGTCAGGATGATCCTCAGTCTGGGGATGTCTGGCGTGCCCTTCGCAGGTTCGGACATTGGTGGGTTTGTTGGCAATACAGAAGGACGACTTTTTGCCAGGTGGATTCAAATCGCCGCTTTCGCACCGTTCTTCAGAGCACACACCATGATCAATTCAAACTCTGCCGAACCATGGTCATTTGGCGAGGAGGTCGAGGAGATTTCAGCGAATTTCATCAAACTCAGGTATCGACTCCTACCCCATCTTTACAATGCCTTTCGAGAGGCTTCTGAAACGGGCAAACCGGTAAACCGATCCTTGGCTTTGGATTACACCTTTGATGATCGAGTTTATGATCGAGAATTTGAAAATCAATTTTTTCTCGGAGATGGTATTATGGTAGCTCCGCTGGAAAGCTACAAGGACGTGAAAAAAGTCTTCTTACCTGAAGGGAAGTGGTTTGAATTTTTCTCCGGTGATCAAAATGATGGCAACCGCACATTCTTCCACGAATGCGGTATAAAGCAATTGCCGATTTATATCAAAGGATCAACGATCATTCCGATGTATCCTGAGATAGGTCGCAACAACTTGGATATTGGTGATACTTTGGAACTGCATGTTTACAACGGCGATGAAAAATACGAGACGTCTTACTACGAGGATGACGGAAAAACTTTTGACTACCAAGCGGATAGGTACCATTTACGGTCGCTGACCTTTGAACCATCTAAAGGTAAGATCATGCTGTCACCGTCTGAGGGAAGCTACCCTTCGAAAATGAGGAAACTCAGAGTACTCCTTCATGGATTCGGTGATCCATCGATCAAAGTGAATGGAAAGAACGCTGAGGTCAAGAAAGTGGATTATGAGTTCATCAAACCAATCTCAAATTTCGACCCGATGGTAAGTGGGAATGACGATGGACACCCTAGGAATTACGATCTACCTTTTGTTGAGCTGGACTATACGGATGGACAAATTGAAATCAGTTTCGATTAGGAATTAAGCACTATTTTCGAACGAACAAGACCCAAATAACCATGAGCGAAATTTCCATCACTTCAGAAAAACCACGCCTTTCCTTCTGGCAAATCTGGAACATGAGCTTTGGCTTTTTGGGAATTCAATTTGGATTCGCCCTGCAAAACGCAAACACGAGCAGAATCTTCGAAACATTGGGTGCTGACACCAAAAATCTAGCATTTTACTGGTTGGCGGCTCCTGTAACCGGATTGATCGTTCAGCCCATCATTGGTTATTTGAGTGATCGTACGTGGCACCCAAGGTGGGGCCGAAGAAGACCTTTCTTCGCCATCGGTGCAATTCTGGCCACAATCGCTCTCTGCATCATGCCCAATTCACCTGTACTATGGGTGGCTATCGGGATGCTCTGGATCATGGACGCATCTATCAATATTAGCATGGAGCCATTCCGAGCTTTTGTTGGAGACATGCTTCCACCAGATCAGCGAACAAGGGGTTTTGCCATGCAGAGTTTTTTCATCGGAGTGGGTGCAGTGGTTGCTTCTGCACTACCGTGGATTTTCACCAACATTATCGGCGTAAGTAATACTGCTGCGGCCGGAGAAATTCCCGATTCAGTGAAGTGGTCCTTTTATGTCGGAGGCTTTGCTTTCCTCGGAGCAGTGTTGTGGACGGTATTCACAACCAAAGAATACCCACCTGCTCCTGAAGATTTAGACGATTCCAACGCGCATCAGGAGCCATTGGTGATTAAGTACTCGCCCATGCAATATCTCACTCGGGGGCTTTTACTGATTTCCGTTGGATCATTATTGGCGGTCTGGTTTTATCTGGAAAGCCTTGAACCACAACTCTATGTACTCAGTGGGATTTTCTTTCTTTTCGGTGGTGCGTATAGTCTGGGGTCAGTGCTGATGTTCGGTAATAACTACCAAAATGGATTCGTCCAAATCGTGCGCGATTTTCAGAATATGCCCAAGACGATGGTCCAGCTAGCTTTTGTCCAGTTCTTTTCGTGGTTCGCGCTATTCGCAATGTGGATTTACTCAACCTCCGCTGTGACTTCTCATATTTATGGAGAAACCGACACCACTTCCCAAGCATACAATGATGGTGCTGATTGGGTATCAATTTTATTCGCAGGGTACAATGGGGTGGCCGCTATCGCCGCACTACTCCTACCCATTCTTGCAAAATTCACCAATCGAAAAGTTGCGCACATGATTGCGCTTTGTGCAGGTGGGTTTGGGCTGATTTCTTTCTATGTCATCAAAGACCCAAATCTCCTGATTGTCTCCATGATTGGAGTTGGGATTGCCTGGGCCAGTATCCTTTCCATTCCATATGCCATGCTCTCGGCTTCATTGCCTGCTAAGAAAATGGGCTATTACATGGGGATTTTCAACTTCTTTATTGTGATCCCTCAAATAGTAGCTGCTAGTATTTTGGGGTTCCTTGTGACTCAGTTTTTTAACGGTGAATTCATCTATGCCATAGTAGTTGGTGGAGTTTCAATGATTCTTGCCGGCGTGCTAAGTTTGACTGTTCGTGATGGTGAAGAGTAGCTATAAAACAGGCTCAAGCATGGCTGGAATAATTCAATAAGAAATCTTACCTTTGCAGCCCTTAAAAACACCCATTGGGCTAGGTCATAACATCCTCAGTTAAAATATTCGCCGGATCAGGCACAAAAGAGCTCGCAAGTAAAATCTCGCAGCATTATGGCAAGCCGCTTGGTGAATCAGAAAAGCAAGTGTTCAGCGACGGGGAAATGGGCGTGCACTTCAACGAATCTGTGCGTGGATCTGATGTTTTCTTGATTCAATCAACAGTCGCCCCTGCTGACAACTTATTGGAGCTTTTGTTGATGATTGATGCGGCTAGAAGAGCAAGTGCCAAGTACGTGACGGTAGTCGTTCCTTACTTTGGTTATGCGCGTCAAGACCGTAAAGACAAGCCTAGAGTGGCCATTGCAGCCAAGTTGGTGGCTAATCTAATTTCAGCCGCCGGAGCAGATCGGATCATGACCTGTGATCTTCATGCCGGACAGATTCAGGGATTTTTTGACATCCCTGTGGATCACATGGATGGCTCTTACATCTTCATTCCGTATATCAAGGCGCTTGGTCTTGAGGACCTGGTATTTGCGTCACCAGACGTGGGAGGAACGAAGCGAACCATGGACTTTGCGAAGTATTTCCAGACCGACATGGTGATTTGCGATAAGCACAGAAAACGTGCCAATGAAATTGCTTCCATGCAGGTAATTGGGGATGTAGAAGGAAAAGACATTGTACTCGTTGATGATTTGATTGATACTGCCGGGACTCTATGCAAGGCTGCCGGAATCATTAAAGAAAAAGGAGCCAAAACTGTGCGAGCGGTGTGTACACACCCTGTATTATCAGGTAAGGCCTACGAAAACATTGAGAATTCTGAATTGGAGGAATTGATCGTGACTGACACGATTCCTTTGAAACAAGAAAGCTCAAAAATCAAGGTTTTGACCGTGGCGGATTTGTTTGCGAAAGCAATCAGAAAGATCCATGATCACGAGTCAATCAGTTCACTTTTTGTCAAGTAATTAATTATTCATTTTTTAAATATTTCATTTTATGAAAACCGTTGAGATTATAGGGTATAAAAGAGCAAATCTCGGCAAAACCGAATCTAAGCGATTGCGCGAGGAAGGTATGGTGCCGTCAGTGCTTTATGGAGGAGATAAGCAAGTGCATTTCTATGCGCCAGCCATCCTTTTCAGAGATGCCGTTTACACAGCAGATGCTCACTTCATTGAGCTGAACATCGAAGGAGAAATCCATCGTGCGATTTTGCAAGACATCCAGTTTCACCCAGTGAGTGAGGCGATTATTCACGCCGACTTCCTGGAGATTTTCGCTGGAAAACCGATCAAAATGACTGTTCCTGTCCATATGGAAGGAAATGCTCCGGGCTTACAGCAAGGAGGTACGTTGATCAAAAAGAGAAAATTCGTTGACATCAAAGGTTTGCCTAAAAACATGCCTGAGTATATCGTAGCGGACATTTCTGATCTTGGTCTTGGCGATTCTGTAAAAATAGGTGATTTGCCAGTTGGAGAATTTGAGGTATTAACACCTCCTAGGATTACCGTGGCGACTGTAGAGGTGCCTAGAGCAATGAGAGGTAAAACTGCCGAAGAGGAAGAAGCGGAAGCAGCAGAAGCGGAAGCAGCAGCTGAAGGTGGTGAAGCACCAGCCGCTGAAGGAGAAGGGAAAGAATAAGCAACCCTTCATTCACAAAATCAAAAACCCTTCGAATTTCGGAGGGTTTTTTTGATCATAGCCCTACCGATATCTGCACCAGCATCGCTACCGATAAGGGATTTCTTAGTTCTTCCCTTGTGGACGGATTGATCACGTACTGCACATCAGGTTGGAGCAATATCCACGACTTAATGGGTAAAGAATACGTGAATTCAACGACCGTTTCTGTAGTCTCATTACCGGGTTGAAATTCCTGGAAATTCCGGCCATTGAATCCCGAGGAAAAGGCCAAACCAAATTCATCTTCTATTTTGAAAATCGAAGATGACCAAACCAAGCCACCAGACAGTGCCGAACCCAATCGATTGTACTTGGGATTTGCTACCCCATATCGACCAAAAAATGCGAAGTAGTTTGATTCATTGAACTCAAAATATTTCTGAAACCCAACATACACGCCGTAATTTCCATCCCCCCTTCTACTCGCATTGTCAACGTATTGAAAGTCAGATGTGTAGTACCACATGCCGGCATTGACCTTGTCGTTTCTCAGGCTACCGAAAGCACGACCTACCTTTCTTCTCCTCGTCACATAAGACCTCTCGGTGCTACCGTGAGTGTCCGCGTCGAATGCATGTCCAGTATATATTGTCAATTCACCAGCGATCAACGCTCCTTGTCTTTTGGACAAGCTTACTTGATTGCTGGTGAGATCGTTTGGCGTACCGGGTACTGCATCCAGGATGGCGAGTTTAAAGCTTGTCCTATTCCCTACGAATGATGACAATCTGATACCCAGCGATGAAATCGGAAATATTGAGGGGCCACTGATGCCACTCTGTGCGTACTCCGCTCCTATTCCAAAGGAACTATTGATGAACAAAACGCCAGGTTGTAAAACATCAAATTCCGAATTGAGATCATATAATCCGGCCAGAAACGATATGCGATCATTCAGAACATTTCGCTGCACCCAAAACTCGAACAATCGCCAGGCCTTTGGCGCTTCAATATTGCTGGCCACCTGAAAATCCCCCATTAAGTTGGTGGCTTGATCTCCATGATTTCCCAACGCGTACACAAAGACCGAAAGGTCATCCCTAAGGTTGAAAATCTGATCAAAATCGATTTTGGCGGTGAGATCAGCATTGTCTATGTAAACAAATCTGGTCTTCTCTCCCCCATAGACGTTTACCCAAGGAAGAGCAGAATAGACAGCATCAAGCTCCAACCATTTTTCTGATTCTTCCTGAGCTAGGCTCTCGTGGGCGAAGAAATTAATTAGCAGAAAGGTCAGGCTAATACGGGTCAGATTATTGATGACTTTCAATTCGAGTTTGGTTCTTCTTCGATGTTAATCAATATGCTGTGAAGATCGTTCATTTAGACAATCAAGGGCATAAAAAAACCTGCCTCAAAATGAGGCAGGCCTTTCAGTGATTAGGTTAACGTTGATTATTCTTTTACAAATTTTCTAACAACTGACTTATGACCATCTGTAAGCTGTATCATATACATGCCTGTCTCCAGACCACTTACGTTTATTCTGTCATTGGTCACTTCACCCTTCAATAGCGATTGCCCACTGAGGTTAGTCATTTCAAACATCACACCTTCCTTGTTCGTCGCAATGGTTAAGAATTCACCTCGAACTGGATTCGGATAAATGTCAAATGAAGTTGGTGCTCCGACCGAACTGGTCATAGTTGAGAAGCTCGAAGTTGCTCCACCCACGCAGAAGTTGGTTGTTTCGCTAGACCCGAATGCCCCACCAGAAGCCAAAGTAGTGCTGCCATCTGTGAGGCTATACGATCCACTCCCGTATGAGCAGCAGATGCCGTCACCGTAAGAATCGTAGATGATGAAATCGTAACATCCGGTTCCAAGGGCCACATTTTCCACCACTGTTGAACCGTCAGGTTGTGAACCATAGGTTCCACCAGAGGCCACCACCGTTGAGCCGTCTCTGATTTCCCAACTGGTTTCCTCAGGATAGTTATCAAGCGTGATCGAAAGTGTAACATTGGTGGTTCCACCACCAGCAGTTACCTGCAGGTTGTCAATGGCAATATCACTGGACCATCCATTTCCAGTTGTTCCCACCATTCTGAGTTTCACATCAGTTCCTAGATAAGATGAAAGATCCACATTCGCCGTTCCCCAAGCATTTCCTTGATTGCCGGAAAGTGTCCAAACATTTGTCCAGTTATTTCCATCTGAAGAAGCTTGAGCCGTCAATGAACCTACATTGTTTCCATACATGTGGTATTGGAACGAGAATGTCGCTGCACTTTCTCCGGTTAGGTCAAAGCATGGGCTCTCTAAAATAGCGGTTGCATTACTTCCAATTTGTCCTGTGCTACCATTTGTAGAGGCTTCAAGGAACATGTAATACGATCCTTGTGCCGCTGAGCTCGGTCCCGTACCTGATGATGGGGTACCGTTTGCATCTCTCACCCAGTTTCCGTCATCACCGGTTAGCTGAGTCCACCCATCGTTACTTTCGAATCCTTCACTATACGGTAGTGAAGCGGTCGTTGGACAACTCATTCCTGGAGTAGCAGTTGTGACGTTTACTGCATTGCTTGCTGCCGACTCATTTCCGGCAGCATCCTTTGCCGTTACGGTAAATGTGTAAGAAGTACCAGAGGTCAGACCTGTAACGTTCGCCGAAGTAGCCGTAACCGTTCCAATATTCGTCGCTCCCTGGTATACATCATAGCCAGTCACGCCAACATTATCTGTTGCTGCAGTCCAACTCAATGTCAAAGTAGTCTCAGTGACATTGGATGCTGAAAGGTTAGTCGGAGCACTTGGTGCTTCTGTGTCGCCTCCATTTGCTGCGATGTTCACTGTGTAATCCTCAACTTCTCCGTACTGGAAAGATTCACAGGACGTTGGAATGCCATTGTATTTCATCGAAACTCGCATTCTGGTGTTTCCTTCAATAGCGGAATTTGGAACTGTGAAGCTTCCTGAAACAGGGGTAGCTTGTGTCGCACTCTGTGTCCAGACCTGCTCTCCAGCATCGCCAAAGTCTCCATCTTTATTGTAATCAATCCATACGCTATATGCTTCGTTATATACGGTTCCTGTCCATGTTGGAGTAACGGTTATGGTCGATGACACATCCTTGGTAAGGTTGGCTACCTGACTAGTAAAATCACCATATCCTCCGGTTGAAGCCCCAGTGGAATTATCTAAATTCTCAAGTTGTACTCTGCTGATGAACTCGTCTGATGTGTTATTTCCATTGGATGCACAATAATTCAGCTGAACTTCTGTGGTAGTGAAGTTCGTTGAACTTGAGTAGCTAGAATTTGAGCCATCCGAACATTTACTTCTGACTTGTACCTCGTACTGGGTCTGTGGTGACAGGCCAGACAAACTGATTGAAGCTGAAGCGCCAGCAACAGTTGTCCATGTTGAGGTTCCTGTAGCTCGATATCTTACATCATATGTCGCACCGGAAACCGCATTCCACGTTAGATCGACAGTTGAAGAACCAACGTTTGAAGCACTAACTCCTGACGGAGTAGTTGCCGTACATGGAACCGCAGCTCCAAGTCCAGTCACGATTAGAGAGAAATTTTGGCTTCCCCCACTTAATGAGCCTTTGTGTGTCACAGTAACTGTATAGCTTCCGGAAGCACCATTGACATTCACTCGCTCGTATGGATCCACAGTATTGTCACCTGTTCCGTTCGTAGTGATTCCTGTCAGTCTGTATGGGGAATAAGTTGATCCTCCTTTGGTCACTCGGATATCCAGGTCATTGACCAAAACAGGCGTAGTTTGGTTTGCTGTTCCGGTATTTGCCGTTCCGGCCGGATCGGTCCATGAAATTGACGCTAAAAGTGGAGAAGAACCATCAGAATCAACATTGATTGTGTAGCTCTGCCCTTGACTTAAGGTCAACTCTTGAATCAGAGATGGGCCACCATTATCGGTAATTGCCTCAGCAGCCGCCTTAGCGTTTAAGAGACCCCATCCATAAACCACGTCCGGCCCTGAGGAACCTGCATCATCTGCGGTATGTAGGGCCAAACCTTTCAGTGTAGCTGCTCTCATGTAGCTGCTATTTAGGTTATTGTAATGCTGCTGCAATAGCAATAAGGTTCCGGTTACATTCGGTGATGCCATGGACGTACCAGTGATAGAATTATATGCAGCGTCTGAATTATCGTATGTAGAGTAAACGCCGGTTCCATTTCCCGTAATGTCAGGTTTGATTCTGTAGTCATCAGTTGGACCTTCACTGCTACTGCTGTTGATGGTCACTGAATTGAATGAACCATCAGCATTGATGCTCGCATCTTGTCCATTGGCAACCACCATGTTGTTTTTGGAGGTTGAGTGTCCTGTTAACTTATCGTAGGCTGATGAACCATTTAGCGGATTACCATTGGATGAGTTATCGTTACCGTCGTTTCCGGCAGCTACCACCATCAGGTAGTACGGGGAGTTATACATCAAAGCATCCCAATCGCGGGACTCATCAATATAGGCTCCAAAATACCAGTCAGGGACCAGGTCGGCACGATATCCATAAGAGTGATTAGATAACAGCATTCCAGAAGCGGCCTCAGTAGTTGCCTCGCTCAGATCATTGTTCCAATCGTGCGTTAAGGCCTGTGCTTGAGGAGCCATGCCTTTGGCAGCTGCCACAAATCCTGAAGCGACAATAGTTCCAGTCACATGCTGGGCATGAAAGCTGTTTCCATTGAGGCCAGTGACACCATCATTGATCGTCACACGGTTGTTTCCACCCGGTCCGTCAAATTCCTGGTGAGTTGTTCTGGTCGGACCTCCATCCCAAACATGGGCGGTCATATTCTGTCCGTCCAAGCTTAATCCGAGGGAGCCACCGATATTCAGATGATCCGCTCTGGTAGACTTGGCTGCATCCACGTTATAAATGGTGTAATAAATGGGACGACCGTCCCTAGATACAGCGATCAGTTCATCATAAGAACCGTCAGGATTTTCCTTTACGATATCCCAACCCCTTTGACCGGCCAACCGAATTGCTTCCTCCTTCTTTGATTTGGCTTGAGCTTCGAATTGTGTTCGTAGTTGGGAAAGTTTATTTTGATCGTACTTGTTGCTGATGTTCTGCTTTTCCAGTGGGGACTGAGCAAAACTTTGTAATGTGAACGTCATGAGAACCAGCAACAGGGTCCCCACACGTTGCAAACGTGTAGTCATAATAATTAGGTTAAGATGATTAGTACGGCCGCAATATATGTTTTCCCAAAGAAGAAAATACCAACTTAAAAAAATTCAATAGATTCATTGGATATTTAAAATCATAATAAAATTTTCTCCTCATCTTTCATCACGAAACGATTAAAAACGAAATATTCGTTGTGTTATCAAATGATAAAAATCAATGATTTTAGCGTTTTGCAACGATTGCATAAGATTTCTCCACTAATTATACATCTTTAGCGCATGAAATACTTTTTATTTTACGTCATCTGGATCTCCTTGACCTTCAGTTGTGCTTCGGTCTCGAAAAATTCGGCCACAAATACAGGAGTCCTATTTGGAAAAACAGGAATTTACGAGGGTAACTGCATGCCAAGTCCGGGGGTGCCTCCTTGTCAGGCCAGACCTTCTTCAATCACTCTTTTGATCACTTCACCTTCTGAAGAATATGCTTCATCAAAGCTTGTGAAGAAAGTAACTTCATCGAATGACGGAGACTTTGAGGTTGAATTACCACCAGGGAATTACAGTCTATTTCTGCTTGATGAAGAAGACGTAGTTTGCCCAGCTATGAATTGTCCTGACAGTTGTTATTGTCAGCCTTTTGAAATTATCAGTGGCAAGAGAACAGAAGTAAATCCTAAGCTCGATAAAGCCACCTGGTAATTCGCCTATTCTTTAACAAACTTCAATTGCCGTTCGTGCCCATCTAAACCTGAAAGCACTAAGATATAAGTGCCCGTTTGTAGTTGATCGAGATTGATTGATTGACGCTTTGTAAGAAGAACTTCTGTCCCGGAAACGGTGAAAATCCTGGCTCTTTCAAAAAGAGAGAAATCAATATTCAAAACATCTTTTACTGGGTTCGGGTAAATACTCAATCCATGATCCTGAAAGGATTTCAGAACCGTTCCACTGCAATTGTCTCCTACCGTATACTCAAAGTATTTCGTCACGGCCTGACCACCTTGCAATTCAAACTTGCATGCCAGGGAAATTTTTTCGCCATTGGTGAGTCCCGTCAATAGAGTTGTGTAAATTTTCCCTGTCGTGTTGGTCATTAGGGTTTCTGTAAACGGATTCTGTTTCCATAAAAACACATTACCAAGAATCTTGTCATCGAGAATCTCAAATGTTGCCGTTACATCACCACCGTTTGTTGAAAAAGTGTAATTATAACCTACGTCGAAGGAGCCCTGCTGAGCTTGGAAATCCGTTCCCTCGCAAGGTGTATTGGCATTATCAGTCGTAGTAGCTGTCAATGTAATCGGGCTGTTAGCTGCAGTATTACCCGCCAGGTCAGTGGCGGTCACTGAGATATTGTAGGTGGTATTTGCAGTTAAACCATTTAAAATCAAACTAGCCTGAGTACCGGACTCAGCGGACAGAATCTTAGTTGTTGAGCCATAAGTTGCTCGGTAGATCACGTTGCTGGTCTCATCAGATCCATTCAGTAAAATCTGAACTGAACTGAAAGTCACTGCGCCCACTGAGGCAGTGAACCCTGTTGGAGGGGTGGTGTCCTCATTGCCCTCACAACTTGAGCCCACGTCGTAGCTGAAATATTTTGTCACGGCAAGTCCACCTGAAAAATCAAACTTACAAGCGTATCTAATGGTCGATCCGACTGTCAGTCCATTGAAGGTTTTAGCAAATACTCTATCTGACACCTGTTCTAATTGGGTCTCAGAGAAGGGCGTTTCTTGTCGCAGATAAGCCTGAACTCCTACTTTATCCGTATCCAACATTTCAAAAATCACCGTCACGGAGCTTCCCACTGATTCATAGGTCACCCGGTAGCCAATTGAAAACTCACCTTCGATAGACTCATCAGAATACTGCGTACATGATTCAACCTCCTGAACCGTCACAACCACCACGGATGAAGTGCCGCTGGCTCCACCCTCATCAGTCGCCACAGCAGTTAAACTGTGTGCACCCACTGAAGCATCGGTCCAAGTGAAGGCAAAAGGAGCGGTCGTGTCCTCCCCTAGCTTGGTTTCACCATCGAAGAATTCAACCAAAGTCACGTCTCCTTCCAGATCAGAAGCTGTGGCCGTTATTTCAATGGCCGTTCCTTCTCGGAAACTGGAGTTATTGGTGGGACTGGTGATATTCACGCTCGGCTCCAGGTTGCCGGTCTCCGAAACCACAACCAGTACTTCATCAGATGAGCTGTGAGTTTGATCACTGACTGTAAGTTTCATCGTGTAGATTCCTTTTTCCAGGTTGGAGATGATAGGCTGAGATAACCCGGCATCATCAAATGTTACGACAGACGGACCGTTAACTTGTTCCCAGTTAAAAGTCAAAACATCCTCATCGGGATCTGAACTTAGTGATCCATCCAGCATAGTAGAAGCACTCGGAAGGATCACAGAAATGTTATCACCGGCATTCGCCAATGGCGGACCGTATGGCAACTCTCCCTGATAAGTAAACGTCATTCTGGCGATGTTGAACTCCCCGCCATCAAATACCAACCTAAGGACATGTTTGCCCTGAGGCATTTCCAAATCTGCCACTGTCATAGTTTCCCAATCGTCCCAACCGGTTGTATAGGTTGGAAAAATGTCTTCAGTAATCGGTGTACCATCCAATTCGACGTGAAATGGTCCTCCTCCGTTTTGATTATCAGATGCAAATCGAAAAGCCATTTCGTAGTAACCTGAATTGTCCACGTTGATCGTGTATTCCACCCATTCACCTCCTGCGATCCAACCAATGGTCGCACCCTCGGTCGTGGAAAGCTCTGAGTCTACGTCCTCATCGGTTCTGAAATCGCCATTGTTTCCTGGAGAAGTATCTACATACGATATGCCTTGTCCTTTGGCGCCTTCAAACTTGTCGTAATGTCCAGCTTCTATGACACCCGGAATTGTAGTAGGCGCTCCTGAATAGGCTATTTGAGTACCGACCGTGACGTTCACAATATTGGACAGATCAAAATTTTCACCTTCATATAGTTTCGCATAAAATCCGCGGATACCCGATTGCAATTGGCTTGCTTTAAATTCAAACGGAGCTGTGAGGTCCTCACCAATTAAGTTGCCATCTCTATAAAATTCCACCTTGCTGATTCCCTCGCTTTCGGTCACAAGCGTTAAGTCCACGCTTCCGCCGGAATATGCACTTTGAAAACTTGAAGTCAAAGTACCTGAAATGCTTACGTCTTTGTTGGTGGCCATACTGCGGGCCGGAACCACCAGTTCTGTCTCATCGGAAAACGTCACGGTTATTTCGGTATCAGAATAATTGTGCGCCACATAGGTGTAATTTCCGTCCTTATTGAAGGCCACAGCCAATGGATGATCAGCTGTAATTGAGGCATCCACATTTCCCATAGCGTTCATCGAGTGAATCCAATAATAGGTCTGAGCATCGGACACACCGAATTTGAGAATCCGATCAGGGTTTGAGTTGTACAAATCGATGGCCTTCTGCGGGTCAATGAAAGCCAAATACTGATACATGATGTCGTGCCAAAGGTTCGGGTTCACCTCATTTTCAAGTATGCCGGTATTCGTTTCGATCTCAGCCCATAATTTCTCAGCGTAGGCAACATCATGTCCCAGGTACATGGATCCACCGTGAATCGGGTACAGCTCAATGCCGTAGGACGCAGCTATGTCCGCCGTGAAGAAGGTCCCATTGTCATAGGAATTTCCCCAAACCCGTGAAACAAGTGAATATTGGTTCTCAGGAAAGATTCGTTCCTCGGTATCAAACCAATATTCTTCGACGGCAGATTGTTCGGTGGTATACAGATAGATGCCCAAATCACGAATAGCATCATTGCCGGTAACACTTCCCCAATGAATGAGCGAGGAATTAAACTGCATACTCTCAGAGGTAGACTCCTGGTCATTGCCTTGTGGAAATGTGGCAAAGCCGTTAGCCCAACAGTGCCCGGCGTACGGACTAAAATTTCTTAAAAAGGGAAAGAGCGGATCGTCGCGATTATCTGAAGCGGCATCTCTGACAAGGTAGTTGATCATAGGGCCCCACTGCTCAGACCAACCCTGTTCGTACTGTTCCAGGAATGCCGCTGCATGAATGAAATACCCCCAATGAAAATGATGGTCGTTGATATTGGTGTCTTGTCCGTGCCCGGCTGGGTAGCCCAACATGGCAGACCAGTCTGAATTGTAATAAAAGAGAAAGGCCACTTCACCCCCTTCAGCGGTCAGCCAGTCTTCAAGGCGCTCCTTGATGGTAGCGATCATTTTGTCCCTTGCTTCGATGTTTCCCATCTTGTCCGCAATTCGAGCGGTCTGAATGAGTCGATTCATGACCTGGCCCTCATTGTAAGAGTCTGTCCAGGTGCTCAGTTGTTCATTTTGCAAAAAATTGACCTTATCGTTTAAAGCGGAAACATTGAATCCGTCGCTGTAATTAGACAAGTATGGCAATGTGGGAAGAATGCCATGAAAACTGTATTCTACGCTAAACGAACTCCCGACCAAGGTCTTGATTTCCCCACGGACGTTATCGTAAATATCTCCATTTGGCTGAGGTGAATCGGATGCCAAATGTGACCACTGATGCGGTAAAAGTCCCATGATTGTATTTTCACTTTCGCCCTCTTTGACCTCATACTCGACCGTAAAATCCGTGCGCATGACGGAGCTGGTTTCATTGTAATTCCAATTGGTCGTGGTGTTGGTAGGGAAGACATAGGCGTACTGCTGGTATTCGGCCGCTTTTGCCGAAACATCCGTCGTTTCTTGTGGCAGCATCACCATGGACCAGTAATTGGCCCCATTGAGGCTTGATGTATACACCTGACCATCTTGAGACCAGGTACTTCCAGAGGGCCCGTAAACAACAAAATCAGCTCCCGAGGAGGCATTTTCTATAATGATCTTTTCATTGCTGACGCTAACATTACCGCTTCTGATCAGGACTTGTGCCGTTTCCGAACTTGCTTTGGTGAAATACAGAAAAGGCATGGCGATTCCGGAAGTTGCCTGGAATTTTTCTGACCAGTCCATTGTGACTGTCCAGTCCGAATAGTCTGCGACCTTGGCCTGACTGGCATCCAAGCCTGTAACTCCCACCTCGATGGGTTGAAGTGAACCGCCAATCACTCCGAAAGGAATGTAATTGACAGTCAATCCGGCATTGATAGTGGTCATGGCCATGGGGTAATTGTAGAGGTTGTCCGCATGATTTTCGATGAGGACTTTCGACCACCAGTCATTGGTAGGAACTGGTTTCCCCAAGGCATTCCCTGTCAACTGAGGAGATCCAGCAGGGAAACCATTCCTGCCTGCTTCATCAGTACCTGGAAATGCAGTGGTATAACTTCCGCTTCCTACACTTATAGTTTGACCCTCCGCAATTGTGGATACTAAAATCAATAAAAGAATTAAATATTTGACTTGGCTCTTTATCATGTTACTAAATTATGAATTCGAATTGAACGTCTGATCAGAATACACTACATCAAAAACACATCAGTCTAAATGAAACAGGACAGGCTCTGCTTAAGTCAGTCCTCCTTCCTAGCATCAAGAAACCGCTCGAATTTCTTTTCCTCTTTGTCTGATTTATGGATACCAATACTACTTACAGAGCCGCTCAGCAGGGATTTCGCCCAATAATTAAAAATGGCCTTCGAGTTGTCACGGTGATAGAAAATCGTCCCCTTCCTTAAAAAAAGGAACGTGGGATTCTTCCGTTTGACCACAAAAGTGTTCGCAAAGAAAGATTTGATGCCGGTACCCAGTCCACCCTTTTCGTGAGTTTTTGCATTCATAATTCGAATCCTGAGATCATTGTATTTGAATCGCATCTCTCCCTGTGCCAGCGTATCATTAGCTATGAAATTGAAGAATAGCTGATCAGCAAAACCTTTATTGACACGGACATTCGCTACTGGCATCAGCATCCGATTCAGGGAATCAAGTTGAAAATCAGCCAACGAGCCTGTGAGGGAGAATTGATCATATGGGTTATTCAATTGAAATTGTCCGTCAACTTTAAACGCTCCTGAATTCATTAGATTTCCTTGAGAGATCATCTTCATTATTTCGTTTTGTTCGGGTCGCGTTTTCACATTGGAAAGGCGTAAATCCAGGTCATTAAAAGTCATCACTCCTGCCTCATCACCATCGACAGCTTTTTCCTGATAAATGAGATCTCCATTCATAACGAGCGAATCTATCTGCAGCGGAATCTTCAAATTACGCAGCTCAGATTGCGGCAGGGGATGCATGATTTGCTCTGTCACCGCAACGTTCTTGTCTCGATAAATGAGCGCATCCAAGCCGTTTACGTTAACCTGCTCAAGATGATAGTTGTTTCCTGAGATCATCTCGGAAAAATCCTTTGGGGAAATTGCAACTTGCTCTACAGATAGATCGAACCAGTCTGTTTGCGAATCAATGATTTCTGAAAACTCCTCCTTAGAATAACTTGTATTGAGTTTGACCTCTTTTAGATCAATGAGGTTGCTTGGGTGATTGACCTCATAACTCCCAACGTCGAATGTGTATCCTTGATTTAGCGGGACACTAAAATCCTTTCCTCCAAAACGAAACTGCTCGATTCGATTTGGGAGATTTTCTAATCTCAGCGTGTCATTTGACTCTACTCTTCTTACTTCGATATAAGCGTCGTTGAGATCAAAAGCTTTTTCATTTTCGTCATCGATGATTTCCCATTGAATCTCTGGAAGTGACACGGCTTTGATCGAAACCGATCCGACATGACTAAATTCTCCGTTGGGATTATCGCGTTTCACAAGATGATTTTCTCCGTAAACTTTTCCGACCCGAATTGAGTCGCCAATTAAATCGCCTCGCTGCAGCGCTTCAAGATTGAACCCCTCTATGCCGGTATTGATCAAAGTGCTTTTCAAACGACCGTCTTTAGATTTCAGGGCAACTGAATCGATTTTCAGGGCTTTGTTGGATGATGAATAGGAGAATCCGACAACTTCAGTCTCCATGCCCGAGGCGAGTTTTGGACTGATGCTCGCAATGTCAATCTCTGCATTTTCAGAGAAAAGGAATCTATCCGGGCCAATCAAATCACCTGGATAATTGAGGGCAGATAGCTCCACCACAGCATCTTGCAGTATGACTTTCTGCAATTCCGGCCCCAGCCCCATCACCTCGAGATAAGCCGTATCAAAAAGGACTTTCTCAATTTCGGCGGTGAGTTTTCCCTCTTCCTTTGGCGCTTTTGCCCCAGTGTTCTGCGTTAGGAAAAGTTTAATGTCCGGATCAAGAATTTTGAGTTCGGAAAGAATCAAATGTTGGTGATTGAAAAACTGCGCCTGCTCAAAATCTTTCAAACCAATAAATCCGACTGATGCATCGAGCAGTGATTTTGATGAGTCTTGCTTTAAGGGCGTTATTCTCAGGTCATGGAAATCCATCTCTCCGCCCAGCGTGTCGTAGTTCCAGCGAGAAAATGCCAATCGATGATTTAGCCCTTCATTTTTAACGTCAATATTCCGGGACTCCAAACTTCGAAATGCCGTGCTATCGCCTTCAAAAACATCCGTCGTGAGTTCCTGAATGGAGAACGTCCAGTCATCATATGTCCCACTGATATTTGCATCCACGACCAATAGTTCTTTCTCTATGTGATCTTCGAATTTTCCAGAGCTATCTCCTGAAATCAGATCGAATTGGACCACTGGACGTATCAACTCTGCTCTTGTGAAATAATTCGCCTTGCCACGCATCACACTGTCAATGGTCACTCCAGAAATCCTAAGGGTATCGACTTTGCCGTTGATTTTTTGCTTGGAGTTATTGACGTTCACCCGCCAATCGGCCAGAAAGAAACTGTTGAGATTTCCGTTCATCGCTGCACCATCGATTTTCAAACTATCCTGATCCAGTTTAAAGTCACTCATGTCAACATCCAGAGCTCCTATAAAGTCGGTCCAACTTTTAGTTCGAGCATTCAGTCTCAGTCGGTCGACCTCCATATCAATCGCTCCGATATGTAGGGCATCCACTGGATCCCATTTTCTCCCCCTTAGTAATATCTTGCCCACATCCACGGACTCGAAATATGGCTTGATCACCTGATGCAATCGACCTATATCAAAACCGCCCCCCTTCTTCCCTTGCGACTTCCGATTCTCTGACTCAAGCAGCGTGATAGCTAAACTCATGGTGTCGGCCTCCAACCTCCGTTCCGTCAGTGCTTGGCGAAAATCCACCCCCCGAATTGCCAGTGCTGGAATTAGCATTTCGAATGTGGTGAAATCAGAATCATGAGCCAGTTTAGGGGATATCGTGAGGTTTTGAAGAAGAACCTGTTCCTTCAATGAATTCAGCCTCAACAAGTCAAAGGCCGCCACATGCACACTGTCAGGCAAGAAGTATTCGTAATTATGCAGATCCAGGACAATGTTCTTGAAATATTGATGCCGGGAATGAAACCGGTAGTTTGACGTATCGATTCGGATCTCCTCAAATATCATGTTGGTTTCTTCGGCTTTCAGGCGCTGATAGTTTTTCTGACCATCCAACTTTAAATCAATGTGCGCTTGCTCGATGATGAGCTTGCCAACTTCCAGTGAACTAAATACTTGGAAAATGAGCGCCATTACGGAGTTGTCATCTTCCCTGGTTTTTTGCTCTCCATGGGATTCGTCATCCAGAAAAACCGTCGGCTCCTTCAAAAACAATTCCTCGACTCTGAGTTTGTTTTCCTGATAAGCCGCCACGTAATCAATGCCCTTGAGCGACAATTCTGGCACTTGAATGTTGTAAACATTGACCTCATTGTCCCCCTCAAACGTCACACCCGATTCCGGACTAGGAACGAGCTGAAAATTCTTGAACCTCAACACCGAATCTTTTGTCGACAGCAGGAAACTTTCAAACATGATCGTGTGAATGCCGTCCGGCAGGTTGAACTTTTGATTGCGGACTTCCAGCTCTATGGACTCAGAATAGAAGACCTTGTTCTGGCGATTTGTGGAATCCATCAGGAGGTTCTGAACCACGAAATCTATGTTTCCGAGCGAAAAGTCATTCTGTGAATAGTCCAGCGCTCCGTCCTGAATGTGGAAATAATCAATCTTGAGCACCTCCAGGTAATCCGAAATCGCCTGATACAAATCCCCAGCCTCCATGCTGAACTTCGTGCCCTTTGAAGCTTTGAGCTTGACCATGTTGATGTAAGGATCCACGATCCGAACATTGCTGATGTCCAACTCCTTATCAAAATAAAAGCCGTAGATGGACTCAAAATCGATCACTAGCTGACCGAGTTCAATTTCGTACAAATTGGTCAGCCCCAGCTCCGCAAAATTCTTGGATTCATCCGGACGAAGTACCAGATCATTGACAGTGATCCGTTTCTTGAATGGATTGAGCTTCAGTTCCTTAAAATCCAATTGATAGTACCCCTTGGTCTCGCGAACGACCAGCTCGTTCAGGATGTCAGAGGCAAACATCTTCCCGATAAAAAACACCCCAAACCCTATCGCGGCGAGGAGCACGATGGAGGAAATCGGGACGGTGATTCTCCAATTAAACGTTGGTTTTTTCAAGGGATTAGGCGGTTCCGCTTACAGAAGATGAAAATACATCAATAAATTGAGCCAATCTATAAAAGCAGGATACAGCTTCCTTTTCAGTAACAAAAAAAGCCCCTCGAAAATCGAAGGGCTCCTTGTCCATTGTCAATCAAATCTTATTCCTTAGCACTCAACCAAGTCTCTTTGACTTTCTCCTGTTCATCCGTCACTTCCTCCGCAAAAGAAAGAATGTGTCGATCAGTTACTTCTATGCCCACTGCGTTGGCCTTTAACTCCATCTCCTTTTCTTCCTCTTCCACCACTCGTCGAACGACCACAGTGACCTCATCTCCAGGCTTAGTGTTTTTCTGGTATTCCTGGAAAAGCGTATTGATAGTAGCTAGTTCGATCGGCTGGCCATTCAACGAAACCAGCACATCACCAAACTCATAGCCCATGGCCTTCCCAAACTCATTCATCTGTGAAACATCGGCGATGTAGATTTCCTGCTTTTCATTCAGGTTCGGACGAATACCGCCCAGGTTCACCGTTTCAATTTTTCGCTCTGCGAGATATTCCACCCCAGCCCATCCAAGCACCTCCTGAACCGGTAAAGGCTCCTTCCCTGCTACATATGTTCTCAGAAATTCTCCAATCTCTGGATAAGTCAGACTTTCGATTTTATCAAAAAGCTCCTCATCTTTGAAGGCCTGATTCATACCGTACTCTTTTGAAAGCTCTCTCATCAGCCATTGAAGATCCTTTTCTCCATCAGAGTACTTAATCAAATACAAATCCAAACACATACCAATCAGAGCGCCTTTGTAGTATACGTTAGAGTACATCGGTTCAAATTCCGGCTCCAGAATATTTTCGCTCATTTCCGTGAAAGAAAACTTCAGCAGGAAACTGATCAGCTACCTGCAGCTTTTGCTTCACCTGTCCGAGAAAATCTTCTCGGCTGAATAGGTCATATTGCACTTGCACGTGCATGGAACTATACTCTGTCACCCCCTCGTACAACCACAAGTGCTGCGACATTTCCGGATCGATGTAATTGAAGTCATGAATTTCTTCGGAATGAATGTTCAATGGCGTCACGATGTGGAAAAACTCATGCGCCGCTACGTCTCGCACCGTCTGTGCCAGTTGATTGGGATCTCCTTCAGGCAAAGTATAAAGAGAGGAATAAGAGTGCTCTAGGGCTCCCATGGAACCCGAAAGGGAATTGTAATCCATCAAGTAGATCAAATATGCGTAGCGGTCTACGGGTAGCTCACCTCCCAGATACTTACTCTGAGCCACCATCAAGTCGTAGATGTTGTCCATCACGTCATTGGCAGACATCTTATCATTTGGAGAAAATACCGAAACGATGATCTCTGCTCCGGCAATGTTTCTGGTGACCGTGTCCGGCTCACAATACATGATTGGAGCGTCCGCCAGAAAGTTGAAGTTGTCAGCGACGAATGTATCGGTATCAGCCGTGCTGCTTTTTCTTTTCAAGGAAGTCGCGCCGTAGATGCTTTCCTTGTGCTTGATGTTCACCTCATACGGGCTGAATTTCATGCCATCGATGTATCCCACAAACCCGAAAGTGTTCATCACGAACACATCGCGTTCCGCCTCAATGTTCGTTCCACCCGGCTCGAAAATGATGTTGTCAGAATAAGTCGGTGCTTCATCGAATGAGTCATGCACCCAATAAGTGATCTTTCGCAGCTTCTTTGCATCACTGATACCATAGATGTTTCTGGCAATCCCCATAGGGTCGACAGTCAACTCACGACCCTTCTTATCATACGCTCTGAAATCTGTCACCAACCTGCCAAAATCAGAGATGCTGTATGTTCCAGGAACAATCTTGGCCATGTGGTACTCCACATAATCCTCCGAAATTTTAGGTAATTCGATGGTCACTGGAACTTGATCGTTCTTCGTTTGAGTCAAATCGATGGTCACCTTGATAGGATCCTGAGCCAGCACCGTTACCCCGATGACCAGCCCTATGAATGTTAGAATGTTTTTCATTTGTTGCGTTTATATTCTTTGAATTAAACAATGATTTCGGACAACTAGTATCCGCAATTATATAACTGGCATTTGGAGCCTTTATGAGGCCGCAGCAGCATTCGACTGCTTCTTGCGCTCGTGCTCATTCAGGTAAATCTTCCTCATTCGGTAGGTCTTTGGAGTCACCTCCAAGTACTCATCCTCCTGGATGTACTCCAACGCTTCCTCTAATGAAAACTTTCTTTTCGGAGCAATCTTCACTGCTGCATCCGTGCTCTGCGTTCTCATGTTCGTCAGCTTTTTCCCTTTCTGGATATTCACCATCAGGTCATTGTCTCTAGAGTGCTCGCCAATCACCTGCCCGGTATACAATTCCTCGCCCGGATCAACGAAAAATCGACCTCTGTCTTGTAGTTTGTCAATAGAATAAGCAGTTCCAGGACCATTTTCCATGGAAATCAAAGAACCGTTTATTCTCCCTTGAATTTCACCTTTGAATGGTTCGTATGACTTGAATCGGTGGGTCATGATGGCCTCACCAGAAGTTGCCGTCAACATGTTATTTCTTAATCCAATCAATCCTCTGGCAGGAATGTCAAACTCCAAGTGCTGCAAGTCTCCCTTTGGCTCCATAATGGTCAGATCTCCTTTTCGCTGAGTCGCCAATTCGATCACCTTTCCTGAGAACTCCTCCGGCACATCCACTACCATGTGCTCGATAGGTTCTAGTTTTTCACCATTCTCCCCTTCCTTGAATAATACCTGAGGCTGTCCAACTTGAAGCTCGTATCCTTCTCTTCGCATGGTTTCAATCAAAACTGACAAGTGAAGAACTCCGCGACCGTAGACCATGAATTTGTCTTCTGTTTCGGTCTCTTTTACTCGAAGGGCCAGATTCTTTTCTGTCTCCTTCATCAATCGATCTCTGAGGTGACGTGAGGTCACGAATTTTCCGTCCTTACCAAAGAAAGGAGAATCATTAATAGTGAAGAGCATGCTCATTGTGGGCTCATCAATAGATATCCTTGGCATGATGTTCGGATTCTCGAAATCCGTCAACGTATCGCCAATGTCAAATCCTTCGATACCCGTTATGGCACAGATATCGCCTGATCTGACTTCTTCCACTTGTCTTTTCCCTAGTCCCTCGAAGACATGCAACTCCTTGATTTTCACTTTCTTAAGTGAACCATCTCTTTTACTTAAGCCTAGCTGCGCTCCCACTTTCATAGTTCCCTGCGAAACACGACCAATCGCAATTCGACCAACGAATGAGGAATAATCCAATGAGGTGATTTGTAGGGTTGGAACTCCTTCATTTATTGGAGCAGGTGGAATCTCGTCAATGATGAGATCCAAAAGTGGCGTGATATTATCTGTTGGTTTTTTCCAATCAGCACCCATCCAACCTTGCTTGGAAGAACCGTACATGGTTTTGAAATCCAATTGATCTTCAGTCGCGTCCAGCGCAAACATCAGGTCGAAAACTTGTTCGTGCACTTCGTCAGGACGGCAGTTTTCTTTGTCAACCTTATTTACCACCACAATTGGCTTCAAGCCTAGGCCAATAGCTTTACCTAAAACGAATCTTGTTTGAGGCATGGGACCTTCAAAAGCATCCACTAAAAGAATAACTCCATCCGCCATCTTCAGTACTCGCTCTACTTCACCACCAAAGTCGGCGTGACCGGGGGTATCGATGATGTTGATTTTGACGTCTTTGTACGTGACGCTCACGTTTTTGGAAAGGATAGTAATTCCTCTTTCCCGCTCCAGGTCGTTACTGTCCAGAATGAGTTCACTTTTTTCTTCGTGATCCCCAAAGATTTTACTGGCGTAAATGATCTTGTCTACTAGCGTGGTTTTGCCGTGATCGACGTGTGCGATAATAGCAATGTTTCGGATGTCTTGCATTGATAAATTTTGAAGGCGCAAAATTAGATGTATTCTGCGAGCTTATTATCACGGACTCAGAACATTATCTAATCACCACCTGCCACCGAAACGCCCACATCCATTTGAGTGAATAATTGTCCAGTTCCGCAGACTCTAATATATCCTTCCAATCGGTTCGTTTAAATGATCTCAAAACTGAGATTCCTGCATCGTTCTTGACCATTGACGATTTAGAAAAAAGTGAAGTCAGTAAGTTAATGGAGTAGTAAGCGAGCCAATGGCGGTGAAGGTCATTGATGACAATCCCGACCTGGGCCTTTTCATCAGCCTGCTTAATGAAATCTGCCAACTGATCATCTTGGAAATGATGAAAGAACAACGTGGCTGTGAGGATGTCAAACTCAAGCTCTCTGAATTCAGAAGAGAAAATATCCAAGGTCTGAAAGGAGATTTCTGGAAAATCCTGACAATTACCTTCTGCAAAAGCGATCACATTGGGATTTGCATCTATACCAACAAGTTGTAGCTTGATTCCTTCTTTTCTGCCCCATTTCGCAATGAGCTTAAGGATGTCTCCTCCACCGCAACCTATGTCCACGATTTTCCAGGTTTTCTCCACAGCTGGGTCAATTAATTTCCTGATTCCGTCCAATGTCACCCGATTTCCACCTAGTAACCGATTGATAGTTTCAAGTTCTCGCAAAGTCTGGTTAATGATCTCTCCTCCTGAATTGAGGTCATCCATGATCTCTTCCTCCGTGGAGCGCTGAGAAAACCTACCCATGATAGTGCACTTTGCCGATCAATGATTCAAGCGTAAGGCCCGGCCCAAAGGCAAATCCCAGCAACGACTTTCCGTCATCAATTGACTCCAATGCATCAAAGATTTCCTTTAGTACGAATAAAATGGTGGGGCTTGACATGTTCCCATAGTTTCGGAGAACATGGTGAGCTGGTGCATTCTGATTTTTGGTAATTGCCAACTGCTCCTCGACTACTGTCAGGATTCTACGTCCTCCAGGGTGGATAGCGTACAAGTCAAACTCATTGCCCTCATCCAGTTCTTCCAAGAGCGGGTTTATTGCGGTCTTAATGGCATCAGGGACATAGGCTGATAACTTCATGTTGAATCCATGGTCTCCAATGGTCCACGCCATTTCATCGCGATTTCTTGAGAGAAGCGCATTTCGAAATTTCCTCAGTTCAATTCCTTTTGACCCAACAGATGCCTCTACCAAAACAGCGGCTCCTCCATCACCGAACAAGGCGTTTGCCAAGAGATTATCTTCAGTGTTTTCTTTTTGAAAATGAAGTGTGCACATTTCCACAGCTACCACCAGAACCCGGCTATTGGGTTCAGCTCTACAGATATAGTCGGCGGTTTTCAGGGCATTGAAGGCCGCATAACAGCCCATGTAATTAATGGCCGTTCGCTCCACTCCCTTATCCAATCCGAGATTTTCTATCAATTCAATATCCAATCCCGGTGCATATAACCCCGTGCAACTGATCGTTATTAAATGAGTTATGTCTTTAAACCTGTGACCAACTAAGCATTCTCTTGCAGCATTTTCAGCTATCGTTAGAGCATATTTTCTGTATCGTTCATTTCTTTCTTTGGTCGTCGGAAATGGTTCTAAGTCAACTGCCTCGTTGAAAAACTCTCGTTTTTCTCCGGAATAATCCGGGATGGTCGTGAATCGCTGATTAATTCCAGTAGCTCGATAAAGAACCCGTAACTCATGGGCCTCTTTTTCATTCAATCCATGCGCACCAATCATGAATTCCACCACATCGGTTTGCTTTATGCAAATGTCAGGATTAGAGGTTCCAAAGGCGGTTAGATAGGACATGATGTTGTGTCAGTCTCGTAATATATTCTATCTTAACCGCAAAGCATTATAACATGTTCACTCGGTCTACTTTATTGCATTTGAGGATTCCATTTTCCTTCTTTCTGATGCCGGTATTCGTATTCGCTTGGGCGATAAATCCGGAGGTTGAACTTTTGAATCTGTCATTGGTTTTTATTGCATTGCACATGTTCTTATATCCTGCGAGCAATGGTTTCAACAGCTACTTTGACAAAGACGAAAAAAGCATTGGTGGGTTAAAATATCCCCCTAAGGTAACCCGGGACCTGTATTATATTTCGTTGATTTTCGATTTCATCGCGATCATAATCGGATTCATTATCAGTTGGCAATTTGCCCTGATGCTTTTCATTTATGGTTTAGTCTCAAAAGCCTACAGTCACCGGTCCATCAGACTGAAAAAATATGCCATTTTGAGTTGGCTAGTTGCTGGGCTCTTTCAGGGAGCCTTCACGTTTGTCATGGCGTACTTGGGATTACATGAAGTGACATTGGCAGAACTTGGGTGGGAAGTTTACACTCCAGCTTTGTTAAGTTCGGCTCTGCTATGGGGTTCGTATCCCATGACCCAAGTTTATCAACACGAGGAGGACTCAAAGCGAGGGGATAAAACACTGAGCTATATGCTTGGTATTACCGGAACATTTCTTTTTACTGGAATCATATTTTCCGTTAGCGCTGGTCTTTACTTCTGGTACTTCCTTTCCTATTTCGACATGAAAATGGCACTGGCTTTTTTAATGTTTCTTGCACCTATTGTCATCTATTTTACCATTTGGTTCTTTCAGATTGCCGGTGATGAAAGTGCTGCTAATTACTCTGGTACTATGAGACTAAATACCATATCATCCGTCTGCCTCAATAGCTTTTTCTTGCTCTTGGGTCTCAGCTAGATAGGTGAGCCATGCGTTCGACGAATGATATTTCTAGCGAGAGGTTTAACCGTGTTGATCAGATTTACTGAAAAGTTGGATAATAAAGGACTACCAAAAAGTTTCTGAACTCTCCGGCCATATTGGAGACGACTTTTGAATTCTTTATTCCACTTGTTTTCGTAGGCTTGTTCCAATGCCTCTCGGTTTCCACCTTCTGAAAAATACTTAACAACCTCCTCGCTCAATATTTTCGCAGAATGGATAGCCATGGCCATTCCGTTACCGCAAAGTGGGGTGATCATCCCTGCAGAGTCGCCGCACATGAGTACGTGATTCTCAATCAGAGATTTTTGCTCAAAGGTGATTTCATTGATGACCTCTGGTTTTTTCCAAAGAAATTCGGCGTTCTTAAATATTTCCTTGAGTCTTGAATTTCGGAACAAAACCTCCTCTTCCATCTCAGGTATGTTGCCGAATTTCTTCAAATTAGACCGATGGGTCAGGTAGCAGATATTGGTCTTTTCATCCTCGACTCTACTGATTCCGCAATAGCCTTTTGAGAAATTATGAAGTGCAACAAGATCCGATGGATGCTCTGTTCTTGCATGGTATTTCACTCCAACATAAGGTGATCTTTTTTGGAAAAATGATCTATTCATAGCACTATCCAAATTGGATCGCTTTCCGAATGCTCCAATGCAAATTCTGGATGAAAGAAGCTCGTTATCCACAGTAATATCAAACTGATCATTATTGAACTCTATACCAGAAACAGTCTCATTCAGGACATTCACGCCCTCTTTGATGGCCAACTGGTAAAGGTGAAAATCCAGCGAATACCGACTTATCCCAAAACCTCCAAGTGGCAAATCTGAGTACGACATGCTACCTGAAACACTAGACAGCCCAAACCTGGATATTCTCGGGAATTCAATTTCCGGAAGAAGGTTTTCTCTCGTTAAGAAATCCAGAACTTCGTTAGAGATATACTCGCCACAGACCCTATGAAATGGATAGCTTTTACGCTCAATCAAGGTGACATCCAGTCCTGTTCGTTTTAATAAAACAGAAGAGGTGAGCCCAGCGAGCCCACCTCCGATGATGATTACGTCCCGCATGTTTCGGGGTATTTAGTTTGCACTTAAGAACTGTCTCAACACATAATGAAGAATTCCGCCGTGTTTGTAGTATTCTACATCTACGCCCGAATCAAGTCTAACTTTAGCCTGGAATTTCACTTCCGTTCCATTTGGCTTGGTTGCGGTGACATCCACAAGTTTGCCAGGGGTTAAATTATCGGAAATTCCGGTGATATCATACGATTCCTCACCTGTAAGACCAAGCGTGTCCTGTGTCTCACCCTCTTTGAATTGAAGTGGCAGTACACCCATGCCAACAAGGTTTGATCGGTGAATACGTTCATAGCTTTCTACGATTACGGCTTTCACGCCAAGCAATGTTGTGCCCTTGGCCGCCCAGTCTCTTGAAGAGCCTGAACCGTATTCTTTTCCTCCGATAACGACCAGCGGAGTTCCAGCTTCCTGGTATTTCATGGAAGCATCAAAAACGGTCATTTCCTCACCGGTTGGATGATAGGTCGTCCAGCCACCTTCACGGGAGGCAAGTTTGTTCTTGATTCGCACGTTGGCGAATGTACCTCGCATCATTACTTCATGATTACCGCGACGCGAACCGTAGGAATTGAAGTCTTTCTTCTCTACACCATTCTCCACCAAATACTTTCCGGCCGGGTGTTCAGGCAGGAATTTACCCGCCGGAGAAATGTGATCAGTTGTCACCATGTCACCCATTTGAAGAAGTACTTTGGCTCCCTTGATGTTTTCAGGGTTCGGTATGTCTTCTGAAATGTTCTGGAAGAAAGGAGCCTCCTGAATGTAGGTGGATTTGCTGTCCCAGTCATAGATTTTTCCGGTAGGCGCTTTTAGGTTTTTCCAGGTGTCATCTCCGTTGAAAATGGTCTCGTAATTCGACTTGTAATCCGCCGGGCTGAGCACTTGAGTCATGACGGCCTGAATCTCAGAAGAAGAGGGCCAGATATCTTTTAAATAGACAGGATTTCCGTCCTGATCATTTCCAAGTGAATCGTTGTTCATATCAAAATCCATGGTCCCGGCCAACGCATAAGCTACCACGAGCATGGGAGAAGCCAGGAAGTTCATTTTAATGTTCGGGTGAATCCGCGCTTCGAAGTTTCTATTTCCAGATAAAGCCGAACAAACAACCATATTGTTATCGATGACGGCTTTTTGCACCTCATCAATCATGTCCCCTGAGTTGCCGATGCAGGTGGTGCAGCCGTATCCAACAGTGTGGAATTTTAACATGTCCAGTTCTTTCGAGAGATCTGACTTGTCCAAATATTCAGTCACTACCCTAGAGCCTGGAGCCAATGAGCTTTTTACCCAAGGTTTCGTTTTTAAGCCTCTTGCGTTCGCTTTCTTAGCGACCAATCCTGCTCCGATCATCACACTTGGATTGGAGGTGTTCGTGCAAGAGGTGATGGCGGCAATAACCACGGAAGCTTCGTCCAACGTGAAGTCTCCATAGTCTTTGGTCTTGACTTCAATGCTTTGTCTTTTGGAACCGAAATCGTTTAAAAGTTTGTCGATTTGGCCTTTAGCGTCTCGAAGTAAAATCTTGTCTTGTGGACGTTTCGGACCCGAAATTGTTGGCTCCACTGTTCCAAGATCCAATTCGATCACATCCGTGTAGTCAATTTGAGCCTCGTCATCTCTCCAAAGCATGTTCGCTTTGGCGTATGCCTCCACCATGTCAATGTGCTCTTCGGTTCGGCTGGTCTTGCGCATGTAATCCAGTGTCTGAGAGTCAATTGGCCAGTGGGTGTCCGTGCAACCAAATTCCGGTGACATGTTCGAAATAGTCGCTCGATCTGTTACGGCGAGATTCGCCAGGCCTGGACCAAATACCTCAACGATTTTTCCAACTACACCATAATCACGAAGCAGTCGGGTAATGGTTAAAACCAAATCCGTGGAGGTCGTTCCTTCCACCATTTTCCCTGTCAATTTCAACCCGATCACCTGTGGTAAGATCATGTAAATCGGCTGGCCAAGCATGGCTGCTTCTGCCTCAATACCTCCAACCCCCCAGCCCAAAACGCCTATTCCGTTGACCATTGGAGTGTGGGAGTCGGTCCCCACCAAAGTGTCAGGAAAAAGATATCCGTCTCTTTCAATCACGCCTTTTGCCAAGTACTCAAGGTTCACCTGATGGCAAATCCCCATGCCTGGAGGAACCACCGTGAAATTGTCAAATGCCTGTTGTCCCCACTTCAGTAACTTGTAGCGTTCTTCATTTCGCTGATACTCCAGATCCACATTCTTCTGATAGGAGTCAGGTGTCCCGAAATGATCTACTACTACTGAGTGATCAATGACCATGTCAGCGGGCACTACGGGATTGGTCTGACTTGTATCCTTGCCTTTTCTGGCCACTTCAGATCGAATGGAAGCGATATCCACCACAGCGGGAACGCCGGTAAAATCCTGCATTAAAACTCTCGCAGGTGAGTACGGAATGTCTTTTACTCCAGCTGTATTTTTCCAATTCAGCACGGTTTGGATATGATCCTCAGTCACCGCAAAACCATCATAATTCCTAATCACGTTTTCAAGCAGAATTCTGATGGCATACGGAAGTTTACTAACGGACGATTCTTTTTCAGAAAGGTCTTGCAGACTGAAATATTTTTGAGTTCCGAGTTGTGACTGTAATTGTTTTTCGATTCCGAGTATATCCTGTGGCATGTATTTGTATTTAGACGTTTAAGGTTGACTAAAATGTAACTTAAATGATTGTCGGCTAGTTCCTGACGATTTTCCTGTATCGCAGGTTCCGAAATCCTAATATAAAATACAGGAATAAAATGGGAATAAAAAAAGCCCGGAGATTTGGCCGGGCTTAATAATGTTGTTAAGAGGTGATTTTATGCCACCAACTTCTTCTGAGATGGCTTGAATTTCGTCAAGTCAATTCCTGTGACGGCCGCTTCGTATTCTTCCATCGTCGGGGTTCTACCCAAGATCGTGGAAAGAACGACCACTGGCGTGGAAGAGAGTAATGACTCGCCTTTTTTCTCTTCACCATCTTTCACCACACGCCCTTTGAACAGACGCGTAGAAGTGGCCATCACCGTGTCACCTGGTTCCGCTTTTTCCTGATTCCCCATGCACAGGTTACAACCCGGTCGCTCGAGGTAAAGGATGTTTTCATATTTCGTTCGTGCCGCTCCTTTTGGCGCTGAATCATCAAACTCGAAACCAGAGTATTTCTGAAGCACTTCCCAGTCACCCTCGGCTTTCAGCTCATCCACAATGTTGTACGTCGGAGGAGCTACTACCAACGGCGCTTTAAATTCCACCTTGCCATGTTGCTGCTCAATGTTCTTCAGCATTTGCGCCAAAATCTTCATATCGCCTTTGTGCACCATGCATGACCCGACGAAACCAAGGTCCACCTTTTTGGTACCACCGTAGAAGGAAAGTGGTCGGATAGTATCGTGGGTGTATCGCTTTGAAACATCCTCGTTGTTGACGTCCGGATCAGCGATCATTGGCTCACCAACGATATCCAAATCAACTTCTACCTCTGCGTAGTATTTGGCATTCGCATCTGGCGCGAGCGCCGGTTTTTCACCAGACCTGATTTCATTAATGCGCTTGTCAGCGATATCCACCAAACCTTGGAGTACCTTCCCCTCATTGTCCATGCCCTTTTGGATCATGATCTGGATACGGCCTTTGGCAATTTCCAGTGACTCGATCAGCGTCTCATCCTCAGAAATACAAATGGAAGCTTTCGCTTTCATCTCAGCTGTCCAATCCGTGAAGGTAAATGCCTGATCAGAGGTCAGTGTGCCAATGTGCACTTCGATCACTCGTCCTTGGAATACATTCTCACCGTCAAATTGCTTCAACATTTGCTGCTGCGTCGCATGAACCACATCTCTAAAGTCCATGTAGCTTTTCATTTCCCCTTTGAAAGTCACTTTCACCGATTCCGGTATCGGCATGGAAGCTTCACCGGTAGCCAATGCCAATGCAACCGTCCCCGAATCCGCACCGAATGCCACTCCCTTGGACATTCTTGTATGTGAATCACCACCAATGATAATGGCCCAATCGTCCACGGTAAGGTCATTCAGCACTTTGTGGATCACGTCCGTCATGGCGTGATATTTTCCTTTTGGATCCCGACCAGTAATCAACCCAAAATCGTTCATGAATTGCATGAGCTTTGGAATGTTGGCTTGAGCTTTGGAATCCCAAACAGAAGCCGTGTGACATCCTGATTGGTAGGCGCCATCCACGACTGGAGAAATCACGGTGGCTGCCATAGACTCCAATTCCTGAGAAGTCATCAACCCTGTGGTATCCTGAGAACCAATGATGTTCACTTCTACCCGAACATCAGACCCAGCATGGAGCGTTTTACCTGGCGTGGTTCCAACGGCGTTCTTATTGAAAATCTTTTCTACAGCAGTCAGTCCCTGTCCTTCAATGGAAACCTCTTTTGAAGGTGCGAAAACAGTTGGTGCTTCTACACCCAAAGTCTTCGCCGCGAAGGTTTGGAGTTTCTTTCCGAACACCACAGCATACGATCCTTCGGCTTTGATGAATTCGACTTTCTGTGGTGTCAGGGCCGCCGAAATATCCTTTAGCTCCTTGTCACCGTTGTAGAGTTTTTTCTCTTTTGTGTTGATGGTTAGTACCGTTCCTGTCTTGACAGAATATACTTCCTCCAAAACCGGATCCCCATTTTCATCTACAACAGTGTTCCCATTGGCATCCGTCTTTTTCACCCAGTTTTTGAGATCAATCCCGATTCCGCCTGTTACTCCGACAGTCGTTAGGAATATTGGGGAGATGCCGTTTGTTCCTGCGATGATCGGTGCGATGTTCACGAATGGAACATAAGGACTTGCTGGTTTCCCAGTCCAAAGTGCCACGTTGTTTACCCCCGACATTCTGGAAGAACCCACACCCATCGTTCCTTTTTCAGCGATTAGCATCACGCGCTTGTCAGGATGTTGTTCTTTCAGAGCAGTCAATTCCGCTTGCATTTCCTTGTTGTGTTCGAAAAGGCACTGACCATGAAGTTCACGATCGGATCTTGAGTGCGCATCAGCACCTGGCGAAAGGAGGTCAGTAGAAATGTCGCCTTCTCCAGCAATAAACGTAACGACTTGAATTTCTTCCTCTACTTCCGGAAGCTCTGTGAAGAACTCGGCTTTTGCGTAGCTCTCTAAAATATCCTTGGCGACCGTACTTCCATTTTCAAAGGCTTCTTTCAATCGGGCGTAATCCGTATCATATAGGAACACCTGAGTCTTAAGCACCTTCGCAGCTTGCTGAGCAATGCCTTCATCATCACCCAGAGCCAAATCAAGGAGTACCTCGATAGATGGCCCACCTTTCATGTGAGATAGCAACTCAAACGCGAAATCCGGGGTGATTTCTTCCACCTGCGATTCACCCAAAATGATTTCCTTCAGGAATTTGGCTTTCACACCGGCAGCCGCTGTGGTGCCGGGCAAAGTATTGTAAATAAAGAATTGAAGAGAGTCTTCGCGATACTCATTGTTGGCATCTTTGATTTGGTCAATGATTTCGCTGAGTAATTCAGCTCCGTCAATCGGCTTTGGATGAAGTCCCTGAGCTTTTCGCTCTTCTATTTCCTGGAGGTATTCTTTATACGTGTTCATAATGTCTGTTTCGATGTTAAGGCCGGTGGGGAACTGCTAGCAGAAAACAAAGATAGTTTATAGAAATTCTTTATTACGCCACCTTTTCTCCAATACTTGCTGTCCACAGCTCATACCATTCTTCATGTGCCAGGTCAATTTTTGCCGCTTCCATCGCATCCTTTACACGGTCAATTTTGGATGTTCCAACAACCGGAACGATTCCACTTGGATGCTTCATGACGAATGCGAGGAGAATCTGATCAATCTTACAATTCTTTTTCTCTGCTAATTGAGTGGCCATTTCTCGAATACGAGACGATTGCTCGTCCTGTCCACCGAAAATGACTCCACCGGCTAGTGGTGACCAGGCACTCGGTTGCACTCCATATTTCTGAAGTTGAGTGAGAGTTCCATCAGTAAATGGCTCCAAATGATTGACCGAAACTTCCACCTGATTGGTGGCCAATGGGATAACTGAGTTCAGTAGTTCAAACTGATGTGGCAAGAAATTCGAAACTCCGAAGTGATTGATCTTACCGGCAGATTGAGCTTTCTCGCCGGCTTTAGCCACCTCGTGATGATCCATCAGGAAATCAGGGCGGTGAACTAGGAAAACGTCGATATTTTCCATCTTGAGATTTTTCAACGCCAAATCGATCGACCTTTCTAAATACTCGAAAGTGGAGTTGTAGTGCTTGATCCTATGATCCCGAAGCTCACTCGGGTACGCAATGCCGCTCTTGGTGGTTACTTTCACTTTGGCCTTCAAATCCGGCCTCTTGGCCATGACCTCACCGAATTCCGCCTCCGTTGTATGAGCACCGTAAATATCCGCATGATCAAATTCATTGAGCCCCAACTCTAGACATTGGTCGATGTATTTTTCGTATTCGGAAGTGCTCATCTTCGCACCCCAAGCTCCAAGCTTCATGCATCCAACGATGACGGGGTTCTTATAAGGCTTGTTCATATTTTCAATCTAGTGATTCCAAAAATTTCAACGTGTCCACGCCATCCGCATAATCCCATAATTCCGGGGATTGAGCTTTCCCAAATGGTATGTGGCCTTCCCCGACAATGCACTGTATTTTTTCCTCATGGCTCTTCAATAACGCCTCAAGTTCTGCCTCATCCTTATACCGCTGGAAATACAATACAGCTGTAGGCGAAACCAAATCATCTGATTCTTTCATGAGTAAAAATCCATTGTCAAAATGCTTTTCCTTATTGACAAGGTAAATCGCCTTGTTGTAATCGTAGTTGTTGTTGTACTTGTGTTGATAGCTGATTTCCTTAAACGATTCCAACGGAGAAAACACGGAGGCCGGATCGAAATCTTCTGACACAAAAAGCTTCGAGACATTTCTACAGCCAAGACCATAGTAACTGAAGATATCGTCTCCTAAACGCTGAAAGTCTTCTTCTGACTCCCTCCCACTCAGCACAGCGACTGACGTCCGATTCTTCCGAATTATGTGTGGATGTTTTCCGAAATAATATTCGAAATATCGAGCGGTGTTGTCGCTTCCTGTGCAGATCACCGCATCGATCGCGTCCAGTTTAGTCTTGATTTCAATATTTCGCTTAAATCGGGGTTCGATTTCAATTAACCAGTTGATTAATTCCTGCATCAAAATCGTGTCCTGTGAGCTCAACTTGACTGCAGCAAAGTGCCCGGAGATTAAAACAGACAATAAATCATGAAAGCCCACCATCGGAATATTCCCTGCCATGATGACCCCCACTATTCGTGGAACTGGTGGCTCCAGCGTGTATTTATTGGTCCACTTTTTCAGCTTCTCGGCCTGCAGCATAAAAACAAGCCCATCAATGGCCCGTTGGACATTGGCCACATCAAACCAACCATTCTGCGATTTGGCTACTGATGCCAAGGCCTGAATTTCGGATTCTTCAAGATTTTTGAGTTTTTCACCAAGTCTGGCGAACGCTTCTACCCTTTCGTCAATGTTCATTTTAATGATCCCTTGAAACTTTTGACGCAAACTTATTGGTTAATAGCTTTGCGACCTCAAATTAAAAGACAGGACTATGGCTATAATGATCACTGACGAATGCATCAACTGCGGAGCTTGTGAACCGGAGTGCCCAAATACTGCAATCTATGAAGGGGGTGTGGAATGGAAATGGGCTGATGGAACGGATTTAAGAGAAGTCGAAATGGAAGACGGCTCCAAAATCGACGGAACGGTAGATCAAGAGCCTGTCTCAGATGAATTCTATTACATTGTACCTGGAAAATGCACGGAATGCACCGGCTTCCACGAGGAGCCTCAGTGTGCCGCAGTTTGTCCGGTAGATTGCTGTGTCCCTGATCCAGATTACGAAGAGACTGAAGAAGAGCTTCTGGCCAAAAAAGAGTGGATGCACCTATAAGGTCATTCTTCCTTCACTTTTCCCTGCAAAACACTTATCCGTTGATCAATTGGATTACCGGCTGCCCGCCTGAGGGTGGTGATTTGACCTGTGTGGTAAATCGCATCCGCTAGCTGTCCATTTAGCAAATTCCAAAAAGGAAAACTGAAAGAAGACTCTCCTCGTTGAAAAGTCATTACCATTTCATCAAAATCACTTTCGGTGGATCGGACCACTTGACTCGCCTCCTGGATCATTTCCAGGGTTTGGATTCTAAGTTCATCGTAGGTCAGCTGTGACCAATCGAAAGGCCTTATGGTTGGTTCATTCTTAACTGTATTCAGGATAACCTCCGACAGGCCGTGAATATGCTCAAGCGTTTGCCGGATCGTTCTCGCCTCCCCGGTGGTTTTGTACTTCAGATTATCATCCGTCAGGTTCTTACTCGCCCAATGGTATCTGAATCCCAAACCGTCGATCGTTCGGCTCATGATATTTTTTGCTGTGTACTCAGCCTGTGCCTCGGGGATTTCCTAATAAGGCAAATTCTCTTGTGCGCTTACTTTCAAACAGACAAGTGCAATCGACATCATCAATATTCTCATCGCATTTTCTTTCTCTTGATTAAAAACGAACCCAATACTTTGTTGAATGAATCCGCCGTGTTCACTTCCACAAAATCAATTTTCAGCATGCCACAGCGTAGCTTGATTTCCTTATAAAACTGCGCCATCTCTTTCCGATAGGCCTCTTTGATTTGGTGAGGATTGATTTTGATTTCTTGCTTCGTCTCCATGTCCACAAACTTGTGAGGACGATCTGCGAAATCGAACTCTAATTCAGTGGAGTAGTCTGAGATGTGAAAAACAATTACCTCATTCAAATTATGCTTCAAATGCTGCAACGCAGAAAACAAGTTCTCTGAGCCACCGTCTTGAAACATATCCGTGAAAAGGACAATCAGTGACCTCTTCGGGACTTTTTCAGCAATTTCATGAAGGACAGATGAAATATCAGTCAGGCGATTAGGCTGATCAACCAGCGCATCGCCAGCGTGTTGTAGAATCCGTTGGAGGTTGGCATTCGTTGATTTTTGCTCCGTCTGATGATCGATCTTATCCGAGAACAAAGTCAATCCCACAGCGTCCCTTTGTCTCACCAATAAATTAGCAATAGAAGCCGCTGATAACACCGCAAATTTCAGCTTGTCCTTTTCCTTCTCGGGATAATGCATAGACGCTGATTGATCTACCAGCAAATGGCACCTGAGATTCGTTTCCTCCTCGTACTGTTTAGTATAAAGTCGATCCGTTCTGGCAAATACTTTCCAATCTATGTGTTTCGTGCTTTCACCGAAATTGTAGAGCTTGTGCTCGGCAAATTCAACAGAAAACCCATGGTAAGGTGACTTGTGCAGCCCAGTGATAAATCCATCCACGAGCTGCTGAGCAAGCAAATCGAGGTTGGAAAACTGGGCAATATCTTGGAGTGTAATTCTCATTAATTCAATGATAGGCCGAGATTTTGAAAATCTTGCAAAAAATTCTCAAACTGGCAGAATATGGTATATTTAAGAGCAGATTTTTTAAGATTGTGTGCCTAAACCGAATTTAAAACCTAAAAGAAAGTGGAAGACAATAACGAAAAAGGGAGAGAAGAGATTTACTCGGAAAGAGTGAGGGCCGGCAAGCGAACATACTTTTTTGATGTGAAAGCAACGCGCGGCAATGATTATTACTTGACGATCACGGAAAGTAAGCGTAAGCCAAAAGATGATGGATTTGTGTATGAAAAGCACAAGATCTTTTTGTACAAAGAGGACTTCAACAAGTTCGTGGAAGCAATGAATAACACGGTTAATCACGTAAAAACAGAGCTTTTGCCTGATGTGGACTTTGCTGAATTTGATAGAGAACATGAGCCCAGAGAGTCTGAGACGGTTTCTCAAGACTCTGAGTTAAAGTGGGACTAACCGAAGAAATAATTTAAACGAAAGCCCCTGCCAAACGGTAGGGGCTTTTTATTTTTATCAGATGAACAGAACCCTATGGATTGTTGCACTTCTTGCTGCTCTCACCGTCACCTTGGCGTGGTTCTTTTCTGATGTTTTTCTCTACTTGGTCATATCTGTGGTTATTGCTACGGCGCTGAGACCTATCGTAAACTTTATCACCAGTTTCGAAATTGCCAGTTGGCCAGTACCTAGAGTTTTGGGTATTAGTGTAGCGTATGCAGGCTTAGTTTTCTTGGTGGTTTCTTTCGTCTTGCTACTTGTTCCGCTTATAAATGACCAGGTCGCCATCCTTCGAGGAATGGATGTTGAAAGAGTTTCTCAGGGATTGCTTGAACCAATTAGATCCGTTGAATTATGGTTGCTCGATAATGAACTAACGAATAAAGAGCCCGGATTTCTAGTGGATGGAATGCGGACCGGTATCGTCAATTTTGTCACTTCTCTAGACATGTCCAATCTTTTCGGACAAGTAATTGCCTTGACCGGAAATATCTTCATTGGATTCATGGCGGTGATGTTTATCACATCCTTTCTACTTTATGAAAGAGGTGTGTTGAGACGAGGCTTGATAGCACTAATCCCAAATAGATTTTTCGAAGTATTCATTAACGCCATCCACAAGATTGAAAAGCTTCTATCCAATTACCTACTCGGGTTGTTGTTTCAAATGTTCACGATTTTCAGTCTGGCATCAATCGGTTTATCCATCATGGGAGTAAAATATGCGCTCACCATTGCCTTGGTCGCAGCAATCGCCAATGTCATTCCCTATCTCGGCCCAATCATTGGGTCGGTTTTCGGTGTAATTATCGGATTAATACCAAGTGCGTTGACCGGCTTTACTGACGATACGCTTTGGTTGGTTATCAAGATTTGCTCAGTGTTCGCAGTAGTTCAGGTTACAGACAATGTGGTCATTCAGCCACTTATTTTTTCGAAAAGTGTAAAAGCCCATCCCTTGGAAATATTTGTCATTATTTTTGTGGGCGCTACGATCGGAGGTATCGTGGGAATGATTGCAGCAATCCCAGTTTACACCATCGTAAGAGTTTCAATTTCAGAACTTTACAAAGGCTCGAGAAGGTATCGGGTCTTTAATATGAGCTAAATTCATGGGTCTTCAATGTGGTATCGTCGGGCTTCCGAATGTCGGAAAGTCTACTTTGTTTAATGCCCTTTCCAATGCCAAGGCGGAGGCGGCCAATTTTCCTTTTTGCACCATCGAACCAAACGTCGGTGTGATCAACGTTCCCGATGAAAGATTGGGAATCCTGGAAGATCTGGTGACCCCAGAGAAAGTCATTCCGGCAGTGATCGAGTTTGTGGATATCGCAGGTCTCGTTGAGGGGGCCAGCAAGGGCGAAGGTCTGGGCAATAAATTCCTGGCAAACATCCGCGAAGTGGATGCCATCATTCACGTGGTGAGGTGTTTCGAGGATGACAACATTGTGCATGTTTCTGGTCGCGTTAACCCCACGGCTGATAAGGAAATTATCGATACAGAACTTCAACTAAAGGATCTTGAATCCATCGAGAAGAAAATTCAGCGTGTTGAAAAACTAGGGAAATCTGGTGATGCCAAAGCAAGAAAAGAATTGGAGATTCTTCTCCAATTTAAAGCCCATTTAGAACAAGGTAAAAATGGACGTTCGCTCGAAATGGACACAGAAAGTCGCGAGGCGGTAAAGGACCTTCAGCTTTTGACCGAGAAGCCTATCATCTATGTGGCCAACGTGGAAGAGGAATCTGTAAACACAGGAAACCAATGGAGTGAGGAGATCGCCAAGATCGCTGATGAAGAAGGTGCCAATATGGTCATCGTTTCCGCGTCCATTGAAGCTCAGATCGCGGAGCTAGACGATCCTGAAGAAAAGGAAATGTTTCTCGATGAATATGGTTTGAAAGAATCCGGGCTGAGCAAACTGATCAAGTCGGCCTATGCCCTACTCGATCTTATCACCTACTTCACGGCCGGTAAAACCGAAGTGCGAGCCTGGACCATCAAAAAAGGCTGGAAAGCACCTCAGGCTGCAGGTGTCATTCACACGGATTTTGAGAAAGGTTTCATCAAGTCCGAGGTGATCAAACTACCAGATTACCAGGAGTATAAAACAGAGCATGGTTGCAAGGAAGCAGGTAAACTAGCCATTGAAGGAAAAGAGTATGTAGTGAAGGACGGTGACATCATGCACTTCCGTTTCAATGTCTAGAAATAATCCGCGCTGTTTAGCTGACGATAGCCAATGATTCGGTCATTGATTCTACCAGGTGCTCTGAAGTAAATCAGGATATCGTATTCGTTTTCAGTCTGAAAGTGTGAGCCCTCAAAGTGGTAAGGCTCGAAACTTCCTGAAGCCACTTCATATCGATAATCATAGTATCCCTGCTTGAGCCTGATGGTTGCTTCATAGGCTCCTACTTCGGGTTGATATTTCATTTTGTTTCGTTCATTCCGTCTCCATTCATTAAATCTACCGGTGACGTACACATCCCCTACATTGATTTCTGACATCAACGTGAAATGAACAAAAGCGTAATCAGCTTCCAACCAGGGCTCTCCGGGATCGCTGTTTCCAGGAATATACCGGCCATTGTTGTCATTGATGAGTTGACGATAGGTGTTGCTACCATGATCAGAATCAATGGATTGATAAACATCCAGCCTCTTCTCTCCTCTCTCGATTTTGGCCACCCCATTTCCTCTTACGACGAAGGTTCGTAAATCAAGCCACCTAAATTGATTCCAACCGGCAAATTCCGTCTCTCCAGTGAAATAATTCCATTCCAATTTGAATGACGTTGGCAGGACATTGTTGGCTTTCAGGTCTACCACAGCTGTTTCCCAATCTTTATTTCGCAAAAGCACGGTTCTAAAATCCCTTTGCGGATTCGGCGATTCAATGGCACTATAGTTTATCGAGAAATCCAATTGCTGATGAGTTCTTCGGTTCTTTACACTTCGAGGCATGATCATTTCAGCCTCTATGTCAATCTGGGATTCGTAAAAGACCATTCTCCGTGAGAATAGAAGATCGTCAGGGTTATTTCTTCTGTACAAAACCAACACATAATTTCCTGAAACTTTGGGTCGATCCAGTTCAAAGAAATATTGGATGTAAGGTGTCTTTGTGTTTGAGGAATAATCAAAAGACTTGTGGTCAAATCGATTGAACCCCGGCAAGTATTCAATTTCCCTCAGCTGTGACGGTTTCCAATCAAAATTGCAATGAACCCATCTCGCCTGAAGATTCTCAAAGGTGTTCGACAGCAAGTCAAATTCCAGATCGATCGGCTGGGCACTACCCAATTTCACCATAGGATTAGTGCTGTTTACAATCACATTGCCAACATAATTTTCATAATTTTTATCAGCGTATTCAAGCCTCTTAGAAATCGATTGACTTGCCCCCTTATCCTCTGAATCAGAGACAGGTAAGTTGCCCAACGGAACACATGAAGTGAATATTATCAAGCTAACCGCTGATGTAATTCTATATGTCATTCGCAAAACATTTGTAACCATTTAAACTCAGTTCAGTAAACCTACCAGATGCAACCTTCGGACTAAGATCGTGTCATTAACTCAAACCCTACGTTATGCCTTCTCTAAAACTCAAATTAACAGGACTATTATTGCTAATAGTTTTGGCATCCCATGGACAGGATGCCGAACCTACCAAAAGTTACACCACACAGCGCGTTTCAGGAGAGCCACCCAACATTGATGGGATCCTGGACGATGAAGCCTGGAATCAGGTAGAATGGGGTGGTGATTTTGTTGGTCACCAACCCGACTACAAATCTGATCCGTCACAGAAAACGCAATTCAAGATACTTTATGATGCGAAATTCCTGTATGTCGGAATTCGCGCATTTGATACTGAGCCCGAAAAAATCGTTAAAAGAATGTCCCGAAGGGATGGATTTGATGGTGACTGGGTAGAAATGAACATAGACAGTTACGGGGACAAACGAACCGCCTTTTCCTTCACAGCCAGTGTCTCTGGAGTAAAAGGAGACGAGTATATTTCCAACAATGGCGACAACTGGGATTCCACCTGGGATCCAATCTGGTACTTGGACACAAGTGTAGATGATCAAGGGTGGATCGCTGAATACAAGATTCCTCTTTCACAGCTTCGATTTGCCAATAAGGAAGTTCATACCTGGGGAATCCAGTTTACCAGAAGATTTTTCAGAGAACAAGAACGCTGGACTTGGCAGCCAATTGATCCACAAGCCCCTGGCTGGGTTCATCTTTTTGGAGAGCTAAACGGAATTACCGGAATTAAACCCCAGAAACAATTGGAGATTCAACCATATGTTGTGGGTTCAGCTGCGAAATTTCCCAAAGAAGATGGTAACCCATATCGAGACACCGGGAATGAAGCTGATGGAAATATAGGAGTAGATGCGAAAATCGGGCTGACCTCTGATATTACTCTTGATTTAACAATCAATCCAGACTTTGGTCAGGTGAACGCAGATCCATCAATGGTTAATTTGGGCGCATTCCAGCTTTTCTTTAGAGAACAACGACCGTTCTTTTTAGAAGGGAACAATATTCTGAGCTTTAGAACAAGCGGAGGTCGCAATAACCTATTTTACTCAAGACGAATTGGTGCCAGACCACAGGGATATCCTACCGATGATGATATTCAATATGTAGACTTTCCCTCCAACACGCGCATAATTGCTGCCGCGAAAATTACCGGAAAGAATGCTAAGGGTTTCTCATGGGGTTTTCAAGACGCTTTGACAGCAGAAACGAAAGCTGATGTAACGACGTTCGATGGAGATGAAAGAGAGGAAGTCATTGAGCCAATGACAAATTTCTCCGTGGCGAGATTTCAACAAGACCTAAATGGTGCCCAGACAGTCTTTGGCGCTATGGTGACCAATATTAACCGATATAACAACAGAGGAAATAATCTTGAATACCTGCATGACAATGCCCAGAGTGCCGGCGTAGACCTAAATCACAACATATGGGATCGAAAGTACGGCATAGAATTAAAATTTGGGATGAGTCGCGTGGAAGGAACGCCTGATGCCATTCTTCAAACTCAAACTGCTTTTGAACGAAATTTCCAACGTACAGATAACAATTACAGAAATGTAGATTCTACCTTGACTGTTCTCGATGGTACTTTCGGATCAGTGTCTTTCGGAAAACAAAGTGGAAAATGGAACTGGAGGGCGGGAGTTAATCATCGATCCCCTGGTCTGGAATTGAACGATATAGGTTTTCTACAGCGAACTGATAATGTCAACTATTGGGTTTGGAATCGCTATCAAATCAACGACAAGACCAAGTATTTCAGGTGGCAGAATTACGGCATCTATCACGAACAAAATTATGATTTCGGTGGTGTAAGAACCAGCGTTAGCGCGGACTTCAACATGAACCTGCAATTCCATAATCTTTGGGGATTTGGGAGTGGTCTCTATTTTGAAGGACAGAATGTAGCCAACTCAGATCTTAGAGGGGGACCTTCAATTACCTACCCTGGTGGTTCCAACTGGTGGTATTGGATAGGCACGCCTGACCAGAAGAAAATCCGTGTTTCATTTAACCAGTGGTTTTATTGGGGGGACGAGAATTTTGCAGACAATATGGGGATGAACATCAACATTACGGCAAGACCCACCGATGCATTGAGAATTTCGTTATCACCAAGTGTGAATTTCCGAGATAATATGCTTCAATATGTTTCTAATAACTACGAGTCTGACGGAATTTACATGATGGGGCGAATAGAGCAAAACACTTACAGCATGTCCATTCGTGCCAACTATAACATAACACCCAATCTAACGATCGAGTATTGGGGTCAGCCGTTCATTTCCTCTGGTGTCTACTCCGATTTCAAGCGTGTGAATGTTAATAATTCCAACGCCACTGAACTAAGAGACCGTTACACTTCTGTTCAAGAAGAATGGATCACTTTCAATGAGTCCTCGGGCTACTTTGAAGTGGATGAGGATGGGGATCCTGGCACGTCGGCTGACAACTATTCATTCTACGATCCTGATTTCAACATTGTGAATTTCAGGTCTAATATGGTACTTAGGTGGGAATATGTCCCCGGATCGGTTCTGTGGCTCGCTTGGTCCAATAATGCTTCATTCTTTGATCAAAGCGAACGAACCAGCTTTCCACAATTGAGAGGACAACTTGGTGATTTGAGGGGAACAAATACATTCTTGCTTAAATACACCTATCGATTTATTCTTTAAGAAATTACCTTTGGGCAAAACTTAATCAATGCCCAAAATAGTAATCATTGGCGCTGGTGGCGTAGGTCGTGTAACGGCCTACAAATGCGCTGAAAACTCCAAGGTTTTTGAAGAAATCGTTCTGGCTAGTCGTACCCAATCCAAATGTGACGCCATAGCCGAGGACATCAATAAAGACCTTGGAGTTTCCATTCAAACCGATCAGGTTGATGCTGATCATGTGAAGCAAGTAGTTGCCCTTTTTAAGAAGCATCAACCTAAAATGGTGATTAATGTAGCGCTCCCCTATCAGGACTTGACCATCATGGAGGCGTGCCTGCAAGCTGGTGTTCACTATTTGGACACAGCCAATTACGAACCTCCAGAGGAAGCCAAATTTGAATACTCGTGGCAGTGGGCTTTCAACGAACGATTCAAAGAAGCCGGCCTGACCGCCATTCTGGGATGTGGGTTTGATCCTGGTGTCACTGGTGTTTATACGGCCTTTGCCGCCAAGCATCATTTTGATGAAATGCACTATTTAGATATTGTGGATTGCAATGGAGGAGATCACGGAAAGGCCTTTGCCACGAATTTCAACCCGGAAATAAACATTCGAGAGATCACCCAAAAAGGCAAGTACTGGAAAGACGGAAAATGGATCGAAACAGAGCCGTTTGAATTTCGGGAAGACCTCACCTACCCTAATATCGGTCAACGTGCCTCTTACCTACTTTACCATGAAGAGTTAGAATCTATCACAAAGAATTTTCCCAGCCTCAAAAGAGCCAGGTTTTGGATGACCTTTGGTGAAGAATATCTGACGCACCTGCGCGTAATTCAGAACATCGGTATGGCGTCCATAGAACCTGTCAACTATGAAGGCAAGGAAATCATCCCCCTACAATTCTTAAAGGCAGTTCTCCCAGATCCAGGTGATCTGGGAGAAAATTACGAAGGTGAAACTTCCATTGGCTGCCGAATCAAAGGCGTGAAGGACGGACAGGAAAAGACCTATTACATCTGGAACAACTGTCCGCACCAGCAAGCCTTCCGTGAGACCAAAGCGCAAGGCGTCTCCTATACGACTGGAGTGCCAGCTATGACCGGAGCTTTCATGTTCCTAAGCGGAGAATGGTCCGGCGCTGGAGTTAAAAATGTGGAGGAATTTAATCCTGATCCATTCTTGGAGAAAGTATCAGAATCAGGCCTACCTTGGAACGAAGAAGTGAATGGCAATCTTGAATTCACTTACGAGTGAGAATCATTGAATTAATTATATGAACATACAAGTACCGGAATTTTATCAAGGATACATCAACAAGCTCAGTGATGGTTCTGTCGTGGAAAATCTTATACAGACAGGAGATCACCTAAGCGAACTAGCACAGTCGATCTCAGACGAACAGGCAGAGTCAGCCTATGCCGAGGGAAAGTGGACGATCAAGGAGGTTCTCCAGCACCTGAATGATGCTGAACGGGTGTTTTGCTACCGTGCCCTGCGATTTGCCAGAAACGACAGCACTGAGCTTTCAGGGTTCGATCAGGACGCTTATGTACCTCAAAGCCGGGCAAACGAAAGAAAACTGGGCGCCATCCTGAATGAGTTTCACATTCTCAGAGCCTCCAGTATAGATTTATTCGCAAACCTGAATATGCAGGAAATGCGACGGTCAGGAAAGGCAAGTGGCGGAGAATTCACGGTGGAATCCATCGGTTACATCATTTCGGGCCATACCAAACACCACGCCGATATTATCAAAGAGCGATATCTCAATGGCGATTGATTACGATCAGGTTCCGTCTCCATGTTTCGTTCTGGATGAGTCGAAGCTTCGTCGAAACCTGACGCTAATCAAGCAGGTATCTCAGGAATCTGGAGCAGAAATCATCCTGGCTTTTAAAGGTTTTGCCATGTGGAGTGCCTTCCCTATTGTTAAAGAATACATCCACGGAGCAACCACCAGTTCTTTGAACGAGGCGAAGCTCTGCAACGAAGAAATGAGAACCAAATCCCACACATATGCAGTGGCATATGATCCACAGGAATTTGAAGAAATTCTATCCCTATCAAGTCATCTGACTTTCAATTCCCTTAATCAATACGAACAGTTTTATCCAGTGGCTAAAGGGGAAGCAAGCCTGGGATTGCGCGTCAACCCTGAGTGGTCCGATGTGAGCACAGATTTATACAATCCAGCAAGTTCTGCATCTCGACTCGGCATCACAATTGACGAAATGCCTGAAGAACTTCCTGAGGGCGTTGAGGGGCTGCATTTCCATGTGCTATGCGAGTCCGATTCACGAGCTCTCGAGAAGGTGCTGGAAAATTTAGAAGCAAAATTCGGCAAGTACCTGGATAAAATTAAATGGATGAATTTTGGTGGCGGTCACTTGATGGCACGTGAAGGATATGACATTGGTCATCTGATTGCCTTAATCCAGAGATTCAGAAACAAACACGGAGTTCAGGTGATTCTGGAGCCGGGGAGTGCCTTTGCCTGGCAAACCGGCGATCTCGTCACCACTGTTCTGGACATTGTCGAGAATGGAGGGATCAAAACAGCCATCCTCAATGCCTCGTTCACATGCCACATGCCAGATACCCTGGAAATGCCATACCGACCCGAAGTTGTCTGGGCAAGTACCGATGCATCAGAATTTGCATATAAATACCGCCTGGGAGGAGTTAGTTGTCTGGCTGGTGATTTTCAGGAAGAATACTCTTTTCAAAAAGCCTTGAACATTGGCGATCGAATCGTACTGAAAGACATGATGCATTATACCATGGTAAAAACTACGATGTTCAATGGAGTCAACCATCCATCGATTGGAATTTGGCGAAACGACAAATTTGAACTCGTTCGTGAGTTCTCATATGACGATTTCAAAAGAAGATTGTCCTGATTAATTCCATATTTCATGGGGGAACACCACATTTGCACTTACTTACCTCAAACAATTAAATAATATGAAAAGGACACTATTTGCAATTGCGATTATTTTTATTTCCACAGCATCATTCAGCCAGGCAAAAGTTGAAATTGGAGCCAAAGGAGGCATCAATTTATCAAGTCTGAGCGGGAACAACGTTGGTGACAATGTCACTGCCTACCACGGAGGTGCATATACCCTAATTAAAATCACCAAATTTGGAATCCAACCAGAGGCGCTCTTCTCTAAGAGAGGATCTGATAAAGTAGACCTCTCCTATTTGGATGTCCCAGTAATGTTGAAATTCTATGTAGCTGGAGGTTTTAATCTTCAAGCTGGTCCTCAGTTTGGAATTATTCTTAATGCAGAGGATGAAGACGGACAGGATCTTAAGAGCGCGTTAGAAAACTCAGACCTTAGTGCGGCTTTTGGAGCAGGAATTGACCTTCCGATGGGCCTGAATGTAACTGGCCGTTATATCATAGGTCTTAAGGACGTTGACAAAGGAACAGGAGAGGTTAAGAACAACATGTTCCAACTTTCTGTGGGTTATAGCTTATTCAAGCTAGGCAACTAGAATTACCAACTAACGAAATCGAACCCTGGCATTTGCCAGGGTTTTTTTATGCTCAGAGGTGCGTTTTTCTTTCGATAGTACAATAAGTTCCTGAAATAGTGACCAAGAAGTTATTTGATCCCTGCTGGTCATTTCATAAATTTACACTTCACTCAAACCAGCATACTATGGACACTTTATTTCACAATTTAAATTTCAGAATCATTCAGGTCATTGTGGCCGTTGTGGTTCTGGCAGTATGGATACTCGTTTAGTTGCAAAATTAGATAACGTCCCCTTTGAGCCAATAGACCCTGATTTTTACGATATTATTCAGGATCAAATTGGCGAATCCGGTACCATTAATTTTTTTTCATACAAAGATGAGATAGAGGACATTAAGGGCCAATTAGAAGAAATCACTTCAACTAAATCTGGAGATTTTGCCGTACTCAAGAATGGCGAAGAAGTACGCCTCGATCGAATCATTACGATCTTCGGTAAACCTGGCCCGTCCTTCGAAAAATACAATCACTTCTCCAATGTTTGTTTTTCGTGTTTTGACGAAGGACAGTTTTAGACAAGCTTTCTGAAATAGAACAGTCCGATGAAGGGTCCTATCGCTAAAAGCGTCAAGGTCCAGTCGTGAATACCTAGCATTTCAACCAGTTGTATACTGATAATGGTGATTGCAAATCCTATGCAGTTGACTATCGTCAACCCTGTTCCCTTATACTCACCCGTAATAGAGTTAGCCACAATCGACGAGAATTGAGGAGAATCTGCCACGACAGCTATTCCCCAAACTGACAGGAAAATGAGAAAAAGCAGCTCAGGAAGAAATAATGAAAACGGTGAAAGAAGACAACAAAGCATACTAACACTCAGCGCAATTGAGGCTACACGTTTGGATCCGAATCGGCGTGATGCATGACCTCCCAGAATACAGCCCAAAGTACCCAAAGCGATTATTGTAAAACTCCATAGTCCCACATTTATCACAGTAGGATGCAGGGATATCAACAAGGGAACGAATACCCAAAAAGCATAGAGCTCCCACATGTGCCCAAAGTATCCGAGAGCAGCCGATCGGAAAGCCGGAACTTTGAATACTTTACTAATGGCCTTCCTGTCAAATGACTGAAGTCTTTTTTGGTAAGGACCATCCCCCACACCAAACCCTACTATGAGTCCCCCAAGCAGAGCCAAACCACTCGACGAATAAATAACCAATTGCCAGGGCAACTGATCAAATACTTCCTTCAAAAGATGTGGAAATGCGGTTCCGAGTACCAATGCTCCCACCAAATACCCCAAAGCTAGCCCTAGTCCATCTTTGTGGTAATCCGCCGCGATTTTCATCCCAACCGGATAGATACCCGCTAGAAAAAAACCAACGAAAAATCTCATGCCTAAAACCAAACTAATATCTGTCGTCAAAACCAGCGTCGCATTCATCACCGATCCGAGTATAGCCGAAATCAAGAAAACTTTGGAGGAAGAATATCTATCAGCGATGTTTAAAATGCCGAAAAATAGGGTCCCCAAAATAAATCCAAATTGCACTGCTGAGGTCAGCGACCCAACTGCACTGCCGGAAGATGTGTGAGCGATGATTTCCTCGGACACAGCATTCGGAGCGAACCAAAGGGTGGTACACAGGAATTGTCCCAGGACAATTTTGATAAGTACTTTATTTGAAGAATCTATAGTTGTAGTTTTGAATTCCAAACCCGAAGATCATGAAATACATTTTTATAACACTCCTCGTTTGTCTAATTGCTTGCTCGCCGAAAAATGAGAAAAAGCAAGAAGCAGATTCGTCTGAAGTAACAATTACGGCCGTTTCCTATGGCGAAAACATCTCACCAGAAGATGTCACAGATATTAGGCTTGTTGATCAACTCATGGCCGAGAATGATTCCGTTCAGGTCAAATTGAAGGGCGAAATTGATAAAACCTGTAAAATGAAAGGCTGCTGGATGACCGTGAAAACCGGCGATAGTTCTACCATGAGAGTTACCTTCAAAGATTATGGATTCTTTGTGCCCAAAGAAGGACAGGAGGGTAAGTCAGCGATATTCGATGGAATTTTAACCAAGAAGGTAACGTCCGTTGAGACGCTTAAACATTTTGCGCAGGACGAGGGTAGATCCGCGTTAGAGATAGAATCCATCACCGAACCCAAAAAAGAATACACGTTTGTCGCCAGTGGAGTGCTAATTGAGGACTAATCAAATAGGATTGTTCGCATTGGCATAGGCTTGGACTTTCTGCCAGTCTTCCTCATACGCCTCACGAATGGCTTTCATTTCATCTGCAGGACAAAGCTCCGCTTTTGGTACCCATGCATTGGGGAAGAGCTTCGCGACGTACATAATCAAGTGAAATAACGCCCACCACGGACGGTAAAGCATCCAATGTTTCCATTTGTTGGAATAGCCCTTTGGACGCTCCTTTTTGAACCTTTTACAAAACGCCTGTAAAACTCTAAGTTGCTTTTCTGAATACGAACTATGAGCGGCATTGAGGTTGATAGAATCCGGATCGAAAGTCGCTCCCATGAATGCACTCAGTTTCTGCAAAAACCCGAGAGAATCCTTTTTCAAATCATCATGAAATAAAACGAGCGGCGTTGAACCAAAGCATTCCTCGATCATTTCCAGTTTCCAGTAAAATTCTATGTGCCTATGCTCCCACGAGCTTTTTGATTGGTCCAGGTTGAAGAATTCGTTGAATGCAATCGTCAGACCATTCTTGACAAACCGACGATACTGCGATGCAATCCAGCTGTCGTGTCTCCTGAAAATGATGATGACCCTGGCATTCGGGAAATGTGAGGAAAACCATTTGACCTCATCCTCAAACTGACGATCAAACTCTCGGGACACTAGAAATCTTGTTTCTTGACTATCCTGAATGATCCTGACGCTTTTTTTGTACTTGTGGGTGGAGATATAGCGGATGCCTTTCAGCTTCGGGAAAAATCGCTGTTGGAGGTACGATGATGCTACCTTCCCTAATCCAACATGAAAGTATATTTCCCTATTTGACCCATCACTCATGCCGCGAATTTAACAATTAGATGAGCGATTCCATTCAAGAAAATTTACGGGTGAAATAATACGACCTAAAGCAACTTTTTTGGACCAATAATCTAAGTCACTTCGCGGCATCCAAAGTAGTTTTGCCGAATGTCCGATCAACTAAGCCCCTCCTACCTTGACGAACTAAATCCTCCTCAGCGAGAAGGTGTTGTGAATACGGAAGGGCCATGTATGCTGATCGCCGGTGCTGGCTCAGGGAAAACTCGTGTCCTTACCTATCGGATCGCTCATTTGATCAATCATCACGGAGTGGATCCGTTCAACATCATGTCTCTGACCTTTACCAACAAGGCCGCTAAGGAGATGCGAGAGCGGATTGAAAACATTGTGGGCGCTGAGGCAAGAAACCTGTGGATGGGCACATTTCACTCGGTTTTTGCAAGAATACTCAGAGCGGAAGCTTCACGAATCGGCTACCCTAGCAACTTTACGATTTACGATACTGACGACTCCAAGCAGTTGATCAAGCAAATCGTTAAGGAATACAACCTGGATGATAAGCTGTACAAGCCCAATGTCGTCTACAATCGCATTTCGGCAGCAAAAAACAGGTTGGTTTCCTGGCAGGAATACCAGAAGAATCCAATCTACATGGAGGACGATCTGGCCAATCAGCGTCCGGAAATGGGGATGATTTTCGAAACCTATGCGAAGCGTTGCTTCAAGGCCGATGCGATGGATTTCGACGATCTATTGTTCAACACCAATGTCCTCTTTCAAGAGCACTTGGATGTACTCAACAAATATCAGCATCGATTTAAGTACCTGCTTATTGATGAGTTTCAGGATACGAACATTTCGCAGTATCTCATTGCCAAGAAGCTTGCGGCTGTAAATCAAAATGTTTGCGTGGTAGGTGACGATGCGCAGAGTATCTATGCTTTTCGTGGGGCCGATATTCAGAACATTCTAAACTTCGAGCGTGATTACCCTGATTTGAAAGTCATCAAACTTGAGCAGAATTACCGATCGACCAAGACCATCGTAAATGCCGCCAATTCGGTGATCAATAAGAACCGAGCTCAGCTTAAGAAGAATGTTTGGACCGACAATGGGGATGGAGACCTTATTGAACTCATCAAAGCGACCTCCGATAATGAGGAAGGCAGGTTGGTTGCTTCTGCGATCTTCGAGGCGAAAATGCAGGATCACGCCAGCGAAAAGGAATTCGCTATCCTGTATCGCACAAACAGCCAGTCTCGATCCATGGAGGAAGCCCTCCGACGGATGAACATCAAGTACCGGGTAGTCGGGGGTCTTTCATTCTATCAGAGAAAAGAGATCAAGGACGTGATCGCTTATATGCGATATGTGGTGAACCCAAACGACGAACAGGCTATGCGTCGGATCATTAATTACCCAAAACGTGGAATCGGACCAGGAACTATCGAGAAACTCGTTGTTTCGGCAGCAGAAAACGATCTTTCCCTCTGGGAAGTCATGACCAAAGGTGGCTCTATGATTGGAGGCAAAGGCGGTACTCAGGTCGAAGGTTTTGCGACATTGATCAAGAGCTTCAGGTTGGCTGCCGAGAAAAAAGACGCATTCGAGTTTGCTACCCAGGTGGCAAAGAATTCAGGGATTCTAAAAGAACTTCATGCCGACAAGTCCATCGAGGGAATGAGTCGCTACGAGAACGTCCAGGAATTGCTCAATGCCATCAAAGAATTCACCGACAATCCCGATCGCGAGGACAAAGGCATTAACGCCTTCCTCCAAGATGTGGCGCTTCTGACCGATGAAGACAGAAACGAGAAAAGCGATGAAGCCGTAACCCTCATGACCATCCACATGGCCAAGGGTCTGGAATTCAATTACGTCTTTATAGTAGGACTTGAAGAAGACCTTTTTCCATCACAAATGATGCTAAGTTCCAGAGCAGATTTGGAAGAAGAACGGCGCTTGTTTTACGTGGCTATCACTCGGGCGAAGAAGAAGCTATACTTCAGCTATGCGCTGAACAGGTATAGGTTTGGACGGCTCAAAACTTGCGATCCCAGTCGATTCCTAGACGAAGTGGATCCTCAGTTTCTGCACGTAACCAGGAAATTCAGACCGAAGGAGAACGTGATTGAATCACCCAATTACTCGGCTAAATCTTTCGTTAAAAACATCAAGAAGGATGTAGGGGCTAGGAAGTTTACCCAAACCAATCACACGCCATCGCCAGATTTCGAGCCCAGTAATCCTGAATTGCTGAAAGAAGGGAACAAGGTCGAACATCCTAAATTTGGATTTGGTACGGTACTCGCTCTCGATACCAATGGCTCCAATAAAAAAGCCAAAGTCAATTTTGACAAAGCGGGAGAAAAAACGCTTTTGCTCAGCTTCGCGAAGCTGAGAATTTTGGAATAAATCTAAGCATTAGCAACAGCAACCCACCGATCCCAAGAATAACTAAGGTTTTGGTTAGGTCGCTTTTTGGCCTCTCCTCAATAGCCACAACAGCGTCTTCCTCGAATCGCACTTTTACTTCAAAGTCATTGTCTGCACTCAAAAAAAACTTGGACATTTGATCACCTTGATAAATCCTTAGAAGGTTCGTGTGGTTATTGCTATTCTCACAAATAGGTACCCTAATGGTCATCTCATCAGGGAAAAGTGGTAAATCCGGAATGGTGAATTTTAAGTCCGTTTGGTGCGATCCGAGAAGGATTCCTCCAGCTCCTAATTCCAATCTCTCTGCATCGATACTAATTATGATTCTTGAGCGAACGTAATCAACGATCCATTGCTTGATTTCATATTCAGGTAGTTCGCTATAGGCCTCTCTGGGAAAATTTTTCTCCATCGCAGCATCCAGGCTGGCTTGGGCAAATGAGAGTTGCATTACCCACGTCCCTTCAAATAAGCTCAGATTACATGTGGTAATTTTAGAATTGTGGGCGGCCACTGTGGTAGCCACCCAAATTAAGCTCGTTACTAAAATAGGTTTCAATCTCACATCGGCTTATCAAAGCCATTAACTGCTTGGCGCCCTGTGATACAGGTGGGCACATTTGGCGCGTCTGTGGATGCATGATAGTGATAGACTCCACTCGGATATTCTGCAGTCTGAGCGATATGGCCATTGCAATTATCCAATGCCGGGGCATCAGCCCTGCTATCACCACCTGAAGAATAAATCGGATAACCATCTCTGGCGTAACCAATGAGAGCCGACTCATCCTGAGTGATTTTGGTGCATTCAAAAACACCTTCTTCGTAAAGCCCTTCTTCCGTCAGGACGTCATTCATGTTTTGAGCGATAAAGTGCCAGTGCAGATAACCTGCAGGATCGTGATGAACACCGCAGCGATCAAGTGATGGAATATTCCCGTTGTTGCCTACCACTGATGGAGGCGCGCCATTAATTGGAATACCGTCCAAAGCAACTCCAATAAATTCCACATTCTCTATGCCATCCGCATTGTCTAAATCCTCTGGCCAGACCGGAATTCTAAAAGTGAGTTCAAGATTATCATCCGGTGTAGGTGCTAGGCAAAATGAAGGAGTACTACCATTTGATCTTCCGCCTCCACCAACATTAGTTTGAATTCTGATATTTCCCATGGGATCAATGATATCATACCCGTCATTCTCCATTTTTTGGAAAAGTGCACCATCCAACCTGCTCAGACCTACCGGATCTCCATTTTGAGGCCCTCCGTTAGCTATGCCGTCACCATCGTAGTTTCCTATCCCTCCGGTTTGCTCCACATTCTCCGGGCAAAATGGCCCATCATCATCAATCGGGTTGCTATAGTAGGTGATTTCATAGCATTTTGTTGATCCGCCTTCCTCCTGCCAAGTACAATCCACAAGATTGATGCTTTTAAGGCAGTTATTACCGCCAGAACAATCTCCAATCCCGACCTCAAACTGGGAAATATCCATGACGTAAGTCCTGAAATCGATTGCTGCCTGAGACGTTCCACCATTGCCATCACTTGCGACCACAACCCCTGTATACTCCACCCCTCCAGACAAATCCGTCATTGTCAATGAATTATCAGTGATATCCAGAGCACGGGTAGTCAAGTTTACGATCACCTCGTAAGTAACATCATCACCATCAGAATCAGTTGGAGTGGTCCAATTAATAGTAGCACCCGAATGAGACAAATTACTAATGGATACGGAGAAATCACCAGGCGGATTGTTGCTCCCATTTTTTGGGTCCGGATCATTCTTGCTACACCCAATAAATACAAGAAGTGTAAATCCACAGAAAGCACTCAGTAGTTTCTTCATTTCATTAAAATTATTCTGCTAAAGTACAGCGCAAGCCATTCATTTGATTGTCTGTCGTACTAAAATCAAATATCTGATTGTTCAAATTCATTTCCAATTAACTTTCCGCTCCCAATGGCGAAAAACAAGGTTAGGTACGACGAAATCATTCCGAGTAAGGATCAATGGCCTATTGTGAAATTGTCCCAGAATAGGGAAAAATTCTTGCAAAAGGTCTCTGATGATACGTTAGATTATTTGCTCAACAACGGGACTCCCATTCGCGAGGAACTTGAAACCACGATTTACAAAGAGAAGATCAGGATAAAATCAAACCCATGGAAAGTAGATCCACCGGATGAACGAGCCTACTGGAACAACATTCGTTCTCAATTAGCAGAAATTCAAAATCTAGACAACACGGCAAAAGAGGAAAAGGAGAAGGAGCTGCTGAAAGAGATCATTGGTAGATATTCAGAAGAAATCGCTGGAAATTTCAAGAAGTCATATTATCGATTCGCACGAGCTTTTGTGACTTTCGGATTCGCTCGGCTGTTGAATGCTACAAGGGTTAAGGGATTTTTGTCACTATTTAGTCGTCAATTAGATCTTGACGATAAAATTCATGTTGTTGGCGAAACGCAGCAAATCCGCGAGCTGGCGAAGAAGGGAACAGTCGTCATGGTACCGACACATTTCAGTAACCTGGATAGCATTTTGATCGGTTGGGTCATCCAATTCTTAGGATTACCGGCATTCATTTATGGAGCAGGACTAAACTTGTTCAACGTCAAAATCCTAGCCTACTTTATGAATAGTCTGGGAGCCTACAAGGTAGACAGACGAAAGAAGAATCCCATCTATCTGGAAACGCTTAAGAATTATTCAAAAAATGCACTGATCGAGGGAGCCCACAGCTTATTTTTTCCAGGCGGAACAAGGTCTCGGTCGGGGGAAATCGAAAAAAATCTAAAACTAGGGTTGTTAAGCACGGCAATAGAGGCGCAGCGAACGCTTTATCAGAAAAACGAAGACAAGAAGATTTTCATCGTGCCAGTAGTGATCAATTATCATTTCACACTGGAAGCTCCGGCGCTTATACAGGAGCACTTAAAGAGAACGGGGCAAGAGCGCTTTTATCAAGAAGCAGATGAGTTCACGACATCTTATAAAATGGGCACATTCATGCTTAAGTTTTTTACGAAAGGGTCGAACATTTCTATTAGCATTGGAAAAGGTATGGACGTGCTCGGAAATTATGTGGATAATGAAGGGAATAGCCTAGACGCTAAGGGCAACCAGATAGATACAAAAGACTACTTTATCAGTGATGGATCGATTACTGAAAATGCTCAACGTGAAAACGAATATGTCCGATTGCTTTCCAAAAGAATCGTGGAAGAATACCACATTCACAACAGGGTATTTGCAAGTCATTTGGTGGCCTACACAGCTTTCAAAATGCTGGAACGGAAGAATCCTAAATTGGATTTATACGCGGTACTGAGACTCCCGGATGATGAACTGATTCTGGATTATGAAGAATTCAAAAAATATTATAAAGTGCTTCGAGACCGGGTTCTTGAACTTCATGAACTAGGGAAAGTAGGAATCGCGGACCACATGAGGGACCGAGCTACAGATTCGATTGAACTTGGTCTGAAAAATGTGGGGATGTACCATACCGAAAGGCCACTTGTCCATAAAGGAGATAAGGTGATCATCCAGAACACAAACACATTGTACTATTATCACAATAGAATGGAGGGATATGGACTCGAAACTTACATCTAGTTCTGTTGGAGTTATTGGGGCAGGTAGTTTTGGTACGGCCTTAGCAAACTTAATCTCGGAAAACTGTGAGAAAGTTCTGCTGTATGCCAAAGGAGATGAGCGGGTTGAACGTATAAAAAGCACGAGACAATCTGCGGGTCAAAGCCTGAAAGAAAACATTCAAGTAACTGGCGACCTTTCAATCATCGCTTCGGAATGCCCAACCATTTTTCCAGCGATTCCTTCGGCTGACTTCAGGTCAATGATCCGCAAATTAGCTCCCTATCTGAGACCATATCACATCATCATCCATGGCACCAAAGGCCTAGACTATGTTGACGATGGTTCGCCACTTTCTCGTGATAAAGTCAAGACCATGAGCGAGGTGATCAAAGAGGAGACTACTGTAGTGAGGGTTGGATGTGTGGCCGGCCCCAATCTCGCCCGTGAGATTGCTGAGCAAAAACCAGCCGCCACAGTTGTAGCGTCTCAGTTCGATGAGGTGGTGGAAAAAGGGCAGAAACTACTTAGGAACGATCGATTTCTAGTTTATGGTGGTAAGGACCTGATCGGAACCGAGCTCTGTGGGATTCTCAAAAACATCATTGCCGTGGGAGCAGGCTTACTCCATGGTTTGAAAATGGGTGAGAATGCCAAAGCTCTTTTAATCAGCCGTGGGCTGGTAGAAATGATCCACATAGGGAAAGCGTTTGGCGCAGAAGTCAAGCCCTTTTTAGGCTTGGCGGGTGTTGGAGACCTCATTGCCACATGTGGTTCTCCCCTATCCAGAAATTTCACGGTAGGTTCAAAACTCGCTGAGGGAAAAACGATCTATGACATCATGGATTCTATGGAAGAGGTGGCAGAGGGTGTGAAAACCATCGAAGTGATCTACAAACTCTCAGAGATTTATAAATTCAAATGTGTCATTACCGAGATGCTATATAAAATCATTTATCAGGGTTTGTCGATCCAAGAAGCCCAGCAATTGCTGATGAAATTACCGTTTCGACAAGAAGTAGACTTTATCGACTGATGGATAACCTAGTAACCTCAGCGACCTTTGAAAAAAGTAGTGCGGTATATGAAGACTGCCCACCTCCCTCATTGCCTGAATATGCCTTCATTGGGAGATCCAACGTAGGCAAGTCTTCTCTGATCAATATGCTGACCGGCCGAAATAAGCTGGCAAAAGTTTCGGGAAGACCTGGTAAAACGCAACTTATCAATCACTTCAAAATCAATGAAAATTGGTTTCTGGTAGATCTACCAGGTTATGGCTGGGCCAAAGTCTCTAAAACCGAAAAGGCCAAGTGGAAGAAGATGATTAACAATTATCTCCTTAATCGTGAAAACTTGCTGTGCGTATTCGTGCTGATTGACTGCCGCTTGGAACCTCAAAAAATTGATCAGGAATTTATGGCGTGGCTTGGTGAAACAGCAATTCCATTTTCAATGATTTTCACCAAAGCCGACAAGCTGAACAAGGTCAAATTGGACTCCAGTATTGCTCGCTACAGAAAGGATATGAAGAAAAGTTGGGAGGAACTACCCCCTCAATTTATCACGTCCTCAGAAACCAGCGAGGGACGAAAAGAAATCTTAGAATACATCGAAGAAATCAATCGATCGGTCGGTAAGTAGGCTTACTTTTGCCACCCAAATAATCAGATATGGAGTTTAGTGATATTGCATCCGTTTCAGGAAAAGGCGGACTTTTCAAAGTAGTCAACCCCACCCGTTCAGGTGCCGTTTTGGAGACCTTGGATGGAACCAAAAAGAAACTGGTCGTAGGCATGCAGGCCAAAGTTTCTGTTTTGTCGGACATCTCCATTTACACCACAGATGGTGACGGGGCTGTCCCATTGCTTGAAGTCATGCAGAAAATCCACAAAGAATTTGAAGGTGATACCGGACTTGATAAGAGCGCCGATCCTGATGAACTCAAAGCGTTTCTCAAGCACATTTTACCCACTTACGATGAGGACAGAGTTTATGTCTCTGACATCAAAAAATTGGTGACTTGGTATAATCAGCTTAGCGAGGTAGCGCCTGAATTATTCGCAGAGAAAAAAGAGGAGAAGAAAAAGGATCAGAAGGCGAAAAAAGAGGATAAGTCAGAAAAGGAAGAATGAGTTTCACCAGAAAGTATAAAATCATATGGGCTGATTTGGATCCTAATCGGCACATGCGTCACACCGCCTACAATGACTATGCTGCTCAAGTACGTTTGGAATTCTTTTCAGCAAATGGCGCTGATATGAATCGCCTGAGCGAACTCGGGATTGGCCCTATTCTCTTTCGAGAAGACACACGCTTTTACCGAGAGGTGCACATGAATGAAACCATCGAAGTTTCTTTTGAGCTTACAAAAGCCAGAAAGGATGGGTATAAATGGAGCATCAGACACAGCATCTTCAAGGAGTCCGGGGAATTGGCCTGCACCATTGATGTAGACGGGGCTTGGCTTGATCTGGAAAAAAGGAAAGTGACCATTCCGCCTGCAGAAATCGGAGACATGCTCATGAAAGCCGCGAGAACCGATGACTTTGAATGGATATCTGAGAAGAAAGGCTAACCTAGTCTTTGCTCAATCCACAGAAATCCAAAGCTCAATAAAAATCCAAGGAAGAAAATCCATTTTGATATGGGCTTCAGAATAATTTTGGTTTCCAAATCAGTTTTCAATTCCTGACTAGCTAAGGAAGTCCGGGTAGTGGCTTGATACGACCTCATTACGTGCCAATCATTCTCATCAAAAACATAGAAGCTCTCACTGTAATCGCCCCAGGTAATTTCATGCCAGCCCGATCTCTTTGGCCAAAATTGGGCCTTGAAAAAGCCTGGATGGTACCACTTCTCCTGAATGGATAATCTCACTCCATCAACCATCACTTTATCGGTAGGGTTTTTAAGAATCATGGTCACTGGTTGATTCACTAACGGTAAATCAAGCAACTCTACCTTGTTTTCTTGCCATTCCACCCCCATCGAAGAATCCAGCAATCGAAACCAAATGTCCGAATACAGTTTATGTTCTCCTTTAAGTTTCAAAGTATAAATTTTAGAAAGCTCAGGAACCGTAACCTTCCCTAATCCAAAGCCTCCAAGCGAGCCAATTCGATGCTCCTGAAAATTCAGAGTGGCCTCTGCGTCTACCAGATCAAATGGAGATTGAGAAAGCTGAACCTGAGATCCTGTCGTATTTACAAAGGTCAAGGATTTCTCTTCTCTGTTTCGGAGGTCAACAAGGTCGGACTCCCCTCCCATCCAGACCAAGCCCAACTCGCCGATTCTTAAAGCGGCTTTTAGATTTGTCTTTTCTGATCGAGATAAGTCATCATAAGCCCCTTCATCGATGATTACCAGTTTAAATTCTCTTAAAAGCTGAGGAGTCAAATTCGACAAAGACTTATTCTCCAAGTTTGTGAATGCCTGTCGGAAAATATCCTTGGAAACTTGCTGGCGTTCGGCCATACCAAAACCATTTTCTATCAAATGATTCCTCAGAAATCTTACTTCGAAACTAGGCGCTCCAGACAGTATCAATATATTTTTTTTGATTTGCTCCTCGATCCTAACCGGGATCATCTCTGAAAACACCGTGTCCTGATCGCGAACTCCATTCATATGAAACATAAAATCTCCAGGAATGGTCGGTTTGACCTCAAACTCCAATTTATTTTGATCCGGGCTAGCTTTCAAAATGATTGGTTCAATTCCTGGCCCACTGACACCCACATCCATTTCATCTTCCAATTGGAGTCTGACTTCAATAGTGGTCTCAGAATTAACCGATCCATTATCAACTGATAATTCAACAGGCCCTTCTGGATATGATCCATTGGGTAGAAACTCTATCGGCACTGAAAGCTGAGCCATCTCCCATTCTTCAAGTCCATTTCCGATGACCACCACTGAGCTCACGTTGGGATCCGTGAGCAGGTATTCTTCAAATGTAAGCAGCTGAAATCCTTCAGACGCAAGGCTATCTTGAACCACTTGCTCCGATCCATTGGTAACTATGAACACCTTATCGCTGATCTGAGATGACGTGATGCTAGGCTTGGTGTATAGGCCCACAATGGAGATGAAAATCATAGTCAGGCAGAAAATCCGCACCCAGCGAAGCTTGCGTTTTCTAGAACGGAAGTCCAGATAGATCAAACCGATCAAAAGGACTGCCAGCATCAGGCCTGCCCACCATGGCAATGCGACTCCCCAGTTCATTCGAATTCGTCGGTTAGAAGTTCAAGGAATTTCCTGTTAAGTTCATCTCCGGATACGTCTTGAGCATTGGGTATTGAATCCTCGATAGGAATGGCCTGAGAAAGCATTTTTTGAATCTCTTTTATCCTCGCTAATACGTCAGCATTTATCAAGGGACTGTTTAAGACATTTCTGAGTTCATTCAGCGTCATCAGGTATTTCCCAGGCTGCTCGATGGCCAATGCGGCTAACTCATTACCGGCTGCTTGGAGCAAATTCCTATCAAGATCCGTCATTTGTTTATCAACACGAATTTTCGACATCCAGGCAATGGCTTTCTTCATGGAGGTATATTCATCCTCTCGTTTCAGTTCATCGATAAATGGGTGGGTATTGATCTCCTTGAGCTTTCCAGTCAGACGACTTTCGGATTCGTTGACTGGTGGTGGATCAAATCCAATGCGCTGAACATAGATTCTAGCGTGATTCTTAATCTCCTTCAACAGCCTATGAGCTTCGTACTGATACGGCAGTGACTTATGTGGCTCGAACAACCTCAAATAAAGTTCAGCATCCCACATCTGTGTGAGGGCAGCCTTAAGCTTCGATTTCAATGTTTGAGTGAAAAAAGTGGCCGTTTCTTCATCTTCATGGTTGTGCATAAATGCCTCCAATGGATTCTCCTCGGCTTCCGGATCCAATGACTCCTCATGGTCGTGGTGGTGCTCTGTTCCTTTATCTAAAAGTTGTCCCTCCTCATTCTCGTGATCATGATCGTGCCCAAATTCCTGCAAGACATTCTCCCCGGATGGAGCCTCACTCCCCGCTGGTTCCTCAGTCTCGATTTCCAGCCCGCTATCCTCCTCTTCGCCAATGAACTGACCGTACTTAAGTCGCAGTTGTTTTTGATCATAGCCCAGCTCGTTGCTTGTTGAATTGAATTCCTCCTTTTTAAGGTTCGATTTATTCTTGATCAATTTCTCAGTATCCAAAATAATTTGGAGTTGGCTCCTGAAAAAATCCGGCATTAAATCCACTCCCAGTGACCCCTGCAATGAAAATTCCACCTCAGCAGTATCCCGTAAAATAAAAAAATGCGTTTCTGTCCTTGACTGTTGGGCAATCGGTTTCTTGTTATCCTGTGCCGTGACATAGAAATACAATTCATTCCCAGGCTCCATTCCAAAATCATCGGGTCTCAATGTCAATCGGGATTCATGGCTCTTGCCGGAGACAGGATTTTTCAGCTGTATTTTTTGCTCTCTAAACTTCACGGATTCTCCGGAACCCTTGGTTATTGTCGCCACCAGATAGCCGTCTGTCAAACCATAGTCATCAGAAATTTTTACTTCAAAACTTACCTGGAGATTTGGCTTATAATCAAGCCTCTGGTATTGAGCGACCCCTTGGATTGTCACGATCGGTGGTTCGTCCTCGATTATCTGAAGTTGATAAAATGGAGTGGAATTGGTCCCTCCCTGATGGTCTAAAAATTGAACTGTGTAAATCGCATCTTCTTTAGGAAACAGGCTGATGCGATAACCTTTTTCATTTTGAGTAAACGGCAAACTATCATTATTCACCATTATCCAAACGGCTTGCGGTTCTCCTTGAAAATCAAGATTCCAAATCAATTGGGAACCTTCGGGAATTCTAACATTCATTTCCTCAGACACCTTTAAACTCAACTCGGTGTACTTAGGTGGATGAACATAAACGTTCGTCGATTTTATGAAAATGGAGTCTTCTTTTTCAGTGGATATCTCAGAAAAGACCTTTTCCTGAATTTCATTCGGAATGACATCCGTATAGTTTTTTGTAAAAGCTAGACCAGCGCCTAACATCACGATCAGCACACCTGCCATGAGTGTAAAATCCTTCCATGCAATCGGAAAATCTAATCCCTTAAGTTCTCCAATGATTGCATTCCTGATTTTTTGTTGTTGCAAGGCCTGGAGGCCGCTCGGTTGTGTTTCCACCAGAAGTTCCGTGCTATACTCGAGCGTAGGTAGTTGCCTGTTAACCAATGAGATTACGTCCGATTGAATGGGTCTTCGTTTCCATTCATGAATACTCATAGCTGCCAATAAGGAAATGAAGACCAGAGTACTTAAGACTGAAAACCCAAAAACATAAACCCAAACTATTTCTGCCAGCGAAAAGAGAAGTGCCCAAGCTGCCACTTTATACAGAATCCTCTGGTTCCATTTTTTGTATGCGGGATAAAGTGGATTGCGCTCTCTCATATCTTATCCGTTTTATATGAAAGTGCTCTCTCGATACCCAGGATGAGCATTAATAATATCCATGCAAAATTTGGTGACTCAGATTTTAGATCAACTTTATTTCTCAGATGATCCGCTTCTCGTGTAAAATTCGCTTCGTGCAATGTCCGCTGATCATGATTATCGGTGGCTAGCATTTGGGAGGCAAGGAGTTCGAGCAATCGAGAGGGTAAACCCAACTGTGCTGCTGACAGCTCATCCCAGTCACTCGAAATTGACACCACCGTTTGAGAATGATTCTGCCACTTCTCTACCTGATCGGTCCTAATAAAAATAATATTCTGATCTCTCGATGGACCACTACCGGATAAATTAATAAGCCAATCCGGATCCTTATTTTTTTCTTCGACCGTCAATAGGGTTAACTCATCCAAGGCTGAGAAAGCTTTTCTAAAGATCGATTGCATCTCGTCTGTTCCACCGGTGACTTGGTACGTAACACGTAGTTCAATACCGTCTGCTGAACCTAAGCGAGCGTATTCAGTTGCCCATTCGTCATATGTTCCAACGATGCTTAAAACCTCACCTCCTTTCTTAATTGTTGCGAGGCTTTGCTCGATTGGAGTGACGGGTATGCTGAAGAATCTAATTCTCTGTGAAATAGGTCTTGAACGACCGAGATAATTTTTCACTTTTCTAGGCGTGATAACCACAATCTCATCAGCGTCAGATTGAATGGAAGAAGTCAACAACCAGTGGTCAATTTCGCCTGCCGGCACCTGACTGTTGATTTCAGGATATCCTAACGAAAGCCATTTCACAGAACTGTCCGTAGAATCCTTCAATTCTGTAATCCAAGAAGTATTGCCATATTCCGGATCTACAAAATACTCACACTGAGTATGAGCGACTTCTTTGTTCAGAACCAATTCCGACATCAGAAAAACAAAAAGGGTGACAAGAAGGAGCCGAAGGAGCAACAACATCAGCTGACTTGGTGAAATAGACCTCATGGTCCTGGTCTCCGTGCCCAGCAGAAATCTGACACTTCCAAACTCTACTGATTTGCGAGTATTCCGACTCCATAGGTGAATCAAAATTGGCACTGCCAACCCGACCAAGCCTATTAGGAAATATGGAGTCAAAAACGTCATTAGAGCAGTTGCTTTCGGCGATTAAGAAAAGCATTCACGATATCTCCGATTCGGACCGTAAAATCAACACAATGAAAATCTATTCCATTCACTAGAAAATCATGCGCCAAGTCTCGCTCCCAGGCCTCAAATTGAGTTTGGTAGGTTGATCTGTAGCTTTCGCTATTCAACTGAATAGTTTCTCCTGTCTCGAGATCCTTCATTTTCACCGCATTACCGAAATCCAATTCTCTCTCTTTCTCACCAACAGGTTGAAATACTATCACCTCATTTCTTGGAGATTTCAAAGTCTGGATAAAGGCTTTCATCCTGTCATCCTGATCATATAAATCACTGATCACAACAAAGAGTTCTTTGGCCCTGCGATTCTCTACATATGGCTCGACGAAATTCTCGCTGATTGGCAGATTTTGCAGCATATTCAAAAATCGAATCCAGTGTCTGGAGTCATTACCAGATTTCATGGAAACCGCATCTGATACACCAATCCAATCCCCATTTTCCATGGCCACATAACCAAGGACCCCTGCAAGCATTTTGGCGAATTCCAACTTCGACCAATTGGATTCTTCGTACAACATTGAGCGAGAGGTGTCGATGATAAAAGTCACATCCACATTGGTCTCTACCTCAGATTGCTTGATGTAGAACTTATCGGTTCTGGCATACATCTTCCAGTCTAGTTGTCGCAGGTCATCTCCCTGACTATAAGGCCTGTACTGACTAAACTCCATCCCCGTTCCCAGTTTACCGCTTCGCTTTTTCCCATGATACTCCCCCAAGGCTAAAGAGCGAATGACCCAATCGAAATCCTGAATGGATGCAAGTACTCCCGGATCAATTTGGAGAACAGACATGGCTAGAATTCTTCCATCAGATGAGAAATCAGCGCATCGGTGGTGAGTTTCTCAGACTCTGCCTTGAAGTTTAGCAGTATCCTGTGTCGCAGTGATGGTAATATGACTGCTTTGATGTCTTCTGGCGTCACCGAGAATCTACCTCTCAATAGCGCATGACCTTTGGCAGCCATGATTACGGCCTGTCCGGCCCTTGGCCCTGCCCCGAAATCCACATACTCTTTAACATTTGGTCTATCACTCATGTCGGGGCGGGTGGAGCGTACAAAATCTGAAATCTTCGTGATCAAATCATCAGAAATGAAAACCTCCCGAGTCAATTCTTGCAATCGGATGATCTCCTCACCAGTAAGCACGGCTTCCATTTTTTCTCCAACCTTTCCGGTTGTCATTCTTAGAATTTCTTCTTCTTCTTTGGCGTCAGGATATCCAATCAGGACATACAGGAGAAACCTGTCTACCTGAGCTTCGGGGAGAGGAAAAGTACCTGATTGTTCGATGGGATTCTGAGTGGCAAGCAGGAAAAACGGCTGATCCAATCGATGATCTTGTCCCGCATATGTCACCTTGTACTCTTGCATGACTTCCAGAAGTGCTGCTTGAGTTTTTGGGGGAGTACGATTGATTTCGTCGGCCAGCAAAATATTGGTAAAGACAGGCCCCTTGTTATACTTAAACGTCTTGTGCCCACTTGAATCCTGTTCGATCACCTCCGTACCTAAAATGTCCGTTGGCATCAGGTCAGGTGTGAACTGAATTCTATTAAAATCAAGATTAACCGCTTTGGCCAGGGATTTAATCATGAGTGTTTTGGCTAGTCCTGGCAATCCCTCAATCAATATATGCCCTCCGGCCAGCATGCCGATAATTAGCTGATCCATAACCTCCTCCTGGCCAACCACGACCTTATGAATCTCCTTTTTCATCAAGCCCAGCTTTTGAACCAGCTCGGTCACTTCCTTTTCAAGCACTTCTAAATCTTCTTTCATAGATTATTCTAATCAGCTCGTGAGAGCATAAGTGATAATATTTACTCCAAAACGTGTGTTATCTATTTTATACCAGCGCTTATTCCTAAAATCGTAATCCCACTCGCAACCATAGTCCTTATTGCTGTATAACACGCCTATTCTTCCGTTTACCTCAATGGCCTTAAGGTATTCATGTACCAGGTCATCCCCCCAACCATTTAATTCCTGTGAGGTAGCAGGAGGCCCGTCAAACTCAAAGAAACTTCTATAGATGTCATGGGTATCCGGAATTTTTTTGAGCTCGGATGCTCCGAACAACTCGGCCATTTGGTTTTCGAATGATTTTGCGAAAAGACCCTCAATGTCGTGGTTGCAATCATCCACAAAAACGAATCCGCCATTTTCAACATAAGTTTTGAAATTCTTGCTTTCATCTTTCGTGAACTGGACCAGTTTATGTCCAGATAAATAGCAAAAGGGACTCTCGAAAATATCGGAACTGGCCAGTGGTACGATTCGCTCTACCGTGTCCACAGGAATAGTCGTGTACTGAACCAAGGAATGCAGGATGTTCGATGGCATGCGCTGATCTACATCCCAGTCACCAGACTCGTACTGCAAACGGGTAAAAAAAAAGGGTTCTCCCAAATTCAAACGCATACTCAACGCTACTAACTATTCAGTAAACTGTGAAAGGATTTTTGATGACCGCTTTAGAAAAGCTTTAAAAGGAAAAAAGAAAAATCAGGCCAAAAGAATACTGCCAAGATAAGAATGGGACAAATTCGAATTGAGTTGCATTATCTTCATCACAGAATTCAAACCAAACTGACCAGAAATGGAGAGTTTTAGTGCATACACGCTGATTATCGCAGCAGCCACCATCGTTCTGATTTCTTTCTTTTTTGTGGCCATTGCCAAGAAAACGAACATCCCATCCGTGCTTCTTCTCATAGGCCTAGGTGTTGGACTCCAGTACTTATTTAAGTACTTGGGAGTGGACGTTCCAGACTTTTTTCAAATTCTGGAAATCCTTGGAATACTCGGACTTATCATGATCGTGCTGGAAGCCGCGCTTGATTTAAAGCTCAAACGCAACAAAGTTGGAATAATCTTCAAGTCCTTTTTGGTGGCGGGCATTGGGCTCGGGCTGTCCCTGACTGCTGGTGCATACATTCTTTTTTACATGCTTCCCGGATTGTCCTGGCCGGAAGCCATGCTCTATTCAACACCTCTGTCTATTTTATCAAGTGCCATCATCATTCCCAGCGTGTCTAATCTGGAGGATGATGTTCGTGAGTTTCACATTTACGAAAGCACGTTTTCGGACATCATCGGAATTATGGTGTTTTATTTTCTAATCCAATATTTCGAAAATGGATTGGCCGCCGAGCAAAATCTACCGACTTCTAATCCATACAGCGCTTTCGCCCTGAACCTTCTCATCACCTTGGTCATCGCGGTTGTCATTAGCTACCTGCTTTTGATCATTTTTCAAAAAATCAGTGAGAATGCTAAGCTTTTCGTGTTGATCTCCGTCCTGATGCTGCTCTATGCAGTTGCGAAAATGTTCCACCTCTCCCCGCTTATTATCATCCTGATTTTTGGGCTGACTGTAAGTAACTCAGGTTTGTTCTTTGCCGGACCTCTCAATCGTTTTATTGACAAGGAGAAATTCAAGGAAATGGAGCATGGACTTCACTCTTTGACGGCTGAAACTGCCTTTATTGTTCGAACATTCTTCTTTGTCATTTTTGGAGCCAGCATACTTATTTCAAGCCTTTACAATCTGGAAGTCTTGAAAATCAGTCTGGCTTTGGTGGCTTCCATCTTCATCCTTAGATTCCTAGTGCTCAAAGTTTTCCTTGGTAAAGACATCACACCACAGTTGTGGATTGCGCCGAGAGGGTTAATCACTGTGCTACTATTTTATGCCATCCCGGTGTCCTTTCAGTCTGAACTTTTCGATCCGGGCATCTTGCTTTTCATCATTCTGTCCACCGGCCTGTTTATGACATTTGGTCTCATCGCCAATTCCATCGCGGGACACAAAATTGAAATTGAAGAAATACAACCATTGAGAGCTGAGGATCTTGACGAAGGTGAAAGCTGGACAAGCAGAGTCATGGTACGACTCAGCATTTGGTATCACAACAATATCTACCTCCCGGTTATTCATAATAAAAGAGTGATTCGGTTTAAGGCCAAGACTCTTTTGTTCCTGAAAGAATCCGCCAGAAAATTAGGTGTAAAGCCCATTTTCACGAAAGAATCAAAAACGTTCAGGAAACGGCTATCCACGGTCATCCGAATCATACGAAACCCGGAAGGGGTAAGTCTAAAAGACAACAACGATTACAAGGCTCTTAAACGCTACGTCTATCGGGTGATTTTCGAAACGAAAACCCTTGAAGGTATTCTCTTTGACATTTTCATTTTTACGCTCATTGCCATTTCTGTGGCCGTAGTAATGATCCAGAGTGTGGGTGGCATTTCAACCGTCCTGGTCAACATTCTTCTCACGCTTGAGGTAATCATCACCATCATTTTCACCATCGAATATCTCCTTCGTCTGTGGACATCAAAAGATGCAAAAAGGTATGCTTTTAGCACGTTCGGGGTGATTGATTTACTGGCCATCCTGCCCCTTTTTCTTGAAATAATTTTTGCGAACGTGTCTTCACTTGGAGTCATAAGACTTCTCAGACTGATGAGAATCTTCCGGGTGCTCAAGCTCATGAGGTTCTTGGGAGAAGCAAAAGTGTTATCAGCGGGACTCAAGCGCAGTGCTAATAAGATTTTCGTATTCCTGTTTTTCGTACTGATCGTGTGTACAATTATGGGATCTGTCATGTTCGTCATTGAAGGGCCAGAGAATGGGTTCACGAGTATCCCTAGAGGTGTTTACTGGGCAGTTGTGACCATGACCACTGTGGGATATGGAGACATCTCACCTTCCACTCCCATAGGTCAGTTCATTGCGATGACCATCATGATACTTGGGTATGGTGTCATTGCAGTTCCTACCGGACTCGCTGCGATCGGGGTTGCCACAGAGGTCAATAAGCAAAAAGGCAAGGTGATCTGCCCCAGGTGCAAGCAATCGCAACACCTGCCTGAGTCAAACTACTGCAGGGTATGTGGGGAATCTTTGGACGAAGAACAGGATCAATAAAAAAGGGATCGCCAATCAGGCAATCCCTCATTCGTAGAACGAATTACTAGTTTCTAAACTGCATCCGATAAGCTCGTAAATGTAAAGTCACGAACCTTCATATACGGCACGAGGTTTCCGTCTATTCGAACTTGCTGGCCCAGCGTTTCCAAATTATTAAGCATAATAATCGGTGACTCATTGAATCGGAAGTTCTTGATTGGATGCTTGATTTTTCCATTCTCAATGAAGAACGTACCATCTCTGGTCAGTCCGGTATACAGTAAGGTTTGAGGATCTACGGTTCGGATATACCAAAGACGAGTGACTAACACTCCTTTTTTGGTGTCCTTAATCAAGTCCTCAAGCGATGCATCTCCACCCTCCATGATTCCATTGGAAGGAAACGGGACAGGATCAACACCTTTCTGCTCAGCCCAGTAGCGTGAGTAAAAAAGATTACTCACCACGCCGTTTTTCAAGAGGTGCATCTTTTTTCTTGGCTGGCCATCCTGGCTCCAAGGTGCGCTTGGCACCAATGGATTCCACGGATCGGTATACAAGTTGATTCGCTCATCTACGATTTTCTCACCAAGCTTCGTTCCTCCACCTTCTTTCGACATGAAACTACGTCCCTCATCTGCAGTTCTGGCATTGAAAGAACCGAGCATATTGCCAAGTAGCTGAACTGATGCGGCCGGCTCAAGAATCACGGTGTATTTGCCAGGCTCTATTGCCTTGGCTTCTCGTGATTGCAATGCTTTATCAATTGCAATCTGTGAAGCTTCCGCAGCATCAAATCTGTCAACATCGTTGAAATCCCTCGTCACCCATCCAGAACCTGTACCATCATTGGATCGCATGGTCACAGTAAAGTCGAGGCTAGTTGATTTATTGTAAGCAAAAAGACCTTTGCTATTTGCCATAGCTGCAACCTGAGCAGAATCATTAAGAAAACCTGCAGCGGTGACATCTTTGTCTCGCGCCGGCTCAATACTGCTGGCAGCTACCTGAGCTCTGTAATCAGGGGTGATCTTCGCTGTTGAATCAAAATATGCTTGAGACTCCTTGTATTCTTGCGGTCCCAATGGAGCCATGAACTCGGGGTTTTCTGGAGCCAGCTTTGCTAGCTCTTCTGAGGTTTTCACGCATCTTTTGATCGCTTCATCTGTGAATTCGTCGCAAGTGGCTACCCCTACTTTCTTTCCGAAACTAGACTGAACGGCCAGGTTTTGGTTGTTCTGAAAACCGGCGGTAGATACCGTGTTTCGTGCATATCTAATATTCCCTGAATTATCACCATTTAAGTTGGCTTCACAGGTTTCAGCAGTGGAATAGGACAGCACTTTGTCCAGGATCTGCTTTGCTTCTTCTTTGCTAAATATTGCCATTTTATTCTTTGCTTAAATGATTAAATATTTCGTCCAGTATTGATAACATTCACTCCATTAAACCTGGTAGTGGACGATCCATGGGATACTGCACTTATCTGGGAAGGTTGACCCTTTCCATCGAAAAACGAACCGAACATTCTGTAGTCAGATTCATCACAAATGGCCGCACATGAATTCCAAAACTCTTGAGTGTTGGACTGATAGGCCACATCATTAAGCATTCCGGTTATTTCACCGTTCTTGATCTCGTAAAAGACCGTTCCCCCAAATTGGAAGTTGTATCGCTGTTGGTCAATGGAATATGAACCCCGACCAGCGATGTAGATTCCTTTCTCTACATCCTTAATCATGTCTTCTACATTCAATTTTTCCGTCCCAGGTTTAAGAGAAACATTTGGCATCCTTTGGAATTGAACATCGTTCCAAGATTGAGAGTAGCAGCAGCCATGGGATTCGTTCTGATCGATCATATGAACCTGATCCCGAATAGCTTGATAATTCACCAGGATTCCTTCTTTCACCAAATCCCATTCCTTACACTTGACTCCTTCATCGTCGTATCCGACTGCTCCGAGTGAACCCACCTGTGTTTTGTCCGCTACAAGGTTCACCAGCTTACTTCCATACTCAAAATCTTTAGTCTTCCACTTATCCAAAGTAGCAAAAGAGGTTCCTGCATAATTGGCTTCATACCCTAGCACACGGTCAAGTTCCAGTGGGTGTCCCACTGACTCGTGGATCGTCAAGCCCAAGTGATTTGGCTCAAGTATCAGATCGTATTTACCCGGCTCCACAGACTTGGTGTTTTCTGAAAGCATCTCTTTAGCCTGCTTTGCTGCATCGGTAGCATCCGCTACCAAGTCATATCTGTTTCTGAATAGTTTTACTCCCGCAGGTGTTTCAAATGTTTCTTTCGGATCAGGATCCATGTACTCATAGCCCATTCCCATGGGAGCACTCAAGCCCTGTCGAGACTTGAATTTACCAACCTTGGGATCAATTGCCGTGACTTGCATGAAAGGCCAAATTCGATGAACATCCTGATCGATGTAAGAACCTTCAGTTGACGCAAAATATTTTTGCTCATTTACCTGGAAAAGAGCTGAGTTTACGTAGTTAGCCCCATTTTCCATGGCTGCTGCGTTTGCACTTAGTAGCAAATCAGCCTTTTCAGTAATTGGCACCTCCATGGCATTTCTCACAATTGGTGTTTTCCAAGAAACTTCACCATGCGAATCAACTGGTGCTAGTTTCACAGGCTCCTTTTGAATTTTGCTATTTGCCTTTGCAATCTTGACGGCAATTTCTGTAGCCTTTTTAATCCCCTCAGGTGTTACGTCTATAGTAGATGAGAATCCCCAGGTGCCATTGGCAATGACTCGAATGCCGCATCCAAAAGACTCGGTATTAACTACGTTTTGAACCTTATCTTCTCTGGTGAAAACGAATTGATTAAGGTATCTTCCAATTCGAGCATCCGCATAAGTTGCGCCATTGGCTTTTGCAGTGTTTAGGGCGACATCTGCCAGCACTTTCTTTTTAGCCGTTTCCATCCCTGGGTCGAGCAAGGCCTCCACTGGGACATCATTACCAAAAATGGGTAATGGCATCATTGCAGCCCCTGCACCCATTCCGGCGATCTGTATAAAATCTCTCCTTTTCAAAGCTTTGAGTTTTGGTTAGTAAATCGATTTAACTCGGACCCTTAAGTTGGATTCGAATTGGAATTTATGAAATCATTGAATCAATATTGGATTGGTTTACACAAATGGTCAAATTTTGTGGTGAGTCATAAATTTTTCCTCATTACAACTGTCTTGGCCTAATTATCTTGCCATGACAAACCAGTTATGAAAAATTCAATTTTTGGCTTTTTGCTTTTCATTGGCTCAATAGTCGATGCTCAAGTTTCTGGAGATGCATGGCAGGCAATCCTAGAAAAGGGCTCAGGTAGTGTTGTTTTTTATTGGTTTCCTAATAACATGGAAATTGAAAAGTCCAAGGACGTAATGGACGGAATTGAACATGAATTAGGTTTAGATATGCTTGAATACCTCGAAAGCAAATACAACCTTTCTATTGAATTTCAATGGATAAGAACGGATGGCTTCTCGGAGGTCATGGATATCGTTACGAATTCCAGCAATGGAACATTCGGTTTTTCTTCCATTTCCGTCACAAAAGAACGACAGGAAGTGATGAGTTTCTCGCCAAATTACTTTCCTGATATAGCGGTCCTGGCATCAAGTGGTAATATTCCAATTGCTCGATCGCCAGATCAGCTCAAAGATGCTTTGAATAATAAAGTAGCAGTCACCATAGAAAATACAACCTTGGAGATGGGACTCCTAAAATTAAAGGATAGCTTGAATCTGAGATTCGATATAGAATATGTTGGTAACGGAGGAGCTATTATTGAAAGGATCGAGGAACTTGAAAACGGATTTGGATATGCCGATTTACCTAATTTCCTAAGTGCCCTTCCTAGGTCTCCAAATATTAAGAGACAGGTTTTTTACCCTTTGAAGCTTGAGGGACTCGCAATGGTCTATCCACAAGATTCTGATTGGGGAGCTCCAATAAAAGAATACTTCTCAAGTGATAGATATTTTAAGAAACGAACGGAGCTGATCGAGCGATATATGGGTGAGAACGTGAATGACTTGATCGAACGCATAAGCCAAGCTGCAGAAATAGGACCCATTCAAGAAATTGCAATTCTGACAGAGGAAGTAGAACTGAGATACAAGGAACAACTTGAAGCCGCTTTAGAGGCTCAGGGGGCCCAACGGATTCGGAATATCCTGTATTTTGGTATCGGATTTTTTATTCTTCTTGTAGGTCTTCTTTTCTATAGGTCTAGATTAAAAACTAAAACGAATCAAGCACTTGCTGAAAAGCAAAATGAAATTGAGCAAAGGAACCGGGAGCTTTTTAAGCTCAACAAAGACAAGAATGACCTCATAAAGGTGCTGGCTCATGATCTGCGTGCTCCAATAGGAAAGATTCTAGGCTTCACAGCCTTGGTGAAAGAGGGGGAGAATCTAAATTCAGAACAGATTGAAATGCTATGGACGGTGGAGCGTTCTTCGGATGAGTTAAGAGAAATGATCACAAAGATTTTGGACGTTGAGAGTATTGAGTCTGGTAAAATGGATGTTCAAACTCAACAACTCAACGCCAATGAAATTTTAGAGCAAGCCATTGACACTTTTCAATTGGCTGCTGATCAAAAGGGAATTTCCTTGAGCCAAGAAGTTTCTGAACCCGATTTGATGGTAAAGGCGGATAAATTTTACCTACCCAAAATCATAGAAAATTTGATTTCGAATGCATTGAAATTCTCTCTGTCCGGAACTATAGTACGACTGAGTTGTCAATCTGAAAACAAAAAAATGATTTTCATAGTGTCTGATGAAGGGCCAGGATTCTCGGATGAAGATAAAGAAAAGGTGTTCAAAAAGTATCAGCACCTAAGTGCAAAACCCACCGCCGGTGAACCTTCAACAGGTCTGGGATTATCCATTATCAAGAGCTATACAGAACTGATGGGTGGCGAAATTGAATTTGAATCAGAGCAGGGCAAAGGCACCACTTTTTACGTTAAGTTACCAAAAGCATGATAAAAAACATCGTATTTGATTTTGGTGGGGTTCTGGTCGACTGGAACCCTCGGTATTTCTACAAGTCAGTGTTTGATGATACTGCCGAGATGGAAGAATTCCTTGCCAATATCTGTACCAGCGAATGGAATATAGAGCAAGACCGAGGCAGATCTCTGGAAGAGGCCACCGAAATCAAAATCAAAGAATTTCCGGAAAAGGAAGAATTGATTCGAATGTACTACGACCAATGGGTGAATATGCTCAATGGCGCCATCCAGGAAAACGTAGAGGTACTTTATAACCTGAGAGGGAAATTTGACCTCTACGGGCTCACGAATTGGTCATCAGAGACGTTTCCAACTGCGCTTGACCTGTTCCCGTTTTTCGAAGTTTTTGAAGAGAAAATCGTGGTGTCCGGGGTGGATAAGCTGATCAAGCCAGATCCCGCCATTTTTCAGCTATTGCTTGATAGATATGGTCTGGTTGCTGCAGAATGCATTTTCATTGACGATAACTTGGCCAATATTCAGACTGCCCAGAAAATGGGATTTGAAGTGATCCACTGTATTGAGGACATTGATCTCCAACAAGAAATCGACAAGATTTCAGTAAGAAATCGTTAATTTTCATCCGCTAACCAACCTATCAAATTATGAGAGATGTTGCCTTAATTGTACACTTTATTGGACTTGGAATGGGCGTAGGAACCAGCTTCGCCATGATGTTTCTCGGTATTCAAAGTAAGAAGCTTGAAGAATCCGAAGCAGTCAAGTTCATGACCAATGCATTGATTCTTGCCAGAATGGGGCATTTGGGATTAGGCTTACTTCTACTCTCCGGGTTGTATTTGATAATGCCATATCATCAAATGATTTTGGAAAACCATCTCCTTCTAACCAAACTTGTTCTAGTGCTGGTCTTAGGTGGTGTACTGGGTGCCCTTGGCTCAAATGCCAAAAAGGCTCAGAAAGCTGATGACCCACGGCCTTATCTTCAGAAAATCGAAAAGATGGGAAAAATCGCGATGCTGGTAGTCTTGACTATTCTAATTCTAGCAGTCTCTGTCTTCCATTAATTATAGATTTCCTCTGCAAGAATTCGGCTGATTTGTTCCACTTCAATCAGGAAGCCATCGTGTCCATAGTCGGATGAAATGGCATGAAAAGATGCACATGGCAGATTGTCTGCAATTCGGCGTTGCTCCGCAAGAGGAAACAATAAATCGGAATCCAGACCGATGACAACTCCACGGCTTTGGATTTTATTCAAGGCTTCTTCAATGGAAACGCCATTTGATAAATTGTGGCTATCCATGGCACGAGAAAGTACGTAATAGCTAAACGGTGAGAACCTCTCGACAAGCTTCTTGCCTTGATATTGCTGATAAGAAGCAGCTGAAAAATCAGCAACTCGATCATCGGAATCCAGTTGCGTCTTTTCGTAAGAATCATAGGTCCTGTACGAAAGCATAGCTACCGCTCTTGCTGCGGCCAGTCCATCCTTTTTGTTTGAGTTTTGAAGGGCCATTCGTTGGGCTTCATTGAAAGCAACCCCCCAAGGAGAATGAACGGTGTTCGTGGCAATAGGCACAATGTATTCGAACAACTCCGGATCCTCAACGGCCCATTGCAGCAACTGCTGACCACCCATCGATCCGCCTATTCCTATTTTGATTTTCTTCAATCCTAAATAATTGTAAACCAACTTATTGGCTTTCACAATATCCCGAATCGTAATCAAGGGAAAATCAAACGAATCTGGTGCAGTACTGCCGTAGCAAGACCCAAGCATGTTGGCGCAAACAATGAAATATTTGTCTGGATCAATGACGCAATTAGCTCCAACCAATCCAGGCCACCATTCGACCGGATCGCTGTTTGCCGTTAAGGCATGAAAAACCCAGACGACATTCGATTTGTCTTCATTGAGCTCGCCATAGGTTGTGAAATGAACTTTGAGATCGGGGATTGACTCCCCGATCTCAAGCTCAAATAGTCCTTCATTATGATATGTTGCTTCCTTACGCATTCACTCCTTCAAAAACTGCCGCGAATGCCTGCTCAAAATCTGCCTTGATGTCATCGATGTGCTCGATTCCGACGGATACTCTTAACTGATTCGGCTGAACACCTGATGCCAACTGCTCTTCTTCCGAAAGTTGCTGGTGCGTCGTTGCGGATGGCTGGATGATCAGCGTCTTGGCATCCCCAACATTCGCCAGGTGACTGACCAATTTCAAGTTATCAACTACTCCAGTCGTCTGCTCTTTGTCTCCATTGAGTTCGAATGAAAGCACACCTCCAAACCCATTTCTCAGATACTTCTTTGCCAATCCATGATAAGGACTAGACGCAAGACCAGGGTAGTTCACTTTCTTTATAAGCGGATGATTTTCAAGCCATTGCGCAAATTCCAGCGCATTATCAACAGTACGTTGAACACGCAGAGACAGGGTTTCTAAACCTTGCAACAATTGGAAAGCATTGAATGGGCTCAACGCCGGACCAAAATCTCTCAATCCCTCTACCCTTGCCCGAATGGCAAATGCCACATTCGGCATTCCAAGCGGATTCCCTTCTCCAAATACTTCCCAGAAATTCAGTCCGTGATAGCCCTCTGAAGGCTCTGAAAATTGAGGAAACTTTCCGTTACCCCAGTTATAGTTGCCACCATCGATGATCACGCCTCCAATCGAGGTTCCATGACCTCCGATCCATTTGGTAGCTGATGCCGTGACGATGTTAGCGCCATGCTCAAGCGGTCTAAATAAGTAACCACCCGCACCGAACGTATTGTCAACGACCAAAGGAATATCATGATCCTTGGCCACCTCAGCGATGGCCTCAAAATCAGGAATATTGAATTCAGGATTCCCAATTGTCTCAATGTAGATGGCCTTGGTCGTTTCGTCGATAAGTTTCTCGAAATCAGAAGCTTTATCACTCTTGGCAAATCGCACGTCGATTCCAAGTCGTTTAAAAGCAACTTTAAATTGATTGTAGGTCCCACCATACAAGAACGCTGTGGAAACCACACTGTCGCCGGATTCAAGGATGTTGTTCAGGGCAAGGAATTGTGCAGCTTGACCTGAAGAAGTCGCCACGGCTGCCACACCACCTTCCAATGCTGCTAGTCGCTTCTCAAACACATCTGTTGTCGGATTCATGATCCGAGTGTAGATGTTCCCGAATTCCTTCAAGCCAAATAGATTGGCCCCATGTTCGGAGTTTTTGAAAGTATATGATGTTGTCTGATAAATAGGCACGGCTCTAGAACGAGTCGTTTCATCGACTTCTTGTCCCGCGTGCAGCTGGAGTGTTTCAAAATTTAATTCTGACATTTTTGATCTGATTATAGTTTAAATATTTTTATACAACGGATTTATTGCATTGCTTAAAATGCAACAGAATTGACCTTCAGGACTGTCCCAAACGACAATTTTGTTCAGTCTTGTGACTGAATCATTAAGCTCTTAAATAACAACAGTGTTTCATATCAATCTAATTTATCATTCAGGCCTTAGCACCTTTTCCTTGGGTTAATGGAAGGTTGCTAGCGCGTCATAGAGCCTGTCTCTCGGCGCTTCTTTATAAACCGATTATTATCGATTTGCATTGCAAACGTAGAGCACGATTCATTGGTTACCCAAATATTTTGCAACATTTTTTTGCAATTGGTAGTTTGTTATGCCAAACTTTGTACGCTGAAAAAGCAGAACAGTGAAAAACATACAGCACATACTACCTCGTCCATTCAGGGCATTCCCGGCCAGGCTAAGGCCTATTAAATAATTAGTGCTGCCTACGGGGTAGCCGTACTTCGACCCCAACATTACCCCTCCCATTTCTTAAATTTTTAGTTCACGAATTCATTGTCATCAATGAAGAAGTTCAGCGTTAAAGTGGCTGATAATAGTCACTTCAAGTACATAGAGCAAGTTTGCTCACTCATCGAGGAAAGCGCCAAGCAGCGAGGAACCGGGATCGCCAAGCGTTCACCAGAGTACATCCAGATGAAGATCGAGGAGAGCAAGGCCATCATCGCGATTGCGACAGATGACGTGTTGGTCGGATTCTGCTACATTGAGAGTTGGAGCGACAAGCAGTATGTCGCCAACTCAGGTTTGATTGTCAATCCCGACTATCGCGGTGCAGGTGTAGGAGCCAAAATCAAGAAAAAAGCATTTGAGCACAGTAAAAAGATGTTTCCAAACGCAAAACTCTTTGGGCTTACGACCTCCCTACCAGTCATGAAAATCAATTCGGACTTGGGCTACATTCCGGTGACCTATGATCACCTTACGAAGGATGAAGCGTTCTGGAATGGTTGCCAAAGCTGTGTGAATTATCAGGTTCTTATGAGCAAAAACAAGAGCAACTGTCTATGTACAGCAATGATGTATAACCCAAAGGCTAAGTCTGAGAAGCGATGGAATTTCATCAAAAAATCTCGATTGTATGCCCGTTACTCGGAGATGAAAAAGAACAGAATGCTCAAAAAACAAAACGGAGGAAAACTCAACTTTTCGGCTCTTAAATTATTTGGACTATGAAGAAAGTAGTACTCGCCTTTAGCGGAGGATTGGACACCTCCTATTGTGCAAAATACCTCTCAGCTGATTTAGGTTATGAGGTTTACGCCATGACGGTAAACACCGGAGGATTTGATGCAGAAGAAGCAAAAGTCTTGAAAGAAAAAGCATTGACACTCGGCTGCAAGTCTTATCAATTCAATGATCAAACCGAAAATTTCTATCAGAAAGGCATCAAATACCTCCTGTTCGGAAATGTGCTGAAAAACAACACCTATCCCTTGTCAGTAAGTGCGGAACGTGTTTTCCAGGCCTTAGCTATAGCAGAGTTCGCCAATGAAATTGGTGCAGACGCCATCGCACATGGCAGTACCGGAGCGGGTAACGATCAAATCCGATTCGATCTGGTTTTTCAGACCATGTGCCCAGATATGGAAATCATCACCCCAATTCGTGACATGACCTTGAGTCGAAAAGAAGAAATCGACTACTTGAAAAAACATGGGGTCGATTCCAACTGGGCCAAAGCCTTATACTCTGTGAATCAAGGGCTTTGGGGAACATCGGTAGGTGGCAAAGAAACACTTACCTCTCACCTACCATTACCAGATGAGGCCTATCCTAGCCAGTTAAAGAAAGAAAATTCGGAAGTCGTCTCCATAGAATTTAAAAATGGTGAGCCGGTCTCTCTGAATGAAGAATCAGGCAGCTCGGTTGAAGTCATTCAAAAATTGGATGCCATGGCCAGACAGTATGCCATCGGTCGTGATGTCCATGTAGGCGACACGATTATTGGCATCAAAGGTCGGGTGGGTTTTGAAGCTGCAGCGCCGCTCATTTTGATCAAGGCGCATCACACACTTGAGAAACATGTTCTCTCCAAAAATCAACTTTTCATCAAGGACCATCTGTCCCAATGGTACGGCAACCTGATGCACGAAGGGCAGTACCTGGACCCTGTGATGCGAAACATTGAAGGATTTATGGAATCCAGTCAGGAGAATGTTTCAGGAAGAGTTTCCGTGCGACTTGCACCCTATCATTTTCTCGTTCAGGGAATTACCTCCGATTTCGATTTAATGCAATCAAGTTTTGGACAATATGGAGAAATGAACTCCGGTTGGACAGCTCAGGATGCCCGAGGATTCGCCAAGATTTTCGCTAATCAAACCAAACTTCATAAATCAGTGCAAGATGGAAAAGATTAAAGCAGGTATCATCGGAGCGGCCGGTTACACCGCGGGTGAACTGATCAGAATTTTGGTCAATCACCCAAATGTTGAGATCGAATCTGCGCAAAGTGAAAGTCAGTCTGGAAAACCGATCACATCTATACATCAGGATTTGATCGGAGAAACGGAGTTAAAATTCTCATCGGAAATTGATACAAGTCAGGCTGATGTATTTTTCCTCTGCAAGGGACATGGGGAATCGAGCAAGATCATTGAAAACTATCCTGACCTGCTGACGAATAAGATTGTCGACCTGAGTCAGGATTTTCGACTGAAGGGAAATCATGATTTTGTCTACGGACTGCCAGAATTCAGCCTGGAAGAGATCAGGAAAGCGAATCACATAGCCAACCCTGGCTGCTTTGCCACCTGTCTGCAATTGGGTATTCTACCGGCCATTGAAGCTGGTGCTGTGAACTCCGAACTCCACATTTCCGGCATCACAGGCTCCACGGGAGCAGGTCAATCATTCAGTCGCACATCACACTTCAGCTGGAGAAATTCAAACGCAAGTGCCTACAAGGCGTTGACGCATCAGCATTTAAAAGAAACGGGAGAATCAGTCCTAAAACTGAATACTTCCTTTGGGCAGGAAATCAATTTCATCCCCTACCGAGGAGCCTTTACGCGTGGAATCATTTGCACCACTTATTTTGACACGGACGCTTCGGAAGATGAGTTGAAGAAAATCTATTCTGAGAAATACGCCGATGCAGCATTCACCCACGTGATAGAAGAAAGCCCGGACTTGAAGATGGTGGTAAACACGAACAAGGCAATTGTTCAGGTGTCTAAAGTTGGGGACAAAGCATTGGTCATTTCAGCCATTGATAATCTACTCAAGGGTGCATCCGGACAAGCAGTACAAAACATGAACCTCATCTTCGGATTGGATGAGAAACCAGGATTGAACTTAAAAGCAACAGCATTCTAATCATGGAAAACAAAAACATAGCCATCATAGGCGCAGGAAATTTAGGTCTCTCCATAGCGAATGGCCTGGTGGAGAAGAAGCAGGCCGAACCTCATGAAATCACCTTAGCAAGACGAAACATTGACGGCCTTCAATTCATGATGGACAAAGGCTTCAACGCCACAACGATTAATACAGATGCTGTGGCCAATGCGCAACTTATCCTGCTCTGCGTACTACCCAGTCAGGTTAAAGCTGTCCTTGAAGAAATCAATTCCATGTTGAAACCTGATCAGGTTTTGGTGTCGGTGATTACCGGAGTAGAAATCGCAGCTATTTCAGATTCTTTGGAAACCCGAGTCCCAATCATTCGTGCAATGCCGAATACGGCCATCGCCATTGGTGAATCCATGACGTGCCTTGCAGCAGAGGACGACTCAAAGGCGTACTTACCGGAAGTCAAGGAGCTTTTCGATGCACTAGGTGAGACATTGATTATCGAAGAGCGCCTCATGCAAGCTGCTACTGTACATGGTGCAAGTGGTACGGCCTTCTTTATGAGATACCTGCGTGCTGCCACCCAAGCTGGTGTGCAAATGGGTTTTGAGTCAGATGAAGCACAGCTTATCGCAGTACAAACCGCCAAGGGAGCGGCTTCCTTGATACAGAAAAACAATTCTCACCCTGAGGTTGAAATCGACAAGGTGACAACACCTCAAGGATGCACCATTGAAGGGTTAAACGAGATGGAACATCAGGGATTTAGTTCGGCCCTGATCCGTGGGGTGATGACCAGCTTTAATCGAATTACGAAAATGAAAAGCAGTAAATCGTGATGAAGACTTTTGAGGTCTATCCACGCTATGTGATTGAACCTGTAAAGGGAGAAGGATGCCACGTCTGGGACAAGGATGGCACCAAGTATCTCGACCTTTACGGAGGACATGCGGTGATTTCCATCGGACATTCTCATCCGCATTACGTCACATCCATTCAGAATCAAGTTGAAAAGCTTGGCTTCTATTCGAATTCTGTTCAGATGCCGATCCAGGAAGAACTTGCACAAAAGCTCGGTGAACTTTCCGGCCTCCCCGATTACTCTCTTTTTCTCTGCAACTCGGGTGCTGAAGCCACAGAAAACGCATTGAAACTCGCTTCATTCCATACCGGGAGAAAAAAGGTAATTGTATTTGAAAAAGGATTTCACGGCCGTACATCCCTCGCCGTAGAAGCAACCGATAGTCAAAAGATTCAGGCTCCAATCAATCGCACCGGCAACTTTATTCGCTTGCCGCTGAATGATCAGGAAGCGTTGAAATTGGTGATGGATGATTCGATAGGCGCTGTGATGGTGGAAGGCGTTCAGGGCATTGGCGGCATCCATGAACCGACCAAAGATTTTCTCAAGCAAATTCGTGCACTTTGCAGTCAATTCGGAGCGGTGATGATCATGGATGAAATCCAATCCGGGTACGGAAGATCTGGAAAATTCTTCGCCTACCAGCACCACGGGATCAAGCCGGATATCATTTCAGTAGCCAAAGGCATGGGTAATGGTTTCCCCATCGGGGGCATTTTAATCTCTCCGGATTTTGAAGCTAAACCGGGTCTATTGGGGACTACTTTCGGAGGCAATCATCTTGCATGCGCTGCTGGGATCGCGGTATTGGACGTATTGAAAAATGAAAACCTCATTGAAAACGCGAACGCAGTTGGGCAGTACCTAATGGATCAATTGAATGATATTGAACAAATCAAGGAAGTCCGAGGCAGTGGATTGATGATTGGGATTGATTTGGATACTGAAATAAAACCGATTCGATCCAAACTCCTTTTTGACCATAAAATTTTCACCGGATCAGCATCTAACCCTAACACGTTAAGAATTCTCCCTCCCCTCAGTTTGACCAAGGATCAGGCTGACGAATTCGTCGCTGCACTAAAAATCGTACTGTCATGAAGAAGTTTATTTCCGTCAAAGACGCACCCAATCCGGATGCTTTGGTCAAAGAAGCCATGGCACTGAAGGCTGATCCATTTTCCAATCAGGATTTGGGGAGGAACAAAGTATTGGGCTTGGTCTTTTTCAATTCCAGTCTGCGTACCCGAATGAGCACCATGCGAGCGGGGTACAATCTAGGCATGCAAGTGATGACATTGAACGTCTCACAGGATTCTTGGCAGCTGGAAATGGAAGACGGTAGCATCATGAACAAAGGAACCGCCGAGCATATCAACGAAGCGATTCCGGTTATGGCGTCCTATTGCAACATTCTTGCTGTACGATCTTTTCCAGGTCTAAAGGATCGAGAAAAGGATTATCAGGATCGTCTCATGGCCTCTTTTGTGGAAAAGTCCGGCATTCCTGTAGTAAACCTAGAATCGGCCACCCTCCACCCGCTACAGTCCTTGACCGATTTGATGACCATACGGGAATATCAAAAAACGGAGAAACCAAAAGTTGTGTTGACATGGGCGCCTCATGTCAAGCCCCTGCCGCAATCTGTAGCCAATTCATTTTCAGAATGGATGATGGCGTCCGAAATGGATTTCACGATTACTCATCCACCAGGCATGGACTTGTCCGTGGAATTCACAGGATTGGCTCCCATCGAGCACAATCAGAAGAAAGCTTTCGAACGAGCTGATTTCATTTATGTGAAAAACTGGTCTTCCTTTTCGGATTACGGAAAATTTGACAAGAATCCAGAGTGGATGGTGACCAAGGAAAAAATGGACCTGACCGATCAAGCCAAATTGATGCATTGTCTGCCAGTTCGACGAAACGTTGTAATCTCGGACGATGCATTGGATAGCGAACATTCGATTGTTCAACAACAAGCGCACAATCGACTTTTTGCTGCACAAGCAGTTTTAAAACAAATTCTAGAAAATAGTTAAGATGGAAATGGAGACATTGAATGTCGTAAAAATCGGAGGTTCGGTCATCGAAGATCCGAAGAAACTGGATCAGTTTCTGGAGAGCTTTGCCGGACTGAATCAGAAGAAAATTCTGGTTCATGGCGGAGGTGCCACAGCTACCGAAATCGGCAACCGACTGGGTCTGGAAGCCAAGAAAATCGACGGTCGGCGGATTACTGACGATGAGTATCTGGAAGTGGTGACCATGGTCTACGGCGGATTAGTCAACAAGAAAATTGTGGCCAAACTTCAACGATACGGATGCATGGCTTTGGGCTTGACGGGCGCAGATGGCGACTACATGCGATCCATGAAACGAGAAAAAGTGGATGGAGTGGATTTTGGTTGGGTCGGTGATCCGGTGAACACGCGGACTTTCTTTCTGCATAAGCTTTTGAAGGAAAACATCGTCCCTGTAGCTGCTCCCCTAACCCATGATGGAAATGGCCACATGTTGAACACCAATGCAGATACCATTGCCGCGACCATCGCCAGTGCCATGGCCGAGAACTACAAAGTGAACCTCATTTATGCATTCGAGCTGAATGGCGTGCTTAAAGATCTCAACGACCCGAAGAGCCTGGTCAAAAGCATGAACATGAAAGCCTATGCGGAGCTCCGAAAATCAGGTGCCATCTTTAATGGTATGATTCCAAAATTGGATAATGCATTTGATGCCATTGCGAAAGGCGCCACCAATGTGAAGATCGTGAAATACGACTCCATCGGAAAGCTCGACAACTCCGGATTCAAAGAATACACCAACATCCACTGATGACTACTGACGAACTATACGGCCACTCGCTTCACTTGCTGAAGGACCTGATTCGGACGCCCAGCCTGAGTAAGGAAGAAGATAAAACGGCGACCATCATCGGCGATTACCTGGCCTATCACGGAGTGGATTTTGAGCGAAAAGGCAACAATATCATCGCCCGAAATGAGCAGTTTGACGACAAGAAACCAACCATCCTACTCAACTCGCATCACGACACGGTCAAGCCCAATGACGGCTACACCAACGACCCTTTTGACCCCATAGAAAAGGACGGCAAGCTCTTCGGTCTCGGCAGCAATGACGCGGGTGGCTGCTTGGTCTCACTCATTGGCACGTTCATTCATTTCTACAAGGACGACCTCCCATACAATCTCATTCTTGTGGCATCTGCTGAGGAAGAAAACTCCGGGAAGGACGGTGTGGAGTCCGTGCTGCCCGACTTACCAGTTCCCGAATTTGCTATCGTGGGCGAACCGACCGAGATGAAAATGGCGGTTGCCGAAAAAGGCCTCATGGTGCTGGATTGCTACGCCAAAGGAAAATCCGGTCATGCCGCTCGGGACACGGGCATCAATGCGATTTACACCGCCATGAAAGACATTGAGTGGTTTCGGGAATTTGAATTCCCAGCCATCTCCAAGCATCTCGGACCCGTGAAAATGTCGGTAACCCAAATCGACGCAGGCTACCAGCACAACGTAGTTCCGGATGTTTGCCACTTCGTGGTGGATGTGCGCTCCACAGATAAATTCTCGAATAAGCAGATTTTGGAAATAGTGAAGCAGCACGTGAAATGTGAGGTGAAAGAGCGATCTACAAGACTGAATCCATCGAGTCTGCCAGATGATCTGGCGGTTTCAAAAGTTGCTGACTTAATGAAAATTGAGAAATTCGGCTCCCCTACTACCTCAGATCAGGCGGTCATGAACTTTCCTACTTTTAAGATGGGCCCGGGCATGTCTGAGCGCTCCCATACGGCCGATGAGTTTATATTTCTCGATGAGATAAAAGGCGGCATTACTGGCTATATCAGGCTCCTGGAAAAATTATTTAAAACATCAAAACAAACCGTCATTGCGAGTGATTGAGATGTATATCGAAATCACGTGGCAATCTCCCTTATTTGAGAGATTCCTTCGTCCTCTGTCCTCGGAATGACGTAACGAGATATGAAACTCTGGCAAAAGAAAAACGAATCCATTGACGAGCTCTTCGAGCGGTTTACTATCGGACAGGACTACATCCTTGATCTCGAAATCGCCAAATACGATGTGATCGCTTCCAAGGCACATGTGAATATGCTGGCGGCCATTGATCTGCTCACTGCTGACGAAAAAAACCAATTGATCGAAGGGTTGGATGAAATCCTTGATCAATGCGAAAAAGGTGAATTTGTTATCGAAAAAGGTATCGAAGACTGCCACTCTCAGATTGAACTTCAGCTGACGCGAAAGCTGGCGGATGTAGGCAAAAAAGTACACTCAGGTCGCTCTCGCAATGATCAGGTGCTGGTAGCGATGAAGCTGTACACTAAGGTTCAAATCGAAGAAATCGCGGAAAAAGCCAAAATCTTCTTCGAACTTCTGATCGAGAAAAGTGAAGCCAACAAAGATCATTTAATGCCGGGCTACACGCACATGCAGGTAGCCATGCCTTCCTCTTTTGGACTTTGGTTCGGCGCGCATGCCGAGAGTTTGTCTGATGACCTGCCCCTACTTGTGGCGGCTCATAAAGTAGCCGATAAAAATCCTCTCGGATCGGCCGCAGGCTATGGGTCGTCTTTTCCGCTGGATCGGGAGATGACGACCAAAGAACTCGGATTTTCACAACCTAACGCTAACTCGGTTTATGCACAGATGACTAGGGGAAAACTTGAGAAAACCACTGCATTCGCTTTGTCTGGATTGGCTGCCACGCTCGCAAAGTTCTCTGAAGATGTTTGTCTCTATGCAGGGCAGGATTTTGGATTTTTCAAGCTCGATCAGCAATACACCACCGGCTCCAGTATCATGCCGCACAAACACAACCCCGATGGATTCGAACTGGTACGGGCAAAGTGCAATCTCGTCCAAGGTCTTCCTAATCAACTTGCATTGGTCCTGACCAATTTGCCAACTGGTTATCATCGAGACCTGCAGGTCATGAAAGAGCAATTTCTCCCCTCGATTCAGACAATGAAAGACTGCATCGATGTGCTGACGGCTATGACCAAAAATCTGGAAGTGAATTCAGATATCATTAACCAATCCAAGTATGATTTACTCTTCACTGTGGAAGAAGTCAACAAATTGGTTTTGGATGGTGTGCCCTTCCGGGACGCCTACAAGATCGTAGGAGAAAAGGTGAATTCAGGGCAGTACGTGCCCAATAAGAAGGTAAATCACAGTCACTTAGGCAGCATAGGCAACCTTGGGACAAACCAAATCAAACAATCATTTGTGGATGAATTCCGATATTTTAATTCGTGAAAAATGGAAGCAACGCGACAATATTTTGAAAATAATTTTGTTCGGTAACGAATCCTGACACAACTTTGCCCCGTACAAGAACAAACTTTGTACAAAAATTTATAAAGAAGCGTGGAGAGACAGGCTCGTCGAAGCGCTAGCAACCTTCCCCTTGGAGTGGTGCTAATTCCTGAACCGAAAGGTGAATATAAATTGAGATCAATCCCTCCGATTATATAAATCCTTAACGTTCAAAGCCCGTCTCTCTTCCAAAAATTTGGAAGAAAATGAATTTTGAAACTGACGCCATACGAACGCAAGTAGACAATGCCCTGAACCGCGAACATTCAGCGCCGATCTACCTCACCAGCTCCTTCACTTTCGCCAATGCGGAAGAAGCGCGAGCTATGTTCAACGACGAGATCGGGGGCAACATCTACTCACGCTATTCCAATCCCAACACGGACGAGTTTGTGACCAAACTCTGTAAAATGGAAGGGGCAGAAGACGGTATTTCTCTGGCGACCGGAATGTCGGCGATGTTCACCAGCATGGCGGGGCTACTTGGTCAAGGGGACCATGTGCTGGCTTCTCGTGCGTTGTTTGGTTCTACTCACCAACTGTTCACTCAAGTGTTTCCAAAATGGGGCATTGAGCATTCCTATTTCAATCTTCACAGACCAGATCAGTGGGAAGACTTGATTCAACCTAATACCAAAATGATCTTCGTGGAGACCCCTTCCAATCCAGGACTGGACTTGGTTGACTTGGAGTATCTGGGACAACTTGCGGAAAAGCACAACCTGATCCTGAACGTGGACAATTGCTTCGCAACCCCCTATCTCCAGAATCCATTAAAGTGGGGGGCACACATAGTTACACATTCAGCCACTAAGTTCATCGATGGACAAGGCCGAACGCTGGGAGGAGCGATCGTGGGCAAAAAAGAACTGATCGAGGAAATCCGATTTTTCGCCCGACACTCCGGCCCGAGTATGTCGCCGTTCAACGCATGGATTTTGAGTAAAAGTCTTGAGACACTGGCTGTGCGCATGGACCGCCATTGCGAAAATGCTCTGAAGATTGCCGAGTACTTTGAAAATCACGAAGAGCTGGAATTGGTTCGGTATCCCTTCCTGAAAAGCCACCCGCAGTATGAACTGGCGAAAAAGCAAATGAAGCAAGGCGGAGGTGTCATCACCTTCGTAGTGAAAGGTGGACTGGATCGAGGAGTGAAATTCCTGAACGGATTGAAAATGCTCAGCCTCACCGCCAACCTGGGCGATACTCGTACGACCGCCACTCATCCGGCCAGCACCACGCACAGCAAACTATCAGAAGAAGAGCGAGCCAAAGTGGGCATTGCACCGGGGTTGGTTAGGATTTCTGTGGGACTGGAAAACGTGAACGACATACTGGCTGACATTGAGCAGGCCTTGCATGCCTCAAGAATTGTAAAAAAAAATGAACGATTAAGTGAATTGATTGAATGATTGAATTGAGGCAAAACAGGAACTGCTGCTCGGAGTGCTTTTGCATGATGAAAGAGAAGGTTCCATCAGGATTATCAGTTATACGAAATAAAATGATAACCCTGATCTAAAAAGACCAGGGTTTTTTATTAGTCGAGGGTGTCATCCTGAGCTTGTCGAAGGAAAACCCGAAGGACACCCTTCGAGAGCCTCAGGGTGACAAAGGGTGACAAAAGAGAGACGAAAAAGAAATTAAGAACATAAATAAAAGGATAGCATGGCACAGGATTTACTTTCTCCAGCAGCCGTAAAGGACATAAAAGAGTTGAAAAGCCGCATCGATGGATTCAACAAAGGAACCGAAGACGAGGAGCGTTTCAAGCTCTATCGCCTCACCCGTGGAGTCTATGGACAAAGACAACAAGGCGTTCAAATGTTCCGGATCAAATTGCCTTACGGCAAGATTTCACCAGATCAGCTGCGAACCATGGCAGACTTGTCCGAGACCTACACCAAAGGCAATCTGCACCTAACCACACGGCAGAACATCCAACTGCATTACGTGCGTCTAACCGACTCACCTGCTATCTGGGAAGCGCTGGAACGATCAGGTGTCACAGCTCGAGAAGCCTGTGGGAATACGGTTCGAAACATCACAGCCTCACCCTATGCTGGAATTGATCCCGAGGAACCGTTTGATGTGTCAGCCTACGCGCATGCAGTTTTTGAATATTTCCTTCGAAATCCCATTTGCCAGGACATGGGTAGAAAGATCAAGATGGCCTTCTCCGCCAGTGAGCGAGACCAGGCCTTTACTTTTATCCATGACTTAGGGTTCATCCCAAGAATCAAGGATGGTGAGAAAGGATTCAAAGTAATCATCGGTGGTGGATTGGGGGCCCAACCATTCCTTGGACAGGTTTCGCATGAATTCCTTCCGGTTGATCAGTTGATCCCATTTATCGAAGCGGGTCTACGGGTGTTCGATCGATACGGCGAGCGCGAACGACGACTGAAAGCTCGATTGAAATACTTGATCGAACCGAAGAAAGGCGTTGGTGTGGATGGATTTTTGAGATTGGTCGAAGATGAGAAAAAGGCACTGACTTATTCTTCCTATCCTATTTCTGAGGACAAATTCGAATATGAAATCCCTGAAACCAAGATTGCACCTGATGTAGAAATTGAAGATTCGGAGGCATTAGAGCTTTGGAAGAAATCAAATGTTTTTGAGCAAAAGCAAAAAGGGCATTATGCCGTGCAGGTGCGCGTGCCACTTGGCAACATCGACGTAGAACGAGCTCGCCGATTGGCCGATATCGCACAGGATTTCGCTACGGACGACATCCGCCTGACGATCAATCAGGGATTGCTGTTCCGGTTTGTCAAGCCAGACAACATCGCTCCGATCTATGCCGCGCTGAAGAAAATCGGTTTGGCCGAACCGGGTTTTGATTCGTTGGCTGATGTAACCGCCTGCCCTGGTACAGACACCTGTAACCTTGGCGTGACGGATTCCACCCACATCGCCACAGTGCTTTCGGATCTGATCAAACATGACTTTCCACATTTGGTGGACGAGTCCAATATTAAAATCAAGATCAGTGGATGCATGAACTCCTGCGGTCAACACATGTTCGCCAACATCGGCTTTCATGGCAGCAGCATCAAAGTGGACGGCAAAGTCTGCCCGGCCATGCAAGTGGTCATTGGCGGTGGTGTAAGCACCGACGGAAAGAGCTTCATCGCCGAGCGGGTGATCAAGTTGCCGACCAAGCGAATACCAAAAGCAGTCTCCACCCTACTTGAGGATTTTGAAGCGAATTCTGATGAGAGTGAATACTTCAACGATTATTTCAACCGACATGGAAAAATCTATTTCTACGATTTGCTCAAACATCTCGGGGATACCTCTACCCTCACGCCTGAAGATTACCAGGACTGGGGTGAGGCGGATGAGTATGTGCAGGAAATTGGAGTCGGCGAATGCGCCGGGGTGGTGTTAGATTTGGTTGGAACCATCCTTTCGGATGCTGAGCAGCACTTAAAGAATTCCGAAGAAGCCCTTTCCGAAGAACTGTGGGCAAATGCCATTTATTACGCCTACAATTCACAAGTCATTGGCGCCAAAGGGATTTTGCTTAGTAAAGACGTGAAATGCAACACCCATAAAGGTATCATTGACGATTTCCAAAAAGAGATTATTGAAGGAGGTCACATCGATCTGCCTACTTCTTTTGAAGATCAGGTTTTGCAAATCAATCAGTACAAACCGAATGAGGGATTCGCTAGGAAGTATTTTCAGGAAGCGCAGGATTTTCTAAGACAAATCGTGGCAATCAGAAGAGCAGACCAAACCATTCTGGACGAAAACAAGAAAGTTATCAGCGCACATTATAAAGCCTAAGACCATGACGAAACATCCAAAATTGACTTTAGTAGGTGCCGGCCCGGGAGATCCGGAGCTCATCACCATCAAAGGAGTAAAAGCGCTCCAAAAAGCCGACGTGGTACTTTATGACGCACTCGTTGATCCGGTGTTGCTGCAATATGCGCCAACTGCCGAGCACATTCCCGTCGGGAAAAGAGCAGGCAGTAGAGCAAGCGTTTCACAAGACACGATCAACAAGCTGATCGTAGAAAAAGCCTTATCCCGCGGACATGTGGTTCGGCTGAAAGGTGGCGATCCTTTCGTGTTTGCACGAGGATTCGAAGAACTAAGCCATGCTGCTAAATTCGCCATTGAGACAGACGTGGTAATCGGAATCAGCAGCATCACTCTGCCGGGATTGTACGGCATTCCATTGACCATTCGTGGGGTAAATCAAAGCTTCACCGCATTGACGGCCACCACTTCTGAGGGAACAATCAGCCAGGAAGTCTACCGAGCGGCCAAGCACTCTCCTACAGCCGTCATTTTTATGGGTCTCAACAAACTCGACCAAATCGTAGCTGCCTACCAAGAAGCCGGAAGAGGAAATTTACCAGTGGCCATCATTTCGAATGGTTCATTGGCGAATGCCAAAGTACTAGCCTCCACGGTGGATGAAATTTTGAACATCAAGGAAGAAGAAAGACCAGCCGCTCCTGCCCTACTCGTATTCGGGGAAGGCGCAGCGGATGCGGCCTGGATTCAAGAACAAGTTTTCCAACACGAACGAAAAATCGCATGAGCAATAACCTATTTCCCATCTTCCTGAAACTGGATCAGATCAACACGCTCATCGTGGGCGGTGGTAATGTAGGGCTGGAAAAACTGGAAGCCTTGCTGAAAAACGATCCTGACGCCCGCATTACACTGGTAGCGCCTTACATCTCGGATGAGATCCGTGCACTGGCAGAAGGCAAGGAAACCATCATTTTGAATACGAGAAAGTACCGTCATCGTGATTTAAAAAATGCTGATATAGCCATTCTCTCCACTGACGATCCTGAGTTGCACCTCGAGATCAAAGGACGCGCGAAGCTGTACAAGGTGATCGTGAATGTAGCCGACACCCCAGATCAGTGCGACTTCTACCTTGGCTCCACGGTAAAACGTGGTGATCTGAAACTGGGCATCAGCACGAATGGCCAGTCACCAACATTCGCGAAGCGATTTCGTCAGGCACTGGAGGAAGCACTGCCCGAAGAAACCAACGATCTTCTAGGTAATCTAAAAATTATCCGAGATAACCTATCCGGTAATTTCTCGGATAAGGTGAAGCAGCTGAATCACATCACAAAATCGCTGGTAGATGGAAACAGTACTAACTAAACTCGAATCGCTGAACGACTCTTACGCCGGACTCACGGGAGCTGAGCGGCTGAAGAAGGTCTTCGATACGTTCGATCACGAGCGTATTCTGGTGACCAGTTCGTTTGGCACCACCAGCGCCATCCTGCTCCACCAAATCTCGCAGGTAGCACCCAATCACCCGATATACCTGACGAATACAGGCTACCTCTTCGAGAAGACGCTGGACTACAAGAATGAGTTGGTAGAGAAACTTGGATTGAATGTGGTGGTCGTAGAAGCTCCTAAAAACCAGCACCGATTTACGCGACAAAACGAGTCCTGGAAGTACCAGCCCGACCTGTGTTGCCACATCAACAAAGTACGCCCGACTGAGCACCTGAAGCACGACAAAGACATCTGGATCTCTGGGTTGATGCGCTACCAAAACGCGAACCGCGCGAAGCTCCGAGTGTTCGAACCGAAAGACGAGCTACTCAAATTCCACCCGAACATAGACATGACCGAAGCAGAGGTACAAGCCTATGCCACGATCTATGAGCTACCGCTTCACCCGCTGATGTACCAGGGCTATGGGAGTATTGGCTGTACACACTGCACCACACATGGCGAAGGACGAGAAGGCCGCTGGGTAAAGAGCGCCAAGACGGAGTGTGGGCTGCATGGGTGAATAACGTTATATTTGAAAGTCTGGAAACGGATTCCGCTTACATAAATGTTATGCTTCATATACTCTACGACCAAGGCTCATGAATATCGATGATTCTTTTGAAGAAATCATGAAATATGCGCATTTCTGGAATTGGGTTCCAGACTGGGGAGTGGTGCGAGACGTTTACAAAAAATTCCCAAACTCCTATTCAGTGTTATCTCCATTTGCCTACTCCTATTTGGAAGAATTAATACGATCAACAACCAGTGAATATCCAATTGAGTTTGGAGATAATGACCGTATAACTTTAAAGAGAAAGAAAGTCGGAATGTCATTAATTAGCCTTGCAATAAGTGAAAACAAAATAAAGAACCCTGAGTACACCAGCATCCTAGAAGAGCTAAAGGAATACTATTACGAATCAAAAATTACCGATGAAGGTAATAATAGAAATAGTGTTGCACATGGATACAGTCATCCAAGATTTTGGACTAAGGAATCATTTGAAAAACTCATCACGGACGTTGCTAGATTATCTAAATATGCGGGATTTTGATGAGCCTCCCCTCACTGGCGCAAGTCTTCCTGCCAAAGCCCGTGTGAAGGCGCGACTTGTGCCCAAACAATTTGATTATTTAAATCAGATTATATAGAATGATAACAAGCTTCAAGCTCGTTCCATTGATGACCACAAGTTACGCTGCGCTAAACTTGCGGCATTGAAGAGAATCTGAAATCGAAACTTTAACGATATTTGAAAGGCAAGAGGAACATGCCATATCTGGACGTTAGAGACCATTACTAATTAAAAACAAACACCATGAATATTAAAAGAACTGCATTGGCAATAGCAATCATTACAATTCTTATTGGAATAGCATCCTTTACAAACGCGCAACCTACGGAGTACATGTATGTACAAATTGAACAATCATCGAATAGAATGTTTCCTTCCGCCATATATATCTCGAATGGCGGTGAATACTTTGAAACATTCCCTCTAGAAACGCTAGACATAAAAAAGGAAGATACTTCAAAGAAAAATGTGACAACAATAGCATCTACTCTGAATAACATTAGAGAGAAAGGATATAAGTTAGTTTCCAGTAATAGTAATAGCTCGAGTTTCCTACAAACTTGTTACGTATTCGAAAAATGAAACCGGTTCTAAAATCTCGCTAGCGCAAGTCTTCCGGCCAAGCCAGTGCGATAGCGCGACTTGTGCCCATACAAGTTACGCTGCGCTAAACTTGCGGCATAGAAGGGGCCTCCAGTCTATAAGCCTAAAAAGATAACAAATCAGGCTCCACAAACTCCCTCCTGGCTTTCGGATCAGAAAACACATCGAACCCATAGTGCTGGCAAGCCCCTCGCTGGCGCAAGTCTTCCGGCCAAGCCAGTGTGATGGCGTGACTTGTGCCCAGACTTGAACTAAATCTGTCTTATCAGTTATCGGCAGAATTATCGTCGCTGCGCTTCCCTCGAAATGACCACTGGGAACCTGAGCCTCGTTTCTTATCCTCACGAATCGAGAGTCTCGACGTTTTGCCGACTTCTCAAAATCCAAATGGTCAGGAGATATATCAACACAATCGCAAATGGTATGGCCGTAAATCTATGCTCCGGCAATAAATACCAAAGTGCCAGGATGGACACAGTTCTTGTTATGGCATGAAAAACCCCCACCCAATGTTTGATGATCCAGGAAAATGGCAGCCACATCAATCCGGTCAGTATCCCTACAGTCAAAGGGAGGGAAGTGTACTCGATCAGAAAAAATGGTATCGCAATGGAGTAGACCAAAACGGCTTGCCCGACTGTATACAAGAAAAGGGTGTCAAATTCATTCTTTGGTTTTGACTTATCCAAGAAATGCTCGCCGGTGAATTTGGATAGAAAAAGTCCCAAGTAAACAATGCTTCCGGTTCCAATAAAAATGGTCCAGATCACGATAAAATCAGAAAAAAACAATCCGACAATTCCAATAATGGTCCAAACTATTAACCCAGCCAATGGTGTGGCCAGAAATTTTTGATTGATAAACTCAATGCGTTGTACCTCGAGATTTCTGTTCATTTACGATTTTTTCTAAAGTTAATGTTTGCCTCGCTATTGATACATTAATTCCCATTGCTCCTCTCGCTGGCGCAAGTCTTCCGGCCTAGCCCGTGTGGTGGCGCGACTTGTGCCTCTGCCCGCTGATGTTCTCACCAGAACCTGCCTGATCTAAGCTAGGATAACCACCCCCCCCATCCCGCAAGTTTAGCGCAGCGTAACTTGTGGATAAAACCGTCGAGTTTGTAACTTGTATGAGTGAGTAGAAATTACAAAATCTCAGATCAGGAAAAACTCTACTTTGTGTCCTTCGCTACGGTGAATTGGATAGATGCCTTGTCTCGTCCAGTCTACAAGAACATCATTTCGCAGCGTAACTTGTGGATAAAACCGTCAAGTTTGTAACTTGAACGAGTGAGTCGGGAATCCATTTGTCACGAATGTAACTTACGCCCCAACATGGTCGACTCAAAGCACACTAAATTGCCCTACCACGCTGGAGGTATTGATCGACACAACCGAACCGACCAAATGGCTTTTGGCTAAAAAAAAGAAAATGAAAACAGGTAAAAAATTAGGTGCAGGCATTGCGATAGGTATCGGTGTTGGAACTGCGGTCGGCGTTGTTACGGATCAGCTGGGCTTGTGGCTTGCTGTAGGTGTGGCCATTGGAGCTGGAATAGGCACGACCTTGAGCGCGCAAAGAAAACAGGAAGACAAAGAAGATCAGGGTAAAAAGTAGCTGACCTAGGGTCAGTGCCTCTTCATGTCATACCCCCATCCCCACGTGTAGCGCAGCGTTACTGGGGAGTCCAGCCCTTGCTTCCGGGTTAATAATATGTTAACGACTCTGCTAAGGTCCTTTTTCAAAACCCCTCTTATTTATCTTGACTGAAAGCAATGGCTTATGAAATCCAAATTCTTCCTCTTCTCTTCCCTGCTCATTTTCAGTAGAGGTTGCGACATGTACTCCACAAGTCTATGGTTCTCTGATGCTCCCGGAGACGAAACCAATCCACTGGTTGGCGTTTTGGGATTTGGTTGGAACGGGTTAGTCATTTCCAACGTTGCGATCACAGTTCTCATTCTGTGGGCTTTTTATCGTTATTCGTTTAGATACAGAACTCCTTCGCTGGAGTTTACTTCCAATAAACTGACTGACTTTATCTCAGAACTATACTTCAATGAGAAGGGCAAATTCCTCCAGGTATTCTACCGTACACCAAAAAACAAAGAAGTCCTGATCGCGCACTCGGGCTATATCCTAATACGAGTAGTGATCTTTGCTAGTCTTTTGGCTACTGCTCACAACCTGTGTCAATTCTACAATGTGGCTGCCTATGACACGTTCAGGGAGATAGTTGGAAGGCCGCTCTTCGTTATTTACGGTTTGATTTTCGTCAGCCTCGTTTTGAATACCTACATTCTCTGGAAGAGAGAATCAGAGTCAGTAAACACTGGTCCATAGTGCCTTTTTACTCAATCAAAACACATCATATGTAAAAAATTCAGCGCTATCTAATGGGTACCTAATCGATTTCATGCCATCGGTGGTCTTAATTGCTCGGATGTCAAATCTCATCTTCCATGTACCACGCCCGAATTTTTCCTTTGTAAACTGAAATTCTCGGGCCGTAGCGTTCTTAAAATTCATTTCCCTCAAACCGTCCATCATCACAAATCCATTTGGCCAAATTTCATTGGCATACCACCCATCATGATTCCACCACTGATCACTGTTCGGGACATCAGGAGCCATTTCAGGAGAATTCGCCGGCCACTGCCCTAACTGTGCAGACACATGGAGGTTAACTGGTTCTTCTAGCTTTTCTGTTGAAAGGTATAAGTCACACGTCCCATAACTCCCATCAGGGTAAGTGTACGCCAACCAGACATTATGATCGTTTTGATATAAATACAAATCCACATTTTCATCTATCTGTACAGGCTCGACACCTAGTTTTTGAAAGTCTTCAATCCTACCATCAACCAGTGGTGTGAATCGGTCACTGCTTGGTTGACAAGCAAATAAAACAAGGGCAAGAGCTGCAGGTAGAATAGTTTTCATGAGAAGGTCAATGTTGAAGTTATCAAGACGGATATACCGAAAAAGGGTTTCTTCAGTGTTCACTCCCCATCAAAAACTCAATTACTTAATGATTCAATTACCCACTCAGTCTTTTGGCCAGTGTTTTGTTCGAAAAGCACTTTCACGAGATATGGTTTTTTATCTACCAGCCAATAATGACTCACCAGATTGCTTGAACGATTAACCAGGTGCAACGCAATTTGTTCTCCCAATTTGTTCACAACGATTTTTTCTCTACCCACGATTTCAAAGAACTTTTCACTTTGTACAGGCTGGTCTGGATAACCGGATACGGTTTCGAGAATGAAGTAGGGAACATCAGGAATTTTCAAGCCGATCAGAGGCCCCCCATCTGACGCCCAGGCAAATCCAGTGTTTCGGTAAGGAACCAATGAAAGTTTGGTGACCTTTAAAGGATCGGATAAGGTCGCTCCTGAGACCAAACTTTCCTCAAAGTCTGTGTGTTGAACATAGCTCGGATTCCACCTCACGTCCACACTTCTTGGAGCAAAGTTTTGAGGATTCAATTTATCAGTTCTGATAAACCAAGAATTATTTGTTCCGAGCCACTTGACCTCCTTCACCAAGGATTCTAATCCTTCGTCTTCAACAACGTACACACTGTCTCGGATGGTGTTATTTCCTCTACGCACTGTGCCGTCGGGCTCGGTTACCTTCTGAGACCACAGCGTAGTGTAAGCAGAAATGGAACGTGAAACATTGGATTTCGTGGTAATCTTAAGGGTATCTTGAGCCAAAGAACGAGTACCCAGAATAATTAAAAGTGCAGCTAAAAATGTTTTCATGATTACACAGATTGGTGACTTTATTGTAACAATCTTAACGTGAAAACCCCAAGCTGGACATGGAAGGTTTGTAAAAACTCAAACCATGCAGTTGGACTAATAATATGTTAATGACATTGTTGACCTCCATTTTCAAAACCGCTTCTTATTTATCCTGTTTAAAAGCAGGATACACACCTTGGTAACTCATGTTACACTTGATACCGTGCTTTCCTCTTAAATTGTCCCGAACCAGCCTGTGTAAATTCATAAATTACTCTTGTGAAAAGACGAGAATTTGTAACCAAAGGAGCCCTGAGCGCATTTGCAGCTGTTATCGGGACCGATATAGTTTTTGGAGCATCTATGCCGAAAGGATACAGTCCGTTGGCACTTAGCCAAAATGACCCTTTCAAAATGTTCAATAAGAGCAAAGAAATGGTGGTGCTCAATGACAATCCATGGAACATCGAGGCACAGGCTCACCTGCTGGATGATGCCATAACGCCCAATGAGCACATGTTCATCCGAAACAACGGACTAGTTCCTGAAAATATAGATGCGGAGAATTGGACCTTGACTATTGATGGAGAATCCGTTGGTAAGAAAAAGACTTACACCCTCAAAGAACTCAAATCCAAATTCACTCAGCATACCTATCAGCTAACCCTCGAATGTGGTGGCAATGGCAGAAGCGAATACGACCCACCTGCCAGCGGCAACCAATGGACCGTGGGAGCCGTGTCCTGTGCTAGATGGACAGGCGTTCGTCTCAGAGATGTGCTAGAAGATGCCGGCATAAAAAGTGATGCCGTATATATTGGCTACCATGCAGTGGACCTTCACCTGAGCAGAGACCGAGATAAAGAACCAATCTCCAGAGGTTGTCCTATTCCAAAAGCCATGCAGGACGAAACCCTCTTGGCCTTTCAGATGAATGGTGAAGACATTCCCCTGGCCCATGGCTATCCACTGAGGTTAGTGGCAGGCGGTTGGCCGGCATCAGTTTCAGGCAAGTGGGTGAATAGAATTAGCATTAGGAATAAAGTGCATGACGGCACCAAAATGACGGGATCAGCGTACCGCACGCCATGCGAGCCCGTGGCTCCCGGTGAAAAAGTCGCGGATGAAGATATGTGCATCATCGAGTCCATGCCGGTAAAGTCACTTATCACCTATCCGAAATCCGGTGCGATGATCGCCGAAGGAAAGACTTTAAATATTCGAGGACATGCCTGGGCCGGTGAAATGGAAGTTTCCGAAGTAGAATACTCCATCGATTTTGGATCTACTTGGAAAAAATGCAAGCTCGAAAAGCCCGTCAACAGATTGGCCTGGCAGCACTTTTCAGCTCAGGTTTCCTTCCCTCAGAATGGTTACTATGAAGTTTGGGCAAGAGCGACTGACCGTCAGGGATTGGCTCAGTCGATGCTCGTTCCAGGCTGGAATCCTAAAGGATATCTCAACAATGCCTGTCATAGGATAGCCGTAAAAGTCAAGTAATGTCCGCGAAATTCATTGACAAACTAATTAAGGCGCTTCGGTTGAGTGTTTTGACACTGATCCTGATCACAGGCACCTTCGCGTGGCTCTTTATCCAATCGGTAAATCCTGGGTTTTCATTTTTCCCAAAGGAAAAGGTGGTTAATCAACCAATTCCAGTCAATGACGATCCCAATCGGATCGAAAACGGCATTCATGTAAGAACAGGACTCATTGAGGGTGAAGGATTGATGACTGTTGTAAACAATTGCACAAGTTGCCACTCCTCCAAATTGGTGATCCAAAATCGCATGAGTGCCGAGCGATGGAATGCCACTATAAGGTGGATGCAGGAGACTCAAAATCTGGGAGACTTAGGCGAAAATCAAGCAGTCATCGTCAAATACCTAACAACTTATTATCCTGTGAAGAGAAAAGGCCGAAGAGAAAATTTAACCGGAATAGAATGGTATGAATTGGAAGAATAACATAGCGCTTTTGGTATTGCTTTTTTCCTCTTGTCAGCCAAAAGTATCTGAAAATCAAGATGAATCAGGAAATGAAATCAAATCCAAGTATCTGATCGAGGTGGAGGATTTAAAGGAACTGATAAATGAACCCAACGTTCAGGTCATTGATTTCAGAAAAAAGGAATTCTACGACCAGGGACACATTACAGGTGCGCATCACCTGTGGAGGCCTGACATTGAAGATGCCACGTATCCCTATGGGGGCATGATGGCCGGGTCCACGCAAATTGAAGCATTGTTTAGCCGCTTTGGCATCCAAAATAACGACATGGTTGTGATTTATGATGACAATGGACTTTGCGATGCAGCACGGCTTTGGTGGGTATTGCAGAATTATGATTTCACCAATGTGAAAATGCTTCATGGAGGTTTTAGCACTTGGATAGATGAGCAGGGTTCTACCACGATTGAATCGACCAATGTAAGCCCTACTGCCTTCAGCCTGCCTGTGGCTTCATCGAGGCGTTACTACATTTCAAAAGAGGAAATATTGGATTTAGATCCTTCCCGATCCATCCTAATAGATACAAGAAGTACAAAAGAATACGCAGGTGAAATGCAAAAGAAGGGGGCCGCCAAGGCGGGTAGAATTCCTAACAGCATTCATCAAGACTGGGCAGAGTCAGTTGATTATAACCGCAACAAAAAATTCAAATCCATTGAAGAATTAGCTGCGTTATATGAAGCACATAATCTCACGAAAGAAGATCAAATCGTGGTGTATTGCCACAGCGGCGTTCGTTCGGCACATACAACTTTTGTGCTGACACAATTGTTAGGATATAAGAATGTGAAAAACTATGATGGTTCGTGGACAGAGTGGAGCCATTTCGATGAGCTCAATTTTGTCAAAGATCCGCTAACTACAGATTCGAATTAAAGAATGGATTACCTGGATGCATTAATTAAAACGGCCACTGGAACCATGCGGTGGTATGGTAAGCAGATCACTTTTGATGTTGCGTGGCATCAGAATTTCTTCTGGGCACTTATCGTGATATCCCTGTTTGTTTGGGGGTTAGAAATCGCGTTCCCATGGAGAAAAAATCAATCCATTTTCAGGAAGGATTTCTGGATGGATGGATTCTATATGTTCTTCAATTTCTTCATCTTCACCATCGCCGTAAGTGGTATTTACAAAATACTCGGGCTGCTATTCGCAGAAGTCAACATAACCGCTAAAAGCCTCTCCATAGTAGACATGTCCGGGTGGCCACTTTGGCTTCAATTGGTAGTGTTTTTCGTGGTATTGGATTTTGTGCAATGGTTCACACATGTTCTCCTGCACAGGTATCCATTCCTTTGGAAATTCCATAAAGTCCATCATAGCGTAAAAGAAATGGGGTTTGCTGCCCACCTCAGGTACCACTGGATGGAGAATATTTTTTACAAGCCATTAAAGACTATTGGAGTGATGATATTGGGAGGGTTCCAACCAGAGCACGCCTATCTTGTCCATTTTTTAGCCATCACCATTGGGCACTTGAATCACGCAAACGTGAAAATCACCTGGGGGCCATTGAAGTATATTTTCAACAACCCTGTGATGCATTTATACCATCATGCTTCAGTGCTACCGGACGGGAAAAATGGAGTCAACTACGGAATCAGTCTGAGCTTGTGGGACTACATTTTCAAAACCAATTACATACCCGAGGATAGCGGAACTATAGAAATCGGCTTTCCAGGAGATGACAAATTCCCAAAGAAATTCTTCAGCCAAATCACGTATGGATTTAAGAAGGGTCAGAAGTAGGAACTGAATGGACGGCAACACGAGAAGCAATATCGACATAGGATCAGAGGTAAGAGTAGTTCAAAAGCACTACCAACGATCTGGAGAGCTCACCGAGGGAATTGTCAAACGGATTCTCACCAAGTCTCCTACCCACCCGCATGGCATCAAGGTAATGTTGGAGGATGGAATTGTGGGGCGGGTTAAGGAAATTATTTCGAACCCGTGATTGGTTCAAACAAACTCGCATCCAGTCCGGGAATAACTTTCAACGCATTCTGATAATACACTTTTTTGAGGACTGAGTCAGGCAAGTCCAACCCATACATTTTCCAGTGGGCATGGCGTTTTCGGTAATAGTCGAAATACTCATCGGCCGTTTCAAGAATTCTGAAATACGTATAATATTCCTCCTGTCTGTAAGTGTCCTTCCCCATCATCACTTGATCTTGATATTGAATCATCCAAGCTCTGGCGAATCTCGGTTGGCGACCTAGTTCTGCTATGACGGCCCCTAATTCTGTATAAACATTTGGCATTTCATTAAACAGCTGTCCTAAGCGAGCCAAGTCATTCCCAAACCAGCCTAGATGGGCGTTGATAAATGTCGTATTGGGATGTTTTCTAAAAACGGCATGCTGCTCAGCCATAATTTCCTCAAAGGACGGAAGTTTCTCAGGATCACGGTAGCGACTCGGATATTGCTTCAGCTCCAGCCATCGCTCGTTATTCTTGTCCTTTGGTTTCCAAAAGGAATTAGGTTCTCCCGAGTGAATCAAAATTGGGATACCCAATTCGCCGCATTTTGCCCAGATTGGGTCTAACCGCTCATCATCAATCGCGATGCGATTACCATCATTGTCTTTGTCAGTAAGACCAAGTCCTTTATAAATCTTTAACCCCTTTACTCCATGCTCAACGGCTTCATCGAGCATTCGCAAGGGTTCTTCCGGCCAACCTTCATCATCGAGATTCTCGAAATTGATATTCAGAAATAGGGCAAATCGGTTTCCATACTTTTCGTTGACATTGTCAAGAGACCACTCGAGATATTTTCCGCGGAACCCGCTAAGATTCACCATCACTCCCATGTTAAGTGAATCCATCTCCACGACAAGTTTGTCAAGGTTTTGGATGGGCATAGTCCATTGATGATTGTGCACATCAATGAAGGGGAATTTCGCTTTTGTGAGCTTGGTTTCCGGAACTACTAAGGTAGAAATGGGCTCATATTCCTCCACATCCATTACATTCAATCGGTATTGAATCTTACCAATAATCCAATAGGTCAGTCCCAGGAATATCAGAATGGATAGAGCAATAAGAACCCATTTTTTCATGTCGGTCTATTGATTAGAGATCGGCACGCTCCATGAAGTGTTACCCCAATCGAAATTCATCTGGATGGCTGTGGAATCACTCGTGAAACTAATGGTGAATTGCTCTGTGCTCTCATCCTTCATTGTGACAGGTGCATCCACAGAAAGAATATCTAAATCAGGATCTGCCTCCGCAATACCGAAGAATACGTCAAGCTCGCTATTAAGAACAATCTTGAAGGCGTCTTTTCCAGGTACGGCGTACATTCTGTAACGGCCGGCCTCTAATGGCTCAGTTCCAAACATCACGTCTTTACTGACAGAGATTTCAGTAGCTGCATTGGCACCTAATCTCCAGTATTGACCAAATGGCTGCAAAGCTCCATCTTCTTCAGACCCGAAAAGGACGCGATCTTTCTTATATGGTCGACTGTAATCGACGGCAATGTCTATTCCCTGAGCAGAATACGTCACACTATCTGCGGGACTGGCTGGTTCGGCTATGAACAATATGTAAACCGAATAAAGGACAAATGCGAGCACAAGTACTCCCACTCCTAAAAGAATTTTCTTAAGCATGATTATCAGTTTTTTGATTGAGGAGTAAAAGTACTTCTTTTCAAAGTGGAGGTGTGAGTCCTATAAATCAGCAACTTAAATGTCTAATCGATAAATTAGGCTACATAAGCACTCAATCATGATCAAATTTCAAAAAGGAAACAATCAGTTCAATTTCAGAAGTGTGGCCATCCTCATCAAAGACAACCGCATTTTAATCCAAAAAGATGTGAAAGATGACTTCTGGGCCCTGCCGGGTGGTCGGGTGGAGTTTTTTGAGAATGCCGATGAGGCCGTGGTTAGGGAGATCCAGGAAGAACTTGGTTGGAAGTGTAAAGTGATCAGACCTGTCTGGTTCGCCGAGAACTTTTTTCAATTAGATGGCACTCATTTTCATGAGATAGCCACCTTTTTTCTTTTGGAATTAATTGAGAATAAGGTCTTGCAACCAAACATAGAGTTTCGTGGGAACGAGGATCATTTAGTCTTTAAATGGGCAGATTTATCGGAGGTACCCGATTTAAACCTAAAGCCAGATACCCTTAAATCAAAGCTGAAAAAACTGCCGGAACAGATCGAATTCCTGAAAATCAATAATGGATGATTGAAGGACCTGTCAATCATCTGGGTTTACTATCTCACGCCAGCCCTCTAACCGACCTTTGCTTGCAGTCAAAGAACAATTTTAGCGCCTATCAGTTCGATCATTAATTGTTATCATTGGATCCAGCTATGACAAAACCAAACAATGAGATCCACGAAGTATGGAATTCGTTTGAACGAAACTTTTCGAATCAGCGATCAGGACTGAACATCACGCAGCTTAAGGATCTCCGGGACTCCATCTTCTGCCCAGGCCCGTATTATTATTATGTGGTCGATTTTTCTACTCGCCAGTGCTCTTACGTCCATGAGTCTGTCTCTGACTTTTTCGGAATTTCCCCATCGGATTTTTCTTTCGAAAGGATAGTCAATGGTATTCATCCGGATGATGTTGCATTTGCGGTAGAGTGTGAAAAAATGGTGCATGAATTTCTTTATAATCGGATTGATCGAAGGGATATCACATCATATAAAATCAATTACAGCATCCGGATCAAGAATAAAGATGACGAGTATAAAATGATCTCTCATCAGGCGCTGACCCTTTCCACAGATGAAGATGACAAAATAGCCCATGTGCTAAATATTCACACGGATGTAAGTCATTTGTTTAGCATCAACAATAACAAAATCTCATTCCTAGGGATTAATGGACGTCCATCCTTTTGCAGAATCGATCCCTTCAATCCGGAATTCCAAGACAATAAATCAGGCCTTTCATTTTCTGATAGGGAAACCGAAATAATCAGGCATGTTGCGGACGGTTTGACGACTTTGGAAATCAGTGGTCATCTTCATATTTCGGAGGAAACAGTCAAGACGCATCGGAAGAATATTTTGGCGAAAGCCGGATGTAAAAACATGCCCGAGCTCATTGCGAAATGTGTGAGAGAAGCTGTTATATAATAACGCTACTGAGCCGCCTTAATCAATGGCTGTCTTAACCAGTCCACTCTGCACATGGAAGTAATTAAGTAAGAACAATGAGAGGTATACATTCCAATAAATCCCTTTGATAAGAGTCAAACTCAGGACGACAACTTCTCCCTGAATTCTGCATTATTCCATCTAATTGCCAATTAAATCCTGTAATTTGAGTAGAGTGCTTTCTAAGGTCTATAAACTTTATGAGCATTCAGCTTTTGTATGTAAAAAACCAGCACAACATGGCCATCCAAGAATCTACCCTCGAAAAAGAAAATATCAATCCAGAAAACCTCAAAGACAAGTGGATTGGATCCAGCGTCAGTGATAAGGACGGTCAGGACTGGGATAAGAAAAAGGAGATGGACTTCACTTATTCCAACATTGACAAGTTTGTCCGTTTGAGTCTCGGTGAAAATGCCAATTTCAGCAATGCGCTCTATGAAGGAGATTATTCCATGACTTTAGAGCAAGCTCAACGTAGGAAATATGATTTTGTGGCGGATTCATTGGGAATCAAAAAAGACAGTAAGGTGCTGGATTTGGGATGCGGATGGGGTGGATTCCTTAAATACCTCCGGGATGAAAGACAGGCCAAAGGCATTGGCATCAACTTATCCGACGGACAGGTGGCCTCCTGCATTAGAAACGGGCTTGAGGCTCATCTCCGAGATGCTCGCTATATCAAGCCGGAAGATTTCGGTGTATTTGACGCGGTGACAGCCTTTGGGAGTTTTGAACACGTTTCATCTGTTAAGGATTACCGCGAAGGCCGACAAGATGAAGTGTATGATGACTACTTTCAGCATGTGGCTAATCTGCTTCCACAAGGCGGACGCTTCTACATGCAAAGCATGGTCTTCGAGAAAAACATGATGCCCTTTGATGAAATCGACATCAACGCTGAGAAGGGAACGGACGCCTATTACATGGCGCTCTTGCTCAAACACAATCCTGATTCGTGGATTCCATACGGTCATGAACACATCATTCGGGTAGCTGAGCCCTATTTCAAAAAGATCTACTACAGTGATGGCCGAAAGGATTACATCCAGACCAACCGGGAGTGGACCAAGTTGTATTACAAGTTTACCTTGAAGAAATACCTATGGCTGGCTTCTCTGATTCCAAAGTACCTAACCGATCGGGAATTCAGATATCAACTATCCGTACTGAAAGAACGACCCAATCGCGTTTGTTTCGAGCGGGAGATCATGGGACATGCCCGATTGGTTTTCGAGAAAAAGTAATGTGCTCTTGATCAAGAGAGATGGTTCCAAACGTGAAACTATCAAAATCGGCTCGGAGGTTAGCATTTTTCAGAAACATCATCAGCGAATCGGCAAATTGACAGTGGGAATTGTCAAACGGATTCTCACCAAGTCCCCCGCCCATCCCCATGGGAACAAGGTGATGCTGGAGGATGGTATAGTGGGCAGAGTGAAATAGCTTGTTTGAATTAATCGATAACAAAAAGAATTCATCAGCCGTAACAAAGATGATATCTCAAGGCCTTTTTTTGGTTGTGGGTCTGACCCTTCTAATCCTTGACGCTAACAGGTTGGTAGGAAGTGCTTCAAGATTGCTCAGGAACCAACGAACACTAAGAATCAAGCCTGTTTGTGCAATGTCAAATAATCAACATATTGGCTAATTTAGATCGACTATCCTGTCCGTTGACCATGTCTTGAATCAAAAAATAACTACATTGATTGATTGATACCGCAAACGGAAATCGAGATTCTAGATTCAAGTGATGCATAATTTTTTTAGAAATCAATGGCGGAGTATCTCTAATATCGGTTTAAGTGAGTCCACCAACCCTGATATCAGAAGAATTATCGGTTTCACTAACCGACTCACATTCTTCATTTTCGTCCTCTTACTGGGGCTTTTTATCTATAACCACTACCAACTCGGCTGGACTACATTCAATAAGTCCCTTCTGATTGGGAACGCGGTAATCATGCTGTTGCTTTTCACCCTCAACAAGCTTAGGCTTTTTTCCATAAGCAGAATATTCCTTAGTTGGATGATTTCTTTTTATCCGTTTATCACCTCCGTACAACTCAAACTTTCGGATCCGTTTGCTATAGAAGAAGCGATGTATTTTATGCCGAGATTCTTCATCATTGCCACTGCGGTGATACCAGTGTTGGTTTTCAGTTTTAAAGAAAAGAGGTTGTTAGCTCTGGCGCTCATGGGAAGTTTTATACCACTTTTCTTCTTTGACCCCATTCATCATGCCCTACAGGTGGGATATTACCAGGTGGGGTTTGACTCCATGATGTATCCAACGTTCAATGTAGTGACCCTTGGCGGCTATATCCTTCTGCTGCTGGCAACCATATTCTTTAAGCGAACCAATGAACAGTATGAAGACCAGAACCTCAAACTTATCCAAAGTTTGAAAAACAAGAACCACCAGTTGATTGATAAAAATGCAGAAATAGAAAGCCAATCTAAGGAATTGGAACTGGCTAACTACGAGATACGACTCATGAACGAAAAATTGGAATCGGTTGCAAACAATCGAACGAAGAAATTAATGGACCAGGCGATCAGGTTCCAGTTGTACGCGTTTAAAAATTCACACGAGCTTCGAGCACCACTCACCACGTTGATGGGCGTTATCGAGTTATTAAACGACTCCAAATCTCCGGCCCAAACCAAAGAACTTCTTGGTGTTCTTAGACAATCTTGCCTGGATCTAGACAAAGTGATCCATGACATAAACGAGGTAATAAGCGATGCAGTCAACCAGGATGACGATTAGTAGCGAAAAGTCGGGTGTGCCCAGAACGAGTTAAGATTCACACCGTATCGTAGCGGTATCTGAATTCTTATTTTGGCCCAAATTCCAGTACCTTTAATAGGTGAATAAGCTAAAACATGCCTGCATTGGGTGTCTTTTGTTATCATTCGCTTGTGAAGCACCGCAAGAAGCTAAACATAAGGAGTCTGGAAGCAGGAAATAATTGCAGCAGAATGCCAATTTGACTCCCTTGCACAGAAAGAGGGAATAGCCAAAGCAGTTCAAACATTTGCTGCGGAGGATGGTGTGATCAAGCGAGGTAAAAAAGTCATCAAAGGCAAGCAAGCCATTTTCCGACTGGATTTGTCAGTTCAATGATTTAAAAGCCGAACTGGAAATATGATGGATGCTTCAATCCTTATTCAACACTTTCATTTCTGAAAGCTTCTCTCCGCCCTTGATACCAAAGTCTAACGTTCGGATTGGATAAGGGATTGAAATATCATTTTCGTCAAAGGCTTTTTTGATGGCGATAATTGACTCACTGCGGGCTTTCATAAACGCCATCTGATTTGGATACTCGATCCAAAACCGAATGGAAAAGTTGATAGAACTGTCTCCGAATGAAGTGAAGAAAAGGTCTACTCCTTTGTTCGCCAGCAGGAATGGCAACTTCTTGATAGTGGCCTCTGCCACATCTCTTACCTTTTCCAGATCATCCCCATAGGATACACCACACTCCAGATCCACTCGGCGGTCACTTGTCTTCGTGTAGTTCGTGACCACATTTTGGAACACCTCCCTGTTGGGGATGATCACATGAAGCCCCTGAAATGTTCTTACGACAGTTGTCCTCAGGTTGATTTTCTCAACCGTTCCCATGTGCCCGTTCGTTTCGATAATATCGTCAACCAAAATTGGCTTGGAGACAGCCATGATTATACCGGACATGTAATTGGCCGCAATGTCCTGAAAAGCAAAACCAAGCGCCAAACCTATAATCCCTGCCCCTGCCAAAATCGAGCTCACGGTCTTGTCCAAATCCAGAATCCCGAGGGCTATCATAAGTCCCGAGAGAATGATGACTATATAAACGGACGTTGAAACCAGATTGCTGAGCGCTGACCTCTTTGTTAATCTAGCGATCCCTTTGGTAGCTATGCTTCTGGCAAATTTGGCCAGGAAGTAAAACAGGACGAGCACCAGGATAGCCACCACAATGTTTGGCAGCATGGAGGTCAATGTCTCGAACCACTTTTCTACTTTGTCGAGTACATTATTGAACGCATCGGAGAAACTGAAATCCATAAGGTCGGTTGTGTTGAGATTACAAAGGCGCTAAGTAAAACTATCTGAGATTAGTTCCCAACCGCCGCAGAAATTACCTTAAAAAAGAGAAAATTTAGAAATTAGTGATTGCTTAGGTATGCTTTGCACTTATCCTTAGAACCCATGTACAAAATTTTTGCACCTTTCTGAACCATCCAATCGTCACTTCCTTTAGATCTTGAAAGTTTAACTCGCTCGTCGAAGGCCGGAAAAAAAATTCTTGTAAATGTCATAGCTCTGGGTTGTATTTATTCCTTATCTGGGTACAAAGGAAAAGATGTTCAACTTCGAATTCCTGCAAGAGTCATTACATTCTACGCTCATACAGATTTATGACATTGAATGGTTAATTTCAAAGCACAGGACCAAGTACTAAAACCTTGAAAATTACCCTGAGAACATTTTTCATGATTGATGGAATCGGCGCGATAATCTCGGCAGTGATGCTAGGATTCGTCTTGGTCAAATTTCAGGACTACACCGGTATGCCAGTAAACTCTCTCTATTTATTGGCGTTCATCCCGGTTCTATTCTTCGCCTACGATCTTGTATTCCTTTTCACTCCTTTCAAAAAAACCGTTCACCTAAGGATCATTGCCATTGCCAATCTCCTATACGTCATGCTCTCTCTGATTCTGGTGATTTTTCATTTCGGCCAACTTACCGCACTGGGATTGACTTATTTTATTGGAGAGATTTTGATAGTGGTGTTACTCGCTAGGTGGGAATGGAGATCTGCTCAAAAACTGTAAATCAAGCCTCCACCCATCTCCCATCCTCACGGATAAGTTCAATCAAATCATCCAACGCTTTTTCTGATGGAACTCCACGTTTCATGACCTCCTTACCTTTATAGAGTGTGATTTTTCCTTTACCTGATCCAACGTAACCATAGTCAGCATCTGCCATCTCCCCGGGTCCATTTACGATACAGCCCATGATGCCAATCTTAATCCCCTTCAGATGATCAGTTCTCTTGCGGATCATTGCGGTCGTTTCCTGTAAGTCAAACAGTGTACGTCCACATGAAGGACAAGAGATGTACTCGGTTTTAGTGATTCTGGTTCTGGCGGCCTGAAGAATCCCGAATAGCGTTTCGTTATGAAACCGAACCTGCCCAAGCTTTTTGGTACTCAACATCACTCCATCCCCCAACCCATCTATTAGTAACCCACCCATGTCTGTTGCCGCATAGATCATGAGTTTTTCATCGTCTGCATTCGGGTATGATCTTTTAATAATGACAGGAAGATCAATTCCCTGATTCATGAGTTCAATGAAGAACCGTCGAAGGGTTAGCAATGCATTTGGGCTATGCGTTGTGAGTACAATCACCAGATTGCCATGGCCCTTCAGCTGTGGAATGAGGTCCATATCCGTGATATGCATCTTCACGAAGTTCAACTCTGGGTGCAATTCCGGCTTTGACTCCAATGCTGATGCACTCAAAATTGGGTACCTAGATTCCTGATCATATTGCTTTCGCCAAGCGTCGTGATCCAAGATTTCTTTGAGTCCATTTGGTAGCATGAATGGAGCGGGATGTTTTCCAGAATAGATGTAATCCGCACCCATGTCATTCATGCCCCACTTGTCCAATTCCGGCAAATAGGAATGCCCAATCTCTTTCAGTTCTTTCTTTTCCTGAACACGAATTTTGGAGAAATCCGCAATAACTCTCGGCACGTTCTCTCCACCGAAATTGGCTACCTCGATCGTTTTTCTTCTGGTGTAAACAAAAGGATCAATCGGATTGTGATCCACTTCCGGCATTTGGAAAGAGTCTTCTCGGTGCTGAAGCCTATCTACCATGATTCTGCCCACTGGTGCCTCCACCTCAGGTTCCTCCGTCAAAGACACCCGAATGGTATCCCCAAGACCTTCCTCCAGTAATGTTCCTATTCCAACGGCTGATTTTATTCGCCCATCTTCAGCTTCCCCAGCTTCGGTCACGCCGAGATGCAAAGGGTAAGATTTTAATCCCTCTTCATCCAATTTTTGCACAAGCAATCGATAAGCCTGAACCATCACTTGGGGATTAGAAGATTTCATGGAGACGACAATATCGTAGTAGTCCATGTCCTCACAAATCCTGATGAACTCCAGCGCTGACTCCACCATGCCGAGGGGCGTATCCCCGTAACGTGACATGATCCTGTCAGAGAGTGAGCCGTGATTGGTCCCAATCCTCATCGCCGTTCCATGCTCTTTACAGATCTCCACGAGCGGAGCAAATTTTTCCTTGATTCGATCAAGCTCTGCGGCGTATGCCTCGTCCGTGTACTCGATCTCCTCGAATTTCTTTTTATCGGCGTAGTTGCCTGGATTCACACGGACTTTCTCTACGATTTTGGCAGCCAGTTCTGCAGCGTTCGGGGTGAAATGAATGTCAGCCACCAATGGTACTTCGCAACCACGAGCCCGCAATTCATTTCTAATGTTTTCTAAGTTCTTTGCCTCCTTGATACTCGGCGCGGTAATCCTCACATACTCGCATCCTGATTCGACCATGCGAAGTGATTGAGCTACAGAGCCTTCCGTATCCATCGTATCAATGGTTGTCATGGATTGGACACGGATTGGCTGGTCGCCTCCGAGTGGAGTGTTCCCAATTTTTACTTCATGGGTCTTTCGGCGCTGGTAGGTCATGGTTTAAATGATTCTGGATCTTGTCTATTATCGAACAACCTAACTATATAAATGGTGCTCTCACCAACGGAATAAATAATTGAAACCTGCCTTGTCAAAACTGATCGCCTATATCGTGGATCAATTGAACTTGGAGGATGAAGTTCGGGATATGTTGAAAGTAAATTCAATCGAGCTACTAGTTTGGCTTTGAATCTTTCTTTAGTCCCTTCACCCCAATTTGCTTTCAAGTATTCTGATATTTTTTCAAAATCGTCTGCCGCAGATTCTGACCAAACTACTTTATAATCCATGCCTGCGCTTCATCTCATCTTGTGAAATGACTCTGCCATTATCAATATCCTCTTGTCCTTCTTTGATCATTTCCTTTTGACGATCACTTAATTCATTCCACCACTCGGATGAAGGAGACATAATTTCCTCAAGCAATTCCAGAGTTTCAGCGCTTGCATTTGAAACCAAATCAATTATCCGCTTCCTTTTTTTGACCAAATCCATAGCTAAATTTATCTAAATATCTCCAAGTTGTGGTCTTACGACAATGTCCTCTACTACGGACAACTCACTTAACGAATAAGAGGTCCAAATAAGTTCGGCGATATCTGAGGCCTTCATCAATCTTCCCGGCTCTACTTCCACCCCGTCCCAACTAGACGTTTGAGTTGCACCCGGCAGTATCGCCACAACCCTCACCCCTTGATCCTTCATTTCCTCTCTCAGACCTTTAGTGAGTCCATACATTGCAAATTTAGAAATGGAGTATGATCCCCCGGTCGGATAGGCTTTGATACTGGCGATTGAGCAGACGTTGATGATCGTCCCGGACTTCCTGGCTTTCATTTCAGGAATAAAAGCTCGGCACATATGATAAGCACTATACAGGTTCGTGTTGATCATTTTCTCCAACAATCCTTCTTCCTCCTCATGGATGGGAGCCGGAACAAACATGCCCGTATTGTTCACCAAAACACCAATCACCCGGTTTTGTGATTTGATAAAATCAATAAAAGACATGACCTCCTCTTTTTTAGATAAATCTGCCTTTTGAATGAAAACAGTCGTGCCAAATTCAGCCTCCACTTCACTTTTCATGGATTCCAGCTCTTCTTGATTTCGGGAGCAGGTTATGCAGTCAAATCCCTCACTTGCGAATCGCTCGATCGTTGCTCGTCCGATCCCCTTTGACCCTCCCGTGATGACGATTAGCTGATTAGATTTTGACATAATTCTTTCGGTTGCTTCAATCTTTATTAATTTTCCCAAAACTACGCATCCCACATCGGGAGACATGAGGAGCCTCGGAAAATATCTCATTTTTATACAGAACCTGTTTGTACGTCGTGAGACTTTCAAGACGTACATAAAACTGGTTTTCGACGAATGCATCAAGGTCGGGTACGACTCCCTTTTCCTTGTGCTAATCGTTTCAATTTTTATGGGCGCTGTGACGACTATTCAGACCGCCTACAATCTCGTCAGCCCTCTGATTCCGGACTCGATCGTGTCATTCGTTGTACGAGACATGACCATACTGGAGTTGGCGCCAACTATCATCGCCATTGTTTATGCCGGGAAAGTGGGCTCCAACATTGCCGGGGAATTGGGCACCATGAGAATTACTGAACAAATAGATGCGCTGGAGGTCATGGGCATCAATGCAACTTCCTACCTGGTTCTTCCGAAGACTATCGCATCAGTGATCATGTTTCCGATTCTCGTGATCATTTCGGCATTTGCCTCGATTTTTTCAGGTTACTGGACCTCAATCGTAACTGGCGTCATTACGGGAGCAGATTACATCACGGGTATTCAAATGGAGTTCAACGAATTTGGAGTGACTTTCGCAATGATCAAAGCCGTGGCTTATGGATACCTGGTAGCTACAATCTCTGCATTTAAAGGCTTCTTCACTACTGGAGGTGCCCTGGAAGTTGGACAATCGTCGACGAACGCCGTGACCAGCAGTTGTATCGCCATTTTGGTGGCTGATTATTTATTGGCTTACATGTTTGCCGAATTCCTGACGCCTGGATGATAGAGGTAAAAAACATATCTAAGTCTTTTGGTGACAAGCAGGTGCTGTTTAACATCGGCGGAGAATTCGAAAAAGGAAAATGCAATCTCATCATTGGGGCATCTGGAACCGGGAAAAGCGTTTTGCTCAAATGCATCGTTGGTCTCATTCCTCCGGACACGGGTGAGGTGCTTTATAATGACCGTGAGTTCACCCATGGCAACAAACAGCTACAAACGGAGATCAGAAGAGAAATTGGGATGCTGTTTCAGGGAGGGGCATTATTCGACAGCAAGAATGTGGAGGAGAATGTAATGTTCCCATTGGACGTGCTGACGAAACAGACTCGCGAGGAAAAATTAGAGCGGGTGAATTTTTGTTTGGAGAGAGTCGGCCTGGAAAATGTCAACCGTAAAATGCCTTCCGAAATATCCGGAGGGATGAAGAAAAGAGTGGGCATTGCAAGAGCCATTGTGAACAAGCCCAATTACTTGTTCTGTGATGAACCGAATTCAGGATTAGATCCTCAGACTTCAATCAGGATCGATAATCTCATCAACGAAATCACGGATGAATATAAGATAACCACGGTCGTGGTGACACATGACATGAACTCTGTGATCGAGATTGGAGATCGGATCATTTACATTTTTGAGGGGCGCAAGCTTTGGGAGGGTGACAATAAGCATATCATGGAATCTGGCGTGAAGGAATTAGATGATTTCGTTTTTGCAAATCGCATGATGAGCATGGTCAAAGACAAAAAGTAATGGCTAAGAAATTCTGGACAAGCGAAAAAATTTTAAGCGTCTGTGCGATCCTCATTTCGCTCGGAACATTCTTCAGCATTGTTTACCAAAACCAACTTCTGAAAAAACAACAAAGTGCGTCAGTCCTTCCCTATCTGGAAATATGGAACAGTCAAAGCAAAGACAGATACCAACTAGTACTTCTAAATAATGGCATTGGTCCAGCCTTCATCACGAATATCCGAGTATACCATATGGAGAAATCCCATGACATGGATCCTTACGTATTTTTGAAGACGGTTCTTAATCCAGATGATACCATTAAGCGGACGATTTATTATTCAAATATCCTCCCGGGTAGGTTAATTCCGGCAGGCGAGAGGGTAGAAATGATAGGAGCTAAGGATGATGAAAAAACAGCGAGCTACTTAAGACAGTATTTCGCAAATGACAGTACTGCCAAAGTGGAAATTGAATACGAGTCCGTTTATGGCGAGCGCTGGGTGGTATCGGGACATTCAAGCCAACCTTTTCCGCTCGACTAGAAGAACGCAGTGAAAATCATTGTCCCGGTGTGAATGGGGGCTTGATTCTCAGAACTTCTCCCATTGTATTGAAGTGTCATTTGAATACCCTTGCCTAATGTTTGTTGCCAATTCAAGCGCCAAGTTGTATTGAGCCCAGGACGTAATCCTTCAAGCATCTGATAAGACGTGAACGAGTTCAACTCCCCATCGTAATCGATCCTGATTGATCGAATTTGTCCGTTCAGGTTTCCTTTCTGAAGCTTGTTCCAAGTAATTCTGGAGAACCACTCGCTCAAGTTGGACGTGACCATATTTTCAGATCGGTTGTTCACTCGATTCTCGTAGAAAAAGCCACTAACCACCCGAAAAGTGTTTGAAGGCTGCCAGGTGAATTCAGGGCCCAAACCATAACTAGAGATATTCAGATTCCGGTTTGCGAGGAAATCTGATGAGTTGAGATGCCGGCTCCACTCATTTCTAAAAGTAATGGTGTACTCTCGGCTAAATCTCCATCGAGTACCCATGCTCCACTCACTGCGTTCGCCAAGCTCAAACCCGTTTGTGAGAAGCTGTTTTCTCTGTGTCAAAGATCTAGTTCCCTCCCATCCCAAACCGTCCTCAAATTGATTGTACTGAAGATTATAGTTCCACCGATTGGCGGCAAAAAGGACATCTTCTTCACTGAGTTCGAGGCTGAACGGGTCCAACCTTTTGTGAATTGCGGAAGCAGTGGTCTTGAAATGCGCATTTATGCTGATGCGACCGTTCCATCGCGATAGAAACTTTCTGATTCCCATAGACGACCTCCATTTCCTCGGGAAACGAAAATCTACGACATTCTGAAACCTGGTCTCGAAAGCCGAAACGAAATCATCCGTGAGGGTGAAGAATTTGGCGTACTGACGCTCATCTGGATTAATGGCTTCATAGAATTCATTCAGGTCTTTGATACCGTCCCCGTTTTCATCCCGCCACGCATGTGTTCCCTGATTACCCCCCACTTCAATGAAGATGAAATTTCTTCGCAATTCCCGGACATTGCCGATTTGATAGGTGAGCCGATTCGTGACATTCTCTTGAAAAAATTTCCCGAACCAGTTAAGCCTAGTGTTCAGCCACTCGTCAGTCTGATTGGTCAATCGGTTCTCGATTTTCCTAAGGGAGCCAGTCAGTTCCAAATCATGATCTCTAAACTTTCTGGAATAGCTCGCCCGATAATTTTCAGAGAAAGTGAATTCCTCCATTTTACCATCCTTAGGACTTTGATCTTCACGAATTTGATAGCTGAATCGGTACCGTGAATTGGACGAATCCGAATTGGTCAGATAAAGCTCGTGCGCTGAATAATACATCTGAGATGCCACCACACTATCGCCCAGAGATTTTTGATTTTGATCTACGGAATAAATGTAACCGGGCACCAAACGCCCTTTTCTGAAACTAACGTCCGTCAATGATCTGACCCAATCACTTTGCAGCGCTTGAAGCTCATTCTTTAGATAGAAGTTGTCCGATTCTAAATGAAGATTTCCAACCTTCTGATTCAACCCAAAACGGTGTTGCCATCCGTCCAAGACCTCTGGTCGGTCTCTCCTGACTACATTATAGGAGATTTTCTGGCTTTCATTCTTTTCTACCGCAGCTTGAAGGCTCACGATTAAATCGGTAGTCAAAGTCGTATCCGTCTGAATATCCCAATCCCTGTCAAACAAAATCGGTCGATACCTGTCCATGGCTCTGAATCCCGATTGGTCGATTTCCCAATTCAGAGAAGCCTTCATTTTGTATCCATTTCCCAGCTCTCGCCCCTCGGACTTTAGAAATCCAGCCCAGCCAATGGCCTGATTGTCACCATCATCGATGGATGAATAAAGATTCTGATCCACCGTCGATATGGCTATTTCGTTGGATACTGATTCATGAGCGCTGATCTGGTTTTCCACACCAAATGTGGTCATACGTTTCGAAATTGGTAAGGGCACCTTTCGTGCTGCCGCGTAGTTCCCTTGTGACTGTCCTCCTTGAGGTGATACCCACTCATAGACCTGACCATTTGCTGTCGAGCTGCTCAGGACATAATCGCCATTTCCGAAACCAACTTCAGTAAAGAAAACTGAAAAGAACGCAGCATCCGGGTCGGTGGAATAAATGAAAATCTGTGAGGATATACCGTCTAAGTCCACCGTGTCCTTTTCTTCGTATAAAATTCGATCCGGTGAATAACTGACGGAATCAACACCTGATACCTGAGCCAGTTCAGTGTTGTCGCCGATGGATCGCAATATGTCCAGATCGTTATCAGAAGGCTGAAAACCAAATGAGCCAAACGCATTGTCCTTTTCCTGATAATGGTTGATCCGAATTTCGGTAGACTTATTCTTCAGAGACTGAGCAATGGCCGATGATGTCCTTGTATAGAATTGCTCCGCGTATTCGAAATCAACTCTTAAGACAGAAAACTGCGTTATTAGGACATTGGTATTGAAAATAATCTGTCCAAGATTGTAGTCGATTACATAGTCCCGATCGAAACCTCGCTCGAGCATCACTCCATCCAGAAAGACTCGTTCAGAATTAGCCAGAACTACTATGAAACGTTCGCCATTTGGCCCCCTCAGCTGGTAAGGACCCTGAACCCCTTCCCTTGCCTCAAGTGCAATGGATGCAAATTTCCCTTTTGAAGCAGAAGTTGCGACACTGGTGTAGCTATTCCAGTTCCCAATTTTGGATTTGTAGCTCAATTGAAGTCCTTGAACGTTCTTGTAGTACTTAAGAAAATAGTCCTTTTCTAGTGGATTCGTCAAGACGACATCACCAGCGATCATTTCGAAATTTTGGTTGTAAAGTTTGATATAGACATTGTCAAAATCACGAATCTGCTGGGTGTTTCCTTCCGGCTGAAAAGGGATATTCTGATCTGTAATAAGCGCTTCAATGCTCAGATTATCACTGATTTTTCCATTCATCTGGAGGTTCAGTGTGGAATTAACAAACAGGTTTTGACGATTACCAAAAGTTATTCCCCGGGAAATAAAACCAGCCGTTTCTACCCGCTTCCCAAAATCAAATAGAGGCAGTTCTTCTGTGATTTGAGATTGGGAGGATGGTGCTGTCTCGCTAGGGTCATACTGGGATAACGGCCGATTGCCGAGATTTTTAAAAAGCTCCAGAGGTAGGACACGATAACACACCAGGACACTATCCTGATCTGAAGTAATACTAATTGATTGTAGATCGCTATTGTAGGTGAATTTCGTGCCTCGTTTCAATTGCATCGAACCAGGCTCAATTAATAATGAATCAACGGCATGAAACTTACCATCTGCCGGGATTTGCTTACACTTCAGGTTTTGAGCAAAAAGAAGTGGTCCTAGAAACAGGAATATGAGTCCACTAAAGCGTCTCAAAAACAGGGAGGCTAATAAAGAAGGTGGTTCCTTCCCCTTCCTTAGTTTCGAACCAAATGTTGCCTCCTGCATTCTCAATTCCTTTTTTGGCTACTGCCAATCCAATCCCACTGCCAGTCGATTTGGTACTAAAATAGGTGGTAAATATCTTATCCTGAATCTCCTCCTTGATTCCGGAACCATTGTCGGAGCAGCTGATCACAACTTTGTTCTCCTCTTTCCAGATTTTAACGACCAAATGTGGTTCCTTCCCTTCCACTGCCTGCTTTGCGTTGAGGATCAAATTATTCATAATCCGATCTATGATTTTTGGGTCAGCCCAAACCATAATAGCCTTTTCCGGCAGATCAGTTTCGATTGTCAACCCCTTTCCGATATGAAGTAAGACTGATTCGTGAACAACTGAAACGAGATCAAAGTCTTCATTTTCTGGGGCGGGCATTTTAGCAAACTCACTGAATGAATCGGCTATATGACTCATGGTGTCAATCTGCTTGACCAACGATTCCAAGGTCACCACCTTCTGATGATCCTGAATATCTCTCTGTAACTGTTGAATCTTCAGCCGCATAGGTGTCAGTGGATTCTTAATTTCATGTGCCACCTGGCGCGCAATTTCCTTCCAAGCTGATTCTTTCTGACTTCTCACCAGTGCTTCCTTATTCCTCTCCAGCTTAACTAACATTTGATTGTATTCCTTTACCAACGCTCCAATTTCATCATCTCTGTAATAGTCGATTGGTTGATTGTCCTCTTCCCAGGTCGTACGCTTCAAGTGGTCAGAAACAAGTTTGAGAGGGCCAATCAGGTAATTAAGAATGTAATTGCCTGAAATCAGTGCAAACAAAAAGATCAGAGCAAAAATCATCAGCAAGTTTGCCAAAACTTCCATCTGCTGTCTTTTCAAATGATTCTTCGTGTCGAAAAACGGCATACCCACCACGCCATACATTCTTCCATCAGTGTATCCGGTTATTGCCGTGTACGTCGTTTTAAAATCCAACAGTCCGATTGACTCATCAAGAATTATGTTTTGGTCATCGTCGCTGAGTGCGTTTAATGCCTTAGGACTGATTCTGTCGGAGAGAAGATCTAAACCAAATATGCCCGGCTGGCTGGTTGTAATCAAACGGCCTTCAATGTCATAAATATTCAGATCTGCTTGAACAAATCCGGATACGTCACCTACATAATTTGCAAAAGAATTTAAATCAGACTCATCGGCTATGTACTTAATTGTTTCGTCAACCAGACTTTCTGAAATCCTCAAAGACTCCTTCAGATAACTTCGGGTTATTTCTTCTCGATAGCTATTGTTCAAAGTATTTAGTAGTGCGAACCCGGTAATGAATAATGGAATGAGAAACCCTGTAGCTAAATACAGCTGGATTTTATTGGCAAGAGTCAGTGACCTGAAATGCAAACCCAACCTGTAGATCACTCCAACTATGCTGGTCAAAAGTATAATTAGTAAAAAAAGAAAAGAAAAATTAACAACCCAGTTCTTATTTTTATATGCTGGAGATACAACAACAATCGTCCTCCCATCCAGCGTCCTATTCCCCAAAAAATGACGTGAATCTTCTACAATTCCGACTTCATAAAGTTTGGGATTAGACAGGTCATCCGGTTCGAGATAATTTACATGTCCAAACGTCCCTTGACCATACAGGACTGTGCTATCCCTGAAAATCGTATAGTCAAAGTTCCCAATATTCTCTTGCTCGTATTTGCTTTCAACCAACAGTTCGGGAAAGACATTCGCGAGAGTGTTTCGTTTTCTATTGAGATTCATGACAATGAATCCCTCCGGATATTCGATGAAGCATACGTAGAGTCTGGAAGATATATTCTCTGAAATATTTACATGAAAAATCCCCTCATAATCTGTCTGAAACTCCGGCAGTGCATATTTCTCAATCAATAATGAATATGCCTCACCATCTTCTACATCAAATTGCTCTCCCTGTGCACTAAAAAGAAACACTTCTAGTTCATACTTATCAAAGTAGGAGGACACAAACTGTCTGCTTATTTTTTCCCTAATGTTTTGACGTGCGAAAATGCCTCCATCCAATCGATCAGGAATCGTTTCATCGGATCGGATGTCATCTAATATCTCGTTCAAATAATACTCACCTAGAACGTCTTTTTCCAAAACCAATCGGTTGGCAAACTTTGACTTTTCTTCAAGTTCCTTGTTTTGGTGTGTCTGATCATTTGCAAATGCGAAAACCAGTGCCAGCATAGCACCTACAGATAAAACATATTCCAACGCAACCTTGCTAGCAGCATGAAACTTTAATGACAAATCAGACAGGTACATAATCCAATACCATGCAAACTGAAGTAGGAATATCGGGAAAAGTGATGGGAAAAAATGTATGAAACCAGCTACTGCAGCAAGATGAAAAAACAAGTACAAACCACCCGGCAATTCGAGGGCGCTGATGACCTGGACAATAATATGATTAACAAGAAAAAAAACTACAGATGCTGATAGAACCAGAGCAATGGCAACCACTCGATTTAAATCGAATTCTATTGATTTGGTAACATCCAATTCAATCTGAGAATGGGTGGTCAGGTCAGTCAATAGCCAATGAAAAGTCTGAATATTCAGATAGGTAAAACCTATCACTATAAACAAAACAATAATTCGAAGGAACCAGCTATTCAGGCTGAATTTCTCTAAGAAATGATTGCTGACTATGCCTGAAATAACGAGAAAAAAACAATAATTGATCAATAAGTCCCCTAATGTAAATCCCAAGATTGATGAGTTATATACTACTGGATCGAATATTGATACCTCCAAATACGCACCAGGAAATTCGATAGCGATCAACAGAACCCTAAGAAATATCAAACCCAACAATGAAACCATCAAATACCAATTTCTGGAAAGTTGATTCCTTGCTTGCCTCAATAGAAGTAGTATGACTAAAGGAAGACTCGCTATGAACAACCATATTGCCAAACCCGATATTTGCTCCGGTGTTTCGCGGGAAGGTCCAAAGGCAAAAAGATCAGTGCCTTTGTAACCGATCATGTAATCCCCTGAAGTATCTATCCAGCTTGGTTCTCTTTCAAAAACACTCGTATTTATGATGTCTGTCAAGTACTTATTTTGAATTCTAAACTTTTGCTGCAACGGCAGAATCGAAAAAAACTCCACAATGGCACCATCCTGCTGAAATGACGTTCGCTGGACTATGAAATTTCCAGTAGCATGATCAATGTAATACACACTATCAGGTCTTCGAAGTAAACTATATGGGGGTAAGGTTTTGTTATCTGACCATTTTATGAGTTCACCATTTTCAAAAATCCGATAAAGGTAAATTGAACCTGTAATGTCGATTTCTGCCTTTTCTTGATATCCGGTTACTAGTACATCCAGCACCTCATGCTGAATGTCCAGCATGGAATTAATTCTATCCTGAAGTTGCTTGTGCTCCAGGTCATTCCAATCAACAAAAGTTCTTAAAAGCAGAAGTAGAATGGCGAGCAGCCAAAGAAACAGAAAAGCATTTCGGACGTATCTCATTCACCGAAGTTTCCCGAAAGTTAACTATTTAGTCTTGTCAGGATCGAATTTCATTCCAGCAAAAAGGTGCAAGAATATGCTTCTGGACAATCTGTAATTAATCGGGTATAAAAAAAGAGACACCAAGGTGACAGAAACTATATAAATCCACAAGTCGGGATCATTTCCGATCAAAAAAACAATCCCGCCGACGACTAGGAATATCCCTGTAGATAATATGTAGCTCACATACATGGAGCCATAAAAAAAGCCGGGTTCACGCTCATATCGTAATCCACAAGTCGAACAAACCTGATTCATGCGAAGAAACTTTCTGTGATACGGTCCTTGAGCAAACATCCGTTCACTTCGGCACTGAGGACAGCAGCCCTTAATTATACTTGCTAAGCCTGATTTTTGATTCATTTTTCTTACTGAATTTGAACCAAAGGATTGCAATAATTCCTAGGGCTACATAAGGTGTAAAAAAGAGGTAAAGAATACCAAAGTTCAAAGCCCTACCAAGATCCTCTCCTCCTCCTCCACTGACATTGTTAGAAACTTGTGTTCTGCACATTGCACACTGAGCCCAATTCACATATGGGATTGATAATGCAATCAAAAGAAGTATTCCTTTTTTCACAGATCAAAAATAATAAGGTCGCATCATTAAGTACACGGTCACTCCAGAAACTGAGACAAACAACCATACCGGATAAGCGATCTTTACGAAAAATTTGTGGCGATCAAAATTCCCCTTTAGGGCATGGACAAAGGCAATTAAAATAAACGGAAGGGCGATTACGGAGACGCCTATGTGTGCTAAAAGAATGGTTAAGTAGGTATCCCTTAATGGAACCTTTAATAATTCATTGTCACTTAAAATCCCATCCATATCAATGTCACCGTATATTACCGAATCGGCACTTGAGTGGTATGTTACATAGCTTACAAGAAATATAGCCCCCATGAATACCGCAGATGTCATCAGATTCTTATGCCACTTCACATTACCCCTCATAATCATCCAGAGCGCAATAACAAGAACTAAAGTCGTCAATGAATTTAAAATCCCATGGAAGTGAGGTAGCTGATAGACAAACTCACCCAAGTCCAGCTTATTATCGAAAAAGAATAAGAATGCTACTAATAGTGGTACAATAAGTGAGATGACACCTATTAGCCAAAATGGAATTTTACCTTGAGACTTCTCGTCCATAACTACTCTGCAGTTTTACAATATCTAATTCTACAAACAACCTATTGATGTCAGAATGTTCCAGATAATAGCTGCCTCGCAAATTATTTTTATCATCAACCATTAGCAGTGAAAGTGTGTCCCCAAAACAGGGGTAATCTGAAGAATCAAAAGCAATTTTCTTCTTATCGAGGGCTTTCAACACTCTCGCTAGTTGATTCTTTTCTTCAATTGTCTTCAATAGCAAAGGACTTGAAAGATGCACGGATACCTCAGAATTGCGCAATCCACAATTTTTTAGAGGTGTATTCGTCTCTACAGACATCCTGTTCTCTCCAAAGAAATGAAGAGTCAGTAACAGAATAACCGGAATAGCTAAAATCAGCAGGGCCAGCCTAAACAGCCCTTTGCGGGAAACACCCAATTTATCTTCCTACTAAAGCATCAAAAACTGCGTCCCCTTGATAAATCATAATGAAGATGAAGAAAACGACAAACAGCATCGGCAGAACCACCGACATCTTCAATGATTTTTTCTCATGCCCCAAGTGCATGAATTCCCAGACAATGTAGAAAGCCTTCACTATCGTAAGCAAGACAAAAATCACCACACGAGTCATTTTGTAATCATGTGGTACCGTGAACGCAATCAAATATTCGATACCTGTGACTACTGCCAAGATAATTGTCACTCTAATGAATGTCTTGACCTTAGATTTATTGACAGGTTTTACTTCGATTTCGTTAGTTTCTTGTGTCATGATCTTGTCTTATACCAAATAAAAGAATGTGAAAACAAATACCCATACTAAATCTACAAAGTGCCAGTAAAGGCCAACTTTCTCCACCATTTCATAGTGTCCCCTCTTCTCTAATTTCCCAACTACAGTTTGATAGAAAATGATGAAGTTGAAAACCACCCCACTGAATACGTGGAATCCATGAAACCCTGTAATGAAAAAGAACAATGCCGCAAAAGGTGGTGGGCCATATTGATTTTCAGTGAGTCCAGCACCCATGAGGCTGTTACCAATGGCATTCATGCTTAAATCAGATCCATGGATGAAGTGACTCCACTCCCAAGCCTGGCAGCTCAAGAATGCGATACCACCCAAAATCGTCCATAGCATCCATTTCTCCACTCCTTTTCGATCCATCCGCTCTCCTGCTTCCACCGCCATTACCATAGTCACACTACTCAAAATCAGAATAAATGTCATTAGACCAACGAAGACAAGGGGTGCTTCCAAGCCATGGAAAAACGGAATCGCCTCAAATACTTTTTCAGGAATTGGCCAATATTCTTGGGAGAACTTGAACGCGTCAACTGCTCCATCATAAGCAGGATGGCTCCACCTGATATAACCATAAGTGATCAAAAGAGCGGAAAAGGTGAATGCATCCGAAAGCAAGAAAAACCACATCATCAGCTTGCCGTAGCTAGCTTTCATGGGAGCAACACCACCACCCCACAAGTTCTTTTTTTCGCCTTCAATTACAACTGTAGAATCAGCCATGTATTAAGTTGGTTAGATCTTAATTATTTAGAATCAAAAATACATATAAATACAACCAAAGTCCACCCAAAAAGTGCCAATAGGTTGCACACATCTCAATTCTTGCTAGTCTTTTGGAATGAACCTGATATCGAAAAGCACTAACTAAGACGATAATCAAAAATACTATTCCTCCGACTAAATGAGCAATATGAACACCAGTAAAAACATAAATAAATGAGCTAGCAGGATTTCCAACAAAGAAAGCTCCATTATCCACCATCTGATTCCATGCACTCATCTGCCCAAAAATGAAACCGGCTGCTAAAAGTGCGGTGATTGTAACCCCTAGTCTAATGTTAAATAGATTATTCTTTTTTGCCGCTCGATATGCAAAGTGCATGCTGGCACTGCTTAGTAAAATCAGCCCGGTGGTTAATTGAAACAATGAGGGCAACTCGATGTATTGCCAGTTCCCAGCTCCCTTCTTTACGATGTAGGCACTGGATAATGAAATGAAAATCATTACGACTGTTATTAAAAACAACCACATCCCAAACTTCTGAGGATGCATTGATCTTACTCTTTCGCTCGGTTTGATAGGTAAATCAGACACGCCTTCCATTATAGTTTATCAATTAAAAATGCTATTTGAACAATAGGTAAATAAATGAATGATCCGAACATAATCCTTAAGGCAGATTTTCTCGAATAATCCTTGAGTAAAGAGAACGTCTGAGCTAGGAACAAAATTCCACAAATAGTTGCGACTAATGCGCTTGTCATTCCGGTTATCCCAAAATAAGTTGGTAATAATCCTAGCGGAAGCAAGAACAGCGTATAGATCATAATATTGATCGCCGTACTCATGTCTTTTTTACCGTTCCCTGGCAAAAGTTTAAAACCGGCTCGTTTATAATCCTCATCAGAAACCCAGGCGATTGCCCAGAAATGCGGAAACTGCCATATGAACTGAATCCCAAATAATATTCCAGGTTCATACCCCATCACCCCTGTAGCAGCCACCCAACCTATAAATGGAGGCAGAGCTCCCGGAATTGCTCCAACAAACACTGCAATTGGACCCACTCTCTTGAGAGGTGTATAAACGAAAGCATAGAGTAATAGGGAAATAAAAGAGAGTACGACAGTGGTTAGATTCGTACTAAAGAAGAGTATTGAAAGTCCAATGACCCCAGACAGTACAGCGACCATTTTTGCTTCATCCACACTCACCCTTCCGCTAGGTAAAGGCCTGGAAGATGTACGAGACATAATTGCGTCGTAATCTTTCTCCAGTATCTGATTGATAATAACCGATGCACCTGAAACCAGAAATCCCCCAAGCATCAGCAGAGCCAACAGAACAAAATTCCAATCCCCAGTGCTTCCGAGAATGAACCCGAATCCAGAAGAAAATGCCACTAGAAAAGATAAGCGCGGCTTGAGGAGCTCAAAATAAGCTCTTGCCTTTGAAGCCATCGATATATCACTCACTATTTCCACTAGACCTTCACTGTTTCGATTCGCAAAAATAAATAAAAGAGCCCCCCAAGAAGCAGTGTAGCCAATAAGAGATGGAATGGTTGAAAAATGATGGGCATGCTCATAAAAACCATACTTATACCGAGCAACACCTCAATGAAAACAACAACCAAAATGGCCCTTGGCCAATTTATAAATCCGTTCCGCCTAAGCAGAAAATATGATGCAATGGCCAACCCCAACATCAGCCATGAATAACTTCGATGAATAAAATAGGCACCCGAAAGCTGCTCAGGAATAAATCTTCTAGCCACATCACTCTCTAAGAGAACATCCACTTGTTCTCTTGTAAGAGTCCCGGTAATTATCTGTGGCACTAATAAAATCACAAAGATTCCTATGAGCCATTTCATTTTCCGAGTCACCATCCAAGTTTCATCCTCGCGTGATCTCACATGCATATAAATCAGCAATAGTACAATCACCAATGCCAGCACCATATGAAAGGTTAGAAAACCCGGAAGAAGATTTGTTGAGACAACCAGTGATCCCACCCATCCCTGAAAACCAGTAAGTAGGAAAACTGAAACCCCAAGAATTGGGATCAATTTGTTTTTATTCCAATACTGGAACGCGTAGATCATATTGAGTAATACAAACAATCCAATGACAACTCCCACCAATCGGTTTGCATACTCAATCCATGCTTTGGTCGAATCAAAGGCCTCAGTCTTATTGACATTCGGATCATTCAAAATCCGCTGAGCTGAATCGGTCATACCAATACTTGATAGAACCTTGGCCAGCTTTTCGTTCTTCTGAATTCTTTCCTCTAAGAAAAGTTCTCGATAATTATTTGGCAGTTCCGACTCTGCCGGTGGAATGTACTCACCAAAACATTTCGGCCAGTCAGGACAACCCATACCAGCTCCCTGGCTTCTAACAATTGCCCCGACAAGTATCAGCACGTATACCGATACTATGGTAGCTAAATTAAACCTCAGAAACCTTTTCTGGCTCGACATGCGGAATTTCAACGCCCTCTAGTTCCTCCTGCTCAGCCAAGTCCTTCTCATGATCCAAATTGGATTCTGGAGTATGGGACAAAGGCACGTATTGTGGGATGAAATCCTCATCAGATCCAGGCTTGCTGTAATCATAAGCCCATCTGTAAACCTTAGGAATATCTCCAACCCAGTTGCCATGACCAGGAACTCGTGGAGTTGACCACTCGAGCGTATTTGACCTCCAAGGATTAGCTGGCGCTTTTCTTCCTTTAAAAATGCTGTAGAAGAAGTTGAATAAGAATATGAATTGAGCCGCAAACGTAATAGCCGCTGCTGTACTCACGAACATATTCAAGTCCATGTGCGTACTGAACGCATCAAAACTTGTGAATGAATAATATCGTCTAGGGAATCCTGCCATTCCAATGTAATGAAGTGGGAAGAAAACAAGATACACCCCAACAAACGTCAGCCAGAAATGTATTTTTCCTAAGCGGTCGTCCATCATACGGCCAAACATCTTTGGAAACCAATGATAAACCCCAGCCAATAAGCCAAAGAAAGACGCACTTCCCATTACTAAGTGGAAGTGTGCCACTACGAAATACGTATCGTGCAGATTAATATCCAGAACCGCGTTACCAAGGAAAATACCAGTCAGACCTCCCGATATAAAAAAGGACACCAGTCCTATCGAAAATAGCATGCCGGGTGTAAAGACAATGTTTCCTCGCCACAATGTGGTGATATAATTAAATGCCTTGACCGCAGATGGAACGGCAATTATCAATGTCAAGAGCATGAACACTCCTCCAAGGAAAGGGTTAAGCCCGGACACAAACATGTGGTGAGCCCAAACAACGAATGACAAGAAAGCAATCGCTAGCATTGACCCAATCATAGCTCTGTATCCGAAAATCGGCTTCCTGGAGTTCGTAGAGATAATTTCTGAAGTGATTCCAAGTGCCGGTAGTAGTACAATGTATACTTCCGGGTGTCCTAGGAACCAGAATAAGTGCTGATATAGAATGGGGTTTCCTCCAAGGTTAGGGAGAGCCTCACCATTGATAAATATTTCCGATAGGTAGAAGCTTGTTCCAAAAGATCTGTCAAACACCAACAGCAATGCTGCTGAGAACAATACCGGAAATGACAATAAACCAATGATTGCTGTAATAAAGAACGCCCAAATAGTAAGCGGTAGTCTTGAGAAGGTCATTCCTTCTGTTCGGAGGTTAATAACTGTTGTGATGTAGTTGATACCTCCTAGTAATGTCGAAACGATGAAGAATACCATCGCAACTAACCATAAGGTCATACCAATCCCAGAACCTGGCATTGCCTGCGGTAACGCACTCAAAGGTGGGTAAATTGTCCATCCACCACTTGCAGGTCCTGTTTCCATGAATAATGAAATGAACATCACCACACTTGACAGGAAGAAGAACCAATATGATAACATGTTCATGAACCCAGAGGCCATGTCCCTTGCACCAATCTGAAGTGGAATTAAGAAATTTGAAAACGTACCACTTAACCCTGCCGTCAAGACAAAGAAGACCATGATGGTACCATGCATGGTCACTAAGGCCAAATAGAATTCTTGCTCCAGTTTTCCCTCAACAATCCATTTCCCCAACAAAGGTTCTAACCAAGAAAGATCGGCATTTGGAAAGCCCAGCTGAAGTCTGAAAATAACTGACATTCCCCCACCGATGATCGCCCAGAAAATTCCAGTGATCAAGAATTGCTTAGCAATTACCTTATGATCGGTAGAGAAAATATACTTTGAAACGAAGCTTTGCTGATGATGCTCATGCCCGTGATCATCGTGTCCATTGTGTTCACCAGTTGCTGACATAATTTTTTATCTAAAGTCGTTTTCTAGTTGTTAATTGCTTCGGTTACCTCAGGTGACATTTCCTCAACCTCTTCGGCAACTTCAGGTTCGTCTTCTATCTGGGCTGCTATCTTAGCCGCCTCCTGTAAATCCTCTGGTACATCCTTCAAATAATCAGGATTTTGCTGTAGCCAAGCATTTTGCTGAGCGTACCAAACGTCATAATCATCCTGTTCTAAAACTTTAATTATGGCCTTCATCCCAAAGTGACTCTTTCCACAGATTTTGTTACAAACCAACTCATAGTCAAACTCTGGATTACCCGTTTCAGTTCGCATGTCATCGGTAGATTTTGTGGCAGTAAACCATAATCTCGTTGGATGACCAGGAACCGCATTCATTTGGATTCTGAAATGAGGATTATAAACACTGTGAATAACATCACGAGCTCTGATACTCAATTCAACCGGCCTACCTTTCGGAATTACTAGCTGAGTTGACATGAAATCATCGAACGTTCTTTCATCCGTGACATCAATACCCATCGGGTTATTTCTCTCGAGGCTGATTTTACGGAAATCGTAGCTACCCAATTCACCGTCAGCATTTCCTCCATATCTAAACGACCATCCAAATTGATAGCCCATTACTTCAATGACCTCTGTTCCTTCTGGTGGATCTGAAATCACAAACTTGTTCCAAGCCTTTAATCCAGAGAAAATTAGTATTGCCAAAACGATTGCCGGAATAATCGTCCAGATCATTTCGAGCTTATTATTGTGCGGGTAAAAATCAGCTTGATTTCCTTCTTTGTGCTGGTATTTGAACGCAAATCCGAACAAGAAAATATGAGTCACGATGAATACGAAAATCGTAATCGCCATGGTTATCCAGAATAGCTGATCCGTTACAGCACCGTGCTCGGAAGCCAATGGCTGAGTGAAATTCTTAACGCCACCAAAGAACGAATAATAGAAGAATGCTGCTATTCCAACGATAAGGAATACCAACAGCAAAGTGGCTTGAATTTTATTCCCGGTAGGGACTTGTTTTTTTGTTTCTCCGCGTACAATTCCTACCAGAGTAGCCACTCTGAAAATCACCAAAGCAACCGCTACAATCAGGATTAAGGTTATGATGAATAAAGTATTCATTTACTTAATTATTAAATATGGTGATGTAAACTTTCCTCCAACATAGGATGATTCTTAGCATAGAGAGGTGCCTTGGCCATCTGTCGAAATACTACAAATAAGAAAGCACTTATGAACACCAGAATAAATCCAATTTCTATAAATCCAAACCCACCTTCGAACTTCATGGTTCCCGGAGTAATCATTAAATAGAAATCCATCCAATGACCAAAGACCACCGCTGGACAAACTACTTTCAAAATTCTTGAATGACGCTTAGAATCACGGGTCATTAAGACTAAGAATGGAAAGAAGAAATTAATAATCAAATTGAAATAGAAAACTCCTGCATAAGGCCCCTTCCATCTATCCATGAAGTATACCGTTTCCTCAGGAATGTGCGCGTAATAGATCAATAAGAATTGCGAAAACCAGATGTATGTCCAGAAAATACTGAAGGCAAAAACGAATTTACCAAGGTCATGAATGTGATTCTGATTCACTATGGCCAAATAGCCTTTGTCTTTCAGCATAACCACAATGAAAGTAGTCAGAGCCAATCCAGCCACCCACCAGCTAGCAAAGTTGTACCAACCGAACATTGTACTAAACCAGTGCGTATCGATTGACATTACCCAATCCCATGCCGCTATGGACGAAGAGAAGGCAAAAAAGACTAAGAAACCAGCTGAAATTTTTCGCATTCTGTACCAGCGATCTGTTCCCGCATCCAAGTCTTCATCGAATGCCAGTTTTCTAAGCTTCCGCATGAAGAAAATCCAAACACCGAAAAACAGAATCAAACGACCAAACCAAAAAGCAGGAAATGTGCCCGCTTCCATTGGCCAGAAGAAGAAGCCCGACTTGTGATTCATAAGTTTGTCACCATGTTCCCCGTACACATCGGAGTGTGTCCAGTGAAAAAGATCAGGTCCAGCCACAAAAAACATGACCACTATTAATCCAAAAGCAATTGGTAACCATGCTCCAAATGCCAGTGGGATTCTTTTAATACCCGCCGACCATCCAGCCTGAGCCGCATATTGAATTGCAAAGAAAAACACTCCTATTAATGCCAAACCGGCATAAAACACCGTGTTAATCCACAGGTTTGAATAAACTCTCTTTAGCCAAGTGGGCGAACCGTGATGTCCTTCACCATGACCTTCCTCTACTTCGCTATGTTCACCATGCGCCTTTTCTTCACCATGGCTTTCCTGATTCGATTTCTCGTCGTGAGCCATTTCGGTTTTATCATGGGAATCTCCATGTTCGTCACCATGTCCCCCGCCAGATTGTGCCTGGACAATTCCAAGAATCGCCAGTACAACCCCCACAACTAGAGTTATGACCAGGTTCTTTTTGGCTTTGGATGTAAACTCAAATCTTTCGTCTCCGGTATTCACTAGGTTAGCAATTATTGGTTCTGTAATGTTTGAACGTACGTCACGATCTTCCATCGCTCATCCTCGCTTAACTGCGAGCCATGTGCACCCATTCTTCGAATTCCATGAGTAATCACATGAAAAATATGACCCGCTGGCAAATCTTTCGTGGCACCCACGTTATAAGCAGGCACCCCGAGTAAAACTTGACCAACCAAGCCGTCCCCTTGCCCTTTCTCTCCATGACAGTGCTCACAAAATCTTTCATACAAGGCCTTTCCATCCTTGATCACATCTTCTTTGCCTTCATATGGATTTATCAGGTCAGCAGCCATTGCTACACTGTCCTTCTCTAGCCTATATGGCAAATATTGGCCTCTTCTGACAGTTCCCTCTACAGGTTCCATCATGGTCATTTCAAATTGATTGTAAGGATTCGAATTATAAAACTCACTGTGTCCATCGTCCGGATTAGAATCGGGCCAGAGGTGATCCTTTTCCTTAATCTGGGTGAGCGGTTCATACCCTACGGAGTGATACATATTAGGAGCAAACTCCAAACCCGGATCATCACCTTTCGCCGTACATCCTGATAGGAAAACAGCAACCACGCCAACTACTAATACCTTATTTATCAATTTCAACATTATTCAAATGCTTTATTGTTAACCTCAGATGCACCACTCGCTTGAACGATGCTTTTAATCTCAGACTCAGATTTAGAATTTGTGTCCAAATCAATGGCCATTACATGCTTATCATCTGTAATCCTTATGTCATAAATCCTTGGTCTTCCCCATGGTTTCAAGTTCGAAATAGTGAAGAATGTACCCACCATTCCGAATGCAGCCAAAAGAACTGTCATTTCAAAAGTCACAGGAATAAATGACGGGAAGGGAATGAAGTCCTTGCCTCCTATGATCATAGGCCAATCCAATCCCATCATACCAATTTGCATGGTGAGTGCAAGAGACGTTCCTAGCATACCGAACATAAATGCCGCTATGGATAACCAGGATCTTTTATATCCCAATGCGTCTTCAATTCCGTGAACCGGAAATGGAGAATAAACCTCTTCTATTTTGACTCCATCTGCTCTTACCTTGCGTATCGCGTCAAGCAACACGTCCTCATCCTCATAGACACCCAATACGTAGTTTGTTCCGCTAGACATCTTATTATTTTTTCTCTCCGGTTTGTTTCAAAATACTTTTCACCTCGGCAATGTTGATCACTGGGAAGAACTTCGCGAACAGGAAGAACGCCGTGAAGAATACGCCAAAGGAGAATATATAAACCCCAATATCCACTGGCTTAGGGTAGAACATTGCCCAACTTGAAGGCAAGAAATCTCTGTGCAGTGATGTCACAATGATTACAAATCGCTCGAACCACATTCCAATGTTTACAATGATTGAAATAATGAATGTGGCCGCCAAATTCGTTCTGATTTTCTTAAACCAGAATAGCTGAGGCGAAATAACATTACATGTCATCATTGACCAATATGCCCACCAGTATGGACCTGAAGCTCTATTCAAGAATGCATAATATTCAGCCTCTACGCCAGAATACCACGCAATAAAGAACTCTGTGATGTATGCCACACCTACTATCGAGCCAGTGACAATGATCACAATATTCATCATCTCAATGTGCTGGATAGTAATGTAATCCTCAAGCTTGTAAACCTTTCTGGTCACGAGAAGCAAAGTCAAAACCATCGCAAATCCTGAGAAGATCGCCCCGGCAACAAAGTATGGCGGGAAGATCGTGGTGTGCCATCCCGGAATAACCGATGTAGCAAAGTCAAAGGATACAATGGTGTGAACTGAAAGTACTAGTGGAGTTGCTAATCCTGCTAAAACCAATGCAACAGTCTCATAATGAGACCATGTTTTGGCGCCTCCCGTCCATCCGAAACTTAGTGTTCCATAGATGGCTTTTGATATTTTGTTTTTAGCTCGGTCTCTTATCGTAGCGAAATCAGGAATCAAACCGATATACCAGAATACAAGGGATACCGAGAAGTAAGTTGAAATCGCAAATACATCCCAAAGCAATGGCGAGTTAAAGTTCACCCATAATGACCCAAACGTATTTGGCAATGGAAACATCCAATACATCGCCAGCCAAGGACGACCCGTGTGAAGAAGTGGGAACAAGGCTGCACAGATTACAGCGAAAATAGTCATCGCTTCTGCAGCTCTGTTAATTGACATTCTCCATCTCTGACGGAAGAGCAGCAAAATCGCCGAAATCAACGTTCCAGCGTGACCGATACCTACCCACCAAACAAAGTTGGTGATATCCCAAGCCCATCCTACTGTCTTGTTCAAGCCCCACATTCCGATTCCATGCCAAAGCAGCAGATAAACTGCATACAATCCTACCGCCAGCAGTCCCAAAGAAACCGCCATGGCCATCATCCAAGTTGGTGATGGTTTTTCCTCTACCCGTCCGACAATGTCTTCTGTGACATCATGGAGGGTTTTACCTCCGGTAATTAATGGATCTCGAATTACTGATTCAGCACTACTCATTAGGCTTCTGCTTTATCTTTTTGTTCGTCTTTATTTCTAACCTTTCTCAAATACCACACATTCGGCATCACTCTCAATTCCTCCAGCACATGATATGCTCTAGGATTTTGAGCTTCCACCATTTTTGGCTTGCTCTCAATATTTAGAAGCTTCGAAACCGCACTTGACTTGTCTTTCATGTCTCCAAACGTGATTGCTCCCGCCGAACATGCAGACATACAAGCTGTCTTGATTTCTCCGTCTTTTGGTCTTCTTCCATCTTTCTTGGCTGCTAGCTTTCCTGATTGGATTCGCTGCACACAGAAAGAACATTTTTCCATAACCCCACGAGACCTTACAGTTACATCTGGGTTCAATACCATCTTACCTAGATCATTGTTCATTGAGGTGTTCTCAGGGAACTGCTCATTGTCATGATACTTGAACCAGTTAAATCTTCTGACTTTATAAGGACAGTTATTGGCACAATATCTTGTTCCAACACATCTGTTATAGGTCATTTGATTCAATCCTTCACTGCTATGAGTTGTGGCCGCAACTGGACAAACAGTCTCACAAGGAGCACTGTTACATTGCTGACACATCATAGGCTGGAATGTCACCTCAGGATTCACTGCAGCGGCAAATTCTGGCTTAGTAAATGACCTGGCGTTTTTCTGACTCTCGGTAAGATCCTCAGGATTGTGAGAGAAATAGCGATCAATTCTGATCCAATGCATTTCTCTTCGATTCAGCACCTCTGCTTTACCAACTACCGGAATATTATTTTCCGTTTGACAAGCAATTGTGCATGCGCCGCATCCATTACAGGCATTCATATCCACTGCCATTCCCCAATGGTGATTGGCATATTCATGACCTTCCCAAAGTGAAACTGCATATGGATGCTTTTCCCCGGATAAAGAAGTGATTTTCATCCCATCTGCCCCAGCGAAAGCGTCTTTCTTAAATTCTTTTAAAGTCGTCTCTTGTACCACGTTTCCGCGATCCATGTACGTTTGACTTGTCTGAGTTTGAGCAACTCTATGAGTTCCGTTCGCTTCAGATAAACTAGCTCCCGAGACAGAGAACTTAACATTTCCTTTTTTGACAGGCAATAATGGGTAGGCATTGACACCAACCCCATCTGCCACTTTGCCAGCAGCCGTTCTTCCATAACCTAAAGCCAATCCGATTGTACCTGGGGCTTGACCAGGCTGAGGAATGACCGGAGCAGTTACCGTTTTATTACCTACAGTCAACGTCGCTGTTTTCGCAAGCATTGGACCCGAGTCGTAATCATACTTACCATCAGCATCGATCGGCGAAATGGTGAAGTAATTATCCCAGCATGCCTTTGTGATCGGATCGGGCATCTCTTGAAGCCATGGGTTATTGGCTTGTCTTCCATCGCCAATCGCGGCACTTTGGTAAACGACCAACTCCATTCCTGATGATTTCCCACCAAAATTGGAGGCCGCAGAGGCGGCATCTACTGAAACTGAAGCAGCCTCGGACGTCATTTCCTGAGCGTAAACGCCACTTTGCAGCGTACTATCCCAGAAATGTTGAAAATTCTTGTATCCGGACGCAGAAGCGTAAACTTCCTGCCAGTTTTCTTTAAGTAAATCGAGATAAGTCTTATTTGACCCTGTCCATTGTAAGAAGGAATCCTGGGCCTGACGCGTATCGAAAATATTTCGAATGGTCGGTTGTGATAGGGACAAATGTCCAGTCACTGGTTCAAAATCATTCCATGATTCCAAATAATTGTGATCAGGTGCCAGGTACTGAACCACCTCAGCCGTCTCATCAAACCTATCAGTTGTTGAAACAGATAGTTTGGCTTTGGCAATGGAACTGGCCAGATCCGCTCCCATTGGATGATCATATACTGGATTACAGTTGTATAAAATCACACCATCGGCCGCACCTGACTTAAGGTCTGAAATGGCTTTGGCCATGGACTTGTCATTTCCTTGTCGCGTCTTAACCGATTTGCCGGTATCTATTGTCGCTCCATAGCTACCGAGCATTTGGTTAATGCCAATGATCAGTGTCTGAATGTCCGTATCGTTAGATCCCGACGCTACGATTGAAGCTCCTTTGGCTGCAACCAAATCTTTTGCTGCTTTCTCTAAATTCACTTTATCAGAAATCGCGGGTGCACCTACTGAAGCTCCTCCTGTTTTGGATGCTACCAGATTATACAGGTTGGCAACATACGCTCCTTCTTCAGATGGTTTAATAGGAGTTCTGTAGTCAGCGTTCGATCCAGTCAGTGAAAGAAGCGTCTCGAACGAATACAGACGGGACATGTCCTTTTTACCAAAATTCAACTTTCGAGTCTCGGCAAATTGTTTTTGATGAAGTGGAGCATTTGGCCAACTACCTAAAAAGTCAGCACCAAACGAGACAATAGTTTTGGCTTTAGAGAAATCGTGAAGTGGGAATGCACGGTTTCCAGTAGCCTTTTCATAGGCATCTAATGTGCCACTCATTGAAATCGCATCGTAAGCAACATGCTCCATATTTGGATTCGCTGCTAACATTTGATCAATGACTTTTTGAGTGCTCGGGCTACTTACCGAGTGGCTGACCAAAACCACCTTGCGGCAGCTAGCAATGCCAGCTTTTATTTTGGAATCAATTTCAGCCCATGTGGTTTGCTTTCCTCCACTGAAGGGCCCTTCTAATCTCTGCTTGTCATAAAGCGATAAAACTGAAGCCTCAATTTGAGGGGTTGTACCAGCTCCAAGAGGCGATAAATCATTGGCGTCCACCTTGATTGGACGACCTTCTCTCGTTTTTACGACTACACTCGTCACATCACTTCCACTGATGAAAGTAGATGCGTAATAATTTGGAACACTAGGATCAACGTCAACAGGTTTGTTGACATAAGGAATCGCTTTTCTGATTGGCGCTTCACAAGCCGCTAATGAAACAGCTGCCATGCTGAAGCCCATCATTTTCAAGAAATCCCTTCTAGAAGGCTCGTCTTGCTCTCCCCCACCTTTGATCGGCAAGTATTCAGCAAATTCTTTATTCGCACGTTCCTGAAAATCAGGTGTGTTAGCTAATTGTTCTAACCCTTTCCAGTATTGTTTTGTCTCGCTCATATTAGGTCAGTGCAAATTTTAATAATGACACTTAGCACATTCTAAACCACCTATATCCTCTACTTTCATCGGCTCCTTGCTCTTCTCCTTATGGAGTTTCACAAGTTTATCGTAATAGGCATTATCCTTCGTATTCACTTCTGTATCTCTATGGCAATTGATACACCATCCCATTGTCAGGTTGGAGTATTGATAAACTACGTCCATTTCTTCTATTGGGCCATGACAGGTTTGACACTCCAATTCGGCTACCTCCACGTGTTGTGAATGATTGAAGTAAGCTAGGTCAGGTAGATTGTGAATCCTCACCCACTCAATTGGTCTGGTGTCAGAGCCGTATTCTTTTGTATCCGGATCGTAATCAACCGCGGCATAAATTTTCTGAATCTCAGAGGACTCCTTCTTGATTTCTGAATGGCAGTTCATACAAATGTTTGCAGACGGAATGTTTGCGGACTTTGCTTTCCTGACTCCAGTGTGACAGTAATTGCAATCAATCTCATATTGTCCAGCGTGAATCTTATGAGAGAAATTAATTGGTTGAGATGGCTGGTAACCTTGTTGAACTCCTATGGTAAAAGCTCCATCGATCAGAGTTTTCAGAACGATCGCTGTAAAGAAGAACACAACCGTACCGAGGAAGGCATTGCTTTTGAAGAACGCCATCATATCGATTCGCTGATCTACGATCTCAGCATCCACAGGATCGATATCTCCTTTGTCTTTTAAGTATTTGGTGATGACCGAAACAATCAATCCAAGGACAACTAGTATTAAAACTAGCACCACGATCAAGACGATCATTACTGCTGTTAAATAACCAGTATCACCTCCGCCAGCTGCCACGGCCTGACCACCCTCACCTCCTGCTGCAACGGCAACCTCCTCGACCGGAGGGTTTGCGGTTTCTACCTTTATATAAGAGAGAATAGACATGATCTCATCATCCGAGAGACTAAATGCCTGCATTTGTGTCTTACCGTACTCCTCGTAAATTTCATTTGCGTAATCATCGCCACTTGCAATGACCGCTTGAGAATTCTTAATCCATGGAATCAACCAGGAAACTTCCAATCGATCTGTCACTCCAGCCAATGCCGGACCAATTACTTTCTTATGAACTTGGTGACATTGAGTACAATTAGCCTTGAATAGAGCTTCACCTGCTGAGACAACAGCTGCGTCTGTTGAAATACCATCGTCATCTCCTGCGGGAGCCTCGGCTTCAGCAGGTGCAGACTCTGCCGCATCTTGAGCGAGTATGGTAGGAGTCGAAAAAAGGATTGCCAGGATTAAGGCGTACCAGCGAAAAGTTCGGGTCATGTAGGTTGATTTAATCGACATCAAATTCAATTCTGAATCAATCGCGTACAAATGTAACATTGCGGAGATGTTTTACCAACTCCAATTTTAATCCCAATGTGAGGTTTTTCAACTTTCTGAAAGAATCCAATCTAATGACTTAATTATCAATTAGTTAGATTGAAAAAATACCAAAAAATACTTACCCACATTTTCAATATGAACGATAAGTCATTGAAAATCAGCAAGTAACTAATTGAAAGTATTGATTTAGTTCTTCTGGCATTAGTGAAAATTCACTCAACCTGAATAAAATCGTACAAAGCCTGGTGAATCAGGGGGCGAACAGCCATGTCCTTCAACTTGTTTGGAGACCTGGATGGGTAGACTCGGTTCGACAAGAAAATATATAAGAGATCTTCATCAGGATCAGCCCACGCAATAATCCCGGTAAAGCCTGTATGACCATAGCTTCTTGGACTAGCGGATTCTGCATAGTTGCACTCCTCTAATGAATACTCAAATTTGGGCTTATCGAATCCAAGCCCCCGATAGTTACTATTTTCGGGGTATTGCAAACTGGAGAAATAGTATACAGTCTGCGGTTTTAAGAATTGACCGCCTTTATATATGCCATCATTCAGGAACATTTGCCAAACTCGGGCCAGGTCCTCAGCGTTTCCGAATAATCCTGCATTCCCAGAAACCCCTCTCATCATGGCCGCTCCCTCGTCATGAACCAATCCGTGTACTATTTCTTTTCTGAATAGCTGATCATCTTCTGTCGGGGCTATTTCGCTGTGCTCAAAGTAATCCAATGGATTAAACACAAGCGTCTTCGCTCCCATCGGGAGATAAAAATTCTCATATAAGTATGTATGGAATTCCTTGCCGGTGACTTGTTGTACCAGCTCAGGAATTATATAAAAAAAGAGTCCAGAATATTTGTATCGCTTCTCCTGCAAAGGCTCAATCTCATTAATATTTCTTTTGATCAGGTCCCACATTGATTTATGCCCGTATAATTTTCTTCCCAACCGGAAATCGTAATCTCCTTTTGCCCGCTTAAAAAAAGTGCTGTCTCTCCATTTTTTCCCATCCATGGCTTTTTCATAATGCTGAATGTGTGGTGGTAAACCAGATTGATGAGCAAGCATCTCCCGGATGGTCAAGTTGGCTATCTCAGGTTTATATCCATCCACGTAATTCCCGAGTGCAGAATCCAAGTGAATAACACTATCCTCCCACAGCTTCATCATCGCCAAAGTGGCCGCCGTAACCTTCGTGACAGATGCCAGATCATAAATCGTTGTTTTTTGGACGGGATTTAAGCTATCATATGTCATGTAACCATAAGCTTTAAAGAAAAATGGTTTTCCTTTGCGAGCTGCATAGACAACACACCCCGGAAATGCTTGTTGTTGGATGGCTTGCGTAACTATCCCATCGATCTTGTCCTCAAGAGCCATGGAGGTTTGTCCCCACGCTTGGAAAGCCGAAACATTAATTAGAAGGAAAAAAATTAGAGCTTGTGATCGACGCATCGTTATCCAATTCGTTTGTGGGTGAAATTATGGAAAAGAAGCAACACTACATCATTGATTTTGATAGCACCTTTACCAAGGTGGAAGCACTGGATGTTTTGTGTGAAATATCGCAACCAGATTCCGAGGAAGGAAAAGTGGCGCTTGAAAAGATTCAGCAAATCACTGATCTGGGAATGAATGGGGACATTGGCTTCCAGGAATCCCTAAAAAAGCGAATTGAACTGCTCAAAGCACACCGTGATCACTTGCCTTTGCTTGTTGAACGCTTGGAAAAGCAAGTGTCTGAATCGTTCATCAGGAACAAGGAATTTGTCAGAAAATACAGCAAGGATATCCTGATCGTTTCCAGTGGATTCAAAGACTTTATTGCCCCGATTGTAGAACCGTACGGCATTGCGAGAGAACAGGTCTTTGCCAATGATTTCATTTACAATGAAGAAGGATTTATCATTGGTTTTGACGAAAACAATCCGCTCTGCACAGATAATGGCAAGCCGGAGTTGATTGGTCAACTAAATTTGGAAGGTGAAGTATTCGTGCTCGGAGACGGTTTCACTGATTACGAAATCCGACAAGCGGGGCTAGCGCATAAATTTTATGCCTTTACCGAAAATGTAAGAAGAGAAAAAGTATTGGCTCATGCCGACCATGAGGCACCCAATCTTGACGATTTTTTATTTGAAAATAAAATGGACAGAGCGCTATCCTACCCTAAGAATAGAATAAATGTATTGGTACTGGAAAATATCCATACCAATGCCTTCGACACACTTAAAACGGAAGGTTACTCGGTGAAATATCACACTTCGGCGATGAGCGAAGATGAGTTGCTGAAGGTCATTGAGGATGTCCATATTATATGTATTAGGTCCAAGACAAACATCACGGCCAAGGTGCTGGAGAAAGCGAAGCGGCTGATGGCCATCGGAGCTTTTTGTATTGGGACCAATCAGATAAACCTTGAAAAAGCTACAGAGAAAGGTATTGTGGTTTTTAATGCGCCGTTCTCGAATACCCGATCGGTCGTGGAACTGGCCATTGCCCAAATGATCATGCTAATGCGCCGCATTCCTGACAAATCGAGTGCAATGCATGAAGGGAAATGGGACAAATCAGCCGTGGGGTCACAAGAGGTTCGTGGTAAGACCTTAGGGATCGTCGGTTACGGAAATATTGGGGCTCAATTATCGGTTCTTGCGGAAGCGCTTGGATTGCGCGTCTGTTATTTTGACGTGGAGGAGAAATTGGCTTTGGGCAATGCTCAAAAAATGAAATCACTCAAGGCACTGCTGCAGGAGTCGGACATTATTTCCTTACATGTGGATGGCCGTTCGTCAAATCAAAACTTGATCGGGAAAAAGGAATTTGACTTAATGCGTGAGGGGGCTGTCTTTATCAACTTGAGCCGTGGACACGTGGTAGATATCGAGGCATTGAATGATGCCCTGGAAAGCGGAAAATTACGAGGTTCCAGTGTAGATGTTTTTCCAGCTGAACCAAAGAACAATGACGAGCCATTTGAGAGCGAATTAAAAGGTCAGCGAAATACTATTCTTACTCCTCATATCGGTGGGAGCACGGAAGAAGCTCAGGAGAATATTGCGGACTTTGTTCCTAATAAAATCATAGAGTACATAAACGGAGGTTCCACGGCCAATAGTGTGAATTTCCCGAACCTTACTTTACCTGCCCTTACGGATGCACACCGCTTTATGCACATTCACAAGAATGAGCCTGGCGTGCTGGCTGAGATCAACCGAACGCTGGCAGAACACAACATAAACGTTGTAGGCCAGTACCTAAAAACGAACGAAAGCATCGGGTATGTAATCACCGATATCGACAAAGACTATGAACCAGGTATCAAAAAAGATTTGAAAAAGATCGCTGGCACGCTTAGATTTAGGGTATTGTATTGACCGAATGGTTTGCACCATCCAGCCTGAGCAGCTTTTTTATTACGAAGATGATCGATTAAACGAATGAGCAACCCCTCCATTCACTGGAAAAAAATACCGAGCGTGGCTGATTTTGATGAAATTTTGGAACGCTCCCGGACCAAACCGGCGTTGCTTTTGAAGTATCACCCTTCTTCAAGTGAAAGTACCGACATCAAGAAATCATTGGAAGAAGATTGGTCCATTGATCCCGAAATGTTGGACACTTATCTCGTGGATGTGGTGAAAGATGACGAAGTGGCCACCGAAGCGACAGAAGTTTCAGGAGTGCCGGATGAATGCCCTCAGGTTTTTCTATTCGCTGATGGTGTGACCATGTACGACGAATCTCATGAGTTGATCAATGTTAAGAAAATCAAGATTGCGCTGAAGATCATCAATCGGACCTTCAAGTGGTTGGAGACGAGAGTCTAGCTAGCTAAAGAGCTGAGCTTTCATTACTTCATCACGCTTTAAATCAAAGAATTTCTTCTGAACATCAAATGGCTTTTCGCCATCCGGCTGAATCACGGAATAAGTACCATCCTCATTTAGAAGATACCCGTTCGTATTGTCCTTCAAGTTATAGCTCAGAATACAGATTGCCTGCTTTTTCAGCAAAGGATCGCGAATTTCAAAAAGTGACTCAATCCTACGATCAAAGGAACGAACCATGACGTCAGCACTTCCTGAATAAACCTTGGGTTCTCCAGCATTATGGAAATAATAAACCCTTGAATGTTCCAGGTATTCTCCTACAAGCGAACGAACCTCAATATTCTCACTCAACCCTTGCCTTCCTGGTCTCAGACAGCACATTCCTCGAACGATCAATCTAATTTCTACGCCAGCTTGGGACGCATCGTAAAGCGCCATGATCGTTTCCTTATCCTGAAGCGAATTGATCTTAATGACAATACCAGCTTCCTTCCCATCGAGTTTGGTTTGCTTTTCCTGCGCAATCATCTCGATCAGTTTTTTCCGCATTGAAACTGGAGCAGTGATCAGCGTGTCGTAATCTTCTTGCAATGAATGGCCGGTGATGACATTAAAGAATTCCTGAACGTCATTGGCGTAAACTTCATCACTCGTCAAGTAACCCAAATCGGTATAGAACTTTGAAGTAATCTCGTTGTAATTACCGCTGGACATGTGTACATAGCGAGTAACCTTGTTCTTCTCCTTCCGAACAATGAGAAGCAGTTTCGTGTGCGTCTTAAGACTGCCAACACCATATACCACGAAGCAGCCTGCCTTTTGCAGACGCTTGGCTTCTCGCATGTTGTTTTCCTCATCAAATCGCGCTTTCACCTCAAACAACACAGAAACGTGCTTGCCGTTTTCCGCTGCGATCATGAGTGCGTCGGTGATCCTGGAATTCTTTGCCAGACGATAAATCGTCAATTTAATGGACAGTACTCCTGGATCTTCAGCCGCTTTCTCGATCAATTCTAGCAAGGGTGCCATGCTGTTATAAGGATGATGAAGCATGACATCCCGGGATTTCAATACTTTAAAAATATCCTTCTCCACTTCTTCCCTGAGACTGATTGGCTTCACCGGAGGTTTCAGCACTCGCTGAAATGGAATGAACTCCTCATTGTCCATGATTTCTCTAAGACTCGTAAAATCAATGAGCGATCCTTCAGGTGCTCGCATGACATTGAGTTCGTCAATTTCGTATCGCTTCAGGAGTCGTTTCAGTAGCCAACCGGAAAACTCATGCTCTACCTCAAGACGAACCACTCGACCGGTTTTCCGAGTCTTGAGTTTTTTGCGCACCTCGTCTAGGAAATTCTCCTCAATATCCTCGGATTCCTCCAAAGTAAAATCCCCATTTCTAGTCACTCGAAATAGCGACTTTGAGATGATCTCAACGTTCTTAAAAAGCGACTCTACATGCTCCCGTACGATCTCTTCAATCGGCAAGAAGAAGATTTTCCCTTTCCTGGCAATCTCAAAAAAGCGCGGAATGTTCTTCGGAATCTGGATGAATGACACCTTCTTTTTCTCCTTAATCTGTGGAGCCCTGGTGACCACTCCGAAAACCAGCACTTGATTGTTCAGTGTTGGGAATGCGTGGGTCGAATCGTACACCATCGGAGTGAGCATTGGGAAGACCGTTTTCTCATAAAACTTCTGCACCACCACCTGTTCCTTGTCGGTCAGGTCTGCATATTTCCCGATTGTGAACCCGAAATTATCGAAATCAGGCACCAGCCGATTCAAGTAACACTCGTGTTGGGCTTCATTAAAATCTGTCAGTTCCTGATAGAGCTTCTTTTTAAAAGGGATGGCTCGAAGACCCGAATAGTCTATCCTGTCTTTGCCGTAATCCAGATAATTGTACAAGCTCCCAACCCGAATCATGAAGAATTCGTCCTGATTATTGGCCGTGATCGCTAAGAACTTCATTCTATCAAAGACATTGCGATCCTCTTTGTCGGTTTGATCCAGGACACGGTAATTAAACCGTATCCAGCTCAAATCACGGCTTATGAGGTCGCTTTGTCTTATGAGTTCTTGTACCCTATCTGATTGCTGCATTGATGTCCTGACTATATCAGGTTCATTTCTCCAAGGACCGAATTCATTTTTCTTACGGCATCAGCACTGTCAGAGAATTTCGCTTTCTCGTCATCATTCAAATCAAACTCTACGATTTTCTCAATTCCATTGGCTCCAACAACAACTGGCACGCCAATGCAAATGTCCGACTGCCCATACTCGCCATCCAAGAAGACACTGCATGGGAATAATTTCTTTTTGTCCCGAACGATGCTTTCGACCAAATAAGCTCCGGCAGCTCCAGGTGCGTACCAGGCTGACGTACCGATAAGCTTGGTCAGAGTAGCTCCACCAACCATAGTCTCTTTTACGACAGATTCTTGATGCTCAGCACTTAGGAAATTGGTCACTGGCGAGCTGTTATAAGTCGCGTGGTTGATCAAAGGAATCATCGTCGTATCACCATGACCTCCAATCACCACACCTTGTAGGTCATTTGGAGAGCAATTTATTGCTTCGCTCAGCCTGTACTTGAATCTAGAACTATCCAGAATTCCTCCCATCCCAATTACTCGCTCTTTTGGAAGTCCACTCGACTTAGCTGACAAATAAGTCATGGTGTCCATTGGGTTAGAAATCACCACTAAAATTGTATCCGGGCTGTGTTTAAGCAGATTCTCAGTCACCGTCTTTACGATTCCAGCATTCGTTCCGATCAACTCCTCGCGAGTCATTCCTGGTTTCCGTGGAATCCCTGAAGTAATGACACAAACTTTAGATCCAGCTGTTGCGGAGTAATCGTTGGTGCTTCCGATGACTTTGGTGTCGTAACCATTGAGCGTGGCACACTGGTTCATATCCATGGCCTTGCCTTCGGCCAAGCCTTCCTTAATGTCCAGTAATACGACCTCTTCGGCCAATTCTTTTCGAGCGATATTTTCAGCGCAAGTGGCTCCCACGGCTCCTGCTCCAACGACTGTAACTTTCATGTTTTTAAGATTTTATGGTTAAAAAATTCGGGCACCCAAAAGTAGTTCAGGGACACGCCAATTTCAAAGATTAATCCTGAACGTAGACCTCATTAAGGTCTAGAAACCCAAGTGAGTTTTTGTAAGCTCGGAACAACTTGGTGGTATAGGTATTATACATCTCGCCAAATGCTGTCATCATCTTCGCTTTGATTTTTTTATGCCTATCCATAATTTCCAAAAGATTAATCTGTGGGATGACATAAACTACCGCCAAATCTGTGCAGGTTATCGCAGAATAAATTCGTTTGGTGTTTGGTAGCAAGGAATTATCTCCAAAGGCGTGACCGGCTCTGAGCGTCACCAACTTTTCGAAATTTCCCTTCACTTCTATGTTCAAAGACACCATTCCTGACTTCACCATGTACAATGCCTGGCTCGGATCACCAGAAAAGAAAATCACTTCATCGAGCTGATACGTCCTCTCATGGATGTATGGCAAAAAATGGCTCAGCTCCCGCTCGGTCAGTGACTCAAAAAGTCGATCGCGCTGAAGAAAATTTATCAGCTGATGGTCCTTGTCAGAAAATGAAGTGCCAAAAAGTTTAGCCATTCTTGCGGAGCTCAATTTTAATCACCTCTTCTGTGTCATCAGAAACCTTAAATCTTTCATCGATTCTCAGGCCACCGACCCAAACAATGTCATTTCCGGACGCGAAAAGCGGGATGTCTTTTTTCAATGTTACTGGAATTTTAAGGTCGATCATAAAATCACTAACCTTTTTTTTACCCTTCATTCCGAGTGGCTGGAAAACATCCCCCTGCTCCCAGGATCGGACTTTGAGTGGCCACTTGATTGAATTTGCGTTCAGCATAGCCACATGTTTCTCACTCGGGAATTCTCCAGTGAATTCATGTTCTGAGACTTCTAATTTATAATTCCCCCATCGATAGCTTCCAGGTTTGGCCATTACTAGAATTTCGGAGCTCTTGAACTTAATTGGTGAGACGATCAACCTATCTCTATCCATGCAGATTTGATGCGTATTCGACTGAAAAATCTTCCCGGATTCATGGCTGGACAGAATTTCCTGAATAACTTGAAATGAAACCTTAAAAGGACGCAGCAGTCTATATAAAATTTCATCATCTCGATCATCTCCTCTTCGCCAGTTCATTGGGACAGTGCTGATATCACCATCTCTAAGAATTATTTTCTCAATCTGCTCGACCACTTCCATAATCAACTTCTCCGAGGCTATGAATCGTTTTTGTGTCCGCTGAAAGGTTTGAGTCAAGGAGGGATTTAGTTCACGCAATTCCGGCATCACTTTATTGCGCATCAGATTCCGCTGATAGTCACTTTTCCGATTAGATGCATCCTCCCTCCACTCTATTTCCACAGATTTAGCATAATCCAGGATTTGGTCCTTTGAAAAGCACATCAGAGGGCGAATGATGTTATCCCGGTTAGAAGAAATTCCTTTCAATCCGGTTAGCCCTGTTCCTTTCGCTAGGTTTAACAAGACCGTTTCCAACGCATCATCTAAATGATGTGCCAGGGCCACTTTTGTAAACCCATATCGTTCCACTAATTCATTAAGCCACTCAAACCTCGCCTTTCTGGCTTGCATCTGAGTACTTCCATCTTTGCCACTCAATTCCACTCTTCTGGCATGAAAAGGAATATCGTTTTGTTTACACCAACTCTTTACCAGTATTTCATCCTGGTCTGAATCATCGCCTCGCAATTGATAGTTCATATGCCCCACCTCGACCTGATAATTCAGAGCTTTTAAGGAGGAAACCAGCACCATAGAATCTACACCTCCGCTCACTCCCACCAGGACGTGATCATCCGGTTGCAGCAACTTTTCGTTATCGATATAAGCTTTTAATTGATCCAGCATCTCACAATAAGATTCTGCGGAGGTAGTTTTGTAACACAATGCGAAAGGTACGCGAATTAGCCATTTTGATTTTGTTGACTTCACCCTTGCTGACCATCGGTCAGAGTAAGGTGAAATACAGTGCCGAAGGAACCATGCAGGTGCTGAAGATCGATGGTGAAAAAGTCCAGAGACTTACCGACAATGTCATTTTCACTCAGAAAACCACCACCATCTACTGCGACAGTGCCTACTTCTACCGCAAAAGAAACGCAATGGAAGCATTTGGAAAGGTGCGAATTGTAGATGATTCAGTAAATATTACTGCCCGAAGACTCTATTACGACGGTAATTCCAGAAAAGCGGAACTGAGGAACAATGTGGTCTATACGAAGGGATTTCAGGAGTTGACTACCAATAACCTGGATTACAACATGGATACTGAGGTGTCCTACTACTTCGGGGGTGGCAACCTCAAAGACACCACAAACAACCTGATCAGCAAAACTGGTTACTATTATGCCAAGCAAAAATATGCCACGTTCGAAACCGACGTGGTACTTGAGGCTCCTGATTACACGCTGAAAAGTCAACGACTCAGATATAACACGGTCACCAAAGTAGCGACCACTCCAGGGAAGACCGAAATCATCACTAGCAATCAAGAAACGACGCTGTTTGCCGATGGAGGTGAATTCAGGACGGAAATTGACCAGTCCATTTTCGAAGATGGGCAAGTAGAAACACCAAACAATATTTTGGAAGGAGACGACCTATTCTTCGATCAGGCCAAAAAATATTACAAAGCAGAGGGAAATGTAAAGCTCATTGCCAAAGACAAGGACGTAATCATCACGGGAGACGAAGGATACAATGATGACGTCAGGGAATTCAGCAAGGTTTACGGCAAACCGGTTATGAGAAAAATCATGAAAAATGACACGATGTACCTGGCTGCAGACACGTTGGTCTACATCGAGAGCAACATAGATTCTGTCAAACGGATACTGGCCTACAACAACGTGAAGATCTTTAAGAAAAATCTACAGGGTTACGCCGACTCGGCAGCCTATTTCCTCGCAGACTCCATGATTCATCTCTATGTCAAGCCAATCATGTGGAGTAACAACAACCAGATTGAGGCCGATACGATCAAAATTCAGATCGCGGATAGTACCATTCATCAGATGTTCCTGAGAAGAAATGCCTTCTTAACATCTGAGGATACGATAAAAAATCACAACCAAATAAAAGGCAGAAACATGACCGCATACTTCGATCGAGGCAACATTGATGAAGTGGATGTAAATGGCAATGGCGAGGTGATTTATTATGCCTTGGCAGAAGGTGACTCGATCTTAATGGGGATGAACCGCATTTTATGTAGCAATCTGAAGCTCCGCTTCGAAGGACGCAATTTGAAGAATATTTCGGCATATGTACAGCCTGAAGCGAAGTTTATACCGCCTCATGAATTGACAGAGGATGTTCAGAAGTTACCAGGATTCAATTGGCAAGGCCCTGAACGACCTTCCCTTCAGGACGTTCTAAACAACACGCCTAGAAACTCAAAAAAGGAAAACGAAACCCCTTTCAAAACACCCCCGAATAAAACTTTGGAAGGATTAGAAAGGTCAAAAAACGTTAAAAACATAAAAGGCTCTGGTAATCAATAGCCGACTCCTTCATCGTTATCATTAACTCATATACTTTTGCGACCAATTTTTCAATCAATGCGCATCTTCTCTCGCTTATTATTTCTTCTTTTAACAGTCGCGATACTTGCCTCTTGTAGCAAATTCCGAAAGATCCAGAAAAGCCCGGATTGGCGTTTGAAATATGATGCCGCCATCCAATATTATGAAGATGGTGAACAAAAGCGGCTTGCTGACAGTAGAGGAGCACAGAGGAGATATTATAAGGCTAGCATTTTACTGGAGGAAATCCTCCCAATCATTCGTGGAACCAAGGAAGCTGAATTAGGAAATTTCTACTTCGCCTATTCCTATTTTCATCAGAAACAATACATCCTAAGTGCGCATCATTTTTCAGAGTTCGTTAGAACCTTTGGACGGTCAGAATACCGTCAGGAGGCGGAATACATGCACGCTTACTCACTCTTCCTTCAATCTCCTGAATACAATCTGGATCAGACGGCAACCTATGAAGCCGTCACAGCGCTTCAGAATTATTTAGAGAATTATCCGGCGGCAAAGCAAGTAAATACTGTTGATAGCCTAATCGGTGATTTACAGGTTAAGCTTGAAACAAAGGCATACAACAACGCCAAGCTTTATCATAAAATCAAGAGATACAAGGCAGCCATAGTGGTTTTTGACAATTTTCATAAGGACTTCCCTGATTCAGAATATCGAGGAGAAATTAGCTACTTGGGTGTGGAGACGATGTACAATTATGCAACCGTCAGTATTCCAAGCAAGCAGGAAGAACGATTCAGGAAGTGCATCGAATTGTACGAGAACTTTATCGAAGAATACCCAAATAGTGAATTCATCAAAGACGCTGAAGGATTCTATGTGAAAAGCCGAGAAGAATTAGCTAAATTTGCGGAGCAAAATAAAAAGGACACATGAGTACACACAACGCTTCATTGATCACACGAGAATGCCAGAAGATTGCAGAACCTACTGGAAACATTTACGAATCTTTAGTGGTCGTTGGCAAAAGAGCAAGACAAATTAGCGCCAATATCAAAGAGGAACTAAACACGAAACTTGCTGAGTTCGCCTCGTCTGTTGATAATCTGGAGGAAATCTTCGAAAACAGAGAGCAAATCGAGATCTCAAAATTCTACGAAAGAATGCCAAAGCCTAGCACTGCGGCGACTGATGAGTTTATGGAAGAGAAACTCAACTACCGACTTCCTGAACCTGAAGAATTAGAAGATTCAGAAATACTTTAATCAAGCCAGGTCATGTTGACCGGTAAGAAAATACTACTAGCGGTTACGGGTTCCATTGCGGCCTATAAAACCGCTTTTTTTGTGCGCTTGCTTGTAAAAGCAGATGCTGAGGTCAAGGTGATTATGACCGAATCGGCCAAAGATTTTATCTCGCCGCTTACCCTTTCGACACTCTCAAAAAACCCGGTTCATTCAGAATATTTCAAAGCAGAATCCGGTGAATGGACCAACCATGTAGAACTTGGAATGTGGGCAGACCTAATGATCATAGCGCCGCTCACAGCCAATACCCTCTCCAAGCTGGCGAACGGCTCCTGTGACAACCTTCTGACTGCAACTTACTTATCGGCAAAATGTCCGGTCATGCTCGCCCCTGCCATGGATTTGGACATGTACCAGCACCCTACCACTAAAAAAAATCTTCTTAGAGTCTCATCCTTCGGGAATGTCATCATTGATGCAGAAGATGGAGAACTCGCTAGCGGACTGCACGGAACAGGCAGGATGGCCGAACCTGAGCACCTGCTAAATCATGTTGAAGAATTTTTCGAGAACAAATCTGAATTACAAGGCAAAAGGGTTTTGATAACATCAGGCCCTACCCACGAAGCGATAGATCCGGTACGATTCATAGGTAACAACTCCAGTGGTAAAATGGGCAAAGCCTTGGCAGAAGCTTTCCTAGCCCGCGGCGCTCAGGTTCATTTTATTACAGGGCCTGCGACCCACCTTCCGTCACCACATCCCGCATTGGAGATGAAGAAGGTTAAAAGTGCTAAAGAAATGTTCACTGCGGTTGATGCAGCTTATGAACATATTGACATTGCAGTTTTTACCGCAGCTGTTTCTGACTTTGGCATTCCGCAAGCATCAGATCAAAAGCTGAAAAGAGATGGCAACAATCTGCAACTGGAACTCGTCCCAAATCCTGACATAGCGCTTGAAATGGGGGAAAGAAAGAAGAACCAATTCCATGTCGGTTTTGCTTTGGAGACGAACAATGAAAAAACAAATGCCCAGAAGAAGTTGATGAAGAAAAACTTTGATCTTATTGTTTTGAATTCCCTGCAGGATGAAGGTGCCGGATTCTCTCATGATACCAACAAAGTTTCTATCTTCGATAAGGACAATAATGAGATCGAAATAGGGTTGAAATCTAAAACCCATGTGGCCAAAGAAATTGTCAAATTAGTAGCCGAGAAAGTCTCTTGAATAAATTCATTCAAATATTGACCCTGACAAGTTTATCCCTCTATGGGATTGGTCAGGAATTGAATTGTCGGGTTGTCATTGACCGGACACAGGTTACCGTTTCAGATCCCAGCGTTTTTGATGAGATGGAATCAGACCTAAGTGAATTCATAAATAACCGAAAATGGACGGACGATAATTTTGAACTGGAAGAGCGAATAAATTGCAATTTGCTGATGACCATCACGGCGGTTCCGACCGTCGGGGTTTATGAAGCCACAGTGCAAATCATCTCCTCCCGACCGGTTTACGGGACAGAATACGAAACAGTGGTCATGAATTTCGCCGACCGTGACTGGACTTTCAATTACATTCCAAGTCGTCCAATAAATTACAACGAAAACTCTTTCACAGATAACATCAGCTCGCTTCTAGCTTATTACGCTTATGTGGTCATTGGAATGGATTACGATACGTTTGGTGAGTTGTCGGGAGCCAAATATTACGAGGAAGCATTTAGGATTGTGAACAACGCCCAGCAGTCTAGTTTTCCCGGCTGGCAGCAGCTTGGAAGTAACCGAAACAGATATTGGCTGATTGAGAATCTTCGGAATCCTTCCTTGGAGCCAGTTCGCAATGCGCTTTACACCTACCACAGAAAAGGTTTGGACATATTCAGAGAAGAACCAGATAAAGCTAGGAACGTGATAGCCGTAGCTCTTCAAAACATTCAGAGAGCGAACAGAACTAGGCCAAGATCCATTTTGACCATCAGTTTCATGGATGCCAAAGCCACAGAACTGGCTCAGATATATTCTGACGGCAGTCCGACGATTCGGAAAAAAGCATACGGCATATTAACCTCCATTGACCCGAGTAAAACAGACAGATTTAAGCCCATGATCGAATGATCAAGGAATTAAATATTCAGAATTATGCCCTGATTGAATCCCTGAGGATGGAACCCTCCAATGCCCTCAGCATAATTACTGGTGAAACAGGGGCTGGAAAATCGATTATGCTGGGAGCAATCGGCCTGCTGTTGGGCAACCGTAGCGACACAAAAGCCCTGCTGGACGATTCCAAAAAATGCATTGTCGAGGGGATTTTTGACATCTCTGATCACCGGCTCGAGGCACTTTTCGAGGAAAATGAAATTGATTTTGAGCATGAGTGTATCATCCGAAGAGAAATCAATCCAGCTGGAAAATCACGTGCTTTTGTCAATGACACCCCAGTTAAACTTCCGTTACTGAAGACTTTGGGAAACAGACTGATTGATGTGCATTCGCAGCATGAATCCCTGCAGCTGAATAAAAAGGTCTATCAACTTCAGGTGCTGGACGCCTTTGCCGGTAACGACAAATACCTGGATGAATTCAGGAATCGTTATTCAGCATTTCGGAGCGCTAAAGCCGAGCATGATAAATTGGTGACCATGGCCAGTGAAAGCGCGGAAGACGAGGATTACAAGCAATACCTTTTCAATGAATTAGAGAGAGCCAATCTTGATGACTTGAATCAAGAAGAGTTAGAAAGCGATTTAGAAGTGCTAGAAAATGCCGAGGATATCAAACTCAAACTCAGTCAGGCGCAGCAGATTCTAGAAGGTGAAGGCCCTACCCTGATCAATTTGCTCGGCGAACTACGATCTACTCTAGGATCGATTAGCAGCTATTCCAGCGATCTTGAAAAGATTCATGAGCGGTTCGAATCGCAACGTTTGGAAATAGAGGACATTGCAAACGAGATCGGATTTGTGATGGAACGAGTAGAACACGACCCGGAACGGGCATTGGAAATCAAAACCCAACTCGACACCATCTACAGGCTCCAAACCAAGCACAAAGTGAATTCTGTCGATGAGCTCCTCAAACTCCGAGATGAGCTTTCCGACCAGTTGGCTTTGACAAACGACCTGGAAGGGCGAATCAAAAAGGCCGAAAAGGAGCTTGAAGACGCCTATGAAGACATGATGACTTCCGGGGAGAAACTTACCGAATCCCGGAAGCTGTCCGCACTTGATTTATCAGCGGAAATAGAAAAAATCATCCGAAAAATCGGCATTGAAAACGGTCAGGTGGAGATTGTCATTGACCGATCTGAACCAACAGAACACGGATTGGATGCCGTGGACATAAGGTTTAGCGCCAACAAAGGGATTGCGCCGGAGGAAATCAGTAAGGTGGCCTCAGGGGGAGAGTTCTCCCGACTCATTTTTGCCATCAAATACCTCATTGCCGGAAAGAGGGCCATGCCTACGGTCATTTTTGATGAGATCGACACGGGCGTGTCTGGTCAAGTTGCGATCCAGATGGTGAACATGATGAAAGAGATGTCTTTGAATCATCAGGTGATTGCCATCAGCCACCTACCGCAGTTTGCTGCGGGAGGAGATGCCCATTATTTCGTTTACAAAGACCACACCTCCGACCGATCGGTCAGTAAAATCAAGAAACTGGAGGATCAGGAACGCATCACCGAAATCGCCAAAATGATTGGTGGAAACGAGCCAACAGAATCCGCTTTTTCCAGCGCACGAGAGTTACTCGGAATTGGCTAATTTTGGCTTCCAAATCATAACCAAAAACACATGTCGAACAATCTGCTAAAAGGTAAAAAAGGAATTATTTCTGGAGCATTGGATCAAAGCTCCATCGCTTGGAAAGTTGCTGAGAAGGCGGTGGCCGAAGGTGCCGAAATCACCCTCACTAACGCCCCCATTGCGATGAGAATGGGAGAAATCAATAAACTAGCAGAAAAATGCAATGCCGAAATTATCCCCGCGGATGCCACATCTGTTGAGGACTTAGAAAATCTTTACAATAAGTCCATGGAGGTTTTAGGTGGCAAGGTAGATTTCGTACTGCACTCCATCGGCATGAGCCCGAACGTGAGAAAAGGTCGTGACTATGGCAACTTGAATTACGACTGGTTCTTGAAGTCATTGGATGTATCGGCTCTTTCATTCCACAAAATGATGCAGACCGCTGAAAAACTGGACGCTATCAATGATTGGGGGTCAGTTCTCGGTTTGTCATACATCGCTGCGCAGAGAACCTTCCCGGATTACTCGGACATGGCGCAAGCCAAAGCTGTACTCGAGTCCATCGCCAGAAGCTACGGCTATCGATTGGGTGTCAGCAAGAAAATCCGAGTGAACACCATCTCGCAATCTCCCACCATGACCACCGCAGGATCTGGAGTACCAGGTTTCGATGTATTCTTTGATTACGCCAACAAAATGTCGCCACTCGGCAATGCAGATGCCGAAAGCTGTGCCGACTACTGCATCACCATGTTCTCGGATTACACGAGAATGGTGACCATGCAGAATCTTATGCACGATGGTGGCTTCTCCACTTCTGGAATCACGGACGCGCTCATCGAAGACCTGGAGAAGTAGCGTTGATCTCCTTTCCAAATGCAAAAATCAACCTGGGCCTCCGCATCGTAGATCGGAGGCCTGATGGGTATCACACCATTGAGTCGTGCCTCTACCCCATTGAGCTTTGCGATGTACTGGAGATCATTGAATCCAAGGAGTTTTCTTTTGAATCATCGGGACTTCTCATTGATGGAAAACCTGAAAACAACCTGGTGGTAAAAGCCTATGATCTGTTGTGCCAGCATCACAACCTCCCCCCAGTTTCCATCCACCTTCACAAAGTGATCTCTATGGGGGCGGGATTGGGCGGGGGGTCGTCAGACGGCACACATGCACTCATCATGTTGAATGACTTATTCGACTTGCAATTAACCTCGATTCAACTCACAGCCTTGGCTGGACAACTAGGATCAGATTGCCCATTCTTCATCAAGAACAAGCCGTGCATCGCAAGAGGGACTGGCACAGAATTAGAAGAAATAGATCTGGACTTGAACGGTTATGAAATTCGTCTGGAACACCCAGATGTACACGTCTCCACGGCTGAGGCCTACGCCATGATCATCCCTCGCAAACCAAAATCCAGCCTTTCTGAAATCCTCGAAAAACCGGTGGAGTATTGGCAGGGCCAATTAACCAATGACTTTGAGCTTCCAATGGAAAATAAATTCCCTGAGATCCGTGAGGCAAGGGAAAAGCTCTTGGCGGAAGGAGCCGTCTATGCTGCTATGACCGGATCAGGTTCTAGCGTGTTTGGGGTTTTTAGAACTTGAGGCATTGATCACCGATTCAAATACTTTTTAAAGCTTCTATAAGCCCAATATTTTCATTTGGTTTTTTCACGACCAAAGTTGGACTCAGTTCATTTAGGTTAATCAGCTTTTCAGCGGTACTGCCCAATAAAATCACGGAGCTGGCAGTTTGTCCCCTCGAACCAACTACTACTAAGTCTGCTTTTTGTTTCTTGATTTCAGCCAATATCGATTTTGTGCTGGATCCATCACCGAGTATAAACTCACACGAAATATCATCTTTAAAGCTGTCTTTAAACGAATCAAACGCGTTCACTGCATTCCCTTTCATGATCTCAGCAAATTCGTCGAATGACTTACCTGATTTCGAATAACCCACCGGAACAGAATAAATATGAACACATGTCACCTTGCAATTCACCCTGTTGCCAATTTTCAATGCCATTTGAACCGCTAGGCTCGAATGTTCCGAAAAATCTACTGGAACAAGAATTTTCGAGATCAAATGCGCACTCTTTGCTTCTGGGACAAACAAAATATCACAGGATAATTTGCGCGCTAGCCGGTTGGGCAGGATGCCATTGGAATCCGGCGTTAATTTTTTCCCCGCAATTACTAAATCTATTTTTTTGACTTGAGTCCAATGTAATACCGTCTCGAAAGGTCCACCCTCCAATACTTCAAACTCAAGTTTAATTTCCCGATCATCTACCAATTTAAGAACCTCAGACCTTAATTTGATACGTAAGGATTCATCGACTGGAATAACTGATTCAAAATCATCTGAATTCAGGGTCGGTTCTAAAAAATCCTTCTGGACATGGACGAAATAGATTTTCTCGGGCTTTAAAATAGTGCCTAGATAGTTTACATAAGAAAGTATTGATTGATCTGTTTGACTAAAATCAAGTCCAACTAGCCACCTCTTTGATTGAATTTCCATTGGTGTAAAATGGACATTAATACAAAAACAATGTCTGACGTATGTCTGGCTATGTGTTGCTTTTTGTCATTGGTTTTTCGAGAAATAATTTACCCCGACGCAATAGTGACTCTGAGAGATAGAAAGAAGGATTGAACCTCTACGTCATTCGTTCATCGACGGAAATCCATGACATTCAACAAAACTTATATTATTGTGATTTTCAAGAATCCAAATCAAAGCATTATCTGAATTAATAACGCAGAAGTAAATCTTTCGATTGTCCTTGGATATCCAAACCCTATATTGGGTCTTTCTAGTTACTTCGGGTGTAGTTCCCAAACCATCCATAAATATCTTCTTCTGAAAGCTATTAATTGTATACTGTATTGACTCAAGAAATAATTTATCCGAATTTTTTCCGAGTCTGAAAAAGGCTAGTCTACCCTTGTGCTCATAAGCAATTAACCTTCCATCCTCCCCCTCAAATTTCCACTCAATTAGGCTGTCTAAGCTTTTTTTATCCTTGAAACACTCGTCTAAACTTAACGTTTCCTTTTTCACTTCATCTCGTAAATCATTTTGAGATAGTGTCTGCCCAAGAACTGAGAGTTTTAAGGTAAAAAAGAATAAAAATATATGACCTGATTTCATCGAAATAGAGTGTTAAGCTCTCAGGGTCAGAACGAGAGCCTGAGAATCTGCATTCCGATTAAATATAATCTATGCTTACGCATTCGGAACATGGTAATGGAAAGTTTTACTTAATCAATTATCCTCAGCCCCATCTTCTACCCAGCAGCCAATCAGCTCAATCTCAGCAGCAGATAGAGGTTCCTGTCCACCTGGAGGCATTTGAAAAGTCTCAACTTGTGTCCTGATGTTCGCAGCGTGCGTGATGACTGCTGCTTTTGAATCGAGGATTGGGTTCGTGCCATCCAGATGGCAAAGAGAGACCGCACAATCTGCTTCAATGATCGGCATGATCTGAGCCTCAAGGCTCACCTCCTCGCCACAAGCAAATACCGGTGCATCATCGGACTTGTTGCAAGCGACCAAGCCCATGCACAGAAAAATCGGATTGAATTGTTTCAAGGTGTTGCCGGAGTTTCGGTGTTCTGTTTTTTCTTCCAAGGTGGCGCAGATTTCCTCGCAAAATCAAGCATTACGAGCAGGATGATGAGCAAAAAAATGGCAGAAAGGATAAAAAATGTTTTCTTTGAGCGCTCCACGGTTTTGGACTAATAACAGCGAAAATAACTAATTGATTTCATGAACATTCAAGCTAAACTCATAGAAAAATTCAACACGCAACAAATCACCGATTCTTTTCAAAAAAGAGAGTTTGTGGTAGAGTTTGCTGAGAACCCTCAATACCCTGAGTTTGTCAAATTCGAACTGATCCAGGCGAATTGTGACCTACTTGAGAGTTTCAATGTTGGGGACGAAATGAATATTTCTTTTAACCTGAAAGGACGAAAGTGGACGGATAAGAATGGAGAGGTGAAATATTTCAATTCATTGCAGGCCTGGAGATTGGAGAATGTCGGAAGCAGTGCTCCCGCGCCGCAACCGGCATCAGCCCCAGAGAAAAAGGATGGTTCATGGCAGGAAGAAAGTTTCTCAGCTGACGATGACCTCCCTTTCTGAGAAAGTTTAAAAACCTGTTATATTCACAACTCGTTTAAGCCAGCACGAGAATATAACTACCAATGTCCCAACGGGTTCCATATTTGATTTCCATTGCTTTTTTGGCCATGCTTTTTGTGCAATGTGGTCAAAACAAAAAAGAAAGACCATCGCCTTTGAGAGCGGATAGCACTGCCTTTAAATCCGGTCAGTTGGCCGTTTATTTTTCCAGTCCATCTGTTACCAGTACGAAAGGCGAGGACAGAACAGGGAAAATTTGGGGAGAATTAGTCCCATACAATCAAATGTGGAGAACTGGAGCAAATGAAGCCACAGTCTTCAAAACAAGCGTCCCTGTTAAAATTGCGGGCAGGTCATTGGACTCAGGCGCCTATTCCATTTTCACTATCCCGGATACCAATTACTGGCAGGTAATGTTCAATGAAGACTGGAATCAATGGGGCACCTATGAGTATGATAGCACCCTGAATGCAGCTGTAATTCAGATTGAACCAAAAAAAAAGCAAGGAATTTTCAGAGCGAATGAAATTCTACTTTGAGCAGGATTCACTCATTTTTCATTGGGAGAATCTACGATTCAGTCTTCCGATTGAATAGCGCGAGTGGCATCTATAGTCAGTCTGGCAAGTAATTTTCCCATGTCATCGATGATTTCTTCACAGCCCTGAAGCATGAACCGCTTCTTCATAAACTGTGGATCTATGTACGCCAGGTACACGTCTCCATGCTCCTCCCAAACCAGAATTTTCAATGGTAAATCAAGCGCGGTAGTCGGCTGACACTCAATCAAGGAGGTGGTCAAATCACCATCCTCAAAAAAGAATCTCTCGCATTGGGGGTATCTCAACTCCCCTTTCCTCTGCGATCTTATCGTGGGAAACCGTCTCGAAAAAAAATCAAACCTTTCTCTTTTGATAATTTCTTCAATGATTTGTGTTGTTCTCACAACATCCTTTTCAGACTTGTATATGGATAAAGCTCTGACTTGTGACAACATGCGCCCCTGTTATTAGGAGAATTGATAACAACCAATTTTTCATCATATATAACTTCAATCTGTACCCCAACAATAGCTATATTTTCGGACTTTTTTGAATTCCAGTCCGATTTGGGCAAAAGCCATTTTTAAAGATTAATTTTAGAATCCATAGCTAAAACAGCCTAGATGGAAGTCAATGAAAAACTGAACCTGCTCGAGCACGAGATAGAGAAAATCGCCAGAACGCTGGACAAAACCACCCAGGGATCTTCTGAAAAGATTAGAAGATCAGAAAGAATTATTGAAACAACTCTCCAAGCACGGCGGGTCTCCATCGGGTGGTGCGTCTCAAGAGGCTCTGAAAGAAATTAACGAGAGTATAATTTATGCGAAACGGATTCAGCATTCTATGCTTCCGGATCCCCGAACACTCACTAAGGTGTTCAATGATAAGCTGTTAATATTATCGTCCCAGGGATGTAGTTAGTCGGCGACTTCTACTGGTTCGAACGAATTAGGACCGAAGAAGAAGAGAGCATGCCGTGATCATTGCTGCTGATTGCACGGGGCATGGTGTCCCAGGCGCCATTATGTCCATGGTCAGTTCCAATCAACTGACTAACATCATTTATTATCAGAATTACATTGAGCCTGAAAAAATCCTTGCCAGGTTAGATAAAGCCATAAAATTCGAACTCTATCGGGATGCGAAAGCAGAGATGCAAAGACACGATGGACTAGAAGCCGGAGTTTGCGTCATTGATCTGGACTCGCTGGAAATGAATTTTGCCGGGGCAGGAATCCCACTTCATCTGATCCGAGATGACGAAATGTATACTTACTCAAGTCCTAAGGTCACTATCGGAAGAATGAGTGGGAATGAGAAAGAGGTTGAACAACAATTCACTCCTGAAAAAATTGAATTAGCAAAGGGTGATCGACTCTATATGTCATCAGATGGATACAAAGACCAGTTCGGCGGGGAATCAGATAAGCGGTTCATGGCAAAGAAATTTCACGAATTAATTGCCGACAGCAGTAAAGGAAATTCGATGGAAGAACAGGAAAGACTAATGAAAGAAAAACTGGATGATTGGATGGGAACCACAGCTCAAACGGATGACATCCTTGTTCTTGGCTTTGAAATCTAACCCATGACCTCTTCGTCAATTTTAAGCTGATAAAGGTCGTCCATCGCTTCTTCGACGATTTCCATCACCTCGTCACTCAACTCCAGATTCTCATCCGGGTTTTCCACTTCCTTCAGGTCCAGCCCATGCTCGCGTAACTGAGGCAATGTCCTCAACACGATTCTTGACCATGACTGAGGAGTTATGTTTTCTAAGCACCAATTCTTAATCTTGATCGCCTTCATCTATTCTATTCTGGGAGCCTAAAGCCTATTACAGTTAAATCATCTTCCAACCCGGACTGCTTGGTCCAGTCGCTTAAAGTTACTTGCAAAAGATCAAGCTGATCAGCCATATCCTCATCATGTACGCTTCGTACCATCTCTTGGAATTTCTCATAAGAGAACTTGATGCCATCCTCGTTTTGCTGCTTAAAGAAACCATTCGTGAACAGGTAATAAGCCCCGTCCGCATCGTAATCTACTTTGTGCACTTTCACCTCATCGGGATCGTCAGTTTTGGATCCTTCGATGACCTGACCCTCTCCTTTGCTATTGTAGAAGATCATGTCTTCATTCAACCCGGCAAACTCAAGTGACCGATTAAAATTATCAATCACCAATGCGGCCATCTTGATATTACATTTTAGCTCATTTGACCCGACCATGTCTAGGTCTTCCTTGAGATACTTTACAATATCACCGGCATGGACACACTTTCTATCGTGTACCAATTCATTCAAAATAGAATCAGCGATCAGTGTTTTTAACGATCCAACCAATCCTTTTCCTTCAAATTCCAGAAGAATCACGAATGAAAAGTCCTCATTCCTGAAATTGTAATTAGATGCCCAAATAAATTCCTCGCTGAAGAGATACTTGGTTTCGTAGAGCAAGAAATGCTCGTCAAAAATTCTCTCAAGCTGCTTGCCTGCGGGAAGCATTGAACGCTGTAGTTCTCCGGCGTATCGGATGCTATCGATCAGTTGCTTGTTGACTTCATGAAGTTCCTTGGTTCTTTCAGCCACTTTTTTCTCCAACTCCACATTGGTATCCTGAAGCTCCTTGACTTGTTGTTCACCGTCTTTGGATTCCTGATACATGGAGAACGCTTTATCAAGTGTGGCTTTCATCTCATCAAAATCCCATGGCTTGGTGATGTATTTGTAAATTCCGCACCTGTTGATTCCATCCTGAATGGCCGCAATGTCAGTGAATCCCGTCAAAATAATCTTGATCACATCTGGATAGTCCGGGAGGATTTTTTCCAGGAATTCTGTTCCTGTCATCTCTGGCATCCGCTGATCCGTGATAACTACTTGAATATTATTATCCTTCAGGATTCCAATCGCCTCTGCAGGACTTGTACTTGTATGTACTTTAAAGTACTTTCTAAAATTAGCCTTGAAGCCACGGAGATTTACCTCTTCATCATCCACGTATAAAACCTCATACTTTTCCTTGTCTTTTGAGGTCTTCACTTCTGCTTCCATCAGTTCCATTTCGGGTATTTTTTAAGGTTAAAGGTTGATTCAGTTTTGAGCAGATGCTACTGACTCTTTCTTTGCCACTTCTCGTGCATTCTTAGGAATAGTAATCGAAAATTCAGTACCATTTCCTACTTCACTATCAAGTTCAATTCTACCATTGTGCTTCTCAATGATACTGTAAGAAATCGACATCCCCAGTCCCGTACCGACTCCAACAGCTTTAGTCGTGAAGAAAGGTTCCCAAATTCTGCTCTTGACATCTTCCGGAATACCAACCCCATTATCTTTAATTCTCACGCTCACCTCGTCGGCGGTTTCTTCGGTGTATAATACGATCTCTCCATCCTCTCTTTCTTCTGGAATGGCCTGAATCGCGTTATTGATAATGTTCATGAAGACCTGATTCAACTGGCCAGGATAACAATCAATCTCATTCATGTTGTCATCGTAGTACTTAGACACCTTAATTCTGTTTTTGGTCTTATTACGCAGTAGTACCAACGTGGCATCCAGGTTTTCGTTGATATTGGCACGCTTCATCTCCTCCTCATCCAGTCTGGAGAATACCCTCAGACCTTTCACGATTTCAATGGTTCTGGTCACGCCGTAATTCACGTCACGAACCATCACGTCAAGTTCTCCCATGATTTCTTCGTACTCGTGATCTTCTTTCAGTTCTTTGACCTCTTTTAAGATTTGATCAGCCTTATCCAGATTATTTTCTAACTCATCATACTTGGCCAAAATCTCACGTACGGCATCCAGTGTGAACTCCACAGACTTCATTCCACTTGAGATGAAGTTAATCGGGTTATTAATCTCGTGGGCAATTCCAGCAGTCAACTGACCTAATGATGCCATTTTCTCAGAGTGTACCAATTGAGACTGAGCACCTTTTAGGCTTTCGATTGCTTGATTGAGTTCTTCTCGTCGTTTCTGCTCCTGTTTCAGCGCTTCCTGAACTTGTTTCTCGGCCAAGAATAGTTTCTCATTGTCCTCTAGTTGCTTTTCGGCCATTGCTCTGATTTCCTCTTCAGAACCTTCCAGCTTACCATATGCTTCTTTCAAATCTTCCTGAGCATGAATCAACTGATCGTTGATCTTGATTTGTTCCTGGGTACTCTTCAGCAACTTGGCCTCCGAGACTTTCAACTTCTTCAAGTTGGCAGCAAGCTGATGTCTTGAGATAAGGAGTTGCTTGTTTGCTTTCTTCTGTTTCTCATAACTCACCCGAAGCTCCTGCTCCGATTTTTTCACCTTCACAAACGCCTTGTTTGCTGTTTCGAAATTCTCGCTCGCCAATCTCCACAATGGACGGAAGATGACAAAACCCTGGAGAATGAAAAGAGCTACCAAACTACCCAGCGCAATTTGCTCGACGAAACCAATGGATGCTTCCTGCCCCTTTCCAGCGCTCAAAAAGTAATCTGATCTTCTTCTCAACTCGTTCAAGTAGCGGCTTTCATTATTAAGCAAAACGCTTATTTCGTTTCTTATGACCTGTTGATCAGTGAGGTCATCACTGAATTGCGCACTACTAAGCGTGTTGGCTGTTGAGGTGAATAATGAATGAAGTGGCCGAATATCATCTTTTAATTTGTCGTATTCTGCTGTTTCGGTGGGTTTATCGATTCCAGTAGTTTCATCACCTCTAATCAATGTTTCATTCCCTTCACGGAGACCATTAAGTGCATTTCTAAGTTGCCGTTGGAATCCAACAAAGTTGTTCTCCGAGCTGGCATTTGCTAAAGCCATGGAATAGCCCATACCAGCAGCCGCTTTGGCGATTTGTTGGGCATAAGCTTCTTGACGTGCGGAGATTTGAATTAATTCATCACTCTGATTAAATGACTTGACAATGTCCCCTTGAAGCTTGAGTTGATAATAGAAAATAGCTCCTAAAATCAGTAGAGAGGTGATTATATAGGCTACTCCGTAAAGATCCTTTTTCATAACAAGGCTGGTTTTTGGTTATCCTCAATTTCAAATATAGGAACTCACATTTTAAAAATCGGTGATGTCACATAGTGGGCAATATAAATTAGGTGTTACTACCAACATGACCTTGCATCCTTGCGGCCGTAAGAAGCCTTTATTGTCTTTGAGGCTTGTCGGATTCAGAAAATAGTGCTTACTTTCTGATTGGTTTCACCGCATCATGAATAATGGATTACCTAAGAAGCTATAAGAATATCTATGATCAAAATATCATTCTGCTATATAAGGGAGAATTGACATTTGATTTGGTTACATCAATAATTTCCACATTGGAGGAGCGTCTCGAAGAATTAGAGGAGAACAGGCGTGTGAAGAAGAAGTTTTACAATGTCTCCACGGAGTGCATTCAGAACTTGTATTACCACCTGGATGAGGTCAATGCAGATGAGATGAGAATCAGCACCTATGATAATCGCTCGGCTTTGATCATGATCGCCGCTAGGAAAAGATTCTATAGTCTTCAAACTGGTAATTATGTTCCTACTGAGAAAGTGGAATTCATCAAAAGGAGGTTAGACGAGATCAACAGTGTACCTGCTGATGAGCTAAGAGGACTCTATAAGCGCGTTTTGAACGAGCAAGCTTTTTCAGAAAAAGGAACCGGCGGATTAGGATTTATAGATATTGCCAGAAAAACAGGCGGTGAGAAATTGAGATATAAATTTCAGCCAGTCACCAATAACGTTTCATATTTCACATTCCAAGTCCGATTACCTCGATTAATTTAGTAACGAGAATGCAGCCTGAATCAAAAATGGAGAGAATATTTATGGAGCCTTCACGGGTAACACCCCTGATCAACTTTGATCCGGAAGAAGGTATCTTGGAAATGAGGGGAAGGTCGAGCCCAGAAAATGCCATTCAGTTCTACCAAAGAATAATTGAGGGTCTTGACGAGTATGCTCAGTCCGGTGGCGAGCAATTCACGGCCAATTTCGCATTTGAGTATTTCAATACCAGTTCATCAAAATGCTTATTTGACATCTTCAAAAGATTGGTTCGCATTCGCGAAAGCGATCGAGAAATTCAGATAAACTGGTTTTACGAGGAGTTCGACGAAGACATGATGGAAGCGGGCGAAGATTACAGTGACCTTTTAGATTTAGAATTTAATTTTATCGAAATTGAAGACTAGTCTTGCAGCGGTATGGATAGATATGAGCTTTATCACGAAGAGATCGATAATCTCAAGAAGTTTCGATCGAAGCTCGAAACCCATACCATCCTAAAAGAAGATCTCGACGAATTTTCCGATCAGTACGAAGAGCTTGTAGCTCAAGCAAAAGTTATCACACGGGTCAGCGATCGACTTCAGAAAAAACTTGATAACGCCAACATCCAAATTCGTGAGCAAAATCACGAAATCACAAATAAGAACGATGAACTAGAGCAAACGGTCCTGCAACTAGCCAAGGCTCGGGTTGGAAGGAAAGCTGCTGGGATCATGCTGGTTGTGGCTTTAGGACTATTCATTGCGGAACAAGTTTTCCTTGAACCACTCATTGATGAATACATCGATATTCCGTTTGTCGGGCTAGGAATACTACTTATTCTATTCTTTGTGGTAAAAGGATTGGAGTCTACTTTGGAGAGATACTTCCTAAATCAGGAAAAGAGGAAAATTCTTGGTGACGATGTAGAGACATAAATCGTCGGTTATTCCCCCCTTTCTATAACTTCGTCGTTTTTATACTGAGTTCTATATCTCAGAAAATTCAAACCAATGAACGAACAGCAAAAAGCCCTAGCGCGTAAGGTCCTTAATCATGGAAAGCTGAGGATGTTCATGCTGTTCAAACTCCCAATGGGTTTATTGGCAGGCCTGCGGATCAGAGAGTTGACCGAGGAGCAAACGATTGTATCTGTTCCGTTCAAAAATCTAAATAAGAATCCTTTCAAATCGATCTATTTTGCTGTGCAGAGTATGGCCGCTGAGCTATCCACTGCATCGGCCTGCATGATTGCCGTCCATAGTCATTCGCCTTCCGTGGCTTTTATCATCGTAGACTTGAAGGCCAACTTCATGAAGAAGGCAAACGGACGAACATACTTCACCTGTCAAGACAATCCCAAAGCGTTCGAGGCGGTACAGAAGTGTATTGAATCCGGTGAATCTTCAACCGCAACTTTTAAAACTGTGGGCACCCTTGCCGATGGGACAGTGGTCTCGGAATTCGAGTTTACCTGGTCGTTCAAGCAACGAAAGTCATAGATCCTTGAGCAGGATGTCCTTGTTTGACTTCTTGACGATCTCATCCATTTCTTTCAGGGACATGTCTAAATGTTCAAAAGCTTCTGAACGAGAATCATCAAACTCGCCTACTCCATCTCCTTCATACTGATTTATAACCGACTGAACCGTCATCTGATGAATATCGAATGCAGGCTGGAATAGGTCCTCTCCTTTTTCCCCTTCTATACGGCTTGCGAGTCCGGCTTTTTCCAATTCATACACGATCTCTGCTATGAACCGAGACGGCACGCTTCCCATGGCTGAGAGTTCATTCACGCTGATGGGTTTCTCACCTTCTTCAAAGCGCTTAATGATCCGATGCATGATAATCAGTGCCATCTTTTTCCGATGTTTCAAACTCATTTTGAGGCCATCATGATCAGGCACCCATACGTGGTAATGCTGCATCGCATACGCCAATTCCGCTCCCATCAGCACAATGAACCAGCTCAGCTGAATGTAAATCAAAAAGAGCGGCAGTATGGCCAAACTCCCATAGATGGCATTGTACCTACTGAAGACAAAATTGAATGTGATGAATCCCCATTGAGTAAGCTGATAAGCAGACCCGGCAACTATACCTGCTATCAGCGCCGGCCATATCTTGACTCGAGTATTTGGGAAAATCAAATAGAGCAAAAACAAGAGCAACCAAATAAGTGCATAGGGTACTAGTTTGATCAAGAACACTACCCCCGATTTGATTTCGCTGATCCCTGAAGAATCCCCTAGCTTGTCCACTTCTGTGAGTATATATACCGTGGCACTGCTGGACAGTAAAATCAGCAACAACCCTAAAATCATTACGGATATATAATCCGATAGCTTTCTGTGTAGAGGGCGGTGCTTTTTGATGTCCCACATCACATTGAAGGTCACCTCGATATTGTTCAGCAACCGCATGACCAAATAGAGCAATACCACAAGACCAACTCCTGTGATCACTCCTCCGTTAGCCGAGTCAATCATTCGCTGCGCGAATTCCATAATATTGGCTAGGATTTCTTCCTGTCCGGAAAAAAACTTGGCCAATTGCTTCTCCAGGATTTTTTCTAAACCGAAACCTTTGGAAATGCCAAAGGCCATCGCAATAACAGGTACTATGGATAGCAAGGAGAAATAAGTCAGGTTAGAAGCCTTCTCTCCGATGCGGTCTTTCTTGAATTCAGCAATGGTGATTATCCAGACTCGCAGGAATATGTACAGCTGTCTCTTTTTCCAGGACAACTCACTGAGTTTGACACTCCACAAGTCCACATAAAAAAAACGCTTAACGTCGGTGATTTGCTCTTTGAGAGTCATTCAGGATGGTTTTGGCGAAAGATAGCAAAAGAAAAGGAGCCCAAAAGCTCCTTTTCAACCTAATCACCTGTCAATCACCTTAATAAACCTATCAAGATTATGAAGTTGATGTAGGAACATGTTTTAATCTGCCTACCCCTACTGCTCTGCGTATTTTTTAAAAATAGATCAGTTCAAAATTGATTTTCTTTGAACAAAGACCTTTAATCATGAAAATTCGCTTTAGTCAATTGGCCTTCATCCTAACCGGCCTACTTCTCTTTTCTTGCCAGACACAGAACAATGACTCCTCTACTGTCCAGGAAATCGTCATTGATACGCCTGAGAAATTATATGGTGATCTATTCTATGATGTCCAGATGCGCACCGATTTATTTCCAGATAGCAAGACATTCGTAGACTGCATTCCTAAGAAATCTCCTTTTGAAATTCAATCGGCATACAAGGAACTAGAGAACAAGGAGGATACCGAAGTTATGAAGGCATTTCTCAATGAGAATTTTCACATCCCCGGATCAGAATCGGCAATCGAAGTGGCGGAATCTCAGAATGCCTCGGAACATATCCGGAAATTGTGGAGTTTTCTCGAGCGACCAGCGGATCAACCAAAATCAGGCACACTGATCCCTCTACCCAACCCTTATGTGGTTCCTGGTGGTCGATTTCGAGAGGTGTATTACTGGGACAGTTATTTCACAATGCTAGGACTCCAAGTAGATGGAAAGAATGCCCTGATGGAGAATATCGTCAAGAATTTTTCGCACCTAATAGACTCGGTAGGATTCATCCCCAATGGGAACAGGATGTATTACAATTCTCGGTCCCAACCCCCATTCTATTCGCTCATGGTCAAACTGCATGTAGAAAACAGCCCAGATAATTCATTGGCTAACTACCTCCCCTCGTTACTCGAGGAATACAACTTCTGGATGGATGGAGCAGATGAAATAGTTGACATGGAGGCCTACCGGAGAGTTATGAAAATCGATGATGGATTTCTGAACAGGTACTGGGACAACAAGGCTGAACCGCGTGCCGAGAGCTATCGGGAAGACGTGGAAACGGCTGCAGAGGCTATTGAGAAGAATCCCGATTTGATCAAAGAAAAAGCCTACAGACATCTTCGAGCCGGCGCGGAATCTGGTTGGGATTACTCGACGAGATGGTTTGATATTGAAGAGGGTGGTGAATTTGACCTTTCGAGCATTCATACCACTGACATTCTTCCAGTCGATCTGAATTCACTCATGTATCATTTAGAAGTGACAATCTCAGAATCTTACCAGGAAAAAGGGGAGGACGAAAATTCTGATGCTTGGATGGAAAAGGCCAACCTTCGGAAATCTTTAATCCACAAATATTTCTGGAATGAGGAACTCGGATTTTACATGGACTATGATTTCCAGAAAGCCGATCAAACTCCTGTCAAGTCACTTGCTGGGATGTATCCGCTGTTCTTTGGTATCGCCACGAATGAACAGGCTGCCAGGGTCGCTGAAGTGATTGAAGGTGAGTTTCTGATGCCGGGTGGAGTTGTCACCACCTTGAATGATTCCGGTCAGCAATGGGATTATCCTAACGGCTGGGCTCCTTTACAATGGATGACGATCAAGGGACTTTCCAATTACGATCAACTAGACCTTGCTGATGAAATAGCTTCAAGATGGCTGGCGCTAAATGACAAGGTGTTTGCCAACACAGGTAAAATGACCGAAAAATACAATGTGGTGGATTTGACCCTGGATGGAGGTGGTGGAGAATATCCCAATCAAGATGGATTTGGTTGGACAAATGGTGTCTACCAAAAATTAAACAGCACGAAGCGATAGTCAGGCTTGACTTGCTTCGTACCCCTTGTCTGCTTTTAACTCGAATCCTTCAGCGGCCTCCACAGCAAGCTGGTCGCATCGTTCATTTTGAGGGTGACCGGCATGGCCTTTTACCCATTTGAATTTTACGTTATGATTTTTGGCAGCCTGCAGATAACGTTTCCAGAGGTCAGGATTTTTCTTGGCTTTGAAATTCTTCTTGACCCAACCATCCAACCATCCCTTAGTCACAGCATCCACTACATATTTTGAGTCCGAAGTAACCAGTACATCCCATCCTGGCTTCTTAATAGCCTCCAGCCCAACAATCACTGCTAGTAATTCCATGCGGTTATTGGTGGTGAGCCTGAAGCCTTCAGAAATTTCCTTTCGCTTATCTCCAAACTCCATGACAACTCCGTAACCACCCGGACCTGGGTTGCCTTTCGCGGCTCCATCTGTGTAAATCTTAATCATATGCAAGTTGCAGCGACTGTGAGTTAATTCAACTTTCTAAAAACGATTCCGTTTGATTGACTTAACTTTTGAAAACCGTGTGTTTAGAAATTTTAACACAAACCTACTTATCGAAACTGACCGAGCGGCAACTTTCGCATCACATTTGCTAGTCTCTCTCCAAATAACTCAAAATGAAAAAATTTGCGACTGCATTCCTGATTATCTCATTGGCCATCCAAACCCAAGGACAAAATGGATGGAGTTGGCCCAAGGACGAGGCTAACTATAAAACCGCTCAGGAGAAACAAGCCTATTACAAACTACAAATGTCTCAAGGCAAATTCCAGGATGCACTGGAAACCTTGCAATGGCTCTATGATAACAATGCAGAGCTCAATCCATCCATTTATATCGATGGGGTGAAGTGTGTCGAAGAGCTCATGGAGTCTTCAGATGACAAGCAACTTCAATCAACCATGAAGGACAAAGCCCTTTGGATGTATGATCAGCGCATCAAGTATTGGAATCAGGAAGCATCCGTCCTCGATCGACAGGCCTATGCCGCCTTCAAGTATTACTACAAAACTCCGGCAAAATATGCCGTGATCTTCGATCTCTATCAGAAGGCATTTGAGAAAAATGGTGCTGATATCTCAGATTTCAATCTGGTGCCTTACATGACAGCTGCGAAGTACGGCTATGAGCGGAAAGTAAGCGGAGTGGACGCTGATTTCGTTTTAAATATCCACTCAACAATCACAGAAGTGATGAATGAAAAAGAGACTGCAGGAAAAGACATGAAAGATTATCGGGACAAAGTGGATGCCATATTTAGTTCGTTGGAAACAGTCTTGACCTGTGGATACATCAAGGAAAACTTGGTTCGCAGATTAAAAGAAAATCCGGGTGACCTGAACACCGCTAAAAAAATCGTGGCTTATTCCATCACTGCCAAATGCACCAATGAAGCGTATTTTCTAGAAGCAGGAGAAGCAGTGCTGAAGAAGGAGCCTAGTTTCAAGTTTTACAAAATCATCGCCGACAAAAGACTGGCAAGGGATGAGGTAAGCAAGGCTTTAGGATTGTACGACAAAGCTCTCCCCTTAGCGAAAACCGCTCAGGATCGATACGACATCTTGATGACCCAGGCGAAAATTGCCTCCAAACAGGATCAGAAAGAGAAAGCCCGTGAGCTGGCCTTGAAAGCTTCTGCTGAAAAGCCCGGCGAAAAAGAACCTTTCAACCTAATTGGCAATTTGTATTTCTCGAGTTACAAGGAATGTGCGGGCTACAAAAGCAAGGTGAAGGACCGGCTCGTGTTTATTGCCGCATATAACATGTATGAAAAAGCCGGGAATTCAGGCCAGATGTCCGCCTGCAAAGAGCAATTTCCGTCGGTCGAGGAGATTTTCTCTGAGAATCTCAAAGAAGGTCAGGAAATGAACACGGGTTGCTGGGTGAATGAAACAGTGAAAATTCAAAGAAGAAGTTAATCCTGAAGGAGGGTTTCAATGCCCAACCTGTAGCCATCCAATCCCAGGCCAATGAAATTTCCGGCGCAATTAGGTCCCACAAAATTGATCTTACGGAAGTCCTCGCGGTTTTCAATATTGGAAATATGAACCTCTATGACCGGCGCATTGATGGAAGCCACGGCATCACCCAGTGACACAGATGTGTGTGTAAGGCCACCCGGATTCATGACAATTCCGCATTCATCAAAACCCACCTCGTGCAACTTATCGATGATGGCACCTTCATGGTTGGATTGAAAATATTCCAGATCGTGTTTCGGGAAAGCCAATTTCAATTCTTCGAAAAATTCTTCGAAACTCTTGGTTCCATAAATCTCCGGCTGACGTTTGCCGAGCAGGTTGAGATTGGGGCCGTTGATGATATAAATTTTCATTGATCTACCTTCGCTGTGTGAGCTGGGATACTTTCACACGCCAATTTAAGGACTACCTCAAACTTGAACGCTCTCTGGCCGAAAATTCCATTGAGGCGTACCTGCGTGACATTGAAAAACTCCGCCAGTTTTTTGAATTGAAAGAGCGTGATCTCACCCCTACCAAAGTTGCCCAGCAGGATCTACTAGACTTCATCGATTTCATCAACGAACTGGGCATGTCGCGCTACTCTCAGGCACGAATGCTCTCCGGAATCAAGGCTTTTTACAAATTCCTGCTTTATGAAGAACTGATCACCAAAGACCCTTCTGCGTTGATCGAAACGCCCAAGCTGGGGCGCAAGCTACCTGACACACTTGACCTGCCGGACATTGAAAATCTTTTTGCGGCCATCGATTTGTCCAAGCCAGAAGGCACAAGAAATCGGGCCATGCTTGAGACACTTTATAGTTCGGGTTTGCGGGTATCTGAACTGATCAATCTTAAAATCAGGCACCTGCATGAGGACGTTGGATTTATCCGGGTATTGGGGAAAGGCAGTAAGGAAAGGTTGGTGCCCATTGGCAAGGAGGCACTGAAACACATTAAATTATATCGTGAGCATGTGAGAAATCACCTGACCATTAAAAAAGGATTCGAAGATCACCTATTTTTGAATAGACGCGGCTCGGCCATCTCGCGCGTGATGGTATTTATGATCATTAAGGACTTAGCCTTGAAAACGAACCTGAAGAAAAACATCAGCCCACACACTTTCCGTCACTCATTTGCGACGCATTTGATTGAAGGGGGGGCTGATCTCAGGGCCGTGCAGGAAATGCTAGGTCATGAATCCATAACCACCACGGAGATTTACACCCACCTTGATCGCGATTATTTGAAACAAGTCATCACCGAATACCACCCAAGAAGTTAATGTACGGTCTCCTCAAACCCTTTCTTTTTATGATGGAGCCTGAGAAGGCTCATGCGTTTACCACAGGCTTGTTCAAGTTCCTGCACAAGCTGGGGTTTGGAGGAATGTTCAAGAAATCTTTCACGTACGAACACCCTGATTTAGAAACGGAATTTTTGGGATTGAAATTCAAAAATCCTGTTGGACTGGCCGCAGGTTTTGACAAGAATGGAGCCTACATGCACGAGTTTGCAAACCTTGGCTTTGGCTTTATCGAAGTGGGGACGGTAACTCCCAAAGGACAGGATGGCAACCCCACTCCTCGCCTCTTCAGACTTCCGCAGGATGAAGCCCTAATCAACCGCATGGGGTTCAACAACAAAGGCGCTACGACGGTGAAGCACAATCTCGAGAAGCGACCCAAAAACATCATCATTGGAGGAAACATTGGGAAAAACAAGAACACCCCGAACGAGATGGCGCTTACGGATTACTTGATTTGTTTCAAGGAAATCTACCCGCATGTAGACTACCTGGTAGTCAATGTCAGCTCGCCTAACACGCCGGACTTACGGCAATTACAAGATCAAGAGCCACTGGAGCGACTGTTAGAGGCTATTGTGAAAGCCAACAAAATGAAACCCCTGGCCAAGCCCATACTGCTTAAAATCGCACCAGATATAACAGATAGCATGCTGGATGACATCCTCGAGATCGTTCAGCGAAAAGGCGTGGACGGGCTTATCTGTACAAACACCACGATCAGCCGTGAAGGACTCACTACTCCTGAGGAAAAAGTAAAAGAAATTGGAAATGGTGGCCTAAGTGGCAAACCCCTTCAAGACAAATCCGACTACATCTTGAACTACATCCGTTCCCGCAACCGTACCATCCCAATCATTGCTGTAGGTGGAGTGATGACTCCCGAGGATGCCATCCGTAAATTCCAAGCCGGAGCGAATCTGGTGCAAGTGTACACTGGGTTGATTTACAAGGGACCAGGCTTGGTCAAGGAAATCAATCAGGCACTGGTGGAGCAGAAGGTGTTTGATGGAAGTGAATACTAAATACTCAAAATCCTAGTCCATAAACTGACCGACTTCTTACTTTTGCCGACAGCTTATGGCTAAGAACACCTACAAGAAAAAATCGTCGAAATCATCCGCAAAGAAGAGCGTTAACCTCGATTTCATCAAGGACCGAAAGCTACATCTTGCTATTGGCTGGTTCCTGCTATTGGCCTCTTTCTTTTTGGCAGTATCGTTCGTATCCTATTTGAAGACCGGTAAGGCCGACCAGAGCGTTGTTCAGAGTTTTGGGACAGATAGCATACGAGCAGCCGGTCAGGAAGTGCAAAACTGGTTTGGACTAGCTGGCGCCTTGACCGCTCATCTTTTCATCTTCAGATGGTTCGGAATAGCTGCATTGCTTATTCCACCTGTTATTTTCATCATTGGTGTCAGAATTGTTTGGGCTAAGAAATTACTTCCCATCACCCGATCGTCGGCGTTTACCCTGTTCTACTTGCTCTGGATCAGCACGCTTTTGGGGTACTTTCAGGTTGGCGATGATCGTTCGAGTGAGCTGAGCTTTTTAAGTGGAGGAATTGGATATGATCTAGCGACTTGGATGAACAGTCTCATAGGTTGGGCGACCATACCGTTTCTGGCCGTGCTATTCCTGGTATTCAACATGTACCTGTTCGACATCACGCATCTGGCATTCTTCCAAAACCTAATGGCCTCACTTAGGGAAAAGCTAAAAATCAACCTTCCTGGTAAAAAAGCTGAGGAGCCTGTTGAATCTGAGGAGCCTGAGCGGCCTGAAGAACAAGATGACCTGGCTTCACTGATCGCTCAGGTAAAACAGGAAGTAGAAGAGGAAGACAATGGTCAAAGTACCGAGCAGGCCGATGAATCAACAGAGCCTACGATTGAATTGGATTTGGGTGAACCGGAACCAACAAGTAAAGAACCAGAGACCGACGAGTTAGAATTATCTATTGAGGTCCCAGAGGAAGAGGAGGAACCTGCGATTGAAGCACAGCCTGAGGAACCAAAGCCAATCGCTGAGGTGATTGACGGCATGGAAGTGCAGAAGGCCGAGTTTGTAGAGAAGCAGACGGACGAACAAACTGTCAATTACGATCCGACATTAGATCTACCCAGATATAAATTCCCAACATCCGATCTTCTCAAAGACTACCCGAAGAAGGACGTTCAGGTGACTAAGGACGAACTCGAGCAAAACAAGAACAAGATCGTAGAGACGCTCATCAACTTTAAGATTGGCATTCAAAGCATTAAAGCGACCATCGGCCCAACGGTTACACTTTACGAGATTGTTCCTAAAGCTGGAGTGAAAATCTCCAAAATCAAGAACCTGGAGGATGACATAGCATTAAGTCTGGCTGCTCTGGGCATACGTATCATTGCTCCCATTCCGGGTCGAGGTACAATTGGTATTGAGGTTCCGAACAAAAACCGTGAGATGGTGGACGTGAAGTCCGTGATTACCACGGAGAAATTCATGAAGTCGGACATGGCTCTGCCGGTTGTTTTGGGAAAAACAATCTCTAACGAGGTTTTTGTGACGGATCTGGCTAAGATGCCTCACCTCCTTATGGCAGGTGCGACTGGTCAGGGTAAGTCGGTCGGATTGAACATGATCCTAACGTCCTTACTCTACAAGAAGCATCCCTCACAGTTGAAATTCGTTCTGGTGGATCCCAAGAAAGTAGAACTTACCAACTTCAACGTGATTGAGAAACACTTCCTGGCAAAGCTGCCAGACAGTGAGGAAGCTATCATTACCGACACTTCTAAAGTGGTTAACACGCTCAATTCTTTGTGTATTGAAATGGACGAGCGTTACGACCTGCTAAAGAATGCCGGTTGTAGAAACCTGAAGGAATACAACAAGAAGTTTGAGGATCGGCGACTCAACCCGAACAAGGGTCATCGATACCTCCCGTACATAGTTCTAGTAATTGACGAGTTAGCCGACTTGATGATGACAGCAGGTAAGGAAGTTGAAGCTCCAATTGCCCGTCTGGCGCAGTTAGCTCGTGCGATTGGCATTCACCTCATTGTGGCCACTCAGCGTCCGTCTGTGAATGTCATCACCGGTATCATAAAAGCCAATTTCCCAGCAAGGCTGTCCTTTAGAGTGACTTCAAAAGTCGATTCAAGAACCATTTTGGATGCGGGCGGAGCTGATCAATTGATCGGTATGGGTGACATGCTGCTTTCACTCGGATCGGATATGATTCGATTACAATGTGCGTTCGTTGACACGCCAGAGATCGACCGCATTTGTGAATTCATTGGGCAACAACGAGGATATGACGATGCTTATTTGCTGCCTGAATATGTCGGCGAAGAAGGCACTGCTCCAGGTGAAGTGGATCTCAGTGAGCGCGATGCTCTTTTTGCGGATGCCGCACGGGTTATTGTCATGCATCAGCAAGGAAGCACCTCATTGATCCAGCGAAAAATGAAGCTAGGTTATAACCGAGCGGGAAGAATTATTGACCAACTTGAGGCGGCCGGAATCGTAGGACCATTTGAGGGTAGTAAGGCACGCGAAGTTTTAGTCAGTGACGAATACGCTTTGGAACAGTTATTGACAGAGCTGGAAAACAAATACTAGCAACTAACAGGTTGCTATCGAAAACATCAAAAAACTGTTATGAAAAAAATAGGACTATTAATGCTTAGCGTTCTTTTAGGACACATAACGCTGGCACAATACGACCCGGACGCAAAAGCTGTCTTGGACGCCATGAGTGAAAAGTACAAAAAGGTGAATGCTTTCACTGCCACTTTCACTCAGAAAATCGACAATCAAATGGCCGGAATCGAGGAAGAACTTGAAGGGAAAATCACCGTCAAAAACGAGATGTATAAGCTTGAAATCATTGATTCAGAAATATATAATAATGGCAAGGAAGTGTGGGTCTACACACCTGATTTACAAGAAGTAACGGTCAGTATTTACAATCCTGAGGAAGAAGAAATTACACCTGGGAATGTTTACGACATCTATAAGAAGGGATTCAAATATGCTTTGATTCAGGAAATGTCAAACGGTGACCGAGTTGTCGAATTAGATCCAGAATCGATGGACAAAACTTACCACAAAATTCGACTGATTATCAATTCAAAAGATGAATTGAAAACCTTCACTGTATTTGAAAAGAGTGGAACGAAATACATTTACAGTATTAAGAATTTTAAAACAAGTTCTTCCATCGGCAGCTCTTTCTTCACCTTCGATCCTAAGAAATATCCAGATGTAGAGGTCATTGACTTTCGTTGAAACTACTTTTACAAAGTGTTAAAAATTTGGCATCCTGACCTTCGGGATGCCTTTTTTAGCGAAAAAAATGTTAAAATTGGTGGATCAACAGCTAACCATTCATTCGATCAGAATTATGAAAAAATACAAAAACCTATTTGGATCAACATTAGTAGCAGCTTCTATCCTTTTTCTTGCCTCATGTGGTGGCGGAGCGAAAAAAGAAGAGAGTGGCTCATCTGATGAATTTGAGCAGGCTAAGGCCGAATTGAAAGAGAATGTTAAGAAAGTACTTCATGAGATTCCGTCTCCAGCGGAAATCCCATTCAAGCTTCAAGCAGCCGGGGCTGATTTTGATGCCGGATTGGTTAACGACATCTCTAAAATCGATTCGTATGCCGCAATGAATGACAAGGCGATTCTAAACCTTGGCATCTATTCAACCGACATTGGCTACTTGAGTTCTTATGAGAAGACGCAGGAGTCACTTACATACATGCGGTCATGCAGAAAATTGGCTGACAATCTTGGATTGAGCAGCTCTTTCAGCCCTGATTTAATAGAAGAATTTGAATCAAAAATAGAAAGTAGAGATTCTTTGGCGACTTTGGTTAACGAAACCATTGCAGACGCTGAAAATCTTCTTCGTGAGGACGATCGAGGTAATCTTGCAGCTCTATTGGTAACAGGGAGTTTCGTTGAAGGTCTCTATTTGGGCACTCAGATTGTTGACAATTATCCAACAGATCTTGGAGAAGATGTGGTCGCCATGGTCCTTTCTGATTTGATCAGAACGATCATCGAACAAGAAGAACCATTGAATGATCTTGTCGAAATGGTGAAAGGTGCGGATCAAACTGAGGGAGTCCAGTCCATACTTCAAAGTCTTAATAAAATTCAGGAGGCGTATGGATCAGTAGATTTGGATGGGATGATTGAGAGACAAGAAACACCAACTTCGGCTACTATCAAACCTATTACGGATTCTGTAGCTGAGTTAAGAAATCAGATTACTTCTTAAGAATTTTTGATATTTTTACTGAAAGGATCAGCGCTCACCACCTGATCCTTTTTTTTGATCTAATCCCAGCTACATGAGTGGTCCGTTACTATCTGCCATCATTAAACTGCTAGCTTTGGTCGCCAAGGAAGATGGTGTCCATCAGCAAGAAAGAGACAGCATTGAGTCATTCTTAACGGATAACCTAAATCCGAATAGCATACCCAAATACATGCGAGAGTTTGATGATTTCGTAAAGAAATTGTCCGGTAGTTCCAAGATTGACAGGGATGACATCAAGCAGCTAACTGACTTATGTGATCAGGTAAATACCGAACTAACATTTCAACAAAAAGTTGTAGTTATTGTAGAGCTAGTTGGGGTGATGTTGGCCGATGGAAAGATCACCGAACGAGAAGAGATTTTAGTGGAATCGATCGCAGCTGCTTTCAATTTTGAAGATGAACTCATCGAGGATATCACTCATTTCACAAAAATCAGGACTATTCAAGACATTGAGTCTCCAAATGTGGCCGTTGCAAACGGGAACGAATCAGAGGACTTCCCTAAGCACATTCACCGAGAAGATTTCAAAGGATTTATGGCCTTCCTGCGTGTGACAGGAGAAACAGAGTGTTATTTCACAAAGTACGTTGGTAGATCGAATATCTACCTATCCGGAATCCCCCTGAAGCCTCTCAAGGTAAAAGCGTTTGCTCCAGGTAGCTCCATCAGACAAGGTGGAGCCGACCCGATCTACTACGGGGACGTCATTAACCAGTTCGTTGATTCTGCCGACTTCTCAGTTATTGATTTTGAAGCTAAAAACGTTTCATATCGATTCAAGAATGGAAAGCTCGGACTGAGGAATATCAACATTCACGAAAAGTCAGGAAACCTGATCGGGATAATGGGTTCCAGCGGCGCAGGTAAATCTACGCTTTGTAATGTCCTGAACGGAATGGAAAAACCATCCGAAGGACAGATTCTGATCAATGGAAAGGATATTCACGGTAAGCAAAAAGAGACCGAAGGACTCATTGGATTTGTTCCCCAGGATGATCTTCTCATGGAAGAGCTCACTTGCTACGACAACCTCTATTATGCCGCCAAGTTGTGCTTTGACCAAATGAGCAAAAAGGACCTTGACGAGCTTGTGATCAAAACGATGAGCTCATTGGGCATTTTGGATATCAAGGATTTGAAAGTGGGTTCACCACTTTCCAAGACAATAAGTGGTGGTCAGCGAAAACGACTGAATATTGGACTGGAGCTTTTGCGTGAACCTTCGGTACTTTTCGTTGATGAGCCAACATCCGGTCTTTCATCAAGAGACGCGGAAAATATCATGGATTTGTTAAAGGAATTGACCCTAAAAGGCAAACTGATATTTGTAGTTATTCACCAGCCGTCCTCGGACATTTTCAAGATGTTCGATAAGCTACTTATCATGGATGTTGGCGGATACCAGATTTACAATGGCAATCCTGTCGAAGCGGTGGTCTATTTCAAGCGATTGATCGACATGATCAACGCAGACCATGGTGAATGTATTGAGTGCGGAAATGTGAATCCTGAGCAGATTTTCAATATCATAGAAACCAAGGTGGTCAATGAATACGGCAACCTCACGAACGAAAGGAAAATATCCCCGCAGCAGTGGAATAGATATTTCCTTCAGGTAACCAAGCAAAAAATCGAGAAGACGGAAGAGGCGTCTGAACCACCGGAATCAAGTCTCCAATCTCCGAATCGCATCAAGCAGATGAAAGTCTTCATCCAGCGAGATGTGATGTCCAAACTCAGTAATACGCAGTACCTCGTCATCAATTTCCTGGAGGCTCCACTCCTGGCATTCTTGCTGGCCTTCTTGCTTCGCTACAGCGAACCTGGAGAAATGTACTGGTTTGGCAAGAACATCAACATTCCGGCCTACCTATTCATGAGTGTCATTGTGGCGCTTTTTATGGGTCTGACAGTCAGTGCCGAGGAAATCATCAAGGATCGAAAGATTCTAAAGAGAGAGGCCTTCCTAAATCTTAGCAGAAGCAGCTACCTGATGTCCAAGATTGTAATCCTTTTCACAATATCTGCGATTCAAACCTTGCATTTTGTATTGATCGGAAATTTCATTCTGGAGATGAAAGGCATGCTCCTGATCAACTGGCTCATTTTATTTTCTGCTTCTTGCCTTGCCAATATTATTGGTCTGAATATCTCTTCGGCCTTTAATTCCGCCGTGACGATTTACATTTTGATCCCGATCCTGATAATACCTCAGCTTATCCTGAGTGGTGTGGTGGTGCAATTTGATAAGCTGAATCCTAAGATTTCGAGCTACAGTCATGTCCCGGCCATTGGTGACGTCATGGCATCCAGGTGGGCTTTTGAAGCCATGATGGTGACGCAGTTCAAAGACAATGCTTTCGAAAGCCAATTCTATGAACTGGATAAAACCATGGGGCAGGCCAGCTACCAAAGAACCTACTGGCTGCCAACTCTGGAATCAAAATTGGACATTGCAAGTGATCAGAATACTTCAGATGAGGAAAGGTCTGAGGCGCTCAGATTAGTCAGAAATGAGCTCAACAAAGAACTTCGACTGATTGGGCAGCAGTATTTTCCAGATGCTGAAAAACTTACGCTAGAGTCCTATGACAAAGAACTTGAATCATCCACTCGTGAATTTCTGACCACCTTGAGGAAGGTTTATAACAATCGGTTCAACGCCGCAAGTAAGGAGAAAAATGAGCTGGTGGCTAGTTTAACTTCAACGCCGGAAGATCAGGCTGAATTTTTACGCCAGCAGAATCTGCATAAAAATGAAGCAATCTCTGATATCGTCACAGGTAAAAATCGTTTGGTCAGGATTCAGGAAGTGGACGGGCATTTGATCCAGCAAAGCAATCTCATTTATAAGGAGCCAAACCCAACTGGGCCGTTTGATATTCAGCAGCAGTTTTATACTCCCAAGAAACACTTTCTGGGTGGCGTTTTCGAAACGGCGTGGTACAACATCATGGTGATTTGGGTCTTCAGCATCATTTTCATCCTGACCCTGTATTTCGATGTACTAAGAAAAATCATTGAAGGGATGGGGAGTATGAGTTTTAAGAGATTGAAGCCAAAGTATACAGGCTGACCCTAAGCCGCAGTAAATTTGTGTTGTGACCAGATCCCAACTCATCCTACAAATCCAAAAGAAGCAGTCCTTCCTCTGTGTGGGACTGGACACAGATATTCGCAAAATTCCTCAGCATCTTCTGGACTTGGATGATCCGATTTTCGAGTTCAACAAAGCAATCATTGATGCCACCCTCCCCTTCGCGGTGGCCTACAAACCGAATATCGCATTCTATGAAGCACATGGAATCAAAGGATGGGAATCTTTAAAAAAGACGATTGATTATCTGCCCGAGAATGTGTTTACTATCGCAGACGCCAAGCGGGGAGATATTGGAAACACATCCTCGATGTATGCCAAGGCCTTTTTCGAGGAAATGAATTTTGATTCCATTACGGTGGCTCCTTACATGGGGGAAGATTCGGTCAAGCCGTTTCTCGGATTCGATGAAAAATGGGTGATCCTGCTTGCAGCAACGTCAAATCCTGGGTTTAAAGATTTTGAAGATCTTAATCTCGAAAATGGACGGAAGCTCTACGAAGAGGTCATCACCAAAAGTTCAGAATGGGGTTCCGACGAAAACCTGATGTACGTGGTAGGCGCCACTCGTCCGGAGCAGTTAGAAGCCATCCGAAAAATCATCCCGGATCACTTTTTACTCATTCCGGGAGTTGGCGCGCAGGGTGGCGATTTGGAAGCTGTCTGCGATGCAGGCTTAAACCAAGACTGTGGCCTTCTGATAAATTCCGCTCGCGGGATTATTTATGCCTCCGATGGGGGAGATTTTACAACTGAGGCAGCAGAAAAAGCCAGAGAAATTCAGCAAGCCATGGCTTTGCAATTGACAAAATAGAAATAACGGTTTAGCTTCGAATAGATGGACGAAGCATTTCTTCATTTTGTATGGAAGTTTCAGAAATTCCATAGCCAAAACCTCATCACGGCCACAGGTGAGCAACTTCATATTTTTCAACCAGGCATTCATAACCACGATTCGGGCCCGGATTTTAGTGAATCAAGAATAAAGATTGGGGACCTGGAATGGAGCGGCCATGTAGAAATTCACATCAAAAGTTCGGATTGGGAGCATCACGGGCACTCAAATGATGTCGCATATGATAACGTCATCCTCCATGTTGTCTGGCAGCATGATAAAGAAATCGCTCGAATGAATGGATCTCTCATTCCGACACTCGAACTGAATAAGCTAGTCGACCAACAACTAATCATTGACTACAAGAATTACCTAAGCCAGCCTGAAGACATTTTATGCCATGCCCATCTAAAAAATCTCCCGGACCTCATCTGGAATACGAATCTGGACGCGATGTTGGCAAGAAGGCTGGAGCAAAAAGCCGAACGAATTCTCAAAAAGGCCAAGGAGCTTAATTATGACTGGGAGGAACTGGCGTATATCACCCTTTCCAGAAACTTCGGTTTTTCATTGAACGCAGAAGCGTTTGAGCGACTGGCTGATTCTCTTCCTTTAAAGTTCATTCACAAACATTCAGATCAGCCCATTCAAATTCAAGCCATGCTGTTCGGGCAAGCGGGCTTTCTAGATGGAATAAATGACGATTTCCAAAAAGAACTGAGCACTGAATACAGCTTCCTCAAATCCAAGTATCAACTAGACGGGTTCCATCGGGCGCATTGGAAATTCGGAAAAATGCGACCTACCAATTTTCCATCAGTTAGGTTGATCCAGCTTTCTGGAATCCTGCAGAAAACCACGAAGCTATTTTCCACTTTCTCAGAGCTTAGCTCTTTACGTGAACTAAAGCGGATTTTCCAGCTGGATTTATCAGATTATTGGTCAGATCACTACGACTTTGGGAAACCACTGAAGAGAGGAACCAACCAAATCGGAATTAAATCTGTTGAGAACCTAATCATCAACTCAGTAGTACCAATAATGGCTGCTTACTCAATCCATACTGACCAACCAGGGATGATGGACAAGGCGATAACTTTCCTTGAACAACTGCCCGCTGAATTCAACCGATATACCAGGAAATTTGAGCAGCATGGACGAACTCCATCCAGTGCATTTGATTCTCAAGCTTTGATCACACTTTACAAAGACTTTTGCAGTCGCAAAAAATGCCTTAATTGCGCAGTGGGAACAGCCATCTTCCAGTCATGAGCCTTCTGATCAACATTCTTGTTCTGACCGCCATGGTCTATTTGATTGGGCGTAAACAGCCTGATCAGCCAATCTTCTTTGCTGGAGCTCTGTTGAAAATCCTTGCAGGAATCATCCTAGGGCTCATCTATTTCGAATATTATGAGGGCGGTGACACCATTCGCTATTGGCAAGCGGCTCAGAATTTAAGTGGCATGAGTTACAGTGACTGGCAATCCAACATGTCAAAATCAGAAATTGGACATTTCCCGAATATGCCACGGGCCATTCTTTTTTCGAAAATCCTAAGCGGCTTTATCATGGTGACTAAGGGAAACTACTGGATTGTATCAAGCTATTTCTCGATCATCAGTTTTTTGGCCTACTGGTATTTTTATAGGCAAATTCGGACGACCTTGCCCAACCTAAAATGGCCGGTAATTATTGGTTTTTTGCTTTTGCCCTCAACCCTTTTTTGGTCAACAGGAATCATGAAGGGAGCCCTGACTAATCCGGCATTGGTTTTTCTTGCTGCTTTCACCCTCAAGCTGTTCTTTCGAAAGAAAGTTCACTTGATTGAACTGCTTCCAATAAGCCTCTCTTTGGTTCTGCTGTTTTTCATTAAGTACTATCTACTGATAATCATCCTTCCGGTTATAGTTTATGTCCTGTTTGACAGATGGGCGTTTAAAGTGGGGCTACACAAAGGAATTAGTGGCGCCCTCTATGCTATCATTATAACCGGAACACTGGCCATCGCACCCGCGATTAATCCGAATCTCAAAATTGCCAAATTGCCTGAAATAATTTATAGAAATCAGCAAACCTTCGGGACAGACAAAACCATCCCCACCGTGATTGAACCGACGTGGAGTAGCCTAATTTCCAACATCCCGAATGCAGCATTTATCGGACTTTTCGGGCCCACAATTTTTGATAACGGAAAAGTGTTTGGGCTTATCCCACGAATTGAAAACTTATTCATTTTACTCGCTACAGGTTTCAGTATATTTCTGCTTTTTCGACAGAGACTCTTCACTCCAGATATTCTCGTGATAGGCACTTCCCTGTACATTCTAACCCTAGCAATTGCTTTACCACTTGCTGCGCCAAATTACGGTGCACTCGTACGTTACACTGCACCTTTCACTCCTTTCCTCGTCTCACTCGTTTTGATTTTACCAACCTGGTGGATGCAGAAGAAATTGAATCGCTAGCTTTGCGCTCTCAATTTTAGATCATGGAAAAACCAGTTATCATATTTGGAGCGAAAGGCATTGCGAAAGACGCATTGGAGATTTTTCAAAGCAACGAGATTGTTGTCTACGGTTTTCTTGATGACGATAAAAAACTCCATGATTCGGCTATCGGAGATATTCCGATATTAGGAGATACCGAGGATCATGGATTCCTAAAATTAATCGGTCAAAAATGTGAATCGTTCATTGCCACTGATGACAACAAGCTCAGAAAACAACTTGTCAAGTTCCTGAACGAAAAGAGAAAAGTGATGCCTACCAACGCCGTGCATAAGCAAGCGACGATAGCACCTTCAGCTGCCATCGGTCATGGGAATTTCATCAATGCTCGTGTGGTCATTGGAGCTGAAGTGGTGATCGGACAGCACTGCATCATACACTCTGGAGCGATCATCGAGTCTGGAGCTAAGCTTGGTGATTTTGTCCAGATCGGTGCGGGAACCGTCGTGAATTCTTGCGTAACGATCGAAAATGGAGCTTTCATCGGTTCAGGAGCAAATATTGTCGGAAGCATCAACGTCGGGAAAGACGCTCGTATTGGAGCAGGATCAGTCGTAATACAGGAGGTTAAGAAAGGCGAGACCGTCTTTGGAAATCCTGCCACGGCTGTCAAATAAAATCAGAGGTTGAAATTGTATTCCAGCCCAAAATAAATTTCAAATGTCAGGTTATTAAGCGGGATGATCGGTCGTTGATCCCAAGCTAATTCACCAACGATTTTCGCCTTCAACCTCTGAGAGACCTGATTCTTAATTTCAGCCTGACCAGTCGCTCTGGTTCTAAAAGTATCCGATTCATGGTCCTGTCCGGTCTGTAAATAAAAGATGGTATTGAAAACCACCGTTTCAGTAAGGTCAACTTCCCCACCCAGATAGGTATTCAGTTTCCAAATGTTCTTTTCTATGATACTGGATGCCATGCGCCATTGTTCATCTTCATTCATGATGCCCAAACCATAATGAAAAGAATTCTTACCCTGAAGAATATTCCACCGCAATCCAGCCCCAAGTAACAGCCGTTTCTGCATATTTCGCGATCGATCATACTGGAGTTGCGAAAATGTCTCCGGTGTAATTTTCCCGTTCCGTCTAAAAATATGCCGAATGTGGCCGGCCCCATTGCTAATAAAAGGCCCATCTCCCAGTTTCGTATAATTAAGATTCCCAATCAAAATGGTGGCCGATTGATCCCAAACTCCTACCACATCGATCCCCCACTTTGCGCCAACAAACAGAATTTCATCCTTTGCCATGGAACTACGATTGTTCATGGATAGGCTCATATCCGTCGTGCCCACCGTGTAACCTGAAGTGTCAGAGGAAATATGATTTTTGTCCACTTTCAGAATCTGAGCTTGCAGTGAGCAAATGAAAATTAGAAAAAGTGAGCTGAGGCAGGCTTTCATTTAGTAGAAACAAAAAATATCTTTGCACCGCAAAATAACAGCCTGCTGAAACAGGACTCAAGTTAGTATGGATAACAAATACTGCATTCTACTTTATTACTCCTATGCCTACATTGAAGATCCGGAGGACTTCAGGGAGCGGCATCATCTATTCTGCATTGAGAACAACCTCAGGGGACGAATTATCGTGGCATCAGAGGGTCTCAACGGCACTGTTTCCGGCTTGCAAGCTGACTGTGAAAAATACATGGAGGAAGTGCTCTCTGATCCAAGATTTGCTCACACGGAATTCAAAGTAGAGACACATCATGAAATGGCTTTCGCGAAACTTCACGTAAGGGTTAAACCTGAAATCGTGCATGCCGGATTGCATCAAATAGATCCGACCAAAAGAACGGGAGGATATGTGGAGCCGGAGGAGTTTAAACAAATCCTGAAAGAGGATTCAAATGACACCATCATCCTGGACGTTCGGTCCAACTACGAACACAATCTTGGCAAATTCAAGAACGCCATCACCTTAGACATTGACAACTTCAGGGAATTTCCTGAAAAGGTCAAAGAGCTCGAGAAATTTAAGGGTAAGAAAATTGTCACCTATTGCACTGGCGGAATCAAATGCGAGAAAGCTTCAGCCTTTCTCCTAGATCAAGGGTTCGAAAATGTGCATCAACTTCATGGAGGAATCATTAAATACGGCTTGGAGACCGATGGAGAGGATTTCGAAGGTGCTTGCTACGTTTTCGATAATCGTATAGCTGCAGAAATAAACAAAGTAAACCCAAAGGTTATTTCGAAATGCTACGTCACTGACGAGCCCACAACTCGAATGGTTAATTGTGCCAATCCTCATTGCAATATTCACATACCCATGTCTGACAAGGGCGCAGAAGTCTACAGTGGTTGCTGCTCGGAAGATTGCATGAACAATCCCGATACCAGACCGTACGACGGAACCGGCTTTTATCAGAAACAGTCCAACGGTTACAATCCATACAAGGGTTGGAAAAGACGAAAGAAGGAAGAAAAGTCCTAACTTTCTGTGCGAATCACGAGCTATGCCTATTTCTGAAACCGACCTCATTCTTAATAAGGATAAGAGCATCTATCATCTAAATCTCCGTCCGGAAAACATCGCCGATCGAATTATTGCGGTTGGCGACCCAGGTAGGGTGCATCGCGTTTCCAGACATTTTGATAAAATAGATTTTGAGATGAACCGTCGTGAGTTCATCACTCACACGGGCACTTTTCAGGGCAAAAAAGTTACAGCGATAAGTTCAGGCATGGGCACAGACAATGTGGAGATTTTCATGACAGAACTGGATGCCATAGTCAATATCGATTTGGAAACTCGGGAGCCAAAAGCTCGCAAAAAGAAACTAAAAATTGTTCGTGTCGGCACATCCGGCACCATTCAAGAGGATATTCCCATTGATAGTCATTTACTCTCAGAGCACGCCATTGGATTGGATTCTCTGATGCATTTCTACAAATTCAAACAACGAGCATTCCCACTTGAAGTAGCCAGGAAATTTCAGGAGCTTTTGGAGCTACCCTATCTTCCCTACTGCGTGAAAGGTTCTGGAGAAATGATCGAGAAATTCAGCGACATGAGAAAGGGCAATGCCCTAACATGCCATGGGTTTTATGCACCGCAGGGTCGTGCCATTCGCACCGAGATAACCTATCCCGATTTGGTCGACAAGTTGATGTACTTCAATCTCAAAGACTTTTGGATCACAAATCTGGAAATGGAAACGGCTGGATATTACGCTTTTGGTAAATTATTGGGTCATAAAGTCATCAGCTTAAATGCCATCCTGGCAAATCGCGTTTCTGGGAAATTCTCTAAGAACCCTAACAAAACCATTGATAGCTTGATTGAAATTGCGCTTGAACGCATTTAAAATGGTGCTTTGCACTATATTCAAGCAAAAATCCATTTGCCTTGAGTAAGACCTTAGATTTTTCGCCTCTTCTGGTTGTTCGCTTACAGCAGCGAGATGAAAAAGCCTTTGAATATCTGTATGAAAATTACAGTGCGGCTCTTTATGGAATTATTTTTCGTACGTTGAACAACAAAGAATCCGCGGAGGAGACCTTAACAGATACCTTCTTGAAAATCTGGGATTCCATTGATTCATACGATGAAAAGAAAGGTACCCTTTTCACCTGGATGTATCGCATAGCCCGCAACAAGGCGCTCGACATGCGACGTTCCAGAAATTTTAAAGCAGGACTGAAATCCACTGAGATAGAGGATTACGTAATTAACCTGAAGGAGACAGAGGGGAGGGAAAATTACATCGGCTTGGACAAGGTGCTTTCTAATTTGCAAGAGCTTTGTCAGAAACTCATTAAACTGAATTTCTTTATGGGTTTCTCACACGCCGAAATCAGTGAAAAAGAAGACATGCCACTCGGTTCTGTAAAAACTAAAATCAGGAGCTGTCTTAAAAATGTAAAAGAAGAACTAAAAGGCGATTTTGAATAATCAAGAAATCATAGAACAAGGATACCTGGAAGCCTACTTAACTGGTGACCTAAGTGCAGACGAGACGGCTGATCTGGAAAAGCAATTGTCCAATCCTGAAGTACAATCAGAGTTTTTGAAGGTTCAGAAGCGACTTGAGTTTCTGGCTTTCGGAGGAGCGATTCTTCCAGAGGAAAAAATCAAGTTGACTCTGATCAACAAAATTCTAAGGCGCAAGCAGTCCAAAAACAAGCAACCTAATTATCTCATCGCCGCAAGTATTTCACTAGCAATCTTATCATCATTAGCAGCAGTTGTTTTCTATAACAGATACAAGAGTGTGGAAAACGAATTGTCCGATCTTGTTTCTCAAAATTCACTACTGAATAATGACGTGCAGCAAGTGAATCAGGAAATGGATCGCATGAAAAACGACCTCACTGTCCTTATCAATCCGGCATATACCCGTGTGGTAATGAATAGCACCCAGGACGGACTGGTTCAGCAAGCCGTAATCTATTTCAACCCAAGTGAACAAAAAGTCTACTTAAATTCATCAACTCTTCCTGAGCTCACCGAAGATCAGGAGTATCAGCTTTGGGCATTAATTGACGGCCAGCCCGTAGATGCCGGGACATTTGATGTGTTGAAAGATCGCTTCCAGCAAATGGGGGAATTTGATCGGGTAGATGCTTTCGCAGTGACCATCGAGCCTAAAGGTGGTAGCGAGAATCCTACTTTAGAGGCCATGCAGGTCTACGGAGAGGTTTAATTAAATATTTCTCAAAAAACTTCAGTTTCTGAAATCCAGTACGCGCACTCGCTTCGTAATTCATTTATAACTATAACAAGATATATTATGAATTATAAAAGTGATAAAAAGAAAGTGAAATCTTTAATCTTAAGCATGATGATGCTGACCGGTCTGATTTTCCTGGCTAGCTGCGGGAAAGATGATGGAGGGCCCGGAATTGAATTAACAGGCATGAGCAAAACCTTTGCGCTGGCAGAAGTCGGTAGCAGCGGTGCTTCCGGAACGGCAACATTCGCCGCACAATCTGATGGAAGTATGTTGGTCACAGTTGAACTGACCGGAACTGTTTCTGGAGAGTCTCACCCAATGCATATTCATGAAAACACAGCCGCTGAAGGCGGTGGAATTGCGGTCACCCTAAATCCGGTTGATGGAACTACAGGAACGAGTGAAACAGTAGTCACAGAAACTGACGGTGGAGTAGCCATCTCGTATGAAGCCGTTTTGGACTTTGACGGATACATTAATGTCCATGCAAGCGCGAGTGACTTGGCGACCCTTTTGGTCCAAGGCGACATTGGGCAGAATGAACTGACAGGAACCATGGAATCATACGCTCTTGCTGAGGCTGATGTAGATGGTGTCGATGGTATAGCGTGGTTTGAGGAACGTGTGAATGGCGAAACTCTGGTTACTGTCATGCTAAATAACACCGCATCTGGTGATTCTCACCCGATGCACATTCATGACAACACTGCAGCTGAAGGTGGAGACATTGCTATCACTTTAACGTCCGTGGATGGAACGTCAGGAGTATCAAAAACAAACGTGGCAGTAAAAGATGATATGTCTGCTATCACTTATGACATGCTTGTTGCCTATGATGGATATATCAATGTCCACAACAGTGCAAACGACTTAGGTACACTGGTCGCTCAAGGAGATGTTGGCCAGAATGAATTGACCGGCATGGCTGAAGTTTATTCCCTGTCAGAAGTTGATATCGTCGGTGTTACTGGAACAGCAACATTTGAGGAACGTGTGAACGGTGAAACACTGGTAACAGTGGAGTTACTCAATACCATCTCGGGAGACAGTCACCCAATGCATATTCATGACAATACGGCTGCCGAAGGCGGAGGAATTGCAGTAACACTTACCTCAGTAAATGGTGCTTCCGGTTTGTCAAAAACCAACGTGTCAATGAAAAACGATATGACGGCCATCACTTACGATCAACTAATTGATTATGATGGTTACATAAATATTCACAATAGTGCCAATGATCTAGGAACGTTGGTTGCTCAAGGTGATATCGGGCAGAATGAGTTGACTGGAATGACCAAAGTATACGTGCTCAATGAGGTTGATGTCCCTGGCGTTTCAGGTACTGCCACATTCAGTGAAAGAGTGAACGGTGAGACATTGGTTACCCTGAGCCTGATAAATACATCACCTGGTGACTCGCACCCATCGCATATTCACATGAACACTGCTGCTGTGGGTGGAGGAATCGCTGCAACACTTACTAGTGTCGATGGTTCCACAGGAATCTCCAAAACAAATATTGCCACTCTGGATGATCAATCGGCCATTACTTATACTGGGTTGACATCTTACAATGGCTATATCAATGTCCATCAAAGTAGCAACGATCTAGCAACACTAGTTGCACAAGGTGATATTGGATCCAATGTTCAATAATTTTTGGATGGATCAAATCCAGAAGATAAGATTAGTTCGTAGATAGGTTAGTGCATTTTAGAATGTGTACATAGCTGGTTAGATAGAAAAGGCACCCGATTCGGGTGCCTTTTTTTTATTTGCCGGTGAATCGCTTGAAAGCGTGCCCTATTTCCTTAACCGCCTCGTCCAAGTGGGGCTTGGCATTGTCCCATCGCTCCTTAGCCTTAGCGCTAAAGCCCTTTGACTCATCATTGATGCCTTTGATTTTTTCTTTCAATTCCTGGATTTTTTCCTCTGCCTCATCGGAAACCTCCTCCCCCGTTTCTTTGATCTCTTCGATTAACTCATCCATCTTTTGTCCCATCTCTGAGAGCATTTTCTCTAATCCTTTCTTAGCTTTAGCCATGATCTGTAGTATTTAAGTGAATGTATGAAAAGACGAGAATTTACAAAATCTGTTGCCTTTTCCACCTTAGGAATTTCATTTCTTGGTTGTGGCACTGTTACTAAAGAAGCAATAACGTCACAAAGTAAATTTCCAGTAGAGGAACTCCTTGGTAGAACACAGCCAGCTCTTTTTGGGGATGCCCAGCTCCGAAAAGAAGCCAACGATGCTTTTGAGAAAATGAAGACTGCAGCGGCCAAAGAAGGAATACAAATTCAGGTTGTATCTAGTTATCGAAGCTATCAGCGGCAAGAGCAAATCTGGAATGGTAAATACGATCGATTTACGAAGCAAGGTTTATCCCCGATTCAAGCTATCGAAAAGATCATCGAATACTCTACCATCCCCGGTACATCACGTCACCATTGGGGAACAGAATTAGACATCATTCAAGCAGGTAAACCAAAGCAGGAAGACTCATTGCTTGCCAGACATTTTGAAGAAGGTGGTCTTTACCGTGAACTCAAAATTTGGCTGGATGAAAACAAAGCGAAATTTGGATTCTATGAAGTCTACACAAATGAGCCTGACCGAAAAGGGTTCAAATATGAGCCCTGGCACTTGTCCTACAGACCTATCTCCCATCCCATGCTCCAGGACTATAAAAAGATCGATCTGAAGGCTCTGCTTCAGAAAATAAAGTTGAAAGGGAGTGAGCACTTTACGGATGAGTTCATCGCTAGATACCGCGCTGAGAATGTGCTGGATATAAATCCTAAGCTATTGTAAGCTGTAACAAATCTGCGTTTCGCTTATCTTTAGTGAAACATCATTAACATTTGAAATCCGCTTTATTCTTCTTTTTTGCTTCAGCATTTTTTACTTTGATCGGGCAGGACATTCTAAAGATCAAGAAAATTGAATCCGTGGATTTCGATGGAATTGTTGACGAAACCGAATGGAGTGCGGTCCCCACGCTATCACTGCTACAGCATCAACCAGTGCTTGGAAAAGAGCCCACTGAGAAGACAGATGTCTATCTGGCTTATGATGATCAATACTTATATCTGGCAGGGAGAATGTATTATGAAAACCCTTCAAATATGCGGAATACGACCAAAGAGCGAGATGCTTTTGAGGGGAGTACCGAATATTTTGGGTTAGTAATTGATACATTCAATGATAATGAAAATGCCATGGGTTTTTTCACAACACCAGCTGGCTTACGTTGGGACGGGACCGTATTTAATGATGCCGAGGGAGATTTTCCAGTAAACATCAGTTGGAATACTTTCTGGGATGTTAAGGTAAATCACACCGACTATGGCTGGCAGGCGGAGATTAGAATTCCGTTCACTAGCCTTCGCTTTCAAAATATCGATGGGCTCACCACCATGGGACTGGCGATGTGGAGGTACATGCCTCATCGTTTCGAGACGGTCATGTACCCGTTGATTCGAAATGATCTTGGACCATGGTCATCATGGAAACCATCTCGGTTTCAGAAAATTCAATTTCAAAATATTGAGCCAAAAAAACCCGTATATATCGCTCCTTATTTGCTGGCCGGTAATTTCCAATCCAATGCCTTGAATGATAACGAGACGGACTACATATTCTCCAATGAAACCAAGTATGAAGCTGGACTGGATCTCAAGTACAGTCTGACCAGTAACCTCACGATGGATCTTACTATCAATCCTGATTTCGCACAAGTGGAAGTGGATGATCAGCAAGTGAATCTGACACGTTTCTCTCTTTTCTTTCCGGAAAAACGTTTGTTTTTCCAGGAGCGATCAAGTGTCTTTGATTATGGGCTTGGTGGCCCCACTACTCTTTTCTACAGCCGGAGAATTGGACTCGAAGAAGATGGCCCAGTTAGGATATTTGGTGGAGCTCGGTTGGTTGGTCGTGTTGGGAAATGGGACTTGGGTTTCTTGGACATGCAGACGGACAGACAAAATGAAATTAACTCCACCAATTACGGAGTTTTTAGAGTCCGCAAACAAATTGTCAATGACTTCACTTACATCGGAGGTATTATCACGAATAAAATTGATACGGAGGGAAATTATAATACGGGCGTTGGACTTGATGGAGTAGCCAGACTAAGCACAAATGATTACCTGACCTTTGCATTGGTACAAACCAATTATAATGGGGTGACTCCAGGCATGTTCGATCCGACCAACTCTAAATTTTATGTAAGTCTTAGAAGTCGAAAAAATCAAGGATTTGGATATACTGTATCATGGAACCGAAATGGACCAGACTATAATCCTGAAATGGGATTTGAAATTAGAGACAATACAATGATCTCATTTAACCGACTGTGGTGGACATGGTTTCCTAAGGAATCCTCGCCAATCCTGAGTCACACCTGGTTTTTTACAGGTGCCGGATTTTGGAAGAATAACACAGGACAACCAGAAACCACTAGCCTCAATACTGGGTGGCGATTCCAATCTAAAAAAGGATCGTTCGGTGAACTCTCATTTCAAAAGTCCCATGAACGAGTATTCGAGGAGTTCGAGCTTTCTTCTGACGTCTTAGTTCCCGTGGATGGATACGATTTTTGGTTTTTCAATGGAGTTTTCGGCACTCCTGATGCCAGGAAAATAAGCATAAGTAATTCGCTCACTCTTGGAGAATACTATGATGGAAATCAATTGGTTTTAGGATTTCAACCCGGTTGGCGTGTTTCTCCTTCACTCATTTTACGTACAGAGTATTATTATAATCTGGTAAATTTTGATAGCAGAAATGCATCATTTGAAGCGCACCTCGCCAGAGTCAGAGCCTTGGTAATGCTTAGCACCAAGTTCACAGCCTCTATGTATGGCCAATACAATGGCACTGAAAACCTTACTTCGGCTAACATTAGGATTCGGTATAATCCCAGAGAGGGAAATGATTTATATGTTGTTTACAATTTTGGCACACACTCTAACAGATTTAGTGAGACACCTGCTTTGCCCAGAACCGCTGGCCAGTCAGTTATTTTGAAGTACACACATACCTTCGTAACCAGATAATTTTACACCAACATCATATAAACCAAAGCCGCCAAACTTCCGCCAGCAATAGGTGCAATCACAGGTAACCAAGCATATCCCCAATTGCTGTCTCCTTTACCTTTTATCGGAACCAGGGCATGTACGATCCTAGGGCCAAGATCACGGGCAGGATTAATGGCATAACCAGTAGTTCCTCCAAAACTCATCCCTATCGCCATCACTAAGAATGCCACAGGAATGGCACCAATGGATCCCAAACCAATTTTCACATCTTCCATTCCTGAGGCTGTCATTTCGGGTTCAGTAATGTACAAAATGACAAACACTAAAATGAACGTGCCTGTAACCTCACAAATGAAATTTATTGGCGTGTTTTTAATAGCCGGTCCGGTAGAGAATGTGCCAAGCTTCGTCCCAGCGTTTTCCTCTTGGTCAAAGTGATCTTTGAAATTTAGCCAGACAATAAAAGCTCCGAGCATTGCTCCGATCATCTGAGCCAAGATGAAAGATGGTACGTCCGCCCAATCGAAGGCCCCAGCCACCGCCAAGCCGACCGTTACAGCCGGGTTGATGTGTGCACCGCTATATGGACCAGCAACTGTCACTCCGCAAAACACCGCAAGTCCCCACCCCATCGTGATCACGATCCATCCGGAACCCTGACCGTAAGCGTTCTTCAGTGATACGTTGGCATTCACCCCACAGCCCAGCGCAATGAGAATAAATGTCCCAATAATTTCTGCAATAAAATCCGTCATTGCTCCAGTATGTATTGGTTAGCTAATTTGATAAAATCCTCAACCTCCTTCGTCTCCCAGGTTTTGTCTTTTTTAAGTTCTGCTGCCATCAATTCTGCGACTTTTGGAGCCATTCTGATACATGCACGAGCATCCAGCAAAAGCGCTCTGGTTCGTCGAGATAGCACGTCTTCTATCTTTCTAGCCATCTCCTCCCTCACAGCCCACACAACCTCAGCCTTCAAGAAGTCATGCTCTTCGTCGAGTTTTTCACCGAGCTCTGGATTCGCATCCACCAGTTGTAGGATGGCCAGACGATCAGCGCCATAGACATGTAAATGATCTTTTACGTCAAAATTCTTCACATAGCCATGAATGGGCATGTTGGCCGTAATACAGGGTTTTTCTTCCAAGCCAGCCACCAAAGTGACCTTATTCACTGTGTCCTCACCCATTTTACGATAAGTCGTCCATTTTCCTCCGGTGACGGTAATTAGTCCCGAAAGCGAAACCAAAATCCGGTGATTACGCGACACGTTCTTGGTGTCTTCATCACTGTCCTCTGATGCCAACGGCCTGAGCCCGGCAAACACACTCAAAACGTCTGAACGTTTCGGAGCTCTGGTGAGGTAGCGGCCTGCTGTGTTCAGGATAAACTCAATTTCCTCCTCCTGAGCTTGCGGCTCCATTTCAGGCTTATCAACCAACGTGTCGGTTGTTCCCACAATCGTTCTACCATGCCACGGAACAGCAAAAAGCACTCGTCCGTCATCGGTTTTCGGAATCATGATGGCTGAGTCGCCCTGTAAAAATTCCTTGTCCAAAACCAAATGCACTCCCTGACTTGGTACGGTTGTCGGCATGGCTTCCGGCTCGTCCATTTGTAAAATATCATCCACAAAAACGCCGGTAGCATTCACGACAGATTTCGCCTTGATTTTATAATTTGTCCCAGTTTCCTGATCCTCCACCACTACCCCTTTAACCAAACCATCATCGTTCTTTCGGAGCTTCATCACCTTCATGTAGTTGACCAAGGTAGCGCCGTTCTTGTAGGCAGTTTGTGCTAAGCTCACCGCCAACCTAGCATCATCGAATTGGCCATCATAGTAAATCACTCCACCTCTCAATCCGTCCGTTTTTATATTTGGTATCGCCTTGACAGTTTCTTCCTTTGTGATTCGTTCTGACGGTCCAAGACCTAGTTTCCCGGCCATCATATCATAAACCTTCATCCCGATCACGTAGAAAGGACCATCCCACCATTCGTAATTCGGAATCACAAAAGCCAGGTTTTTTACCAGATGAGGAGCATTTTGTCTTAGCAAGCCTCGCTCATGGAGTGCCTCTAAAACCAACGAAATATCTCCTTGCGCCAGGTATCGTACTCCACCATGAACCAGTTTTGTGCTGCGACTGGATGTTCCTTTTGCGAAATCTGCCTGCTCAACCAGCAATGTTTCATACCCGCGAGTGGCGGCATCCAAAGCAGCACCCAATCCGGTTGCTCCTCCTCCGATGATCACCACATCCCACACTTTGTCCTCTTGCAAGGACTTCATCATTCTCTCTCTATTCATCGACCAACCAGTTTTTTGAACGCTCCACGGCCTTTTTCCAAACCCTTAATTCCTTAGACATGTCTTTTGACGGATCAAATTTTCGGTCAACTGCCCACTGCGTCTTCACCTCTTCAATATTTTCCCAAAACCCCACTGCAAGACCTGCGAAGTAGGCTGCTCCGAGGGCAGTTGTTTCAAGTACTTCCGGCCGAATTACGTTAATATCCATTACATCAGCCTGGATTTGCATAAGGGAGTTATTAGCAGTAGCTCCACCATCTACTCTGATTTCCTTGATCTCCAACCCTGAATCAGCAGCCATGGCGTCAATGACTTCCTTGGATTGATAACAAATGGACTCCAAAGTGGCTCTGGCGATGTGACCTCTCTCGGTTCCACGGGTAAGTCCAAGTATCGCACCCCGAGCGTATTGATCCCAATGAGGAGCACCTAACCCAACAAAGGCAGGCACCAAATAAACTCCTCCATTGTCTTCAACCGAATTTGACAATGCTTCAATTTCTCCAGCCTCTTGAATGAATTGCAAGCCGTCTCTGACCCATTGTACCACGGCACCTCCAATAAAAACACCTCCTTCAAGGGCGTAAGTCACCTCATCGCCTATCTGCCAGGCCACTGTTGTCAAAAGATTATTCTCGGATTTAACCGGCTTTGTTCCTGTTGTGGTCAGAATGAAACAACCGGTTCCGTAGGTGTTCTTCACCATCCCTTCTTCCACACACATCTGACCAAATAATGCAGCTTGTTGATCGCCTGCCATTCCTGCAATCGGAATTTCAACCCCGTTCAACTCTGTTTTACCATAGACTTCAGAACATGACTTCACTTCAGGCAAAAGTGACCTTGGGATATTCATCAGTTCGAGAATTTCATCATCCCAATCCAATGTCTTGATATTAAAGAGCATGGTTCTGCTGGCATTAGACATGTCCGTCACATGCTTTTCACCGTTCGTTAGTTTCCAGACAAGCCACGAATCGATTGTCCCAAAAGCCAACTCTCCTTTTTCTGCTCTCGCTCGAACTCCCTCTACATTTTCAAGCATCCATTTTACCTTGGTTCCTGAGAAATAGGCATCAATGACCAATCCTGTTTTGTCTTTGATTTTTTCGATCCAACCAGAGGATTTTAATTCATCGCAGTAATTCGAGGTTCTTCGATCTTGCCAAACAATTGCATTACACACAGGCTCACCGGTCTTTCGATCCCATATCACAGCGGTTTCCCGCTGGTTCGTTATTCCAATCGCAGCAACTTCCTCTGCACTCATTCCATCCTTAAAAACCTCTTGCATCACGGCGCTCTGAGAGTCCCAGATTTCCAATGCATCGTGCTCAACCCATCCTGACTGAGGAAATATCTGTCTGAATTCCTGCTGAGCTACAGAGCAAATCTTACCGGCCTTATCGAAGAGAATTGCTCGGGAACTTGTGGTACCCTGATCCAGGGACAGAATGTACTTTGACATGGTTGAAGGGTTTCCACTAAACTATTCCAAACACCAATAAATTGGGACAGATTCGGTAAATTTCTAGTTTTTACGGACGTAATAGCTAGTTGAATAATGGCAAAAGGCTCCAATGATTTATTGGAAGGCAAAAGAATTCTCATTGTCGATGACGATGAATTATTCTTGTTCAGCGCAGGCTATGCAATCAATCGATTCTATCCTGGATTCGAGATTGTTACCAGCAGAAATGGCGAAGATGCCTTGGAACGAATCAGTCAAATGAACGTTTCAGCGATGTTCATGGATTTGGACATGCCGTTGATGAATGGGTGGGAACTCTTAAAGGAAATTCAGAAAAAATATGAACATCCGCCGTTTCCAATTGTTGTATCCAGCTCCACTGAGGACAGTCAAGAATTGGCTGACTTGAATAACAATCCTTTTGTAATATCCTTCGTGGACAAACCTTTGAACGAGGATAAACTCAGGAAAATTAATCTAATCTTGTGATGGAAGCTCCCAGGGCGTTTAGCCTCTGATCAATGTACTGATAGCCCCGGTCAATTTGTTCGACATTGTGGATCAAACTCTCCCCTTTCGCCGATAGGGCGGCTATTAAAAGAGAAACACCTGCTCGAATATCCGGAGAAGTCATTTGAATGCCTTTCAGATCAAAAGCTCGATCCAATCCAATCACGGTGGCTCGATGAGGATCACATAAAATAATCTGAGCACCCATATCAATCAACTTATCAACGAAGAACAAGCGACTCTCGAACATTTTCTGGTGTATCAGGACAGTTCCTTTCGCTTGAGTTGCCGTAACAAGGATCACACTCAACAAATCTGGGGTCAGTCCCGGCCAGATGGCATCTGCGATGGTCAAGATGGAGCCGTCAATATAAGACTCGATCTCGTAATGATCTTGCGCCGGAATGTGGATATCATCTCCTTGAAAGTCCATCTGGATTCCAAGTTTTTCAAATGTGGAAGGGATCAAACCAAGTTGATCTATCCGTGCGTCCTTGATAGTAATCTCAGACTGAGTCATCGCTGCTAATCCAATGAAACTCCCAATTTCAATCATATCAGGCAGCATCGTGTGCTCAGTTCCCTTTAAACTGGAAACCCCTTGGATCTTTAGCAAGTTAGAGCCAACCCCCTCGATTTTCGCTCCCATGCGATTTAGCATGTTGCATAGCTGCTGAAGATATGGCTCGCACGCTGCATTATAGATAGTTGTTTCGCCTTCGGCCAGGACAGCTGCCATGACGATGTTGGCCGTTCCGGTAACAGAGGCTTCATCCAAGTGCATGTATGCACCTTTCAACTGGCTCCCATCTACTGTATAAAAGGACGCCTCAGCATCATAATTGAATTTTGCACCTAGCTTTTCAAAACCGAAAAAGTGCGTATCGACTCTTCGTCGACCAATTTTATCTCCTCCGGGCTTTGGCATTTTTCCAACTCCGAAACGAGCCAGAAGTGGTCCAAGGATCATAATCGAACCTCTCAGTGCACCGCCTTTTTCTTTGAATTCTTCTGTGTCTAGAAAATTCAGGTCAATACTCTTTGCCTGAAATCGGTAGGACTCTTCTGCTATTTTTTCGACCTCAACTCCGAAATCCTGTAAAAGCTCGATGAGTTTCATCACGTCCCTGATGTTAGGGACCTTGTGAATGGTCATTGGTTCTTTTGTGAGAAGAACTGCTGAGATTATCTGAAGTGCCTCGTTCTTGGCACCTTGGGGTATTATGGAACCGGAGAGCTTGCTACCGCCCTGAACACGGAATGAACTCATCTATTTGGCCTTCTTCTGCGGTTATTTTGATTATTCGGTCTGCGACCTTTGCCGCCTCCCCCTTTTTGATTTCTGCGAGGCTTGTGGGTCGGTTTGCCCAGGTCGAAAAGGTTGAACTCTTTAACGTTCTCGATATCAATATCCAGCTGATTGTCGGACATCCTTTTGATGTTCTTCAGCACCTGCTCGTCCTCAATTCCATCTTTGTTCCATGTCTGGAAAAAGCTCTTCATGAGTTTGCCGAGAACGATAACCGCACCTTCTTTCTCTTTTGGATCCTCTAATTTGACTGCTTTGTCGATAAGCAGTTCGATGCTCCGTCCGTAGTGCTTGTATTTGATCTCATTGGAGAAATATTGCAGTTTCTCTGGCTTTTTCTCCAACAATGACGGTTCCGGTTTTGGGAATGGAGAATCTACGTCGATATCAAATTCAGAAATAATGTACACATCGTCCCAAATTTTCTGATCGTATTCGTCAGTATCCTTATTGAGATTCGGATTCACTTGTTTCATCAATTCGACAAGCGTACCGACCATTTGGTTTCGCTTTTCCTTGTCCTTTTCCTCCTTGATGTGTGCGACTAAATTCTGGACGTTTCGTCCATATTCTCTGAGCTTCAGATGAGCTCTTTGAGTATTGTATTCCATGAGATTCTTTTCGAAAACCCAAAAGTATATAAAAACCGCTACGGATTCATTCCGTAGGTCACATTTGACATCAAATGACAGCTACGCACTTCAACTCTATCGCGATCGGAGTTGGCAGTGCGTTTACTTCCACGGTAGTCCGACAGGGTTGATTGGACTCGAAGTATTCGGCGTAGATTTTATTAAAGGTCTTAAAGTCGGCCTTCATATTCGTAAGAAACACGGTCACATCGACCAACGACTCCCAGGACGCTCCGCTGGATTCCAAAATCATTCTTACGTTTTTGAAAACCGAATGACATTGCGCTTCAATGTCGTAGGACTCGATTTCACCATGTTCATTGAGCTCCACACCGGGGATTTTCTGGGTGCCCTTTTCTCTCGGTCCGACTCCTGATAAAAAAAGCAAGTTCCCAACTTTCCGAGCATGGGGATACAGGCCAACTGGCTCAGGTGCTCCTTCTGAATTTATTTTCTCGATGCTCATTTGTTGTTCATTATTTCTTCAATTTCCTCCGCTTCAATCGGAATGTTCTCCATCAAATTTTTTGGCTCGTTATCCGTGACTACCACATTGTCTTCCAATCTGATCCCAATATTTTCACTGGGCACATAAATGCCTGGCTCCACCGTGAAAACCATCCCAGCCTCGAATTTGGCATAGATGCTGGCCACATCGTGCACATCCAACCCCAAATGATGTGAGGTTCCATGCATGAAGTATTTCTTGTATGCCGGCCACTCCGGATCTTGATTTTTGATGTCCGTCTTATCGATCAACTTCAAATCAAGGAGCTCTTTTTCCATAAGATCACCTACCGCCTTGTGGTATTCCGGAATAGCATTTCCCGGGGTGAGCATTTTGGTTGCTTCATTTTTGACGCGCAAGACCGCATCGTAAATTTCCCTTTGCCTCTTGGTGAACTTACCTCCAACAGGAATTGTCCGAGTCATGTCGGCATTGTAGTTGGCATACTCTGCTCCTACGTCCATCAGTAATACGTCACCATCTTTTAACATCTGGTCATTGTCCAAATAATGAAGCACGCATGAATTCCCTCCACCAGCGATGATAGGCTCGTAGGCAAACCGTCGCGACCTGTTCATTTGAAATTCATGCAGCAGCTCTGCTTCCACCTCAAATTCCCATTTACCGGGTTCTGCAAAATTCAGAATTCGCCTAAAGGCCTTTTCCGTGATCTTGCAGGCCCGAGCAATTAAATCCACTTCTTGAGGTTGTTTGACACTCCGGAGTGCATAAATATCAGGCGCCAATCTTCGATAATTATGAAGCGGAAACTTGGTTTTGCATTCCCTGACGAAACGATCGTTTCTCGTCTCCAAGTCCGCTGAATTTCTGATGTGTTCATTGGTCTCCAAATAAATGGTATCCATTTCGGCCAGTATCGTCAGCAAGGTTTGATCAAATTCTTCCAGCCACTTTACTGTCTGTATACCGCTGGCCTTTCGTGCCTCTTCCTTAGTGAATTTATGTCCTTCCCAGATCGCTATTTGCTCGCTCGTCTTTTTCAAGAAAAGTACTTCCCTCATTTTTTCATTTGGAAAGTCAGGCGCCATAATCAGAATCGTCTCTTCCTGTTCAATCCCGGTGAGCCATAGTAGATTTGAGTTTTGACGAAGAGCCAAAGTTCCATCTGCATTCGACGGCAAGATGTCATTGGAGTGCTGAATCACCACGGAATTCGGCTCCAATTTTTCAGCCAGACGTTTGCGATTGGAAATAAATAGATTGGGATCAATGGGATCGTATTTCATGGGCGTGACTCGTTTTTATAACTTCATCTGGTGCGACGACTAAAATTAGTCTTTCTTTTCTTTCTACCACTTCTTTCCTCGGGACAGGAATTGAGTTTTGCGCTGGAGCAAATCGGCGGTCAGGCCATGATCGATGCGGGTTTGACAGGTCGTGGGGTTAAAATCGGGATAATCGACGGTGGATTTCTGAACGCCGATAAACGAGGGTCTCTGAACCAACATTTCCAAGATAAAAGAGTCAAATACTACAAGGATTTTGTCACCCCAACGCTCGCCGAATACGGAGGCTCGAGAGGTCAGGACGATGGACACGGCACGCAGGTTTGGGAAATTATCGGAGGCTTAAACCCGGAGAAGAATATCCAATTTGGTTTAGCCACAGAGGCTGACTTCTACCTTGCTCGAACCGATCATGCTGTTTACGAAAAACGACAGGAAGAGAAATATATGATTCAAGCCATCCATGAAATGGCAGCACAAGGCGTGCGGGTGATCAATATTTCACTTGGTTATACCAACGGCTATTCTCGCAAATCAGAGAACTACTCCCCACAAATGATAGACGGAAAATCCACTTGGATCACCAGCTCCATCGATTCGATCCTTGCGCTGCATGACGTGCTGCTGGTTGTCTCGGCAGGAAATGACGGACAAACCAGATGGAAAACACTTAGCGCTCCGGCAGACTCCAAAAATGTACTTACTGTAGGAGCATCCAAACTGAATGTCACGGAAGAGATGAAGTACAGCTCTACCGGGCCAACAAGCCTAGACTATGTAAAACCTGATGTAGTCTGTTTTGCAACTTCCGGCACGAGCTTCTCCGCCCCCATGATCACCGGGTTGCTTGCATGCATGCTTCAAAAAGATCCAAATCTTTCGAACGCCGAATTAATCGATATCCTGAAGAAGTCATCCACCCTTTATCCTTTCCCTAATAACCACACAGGATTCGGCATTCCGGATGGCTCCAAGATTTTGCAACTGCTGGATACACAGGATATTCCAGAAATAGAGAAAATAGAAACCAAAAAATCGAAGGTGATGTTGGACTCGCAAGGTGATTCCAGAATTGTTCTTTATCATAAGATGAACGGTTGGCAGGTGATCAAAAAGGAAGTGCTTAAACCCAAAGATCGCTTGAAAGTAAAACGATTTGAGAACGTAACCACCACAACAATTGTGACTGACAAATCACCGTCAAGGGAGATTTTTTGGCAGGATTAACCTTATTTTATCGATCTAAACACTAAAAGAAAATGCAAGAAGACGTAGTAAACATTTCAGAAAAAGCGCTCGAACTACTATGGAAATACGGACCGCAAGTGGTTCTGGCCATTGTCACCCTGATCATCGGACTTATCGTGATTGGCATTGTGACCAGGACTTTCAAAAGAGTTCTGACTAAAAGAGGCGCTGACCCATCTCTCATCCCATTCCTTGGTACTTTGGTTAGCATCACACTTAAAGTCATGCTTTTGATAAGTGTTGTGGGTATGGTGGGCATAGAAGTGACCAGTTTTGTGGCCGTCATCGGTGCAGCAGGCCTGGCAGTGGGTTTAGCCCTGCAAGGCACTTTGCAAAACTTCGCTGGAGGAGTCATCATCTTATTGATAAAACCTTTCCGAGTAGGTGATTTCATCGAAGCTGCCGGGCATTCAGGCACGGTCCATGAGATTCAGATTTTCAATACGTACTTGAAAACCCCTCAAAACGTCACGATCATCATCCCGAACGGCCAGCTAGCCAATTCGTCCACAACCAATTATTCCACGGAGGACACCAGAAGGCTGGATTTTGCTGCTGGTATTGGCTATGGAGATGATGCCGACACGGCGAAACAAGTGCTCCACGACATGATCAAAAACGATGATCGCGTGTTGTCGGACCCGGAACCACAAATCATTTTGAAAACTTTAGCCGATAGTTCCGTCAATTTCGAAGCGAGAATGTGGGTGAAAAAAGAGGACTACTGGGGTGTCAATTTTGACCTGAATGAGAAGGTGTATAAGACTTTCGGAGAGAAAGGTCTCAACATTCCTTTCCCTCAGATGGATGTGCATGTACATCAAAATTGATTTACCTAAATTTTTCAGAATCAACCTTACTAAAATGAAGGCGCAACTTTCAACTCTAGCAATAATACTTCTCTTAATAACCGGCTGTTCCGGTGATTTAAAAACTGACGTCAGTTCACCAGATGGTAACATCGGCATAGATTTCAGTTTAAGCGAAGCAGGAGAACCCATGTACGCTGTGACCAAGGGTGACGAGCAGGTTATCAAGCCTTCCAGCATGGGGTTTGTTTTCAAAGAGGCTGCTGCCATGAAAGAAGGTTTTGAAATCGCCAATGCTGAGGTTACGAGTTTCTCCGAGACCTGGGAAATGCCTTGGGGAGAACAACGCAACGTTGATAATACGTACAATCAGTTGGCAGTCTCGCTGGTTGAGAAAGAAGCACCCAATCGGAAGTTGAATATTTTCTTCAAAGCATACGACGATGGCGTTGGATTTCGATACGAATTCCCTGAGCAGGAAGATCTGGACACACTTGTGATCATGGATGAATTGACTCAGTTCAATCTCACTGGCGATCACAAGACCTTCTGGATTCCTGGCGACTGGGACATTTATGAGCACTTGTACAACACGACCAAGTTTAGCGAGATCGATGCAATCAGCAAGAGAGATCATCCAAACCTGGCGGCCACTTATATTCCTGAAAATGCCGTGAACACCCCAGTCACAATGGTGAGCGAGAGTGGGCTGCACCTCAGCTTTCATGAAGCCAATTTGACCGACTATGCCGGCATGACTTTGAAAATTGATGGAAAAAACCTGAGTATGACCAGTGATCTGGTAAACTCTGACAGACTTGGTTATGCTGTGAAGAGGGCTGTCCCTTTCGTCACTCCTTGGAGGACCATTCAGATCAGTGATGATGCAGCCGGACTGATTGATTCACGTCTGATTGTGAATCTGAATGAACCGAATAAATTGGGTGATATCAGTTGGTTTACACCCATGAAATACGTCGGAATCTGGTGGGAAATGCATTTAGGCAAATCCACCTGGGATTACGAATCCACTCAGAGTATGAATACCTGGGAGCATGATGGCGCAGGTGATGTCGGCGATGCTCAACATGGCGCGACCACCGAGAACGCCAAGCGATACATTGACTTTGCAGCTGAGAATGGAATGAAAGGCATTTTGGTAGAAGGCTGGTACACCGGCTGGGATCGATGGATTGGATTTGAGGACCGAGAGAGTGTCTTCGATTTTGTCACGGAGTATCCAGACTATGACATCCGGGAAGTAGCCCGATATGGAGCAGAAAAAGGCTTGGAAATCATCATGCACCATGAAACTTCAGCTGCTCCAAGAACCTACGAGCAGCAGCTCGACACGGCCTACGCATTGATGAAATCCTTGGGAATTCATTCGGTTAAAACCGGATACGTAGGCAAGATCATTCCTAAAGGAGAATATCACCACGGCCAATGGATGGTCAATCACTACCGAAAAGTATTGGAGCATGCAGCTAAACATGAGGTGGCTGTCAACGCCCATGAGCCGATCAAGGCCACAGGCATCAGGCGCACCATGCCAAATGCCATTTCTCGTGAAGGACTGAGAGGTCAGGAATTTAACGCTTGGGCCACCGATGGCGGCAACCCTCCGGAGCACCTCCCAATTGTTGCATTTACTCGCATGCTCTCCGGCCCAATCGATTTCACGCCTGGCGTTTTCGAATTGACCTTGGAATCAAAGCCAGACAATCAAATTAATACCACGCTTGCCCAGCAACTCGCCTTATATGTGGTCATCACCAGTCCGATTCAAATGGCCTGTGACTTGCCGGAAAATTACGAGGGACATCCGGCATTACAATTCATCAAAGATGTGGGGGTCAACTGGGAGCAATCAATCACGCTGAATGGAGAGGTTGGTGATTTTGTCACGATTGCTCGGGAAGAACGCGAGACTGGTAACTGGTTTGTTGGCGGGATCACAGACGAGCAAGAGCGTGAAATCACAGTGAATTTTGACTTCCTACCAGAGGGAACAGAATTCAATGCGACTGTCTACCGAGATGGTGACATGGCACATTACAAAAGCAATCCAGGGGATTATGCCATTGAATCCGCGAAGATCAAAAAGGGTGATACCAAAACTTTCAGATTGGCTCCCGGTGGCGGTTTTGCAATAAGTCTTTTGAAATAATTCAAGGGTGGCGTCCATTTGGAGCGACAACCCACGTCATTAAGAAAAACGAAAAGATCATGAAACAATTTTTATTCTTAATCAGAGGTGGAGACGAAGCTTTCTCCAAATTGTCACCGGAAGAAACCCAAGAGCACATGGCCAGGTGGGGCACATGGATGCAGGAAATTAAAGCCGAGGGAATGCCGCTCGGCGCTGAAGGCCAGGTAGTTTCTGGCGGTGGATCTGTAGTATCTGATGGTCCGTTCGCGGAGGGTTCTGAAGTTGTAGGAGGCTATCTCCTATTGCCTGCCAATGATCTGGCGCATGCGACGGAACTGGCTAAAGGCTGCCCTACCCACGAACACAATGGCACGGTGGAAGTGAGAGAAATTGCCGACATGCCCGGTTAATCAATACGAGCTTGACTCAACGGCCGTCTCAAACGCGAGATCAGACGTCAAACTGAGGCTCTCGAAGGTTGTCTTACTAATTGCGAAAACATTTCGAGAACCTCAATGTGACATTTCCATTGATACTCTTCACGTTTGAGACGGCCTCTTTTATTTTACACCAATGTCAGAGCAGGTCACACAGCTGGTTGATCATTATTTCCGGGAGGAATATGGGCGAGCCGTCTCTTATCTCACTGGGAAATACGGCGCTCACCATTTGGAACTTGCGGAGGATTGTGTCCAGGAAGCGCTCTACAAAGCCATGCAGACCTGGCCCTACTCCGGCATCCCGAAAAATTCCGGAGGTTGGATAGTCACGGTGGCCTCCAATAAAATGATCGATCATTTTAGAAAGGTAAATCGGGTGGATGGTGCGGACTCGATTCCTGACAAACCGGTCAAGGAGGAAGAGCTCGATCTCGATTCCATACAAGACGATGTGGTGAAGATGATGTTTGCCTGCTGTCATCCCTCCCTCAGTACGGAATACCAACTCATCCTCACGCTAAAAATATTGGGCGGTCTTTCGGTTAGAGAAATATCCAGGGCGCTTCTTAAAAAGGAAGAAACCATCGCCAAGTCTTTTACACGAGCCAAAAAGAAATTTCAGCAAGAGGAAATTCCGCTGACCCTCCCTCCGACTAGCGAAATCAAAAACCGACTCAAGACCATTCTTCATATCATTTATCTTCTGTTCAATGAAGGATATAAAAGCACCGAAGGAGATCAGTTGGTCAGGAAAGAGCTGTGTACTGAAGCCATCCGGTTGGCCAAAATCTTGACAGAATCCCAGGAAACAAATATTTCCATGACCAATTCCCTCTTGGCACTCATGTGTTTTCATTCATCCAGGTTTGCTTCGAGGGTGAATGAAAAAGGCGCTCTCGTCACACTTGAATTTCAAGACCGAAGCAAGTGGGATCAAAATAGGATCGCGGAAGGTATGCGGTACCTCGAACTCGCCACAAGTGGCAATTTCCTGAATGAGTTTTACGTCCAGGCAGCTATCAGCGGCTTGCATTGCGAAGCGAAAACTTTTGATGAAACCAATTGGTCAGAAATCCTCCGACTTTACAATAACCTCCTCTCTTTGAACTCATCTCCAGTGATTCGATTGAATAGAGCCGTGGCACTCTCTAAAGCCGGTCAGGTGGAACAGGCCCTAGATGAGATTGTGAAGCTGGGTGAGTTGGATCAAATGAAAAATTATTACCTCTGGCACGCGATCAAGGGTGATTTACACTTCGAATTAAATCAAAAGGATCAAGGCCGAATGGCTTTAAAAACTGCCATCAGTCTAACCAATAATGAAAAAGAAAAAGAGTACCTAACTCAAAAGCTGAAGGCGTCTACTCTTCTTTCTTGAAGAAGGTGGGAAGCACAGTATATGAACCGAATAAGTTAGTAAGCTTCAGTGCCACGAAACCATCATTGGAGACACCTTTTATTTCTCCCCAGATAACATGATCTCCATCGCCCTCCTCTAACAAAGCCACGAAACCACAACCCTCCCAAACCAGATAAAAAGAGGCGGTTAATTTATTATCGTCATCATATTCAATGTAACGATCAGAAGTGAATTCAACCTTCTTGGTCATCCCAATCCAGTTTTTGCGTTCGTACTTTCCTTCGATTGGTTCGGAACAATTCATCGATTTAAAATCGAAATCATCAAGTGCTCCAATAGCAGCGGGACATGTGGTGCTCAGTTCCGATAGTAGGTCATAATGAAATTTTCCTGCTACTTCCTTGGCCTTTCCTTCGTAATGTTCAGAGATAACCTGATTATTCTCAATCTGTGCCCGGATGCAATCCATCAATTTCCCTGATTCGGTGCATTCGCAAATTTCGGTGACATGTTTTTCGACAATCTCCTCAGTGCCAGGCTTTTGCTCCCACGTACTTACCTGGCCACATATTCCAACCAAATCTATCCGCATATCCGCTTCAAAGAAAATTTCTGCAAATAGGTGGTTCTCATAAAACCGATCAATCTCCCTGACATTGGTCTTATAAACCCGTTCAATACACTCATCAACGCCTCCATACCAATACGAATTCTTACCCTTTCGGCAAGTACAAATTTGGTCGGTAAACTTTGCTGAAAACTCTTCGTAAGACAACTCAGGTCCTGGATCCTCGTCCGAATACCTTACATATTCCACAAGCCTGGCAAATTCTGGTTTACCCACAAACGCCACAAACCCTTCATCTGAAGCTCGTTTCACTTTTATCACGAATTCCTCCCCTACTTCAGCATTTTGTGTCTCTCCACCTATCAATGTCAGATTGGCCAAACATCCATCCCAGTTCATACGGTGATGCTCATCAATTCCACCATTTGCATTGTACTCTATATATTCATCACCCTTAAATTCGACCATTACATCTCCTCCATAACCTTGGTTATAAACATATTTCCCCGAAATAATTTCTGTACAGCCGCCCATTATCCTCTCATATTGAATGTAGTCATTCACCCCTAATTCATCCAACGCTTTTTCACAATCATCAATCAAAGCCTGCGATGCTTCCATGGTGAAAATAAATGCAGCTTTCTTAACGTCACTTACATCGTAATACGGCTTTATCACCTCCGTTTGCTCTGATAGTATTTCCTTGACGCAATTGTTCAATCTTTTTTCATCAAGGCACTCACAGACCATCTCGGTCAAGCCGTCAAATATCTCCTCAGACCTCTGTTTTTCTTGAAAAAGTCCAAGTAAGTCATCGGGACAAACCGTCTGGACTCTCGACATAAATTCATTCATATCTGCCGATGAATTCGGATCAAAACCTTCGTCTTTTAAGTCATCAACTTGCTTTTCTAGGGAAATTTGGTAGCAATCATCAAACTTGGTTTCAATAACCTTGGGAGATTTACCAGCCACTTCCAAAGATGAAATGCAATCACATACAGAATTTACCAATTGATCCAAGGCCTTTTGTGAAAATGCACCGGATGCCATTGTTGTTGTAAGTAAGAATAGCAGGTATTTCATAAGAAAAGGATTTATAAACGCTCTATTAATTTAATCAAAAGAGATTACTTCTCTCAACCTTGAGCAGTGGATTTTTTGCCAATACCTTCGATTAGAGCACTATAGAACGGAATACCTTAAATTCGTAAGACACTTAATTGACTTAATCATGCGTAAAAAAATACTCATTGGAATAGGCGTTTTTGTTTTGATCATCGCCGCAGCTATCATCTACCTCAACAATCGCAACCGTACGCTGAGCCCTCCGGGTGAAGTCACCGGGGTTTACGAAGAACTCGTCGTGAAAGTGGATTACTCCAGACCATCTGTGCGAGACAGGGTGATTTTTGGAACAGGAGCTGCTGGAGCACTTGTTCCGTATGGAGCTTACTGGAGATTAGGAGCCAACGAGCCAACCAAACTTACTATCAATCAGGATTTCAAGTTTGGTGGGCAAACCGTCACAGCTGGGACGTATGACATGTATGCTGTGCCCCAGGAAGGCGAAATCAAATTGGTATTGAATTCTGGAGATCGGTTTTGGGGATTTTCAGAACCGGATTACGACGAAGATATTATTGACATCACCGTGCCCATGCAGGAATCCAAAATCTCCGTGGAGCAATTCACCATAAGTGCCGTTGGAGAAAATGGCGGTGTTAACCTGATCTTTATGTGGTCGGATAAAATCTGGGAAGTACTGATTACGGGCGCTTAGATAGCAAAGAATAAGCTCTCGGTTTTCCTGAAAACAACACCTTCGTCTTAGCCCAGGTTTTCTGAAAAAGCTCAGAGTGCCGGTAAGCGTTTAGTGCCTCTTCATTTTCCCAATGACTGAAAGTGTACCTGACATTTTCATTCTGAAGATCTGTGCACATTTCTACATGAGAGCAGCCCGGAAACTTGCGAATTAACGGACTTGATTCTTCGAAAATTTGCTCGAAATCATCTAATGCCTCTGGGCGAAATTCTAATCTTACGACTCTCAAAAGCATATTTATGTGTTGAATTCAATGATAACTGGCGTATCTAACCTGAGGCCAAGGAGATCATTGGCTCGTCCTTTATTAATACCCACTTCCAAAAATCCGGAGCTGTTAAACAACACGAAGCAATCGCCCGCCTCCACGTCTGTGTACGAAGAATGTACGCGATTGAATACCTCCCTGGCAAATCGCACCTGATACGAGGGTTTGCCTCCATTTATTTCGCAGATTTTATCGAAATCGGTTTTACTAACGTTGGTCAACAAATTGCCGTAATGGTCGATATGAATGACCTGACCCACAATTTCTCTTTTCGTGGCTTTTACCTGCCGATCCATTTTGATCTGGTAATCCGAGATTTCCTCTCCTATTTGATTCAAACCAGCCCCACTAGCCAATTTAATTACTGCCGGAACCAGAATATCACGTACTGAGAAGGCACTTGGTTGATAAGGTAGTTGAACGACCATATCAGGACGTTTATGACTAATCAAACTGTACACTCCCGAATCATGCCCAACGAAAATATGCCCCTCTAATTCCAGCGCAATCAATCGTATTGAAGATCGCAAAACAGGATCCACGGCAACCAAATGGATGGTGCCAGCAGGAAAGGCTCTAAATACCTGATTCAGCACAAATCCGGCATGACCTATGTCGTGCCTTTTGACTTCATGAGAAATATCGATGATCTGCTGACTCGGATTAGCCGACAAGATGGCCGCCTTCACAGCCGGCACATAATGATCTCTCGCACCAAAATCGGATAGAAATGTAATTACGGCCATTCAGCAATTAAGAAATTCTTTAATTTGTAGGACAAACTTAAAAACAATAAGAGCCATTTGTTAGAAAAGGTCATCACCCTCGAAAATATTTCCCTCGTCGACTTCCTTGGCGTGGAAAATGAAAATATCAAAGAAATTGCCAGCGCGTTTCCTGAGAGTAAAATCGTAAGTCGCGGAAACGAAATCCGCATCAAAGGAACCGCGCCTCAAATTCTCCAAATCAACGAGCTAATGAATTCCCTGATGGATCATTACCATAAGTTCGGTAAGGTTTCTGAGGAAAACATCAAGAACTTCATATCTGACGGAGAAGAAGCGTCTGAACTAGCCAAGGAAGAGAATGTTTTGGTCTTCGGGACACGCGGCGTAAGAATCGCTCCGAAAACCAATAACCAGAAAAAGTTGGTTGAATCTGTCAGTAAAAATGATCTGGTTTTTGCAATGGGGCCAGCCGGTACCGGGAAAACCTACGTCTCGGTCGCATTGGCTGTCCAAGCCCTTAAAAACAAAGAAGTCAAAAAGATCATCATCACCCGACCGGCAGTAGAAGCCGGTGAGAATTTGGGATTCCTGCCGGGAGATCTCAAGGAAAAAATCGATCCGTACCTGCGACCGATTTATGATGCGCTCGGAGACATGATCCAGTCAGAAAAACTGAGGCATTACATGGAAACGGGAGTGGTAGAAATCGCCCCATTGGCATACATGAGAGGCCGTACCTTAAACAAGGCGTTTATTTTGCTGGATGAGGCACAAAACACGTCTCCTATGCAGATCAAAATGTTTTTGACCCGTATCGGACCAGAATCAAAAGTGATCGTCACAGGTGACAGCACGCAGATTGACTTACCACCAAAACAGTCTTCCGGCCTGATGGACGCAGTGAAAATCCTCAAAGACGTCAAGGGAATCGGATTTGTGAAACTGGATGAGAAAGACGTGGTACGCCACCGTTTGGTCAAGGAAATTATTAAAGCCTACAAAAAGCATTCGTCATGAGTGAGTTCGTGGTTCTCCCAGTGACAACTGATGAGCAGAAAGAGAAACTATTTGCTCTGCGAGAAGAAGTATTTGTCATCGAACAGCAAGTAGATCGTGAGGAAGAATTCGATGAGTTTGAGGATTCCTCACACCATTTTGTAGCGCTGGATCAAGAACAGAATGCTATCGGAGCAGCTCGTTGGCGTGAAACAGACAATGGCTTGAAGCTGGAGCGATTCGCTGTAAAGAAGACCTGGCGATCCAAGGGAGTTGGATCCGGCCTGGTCAAAGCCGTGATCGATGACATTCATCAGAAAAAAGGGCATGGCCACAAAATGTACATGCATGCGCAATTGGATGCTATTCCTCTTTACGAGAAATTCGGTTTCCAGAAAGTCGGTGACATGTTTGAAGAATGCAACATCCTCCATTACACGATGGACCGGATTAGTTGATCGCTCGCTTGAGGTGTCTCACATAGCTCTCCGCTCCACCTCTTTGATAGCCTGTTCTTAAGATGACTTGTTGGTTTGGTTTGGCCAATAGGATGGTTGGAAACCCTCGAACTCCAAATTCTCGAGCCAACTGCTGGTTTTTAATTTTAACCTCCTTGGGCTGAGGCGTCCTTCTGGGATAATCCAGCATCAGTAAAACCAGATTTTCCTCAGCATATTCTTGAAAAGCCGGCTGACTGAATACCTCACGATCCAGCCTTTTGCACCATCCACACCAGTCAGAGCCAGTGAAGTTGATCAATACGAGCTTCCCCTCCTTCTTGGCTTGGACAAAGGCATCTTCATAGTCGGTTACCCACTCCAATTCAGCTGGCCCTAGATCAGTGGATGTTGAAAACCCGAAAATCAAGAAACTCAATAGCAAAGACTTCATATCACAAAATTAAAAATTTGATCTTAATTCCAAACGTCATAATTCATGCCATGTTACCAATCCATTAGGTTTTAATTAAATCCGAGCTTACTTTTATCAAACCGCTATGTTTGTTTGGAATCGCTTTCCGTTTGTTCGTTTGTCCTTTGCCGCCATTGGTGGGATATTGCTATTTGAATCCGGTCCCAAATGGTGGTCTGAGCCGTTTTTACTCACAGGAATGCTACTGGGATTTTTCCTAATCCTCTGGGCTTTTCGGATTCCATTGAGAATTAATCGTCTTGCTGTTTTACCTGGGTTGGCTGGGCTCATGCTAGTAGGCTACATGTTTGGTTGGATTGCCAAGGAAGAAATTGAGCTGGATGATGAAAATCACTGGCGCAATGCCCCTGGGCGCATCTCCATGTTTGAGGGAACGATTTTTTCCGACCCCTTGGAAAAAATTACGACAAGAAGGTATTCTGTCAAGGTAAATCTGATAAAGACAGATTCCGGGGTATTTCAAGTTATCGGGGATCTTCACCTGTACATCAAGAAAGATCAGCTCTCAGGTCGACTTGCCGAGCTGGAAGCACTGGAATATGGAGATCGTATTCGGGTGAATGCACGGCCAAGTGAAATTCCACCGCCAACAAATCCGGAGGAATTCAACTATTCGGCTTATGTGGCCCGGCAGGGAATCCACGGACAGTGCTTTATCAATAGAAGCCAATTCATGCATATTGGGAATGATCCGCCTAATGAAATTTTAGCATCCGCCTTGAAAATCCGCGGATATCTGCGCTACAAGATCACAGATTACATTCAAAACGAACAGGCTCAGTCGATCGCTCTGGCTCTTTTGATAGGAGTCAAGGATTATCTTTCGGAAGACTTAAAAACGGCTTATGCCTCCGCTGGTGCCATGCACGTGCTAGCGGTATCAGGTTTGCATGTGGGAATTCTTTACCTGCTGCTTCTTGGAATTCTCAAGCCACTGAAGAAAAAGAAAGGAGGTCGCTTTTTCATTGCGGTGATATCCATTGCCGTCATTTGGATGTACACCTTCATCACCGGAATGTCACCATCGGTACTCAGGGCAGCCGTTATGTTTTCCGTCATGGCCACTAGTCAGGCCATCAATAGGGACAATAACATTTACAATTCCCTGGGAATTGCGTGCTTCATACTACTGCTTTATGACCCTAATTTTATTTTCTCGGTCGGATTTCAACTTTCATTCCTGGCATTAACCGGGATTGTCTATCTGCAACCCAAAATCTATCATCTAACGTATATCAGCAATCCTTTCGTCGACAAGGTTTGGCAAATCACGGCCGTCTCCATCGCCGCTCAGATTTCTACTCTCCCGTTGACCGTTTATTACTTCCATCAATTCCCAACGTACTTTTTTCTTTCGAATCTGGTCGTAATTCCGGGAGCTACCGTAATCATGATCATGGGCATTTCCATGCTGGTTGTCGGGTCTGTGTTTGATTATGTGGGGCTTTTCATTGGATTCGTATTAGACGGTATTATTCAGTTGATGAACTATCTGGTCATTCTCGTTGAGAGCATTCCTGGCAGTCTCATTACCTGGCTCTACTTCAATGATCTGCAAGTTTGGCTCGTTTACGGCTTTTTGATTCTCATATTGTTGGGAGCCTACCATAAGAGTTCCCTGTATCTCAACTCTTCCATCTTGACCCTACTCTTGATTTTCGGTAATTCGACCTACGAGTATTGGAAGCAACTGCAAAAGGAGGAAATCATCATCTATGACATAGCCAGCACCACGGCCGTTGATTACATCAAAGGGAATCAGGCTGTCTTGTTCGTTGAATCACTTGATGAGGCTGATCATGAGTTATTGAATTTTCAAATCAATCCCTTTCGAAGGGCAACCGGCTTAAAACCGTACGATCAGGATTTAAGAGAATTTGAGGAAGTTCAAAGTGCCAAAGGACGAATGCGCATCGGCACAGTATCGGGTCACAGAATTCTAATTCTGGATTCCCTCCTATCCGGATTAGAAGTCTCAAAACCATTGGAAACAGATATTTTGGTGATTAACAATCAGTCCGTTCGATCCGTGGATTGGCTAATGGAAAACTTTACTTTTCAGGAGATCATCATCGGGTCCCAAAATTCCACGTATTACTCCGAAAGACTAAGATCAGATCTATTCAAACGAAAAATTCGAGCACACAGTCTGCTTCTTGATGGAAGCTGGCGGAAGGAACTTGGTAATAGCTAACCTTCCTTGGATCGTAGAAATCGGGCGACTCTGTGCCGATTCTAGTCAATAGAATTTACATTTGAATCTACGACAACAACTTATGAGCACAGAAATTTCCACTGCATTGATGCTTTTAGCGATCGGAATGATCACTGTTTTTGTGGTCTTACTCTTGGTCGTGTTGACAGGCAACCTGTTGATCAGGTTGGTCAACAAGCTGACATCACAGGTAAAATCCGATGTAGATAACCAAACACTGGCGGTGATAACAGCGGCTGTTGAGCAATTCACAGGAGGACAGGGGCGAATTACCAAAATCGAAAAAGATTAATCCAGCTAAATAATGGGAAGAGAAATAGGACTTAGTCTGGTCTATCGTGACCTATGGCAATCGTCAGGCAAATACATGCCACGTGTAGATCAACTGGTGAAGGTGGCCGAACCCATTGTGGACATGGGCTGCTTTGCCAGAGTAGAAACCAACGGAGGTGGATTTGAGCAGATCAATCTCCTCTATGGAGAAAACCCAAACAAGTCGGTTAGAGAGTGGACGCAATCATTCAACGACGCGGGTATTCAAACGCACATGTTAGAAAGAGGACTGAATGCACTGCGCATGTACCCGGTTCCTCGTGATGTCAGAAAGCTGATGTTCAAACTGAAGAAAATTCAGGGAACGGACATTTCTCGATCTTTCGACGGCCTGAATGACGTGAGAAATTTGAAGCTATCGATCGATTATGCCAAAGAAGGTGGCATGATTTCACAATGCGCCCTTTGCATTACGCATTCCGAGCTGCACACCGCCGACTATTACATCAAAATGGCCGGTGAGCTGATCGATATGGGGGCAGAGGAAATCTGTATCAAGGACATGGCCGGCATTGGTCGTCCGGCCACTATCGGAAGAATCGTGGAAGGCATCAAGGCCATTAAGAAAGACATGATCGTGGAGTACCACGGACACTCTGGTCCGGGATTTAGTGTCGCTTCCTCCTTGGAAGCCGCTCGCGCTGGTGCTGAATACATTGACGTGGGCATGGAGCCGCTCTCCTTTGGAACCAGTCATGCCGACGTAATTACCATTCATGAAATGCTCAAGGATGCCGGCTTCTCTTTGCCTGACATCAACATGAAGGCCTACATGCACGCGAGAAGTCTGACGCAGAAATTCATCGACGAATTTTTAGGCTACTACATCAATCCAAAAAACCGACTCATGAATGCCCTACTCATCGGGCCAGGGCTTCCTGGCGGAATGATGGGTAGTTTGATGGCCGATCTGGAAAACAACCTTGCTAGTTTGAATAAGTGGATGGAGAAAAAAGGGAAGCCATCGGTCTCACAGGACGAGCTGCTGATTGCTCTTTTTGAAGAAGTCGAAGAAATATGGCCGAAGATGGGCTACCCGCCTTTGGTCACACCTTTCAGCCAATACGTGAAAAATGCCGCCTTGGTCAACGTCATGCAAATGATGAAAGGCAAAGAACGATGGTCACTTTTGGATGACAACACCTGGGACATGCTACTCGGTAAATCTGGGAGACTTCCTGGAGAAGTTGGACAGGAGCTAAAAGATTTGGCAGCCGAACAAGGTCGTGAATTCTTCGAAGGTGATCCACAGGACTTGCAACCGGATGCGCTGGATGAATACCGGGCGAAAATGCAAGAAAAAGGCTGGGAAACGGGGCAGGATGACGAGGAGTTATTCGAGTATGCCATGCACCCGGCCCAGTATGAGGCGTACAAGTCGGGTAAAGCCAAAGAGGATTTTGAGAAAGACCTGGCGGAGAAAAAAGGAGCACAAGCAGCCCCGATTGCAGCGACATCAGCCGCACCGCAACCCAAAACTCTCAACATAGAGGTGAATGGGGAGAAGTATAAAGTACATGTCTCTTACGATGGTGCTGAAGGAAATACCACAACATCAGAGGAAAAAACAGATTCCCAACCAGTGGCCGCCTCCTCTAATGGCAGCTCGAAGGAAATCGTGGCTCCATTGGAAGGAAAAGTATACCTCACCAAGGACTCAACAGAAAAACCACTGAAAGTGGGCGATAAGGTAAATGTGGGAGATGTCGTCTGCTACATTGAAGCAATGAAAGTGAGCAACGCTGTGAAGTCGGATGTCGAAGGCACAGTTACTGAAATTCTAGTCAAAGACCAGGACAGCATCCTTGATGACGATGTACTCTTCAAACTAAACTGATTTGGAACTACTTCAGCGACTTTATGAGATGACTGCTTTGCAGCAGATTGGGGAGAATCCTGCTTATCTACTAATGATGGCGATCGCATTTTTTCTACTTTATCTCGGAATAAAAAAGCAATACGAGCCGCTGTTGCTGGTACCCATTGCCTTTGGGATGTTGCTCGCCAATTTCCCCGGTGGACAAATGGGCGTGGTTAAAATCGATGAATCCCTGACGCTGTATCAGATTGCGCAGCAGCATGGGATCATGAACTTCATCTACTACTCTCTGATCAAAACCGGCTTCCTCCCTCCCATCATTTTCCTTGGCGTTGGAGCTTTGACTGATTTTGGTCCCATGCTACGAAACCTCAGATTGGCCTTCTTCGGCGCAGCAGCGCAAATAGGCATTTTTACTGTTCTAATCTCGGCGGTGGCATTCGGTTTCACCCTCAAGGAAGCTGGAGCACTCGGGATCATTGGAGGCGCTGATGGACCTACGGCCATTTATACGACGATTAAACTGGCTCCTCACCTACTTGGTCCAATTGCTATTGCAGCGTACTCTTACATGGCACTCGTTCCGGTAATCATCCCATTCGTGGTGCGGCTCACCATGACCAAGAATGAGTTGAAGATCAACATGAAGCAGCAGGACAAGCTGTATCCATCCAAAACGCCCATCAAGAACCTACAAACCTTAAAAATTCTCTTCCCGATTGGTGTGGGGACGATAGTTTCTATACTGGTCCCGTCTTCTGTGCCCTTGCTAGGGATGCTCCTATTCGGAAACCTCGTGAAGGAAATCGGTGCTTCGACCGGACGTCTGTCAAAAGCTGCCAATGACACCATCCTAAATGCCGCGACCATCTTCCTTGGACTTGCAGTCGGGGGAACGATGACCGTGAAGGCCTTTCTTCAGGTAGAAACTTTAATGATAATCGGTGGTGGATTTATCGCTTTTGCAATTTCTATTGCGGGAGGCATTTTCGCGGTGAAGGTGTACAACCTCTTAGCTAAGAAGAAAATCAACCCGCTGATCGGAGCAACCGGACTGAGCGCAGTACCTATGGCCTCCCGTGTAGCCAATGAGCTAGCGCTGAAGCACGACCCATCCAACCACCTGCTCCAGTACGCCATGGCCTCCAATATCTCAGGGGTGATTGGCTCTGCCGTTGCGGCCGGAGTGCTGATTTCATTTTTGGGGTAAATCCCCCCATGGAGCGCGTGAGCGATCACCTGATTATCAACTCGTCACCAAGCGTCATTCAAACCGTCATTGCGAGGAACAATCGTTCGATAGACGATTATAACGTGGCAATCTCCTGAATGCTTAGACTATTGCAATTAGTAAGACCCAGCGTTCTTTTCATGATTTTCTTTAAGGCCAATCCAACTCGCGCATTTGCGCAAAGGATCGGCCTTCATGGAAATGGCGTTTAAAAAATTGATCGTCGGGCTGATAGAAATACTTGGCTGTCTGAGGACGACACAGTCGGACGAGTTTCAAGGATTTCCAGAACGAAGAGAGATTTTTAGCCATTTATAGGCAGCCCTGCCGGCAGGCAGGCAGGCTTGAATTTTTCCTCCGCTTATGTTTCAAGACAAAAGGGGAAGCCACCGCGGCTCGAGCGATCAACCAACTCCCTCAGGCCGGGAAGGCCAATACTTTTTTCTTGATAAAAAAGTATTCAAAAAATCAAGGCTAAAATAAAATCATGGGATTGAATCGACCTTCAGTGAAAATCTAATAAGCTCACCCCCAAGAAACTTGGGGGATCAAGAAATTATATTTTTTAACCGCTCAGGCCTCTCAATCCTTTTCATGATTTTCTTTAAGGCCAATCCAACTCGCGCATTTGCGCTAAGGATCGGCCTTCATGGAAATGGCGTTTAAAAAATTGATCGTCGGGCTGATAGAAATACTTGGCTGTCTGAGGACGACTCAGTCGGACGAGTTTCAAGGATTTCCAGAATGAAGAGAGATTTTTAGCCATTTACAGGCAGCCTTGAATTTTTCCTCCGCTTTTGTTTCAAGACAAAAGGGGAAGCCACCGCGGCTCGAGCGGAAAAGCATTTTTACCGCCATTTATAAAACAGCCCTGCCGGCAGGCAGGCAGGCTTGATTTCTTTGTTTACTATCTAGGAAGAAACGTAAGTTCACGAGGGAATGAAGCGCATGACCGTGGGTATGAGCTAAAGTAAAAGCCAGTCGATTGCGCCAAAGCTTCAACGACGGAGCACGGCTGGAGCGATCACTAACCCCACACCTATTATCAAAAGCCAATGGAATAAATCCTATCCATTGTCCCTAACCTCCTACTTCTAAAAATTCTCCAATCCGTTATTTGAATTATACACTGACCGTTGTGAAATACCTATAGAGGGGTATAGGATTCACAAAGAATCAATTAGAACTTTATTTCAAACCAAACTTAAAATCTCATGAAAGCCCTCCTTACCGTACTGATGGCACTGTCAATTTTTCATGCCAATGGACAAAAAGCACCCCTGAAATTCTCAATTGATTTGTCTTCAAATGAAGATTATAATCAGGAATACATTGTTGAACTAAAAGAGAAGTTCCAATTGCAATTACAGAATCTTGGAGCCAATTCTAGCTTCTACATTATTGTCGACGAAACCAAGCATGAAATTACTCAAGACATCTTTGAACAAGAATGGCAACTGGACAAACCTGGGAAATTAGAGCTCCAATTGATAGCGGATTCTAAGGAATGGAAGATCACAATTAAGACCTCCGATCAGATTGGCTCCAATCCTAATTTTGCATTTGTTTCATTGATAAAGTCCATTGATGGAGAGAAAGCCGAAAACGAACTATTTGACGCATTCGTCAAATTCAATTTTAGATTTAATCCATTGGGCTGGCTTTTCAAAACAGATCAATATGGAAAGCCCGTAAACGCTTTTTCGATGGCTGGCGTTGAATTTAATTTTTCTGCCGCGGATTCTACAAGTTCAACCAATACCCTGAAGGAAGCCAATGCTTCAATGAACTTTTTATTAATGAGCAAAGAAATGCTACAAAACATCTCGGAGTACAAACGTGGATGGTTCTTAGGAGCAGGAACGAAAGTTTTCGATGAAAGGCTCTACGTTGGTGTGCATACTGGCGCCCTAGAATTTGGTGGGCCTTTTGTCACTACATATTTGCTTTCTGGTTTCTACCACGACGTATATGCAAGTCCCACTACAGATCCTACTACAGAAGATGAACTTGCCAATCCAAGACAGTTCAGGAATAACATCTATACAGAATTCGCCATCTCAGCTCAGGGAGCCGATATTCCTATCTTATCTAGCATCAGAATAAAGGTAGGACTTCTATATCCATTTAGAGGAAAGAAAGACGGACACAATCTTGGTCCATATAAGAAGGATGTAAAGCACAGAATTGTCCTGGAAGTTCCTATTGATGAAATTCTTAAATTCTAGGATTCAATCTAGGTATTGTATTTTACACACAAAGGCAGGAACTTACCTGTCTAACCAAAATCACAAAGCCATGCCCTGCCAATTCACCATCCCCTTTTCCATGACTCCAGCCGAGCTCGTGGAGAAAGCCCGTCAGCAGATCGGATCAAATGGGACTTTTGACGGGGACACCAGCGGTGGAACCTTCAGGATCAATAACCCTGACATCCGTGGAAATTACACCATCACTGGACAAAACCTGAACGTGACGATTACCAAGAAGCCGATGCTGGCACCTTGCAATACCATCAAAAATAAACTGGCAGAGATGCTCGAAAGCTAAACACATGCCCAAGCACACGCACAACAAAAAAATGCGCCACGGGCGGCCCGTCTGGCAAAACAGCATCAAGACCATGGAAGTGGTGCCGCAGCAGTACTTTGAGCCGCACTCTCTTGGGGAAATCGAGCACATCGTACAGCAGGCCATTGACCATGGTGCGGAGGTTCGAGCAGTGGGTTCCGGGCACTCCTTCTCTGATGCCCCGCGAGCTCCCGGTTACCTCATAGACATGGATCACCTGGACAAGGTGGAGAAGTATGCATTTAGCGATAACGACATGCATTTCGAGGTGGAATGCGGCATCAAAATCCGTGACCTGAATCGGCTTTTGGACAAAGAATACAACCTGGCCATCTCCACCATGGGCGGGATCGATCACCAGAGCATTTCGGGAGCCGTCTCTACCGGCACGCATGGCAGCTCTTTGGATTTTGGGGCGATCTCTAAAATGGTGAAATCAATGGTTTTGGTCACGCATGACCTTTCCGATCCTATGAAGGTCGAAACCCTTCGAATCGAACCAAAAAATGGCCCGACCATAGAGGCAGGTTATCAAGGCCCAAGGTTGATCAAAGATGACGACCTTTTTAACTCTGCTCTGGTCAGCTTTGGCACCATGGGCATCATTTATTCATTGGTGGTGGAAGCAGAGCCACTTTTTTATCTCCAGGAAACCAAGGTACTATTGGACTGGCCTGAACTGAAGGCCATGCTCCAAGAGGAGAAGTTGTTTGAGGATCAGCGCAGCGTTTTCACGCTGACCAACCCGTATCATTTCGAGGGCCAGCGGCTATCCATGATTGCCTATCACAAAGAAGTCCCTGACTCCTCCAGAAAATCCGGGAAGTTCTGGCGTAGGATCAAACGGCTGACCCGATCATTTGCCTTTCATGCGGCAAGCATTTTTCCTTTCGCCATGTGGTGGATTGTTTATAAAATTAATTCCAAACCGGAGAGTGTTCGTAAACTGCTTCACAGTGCCTTGAAATCTCAGCGTGATGAGGTGTACATCAACAAAGGATACAAAGTGACCTATCAGGGACTGGACTATGTCAAAGAGCGAGGCTGTGACTGTGAGATGTCAGTAGAAATGGACTCGGAGGGTAAATACCTTGATTTAGTGGAGGAACTGATGGATTTTTTGGAAGAAATCCATCAGAAATACAAACTTCAGATTACTTCCCCTGTTGGTCTGCGCTTCGTGAAAGAGTCAGATGCACACATGACCCCTGAAAGCGGCCGCAGAACGTGTTACATTGACCTGCCGATTTTAGTGAAAACCCTGGGCCGTGAGACCACAGTAAGTTTGATTCAGAAGTTTCTGATGGATAGAGGAGCGCGTCCACACTGGGGCAAACTGAACAAGCCACTCACTGTCACGCAAGTTGAGAAATTATATCCTGATTATCAGAAATTTAAAGTGAACGTGGAGAAGTACAACCCCCATCACCTCTTCTCAAACACTTTCTCCAGAAGGGTCATCAGTTGGTAGTACCCGATACTGAGGCCACACTCCGTGCGCAAAAAGCCCTCCAGCAATGAGCATCATGAATTCACCGAAGGTGTCCATCGGGATCACACAGCTCCGACCAATTACGGCCAAAATGACAACCATTGTAAAGAAGACCATAAACCCTTTGGTCTCAGAGGTAGCTGTTTTCACCGTGCGATTGTAGAACACTTTCGCTATCAGGCCCCCAAAGAGGAAGGTCAACCACACCAAGGTGGTTCGGTTGTCTCGCACCACCCAACTAAATGTGGGATAGCCATATTTTTCCATTGCTACCAGGACTACATCAATGAGCACCATCACACCGAGCAAGGCAGCAATGACCATCTTAATTTTTCGGATGGCCCCAGAATGTTTCTTTAAATTAATCATTGCAATCTTGGTTACAGTCGACACACGAGTATTGGAAATCTCCTTTACAGCCTTTGGCTTTTAGCTCTGAAGCGGGAAGGGAGCTGTAATTCATGGACCAAATAAAGTGCCCGTAGGCAAATCCAAGAAGCAACAAAAGGCTCATAAGCCATTTTCGAGTATCTCGTTCTTTCGGAAGAAGCAATTTCCCAATAAGCAGAAGCACAATGCATATCACCACGAGGTAGACAACTGGCATGATACCATTTTCCAGTCGGAACCGATCATCTCCAGTACCTAAAAAGAGATGTCCACCTATGGCACCAAGAGCAAAGGGGAGAAAAATCAATTTGTTTTTACGTGTCCATCGAAAAATAATGATGTTGGAGGTGTCATCATCTACGTCATTGACATTCAGATAGACTTCAAAAAGAAAATACACCACGGCGAACACGGCCATGATGATCTGGACAATCTTGAGAGTTTCTTGCATGGGTAGGTCGGTTAGGCTCTTGAAATTTACACAAAACTTCCCAACCGTCAAATGGGAGATATTAAATTCCTTCTTTCTTTGTCCTTCTTTCAGGACATGAATTCAGCCAGCAACCGATGAAAATGATGGACGCCCGTTTCGCGCTTAGGTGAGTAACGGCCTCCCGGGTAAAATCGGGATTGCATCCCTTTGTAGACACCTTCCACCACGAATTCATCTTCTCGTTCCACCTTGTCAAGTAGAGCTCCTGCGCCTTTTTCCAGTTTGGATTCATCGGAAACGTATGTGATGAAGGATACCTTGGTTTTGCCAACGCTGATCGGCTTTACGACGTTGACCGACAGGCCCCACGGGTAGAAGTTGAACATCATGTTTGGGAAAACCCAGAAGTAATATGCTGAGACATACTTTCCTGCATCCACATGATCCTTTGGCAAATCAAATACCTCGTCCCCACCCTTTGAGTAGCCTATTTGGAGATTGGCAAAGTCCGAAAGTACCGTCTCATAACTGCCGTAATCCAGCACATCATTCAGATCATTGTGAACGAATGGAATGTGGAATCCTTCCAGGTAATTGTCGCAGTAGAGTGCCCAGTGGGCGTTGACCAAGTAGTCTTTGGACAGATCCGGCCGGGCCTGAAGTTCTTCGAAATCAAGGAATCCAATTCGCTCATCCATGAATGCCAGTACAGTATCAAAATTCACCTTTGGGTCCAGGGATGTAAACAAGAAATCACGCCAGTTCACCAAAGGGAAATTTCTCAAACCTTCACATTCGCGCGGGAAATTCTCAGCTTCCTTGAACTCTGGCATGGACTTGAATTTCCCGTCCATTTCAAATCTTCTGCCGTGGTACTCACACCTCAGCTCAAGCATCTTCCCCGGATTATTGATGACGATGTTGGCCCTGTGTGTGCACACATTGGAGAGGCACTTTAAGTCATCGCTGGCGTCTCTACTCAGCAGTAAAGGTTCTTCCATAAAGCCTGGATAAAGTACAAATGGGTGGACACTTCCGGTCAATGGAATCAGACCCTTATCACCTACCCAATTCCATGAATGATAGAAAATCTTCTCTCGCTGCTGCTCGAACAGTTCTTCACTGGTGTAAAACTCCCTGTTAAGAGTTTCGGCAGTGCGGATGTCTTGATCTACATGAAATTTGGAAGCCATTACTCCCCAAGATAAAAATCAAATACCAGATCATTCATACACTTGAAGTGGCCTTTGGGACATTTCTTGTGCCCAATCTTAGAGCACGGGCGGCAATTGAGCTTTTTGTTTTCAAATACGGTGAACTGAGTCCGATAAGGATACATCCCAAATTCTGGGATGGTATTCCCCCAAATGCTGAAAATCGGTTTCTTAAAGGCCGCAGCGATGTGCATGAGGCCAGTATCGTGGGTGAATACCCAGTTAGCCTGCTCAATGAGCGAAGCGGATTGGTTCAAGTTGCACTTCCCAACGGCATTAAATATTTGAGTCTTTTTACCCAACTCCTCAAGCCCCTCCTCAAAGGCCTCTCCCGCCTCAACCTTTCTGAAAAATTCTTCAACCTCACTTGCATAATTCTCATCTTCCTTCCCCCCTAGTAAAACCACCGGCTTGTTTATCCGATCGCACAACTCAATCATTCGTTTAACCGGAAGCTGTTTGGTGGCAAATTTCGCCCCAACAACCACTGCGGCATAACCACCTCTATGAGTTGCCGGAAGCCATTCCATGGACATTTCATCCTTCTCCGGTATGAAATAATCAAGTCCCAGGTTGTCGGTGTTTACTCCGAGTTCCTTTACGGTTTCCATGTAGCGGTTCACGATGTGGACATTGGGCAGTTTGTTGATTTTAAAGGTCGTCAGCAGCCACTTTTGCCAGTTCAACTTATTGAAACTGGTAGCCCTCACGCTCAGTCTTGATTTAATGATTCGGGTTCTGAGGTTGTGATGAAGATCCACGACGTGATCGAATTCTTCTGCCTTGAGCTCCTTAACAAGTTCGCTCAAAGAATCCTCCAGAACATGTATTTTATCCACATAAGGATTCTCAGCAAGGATTCCCTGATATGCTTTCTTAGTTGCATAGTGGATTTCTGCATCCGGAAGCTGAGTCTTCAGCGTTCTGACAGCAGGTGTGGTGAGGACAATATCTCCAATGGATGAAAAGCGAAGGACGAGGACTTTCATTGCCGTAAAAATACCTGAAGGGAGTCAAGCGAGGGATAAGAAAAAACAAAAGAAACTTTGTCAGGCATTAACCCACCCCTTCGCCCCTCCAAAGGAGGGGAATGATAATGTTTCTTTTATCTTTATTCTATGAACTTTTGGCTTATCAAATCCGAACCAAATACCTACTCGTGGGATGATTTCGTCAAACTCGGACGGGATCATTGGGATGGCGTGCGGAACTTCAAAGCTAGAAACAACATCAAAGCCATGAAGGTCGGGGACCAATGCCTGTTTTATCACAGTGTTAATGAAAAAGCGTGTGTTGGCATTGCAAAGGTTGTGAAGGAATACTACCCAGATCCTACCACAGACGATCACAGATGGTATGTGATGGATGTGGTACCTGTTCGTAAGCTCAAACGTCCGGTAACCCTGGCCGAGGTGAAAGCTGATCCTAGGCTGGAGGACATGGCACTCGTGAAATATTCGAGGCTATCGGTACAACCGGTTCGTTCAGAAGAGTTTGATATTATTCTAGAAATGAGCGAAAGGAATTAATTGGATTGTAGATTTTTTCAATTGTAGATTCCTTCAACTGAAATGGATTGATTTTTTTAACGCAATCATTCAATCTAAAATCGGAATAATCGTAAAATCCCCTAATCCAATTTCTCCCCACAATGCGGACAGAATTTCTTTCCTTCTGATCCTTTTTTCATTCGCGTCATATCGAAAAATGCCGAACTTAAAATTCCCGTGGGTAGCGCAACTACCGCAATGCCTAAAATGGCCATGAAACTGGCGATGATTTTTCCTGAATTGGTGATGGGGTAAACATCTCCATAGCCAACAGTGGTCAAAGTGGTAATGGCCCACCAGAAAGCCGCCACGATATTGGGGAAGGCATTCGGTTGTGCTTCGTGCTCAGCAAAATACATAAAGGCAGAAGCGAGCAACATCAAGATAAACGTAACGAACACAGTAATTCCCAACTCAGCCTTTTTGTCTTTTAGCACATGGATCACTAGCTCCATGCTGTGGTTGTATCGAGTCAACTTCAGGATTCTAAACAACCTCAGCAAACGAAGAATCCGGACAAACCTTAAATCCAGCGTAATCAATAAAGGGAGATAAAAAGGCAGAATAGCCGCCAGGTCGATGATCCCATAAAAAGAAACCATGACGCTCAGCACGGCCATCGGGATACTTTTCTTTGGATACATCAAGTCTGCTGTGAACAGTCTCAGCAGGTACTCGATGGAAAAAATGATTACCGACCACTTCTCAAATTCATTCAGAATGTGGCCGTAAGATTCTCGAATGGGCTCGAAGGATTCCAGAATCACCTCAGTGACACTCAGAACAATCAACGACATAATGAAAATGTCGAAGAACTTGGAATGGTGATGCCCGGAAGATGGCTCAATCACCTCATAAATACGCTTCCGAAGATTCATGATAGGTTGGTAACCCTAATTTATTCATTTTCTCATCCATCTGCTTCTAATTAGATTGCTCATTCAAACCCAATTTTTTAAGAAATGAGATTTATACTGTCGCTACTCCTCATCACCCCTTTTCTACTTGTTGCTCAAAAGAAAGTTCTGGATCATTCTTCCTATGAGGAATGGCGTGATTTTGAAGACCGTCTGATCAGCAATGATGGAGAGTATGTCGCGTATTCTTTGGCAAACAATGCTGTAGGAAACGAAGAGGCCATTTTGAAAACACATGGAGGAGACCTGGTCATGCGCCACGATCGAAGTTCCTCACTGAAGTTCACCGATGACTCTGACTACCTCATCTTCAAGGTATCTCCAGATATTTTTGAGCTGAGGGATCTGAAGCGAAAAAAAACAAAGGAAAAAGACCTTCCTACAGACACATTGGCCATTTATAACATCGGTGAAAAGAGCATTCTTAAGATAGCCAACCTTCAATCCTTCAAAGTGCCTGAGAAATGGAATGCGTATGTTTTTTACACCTACGTGCCAGAAATAGACACCACCGAGACTGGAAAGAAGCACAAAAAACGAGACAAGAAAAACGGGTATGATCTGGCTGTTCGGGAATTGAAGACCGGGAATGAATACACTTTTAACTACGTGACGGATTTCGAAATTGCAGAAGAAGGAGCCGGTCTGTCTTTGGTCAGCACGGGCAATGACAGCACTATCCAGAAAGGCGTCTATCGCTTTGATTTCGAAAGTAAGGAATTTCAGCCCGTCTTTCGGGCTAAAGGAAAATACCATGACCTGACATGGGACAAAAAGGGAAAAAGGTTTTCATTCATTACAGACCTGGACACTACCAAAGCATTGGTTCGAGACTATCACTTGCACCTCTGGCAAAGCGGCGCTGACAGTTCCAAAACGATTGCCAGCAATGCTACTGCTGACAACCTGAATGTGAACCATGAGTTTGGGAATTACTTCTCTGAGTCTGGCACGCGACTCTTTTATCAAGTCAAGGAGTATCCAATCCTGCAAGACACTTCCCTCCTGGACGAAGAAATTGTCAACGTGGAAGTTTGGAATTACAACGATCCCCGCCTCCACACTCAGCAAAAAATTGACAAGAAGGAGGATGTGAAAGATGGGTATCTGAGTTACTACGATGTGGAAACAGGAACGTCAGTTCAGCTTGGCAAGGAAGACTTCACGGAAGTGGAAATCAGCAACGAAGGGGACGGGAACACGGCCATAGCCATCAATGATGTGCCGTATCGGCAGCTCATTTCCTGGGAGGGCTTTCCCCTTAAAAAGGATTTGTACCGGATCGATATCTCGAACGGATCGTCAGAATTGGTCAAAGAGGCGATTCGAGGATCCGTCAATCTGTCCCCTATGGGAAAATATGCTTTTTGGTACGATTATGCTGATTCGGCCTGGTTCGCCTATGCATTCGATTCCAAGTCCATCAAGCAAATTACGGACAACACCCAGGTGCCGTACTACAACGAATTGCACGATTCTCCATCGCATCCCTGGCCATATGGCGTCATGTCCTGGACGGAGAATGATGATAGGGTGTTGATTTATGACCGGTACGATATCTGGGAGGTAGACCCCAATACAGGTACAAAGACCAAATTGACCAATGGCCGTTCGGAACGACTTGTTTATCGGTATCAAAAGCTCGATCCAGAGGAGCGGTTTATATCCAAAAACCAAAAGCTCATCCTGACCGGTTTTTATGAAAAGGATAAAAGTGAGGCCATCTTCAGCTTCACTTATGGGAAAAACTCTCCTAAGAAACTGATCTCGGGCAATTACTCCTACAATTCCATTCGAAAGGCGCGTGACAGCAAGGAAATCGTCTTCACACAGGAGAATTTTGAGGTATTCCCAGACCTACTCGCCACAGATCTGAGCTTCAAAAACCCGAAGAAAATCAGCAATGTGAATCCGCAGCAATCCCAATACAATTGGGGTACTGCAGAGCTGTATACCTGGACTTCACTAGATGGTATTCCATTGGAAGGCATGTTGATCAAGCCAGAAAATTTCGATCCAAACAAGAAATATCCGATGATCGTCAACTTCTACGAGAAGAGTTCAAACCGACTAAACAGCCACCGAGAACCATCAGCAGGGCGATCCACGATCAACTACAGCTTTTATGCATCCAGAGGCTATCTCATCTTCAATCCTAACGTTCATTACCGCGAAGGTTACCCCGGAGAGAGCGCCTTCAATTGTGTGATCCCAGGAGTCACGGCATTGATAGACGAAGGATTTGTGGACAAAGACAATATCGGCGTGCAGGGACACAGCTGGGGAGGTTATCAGATCGCTTACCTCGTGACCAAGACGGACATGTTCAAGGCCGCAGAAGCCGGTGCTCCGGTTCCCAATATGATCTCCGCCTATGGCGGCATTCGCTGGTGGACAGGCCTCAGCCGAATGTTTCAGTATGAGCACACCCAGAGTCGAATAGGCGGCACGCTGTGGGAGTACCCTATGCGATTCATTGAGAACTCCCCGATCTTCTTTCTGGACAAGGTGAACACGCCCGTTCTGATCATGCACAACGACGCAGACGGGCATGTACCCTGGTACCAGGGAATTGAATACTTTGTTGGCTTACGCAGACTAGGAAAGCCGGCCTGGATGCTGAATTATCAGGGTGAGCCGCACTGGCCATTAAAAATTCAGAACCGGATCGACTTCAACATCCGCCTCGCACAGTACTTTGATCATTACCTGAAAGGCGATCCTATGCCGAAATGGATGCGTGATGGTGTGCCGGCTATGGAAGTGGGCATCAATCAGGGGTATGAATTATTGGAAGATTAATTCGATTGGTCGAATGGTAGATTGAATTATTTATCTCTTCTGCCGTCATTTCGAACGCAGTGAGAAATCTTCCTTCAAATTCAAGGGATATCTCTCCGTTCGGTCGTGACATAGCGTAGCGTTTCGATCACGTCATTCCGGTTTTCGAAGTACGACGGAGAAATATCGGAATCTCAAGCAAACCCTGGAGATTCCGGTTGCTCGTTCCCCTTCCGACCGCAGCAATGTATCCACCCCTTTCTCCCCTCCCAAGAGGGGATTGGACTCTCTTACAATTTTACAACTCCCCTCCTCGGAGGGGTTAGGGGTGGGTTTGATGAACGGTCGTTTTGGGACTATCGCCCTTCGAAAGCCTCAGGGTGACTTATTAATTACTCCAGCTCCACAAAATTTGGTGCCTGCTCAAACAAATCACTTTTGGTGACACGTGTGATGGGACCTTCTGGGTATTTCATGAGGAAAATGTCATAATTCCGATTGCCCGTTCCCTTCCAATTGCAGGCAGGCTCACAAACCGGGATGACGTGGTGGAGAACACTGAGACTGCCAATGTGCCCACCCCTTTCTCCCCTCCCAAGAGGGGATTGGATTCTCTTACAATTTTATAACTCCCCTCCTCGGAGGGGTTAGGGGTGGGTTTGATGAACGGTCGTTTTGGGACCATCGCCCTTCGAAAGCCTCAAGGTGACTTCATTACTCCACCTCCACAAAATTTGGTGCTTGCTCAAATAACTCGCTGTTGGTCACCCGAGTGATTGTGCCATCGGAATACTTCATCAGGAAGATGTCATAATTCCGATTGTCGCCCTCTCCCACGAGCGCATCGAATGTGATCCACCGGCCATCTGATGACCAGGAATGCCAGTTCACTTGCAGGCTGTCTGGCGTAAGTTTTTTCAAACCCGTTCCATCCGGATTTATCTGGAAAAGAAATGAACCACCTTGTTGTTTTGAATGATACGTGATCACATTGTGATTCGGTTCCCAAAATGGAGGACCGGCGTGGTAGCTGTACCAATTCGCCGTGGTGTCACCTTTTGGGTAAGTAGTTAATTTCCGCAAACCTGAACCATCTAAGTTCACGATGTACAATTCATCCTGATACCCAATATTGGCCTTAAAACGTTTTTCTGAACCTCGAAATACAACCTGCTCTCCATCGGGAGAAAAATCAGGATCACTGAAATACGAAAGTCCGGGATTGACTTTCTGAACGATTTCTCCTTTTCTGTTCAGGATGTAGAAAGAAGAATCTCCGCGTTCTTTGGGTGTGACGATGATCTCCTGTCCATTCTTCCTTGTTCCATGCCAGCTGTCTTTCAACTGATATCCACCAATTTTTTGATGTTCCTTCCCCATTGCATCCGTTGAGTAAAGAAAATAGCACCGCTTACAAGTATCCTGATCAGAGATGTACAACAGGTCTTTTCCCGCACTCTTGTAGGTCCATTCCACTCCCGGAAGATTGGTGACGTTCTTTTGGTCAGATCCATCCAGGTTCATGGTGAAAACCTCGTAATCGTCTCCGGCTTTGTCCACCCATACATTGTAGGCGATGCGATAATTTTTCATTTCTGCTTTCTCTTGAGGTTGAGAGCAAGCACATAAGATTATCAATAGTATGATTATTTTATTCATTCTTTACTGTTGCTAGCTTAATATTCGATTTATCAATTCGTCTACTTTGTCCTCTATGATCATCTGCTCATGGATCGGTTGATATAGAAAATCCTTCTTTTCCATCTGATCGAAGAAGCTGATAAAATCATTGTAGTACCCATTCACATTTAACAGAGCCGAAGGTTTGGAGTGATAACCAATCTGATTCCAGGTTAACACTTCCATTAGTTCCTCCAGCGTACCAATGCCACCTGGGAGCGCAATGAAAGCATCCGACAGCTCTGCCATTAGTGCCTTACGTTCGTGCATGGTCTTGACTCGGTACAACTCCGTGAGCCCCATATGGGCCACCTCCATTTCATAAAGCTTCTCAGGGATAACCCCGATTACTTTACCTCCTGCTGAAAGTGCTCCTTCGGCCACCTCTCCCATCAGTCCAACTCCCCCAGCACCATAGACTAACTCTATATTTTTCTTAGCCAGCAAATGACCAAGTGCTCTGGCGGATTCCGAATACGCCGGATCAGACCCGTGTTTCGAGCCACAGAAAACTGCAATACGCTTCATAAAAAAAGGTTACCTAATTAAAGATAACCTTTCAATTTTTTAATACGGATTTTGCTATTCGATATAAAGTTTTCGAACCCCCTGCTCTCCGCTATCCGTCTTGAATCTGATGAAATACAGCCCTTTTTCTAATTGAGGCAGTTTAGACCCAAATTCCATCCCACTTTCCCCTTTTGCCGCAAGTTGAGCTACAACTTTGCCGGATAAATCAACCAGGCTCAATTCCGCTATGATCGTCTGACGATCAAATCTCAAGTTGACAACATCGGTCGTGGGATTCGGGTAAGCTTGTGCGTTTCTTGGTGCATTGAATTCGTTAAGGTCAACAACTATGGTTTTATGAATTTCCGTAGCACCATCGTAATCAAATTGCTGTAGTCTGTAATATTGAATTGATGAAAATGGATTTTGATCTGCAAAAGAGTAACTGTGCATTTCATCAGTGGTACCGTTCCCTTGAACAGTTCCTATCTCGTAGAAGTCAACTCCGTTCTCAGATCGTTGGACAGAAAAATAGTCGTTGTTAAGTTCTGAGGCCGTGCTCCAAGCTAGTTCAACACCTTGTGAGGTGCTAGTGCTGGTAAATGAAGTTAGTTCGACTGGTAGCGGATCAGAATCACATCCTCCGGCACCCGCACAGCCTCCTGAATCAATATTGTCAACTGTCAATTGATTAGGCGAGACTAGCGCATCAATAACAGGTCCCTTAATTTCAGTTCCTCCTATTGACAATCTGGCTGAATTACCGCCCCCCAGTATGTCACCATCTTCGTGGATTTGAATGACTGATCCGGCATCCGATAAAATCAGTCGAGCATTATTTGCTCTGATGTCGACGGTTCCATAAATCTGAATGGTAACCGCATTGGTAATCGTGGTATTATTTGGACTGCCTTGTATTTCTACCCATGAACCGGCCGGTATGACTATGATGTCTCCGTTTTGAGGAATAGCCAAGATCGGAGCAATTCCTCCTACCCATGATGTTCCATCGTTCCAATTACATTCACCATCTGTATCGCAGCTCGCATTCAGCGTATATGTAGTTTGTGCAAAGGAAATCTTTGACCCAAAGACCAATAAAATCATCACCACCCACTTCATTGCAGGTAGATATCGATTACTCATGTAGGCATTTGACTTACTCATATTTAAAGGAATACCGTACTTAAGATACAATTATTAGGCCAAGTGTTCAATATACCTACGTAGTAAGTCCGAGAAATAGATGCCTATTGAGGCTAATTTGTTTGAGCCATTGGCTCAGTTTCAGGCTGGGCTTTCCGCGTTTCTAAATTTTTCACTACAAACTCACCGACTTTTTCTCCTTGATCCACCCCATTTTCAATGGCCATCATGTAGTGAATACCGCCATAAAGACGACTAATCGCCGCTTCTTCAGACGCTTGAAGGAAAGAATCAAATTGTCTCTCCGTGAGTCCAAAAGCCACTTCTGTGGTATCGTTGAAGGAGAAATTATCTCCAAAAATATCCGTGAGCGTAACGGCAGCAGCTCTAGAAATCACACTGTGTCCACTCGTATACTCAGGAAATGGCGGAGTTTGAAGCAATGGAATCCATTCCTCATCCATGTATTGGTTAATAAGTGTTTCTGGTCGCACAACAACACTTCGCCATTTCTCATCCCAGCAGCTAATAAATCCATCAAAGAGGGCAATTGACGTCCGAGTATAGGCATTAATGGTTTCCTCGAACGAACTCCCAGCTTTCCTTGTAGCAATGGCTGTAATGCCAATCCAATGTCCACCCGGAGTGATTTTCTTGGTGGCAAACATGGCATGCCCTCTGTGGTGGGAAACGTATGGATTGCAGTCCCAAAACTTAGCGATCTCCAATTGTTCGTCATCAAGATTTACCCCAACCTCATACACCTCATCTAATTGTCTTTTAAACTCACTTCCTTCTTCCAAACTGAACGGCTCAGGGTCTTTCGGTTCAAATTGTGCCGCCGAATCAATGACCATGGTTCGGATTTTATTCCAGTGAGGCTCTATCCCTTCCATGTAATCAGGAGGCGTGGGCTTCCATAAGCTGTCACCTTTTTGAATTGTATACTTTGGGAATGTTCGGGTTTGATTGTAGTTGTCAGTTTTCATCCAATCCATCACGTGATCCGCCACTAATTCTCCATATTTAATGGAAGCTTCTTTGACTTTTCGAGGCAAACCGGAATCATCCAGATCTTCATATAACTCTTCCCTAAATGCCTCAATTCGATCCTCGGAGAAAATCAGCGTTTGACCCACCTTAAGAAAAGCATGGATACTCGCGAGCCGAAAATCAATATTTTCATCGCTAGGTGCGGGTGTCTCAGGAAGCTCAGTTAACTGGCCGGCCAAGGACTTGTAATTTTCCGGCATTCCCTGCCGCATGGTCTCATACGCAGCAATGGACGGATATACATATACTCGTGAAGCGACAGGTGGAGAAAAGATATCGTAAACGATTACATCGGTTAGCTTCTTCATGGACCGCTGAAAAAGCTCTGGCTCCTCGAGCTTTGCCTGATAGGAATTGTCAGTAGTACATGCAGTCAGAAGGACTACAAGAATCAAAGAAATAAATCGCCTCATTTTCAGTAATTTAATTGCTGCAAAATTATCCTTTATTGAAAATCTCCTCCAACAATCAATGAATCATTATTGGGCACAAAGAGGATTTTGTCATTCGGTAAGCTTTGAACATGTCTGAACTCAACATCTCTGTCAAATGTCAGCCATTTCTCAAATGTAAAATTACCATTTCCATCTCCTAAAAAGATGGCGCCAGATGAAGCATCCATTCTGCCTAGTTGAGCCAATGTCGCAAAGGAATTCCCGACTACTATTAAATCCTTTTTCCCATCGGAATTGATGTCTTTAATCATTACATCTTGAACGGCGCTTAGTTGTGCTTCTGTGGGAAGACTTAAATGTTTAAAACCATCTGAACCATTAATGAAAACAGCCGATTCTGACGTATTCATCTCCTTCATTTCAATCGGTTCGTTAGCGATAAGTTCATTAAAATTTGATACTTCGGAGAACTCAGAGTAAGTGGTAAATGACTTTTTAATAAATGGCAATTGAGCTATTAATTCGTCCCGAGAGGCCAAAGGCACCATCTTAGCTTCAATTGGGTAAAATATGAGTGGATCAAGTTGATTATTACCGTCAAAATCCCCGATATAAAGGGTTACTGGTTTTTCAGGAGTCGGTTTCAGTTTTGTGTTGAGTCCCATATTTCCAACAACCAAATCCGGCATGCTATCCCCGTTCACATCCTGCACCTTAACAACGTTCCACCAGCCGGCGGTCTTGTCCAATCCAAGGACTTTCGTTTGGTCCGTGAAGCTGCCTTTTCGATCATTCTCCAATACGGTTACAGGCATCCATTCTCCCACAATTACCAGATCCGTCCACCCGTCGCTATTGTGATCAAACCACCTTGCATCGGTTACCATTCCCATTTCCATTTCTTGAATAATGCCAATACCCGAATTAGTGGCCTTCAATAAGTAGCTTCTGGGTGAATATCCATAGGAGCCCGGGACAGATCGTGATCCCACAAATATTTCCATTGCTCCGTCTTGATTAAAATCGGCGCATCGAACTACTCCTCCATTGGTTTTGGGTAGTGAGATTTTCCAACGGCTAAACTGTCCAGTTCCGTCGTTAAGGTAAATACGGTCTTCCAACATATCCATTCCCTGTTTATACCGATTACCTCCACTGGCCACATACAAATCCAAATCTCCGTCCTGATCCAGATCCGCGAACTCAGCAGCAACATCTTCATATCGAGCTTCCTTCTCAAATATCGATTGCTCATACAGCATTAAATCATCCTCTGCTATTTTAAATATCCTGCCAGCAAACCCGTGAGCCCCACCTAAAAAGTATTCATCCGTCCCATCCCCATCAATGTCACCAGCGGCAAATGCTGGGCCCTCCGTGGACAACTTCTGAGGAATTAGGTGTTCAACTTTATAATCCAGGAATTCGTCTTCCTGGTGCGCTATACTTAATGTTCTGATCTCAGCGAGCGATACTTTTTTTACCTTTTGAACCTTTCTAGCCTTTGATTGAGCTATCCTGATAAGCTGATTCGGTTTTACATTTTTCTCTACCTGATAGGTGCCATCAGGCCAATAAATAATCACGGAATCAATGTCTGAAATTTGTCCTAATCCGAAATGAGCTCTCGTGCTACTTGAAGACTGAAAACCTCTGCTTGTCGTTACTTCTCTGACCCAAGATTTGTCTTTGGAATAGAGTTCCACCTTCCCACCAATTGCAAAGGAATTGTAACCCTCAGCTTGAAGTTCAATGGCCAAATATTTTTTCCCAGCACTCTGGTTTTCGTAAATAAAAGCCTCCTGATTTATGTTATTGACCACTAAATCCAGATCCCCATCATTGTCTAAATCTCCATAAGCTGCGCCATTGCTATATGAGGGAGTACTTAGACCCCATTTTTCGGAAACCTCGGTAAACTGCCATTTTTCCTTGCGAGAATACGCCTGGTTAGGGATTTTCAAAGTGGGCATTCTTTTGATTAATTCCTGCTTCAATTCTTCTATTTCATCCTCTGATTTTCCTTCAAAGCTGATGTTGCTCAAGTAATTGATGTAATCAAGATCGTTGGGTCTTCTATAGATTCCATTGGTGATATAAAAATCACCGTTTCCATCTAAATCAAAATCCTGAATAAGGACAGACCAGCTCCAGTCAGAGGCATGCGCGTCAATCAAATAGCCAACCTCTGCAAATTCACCATTTCCTTTGTTTACCTGAATGGCATTTCTGGCATACTGGCTGGCATAACCCAGATTTGACTTTATGTCTGATACTTGATTATTGTCCTCACCTCCGGATTTCAACAAAATCTCGGCTTCATTGGGAAGCATGTCCAGCGAAATAACATCTGGCAGTTTGTCGTCGTTGATGTCTCCCACATCTACTCCCATCGAAAATCTACTGGTGTGGCCGATGAATTCGGTAAGCAATTCTTTGAATGTGCCGTCCTTCTGGTTGATGTACAGGTAGTCATTTTCGTGAAAATCATTACCTATATAAATATCCATCCACCCATCTTGATTTAGATCAGCTGTAACCAAGCCCAGTCCATACCCTTGAGAGCTGGAATAAATACCCGCCGCTCGAGTCACATCCCTGAATTTCATCTCCCCTTTATCAAGCAAATTTTCATACAATCGATCTCCTGAAAGCGAGTCCTGTTCGAGCCGAGAAGCGGCATCTCTATACGATCTGGGGGTGTGAATAGAGTGATTCAAGAGATACATATCGAGATCACCGTCGTGATCATAATCGAAAAATGAAGCTTGGGTCGAGAAGCCGATAAAGCCAATCCCGTAATCATCAGACTTCTCAGTGAAAGTCAAATCACCGTTATTGATGTAGAGTTTATTTCTACCCTCAAACGACTTATAGTTCCCAACCTCACTAACATAGATGTCCAGCTGGCCATCTCCATTCACATCCGCAATAGCTACTCCAGTGGACCATGTAGGCACTTGAGAAATTCCTGATGCTTCAGAAATGTCTTCGAACTGCAGATTGCCTTTGTTCAGATAAAGCTTGTTCGTTTGCTGATTCGCTGTGAAAAAGATATCCTGCAGCCCGTCTTGGTTGATATCGCCAATCGCTACTCCACCGCCGTTGTAGTAATAGAGGTATTCGATGATATTCTTATCCGGCTCATATTCCAGATTATTTGCAAAATCAACTCCTGTGATTTCTGAAGGCAGCAATGAGAAAAGAGTCTGATCGGAGTTTTCTGTTTGGCAACCAAAAAATAGAATGCCCAAAAGGCAGAGAGTCTCGATCCTTTTCATCTTAGTAGGAAAAAATGACCAAGCTGTCATCATTTCGGGTCACGATCACCTTATCAGGAAGTGTCAGGATTTCACGAATCTGACCTTCTACGAAAAATCCGTATTCAGAGCCTGCTGCTTCAAAATTCCCTTGACCGTCATTGAGAAGCAGCGTGCCGTTGCTGGCATCATATCGACCAACTTCCGGCTTTGTCCCGTATAGATTTCCTCCTACTAAAACATCCAAGTCTCCGTCTCTGTCATAGTCACCCGACGAAATAGCCATAATAGGTGAGAGTTGAGTTTGAATCGGCAGTTCTACAACCTCAAATTCAAAATTTCCCTTATTGATCAAAACAACAGACGAAAGAAAGTTGACCTCTAGTTTCATTGCCTCGCGCAACTGCTCCTCGGTGAAAGTATCCTGAATGGAGGCATTTCTAAACGACTCGTAATCAGGGAATTGCTTCTTCAGAGACTTGATCTGATCGATCAGGTTATGACGCAATGCAAAGGGATAAGCCTCTCCATCTTCCTTGTACTTGGCAAGAATTGGATCAGTAGAGCCATTCTTATCGAAATCAGCAATGAAAAGTGTAATAGGATATTCCGAGCTTGTTTTAAATCGGCTATTTAGTCCATGATTACCTGCCACGATATCGGCATCTCCATCGCCATCCACGTCCAAGATGTGCAGCCTATTCCACCAACCGAATAAACTATCGAGCGATTGGTCTACCCTGGAAAAAACACCTCCCTCATTTTTGAAAAAGTGAAGACCCATAAATTCCCCGGTAAGCACTAAATCAGCGTCTCCATCTCCATCAAAATCCTGAAATTCTCCATCTTTTATCAGGCCAATATCCTTTAGTTCCGGTGCTAAGTTTGATGTAGCGTCAATCAATTCGCCATTCTCATTCTTGAGAATAAATCCGCTTCCAGGCATCCCGTATCGCGTAGGTTTCGCTCGTTCACCTATGAACAAATCGATATCTCCATCTTGGTCAATATCAGCTCCTGCGACGGTCGATGTGCTGATGAAGCCTGTTCCTATAAAATCTTCGTTCTTCTTGTACTTTCCCTTTCCATCATTGATATACAATCGATCATACAGAGCTGATGAAAGCTGCGAAAATTCCACCCCACCGCTCGCTACATACATGTCCTGGTCGCCATCGTTTTCCAAATCGAAGAACAAAATCTCAGCGTCTTCAGAAATAGCGTCAGCGGTAAACTCTTGCAAAATCTTGAAATCTGAACCTGAGAACAAAACCCCGGCACTTTCTTTGGAACCGCCAACATAAACTTCCGGCTGAGAATCCCCGTCAACATCTGAAACGGCCGCTCTTGGCCCTTCCATACTGTTCATATGCCACAGCAGACGGTCTCTGTGGAAATCCACAAATTCGTTTTCTTCATGCTTCCAATCGGGAGCTTCCATCATTTCAAAGATCCGATTCGAGGATGTTTCAGCAATTTGTGAAGGCAATTTCCCATCCTTTTCTATAAGCTCCAGTGTCTGATTTGGAGAGATATTTTCCAACCGAGTGATTCTTCCCAGCGGCCAAATCACCTCTACATTAACCGTCTCATCGGACGCCAGACCCAGTAGTGGTTGGGGATCCATGCTGGACTGAAAACCACGCACAGGTTGTTGTTCAACGTAGTAGTCCTGATCACCTTGAGTGATTCGAATTTTGGCACCCACGGCAAAGGCATTTGAGCGTTCTCCTTTTAACTTAAACTTGATGTAGTTTCCTTCGGAGCTAGTATTTTGGTAAAGCCAAGAGGGCATGTTCACATTATTCACCACCAAATCCAGATCCCCATCGTTATCCAAATCGCCATAGGCTGAACCATTGGAAAATCCTGGCGTGTCCAATCCAAACTCACCTGCTCGGTCCTCAAACTGAAGCCCTCCCTTGTTATAAAATGCGTGATTTGGAATTGGGTTAGAGGGGATCAGGTCTATTAATTTGGCATAGTCCACGCCATCATTGGTGACGATGGACTTGATCACTTCTTCGTTGGAAACATACTGCAAATAGTCTTGATTTGTCAGGTCCTGGTAAATCCCGTTCGCGACGAACAAGTCCTTCAATCCGTCATTGTCAAAATCGAAAATCAAAGCTCCCCAGCTCCAATCGGTTGCTTCCACCCCGGCCAGTCTTCCGATTTCTGAAAACGAGTTGTCGCCATTGTTCAACTGAAAAGTATTTCTCGTAAACTGATGAAAGTAGCCATTATCAATGTTGTATTGATATTTATTCCAGTCCTCGAACGTCGTGACCGTTTTGAGTCGTTCGTAATCGCTCGGCAACATCTCGGTGACAAACAAATCATTGTGTCCGTCATTATTGATATCGGCCATATCCGCTCCCATGGATGCGCCACTGATGGATCTCATTTGCTCGGTTAGTCGTTCGCTGAATGTCCCATCCTGGTTATTGATATACAGGTAATCTCGCTCGAAGAAATCATTGGACACGTAAATGTCCTCGTAGTTATCCCCATTGACGTCACCCACAGTAACCCCAAGTCCAAAACCGATTACGCTTCCATAGATTCCAGCTTCGATGCTGACATCCACAAATTTGCCATCATCGTTTCGCATGAGCTTATCACCGCCCAGCTCATCTCGCTTGGGACGCTCATTTCTTCTCAAATCAAAACTTCCTATGGACTGATACGAATTATTCAGGATGTAGACGTCCAAGTCCCCATCCTTGTCGTAATCAAAAAATGAAGCGTGTGTGGAAAACCCCTGATCAGCCAGACCAAATTCTTCAGCTGATTCGGTGAAGGTCATGTCACCATTGTTAATGAAAAGCTCATTTTGTTTGTTATCTCCAGCAATATCACCCGAATTACAAACGTAGATATCTAACAAGCCGTCGGCATTTACATCTGCCATGGTTACACCGGTAGACCAAGCCTTTGTCCCGGCTACACCGGCCCGATCAGTGACGTCCTCGAAGCGCATGTCTCCTTTATTGAGGAAGAGCTTATTCGCCTTCATGTTGGCAGTCATGTAAATATCAGGCAGGTCATCACCATTTATATCGCCAATTGACACGCCACCTCCATTGTAATAATTGCGGTAGGTGTACACGTTAAACTCCTGATCAAAAGTGAGATCGTTTTGGAATGAAAAGCCGGATTCATTAGAATCCAAAAGTTGGAATAAGGTGCCTGGTGCAGACTCCTTATCGCAGCTTGTGAAAATTCCAACTAAAAATATCGCAAGTATTTTTTTCATTAGTTTTCCTCGTTGAGCATGTCAGTGACCCGGACAATTACGAATTTGCTCTGATCAGCATGTACTGTGATCCTTCGGTTTCCATCCATTTTGACATGAAGTTTCTGCGGGTCTTCATCAAATACGACTTCAATAAATTCATTACCCCCATACCATTGTTCAAGGGAGTCCATTACAACGGGTAAAAGACTATCAGAACTAAATTTCTTGGTACCGGGGCTCCAACCGTCATAGAAAAATTTCATATCCATTCGCTTCAACCTGTCCTGAGAATCAAATTCAGGATAATACAACATCGAGATTACATGCGGTGACGCTCCCTTCATTTTGTACATCACATGTTGGTTTTCAGGCCCATGCCCGATGATTCCTTGTTTGTTTAATTCCCAGCAAACGGCATAAAATTCTTTCTGGGAATCACCAAAGAAGACATTCCAAACAATGGAGTCCATTCGTACATTCTTCCCTAATTCTGTTGTCACCAATCGATCATAATCCGACTTGCCACATGAAATCAAAAGGACAATAAAAGCTAGAGCAAATAGCTTACTTAACAACCTCATAAATCAACGGTTTATCATTATTTCTGGCGAATACGACTAATTTTTCGCCAAGGATTTCAACAAATTTAATATCTCTTATCTGACCTTTGATCCCTAGAAACTGTAACCGATCAGAACTGAATCCGTCTTTGCCTCCTTCTAGTATCAACCCACTCAAACCATCATATCGACCGAATTGAGGTTTAACCAGATACTGATTTCCTCCCACGATCAAATCAACAAAACCATCGCCGTTTAGATCATTTGCTTCAATCGCATAAACAGGAGCATATTGAGCTTCGATTGGTAAAGTCATTTCTCTGAATTGCGTGCCTTCATTGTAAAAAATGGAAGAAGCCAACACATCCACTTCGAAGACCTTGCATTCCTGCAATTTTTCTTCGGAAAATAAATCGGTGATACTCATGGATGCATAATCCTTGTAGTAAAGGATTTTCTTCTTCAAAGATGGAATTTGGGCAATCAACTCATCCCGGTCGGCTATCGGATAGTATTTCCGATCCCTCGGGACACAGATAATCTGCTCGACCTTCCCATTGTCATCAAAGTCATTTAAGAACATTTTTGTCCCCGAAATAAAGAATGAATTGGTTCCATGATTTCCTCCAAGAATGTCCAGATCTCCATCCCGGTCAACATCCGCTACTTGGACTGATCGCCACCATCCGCGGCTATATTGAAGACCCATTTCGGTTGTTCGATCCACGAGCTTAGCATCCTCATTCTTAAATACTCTTACAGACATCCAATCTCCGACTACTACCAAATCAGAATCGCCATCGCCATCAATATCAGCCCACTTTGCATCTGTGACCATACCCATACCCGTCAATCCACTGGCAACCTCATTTGTCACATCACTGAAATACCCCTGTCCATCATTCTCCAGAATGTAACCACCACCTTTTTGCCCGTAGTAAAATGGATGAAAACGTTCGCCGATGAAAAGATCAAAATCCCCGTCATTATCCCAGTCTGCAAAGCTGACTGTGCTGGAACTAAAATTCATTGATCTCGGTAATCGATCACTTTCTTTAACCAATTGCCCTGATCCGTCATTTATATACAATCGATCCCTCATTGCTCCAGAGGTTTTGTTAAACGCCCTTCCTCCGCTGGCAACAAATAAGTCTTCTAACCCATCTCCATTCGCATCAAAAATCACGGAAGCAACGTCCTCAGACAAGGAATCTCTTGCCAGTGCCGGCGGTAACAGCTCTTTAATACCATCTGAGCTATTCAGTACGATCCCAGCATTTTCCTTTGCTCCTCCAAAAAATAATTCAGGGACGTCATCACCATCAAGGTCGCCTACGGAAATATCCGGCCCTTCATTGCTATACATTTCAGGAAGTAGTCTCTCTCTATCAAAATCGACGAAATTATTCTCCCTGTGAGTGAAGTTTGACAGGAAGTCGGTTGGTTTGATCCAAGACTTATTGGTACCTAATTCCAGCCTTTGTTTCACATTAAAAGCCTCACTCTCCTCGACAACCAAAGTTTGGTTCGTGCGAACATCCTTAAAAAAGGACTCTTTGCCCGATGGCCAGATTACCTTCAACGAATCAAGTGTTACTACTTCTCCTAGTCCTAAATGTATTACCGGATCCACTGAGCTTTGGAATCCTCTTGAGGGATAATTGTCTCTGATAAAAAAAGCATCTCCTGCCCAAGCTTCTATTTTCGCTCCAACCCCTGAGGTGTTCATTTCTCCTCTGAGTTTAACTCTTAAACTCCGTGACTTGGCTGTGTCGGTTTCATTTCGATAAACGAAGGATTTCATATTCACATTATTGACAACCAAGTCTAAGTCACCATCATTGTCCAAGTCGCCATATGCACTTCCATTGCTAAAACTTGGGGTTCCAAGTCCCCACTTATCCGACGAATTTTCAAATTGAAATTGACCTATATTTTTGAATGCTGCGTTGCTTATAGGCGTGCTCGGAATCATGTCAATGAGATCTGTTATCACACTTCCCTTTTCATTCAAGGTTGCTCGCACCTGCTGATCATTGGCCATGAACGTCAAATAATCACGATCCAGCAAGTCTTTATAAATCCCATTCGACACGAAAATATCCTTGAGACCATCGTTATCCATGTCGAAAATCAATGCTCCCCAGCTCCATTCCGTATCAGAAAGTCCAGACAACCTACTCACTTCAGAAAAACCACCCTCTCCGGTGTTTCTTTGAAGTGCATTCCTGGGGTACTGATGGAAGTAACCCTTAGAAACTGCAAGTTGGTACTTATCCCATGACTCAAACATGGCTTTACTCCTTTTTCTTTCGATGGTTCCTGGGAGCATTTCTGTGACCATCAGATCGGGTTTGCCATCATTGTCCAAGTCTCCAACATCTGCCCCCATTGAGCCCATGCTTAGGCTTTTGAAATATTCCTCAGCTGACTCGGTAAACCCTCCCAACTTATCATTAATGTATAAGTAATCACGCTCAAAAAAGTCATTAGAAATAAACACATCGGTCCAACTGTCATGATTGAAATCACCTAGGGTAATGCCGAGACCGAAACCAATATCACTTGTGTAAATTCCTGCATCCAGAGTTATGTCGACATATTTCCCATCGTCATTTCTGAAGAATTTATTACCGCCGTTTGATGGGTCGGGAATTTCTCTTCTGTCTTTCACCAAGTCAAAACCCACACCAATCGTTTTAATAGAATTGGTCAGGACGTACACATCCAAATCTCCATCCTTGTCATAGTCAAAAAATGCAGCATGGGTGGAGAGACCTAGAACGTCCAGGCCATACTCTTTTGACTTTTCGGTGAACGTTAGATCACCATTATTTATGAATAGCTCATTGTGTCTATTTTCTCCTTCTGGCTTTCCTGACTTGCATACATAAAGATCCAACCAACCATCTCCATTCACATCTGCGAAGGTTGCTCCGCTTGACCAAACTCCAGGGCAGGCAACTTGTGCACTTTCAGTAATGTCTTCGAATTCCCAATTTCCCTTGTTGAGAAAAAGCTTGTTGTCAACGATGTTTCCAGTGAAATAAACATCCAATAGTCCATCATTATTCACGTCACCCAAGGCCACCCCTGCCCCATTATAAAAATTCCGATACGTGTAAGGGTTGAACTCTTCGGTATACGTAAGTTCATTGAAGAATGTAATCCCTGCTTTTGACGATACTTCTGAAAAGAGCACATCGCTCTTGGTCTGACATCCAAAGAAAATCATCATCAAAATCAGTGCTTCACTGCCCTTTACTTTCATCGGATCAAAACCAAGTTCTTCTTGTAAAAATAATCGAATGATTTTGCAGTCGAATCATTCAATCCAAAAAGTATCTCACGTTATTTTTATGAATTTCTCTGCAATTGTTAAAAACAAAAAAAGGCCGTCAAAAGACGGCCTTTTAAATTCTAAATTATCTTACTCTTAGTAGCCAGGATTCTGAGCTAGAGGTTGCAATCCTTCATCCGCAGCAGCGTTAATCTGCGCTTGAGGAATCGGGAACAATGTTCTAAACGGATCACTGGCATCCTTCTCCCACCAAGTAGATGTAAACTCACCAAATCTAATTAGATCATTTCTTCTTAGACTTTCGATGAACAATTCTCTGCCTCTTTCAGCTAGGAAATCAGCTTCTGTCATGGTTCCGAAATCAGCAACGCCGGCACGTTCTCTCAACTCATTCACAATTGAAGTACCTGCATTCCAGTCACCTGCCAATCGGCACATTGCTTCAGCTTTGTCAAGTAGGACACCACCGTATCTGAATAACGGGTAATCGTTATCCATGTTAGGGGTTTGTCCAAGCTTGTGCGAAAACTTACCGAATCTCGCACCCGCCTGACGACTTCCACTTGGAAATAACTCGTTTATGGCAGGCGTATAGTTGATCTCAGCTCCATCCGGATCATCCGGATCAAAAGCCACATCTACTAACGGGTTTCCGGAAAGATCAAACTGCGGACCTACCACGAAGTTGTTGTCTTTTCTCTCATCTCCATTTTCGTAGGAGTTGTAGAATGCCTCCAAAGTAGAGTATCCATTCCAAGGCTGTTGCTGTAGATTGTACGTCAGCTGCGTCGGATAGTGAAAAGTCATCTGAGCAAGATTCATTCCTCCTCCAGTCGCCTCATCAAATGGTACTACCCAGATATGCTCAATGTTATCTACGTTATCCGGGGCAAACACGTCAGCGTAGCTGTCGTCTAGATCCCAAGATCCATCGTTGATTACATTATCCGCTCTGTCAATGGCCATTTGATAATTATTAGTCCCATCAGCATCGCCCGGGCTATAAACTTCCCAGTTCAGATACAATCTTGCTAACAAAGCATCTGCTGCTCCCTGACTAGGTCGTCCATAATCCTGACGTCCTGAAGGTAAGTCACCATATACATCCAAGATTTCATTTTCAATTAAATCGAAAGTAGCAGCCGAAGTACTCTGAGCAACATCAGCTCCATCTACCAATGGCGTCTTAATATTTCCAAAAAGATCAAGTAATCTCCAGAAGTAGTAAGCTCTGACCAAGCGAACAATCGCCTCGCCTTCCACTGACAAACCATCTCCAATTAGACGATTACATTCGTTGACACCTCCATAGAGATTTGCCCAGGTAGCATTAAGTGGATCATGCGCAGCAGTCCAAGTATGCTGATGCATCTGAAGCCAGATACCACCATCAAACCAGTCACCACCCTTTTGAGTAATTACTGCTTCATCGGTTGATACTTCCTGTACTGAAAAGTACGTGTAGTGATTAGCTGAAGTACCAAACAAGGTACCAAACGCCGCTCCCAGCCCATCGTCCGGGGTAGGCATATTTACATTCGTGCTAGGATTTACACCAGGGTTATCCGGAGTAAAGTCCTCAGTGAATTCATCTCTCAACTCTTCGGTAAGGTCAGTACAACCGTACGCCACCAAAATCAGAAGAGCCAGAACTGAAACTATTAATTTATTTTTCATTTTTCTGATTATTTTCTATTAAAATCCAACCTTAATACCAACGGTAAAAGTTCGCGCAGTGAAGTAGTTATTTCTTCTGTCAATACCAGGAGCAAGTACTCCACCCCCGCCACCAGGCTGTCCACCATTGTCAACGGCACCACCATCAACCAAAACTGGTTCTGGATCGATTCCAGTATAGTTAGTCAACGTGAAAGCGTTTTGAACATTGGCATAAGCACTTAGAGATTTGAATGCATTGCTGCCCGACATGTCGAATTTATAGCTCAATGTCACATTATCCAATCTCACAAAATCAGCTTTTTCTACATACAAAGAGCTGAATTTAGCTTCAGTCAAATCAGCAATTTGAAGATCTGTTTGAACTCTATTGTAAGAATTGATAGCTCCCGGATCAATCGGCTCGTAGAATGCTCGGAAAGTATTCAACAAGCTGTGTCCAAATGCCCCTCTAAACAACATGTTTAGTTCCCAGTTCTTGTAGGTCACTGTGTTAGTGAAACCAAGCTCAAAATCAGGAATACCTGATCCAAGAAGTTGCATATCAGCATCTGGGTTGTTTACTTCAGTTGGATCTGCAATCACTGTACCATCGCCATTAACATCAGCAAAGATTACAGTGCCATCCGTTTCAACTCCCTCGAAAACAGGTCCCCAGATTTGTCCAATTTCCTCACCAACTTTAACTCTAGTCGTTGGTGTAGCATTTTGACCTGGCGCTCCTAGATTGGCAATAAACGACTCATCCTGAAGGTAGTCTTGAATCACCGTTTTGTAGGTAGAGAAGATTATTCCCGGAGACCATGAAATTTCACCGTTTCCAATACCGGCATAATTCATGGCTATTTCTAGTCCTTTAGTATTTACATCTCCAAGGTTAGCGTATTCTATAAACACACTACTAGCGGCCTGTCTTGGTAGGATGAAGTCATTTACATCTCTGGTATACCAATCAATGGTACCGCTTAGTTTGTTGTTTAATGCAACAAAGTCTAAACCTATGTTAATCTCAGCTTTTTCTTCCCACTTCAAATCAGGGTTAGCCTCTCTGGTTCTAGTTACTGTACCACCACCAGAGAAGTTATAATCAAAAGCTTCTTTAGACAATCCACCTCTTTCTGGTAGTGAACCGGTCACACCATATCCTGCTCTAAACTTTAATGCGTCGAAAGCGTCTATGTTAGCGTATTTATTAATATCAACACCTACACCCACAGCTGGGAAAATACCCCATTGGTTATCTTCTCCTAACCATGAAGAACCTTCTCTTCTAATCGAAGCATTCAAGAAGATTCCATCGTCAAATGTCATATTCAACCGACCAAAGAAGGCAATAATTCTGTTCGTAGGAGCTACGTTACTGTTGATATTCAATCCAGTCGCGCTTCCAGTTAGGATGTCTCCACCGTCTTCAAGAACGTTGAAACCGGTTGCGTCAGTTGGGAAGTTTCCAACCTCAACATAGATATCTTCAAATTCGATTTCCTGGTAAGAATAACCTCCCGTGAACGTCAAGTTGATATTGTTCAGATCAGTAGTATAGCTACCATATCCTTCAAACAAAGTGAATTCTTCATCAGAAGTATATCTGCTAGCCAAACCGCCTCGGTTAAATCCTCTGAATAAAGAAGCTTGAGGGTAGAATTGACCAGTAAGGTTGGTTGTGTATTGCTTGGCCACATTTGCAGTCAAGGTTAAACCTTCCATTAATTCATAACTCGCTTGAGTGTTGAAGTTCAAATTCTTTCTTTTTCCAAGATTTTGATTTTGCTCAACAATCGCAACCGGGTTGAAGTTATCAAACAAAACAGCCTGGAAATATCCACCAGCTGTATTCCTAACCGGAGCAGTTGGGTTGAAAAGTGCGGCATATCTTAAGGCCTCATTGAAAGAGAAATTACTCTCACGATTTGTCAATGACATGTTGAACTTAACATTCAACTTATCATTCAACGCCCAATGATCAATGCTCGCTCTTGAGTTGATTTGGTCGAAACCAGACTTCAGCAACACACCTTCAATGGTTCTAATATTAGTAGAGAACCTGAAAGTTGTGTTTTGGGAACCGCCTGCAACGGAGATATTGTGAACATTCGAAACGGCTGTTCTTGTCACCAAGTCTTGCCAATCAGTTTCTGCACCTAAGTCATTACCTCCAGCGGCCGTGTATTCACTAGCTGTCATAACGTCAATGTTTCTCGCAACATTAGCTGCAGAAACATAACCATTATACGAAGCAGTTACCTGACCTTTCTTACCACCTTTTGTTGTAACAAGAATTACCCCGGAAGAACCTCGAGAGCCATAGATCGCAGAAGCAGATCCATCTTTCAAGACGTTAATGCTCTCAATGTCATTAGGGTCTACATTGTCTAGTGTTGCTCCAATTACTCCATCGATAACTACCAAAGGACTTTGGTTAGCACCTAGAGTAGAGATACCTCTTAATCGAACCGTAGGATTCGAATTAGGGTTACCTCCCTTGTTGTAAACACTCAAACCAGGAACTTTACCTTGCAATAGCGTAGAAGCATCGTTAATGTTTCCTCTATTGAATTCCTCTTCGTTAAGTTGAACCGTCGCTGATGTAATTTCCTTTTTATCCTGAGTACCATAACCAACTACAACTAATTCGCTGAGTTGCTCTGCATCAGAAGCAAGGGAAACATCAATTGACGTTCTGGATCCTACCGCAATTTCTTGCGTTACATACCCAACATACGAGATGACCAAAGTCGCTCCGTCAGTGACAGAAAGACTGTAGTTACCATCTATGTCAGTAACAGTACCCGTAGAGGTACCTTTGATAGTGACTGATGCGCCAATTAGGGCTTCACCTGTTTCACCATCGACAATTCGTCCCGAGACAGTCTGCTGAGCTTGTACCACAAGCACACTCAGAGCTATCATCGAAGAAAGTAATAGTCGCTTCATAGAAATTAATTTTAGTTTATGATTAGCTACTTGATTTACACATTTGGTTAAACCTGCTCGTAACGGAATCAACAAAACAATTAAGGAAGGAAACACTGAAGGGATCAAACTCTTTATTGGCCGGTTGATGGTTACAATACATCTATAAGTTAAGAATTTTTAACATTATAAAGCGCTAATATTATCAAAAACCTCCCCGCCACCAAGACTAAAAAGCCTTTATTCCGAATTTAATTATTTGCAAACGTTTGCAGTCAGAATATCCTGTTGTTTTTTACCCAAAAGCTTTACGTTTTTACCCGTAAACGCTTTTTTCGGGTCAATTCGTAGCGTTAGAGAAATAGAAGTTTTCTATGGTTTTTATGGGCGATTGGATTCCCTACTTTTGTGCCAAAATCACAGAATGAAATATCTGAACAATATCACCGATGCAATCGGCAATACTCCACTAGTTAAATTGAATAAAATTGGTGCCGAGATCCCGGGCACGATACTGGTCAAGGTGGAATACATGAATCCCGGGCATTCTGTAAAGGATCGCATAGGGATCAAGATGATAGAGGATGCAGAGAGAGCCGGTGTATTGAAACCAGGGGGCACTGTGATAGAAGGTACTTCGGGTAACACAGGAATGGGACTGGCACTAGCGGCAATCGCCAAAGGTTATAAATGCATTTTCACTTTAGCAGACAAGCAGTCGCAGGAAAAGATTGACATTTTAAGGGCTGTAGGAGCTGAAGTAATGGTTTGTCCAACCAATGTTCCTCCGGAAGATCCACGATCCTATTATTCGGTTGCGAAAAAGCTGAATGAAGAAATTCCGAATTCCTTCTACCCTAATCAATATGACAATCCCTCCAACACCCTCGCTCATTACGAAACTACAGGCCCTGAAATCTGGAGAGATACCGAAGGTAAGATAACGCACTATGCGGCTGGTATGGGAACAGGAGGCACGATCAGTGGAACCTCAAAGTACTTAAAGGAGCAAAATGCGGATATTGTTACGGTAGGATTGGACTCATACGGCTCAGTCTTTAAGAAATACAAGGAGACAGGGATTTTCGATGAAAAAGAAATCTATCCATATCTCACTGAAGGCATTGGAGAAGATATACTTCCAGAAAACGTCAATTTCGACTTGGTAGACCATATTGTGAAGGTCACAGATAAAGATGCAGCGATCATGACAAGGAGACTGGCCCGAGAAGAAGGACTATTCATCGGCTGGTCATGCGGGTCTGCTGTGCATGGAGCCATTGAGTTTGCCAGAGAGAATATGAAGGCAGATGATGTGATGGTCATCATACTCCCCGATCATGGCACGCGGTACCTGGGCAAAGTATACAATGACAACTGGATGAAAGATCACGGCTTCCTCGAAGAAAGGAAGTTTGCCACTGCCAGTGACATCCTCAAAAATCGTAAATCACAAAGTTCACTGCTTACTGTAAACTCGGACACCAAAATTGGTGAGGCGATCCTTAAGATGCACGAGCATGGAGTGGACCAGGTTCCTGTTATTTCCAATGACAGCTTTGTTGGCAGTATCTCAGACGGGAAGGTTTTGAAGGAGCTTCTGTCAAAACCTGAATTGAAGGATGAGCCTGTCAGTGAGATCATGGACGGGCCATTTCCATTTGTTTCTCCAAATGAAACGGTCGACGTGCTTTCCACGATGATTAAAGGTGAAAACAAAGCCTTGATGCTCCGGGATGCAAACAACCAACCGCACATTATTACTCGCAGTGATTTGCTAGTCGCCATTTCAAATTAGTACGTGAGACAACTTCGATTTATCATTGCCCCTCAATGTCGATGAAGCTGAAAGACATCCAAGCTCCTGTAGCCTTCGAAATGGAAGAATTCGAAAAGAAATTTCGGCATTCCATGAAGAGCAAAGTGATGCTCTTGGATAAGATCATGCAGTACATCGTCAGGCGAAAGGGAAAGCAAATGAGGCCGCTCTTCGTTTTCCTGAGTGCCGGTGCGACTGGTCAAATCTCAGAATCCACGTACCGGGGTGCTGCGCTGATTGAGCTGCTGCACACGGCCACACTTGTCCATGATGATGTCGTTGATGATGCACACTACCGCCGGGGATTCTTCTCGGTCAATGCACTCTGGAAAAATAAAATCGCTGTGCTTGTCGGAGACTTTCTCCTCTCACGCGGATTATTGCTTTCCGTCGAACATGGAGATCATGATTTCTTGAAAATAGTCTCAGAAGCAGTAAAAGAAATGAGCGAGGGGGAGCTTTTACAAATGGAGAAGGCCAGGAAATTAGACATCTCGGAAGATATCTATTATGAAGTCATTCGTCAGAAAACAGCCAGCCTCATCACATCCTGCTGTCGCGTTGGTGCATCCTCCTCAGGCGCTTCAGATGCCATCGTCAAGAAAATGGCTGCCTTTGGAGAATCCGTTGGGATGGCCTTTCAGATCAAGGATGACCTTTTTGACTATGGAACCGATGAAATCGGCAAGCCCACAGGCATAGATATCAAGGAGAAAAAAATGACGCTTCCGTTAATTTATGCCTTGAATCAGTCTTCAAATTCTGAAAAGCGAAGAATAAAATCCTTGGTCAAGAAAAGCGAACGAAAAAAAGGAGCGGTCAATGAAGTCATCAATTTCGTGAAAGATTCTGGAGGAATAGATTATGCAGTGAATAAGATGAATGAATATCATGCTAAGGCAAATGCTATTCTGGAAGAACTGGAAGACTCGGTTTACAAAACCTCTCTAAAGAATCTGGTTCAATTTTCTATCGACCGAACTAAGTAGTCTACTCCGATATTTTCGCTTCCAGCTTCCCTTTCATAAACAAATTGTAATCATCGCAGCTGAGAAATCCCTCACCTAAAGAATATGGACAGGTTTTGTAAATGGTGTCAAACTTACCAGCCAACATCACCACACCTGAGCCGGCACATACTGGGCAGAGCATTTTGTCCAATCCTCCACAATCAAATTCCTCAGCTGCAAACTGATCACTGACGGATTGTGCGTTTGCCTTGCGCTCATCGATGTAGGCAGTTTCAGCCAAGCCAAGGTAAGCTACGGTTTCCTCGTAATAAATTCCACGGGCACCCGTCAATTGAATGTATTTGTTGAGCCAATTTATCGCTCGTTTGTGGTGGCCAAGGTGATAACTATTTCGACCGTAGAAATAGGCCATCTTCGAGGGAAGCGGCTTTAGCTTCTTCAGTACTATTGTAAACTGATGATCGGCCGAATCATACGAACCAGCCATCATCATCTCCATCCCCACATCCACTCTCCGATTCAAATCGGATTTCAAGATTTGGCCTGACAGGGATGTCCCTGCGATCAGAAAAAAGACTAGTAAAGCAGTTTTTTGCATTTCGGGGACAAAGTTGGTCATTTAATTAGTTTTGCCTTTCGGAATTTTGATCAACGGAGGTGAACACAATTTTTGTTCCTTCAATCGGTTAAATTGTAAACAGGAGATATGAGATTTTATTTGCTTGCAGTTTGTTTTTTTGTGGTTTCATTGGGCAGCACAGCTCAGTCCACCCGAGATGCCGGCTCAACCGCCCCCAGACCTGTTTACCAAGCTAGCAAGCAAAAATCAAGGAAAGGATTTCTAGGCATTTTCAAGAAGAAGGAAACATCAAAGAAGGCCATAGAATCACAGGATAAGTTTGAAGAACGGATGAAGGCTGTGGCAAAGCAAAAGGATCAGGAAGCCAGACTTGCCAACAAAAAACAGTATTCAAATAAATTCTATTTCGGGCACAAGCGACCACCGAAGAAGCGTAAACCAGGAAAGAAAAAGTGGTGTAAAATCTGCGAATTTGCTCATTGAACCCTCTGAGGCTCAATTTTATGCGCTCCTAAGATATGCGCCATTTCCCATTCTTTTTTTTTCTTAAGAATCCTTCGCCGCATTTTCCACCCGGCATGAGAACTCGCTAAGATCAACGTGACCAACCCGCCAAGGATTAGCGACTGCTTCAAGACCATTGGCAGCCAGTAAAAATCAAATAAGCTCCCGAAAATGTAAATCTCTGCGAAGGTGTAGTTGTACAGCCCAACTATTAAACTGATCCAAACGATAAAAAGAACTGTGTTCAGTCTGGTGAGCCGCTTCACCACCAATGGGCGAATCAAGTATAGGTGCAGCGCCCAAATGAGCATTGGTGGAGCTGAAAAGAAAAACGCAATTTTTAACTGCTCAGATTGATCGAACAAACTGAAACCATATGGTTTAATGGAGAGGATATAAACGAAGGTAATCAACGGACCAAGCACACAGAATTGCCACAAAAATGTGTTCAGCTTTATGAGGCTGTATGATGTGTTTAGATAATCTAAAATGCTCTTCATTCCTTCAGTGCCTGTTCCCAATCCGCTATTAAGTCATCGACATGCTCAAGTCCCACGGAGACTCGGAGTAAATTTTCAGGAGTTGTGCTCTCAGGTCCTTCGGTTGAATTTCTATGTTCAATCAGGCTCTCTACTCCTCCCAAACTTGTTGCGCTGGTAAAATATCGTAACTGATGTGAGATTTCCAAGATTTTCTTGACATTTTCTTTGAGCAGCACAGAAAACATGCCTCCATACCCCCTGGTCATCTGTCTTTTTGCAATCTCATGCCCGTCATGATCTTCCAAGCCCGGGTATAAAACCATTTCTACTTTTGGATGGTTCGACAGCCAGGCCGCCAACTTCATTGCTGACAGACTTTGTTCTTTTATTCTAACACTTAAGCTCTGGATTCCCCTACTGATCAGCCAGCAATCAAACGGAGATGGAACTCCTCCTCCTAGCTTCTGGATGTCGTGAATTCTCTCGGCTTGTTCATTTTCTTGGGCCATAATCACCACCCCTCCGAGTACATCGCTGTGGCCGCCTAGATACTTCGTTGAGGAATGAATCACAATATCAGCGCCTAATGCAATGGGATTTTGGAGAATGGGAGTCGGCCAGGTATTGTCAACTGCGCAGATGATTCCATGCTTCTTTGTCAAGTCGGCTACTGCAGAAATATTAGTGATTTTTAATTGAGGATTGGACGGACTCTCCAGCCAGATCAAGGCAACATCGTCTGAAAGACTTTTTACCACCACATCTAAATCCGACATATCGATGTACTCAGCAGTAAGACCCCACCTTTTGAAAACTTTCTCTGCCAACTGCCTAACGGCATAGTAAGCATCATCAGGAATCAGCACTTTCTTGCCAGGCTCCAAGCTTTGGAACACCGCGTGGACTGCCGCCATCCCCGACCCAAAGGCAAAAGCACAAGCTCCCCCTTCAAGATCGGTCATAGCCTTTTCTAAAATCAAACGATTCGGGTTGGACTCACGCGTGTAGATCAGGTCTTCGTTGTACGAACCATCCTCATTCCTGTGGTAGGTGCTGGACAGGTAAATGGGCGTGGATACCGGTCTGGCATTTGGCAGGTGATTGAATGCACCATGGACAGCTCTCGTTTCCTTCTTGGCCATTGACTATTTAGCTGGTGGTTTACTTGGTCTAACTTCGATTTTTGAAGGTAAGGTTCTTGGATCAATTCTCAATAAATCCACAACCATTTGTCCCAAATCTTCCGGTTGGATCTTCCAGGCGTCCCCAGCTCCCGGGGTTCGATCGTTGAAATAACTGGAAACAGAACCAGGCATGATGGTGGTCACATTCACTCCTTCCTGACGTAGATCCAGCATGAGCGCCTGAGTGAACCCGACCAATCCAAACTTACTTGCGTTGTAGGCCGTACCCCCAGCAAAGAAATTGGTGCCCGCAAGACTGGCGATGGTGATGATGTAACCTCCTGATTCCTTCAACGGCTCCAGGCAAGATTTCACCGAATTAAATACCCCAGACAAGTTTACGTCTATGGTTTCGTGCCATTGGTCAAGCGTCATGTCTGAGATATTCCCGAAATGCCCTACCCCGGCATTTGCCACTAGTACATCGATACTTCCAAAAGCCTTCAGACATTCTTGAGCGACGCGGTTCATGTCATCTGCACTTCTCACATCGGCAGCAATGCCTTCCACTTTTCCGGCATCCTTGCCAAGCATCTTAGAAATTGCATCATTCACTCCCTCCTCATTCCTTCCAGTTATGAAAACATTCATGCCCACCTGGAGCATTGCTTCCGCGATACCAAAACCGATTCCTTTGGTACCTCCTGTTATGATGGCTGTTTTACCTTTTGGATTCTGAACCATTCCTCTAAAATCTAATATTTCCGAAATACTTAAGCAGTTTCTTTGACGAACAGATCGAAATACTCGATGAGCGGGCAGGAATGTGCCAAATCCTCTGCCTTATCCAAATCTGGAGCCTGGATCAAGGCGAACCCTGCCACCAACTCCTTAGACTCTGCAAAAGGGCCGTCTAAAACCATTTCCTTATTCTTATTGATCAGTCTACCCTCCGTCAATGACAATAGGCGGGCGTCAACATGGGCTTCACCCATTTCTTCGGCCCATTTGCCATAGCTGGCTAGGCATTTTTCAGTTTCTTCCTGCGTCAAATCCCTCTCGCCCCGGGCAAGAATCAAGATCATAAATTCTTTCATTTCATTGGTTTATAACTAGATCGAATCAGGCCGTCTCGGGTGGACTTTTTCTGAATTTCTTGAATAAACCAAAAAGTGTAATCACCACCCAAAAAGCATTGACCAGCACGAAGGGAAATGCTTCATTGTACCACGCATTGATTAGCAAGCCGATGGAGCCAAGTAAGTTGCCCATCAGGTAGATGGTGTTGGTGCCCTGCTTGTTGAAAATCGTGAGGTAGAAAAAAGCCGACAATAGCAGGCCGGCTCCAAGCCATCCAAGGCCATCCATTAATGCATCCATTATTTTTCTAAGGTCACCGTGCGTTCCACAGAATTAAACGGGCTGTCAACCAGATTTCCTTCAGGATCCAGTAGCTCCAATTTGATCGTTACCTCGCCCATTGGTAATCCGGTCATGTAGTAAGGTGTCCATTCATCGATCAAAAATTCTTCGCCATTAATTGTCGCTTTGACATTGTATCCTCCTTGAGACAAGGTGCAGTTCAGTAGATAAAAATCCAACATCACTTTTGCAGCATCCTGCCCCTTATACGTACCCTTCGGCCGGCTGTAAAACATGTGTGGAGTGCTCAGGTCAACTTCCTCCTTCTCTACATCTCCTACTGTTAGGTTTTCTATGTGAAATGCTCCCGGAGACTTCACGCTTTCATGATAGGATCTTGATAAAAAGGCCAGAACCGTGTAATTCCCTGGAGCAAGCTGATCATTGACTCCCGGCATGTAATGTGCTGAATAGGGTCCATTGTTCACGATATAGTGAATGTGCTGACCCTTGCCGGAATTCGCAATTCCGCGAGTACCGGCATCTTCGGTCTGAACACCCAGCTCATAATTTTCAACTTCAAATGAATAATCAATCCTACTTGCAGAGTCGTTTGGGACTGCCTCCATTCCCGCCTTGGTCAGAAGGGCATCATGGTACTCTGGAGAAGCTGGAGCTTTGGTTAGCTCGATTTTTGGCATCTCCACTTCCTTCGATTCAGTTTCTTTAGAATCAGACGATTTGCCTGGACTGCATGAAAATATGAATAGACTTAAAATAGTTAATGAAAGTAATGATCTCATGGTTGTTAAGTTTTGACTTAAAGTTAGACATTCAATAAAGGTTAACCATTTTTGCTGCTGTGGAATTCCGAAAAATCCTGATTGTTCAAACCGCCTTCATCGGAGATGTGGTGCTCGCTACACCCTTGATCGAGAAATTGCACCGTCATTTTCCTAAGGCTCAATTGGATTTTTTGCTGCGCAAAGGCAATGAAAATTTACTGGAAGGACACCCTCACCTGACCAACCTCCTGATCTGGGATAAGAAGACTGCCAAGATGAAGAACCTGTTCAAGCTAATCGGGCAGGTGAAGAAAGAAAAGTATGACCTGCTGGTCAATGTCCAGCGTTTTGGAGCGACGGGCATGCTGACCATGATGTCCAAAGCGAGGATCAAAGTTGGCTTTGACAAGAATCCCTTTGCGTTCTGCTTTGATCGCAGGATTCCACATGAAATCGGCAATGGCAAACACGAAGTGGAGCGAAATCTTCAGCTGATCGCCGAGTGGACAGATGATAAACTGGAAAAACCCAAACTGCATCTCAGCGAGGAGGTCGTCCAAAAAGTGGCTCATCTTAAAACCGAACCGTACATCACCCTTGCCCCGACCTCCGTCTGGTTTACGAAACAGTACCCGGCCGAGAATTGGATCAAATTTTTAAAGGAAACTTCTTTCAACGACAACATCTACCTCCTCGGTGCGCCAGGGGATCGAGAGACTTGTGAGCGGATTCGTATCGAAGCTAATCGTGAGCATGTACAAAATCTCTGCGGCCAGCTGAGCCTACAGGAATCCACGGCTCTGATGCGAGATGCGGAGATGAACTATGTCAACGACTCAGCGCCTATGCATTTCGCCTCTGCGGTAAATGCCCCAACGACTGCTCTCTTCTGCTCTACCATTCCGGAGTTTGGTTTTGGGCCTCTTTCTGACAACTCACGAGTCCTGCAAACCAGCGAAAAGCTAGACTGCCGTCCATGCGGATTACATGGTCACAAGGCCTGTCCAGAGGGGCATTTTAAGTGTGGGGAGTTTGGGATAGTAAATTGAATCTCGTTTAATAGAACCGCCCTTCAATATTCGATACCTTACTCCCAGATTTTCGTCATGCGAACTTCATCTGTTTTTGACATCTGAAAACACAATATGAATAAACAAACTATGCTTTTATGACTCGCATTACGACTTTACTCCTGGTTTCAGTCGCCTTTATTGGCTGCAGCACTTTTAAAAAATATGACGAGGAGTCATTCCCCAATTATTCATGGGAACATGGTCAGGAAGTGGAATTTACGCCTATGATTGAAGACAACTCCACATCATATAGACTGGGAATTGGGCTCAGGCATTTCTATGGAATGACTCAAGCTTCGGTCAACATCAATGTCAAATACATTTCGCCCTCTGGATCAACCAAAATGGAAGTCTATGACCTCCTGATAAAAGAAGACGACAACTATGTTGGAAGTTGTGCTGGTGATCTATGCGATTTGGAAACATTCGTCAACGACGAGATTTATTTCGCGGAAACCGGAGAATATACATTGATACTTTCTCACAACGAAAGTTATAAGGTCGCGGGCATCATGGCTTTGGGACTTATTGTAGATCAAAATTGAGTCTATTTGACACTCCTACGTCTCGGTTCTCGTTTCCTTATTCAGACCTGTACGTTTGAATCAGGCCAAAAGGTCAACTTTTGATTAACTTCAAGGAGATGGAAAATGAAAGCAATAAACTTACTCGGGCATATTCCGGGACGGAAATCACGGCAAGCATTCTAAAAGATACCTTGGAGCAAGCAGGTATTGGAGCTGTTCTGAAAAATGAAACTGAGTCTGGCAGAGTGGCTGGTTTCGGTACTCCGGGCGGTTGTGATGTTTATGTCATGGAAAAGGACGTGGAGAAAGCCACACCGATTGTCGAAGAGTTTATCAAGCGAAATTCGTAGCTGTCAGTTAAGATCATCAAGAGGTCGCATTGTAACTACCTAACAGCTTTGCTTATTGCGTTTCAGGTATTCTCAGGTTGGTGCCGATGGCTTTATTCAGCTTTTCGATAAAGTAGGCACTGAGCACCGGGGATTCTTTTTCGAGGTTTTGGTGCACAAAAAAATAAAGATTTTCCAATCCCTCTTTCTTCCATTTTTTGATGCGTTTCAGCCATTCGTCCATGCGTGTCCAGTCGCTCTCGTGATTGGCTCCAACATACCGAACGAAAGCAGTTGTAGTGGTCAGCCGCATGTGCAGGAGATCCCTCCTGCCGGCCGTGTCGGTGATGATGTTAGTGATGCCGTTTTCCTCAAATAGCTGATACACCTCCTTGGCCACCTCTTCGTCGTTGAACCACTCGGTATTCCTGAGCTCGATGGCGAGGGGAATGTCCTCCGGCCAGTACTCACACAGCTTAACCAATCGCTCAATGGTTTTGGGTTTGAAGTTGTTGTGAAGTTGCAGAAAGACCATGCCCATTTTGTCCCCAAAGACTCGAATTCCCTGCGTGTAATATTCCACCGATTCCTCCACTTCATTCAGTCGCTTTTGGTGACTGATCCGCTGGTGAACTTTCGGGAAAAACTTGAAATCATCAGGCACTTTGGTTCTCCACGTTTCGATCTGCTCTTCGCTGAAATGGTTGTAAAAAGTAGCGTTCAACTCGATCGAATTGAAGTGTGAAGAATAGTAGGCCAACTCGTCTTTCGTACCTCTGGGATAAAATCCTTTCAGATCCTGTTTATTCCACTTCGCACAGCCCACATAGACCTTTTTCAAATCGCCACCATTCGCCAAAACTTTCTTGGTGTCCGGATGATCCTTTGGTAAGGTGAAATCAACAAGTTCCGGCTGGTCTACTCCTCCAAATTTCATTTGATCAGTTTTAAGTTTTTCCCGACGAATTTATCCAGGATACGAGAAGGCAGCAATCTCGGAAGTGTCCAATTTTTGAATCTTCCAGGAGTCATAATGTAGCTCAGTTTGGGCTTCTTCTTTTCAAACACCCTCAACACCTTTCCTGCCAGCTTTTCAGAGGTCCAACCTGATTTGAGGGCATCTTTGACAAAGACATCCTGAAAAATAGAAAGAGCCTCTCCGAACGGCGATTCAAAGTACTCTGGATGCTGTTCCTCATCCGCACTCTTGCCCCAGATTGGCGTCAAAATAGGACCCGGCCCTATCACCACCACATCTATTCCATAAAGCTGCAACTCCCTCCTCAAGCTGACTGAAATCCCCTCCATGGCAAACTTGGATCCTACATATGGTGCAATAAACGGCATGGCCACTTTGCCTGCTACTGAGGAAATCTGGATTATCCGTCCTGGTTTAGTTGAGTGATTTTCTCTGGCGCCCAAGAGCGGCGCAAACGCCTGAGTCACCTTGATCATACCGAGAACGTTAATGTCAAATTGCTGCTTGAATTCTTCCATTGGGATATGCAGGAAAGGTCCTCCCACGGCAATCCCGGCATTGTTGATCAAACCGCCTAGCCCCTCCTCACCGATCATTGACTCCAGCTCTTTGGCGGCCTGATCTACTGCATCATAATCTGTCACATCAAAAATTAGGGGCGTGAAATTCTCTCCTAATTCGGATCTTAATCTTTCCGCATCCGACTCCTTTCGCACGCTTCCAAACACCTTATAACCCGCCTTAGAAAAAGTCTTGGCAAGATCATATCCAATCCCTGTGGAGGCGCCAGTTATCAGCACATTTTGAGACTTGTTCATCAATTCCGTCGTTACTTTGCTTTCAGTTGTAAACGTAGCATGAATCTCGAAGAAGTACACAAGCTCATCCGATCAAGAAAGTCTGTTTTTCCTCCGCAGTTCGTGGATAAAAAAATTGACAAAAAAGTGCTCTCCGAAATTCTGGAAAGTGCCAATTGGGCTCCTACGCACAAGCTGACTGAGCCGTGGCGCTTCAAAGTAATCACTGGAAACGCTCGGAAAAAGCTAGGAGACTTCATGGCAGAATCTTACCGGAAATCCACCCCGACTGACCAGTTTTCTCTAGTGAAGTATGAGAAAATGAAAACAAACCCGCGCAGATCAGGAGCAGTCATTGCCATCTGCATGCAGCGCGATCCCGCGGAGCGTGTACCCGAATGGGAAGAAGTGGCGGCAGTGGCATGTGCGGTTCAGAATATTTGGTTAGCAGCCAGCAGTTACAACATTGGCGGCTATTGGAGCACACCAAGTTTAATCGATAAATTAGACGATTTTTTCGCAATGAATGCCGGGGAGAAATGCATCGGACTTTTCTATATGGGTTATTACAAGCCATTTCCATCGAACCGTAAGCGAGGTTCAGTGGAACAGAAAATCACATGGATTGAGGAATGATTAATGCCCAACACAAACGGTGATCCCGTTTGAGAAATAATTGTCGTTTTTCCCAATGTTGCCATAAGCCACCACAGCATCTTTGAGACGAGATTGAGCGTAGTGCACTTTGATGCTGCCGTCCATTTCCAGAAGCTTTTCATAGGTTAGCACTGTTCCATCAGACAGTTCTACATTGTCCAGGACAGTTCTACTTTTTCCAGTCTCGCCATCTACGTCATTCAGGCGATAAGCCAGCTCACCAACCGTATTTATTCCTCCGAAATGCAAATGCGCGGGATAACTTCCCTTTGAAAAAGGGTTCAGTTCGATGTTGACTTCTATTTTTCCATTGTCTAAATCCGTCACGGCCACATTCCCTAAGGTCGGTTGTGAAAAACTGATTTGATATAGAGAGTAGTCGACAGTCTGGGGCTCTTGTTCGGCACAGGATCCAAGAGTAAACAGTACTGACAGGACTATAAAACGGGTTAGAATTTTCATCATTTCTAAATTAACACCCAAAACCGAACAATCACTTATTGAGTTCAGAGAATGCTTCTATCCCGCACCTCAGAAACTCCGCATACTCAGCTGCCTCCGGAGTATATGCAACCGGATGATTGAGCACCTGGCCCTCAGGAGTAATAAGCACATAATAAGGTTGAGAGTTGATGTTGAAATTCTCGGTCTGAAAGTGTGCCCACTTCTGTCCGATCGTCCTCAGCTTCCTTTTTCCACCAGTTGCTCGCTCCACGACTACCTGTTCATCCACAGGCAATTCCTCCCGATCATCTACATAAAGCGACACCAAAACCACGTCGTTTTTGAGCTGATCATACACTTCTTTTTTCGGCCAAACATGCTCCTCCATTTTTCTGCAATTCACGCAGGCGTGTCCAGTGAAGTCCAACATGATTGGCTTGTTCTGAAATTTAGCGTATTCCACGCCTGCCTCCAGATCTTTAAAGCAGTTTAGGTTCTGCGGGCAGTCATTTGGGTAAATGAAACTGTACCCGACAGGTGGAGCGAGACCGCTCAATAACTTCAGCGGGGTGAACGTATCGGTTTCCTCGTTGTACCGAAATCCTGAGGCCAGATAAATCACCGCAACCAGCGTAATAACACCCACGATTCCTGAGTGGGGCTTAAGATGGGTGGACATGAATCCACTCTTCCATTTGAATTTCTTTAGAAAATAAATAGTCATGCCGAGGAATATCAAAATCCATAACCCCAGGAATACCTCAATTTTGAGAACGCCCCAGTGCTGTACCAGATCGGCATTAGAAAGAAACTTGAAGGCCAAGGCGAGCTCGATAAAACCCAAGGCCATTTTCAGATTGCCCATCCAGCCACCTGACTTGGGCAGGTTCTTCATCCATCCGGGAAATGCTGCGAATAGACCAAATGGCAAGGCCAGGGCCAATCCAAATCCGCTCATCCCAGCGGTCAACTGCATTGCTCCCCCATCGGAGGTCAATGCCCCCGCTAATAGGGATCCTAGAATTGGACCCGTGCAGGAAAACGATACCAGCGCCAAGGTGATCGCCATAAAGAAAACCCCAAGGATACCTCCGGCCGCTTCTGCCTGACTGGACTTGTTTGTCCAGCTACTGGGCAGAGTGATCTCGTAGTAGCCAAAAAAGGAAAATGCAAACACCAGAAAGACCACAAAAAACAGAATATTCAAGTAGACATTCGTGGAGAGCTCATTTAAAATATCCGGATTGAGGTTGTCTATCAAGTGAAATGGGACACTGAGTAAAACATATACGAGCAGAATAAAGAACCCATAGAGTAAGGCGTTAGTTAGCCCCTTGGAACGACTGATTTCATCTTTCGTGAAAAAGCTCACTGTTAGTGGGATCATTGGAAAAACACACGGCGTAAGCAATGCGATCAGCCCACCCAAAAATCCTAGGAGAAATATCCCCCAGTTGGATTTCTCCGTCACCAGCGGTTCACCGCACTCTGCTATAGGATCATTATTGATCTCGAAATCCGCACTTGGGACTTCCATGACAGCCGAGCTCGCCTCCTCTTGAATTGTGTCTTGATCTGCAGCTTCTGGTTCCTGACTATTCTCAGGGTCCGCTCTCGGAACTTCTTCGGGCTCGGGTTTTTTGAAGCCATCTGAGCTGGTCAATTGAAATGAGAAATCCTCATCCGTTGGAGCCAGGCATTTCTCATCATCGCAAGTCATGTACTCGAGGTAACCGGTGATTGGCTTTGAAATATCCCTGACTTTGATTTTTTGCGAGAACGTCACTACCCCCGCATATTTTATCAGTTGCATGTCGAATATCTCGTCGTGACCTTCCACCTTTTTCTCACCCTCCTCCTCGTTATCACCGATCAACTCGAAATGATCGCCTTCTTCGTAAAAAAAGCCCGTTGGGATCGGGCCACCATCCTCGAGGTACTGGGAGTAGACGTACCAGCCTTTTTCGATATTGGCGGTAAAAGTCAATACATACTCATCTTCCGAAATTTGTCTCGAAGATGTCTCCCACTCCACGGGATCCAGGATTTGCCCAAAAGAAGAAGCCGTAAAAACAACAGACGCAGCAAACAGAAACAGTTTTCTTATCACAGTTATTCAATTGATTAAACCTCTAACGAAGCAGACGAGAAAAGTATTCGGCTAAATTAAGATTACTTGGAGTAAGTCCAGGCTATTCGGTGAGCTACTCTTGGGAACACTCGCATTCACTGCCCCCATCCTGATAGAACAAAACGTCTATTTCTTAATTTAAAAATTGTCTCTCCTCAAGCCGGAGTGGCTGTCCTTTTGCCTTGATGCAAAAGAACGAAAAAATCAAGGGCTGCATGAAAAGGCTAAAAATCCTTAATTACGCCTGAACTCCGGCAATCGGCCAGCGCACACCCAGCCATGAGCCGTAGTTCTGCAGGCTTCATTTCAGGATTTTCTTCACGCCCTTTTCATAAGGCCATAGTTCGCGCTTTGCGCGATTGGGGAAGTCGGGAATAGAGTGGTGTGGGGCCGGGAAAATTGCGCGGATAGCGCGATGAAGGCCGTGTTGCTGGAGCCGTTTGGCCAGTGCGGATATGGCCAGCGGGCTAGTCGAGGGCTTTCAATTTTCCACAAGGCTTTTTGCGAGCCTGTTCCGAGCTAACGAGGAATCCAGACCTGTCAAAAATGAAGGGCCCAGCGGCCTGAGTGAAAACCAGTATTTCAAAGATTCATCTACATTTCAATGATGAAATTCACCTTTATCGTGTTGCTTCTCCAATCTGATGAGCCAAGTTTTAGGAATAGGATCATTTTCAAGAGATAGAGCAAAACGGCTATTTCTTAACTTAAATTGGTCTCTCCTCAAGCCGGAGTGGCTGTCCTTTTGCCTTGATGCAAAAGAACGAAAAAATCAAGGGCTGTATGAAAAAGGCTAAAAATCCTTCATTACGCCTGAACTCCGGCAATCGGCCAGCCCACACCCAGCCATGAGCCGTAGTTCTGCAGGATTCATTTCAGGATTTTCTTCACGCCCTTTTCATAAGGCCATGCTTCGCGCTTTGCGCGATTGGGCAGAAGTTTAATGGATGTTATTGGCAGTCAAGACCACTAGGAAAAATCGATCAGCGGGCTGGCCAGCCTGAAATCGAAGATTCACGAGGGACTAAGGGCATTGTGGAAAGGATGTATGAGCCTGTTCGGCTGAAGGACAATGAATGACAGCATGGAGATTACTTCGGAACCTGAATCGTAAATATTGTCGACGACTCAGTGGATTCAATTTCCATAGCTCCGAGATTTTTCTTCAATAATTCCAGCGACAGATTCAAACCCAAACCAGTTCCCTTTTCACCCTCCGTACCTCTATTTGATTTTACAATCTTCCCAGTAAGGATGGTTTTTATTTGGTTACTCGATAGTCCGACTCCCTTATCCTCCACACTCAATTTCACGAACTTCCCGTTGCTTTGCCAAGACACGTTAATTTCACCTTCCCGAGGAGAAAATTTCACTGCATTATGAAGCATGTTTCGAAGGATAATATTAAAATGATCATGATCCATCTGAACCTCTGTGGCCTCTCCTAAGGAAACTACCCTTATTCCTTTTTCAGCACACATCGGATCAAGCGATTTTTCTGCCAGCCTAACTGCCGCCCCCACATCGAAATTGGAAATCACAGGATCGCTATTTTTTAGCTGTGCCATAGACCAGTCCAATAGTCCATGGATGCTTTCCTTGATAGGTTGAAATCTGGCTTTGATACCAGATTGCACCATTTTAAACTCTTCCTTTGACAACTTGTCCGTCTCACCCACGTCCAATAAACTCTCAAATGTGGAAATTGGATTCTTGAGATCATGCGCCAATAAGGACAGCAGCTTAGTCTTGGCGATATCGGCATCATTTAACCTATTCAGCGCCCGTCGTAAACTCTCTTTTACAATAACCAAGGCGAGATAAATTCCCAAACTCAAAACAATGGAATTAATGATCAGTAGGTCGAAATCACGTCCCATCTCAAGTCCAAACATTTGATACTTCACATACTTAGAAACACATATTTCCGCAAACAAGATGGCAAACTGAACCAACATCAGCCACCCGTCAAATAGGAAAACTGCGATGACCAAGAATGCAAAGAGCCAGTTTTCAGTCTCAGCAAAAACGCTCGTGCTGTATGCCTGGTAACTCGCAAATAGTATCCCTAGAGAGGTGAAATTAACCATGTAGTAAGCGGATTGAGGGTACATTCCTCGAGCGTTCAGCCAATATGTCAACGACAGTAGAATTATGGTCACTCCTCCAATGAGCGCCTGGACATACAGACCGTAAAACAATACGATAACCAAGAGTGAAAAAGCAAACAACTGAATGGCCAACGTCAAAGCATTTACCAACTTCATTCTCTGGAAGACCAAGGTGTTTTCATCACCTCTGATCCCAGATTTCAAAAGTCGTTTAATCAATGTCAGCATATCAACCGGTTGGGGCTTAGTAGCAAACGTATCTGATGGAATTTCTTGAAATATACGCATAAACGCGTACCAATCAAGCCCCATGATGATATCCTGTAGGAATTATAAATGTGGTTACAGAAATCGTACTTCGTCTTTGGAGCTGATTGCAGGAAAAAGACGAAGATCAGTTTTTCCCAATAAAAAAAGCCGATTCATTCTGAATCGGCTTTTGTCTTTGTAGCGGGGACAGGACTCGAACCTGTGACCTTCGGGTTATGAGCCCGACGAGCTACCAACTGCTCCACCCCGCGATATGAGTGCAAAATTATATCCTTTCTAAACAATTACAAGACGATCCCGAACTTATTCTTTTATGCTATTCCAAATATCTAAATAGATCTTCCACTCCCCTGCTTCTTTCCGCCAAATGATCACGTACTTACCTCTCCAGTTGGACTCATTCTCACCGTCCGAACTCGTCCCTTCGTAGTATCCATATTCATACGCTTCGTCACCCCACACCTTTATTTCAACTGGCGTAATCTTATGGTAAGTCGTCTTCCATTTTCCTGGAGTGGATGGATTCCAATATTCAGCCAAATCCTTTCCTCCCAATATATCGGTGTTGTTTGGCATAATTCGGGCGTCTTTCGTGTAACTGGCCACCACCTTGTCCCGCTCCCCGTTCACGAGATTTTGTGAGAATTTCTTGATCAGATCTCTAATTTGATCCTCGTCAGTTTGTGCAGAAACGAAAGTCATCGCACAGGTCATTAGCAAAGCAAAAATTAATCGCATAGTTTTAGGTTTGGATGGAAGATACGAAAGATTTTAAAGCCGGTTTTGTAACAATCATGGGGCGGCCCAACGTGGGCAAGTCTACGCTCATGAACACTTTGACTGGAAACAAACTGGCCATCACCAGCCCAAAGGCCCAAACTACTCGTCATAGAATATTCGGCATCATCACCGAGGAAAATTATCAGATCGTTTACTCCGACACTCCGGGCATGATCGATCCGAAATACAAACTGCAGGAACAAATGATGAAATTCGTACACTCCTCGCTGGAGGATGCGGATTTGATCTTGTACCTCGTGTCATTAGAAGACAAAAATGACTTCCCTGAGATGATCGAAATGGCGATAAAGACCAACATTTCACTGATCTTTCTGATCAATAAAGTGGACAAAAGAAAAGGCTCTCAAGTGGAGGACAAAATCCATTATTGGAAGGAATTGTACCCCGAGCTAGAGCTGCTGCCTGTCTCAGCGATTGACGGCTTCAACACCGACCAGCTCAAGAAACGAATTCTTGAAATATTGCCGGAGCATCCACCCTATTTTCCTGAAGACTCCCTCACCGATAAGCCTGAGCGATTTTTCGCTTCTGAAACCATCCGGGAAAAAATATTCCTCAATTACCAGCAGGAAATTCCATACAGTTCAGAGGTCGTCATTTCCGACTTCAAAGAAGAGGAAAGCATTATCAGAATTCGGGCAGAAATTTTCATTGAGCGAAATAGCCAAAAAGGAATTTTGATCGGGCACAAGGGCTCTTCCCTGAAAAAAGTAGGAATGGAAGCCCGAAAGGACATGGAGGCGTTCTTCGGAAAGAAGGTTTTTCTGGAGACTTTTGTCAAAGTGGAGAAAGACTGGCGGAGAAATGAGAAACAGCTCAAGCGTTTTGGATATTAGTAATCGAACCTCAGTTTTCAACAAAAACCTAATTATGAGATCACCCATCTACATCATCTTTTTGCTGGCATTTTTAACCATGACAGCCCAAAACCCCTACTTTCCCAAAACCCTCAATATGCAGGAGCGAGCGGAGGTGATTGACTCTTGGCTAGAAGAACGCGCACAAACAGTCCTGCCGGAATTGATGCAGCGAGCCGAGATTGACTTCTGGCTGATCATAGCGAGAGAGTACAACGAAGATCCGGTGATCAAAACCATGCTGCCAGCGACCTGGCAGTCAGCTCGCAGAACGACCATGTTGGTCATTTACGATCCGGGAAATGACAAACCACTCGAGACTCTTTCCATGTCGCGTTATGCCGTGGGCAAGCTTTTCAAGAAAGCATGGGACAAGGAAACTCAACCTGATCAGTGGAAGGCGCTTGCAGATTTGATTGCCGAAAAAGATCCTAAAAAAATCGGGATCAACAAGAGCGAAACCTTCGCCTTGGCAGACGGTATTTCTGCTTCTCATTATGAAATGCTCATGGATGTCCTACCGAAGAAATATCAGAACCGCGTGGTGAATGCCGAGAAACTGGCTGTTGGCTGGCTGGAAACCCGTACGGAAAATGAGATGGTCGTTTACCAGAACATCGTGCGCATGGCGCATCAAATCATTGCCGAAGGTTTCTCCGAGAAAGTGATCCAGCCGGGCATCACAACCACTGACGATGTGGTCTGGTGGTATCGAGATCGCATACGTGAGTTGGGATTCACGGCATGGTTCCACCCTTCGGTTTCCATTCAAAGAAAGGACCCAGAATCATTCGATCATCTTCGATCCTTTTCGAGCCGACCGGAAAAGCAAGTGATCATCCCTGGTGATTTACTCCATGTGGATTTTGGCATCACGTATCTCAGGCTGAACACGGACACCCAGCAGCATGCCTATGTTTTGAAGCCGGGGGAAACAGAACCACCAAGCTTTCTTGTAGATGCATTTGCGGATGGAAACAAGCTTCAGGACATATTCACCTCCAATTTTAAAACCGGCAGAACTGGGAATGAAATTCTACTGAAGTCATTGGAGGAAGCCAAGGCTCAGGGACTGAAGCCAACAATCTACACACATCCGATTGGATATCATGGACATGCAGCCGGACCGACAATCGGCCTTTGGGATCAACAGGGGGGCGTTCCAGGACGTGGAGATTACCCACTTTACCCGATGACTGCTCATTCTATTGAATTGAACACGGCTGTTCAGATTGATGAATGGGACAAGGAAATCCGGATCATGCTTGAGGAAGATGCGTTGTTTGATGGCGAAAAAGTCCGCTATATCGACGGCCGACAGACGCAGTTGATGTTGATTCCTCGACCACTTACTCCCAACGAGTAATTAGAAAAAGGATTTAGGAGCAAGGACTCTTATCTTTTTGTAAGACTTTTGCGGTCGCAAACTATTTGATAATTGTACATTGTCAATTGCACATTGAATTATGGCAAATATTCTCGCAATCGTCGGTCGACCAAACGTCGGCAAGTCTACGCTCTTTAATCGACTCATAGAGAGGAAACAAGCCATCATGGACAATGAATCCGGAGTGACGCGCGACCGCCACTACGGGAATGCCGAGTGGAATGGCAAGACTTTTACCGTGATCGACACAGGTGGTTATGTGGAAGGGTCTGACGATATCTTTGAAGGGGCCATTCGTGACCAGGTGAAAGAGGCGCTTTCGGAAGCAACTGTCATTGGCTTCATGGTTGACTGCCACGTAGGTTTACATGGGATGGATCAGGATTTCGCCAATGTGGTACGTGAGCTGGACAAACCTGTTTACATCATTGCCAACAAGGCGGATACTCCGGAGAAAGAATTGAACTCAAGTGAATTTTATTCTCTTGGGTTGGATGCCGAGATGTTCCCAATTAGTTCTGCGAACGGGTCCGGGACAGGTGAGTTCCTGGATAAAATCGTGGAGCACTTCGAAGAAGAGGAAGAAAAAGATGAGGATGAGCTTCCTAAAATCGCCGTGGTAGGACGACCGAATGTCGGAAAGTCTTCCTTCATCAATGCCCTGCTTGGCAAGGACCGAAACATCGTCACAGATATCGCCGGAACTACCCGAGATGCCGTCAATACCCGATACAATATGTACGGCAAGGACTTTCTACTAACGGACACAGCAGGTATTCGGAAGAAGTCTAAGGTGCATGAAGACATTGAGTTTTATTCAGTCTTGCGGGCCATTCAGGCTATTCAAGATTCGGATGTGACCATTGTAATGCTGGATGCCGAGAACGGTTTGGAGTCTCAGGACATGAACATCATCGGTCTATCCCATAAATACAAAAAGGGCACGATCATCATGGTCAACAAGTGGGACTTGGTGGAAAAGGAAACTCAGACGGCTCAGGAGTACAAGAAATTTCTGCAGGACAAGCTAGGCCCGCTTAGCTACATCCCGATCATTTTCACGAGCGTACTGGATAAGAAACGAATTATGCAGGCCATCGAGCTTGCGCTTAAGGTCTATGAAAACAAAACCACGAAAATCACCACCTCCAAACTGAACGAAGCGCTTCTTAAAGACATTGAAAGGTACCCGCCACCGGCCGTTCGTGGACATTACATTAAAATCAAGTACATCACGCAGCTGCCAACTCACGGAGTGACGTTCGCCTTTTTCTGCAATTTCCCACAGTACATTAAGGAGCCATACCAGCGATATCTGAAAAACAAAATCCGTGATCACTTCGGTTTCGAGGGGGTCCCTCTTACTGTCGTATTTAGGAAAAAATGACCTCAAGGGTAGTTTTTGAGAAATTCGTACCCCCTGATGCCGTTGAATACTGCGATCAGCTATACGCTCAACTCGGCTTTGAATTCAAGGTGAAAAAAGCCCGGAGCACCAAGCTCGGTGATTTTCGGTATGATCCTAAAACGAAGAAATCTGTGATCACAATCAACAACGACCTGAACCCATTCGCGTTTTTGGTCACCTATCTTCATGAAGTAGCTCATCACCTGACATTCAAGGAATTCAAAGGCCGGGTCAAGCCGCATGGGGAGGAATGGAAAAACTGCTTCGCAAATATTTCCAGACCCGTTTTGAATGAAAATGTCTTCCCTCCCACTGTACTTCAAGCCTTGACCCGCTATTTCAAAAACCCAAAAGCAACAAGTTGCTCTGATCCTGTGCTTTTCAAAAGCCTGAAGCTTTTTGATAATTCCCCCGGAAAGAGTTTGGATGAAACTCCGGAAAAGGCTCAATTCATTTTCAAAGGAAAAACGTATGAGAAACTAGAAAAAAAGCGAACCAGATGGGTTTGTCGTGAATTGAAATCCCAAAGGCTTTATTTGATCCCTTCGGTTGCAGAAGTGGAATTAATTAATGAGCCGTGAAAATCAATTATCTTTCGGCTTGAGTTAAATTCGTATTGGAAATTCCAAAAACCTATGAGACAGACCATCCTCATCCTGACTTTTTTCATGTTCAGCTTCACTTTTGCCAGTGAAGAAAAAGAGAAGCCAACCTCTACATCAAAACCCGTTTCCAATTATGTGGTTGGAATTCTGAAAGCCGGCCCGACGGTGGTTCAGGATTCCCTCAAGAAAGCAGAGATGTTGGAAAGTCACGTGGAATTTTTGAAAAAATTGAATAGAGAAGGAAAACTATACGCATCTGGTGCATTGAGTTCCGATCCTGCAGCTAGAGGGCTTTATATCTTCAACGTTTCGTCTATTCGTGAAGCGAAGGAATTGATGAGTGAGGATGAATCGGTATCCTCAGGTTGGGTGAGTCTGGATTACCATATTTGGAAGACCAGAGATTATACGGCTCCAGTATCCGCAGAGGAGGCAGAAACTGTGAAAGAAGAGGAAGATTCTATGTGGACCGCAAATGCCATTCTTGTTGGAGTGTTCACTTTAGTCATCATCATTTTAATGTTGAGAACCTTCCGTATGAAGGCCAGCGTATGAGAAGTCTGATTTTAGCTTCTATCATCAGCATCTTCCTTCTATCCTGTTCTGAGTCAAAAAACTCATCAAATCAACCCTCAGGAGATTTCAGCTTATGATTCGACATTCGCCAAAAGAGTTGGTGCCGACAATTATGGAATGCGGAAGTTCGTCATCGCTTTTCTGAAGAAGGGGCCCAATCGTGATCAGGATTCCGTGACTCGAGCGAAAATTCAGCGAGCCCACCTTGATAATATGAAAAAAATGGCTGAAGCAGGTAAGATGGTTTTAGCAGGACCATTCTTGGATGGTGGGGAGTATCAGGGTATTTACATATTCGCTGTTGCGTCCATTGAAGAAGCTCAAGAGCTAACGAACTCAGACCCGGCAGTTCAGGCCGGAAGACTAGAAATGGAATTGAAAGAGTGGTATGGATCGGCTGCTTTGATGACCATTTTGGAGAATCATAAAAAAATCGCAAAAGAGGACATTTAAAAAAATTTAAAACCGCTACATTTGCACTCCGTTTCCGAGAGATCAGGAACGGATTTTTAATGTTCGGGGCGTGGCGCAGTCCGGTTAGCGCACCTGGTTTGGGACCAGGGGGCCGCAGGTTCGAATCCTGCCGCCCCGACTACAAGGAGATCAAGTCTCATAAAACCCTCTAAAAAAAATTGGAGGGTTTTTCTTTTACAGGGCTACTTAAAAAAGCGCTGAGTAAGTTCATTAAGAATTTCTAAAGTCAAAGGTTTTGAAGCGAATCCGGAGATATTCTCATTTTCCTCTGCTCTTTGGGAATCTCTTGCATCCACTGATGAGGTCAGGACGATGATTGTGTTTTTCGAGCAGAAATCCGTTTTCCCGAAATTTTCAATTAGCTCCCATCCATCCATGATAGGCATATTTAAATCCACAAAAACCAGACAGTCGGAATAATTTCCCTGTAATTCTTCCAATGCTTTTTTAGGATCTTCATAGACCAACGTTGAAATCTGACTTGACCACTTTTCAATAATTTTCGAATTCAGAAAATTGGTCGTGGAATTATCGTCAATCAAGATGATGGTGCTTGGTTTCTGCATCAGGATATGTAAAATACTCGATTGGTCACAAAATCCGGCCAATTGAGAATCAAACTATGTTTTTCCTTACCAAGTATCTTTATCTTAGTTTTGTAGCAAAACAAGATTAATGGAAAACGCGGGGAAATACTTATTTACGCTAGCTGTTATATTCGGACTTTTATATTCAATACGCTTCATTCTACCAGAAAAACCTGCTCCTCTAACTGGACATGCGGTTGATCCGGATCTCCACTTCAGTAACAGCCGGACGTACTTTAAAGAAAAAGACTACAGCCGTGGATTAGGTCACCTGATCAAGGCTATAAAGGACATCCGAGATATCGAACGAGACCTTGACCCTGAAAGCAATGCTTTGCTTGAAGAATCAATCTCCGACCTTGAAATTGTTAAGAGAGAACTAGAGCATGATTCTTTAGTAATTGACGACATCAACGTGTCATATTCCGAAGCACTAAATGCCCTTACAGAAGCGGAGTTAAAGGTGACTAAAGCGCTGATAAAATCCGAACATAGGGATGATGCAATGGTGGCTCTAAAGTACGGGATGATGCACCTTCGAAATACCTTAAAATATACTCAGGGAGAAAAGAAAGCGACTGAAATTAGAATCCACGATCAAATAAATGAAATCCTGGAGGATAAGTCTTTGAGTGACGATGAAGTTCTTGAAAGAATCAACTTTATCATATCCGAGCTGGATTCACTCCTGGAGGACAACTTACACAGCGGCAATTAAATGTCGAATCAGATTTCAATACTGATCATCTGCGGTGGTCAGTCGCCCGAACATGAAATCTCGCTTAGGTCAGCTCGCAATGTTTTAGAAGCAATTGATCGGGCTAAATATGAACCAATAATTGTTGGCATCAATCACCTGGGCGGATGGGTTCACTTGGTTGATGTTCCCGAAGGGAGTGAAATCATCGGTGGTGCTCCTATCAAAATCGATCCTGCATCAAGGAGTCTGGTAACCGAAAACGGGATTTCCCTTCACCCAAAAATCGTTTTTCCGGTCCTTCATGGACCCAATGGAGAAGATGGCGCCATTCAGGGGCTTTTGCAGATTCTAGACATACCTTATGTAGGTCCAAATGTTCTGGGATCATCAGTGGCAATGGATAAGGGCGTTGCAAAAACACAACTCGCCAGCGCGGAGTTGAATGTTGCCGCTGGACTGTCAGTCTACAAAGAGGATAAACTGGATTTAGATGAAATAACCAAGGATCTGGGCTTGCCTTTGTTTATCAAGCCGGCTAACATGGGCTCCTCCGTGGGAGTTCATAAGGTGCGAAACGAACAAGAGTTTAATGCAGCCATGGATGATGCCTTTCAGTTCGACACCAAAGTCATCATTGAAGAAATGATTGAAGGGCGAGAATTGGAATGCGCCGTTTTGGGTCTTCAAAGCAATCTGATGGTAACATCACCAGGCGAAGTGAGCAGCGAGGAAGAATATTCTTTTGAAGAAAAATACAGTGATGCTTCTCAAACTCAATTAGACATTCCTGCTAAGAATTTAGACGAGGAAACCTTGACCCGATTGAAGGAAACGGCCATTCAGGCTTTTAAATCACTGAATTGTGAGATTATGTCGCGGGTAGATATGTTCCTGACTGCTGAAGGAAAAATCTATGTTAATGAAATAAACACGATTCCTGGATTCACGAGCATCAGCATGTATCCCAAACTTTGGGAACACGAAGGAATTCCGTACCAAGATTTAATCACTAAACTTCTGGACTTGGCAGTGGCAAGACACGACCGAAATAAAAGATTAAAGCGCTCGCGTCTTTAATTCACCATCTCAATCCGCAGACCCACGCCCATCATCTTCTCCCCGCTCACCCAACTGGCTTTCACTTTAATTTCAACCTGATTCAGAATTGCAGGTCTGACTCGCTCGGCTGTTTCTCGAGATAAATATCCGATCTGATGACCAGACTTTGACAGCACCTTCACCGCATTCGGATCGAATTCATTGTCAGGATCCAATTCGAATTGCAATAAATCATCTTCTTCCACCTCGGTTTTGATGATTTCTTGTCGGCTCGTTCCGTCCTCATTTTCTTTTGATACGCCAACCACCTTGGAATCGATGACATAAGCTGACGGTATTTTGATAATTTTAGCCATTCGCAATTCGAAGCTAGCATCATGAAAATAAAAATCACAGCCTTCTGCCTTTTTCTCTCAGCGACATTGATGGCGCAGGATTTAAAGAAGCTTTCTCAAAAACACATCGACGAAAATGGTCATCAGATCATTCAGGATTTCAAGACGCTCTTAAGCACTCCAAATGTGGCGTTCGATCTGCCCAACGTAAACAAGAATGCTGATTACATTAAATCCGAATTGGAGAAGAGAGGTGTGGAAACACAGCTTCTGAGAATGGTGGGTACGCCACCCATTGTCTATGGACGTCTCAATGCGAAGAGAGCCAAACGGACAATCGCCTTCTATGTGCACTATGACGGCCAGCCGGTGGATCCTTCCCAGTGGACCAATGATCCATGGCAACCCACTTACTATTCGAGAGCGCTTTTTGAAGGAGGGGAACCCATTGATTTTCCCAAAGCAGGTGATAAGATTGATCCTGAAAATCGCATCTATGCCCGATCAGCAGGCGATGACAAAGCCCCGATCATTGGGATACTTTCCGCTCTGGACATCATCCAAAAGAACAACCTCAAGCTAAATTCCAATCTGGTCTTCTTCTTTGAAGGTCAGGAAGAGGCCGGTTCCAGACAACTCAGACAGTATCTTGAAGACAACCAAGAACTGGTTGATGAAATCGACATTTGGTTATTCTGTGACGGACCTGTTCATCAGTCCAGAAAGCCGCAAATCGTTTTTGGAGTTCGCGGTGTGACTGGGATGGAACTGACCGTCTATGGTCCAAGTCGTCCCCTCCATAGCGGGCATTATGGCAACTGGGCACCTGTCCCCGGACAAATGCTCGCATCGCTCCTGGCCTCCATGAAAGATGAAAAAGGCAATGTCATCATCGATGGCTATTACGATGATGTGGAGCCTTTAGGTAATTTGGAAAAACAAGCGCTCGCTTCCATTCCCAAGCCAGATGAACAACTCAAGAAGGAACTTGGCATCATCGTAACAGAAGGGGATGAATCCTTAAACGAGCGACTACTCCTGCCCTCTCTTACGGTAAGAGGACTTTCCAGTGGAAATACAGGTCAGCTAGCTCGAAACGTCATTCCATCCACGGCCACTGCCACTTTGGGCATGCGCTTGGTCAAAGGGAATGATCCGGAGCGGATCAAACAGAAAATAGTGGATCACATCAAAAAGCAAGGGTACCATGTGGTATCAGATGATCCTGATCAGGAAACACGCGTGACCTATCCGAAAATTGTAAAAATCACCAGCCGTGATGGGTATCCCGCTGCGCGTACTTCCATGGATGTTCCGATCACCCAAGACATTGTGGAGCGAGCCAAGTTGATCGCCGGCGATGATTTGATTCTTGTGCCGAGTTTGGGCGGGTCACTTCCACTTTACCTCTTCACAGATGTGATGAAAAAGCCTGCGCTGATTGTTCCGGTGGCCAATCATGACAACAACCAGCATGCTGCGGACGAAAATCTGAGAATTGCTAATCTGTGGTACAGTGTGCAGTTGATGACCGCATTGCTTACGATGTAACCACCCCTAGCCCCTCCGAGGAGGGGAAATCAAGAAATCGTAAATCTCCTTCCAGCTTTGAACAGTTACCTCGGCATCTGAAATAGCGGCCGGGAAAATATGTATGGCGCCACAGCCTAGGTTTCTGGCCAATTCCACATCAGAAATTCGATCTCCAATGACATAGGAATTTTCCATGTCATGCTCACCAGTCAGGTATTCCTGCAGCATTCCGGTTCCGGGCTTTCGATTTGGGTGATTGTCATTCGGGAAATGTTCATCGATATGCACGGCATCAAAGGTGATCCCCTCTCCTTCTATGACACGTATGATGAGGTCATGTACCGGCCAAAAATCTTCCTCCGGCATGGACGCTGTTCCTAGCCCATCCTGATTGGTCACCATCACAAACAAATAATCTGTCTCCTTTCGGATTTTTCGCATGTAATGAAGCGCTTCCGGCAGGAAATTGATCTTTTCGATTTTGTCAACCTGCTCGTCTTCCGGCTCTTCTACGATGGTGCCGTCTCGGTCAATGAAAAGGATGGGTCGCATAGTGGAAATTGGTTTATGCAAAGATTCTGAAACAAGTTCAGAATGACATAAACCAGTTAATCAAAAACCACCGTTTTGTTTCCGAAGACCAGCGTCTTACGTTGGAGGTGTGTGTAGATGGCCCGTGAGAGAACTATTTTTTCCAGATCTCGGCCTTTCCTGACCAGATCCTTCACTGAGTCCTTATGAGATACGTGTACTACGTCCTGTTCAATGATTGGGCCTGCATCTAAATCGGCCGTAACATAGTGGCTGGTTGCCCCGATGATTTTCACCCCCCTCTCATGTGCCTGATGGTAAGGTCGAGCGCCCGGAAAAGCCGGTAAGAATGAATGGTGGATGTTGATAATTTTATTGGGGTATTTCGAAATAAAATCAGGCGAAATAATTTGCATGTACCTGGCCAGAACAATGAAATCCACTTTCTGCGATTTCAACAAACCAAGTTGTGCACGTTCCGCTTCAGCCTTATTCTCCTTTTTCATGTCAAACTTGTAAAAAGGAATATCAAACTGCTCGGCCGCCGTTTTTAAATCGTCGTGATTACTGATAATCAATGGGATTTCCACAGGTAACTCTCCAGCCTGATAGCGAGACAGCACATCGTACAAACAGTGCGAGGCTTTGGAAACAAACAACGCCATCCGAGGCACTTGATCCGTAAAATTCAGTTGCCAGTTCATCTCGAATGGCTTTCCCACCAATTCATCGAAGGTTGGTCCGATCTGGTCGGGTGCTAAATCAAACCCATCCAACTCAAAATGAATGCGCATAAAAAAGACCCGCTCGTCTTTGTCTACGTGCTCGTCCAGGTCGACCACATTGGCGTTGTGTTCCAGTAAGAAATTGGAAACTGCAGAGACAAGTCCCTTTTTATCGGGACAATGAATGAGGAGAATAGCGCTGGACATTACGGACGTGTTATCTCGAAGGAATGGGTTTGATCAGCGCTGATGGATGCTGCAACGGAGCAATACTTTGTAGTGGCCAGATCAACAATTCGCTCTGCCTCTTCCTCCGTCAAATCTGGTGAAACGATTTCATAGTGGAGGTGAATTTTGGTGAATCCTCGTGGGTGTTCATCTCTCCGTTCCCCTTCTGCTGAACCTTTCAGATCCACAAATGTCTTTCGACGCTTCTTGACCATGGAGACAATATCGACTGCCGCGCATGCCACCAACCCTGACAAAAGCAATTGTGTCGGCGACATATCTTTCTTCTCATCAGCCGGCAGCATATCGATGTTAATTTCATTTCCAGACTCATTCACCGCGGTGAACTCCTCGTCTCCTCTATATTTTAAATCTACTTTCATTCGATGCTTACTTTTTTCGCGAGCGTGTCATTGTGCTCGGCTATCAAAGAGCGAAGATAGCTTCCGATGTAATTCACTCCCTTGAATCCTGCGTCTTTTGCAGCCTGATCTTCGTCAGCCATGGAAACTGCTGGTCCGGCGAAATCATGCATGTCTTGATATCCTCCAATGGTGAACGTATCCCAAGACGGGCCAAAAAGTCTTGTGAAAATCAGGTTGGGTTTACGATCAATGTTGATGAGGTAATCGTTTTCCATTTCACGTTCTTCGAGCAACTTCATCTGCTTCCCGGGCAAAGAAGTGAATATTTCAATATGAAACAGGTTTGCTGAGTCAAAGACATTTTGAAACTCCTGAACTTGTGGCCCTTGAACGAAAGCCTCTTCCTGGAAGGCAATTAGGTCGTACCACTGTGATCCGTAATCCTGCACAATGGTTTGCGATCGGCTTCTCTTTTTGCCCAGATATTCGTTGAAATAATCTTCCGTGCTTTTGATCGGATAGATCACCATAAGATCCCAATGATCTCCCTGACTGTGGCGGAGAATGTATGTATCGCCAGATGCTGCCGAATTACTCGCGGCTTTTGCTTTCAACTGATCAATTAACTCCAGCAAACTCCCGGGCTTGGCGCGGAGAAGCAAGGTGTGGTAGTATTGGTTCTGGGCTGTAACGGTGAGTCCAATGCAAACCAGAAGCGCAACAAGTAATTGTTTCATAAGTTTCGTTTAATACAAGCTGACCTTGATCTCAGTTTGTCCTTTTTCTTCAAAGAAAGCCAATAATTCAAGAGCGTCCTCGCCTCCTTTCTGAGCATGATGCAGAAAAGTAAACCCATGCGGACCGAGACAGTTGATCAATTCCGGATATTCTTCCAGAACGGGTTTGACCAAATTGGTCTTGCCTAACATGGTCAGCGCATGCAGTGTCGGACGAGCGCCTTTAGAAATTAGAAAATTGACCATGTCTTTATGCCCAACGTGTCCGCCAGCTCCTATACCCGTTTCAAAATCTCCTCCTCCCCAATCATTGGATGCATAAATGAGATTCGGGAATTCTACTAACCAATTTTTCACTTCGTTAAGATCCCGATGCGAGGCACTGACAAATTTCTGAACCACCTCTTTTTGATAGGCTGCCGGTCTGTCCTGTCCAAAAATTCTATTCGGTGCGAACACAACTCCAGCCCCTGCCAAACCAAGGCTTGATAAAAATTGATTTCTGTTCATCTGATTTCTTTTGATAGTAAGAAAAAGGATTGATTGGTTAAACCCAAGGACGTTTACACCAAAGGATTACTTCCGTTTGTTGTACTCCTTTATCAACACATTCAATCGCTTGAATTCGATGATACCCTTCTCTTCTTTCAAATGATGCATGATCGCCAGTCCCTTTGAAATCTGACTGTCCACGTTTTTCACCTTCTTCACAATGTAAATCAAGCTGCGCTGCTTGCCCATGGTGAGCGCTTCAAAATAGGCTCGACCTTCATCATCCTGTGCAAGGATTTCCTGAAAAGACTCAGGCACTTCATGACCAAACTCCGAATTGTCTTTCTCAATAGTGACCGAAATAGCATCCCCTTCTTCGATCCCAATTTTCTTTCGGATCTGGTTATTTACCAAAATGTAAAAACCACCCTCTATATGCATGAGCGCACATTGATAGGAAGGGTTCCCATTAATCGAACAAAGAATCCGACGGTTCTCACCTGCCACAAATGGCTCGCCCTGTTCCTTGCTCACAGGTATGTAGTACCGGTAGAGTTTAGAATGGAAATCATGCAGGGTAGTCTGGAAGGTCATGGCGTAAATTTAAGCTCACTATTCGGATGCGAGGATAGGCTCCCTTTTAAGCTAAATTCTTTATTATTAAGCACTTTCAGAAGCATTTGGTGGATTTTGCGGAGGAGGAACCATGGTCATGCCAGCCAGCTTCCAGGAATCCTCTAGTTGATTTTCGAATAAAAAAGCACCGATAGATGCGGTGATCGTTACGGCCGTCACGCACAGAAGAAACGAGGCAATGGCTCCCTTTGCTCCGGCTAACCATTTCCTAATATTGGTCGAAACAAGCAGTAACGGAATGGCCAAAGGCACTGCGACTTCCGAAAGCGTAGTGGCCATTTCTTTCGGAACGTCGATGAACGGAAGGTTTGCGAGAAGAAGGCCAACGGCATAGCAGAGGATAATTGGACTGATCCATCCTACGATCTTGATCCTTGACTCAGACCACATGAGCAGCAGAGGAAAAAACAGGACAAAAAGAGCAAAACCGACCGTCATTCCGTCAACTCCTGATTAATGAAGTCAATTGTGGAGTTCACATTATCAATGACCTGATTGTACATTTGGAGCATAAAGGACCGTTGTGATCGGGTGCGGTCAAACCGGATAATCACGTCTGGATTCTGTAACCAGTCATATCCTTCGTACACAGGTTTGATCTCACTTTTCCTCCAATCCAATAAATCCAGGTTGAAGCGTTTGAAGTAATTATTCTGAATGTAATGATAATCATCCGTGAAGCTGGAGGGCTGGTATTCACCTTCTATGATCACAATACCATTGTATTGAAAATCATACAATCTAAGAATGGTCAACCTAAGACTGTCATTTGAAACAATATCCACACCTTTGGCCTTTAGTGTTTCAAAAGCACCAGTTTGAGGGAGATACACGAAATCCCGAAATGCCGCCCATAAGTATATACCCATTTTTTCATCTGACATATTTGCCTCGTTGGCATTTTCAAGGGAGTCAAGAAATTTCAGTCCGTCACTATGTGCAGTCTGGTTGCCTTTCAGATCAATCAAATCTAGCTGGAGATTGCCTTTGATCTCAGTGAGTATTTCTCTCTCTGCTTCATTCCGTGCGCGTCTGGTTCCCCAATCATTTAGTGTGTAAGCTCCAAAAACACCCACAACAATCACTAAAATCTCGAGAAAGAACTCTGGCCATTTTTGGGAGAAGGTGGTGAGGATGCGTTTCATTGTGAGTAATTAATTCCCCTCCCTGGAGGGGTTAGGGGTGGGTTTATGATCGGCAATCCAATAAATAATCTGTTCCAAAACCCAGTTAATATTTCTTTTAACATCAATATCGTCAAAACGGAGAAACTGTACTCCCAAGGACTCCAAACGTTTTTGTCGGATTTCATCTTTGACAGGTTGGTCATCATGATAGTGACTTTCGCCATCGATTTCAATTGCAAGCGTTAAATCTTTGCAATAAAAATCAACGATATACTCGTCAATGGGAATCTGACGACTGAACCGATAACCCAACTGGTTTTGTTTAAGCTCATTCCAAAGAAGTACTTCCGAAAAAGTCATATCCTTTCTCAGCTTCTTTGCGAGAGGAACTAATCTTGGATTATATGGAATAATTTTTCTCATGATAGTTGGTAACTATTTTTTGGAGAGAAATTACCCACCCCTTAATCCCCTCCAAGGAGGGGAATAGAGAAGGCCATTTTTGCGAGAGGGTGGTGAGGATGCGTTTCATCGCAGAGCTAATATTTATTGCAAATCTTTAATCGTTTTTAAGTCAGCACTTTTACCGGATGACTCAAGAAAATTTCTAAAATCCGCAGAGAAGGCACCTCTTCGAACTGCCCACCACTCCTGGACACCATTTTTATGAAAATAAGAGGTTACAATGACTTTATGACTGAGCCACAAGTCATCATCAAAAACGCCTATCCTGTTCTGGTAAAACATGTTTTCATTTTGTCGGAAGTATTGAATAAAAAGGTAGTTGGAAGTACGTTTTTTGTCGTCATCCAGAGCAGCCCATGATGCAGAAGCATCTTCAAACAGCGTTCCAAGCTCTTCATTTTCTGCAAGCATGCGAATGAATTCGATGTTGGTATTGTTAATTACATCATTAGAGGTAGCTCGTACGGTCTGCGTATTTATATGGGTTTCATACCCAAGAAAGGCTAGGGAGATGATTAAACCGATTGTCCCAATGGTATTGATTATCTTTTCAAATTTCATTGCAGAGTTACTCATTGATAGGCGGTCATGAGGATGCGTTTCATGTCTTCCTTGGATTTAAAGGCATTTTAATGGTGAAGCACGTTTCTTCATCGGGAATGGAGTTCACCGATATATCTCCACCTTGCAAGTCTACCAGATCTTTTACCAGAGACAATCCTATTCCCTGCCCTATTGCCACTTTAGAACCCGTTTCTGTTCGATAATATCTATCGAAGATCTTGTCAATTTTGTCCTCTATGATACCCGGCCCATCGTCAACCACCTTTATGACCAAATTTGAATCCACTTCATCAACATAAAGCCCAACTTTCGTCCCTGTGGTGTTGTATTTAAAGGCATTCCCAACCACATTGAATACGATTTTCTCGAGAGCAGATTTATCAGCCTGAATACTGATCCCTTCATCCACATTGCACTCAAATTGAAACTGCTGATCTACGTCGAATTGAATGCCAGATTCGAACAGCTTTCCCAATGTGCCAAAGAAATCATTGACGTTTATTTCTGAATAGTCGAGTTCGAATCGATTTTCTTCCAACTGAACCAGTTGATTAATTTCATCTGCCATTTTAGATAACCTCTCCAACGTGGTTTCAATATGATCTATGAATTCCAGAGAATCTCCTTTTAAATTCTCTTCATTTTGCTTTAGTAGTTGAACGAATCCCTTGATTAAGCCAACAGGTGCTCTTAAGTCGTGAGATACATTTGCGAAGAAAATGGACTTTAAGTGATCCAATTCTTTTAATTGCTCAGCCTGCGCATTGATCAAATCTTTGTCTCTTTGAATAATCAGGTTTTTATTTCGTCTCTTCTGGTTTAACCAAATGAGCGCGATAAGTCCTAAACCCGAGAGAATCGAACTAACAATCAATGTGGTTGTTAACCGACTTTGTTTTTCAATAACTTCTTCGCGCAAGTCCGCTTTCTGCTGAAGTACTCTATTTTCGTATTCAGCTCTTAATGAATTTATCGAGCCGACGTTTTCCAGGATCAGTAGCGAATCTTGTAATTGTTTGTATTCATTAAGGATTTCATATCCCTTTTTATAATCTGCTTGCTCATAATAAACTTGATGCAGCACGTCAAATGTATTGATCAGGAGCTGAGCATAGTTCATTTTACGGGCATACTCATTGGACAGGTTCATGTAATAACCTGCTGAATCTACATTGCCACGATTGAAATGGTGGTACCCCAAATGCTGATAGGCAAAGGCCACCATTTCTTCATCTTCTACCGCTCGAGCCACGTTTAACGCCCGATGATAGTGAATCAATGACTCATCAAGGCGTCCAAGCCCTTCTAAGGCGATACCCAATCCCGCCAGATCAGAACTCAGATTTGAAAGATTGCCTGCCATCTCATTCAATCGTATTGCCTCATTGTAGTAGACTATTGCAGAGTCGTTATTCGCCTCTTCGGAAAACATCCCGCCAATATTTCCGAGTACGTTGGTCAATCTTGCCGTATCTCTGATGGCAGTGAATATCTTAATACACCGATCATAATATGGTCGAGCTTTTCTATGCTCTCCAATGTAATTGTTGTTGTCAGCGATTTTGTCCAGAGACTTTCCCATTCCCAAGGAGTCTCCGATCGTTAAGAATATATCAAAGGCCGTTTCAAAATTCTTTAGAGACCGAATGCGGATGTCCCGATACATGAGACTTAGTCCAGCTTGAAAATTTGCCTCCGCCAGAACGGCTTCATCGGTAGCATAATCCATGCATTGTTTAAGAACAAGGTCAGCCTTTTCGTATTCGTAGTTACTTACCAGAAAGGTTCCTGTTTCTAACAAAAGTTCTGCCTTGGATCTTGAATCTGATAAGTCTGAAAGCGCTTCGGCAATAACACGTTCAAAAGAAATCGAATCACTTAATACAATCTTCTGCAATTGACTGGCAAGTGTCTCAGTAACGCCAAAATCCTGTGACACGGACCGAAAGGAAATTGTAACAAAAGTCAGCAGCAGGCAGAGAATTTTCATAGGCTCTTAAAAATACAGATGAAAACATGATTTTAGAACCATGCGAATTAAATCCTAAACAAGAAGGTGAACAATTCAATCATTTTGGTTCAATGATCAAAAAAATCGCTGTGGTTTCTCCCACATTTAAAACCTCGTGTTCCGTGCGCCCGTCGTTCCGAAAGGTATATCCGGTTGGAACATTCACTTCTCTGATACCATCGATATCTGAAATTTTAAACTTTCCGCCTTCCAGCGTGTAACCGATATGAGGATCGTGGTAGTGTTTTTCATGGCCTACATTCGGTGGAAACGTACACTTCAAAACGCGCACTTTGTCACTTTCTTCTACGATCTCACAGACCGACTCGCCTTTCCATCCGGCTTCCAACGGATCTGGTAAATCTTGCTGAGTTTCGGGCGAAGCACAGCCAACCGCCATGCCTATTCCTATTATTAAATAATATCTCATTCCTTGTACCTCCAACTGGTTAAATCCGCTCCTTCAGGGGCACTCTCCACGATGCGTTTCATGATCTTGTCAACGTACATCGTGTTGTATCGAAGACGTGAGATGTGATTCGGGTTTTCTTGATCACCGTTCCAGCAATGCTCTGCTCGGTCACCATAATCCACTTCTCCATTATAGTAGGGATCAATTGTGCTCTCCAGAAACTCCTCCATCAAATAGACCGCATTGTTGAGGTAATAATTGTCCATGTCGCCACAGTAGATATTGATCTTACCCTGCAGTTCAGGACCCAATTTTTCCCAATCCCGTTCCAGAATGTAACGCAGATCGTAGTTCTCCTTCCAGTATTCTGCCACGTCAGAATCTATCTCACCTGTGTACTTATCCCACAACCTGACCGGATAACCGTCTTCTCCCTGAGGAGAATACGTCGCTTCCCAAATGTCAAATTGCTGGCCGGAACGTGATTTATCTCCTAGAGCGAGCTCTTTCATATTCATATCGCGAATGGAAGAAGTAACGGCTCCCAGATAGTCTCGTCGACCGGGTCTTGGCACTTCATTTTCTTTGTGCTCACTTTCGTAGTAGTAAGCGTTCTGATCCTCATAGATATTCATGGAAACATAAGCACGGAAATCAATCGGATCAGGACAAGCAGCGAAACAACCATTATATTCTTCCGGATACTTCACTTGCACGGCCAAAGCTTCCCAACCTCCAGTGGATCCGCCGTATAAAAACCGTGACCATCCCTCTCCTATACCTCTGAATTGCTCCTCGATGTAGGGGATCAGCTCATAAGTGATAGCATCTCCATACGGTCCCTGACTGGCAGAATTTACCGCGTAGGAATCGTCGTAGTAAGGCGTGGGATGCTGAATTTCGATGATTAGAAACCGCGGGAAATCATCACTGATCCATTGTAAGTATTGGTCGTAGGCTTCTTGCTGCTGCATGATGTTGTAACCGGGCACATCGAATCTTGAGGAATAGACGGGTTCTAAATCCGGATCCGGTGGTGTCGTTCGGAATCCACCGAAATCTGACGGGAAATGGCCATGAAAAATCATTAACGGGTAGTTGGCTTCAGTGTGCTCATTGAAGCCTTTCGGTAGAAGTATGTGTGCGCCGAGATACATATCGCGTCCCCAGAACTCGCTGAGTAATTCACTTTTCATTTTGATGTGCTTGATCCACTCAGTGTCTGCAGGCTCCTCAATGGGCGGAATGATTTGATCCATTACAATGGAAAAACTACCGATCTTATTTTCAGGTATGGTCACTTTAATGGGTTCACTGTAGATATTGCCGGGAGACCGATTCCATTGCTGGCCCTCTCCATTATCCATCGGTAGTTTCACGGTGTGACCGGTGGACAGATTGAAGGTTTCATAGGTATGAAGCAAGCCTTGAACCCAATAATCTCTCGGCTCCAAATCACGCAGGGATTCGATCGGATAGCCAAACTGTTGGTTCGAAAAACTAACTTCATTATTCGGCATCAAGCCTTCCACATTTTGTCCGAATATGAGTTGCGTGTTAAGTCCGTCGTTGATCTGAAATCTCGGCTCTGCCGAATTGTCGGTAGACAACATGAGTAGAAGTCTGCCGTCCTTGCCAGCTCCTTCAATGGCAGAGCTAAATGAGACATTAAATGTCAATTCCTGTTTGGCGGGTTGGCAGCCTAGCAAGATTGCAGCGAGAAAAAATAAGGTTAGGTTCTTCATGTATTAAGCCAATGTTTGTTTACTGAACTAGTTTTTTTTCTATGATCGGGCGTAGTATTTGCTTCCAGCCATCGTACCCTTTTTGATTCATATGTAATTCATCAGAGAGGAAAATACTTGGTTTTGGCGTTCCATCTTTCTGAAGCATAGTAACGCTCAGATCCACATATTTCTGATTCCGCTTCAACTTAATAGCCCGTTTAATTTTCTTGTCAATTTTTTGAAAATCCGGCCATTTCTCCCAACGATTTGGAGAAGGCTTCATGGCGATATAAATCAGTGGCACGCCCTTAAGTTGTGCCCGATATCGCTTTTGGAAATTTTTAAAATGACGGAAGGTATCATTCACGGCATAGCCGTCCCAGATGTCATTTTCCCCGCAATACAGCACCACCATCTTTGGCTTGTGCCCGGCCAATATTCGATCCCAATAGTCATTCAGATCTGTCAATTTGGCTCCACCAAACCCACGATTAAGTACATTAAGACCCTTCATATCTGCTTCCAGATTTTCCCAGAGCCTTATGCTGGAACTGCCTGCAAAGAGTATGAAGTCCGACTTATATCCATTGACTGAATCCTCCAGCTCAAAGGCTGCTATCTCATTTTCAAATGGGCCATCATTCTGAGACCAGCCAGAAGTAGGGAGGCCGGCAAGAATTACGATCAAACAAATACTCCGAGTCATAAAGGTCAGTTTCATCCTTTTCGAAAAGATACTTCAAAATTGTCCTCCGATGGACAAAATGCATTCTGATAAAATCCTGTGAATGACGTTCGGCGTATATTAGACATCCATGGAGCACATCGTCATTATCGGGAACGGCATTGCCGGGATCACTACGGCTCGAGAAGCACGAAAAAACTCTGATGCGCGCATTACAGTTATTTCGGGCGAGACCGATCATTTTTTCTCGAGAACGGCCTTGATGTATATCTACATGGGCCACATGAAATACGAACATACCAAGCCATACGAGGATTGGTTTTGGGAGAAAAACAGAATCGAACTGAGACGTGATTGGGTGGAGTCCATCGATTTTGACATCAAGGATGTGCTACTGGAATCAGGTAAAAAAGTGGCGTACACCAAACTGGTCATTTCTACAGGCTCCAAATCAAACAAATTCGGTTGGCCCGGTCAGGATCTTGATGGGGTTCAAGGACTATACAGTTATCAAGATCTTGGACTTTTGGAAGAAAACTCGAAAGACATCAATCGAGCAGTTGTTGTCGGTGGTGGTTTAATTGGAATTGAACTGGCTGAAATGCTTCACTCCAGAGATATTCCGGTCACCTTTCTGGTTCGTGAAGAGAATTTCTGGGACAATGTGCTTCCGTTGGAAGAATCAAAAATGATCAATCGCCACATTTTGGAACACGGTATTGATCTGAGGCTGTCCACAGAACTAGAAGAAATTCTGGATGATGGGAGCGGCCGAGTCAAGGCTGTGAAAACTAAGGACGGTGAAATTATTGATTGCCAATTGGTCGGTCTCACCGCAGGTGTATCTCCAAATGTTGATTTTCTTCGAAACACGGAGTTGAAAATCGATAAGGGCGTAATTGTAAATGAATTCTCAGAAACCAATATTCCCGACGTTTACGCAGCTGGAGATTGCTCGCAAATCGAAAAGCCTAAGGAGGGTCGACGACCTATTGAAGCCGTCTGGTATGCTGGACGAATGATGGGAGAAGCTCTTGGCAAAACCTTAGCTGGCACCAAAACGGAATACGACCCTGGCATTTGGTTTAACTCAGCCAAATTCTTCGATATTGAATATCAGACTTATGGGACCGTAAGTGCGCAAAGGGTAGACGATGAAGATGATTTTTACTGGGAGGACGAAAGTGACAAAATCTGCCTGAGACTTGTTTTCGACAAGAAGTCAAAAGCCTTGATCGGGGTGAATAATTTCGGAATCAGACTGAGACATGATGTAGTGGAAGATTGGATTCGTCATGGTCGAACAGTGGAGTACTCGATGGAGCATTTGCGTGATGCGAATTTCGATCCTGAGTTCTACAAAAAATATGAGCAGGAAATTGTGGATCAGTTCAATCGACAGAACGATTCGTCCATTTCACTAAAAAAGAAAAGTTGGAAACGAATATTGGAAGCCGTGGGGGTCTAGATGAAAGGATGATGTACAGAATAAATAACTTATGAGATGCGGGAATAAATCCGGTAATAAAAGATGACTGAAAACTTATCCATATCGCAGGGGCATGAAAAGGTTGATTTAGCTCAAAAAGGCGGACTGACCCTAGCTGGAATCGGGTTGTTGATTTTATTGATCAGCTGGGCAGGTGTGTCGCTTGATGCATCTATCTTCTTACCCCTCTCCATGTTTTCCATTCTAGTGGGCACGGGAATTTATGGTTATCGATCCTACATCAAAGTCCCGGCTGGGATTAAGAATAACTCCATCTATTTCAACTCACTCATAAACAAAGGTGCGCTTGGCTGGCTGGTCGGAATTATACTGACGGGCTTTTATATTTTCCTATACAAGTTTCCTGTTTACCTCGGCTATCAGGCCGGAGCAGATGGAGCCAACGCAGGACTCGTCGCGCTTTTTGATCCGTTGAGTCAATGGATTAGCGGGAAGAACGCCTCACAATGGTTTGTCTATGGCACGCTCTATACCCTAGTGATTTTGGCACTTGGGATCAAGTTCATTTACAAGTATCGTCACAATCGCTATCAGCAGATCCGAACCTGGTCGGTGATGGGTGCTCAGCTGATTTTCGCCTACACCATTCCTCAAATCCTTGCCGCCCTCAATTACAACGATGCACGAGATGCCGCCGGCAAATACATCGGCTATTACGACACTGATATTAAAAACATCTGGCCGCTAGATTATGACTTTTTCCAAAGTTGGCATCTGGATGCCATGCAAGCCTCAGCATACCAACCAATCGGGATGATCTTTCTGGTAGTAGGCATAGCGTTGGCTGTAGTGGGTGTCCCAGTTATCACCTATTTCTTCGGAAAACGCTGGTACTGCTCATGGGTTTGCGGGTGCGGTGGATTGGCTGAAACTGCGGGAGATCCATTTAGACACTTATCAGATAAATCAGTCAATGCCTGGTTCATAGAGCGCTGGATGATTCATGGCGTCATGGTATTTGTTGTGATCATGACTGGACTGGTGCTGGCGGATTATTTCTGGGATTACTATTTCACCTTGAGCATGAATCGATGGGCGGTAGTCGGAGGAGTGACTCTTGTCGTGGCTTTGGTCATCGTCTTACAATGGAAAAAATCCAAAGCAAAGAACATCCCGATGAAGAAGGTACTCTGGATTGCCGGGATAGTCGTCGGAGCATTTGCTATCTATCTCTTATACCCTAGTCTGGTCAATGGTGCGTCGGACGCTTACAAAGTATCCACCGGAAGCGTCAAGGAATGGTACGGCTTCTTTATCGGTGCGACGTTCTCAGGAATCATCGGCGTGGGTTTTTACCCCTTGATGGGCAATCGGGTCTGGTGTCGATTTGGGTGTCCGCTAGCAGGTTATTTGGGCATGGTTCAGCGCTTCAAATCCAGATTCAGAATTACGACAAATGGTGGCCAGTGCATCTCCTGTGGAAACTGCTCTACTTACTGCGAACAGGGCATTGACGTCCGATGGTATGCCCAGCGAGGACAAAACATCGTACGATCCTCATGTGTGGGATGTGGAATCTGCTCGGCGGTCTGCCCTAGGGGTGTCTTGAAATTGGAAAATGGTCCGGAGAAAGGGAGGTTCAATGATTAAGAAAATTCGTTTAATTCTATTGGTCCTGTTGACCGCTTGTATTGGACAGGACATTGACCCCTCCCAGCCAGATTTGCAGATCATGAATGCGGTGAGCCAAATTGAGACCGAATCCATGCATCAGTTTACCTATTCCTTCTCCGTGGCGTTTGAAATGGAGCCTGAAAGTATTTCCTGGACATCAAGCAATCCATCCATTTTGGCCGTAGATCAAACTGGATTGGCGTTTTCTGGCACCCAATCAGGGACCGCCACAATATCTGCAACTGCTCACATGGATGACTTTGAAGTGACTGACCAGGTGTCTGTCGAAGTAACAGAAGTGATCACTGAGCCAACGGACAAAGAGGGTACTATCGCCACGACTAGCAGCTATACGTTAACCGGAGATTTTACTTTAACTGAAAATGGCAATCAATTATTGCTAGATTTTGCTGCTAACTACGAAGCGGATTCATCACTTCCCGGGCTTTACGTCTATTTGTCCAACAGCACGACATCATCGGCAAATGCGCTGGAAATCGGACCGGTAACCGTTTTCTCGGGGGAGCATTCTTACGATATATCAGGAGCTGGGCTAAACGATTACCAATACGTCCTTTATTTCTGCAAGCCGTTCAATGTGAAAGTTGGACATGGTGAAATCACAGATGCCCAATGAGAGTTTTTCTGATCTTATTCTCGATTATTACTTTTTCCGCCTCGGCTCAACATGGCGGTTGGACCAAAAAAAACGGCGAAGGGTATTACAAGCTTTCCGAATGGTGGCAGGTTGCTGATGAGCATTTTGTGCGCGGTAATGAAACAGACCCCAACGCCACGCGAGGTACGTTCATTACTAGCTTTTATGCGGAAAGAGGATTATCGGATAACCTAACAGGTATTTTGTATCTGCCGCTTTTCGTGAGGACCTACCAAAACGCACAGGTTAACATCCTTGGTCAACCCATTCCTGGACAGGAAGGAAGTTTCAATAATGGAATCGGTGATATCAACCTTTCCTTGAAATATGGACTTGGCAAAAGAGATGCGGCTTTTGTAAAAGCACTGATCTTGACTCTCGGAATCCCTACTGGAGAAACCACAGGTGGCAGTGACGGTTCTTTCCAGACTGGTGATGGAGAATTCAATCAATTGTTAGAATTTGATGTCAGCAGATCGTTCAGAATCGGAAAAATCAACTCATTCGGAACCCTGTACTCTGGCGTCAACAATCGCACGGGTGGTTTTTCTGATGAAATTCGATTTGGCGGTGAAATTGGATTTTCAACTCCTAACTATAAATCGTGGCTTTTTCTAAAACTGGATGCTGTAGAATCTTTGAAGAACGGAACAGAAAATGCGTTCGCCGGTAGTAGCATTTTCGCCAACAATACGGAGTTCATGAGTTATACAGTGGAAATCGCTAAGTACCTCGGTGCTAAATTGGGTGCCTCATTCAGTTATTCCAACGCCTTTTCAGGTGAAATCATATTTTCAGATCCTGCGTATTCCATTGGCTTGTTCTTAGATATCAAAAAATGAAGAAACTTGCTTTTTCCATTTGCCTACTTTTTTCAATAACCTGTCTAGCCGGCGGATGGCCGAAAGAAAAAGGCAAGGGATACTATAAACTCGGCTACTCGTTTATTAACGGACGCCACTTCTTTGATGATCAAGGAAACAAGGTGGCACTTGAAAGAAGCCTTGGATTCTACAACACGAGCTTTTACGGTGAATATGGCCTCACTGATAGGCTTACGGTCATAGCTTATGTACCCTTTGCAACTACAGCCAAACTTGAGGACGTGTCAGGTTCTCCGGGCGGATCACTAACCACGATCGGCGATACCAATTTGGGATTTCGTTACGGACTGATTACCGGCAAACCAAATGTCCTGAGTGCAAGCGTTATGCTGGGTTTGCCGTTTGGCCAGACTTCCGATGACACATCAGGTGGAGTAGAATCACTACAAACCGGAGATGGTGAATTTAATCAGCTGATAAAGTTAGAATCGGGTCATTCACTCGGGAATGGATTTTACACCTCGAGTTTTCTGGGATTCAATTTCCGATCCAAAGGGTTTTCCGAAGAAATTAGATTCGGCGGAGAAGTCGGGCATGTGAGTGATCAACTTATTGGAATTCTGAAATTCCAATCCATTTCATCCCTGAAAAATGGCGATAACACAACTGAAGCAAATGCGGATTTTTTTAACAATAATATGGAGTTGTTCTCCGTAGCGCCTGAAGTGGCTGTCCGCTTTTCTGAGCGTTTCGGACTATCGATCAATTACACGGTTTATCTTTCGGGCAAGAAAACACTGGCAAGCCCAAACACGACCATTGGGGTATACTTGGATTTATAATTTGTCCATTGGTTCAGTTACATTTCGTATAAAAAAGAAAATTTTGGGACAAAAAGGAGACAAACACTCCAACGATGCTGCGCTCTCATCGGAATTGGTTTTGGAGAAATTAGCGAGTCTTGAAAACATCACCTCGAAAAAAATGTTCGGTGGACACGGCATATTTTCTAACGGTAAAATGTTTGGAATGGTGGACTCGAAAGGTCAGGTTTACATGAAGGCTGATCCTGAGGAGATCGGATTAGGCACTTCAGAGAAACACGGAAAAATGCCTTATTTCAAGATAGATATTGAAAATCTAAATGTAGAACAATGGGAGGAATGGGCGTTGAAATCCATCGCACTTCATTAAGTACTTGCTTGAAGTTCATGAATTCTGTCAACCTTCGCACGGAGTTTCTTAAGACCTTCTACCGATATTAAGTGACCATCATTGGAAATGAGCTCCTGCTCGGCAATGGTTAATAATTGCTCCGCATGCTTGATGTAATTGTGAGATCTGGTTCTCTCGATAAACCTGGTTCTTGAAGCAATCATCATATCTATTTTTAAGTCTAAACAAGTTTCGTTCTTCTCAAAACAGAAAACAATACCGAGTTTTTGGTAATTTAACTGTGAATTCAAACGAACAAATCCCATAAGGGATTCATGAATTGACAAAAACTTTGCCAAGATGATTGTTCAAGCCATAAAGAAAGCTTTTGAGACCAAGAGAAGATTCAACTGGGAGAAGACTTATTGGGCCTTTGATGTGCATGAGACCATGCTAAAGCCTAATTGGGACGCTGAGCAAATTCCAACCGAATACTATCCTAATGCACGAGAGGCCCTACAATTATTAAGTAAAAGGGATGATATTGTGATGTTCCTGTACACTTGCTCACATCCTAGAGATACCGATCAATACATTGATTTTTTTAGGAAGGATGATATCAACTTCGACTTTGTCAATGAAAATCCGGAGATTCCCAATTCCGCCCTTGGTTATTATGATAAGAAGCCATATTTCAATGTCCTACTCGATGATAAAGCTGGATTTGATCCCATCGTGGAATGGTCGGAGATTTTGAAATGGTTAGAAGAAGATGGTGAATAAGTTACTTCAACCGGACTTTTCGTAGTTTATTTCCTGAAGTAAGGTAGAATTCATAGAATCCCATGTTTTCATAGTGGATGACACTGTAAGGGTTACTTGAGGCCAGTCCGGATGGCGACAATGAATTCCCTTTCATATCGTAAATCGAAATCAACTTACTCTGAGAATCTGACACGGCGATCAACGTATTGTCCCCTCCGAATCGATAGAATTTCACATCCTGTGGTATATTTCCCAGATAGGTTTTCTTGAAAAGTAGATTTCCAGCACCATCCAAAACCTCCCATTCGTTTCCGGAAAGTCTGGTAATCAAGAACGTGTTTTCCAGCACATCTGGAATTAGCTCGAAAGACGCGTCAAGACTCGGCTTATACAACTGGTCTCGATACTCGATTTTTCCACTAAGATCTATTCGGAGTATCTCTCCAGCAGCTGAAACAGCGGTCAATTTAGAGGTGGTAAAAGCACCTGTTGCTTCTGTGAAATAGCCCGGCCTTAAATTTTCATCAAACTCAATTGGGAAGCCTGGGTAAGACCCGCCTCTACGTGTTTTCAAATCCACGCTATTCTTTGTCATTAGTATAAAACCATCCTTTCCGGCAATTCTGATATGTGTAGGTGCCACCGATAGTTGATCTGCATTTTCGTTTGGATTCCAACCTCCAAGTGCATTGCCGGCCTTATCCAGCAAGTAAATTTTACCGCTTTCGTCTGTGCACATAAACCGATAGTTTTTAGACCCATCGTAATCCACAACCGAGAAATATTTGATCGGGTTGGATGTTGGAATTGCTTTTGGAAAACCATCTATTTCCCGCCCGGTTCTATCCACAATATGCAGCAGAGCTCCGGCCACAAAAGCGTATTGCTTCTTGTTGTTTTGATAATAGTCCACGGCTTCAATTGATGTCGTAATGGGTGAATTCAATCGCAGAGTCCAAAGAATATCGAGATCAGCATCCAGGTGAAATAGTTGGTAAGAGGAATCCTGTAGCAACACCTCTAAAGATTGGTTAACGTGGCTTCTATGAATAAATGGCTTGGTGATAATCTTAAAAGGCAGAGTAGCCTCGTCCGCAGTTTGGGTTTTCGCAGGCTGTCGTGGTGGGTTGGACTGAATAGCCGCAACACTTGTGTAAAATTTGTCTTCCACCCGATTGAATTGCAATGCAACATGTTCGAGGCTTTTGAACCCGGTTTCGTTGATTTTAAAGAATGACCTCCAGTCGTCACTCATCGAACGGGTGAGCTGATTCCAAAAACGAGGAACGTTAACAACCAGGCTGTAATTCGCTTCTCGACTGGAGAGATCCAGCAATCGATTGACTTTAATAGATTTCCTCCAGGTGTTATCATTTTCTATCGAACGAATGAGCTTTCTCAGCTCGCTTATCGAATTAGACAAGATCAAATAGCGCTGGTAAAAAAGAAAATACGCCTCGCCTTTGAGGTTCGCTCGTTGACCGAATAAAGCCGTCCCGAAGTTTTCCACCCCAATCTTTCTAATCTGATACTCCCCTATTTGATCCTGAAATACCGAATCTTCAGCGGATCGGATGGCCGCCAGGCTCATGAATTGACGAACCTCCTCGGTGTTGTTCATATCAAAAAACAGTAGCCGGTCAACATCATCTGTTCCTACCACCTCGAGATCGGCAATGGCCGCTTCCTGCCCAATTTGATGAAATAAGAAATCAATATCCAAATCCAGTTCCTCCTGAATGGCCTTTGATTTTTCTGAAATTTCCGAATCCATTTCTACCAGATTTCGCCTCCAGTTCGCAGCATTCTCAAAAGAGAAATGTCTCAGGAGCGCCACATTATCCGGAATTACATCCAACAAATTGAACGAAGTTGGTGCAGAATCAAAGCTGCGAAGGAGGCCTTCCTCTGGAGCCAGAAAACCTGAAAATTTGAAGTGATCATTATTTACATTCAGATCCAGAAACCCATTGCCACCCTGCTCGAGATTCACATCTGCTGAAAATAGACTGACCAAAGCGCCGAACTCCTGTAGGTTCAAATACAGATTGCCTTCATCTTGTTCCAGAGGTTTTAATCGAAATACGTTTTGATTTTTAGGGGCAAACCCGAATTTCTCCGGTTCATTGAACGCTCGAATCGCATCCTCTACCAGGAAGGATGTCAAACTCCCGATTAGTATATTCTTATGCCTGATGAAACTGAACATGCCTCCATCGCTACGATTATACAATTCCTGAATCTTGAATCCATTGTAGATTCTCTCTTTGCTTCGATAGCCTTTTTCAAGCCATTTATCTTTGGCGTCCTTGATAAAGGAACGCTGATCTGCATTGTCGATATTCAGAATGAACAGGGCGTCCAGACTCGCGGCTGAAACAGGAGATATGGCGATTTTAATGGGTGTGTCTCCAAATACTTCAAAGATGGGTTCACTACTCAGCGAATCAAATGCCGACAGCTTATTCTCCCAATCGGCAATCTCCTTAATCCCAACAACAGCCGACCAAATCTGTTTTTGCCTGAGGGTATCGTACAGCGTTAACGTTTCGGAAGTTTCTATGACAATCGCGGCTTTGGCCGGAACGAACTGCCAGGGATTAACTTCTTCTTTGGATAAAAACTTGTCGTATGCGAAGTACGCAGCGACAATTAGCAGAATAGAAAGAAAAACAATTAAAGCTCGTTTCAATCCAGGTGACTTTAGGCGAATTTACCGAGCAATTTGCAATCACCCTGTAATCTCCGCGATGGTTTGCTCATGCGCTTCAGCGATACTGTCGACTTCCTTTGCTCCAATGGCGGTCGAAATGAAGAGAGACTCAAACTGGGATGGCGCCAAATAAATGCCTCGATCCAACATTCCCCTGAAATACGCTCCGAAAAGGTCTGTATCACAAGTCTTGGCCGACTCAAAGTCTACGATCCGTTGATCTGAGAAAAACAAGGAGTACATGCTACCGATCTGATTGAACCCAGGATCCAGCGAGCCCATGCTGGCCGAAAGCCTTGAGACGATTTCTTTGGTTGTGGCGTCCAGTTCATCATACACTTCTGCGTGCTCATTGAGATAATTTAACTGCGCCAGTCCTGCCGCCATTGCCACTGGATTTCCACTCAAAGTTCCCGCCTGATAAACCGGCCCGGCTGGTGAAACGAAATTCATGATTTCCGTTTTTCCACCATAAGCCCCTACCGGCAATCCGCCCCCAATGATTTTTCCTAGAGTGGTCATATCTGGTGTCACACCAAGGACCTCTTGAGCTCCTCCCCTCGCCAATCTAAAACCAGTCATGACCTCATCGAAAATGAGCACGATACCATGCTGATCACAAATCTGTCTCAGTTCTTGAAGGAAATTTTCTTTTGGGAGCACGCATCCCATATTGCCTGCTACAGGCTCTATGATGATGGCAGCTACTTCATCGGCGTTTTCTTCGATTAGATTCCTGACGCTTTGAATGTCATTATACCTTGCAGAAAGTGTATCAGCCGCCGTGCCCTTGGTAACACCCGGACTATCAGGCTCTCCCATGGTCATCGCTCCGCTACCAGCTGCTATCAAAAAGGAATCTCCATGACCGTGATAGCATCCCTCAAATTTGATAATCTTATCTCTCCCCGTGTAACCACGCGCCACGCGCACGGCTGACATGGTGGCTTCAGTCCCTGAATTCACCATTCTGACCTTCTCTATAGACGGCACCATGTCCACAATTAATTCAGCGATCTCTACTTCCAGCTTACCTGGTGCCCCAAAAGATGGAGAGTTTCTAACAGCTTTGACAATGGCATCCTCGATGATGGGATGCGCATGTCCAAGGATCATCGGACCCCATGAATTAATCATATCGATGTATTCATTGCCATCCTCATCGGTGATGTAAGCTCCTCTCGCCGAAGAAAAAAAACGTGGATCCCCTCCCACTGATTTGAATGCCCTGACAGGTGAATTCACTCCACCCGGAATATACTTCTGAGCTCTATTGAATAAAGCTCTACTCTTCTCTGTCGTCATTAACTAGATTTATTGCCTTCAACTCCTGATCCAAAAATTGGACGATCGGCACGACCTGATTGTCGTTTTTGCCTGGAACAAAACGCTGGCCTGAAAAAACACTCTCAAACTCATTTTCTGAATAGAAACCATTCTGGAAATATTTACCATGAAGGCTTAACATATTTCCCAGCCACCAGATTCCTTCGAATCCTAACAAGGCAAAGTCACCCGGTAATTTGCCGTACTTGGCTCTGTACTTTTCACTAACCTCCTTGAAAAAGGGTGCGTTTCGATCCTTGTATTCGGAATGGATCATATAAACTCCCAATCGCTCCAATTGCCTGTAATCCAACATCGAGAAATCCAACCATTCGCCCAAGCCAAGAAGACGAACTGTATCTGAAATAGACTCCACCGCCCCGACGAAGTTATTGGCCAACAGGTTACTTCTCGTAGCTGCAAATAAGTGATCCAGAGAATCTGTGTCCGCTGTAAAGACTAGCTCGTAGTACTCTAATCTAGGGGTTCCATCCTCGTTTTCGATTAGTCTCCCGCTGGCATTAAATTTTCTCCTATCCCGTATTTGGCGGCCGTTATCTTTTAAACGCTGGTACTCCTCTGGGGTAATATTTAGCACCACTTCCGCTTGTTCTGTGAATTGAGCCAGTACCTGACGAGCACTCTTGTTATCGATTGGGGCAAACTCTGAAACGACATACCCTCGACTTTCGATTGCAGTTTTATATGCTTTAGCCAGAGCTTTCTCCATCGGCTTATTTTCAAAGTAGACCTTGGCTTCTCTCTTTTTGCTTGAAGTAGCCATAAAATCTGCTGCTGCTTCTGCCATGGTCTTGTGATCTGGCTTTAGAATAAATGAAAACGGATTACCCATCATTCCTTCACTTTTTCCAGATACCGGATTTACCTGATTGATCTTATTTGAAAGTGCAAAATCACGAACCACCTTAGATGTTTCAGGAAAAAGAGGTCCTACAATCGCGTCTACTTTATCCATGTTACTATTCCCGAGAATAGTCAAGGTATGCAAAGTGTCCCGTCTCGTGTCAAATGGGAACAATTTCAGAGTTATATCCTTTTCCTGAAGTAAATTCTGAGCCAGAAGTATGCCCTGATACACATCAAGAACAATGGAATTTCTAAGCGTGCGATCCGGATTCTCTAATCCATCAAACAGGAATGGCAGCATGATCGCGATCGAATACTCTTCTTTACGGATTTCCGGGAATTCTCCTAAATCAACAGAACCAATGTCGAGCCTTGATGACATCCCACTTAAGAAGAATTTATCCTCTTGACTTAAGCTCAGCGCCAGCGGCTTTTCGGACAATTAGTGCGGCCAGTTCCTTATCATCCGGGCTTTCTTCAAACAGAACTCTAAGTTGCTGAAAATCATGAGATCCTAGATAGTTTTGGTACAGGTCTCTTCGTAATTCAGAGTCCTCCAATCGTTGAGCCTGTCGCACACCTTTTGCAAATTCAGACTGATCGAAATACGTCTTAGCCAGCCAGAAATAAACCTCCTGAGACTGGGGGAATGCAGGATACTTGATCAGCAGCTGTCTCCAAGCATCGATTGCCTGATTGTAATTGCCGGACTCGGCATATGAAAGTCCCAAATAGAATGTAGCATAACTTCCAAAAACCGGATCACTGGCCAATGGAGCGAATCCGCCAACCGCAGAGGAAAATTCCTGATTGTTGAAGTTTTGTTTTGCTCGAAGAAACAGTTCCTGAGAGGACTGGGCGTCAAGTAAAAACCCTACCAGCGAAAGGATCAAGGTGATTTTAAACCTGATTTTGAGAGTTGCCATTTCAGGCGTGAAATTAAGGTATTCTTCAGGAAGCGAGAGTTTGAGGAAAGAATTATATGATAATATTATTTCAAGATTTTATATAATAATTAGGGGTGTTGGAGTATCCATCTGCCTAAATACAAATGAACAAGCAAATGTCGTATTTAAGATTATTTCTTTCATTGATCACAGTTATCCTCGTAGTTCTACTCATGAGCTAATCCGACATAAAGAAAATGTGTAAATTGATGACATGTCTCGTGTCCTACCATTTACGCTAATCCTTTCTTTGTTGGCAGTCTTCGGATGCACCCTTCTGGCTAATATGCAAGTACGTCTTGGATTGACGGCACTATTTTCTTTCATTAGTATTTTCCTGATAGTCCTTTGGTTTATTTCGAATCGAAAGGACGAAGAAGAATGACATTTCTTTCTAAATATTGACTTCACAGAATAGGTAAATTTCTTTCTTTACACTTCTAAAATCTCTGGGGCAGATGAAGTGGATCGCTTTTATTATATGTTTTACCATCAACGCGTTCTGCTCTGCACAATTATCATTCATCGATCGAACGGCTGATCTGGGATTCGAAAGTTATCATCCAGCATTTGAGTACGGCTGTGGAGTTGCAGCTGCCGATTATGATAACGACGGCTTCATTGATCTTTATGTGCTTTCAGATGCCAATTCCGCAAACAGGCTTTACAGAAACAATGGTGACGGAACGCTAAGTGTCGTAGAAGTCGGCTTGTCCGAAATGATGAAAAGTCGCGCTGCACTCTGGTTCGATTACAACGGAGATCACCTTTTAGATTTAGTGGTTGCAGGAGACTGTTTTGCTGGGCTGGGTAGTTGCAAGGATGTCGACAACATCCGTCTGTTTGAGCAAACTTCTGATGGTCAGTTTGAGAATGTGACATCAGAATCTGGCATCTTGACCGATAGAGATTTTGATGGGGCATTTGGCGGGTTCACAGCAGGAGATATTAATAACGATGGTTATCTGGATTTGCTGACTGTCATGTGGGAGGGTAATATGACGCTATTTATTAACAACGGAGACGGTACATTCTCTGATATTACAGAATCTGCAGGATTAAATATCCCTGGTCGGTATTGGCAACCCACTTTTTTTGATTTTGATCAGGATGGATTTACAGACCTCTATTTAAACGTTGACAGTTTCGAGAATCTTTTTTTTAGAAATAATGGCGACAACACCTTCTCAGAAATAGGTGAGCAATTGAATCTTAATCTGGATTGGGATTGTATGGGTTTGGCTCTTGGGGACTATGATAATGACGGTGACATGGACCTCTACATTTCAAACATCTACTCCAACACTGAGCACAATGCAATGCTCCAAAATAATGGCGTTCCTTCCTCTCTTCAATTTACAGAAGTAGGTCGCGATATCGGTGTTGGAGAAGGCGGTTGGGGCTGGGGAGTGACTTTTTTGGATGGAAATAACGACGGTTATCTGGATTTAGCTGCTACCAATGGATGGCATGCAAATCAGGGAGTGGATAGATCCAAGTTCTGGTTAAATAATGGTGACGGAACATTCAATGATGCCTCGGTGGCGGTCAGTTTCAACGGAAATCTCGAAGCAACGACCTTAATCTCAATAGATCTGGAACGAGACGGAGACATGGACTTAATTCAAACCATTAAAGAAGACCAAGGCGGTGGAATTCGTTATTACGAAAATCAGCTAAATCCGGCTGAGACGAATGAGAATTACATCGTGATCAAGCCTAGAATGTCTGGCGCAAATCGCTTTGCAATCGGAAGTGTTGTGAAATTAAGAACAGGAACCAGAATCCAAAGCCGTCCCATCACAGCCGGCATCAGTTATTACGGGCAAGAGCCCGCCGAGGCTTTTTTTGGCGTTGGAGATTCTGAGGTCGTCGATGAGATCGCCATAACATGGCCTGGTGGCAGTGAAAGTACCTTCCATAATTTATCAATTAATCATGTCGTAATGCTAACAGATGAAAGTACACTTCATGCCCCTGCTGCTTTACAAATCAGAGAAAATCCGGGTCCGAGCGTAGAACTATCATGGGGCCATATGTCATCAAATGAAACTGAATACATAGTTGAACGATCAGGATCAGTCACGTTTGATCAGGTTATATCCTTCAACATATCGTCGGAATCCAAAATGTTCATAGATAATAATGTCCAGCCTTATTCTTCCTATTATTATCGAATCCGAGCAAAAAACAACTTTCAAACCACGGCGCCCTCACAATCGGTTTGCTTGACTACTGGGTCTGGAATTTATATTGAATCGCCTGCGAATCTCCTCGCTGAAGCCAAATCTTTGACAGATGTGGTACTATTCTGGGACGACCTCTCTGATAACGAAAATGGATTCAAGATCGAACGATCCCTTTCGGATTCATTTAATTCTATTGTCACTTTTGATCTTCCTCAAGATAAGAGTCAATTTGAGGACGGAAATTTAGAGCCACACACAACGTATTTCTATAGGATTAGAGCCATTGGAGAAGGTGCTGTTTCGAATTTTTCAAACATCACATCGGTGACCACCACTATTTTAAAGACAATTGAGAATTATAAAATCACTATTTATCCTAACCCTGCATCCGAATCAATTCATGTTCAAATACTTGAATATTCAGGACAAATCGATTTCGAACTAGAAGATATTTTGGGTAGATCAATTCCTATCTCCAATTCAACATATCAGGATAAGATCACGATCATACCGGATCGAAACATTCCTTCAGGTATTTACTTTCTCACTTTAACATCTCCTGCGGAAAAGAGCATTCATCGAGTCTTAGTCAAATAAAAAAGGCCGCTAAAACTTAGCGGCCTTTCTTTTTAGACTAATAATACCTAAGGTCTTGTGCTTGAAACTATTGTCCACACACCTGCATTGTATTCGTACGTTACTGTTTCATCCGTTGTAGGGTCTCTATAAATCGAGTAAGTAACAATGAACTTCTGTCCATCCTCTTGTTCATATAGCTCCTCCATTAATGCAGTAACAACAACGTCAATGTCGGCATCTTCCCAATCGAATTGGCTGAAGTTGCCAAAAGTTGCCATGTTATCTGTTCCATCAGGATAAGTCGCTGCGAATTCAGCAATTATCCACTGATAATCATTGAAGGTAAGCGTATGTTTCACTGTATTATCTGGGACCCAGATATTGTCAAGATAAGAAAACTGCAACGTTTGCTGGGTTACCTGATAGTGATCATCGTATAGCAACCACTCTTCACCGCTAAACACATACAAACCAACTGCTTCAGTTTCTGGTGCACCATCTGAATGAAGGAACCCAACAACTAAAACATCACCTTCGGTTAAGGAACCATCGAAAATTTGCTCCGCAAAGAATACGTGGTTCTCATTTAAGTAAAGTGGAATTTTAGCTTTCCCTTCGTCCTCATCACTAAAATCCGGGGGACTCTCAGAAGCAAAGAAGCCTCCGTAAACATCAGCTGGTAGAGGATAGGCATACTGCCAGCCATTGGATACAGTATAAACTCCTCGACTGGTAACAGTGGTAGTCGATCCTCCACTGAAATACTCGTGAGTAACATCTACATAATCTCCATCAGTCAGATCACCGAAGTGATAAGCTGCCCAGATAGGAATATCATTTGGTAGGTTATCAAAGTTCCCAAAAGAATAACCCAATGCATCATATTCTTCGGCAGTCACAGTCCTTTCAAAGTAGTCTCCACGTAAATCCGGAGAGCTTCCATTGTAAAAATCATATGTCACCAAGGCAGAAGAACCTAGTCCTAGTTGAGGATAGTTATTCGCCAAAATAGATGGGACATATGTCTTGACATCCTCTAAATCTGAAAAATTTCCGAAACCGGAGCAGCTACAAAGTTCATCTGCTACATCGTAATCGTCATCAGTCAATGTGATGACCAAGTCCTTCACAACGCCAGGATCATTCTGGTCAAGTTCATCGTACAACTCATCTATTGAGCTACAACCAGCAAGCAATACAAGTGCTGCTAAAAATTGAAATAATATCTTTTTCATAATTGTAAATGCTTCAGATTAGAAATTGTACTTAAGACCAAGAGTCCACGTAGTACCCAAACCGTAATAGACCAAAATATTATCAATTGATCCATCAGTAGATTCTGCGATGTACTCTTCGTTGAAAACATTGTTCACGTTACCAAATACAGTTGCGGAATTATCACCAAAATCGAAATCATATTTCATTCGGATATCCACCGTCGCATAACTTGGAAGCAAGAATGGCTGCACACCTGAAGACTCAGATCCTGTTCTGGTTGTTGGATCGTACTCAGCATACAAATCATCAAAATAATTTGCCGTTGCACCTAGTTTGAACCCTGGGAAGAATTCGTAGCTAACACCTAGTGCTGCAGTTGTTTGCGCGGCATCTCCTACTTTCAAGTCTTTGATATAAAGTTTTTCAAAAACTTCAACAGGTTGCTGATTGTCATCAAATTCAGTCACACCATCAACATCGTTTGCCCAACGCCAGTCACCGATTGAAACCATTCCGGTAACCAAAAGACTTGTGTTTGGCTTGTAGGCAAAATCCACTTCAATACCTTGATGAAGTGCATCTACACCTAAAAGACTAAAGAATCTTTCTTCGCCATCGATAGTCTGTGCAGTCGTAAGTGTTCTATCAAGCCAAGCTGTGTTATACAAGTTGACATTTGCTGTGAAGGATGCGCTTCTGTATCCGTAACCAAGCTCATAACTTACGATCTTCTGATTCACTACCGCCGGATTGACAAACTGGTCAAATCCAGGATAAACTGCGTCAAAATCAGGCGCTTTAGTGAACCAACCAACATTTGCGAAAATGTTGTGATTTTGGTTGATGTTATAGTTCGCACCCCCCTTGATCTGCAGTCCACCGAAATAGTTGTAATCCGTTTCCTGAAGGGGATCAGAATCCTGGTAGGCAAAGTGATCAACTCTCTTGTAACCAGTAGAAGAGAACGACACTGTAGCAAACGTATTCAATTTGCCCATGGTGTATTCTCCCTGAAGGAAACCACCAAGCCATCTTACATGACCATCATTGTTATAAGAATATTTGTCGCCGACACCAATTACTTGATTAGGATTATTGACATCATCATTACTTAGGTAGTAATCAGCTCCCAGAAGATCAGTGATTTCTCTGAAGTGCCGTCCGATATATTGTCTCAAGTCAACTCCCGCCAGAATGTTCAGTTTACTATTGATCTGACGAGTGTAGGTACTCAACATCCCGTACCACTCGTGATCATTTCTTGAAGCTCTGAGGAAAGCCAAAGCGTTCCCATCCTGAGTAGATTGATTTATCTCAACTAAGGCATCCAGATTTTTTGGTTCATAGCCATTCTCTGCAGGCTCAAAATCACCGAACTCACCACCTCCTCCACCGGTTCCGAATGACATATATACGGCAGTGGAAAGCTCTGATTTATCATCAATAGTCCAATAGTGATTCAATGAAAATTGAGGCTTGTGGTAGAAATTATCTTCAACATGAACTATCTCTCCATTCTTCACGCCCCAATCACGATTATACTTTAATCCTTGAGGAGCATTTCTAATCTCGCTGATAGTCATAGGATTCTGTCTTTGGCCGTGTCTTTGTGGTGCACCGAATCCTGTAAAGGACAATAGGTGCTTATCATTTACCTGCTTTGAGATATTGAAGAAGTAATTGTATCCCTTGAATTCTGTACCATCTACCCATCCATCACCTTGAATTGTTGAAGCTGACAGGGAAACTGCCCAGCCATTGTCCATCAATCCTGAGGCAACAGAGAACGACGCTTTTTGGTAATTGTCATTCCCCACTCCGTAGAAGATATTTCCTCCAGGTGTGGCGTCAGTTGTTCTGGTCATGATATTGATAGTTCCACCAATAGATGGTACTGCTACTTTTGAAGCACCAAGACCTCTCTGCACCTGCATGGATCGAGTCACGTCAGTTAGACCAGCCCAGTTAGACCAGTAGATTCGACCATTCTCCATGTCATTTACAGGGATACCATTTATTAAAACGGCAACATTCACATCGTCGAATCCTCGAAGATTGATTCTAGAGTCTCCGTATCCGCCACCCGCTCTTGAAGTATAAACTCCCGGGGTAGATTTCAACAGTTCAGGAAATTCCTGATTACTTGCTCTTTCCACAATCTCGGCAGCTGTAACCGTAGATACAGCTACAGGAGTTTTACGCTCTTCAGCAAAGGATGCGATCACTTCGAGTCCCTCAAGACCTATGGCATCAGACTCCATGGAGACATCTCCAAGATCAGCACCATTTACAGTGATTTCCTGATTCACATAACCGACATACGATATGACAAGTATTTGTCCATTTTCGGCGTTTAAAGAGAACTCACCGTTTAGGTCGGTGATTGTCCCTTTCGTAGTTCCCTTTAATTGGACTGTAGCGCCAATTAATGGTTCGTTGGTGTCTTGATCAACAAGACGACCTTTTACCGTGGTTTGAGACCAGGCTGTAATGAAACCCAGCATCAACACGATTCCCAGTATAGGTTTTCTCATGTTTGTTTGTTTTGGTGGCAAAATTGAAATTAACAGGTTACAAAGTTTCAACAGAAGTGTTGTCCTTTGATAAATTTTTCAGTGGTCAATTTAACAATTCCTTAATGTAAAATTATTGGAAATGTCAACGAGTTATCCACGTTCCGCATTTATTGCTTCTCTGACTGACTTATGTCTATCAATCAGGACCTTAGCTTCCATCCTTGAAACCCCCAATTCCTGCATGATCATCCTGATTCCTCGATCCACGAGCTTGTTATTAGCCAACTGCATGTCCACCATTTTATTACCCTGAACTCTGCCAAGTCCGATCATCACCGTTGTGGAAATCATATTCAATACAAGTTTCTGAGCCGTCCCGGATTTCATCCGAGTACTGCCAGTCACCACTTCAGGCCCGACAACTACTTCAATGGGAAACTCGGCAGCTGATGCCAAAACAGATCCTTCATTATTGGTAATACAGCCCGTGAGCAGGCCAGCTTTTCTTGCAGACTCCACCCCTCCTATCACATACGGGGTTCTCCCAGAAGCTGCTATGCCTATGACAGTATCTCTCTCTGTTGGAGCAAAGGCAGCTAGATCTTTCCAGGCTCCTTGCTCATCATCCTCCGCAAACTCCACTGCTTTTCTGATAGCACCATCTCCTCCTGCAATTATACCAATCACCCAGTCTTCAGGTACGCCGAAGGTAGGCGGACATTCAGAAGCGTCCACAATTCCTAGTCTGCCACTAGTCCCCGCGCCTATATAAAACAATCTTCCCCCTCGCTCCATTCTAGCGATGATCTTGGTCACTAGTTTTTCTATGAAAGGAATTTGTTTTTCGACGGCAAGGGCGACTTTTTTATCCTCTGCATTGATGATTTCCAATAGCTCTAGTGGAGATTTCTTCTCAAGTTCGTTGTAGTCGGAAGTGGATTCTGTGGTGGTTTCAGCCATATTTTTTATGATATAGTGCGAGACCAGCAGCAGGCCCCTGAACAATTCTTCCGATCGAAAAGCCCATCTCATTCCCAACTGCCCTTATGTAGTCACTAAAATGATAAGCCACTGATCCGGTGCAATGAACTTGGTGTTTGTTTTTATCCGGCATGCCCATAAAATAAGCCTCAAAGAAATCTAGTAGTTCAGAACGGATTATCTGATCGAGCTGAGTATGATCCTTGTTTTCCAAAATGAATTTCGCAAAGGATGCCAAATACGCATTGGGGTGTTCGCCTCTGTAAACCCTAGCATAAACGTCATCTTTAGAGAGCTGAAAAGTTTCGTCGAACAAGCGTTGAGTTTCTGGTTCAAGTCGTTTTCTCAATGCCATTTTGAGCAATCTAACACCCATTTTTGCTCCGCTTCCTTCATCACCCAGTGCATGACCCATGGATGGCACATGAATGGCCACCTGCTCCCCATCGTAAAAACAACCAGCGGAACCAGTTCCCAAAATGCCGACAAATCCTGGTTCATTGGCACTCAAACTTCGGCAGGACCCCACTAGGTCATTATTCAATTCAATTTTTGAGTTTGGAAAAATCGAAAGAAGGGCATTTTTGAAATCCTCATTATCTGGATAAATGCTCGCTCCGTAATAATAGACTTTAGTCACTAAATCGGATATATTTCCGAACGTCGCGGTTACATCCTTAGTGAAATCGTTCAGTTCGTGGGTGTGCGGGTTGTATCCCGAAGTTCTGAATTGTTCGATTTTCTCACCTTCCAGCAATCTCCAGTCTGCTTTGGTCCCCCCAGCGTCAGCGATTAGTTTCATTCCAATTTTCCGATTGGTTCAAATTTCTCAAAAACCCGGTCCGTGTGAGGTGCTTCTGGCAATTCGTCTGTCAAATCCTGCCCTGCCCAATGCTCGTAATGCATGCCCGTTTTCCAAAGATTTGACTCAGTGACATCATAAATAATCCCCTGATAAGCAATCCAGACTTCCTCACGATCCTGTCCGTTTCTCAAAGCTAGTTGAGTTTTTGAGTAAACCTTCATTCGAATGAGACTACTGAAATTCCACTACCCCCTCTTTCCACATGTTCATCTTTTATTTCAGAGATATGTGGGTGATCAGAAAGCTGCTTCCTGACCAAATCCCTTAGAATTCCATGACCCTTGCCATGAACGATGCGAACTTCATTGACACCCAACATGATTGCCTTATCTATGAACGAATCGAGAGCAGGAAGTGCCTCCTCACCCCTCATGCCAATGATGCTGAGCTCATGGGAAAAATTCATCATAGATCCGAGACGATTATAGGTTGACCTGGACTTCTGTTCCTTTTCTTTTTTCGGGCCGGAGACCTTCATCAGTCTGTCCAGTTTTACAAATGACTTCAACTGACCAAACTGCACCTCCGCCTCTTTACCCTTGATTTTGATGATTTCTCCAACTCCATCGTGCCCGTCCATTTTAACCTGATCTCCTGCTTTGACAATAGCTGCCGATCTTTTCTCAGTCTTTTTTTCAACGTCCAGTTTAGATTTTTGATCCTCAAGAGCCTGGCGGGCTTGTTTGGTCTTTCTTTTGTCAGCGGCACTTTCCTTGATATCACGGATCGTCTTTTCTACGTCCTTGTTAGCATCTGACAAGATTCTTTTTGCCTCTTGCTTAGCTTCCCTTAAGACCCGTTTCTTTTCTTCTTCCACCATTTCCCTCAGCTCCTCGTAATCCTTTTTGATCTGAGCGGCTTGCTTTTGATCCCTGGCAACACGATCGGCCAATTTCTGGTATTTCTGCTTTTCTTTTTCCAGCTTGGAGAGTGACTGATCAAAATCCACTTGTCCACTGCTCATGGTAGATTTTGCGTGTTCGATAACTCCCTTTGGTAGGCCAATTTTGGTGGCAATCTCAAAGGCGAATGAACTACCCGGCTTGCCTATTTCTAGCTTAAAAAGCGGTTCAAGTTTTCCGATATCGAATTTCATGGCGCCATTGACCATGCCCGGGGAGGAGTCCGCAAGATCCTTCAGATTTTGATAGTGAGTAGTGATCACCCCGTAGCACTTCGATTCATTCAGCGATTTCAAAATGGATTCTGCGATGGCACCACCGAACTGCGGCTCGGTTCCCTTTCCAAATTCGTCTATTAAGACCAACGTCTTCTTTGAAGATCTTGCCAGAAATTGTTTCATCGCCCGCAGGTGAGCACTGTACGTACTTAGGTCATCCTCAATCGACTGAGTGTCACCTATATCCAGTAGTATTTCTTCAAAAATGCCGAACTCGGACGTTTCTGCAACGGGAACTGGGAATCCGCACTGAACCAAATATTGCAGTAAACCGACCGTCTTGAGCACCACTGATTTACCCCCGGCATTGGGACCGGACACGACAATTATTCTTTGCTCAGGATTAAATTCAAGATTCAGCGGCACCACAGATTTTCCAGCTTGGTCATGTGTTTTCCAGAGAATGGGATGAAAACCGTTTTCAATTTTTGATCCCGTCTGATTTTTCAGCATTGGAACTAGTCCATTAAAACTTTTTCCCCAGACGGCTTTGGCATGAATGAAATCCAGTTTCTCCATGAGCACCGATCCCTTCTCTAAATCTGGAAGTTGATCCCGGAGTTTATCGGCGAGGCTGATAAGAATACGGATAACTTCCCTTCGCTCCCGATTTTTGAGCTCTCTTACTTCATTATTTAGCTCCAGAGCTTCTGTCGGCTCCAGGTACACCGTTTGTCCCGTGGCGGACTCGTCATGAACCAACCCAGAGATGCTTCTTTTGTTTTCGGCTCTAACTGGGATTACTAATCGACCATCTCTAAGCGTGACCTGACTATCGTCACTACTGAGCTCATCATGGATGGATTTTTTGAGAATTTTATTAAGAACAGATCTCGCTGATCGTTCGGCCTGACTGATTCGCTTTCGAATAGCGGCTAGCTCCGGGCTCGCAGAATCCCGTACTTCGCCATGCTCATCGATGCAGGTGTCCACTAAATCAGCGGCTTTCGTATCGATGGAAATATTTCGCCCGAGTTCACTTAACCTTGGTGTTGAGCCTCCATTGAGAAAATCAATCCAATCATTAAGCGCTCGAATACTAGTAGCCACTTTGATATATTCTGATCCCTCCAAAAAAGTGCCGTCTACTTTGATTTTGGTAAGAGATTCTGAGAGATCGAAAAAATGTTGATTCGGAAGTTCGCCAGCAGATTTGATTTGGATCATCTCACCGGTCTGCTCCAACCAGCTCTGGACTGATTTAAAATTGGAACTGAATTTCGCCTTGTAAACCCAAGCAGCGCCAGCTTCGGACTTACACTCTTTGGCAACCCAATCCCTGATCTGGCCGATTGAAAGTTTTTCCTCCAAACTCAAAGTTTCCTGACTAATTACCATGCTATTGCTGGTTCAGCTCAAACTTTCTAATTTTCTTAGAATCGATAGAATCTATTTGCGGTATAAAGCTTGGCCTGGGAGTTTTCTTTAAGGAATCGACTCTTTCTTTTCTCGCTTTTTTTTCTTTACGTCTCATTTCCTCTTTCTCCTTTTCTAATCGTTCTTCTTCTTCATCGATCAATTGTTGCTGATTTTCCATTTCCATCAAGCTGTCCACCACTGCCAAGTAGACTTTCTTAAAAACCTTCGGCTCGGAAGTATAAAAACGCAAGCTCCTATTATAGTACGCTGTGTCTAAACCGTGTTCTTCGAGCAAAAGTGACTCGAAATGATTAAAAAGTGTTTTGGAAGAATCGGAAGACAACCCTAAGCGACCTACTTTCGCCTCTATAAGATGAACCTTGATCATCAAGCTTGTCATCTTTGAAGGTGGCAATACGTCCTCCGGAATTTCGGTTTTTCCCGAACATGACCCGAATACTACCGCCAGTAATAATGAAATTGCTAAAAATTGTCCCTTGCCCCAACTTGCCATGTTCTTGATTGCCTCTAATTTTGACGCTCAAAAGTACGCTGGATGAAGGAAATCCTCAAAAAGCTTAGACGCTATGACATACGTATACGAAAAGCCATCAACTCTCGGATGCAGGGCGATTTCCGCTCCATTTTCAAGGGGTCTGGCTTGGAGTACGACGATGTGCGGGCATACAACTACGGAGATGACGTGCGGGCCATCAACTGGAAAGTGACAGCAAAGGGCCATGGCACCTTCTTAAACACCTATATTGAGGAGAAAGAACAGACAGTGTTTTTTCTACTGGATGTTTCTGCCTCTCAGGAAATAGGAAGAGATGGCAAGTACAAGCAGGATGTAGCCAAGGAGGTCACCGCATTGCTATCTATTTCAGCAACCAAGCAGAATAGCCAAACCGGTTTAATGTGCTTCTCGGATCAAAGAGAACTATACATCAAACCAGGCAAAGGTCGAAGACATCAATACGAGGTAATTTCTGGGATTTTCAAACTCAAACCTAAGTCACGCAAAACCAATCTGGCAGAAGCAATCAGTCTGACCCTGAATATTCTCAAGAAGAAAAGCATCATCTTCCTAATCTCGGATTTCATAGATGAAGATTATATGCACAACCTAAAAGGATTGGCCAAGAAGCATGACTTGGTCGTAGTGCATCTCTATGATGAAAGGGAAATGGAAATGCCAAGCTTAGGTATTGTGCCTCTGCTGGACAAAGAATCCGGGAAGACGCTTTGGGTGAACACATCGGCGGGTGGTTTCCGAAACAGCCTGGATAAGACCTACAAAAAGAACACAAGCGAATTGGAACAATTCTGCCACAGAAACGACGTGAACTATATCGCCATTGACGTGCACGAGGATTACGTTCCGAAACTCATTCAACTATTTAGACACAGAAACCAACAACGACGGGCATAGATGCGAGGGAAATTATTTGGAATCATCTGTTTGATTTTCACCGCCTCATTTTGTCAAGAAATGAAGGTGAAAGGTGGGTTCGTTCAGGACAGTCTTAAGATTGGAGAACCTGTGAATTTTTGGTTGGCGGCCAGCTACCCCATCCAGCACGATTTGATCCTGCCAGACAGCAATTTCAATTTCGCTCCCTTTGAATTTGTAGATCGACAATATTTCGAGACCATGGCCGATTCAACCATGGCCATTGATAGCGTAGTGTACTCGTTGCATTCATTTGAGATTGACTCGATTCAGTATCTCAATCTACCTGCAATGATGCTTGTAGCTGGCGACACGGTGGAGAATCGATCACCTCTGGATTCCATTTTCTTGATTCATTTGGTGCCTGTGGCTACCGACACGACCAAACTGATCACAAACACCGAACTACAGGAACTGCCGACGGAAATCAATTCACCATTGCTGATGATTATCGGGGGTGGTCTAATCCTGATTGCATTGGTTGTTCTGATAGTCTTTGGTAAAAAAATCCGGCGACATTTCAAGCTCAAGCGCATGGCAAAATCCCATGAACAATTCGTGGGCCAAATGGAATCGTTCATTGGTAAACTGAAAGAAAGCGGAGAGCCGGAAATTGCCCAGGATGCCTTGAGTTTGTGGAAAGGATACATCGAAAAGGTCGAAAAGCAACCTTTCACCAAGCTGACAAGTAAAGAGATCACACAGCTGAACTTTGCCGAGGAATTGATTGAGCCTCTGAAGGCCGTGGACAGGTGTGTGTATGGAAAACTATTGTCTGACAAGGTGTACCAGGATTTCCAGCACCTGGAGGATTTTGCGCAGAACCGATACGAAAGCAAAGTGAACGAACTTAAACAAGGAGCATAGATGGATTGGTTATCGTCAACTTGGTTTACCATGGAGCGATTCGAGTCGTACGACTGGGCCAGCTTCTGGTGGGTCTATGGAATCCCGTTGATCCCACTTTTCTTTTTGCTGCGTTGGTTGATCATTTACAAATTCCGTCAAAGATTACCCATCGCGCTGACAGAGAAGGATCTAAAAAGTGATCCGATGAGTTTGCTACGATTCCTTCCAGCTCTTTTTTTCAGCATCGCCTTAGCACTTATCTTGGTGGCACTGGCAAGGCCACAATCCACGAATGAGCAAGTGGAGCAATGGAGCGAAGGGATTGACATCATGCTCACGATCGATATCTCCGAGTCCATGCAGATTGAGGACTTCAGGCCCAACAGACTGGAAGCGGCCAAGGATGTGGCAAGAAACTTTGTGGCAGGTAGGTTTCAGGATCGTATCGGATTAGTGGTATTTTCCGGGGAGGCCTACTCTCGTTCGCCCCTCACCACGGATTATGAGTTATTGAACACCTACATTGACGACATCAATTTCGATCTAATCGAGAGCAGAGGAACGGCCATTGGAAGTGCGTTAGCAGTGAGCACCAACCGTCTGAGGGAATCTCAGTCTGAGTCTAAGGTTCTTATCCTGCTTAGTGACGGTGATAACACCGCCGGAAACATTGATCCGGAAACAGCGGCCAAACTGGCGTATGCGCACGGTATTCGCATTTACTCCATTGCCATTGGCAAGGAAGGCAGGGTGCCTTTTGGTCAGGATTTCTTTGGTCGGCCCAGATATGTGGAGAATACGCTGGACGAAACTACGCTTCGGGAGATCGCGAAGATTGGAGAAGGAAACTTTTACCGTGTTTCCAACAAGCAAGCGCTGCAAGAAGTATTCTCAGAAATCGATCAACTGGAAAAGGCAGAGATCAAGGAAACTCGGTACAAGGACACTACTGATTATTATGTGGTATACCTAAAATGGGCGACCGTATTTTTTCTGCTTTGGCTGCTGACCAAGAGTACGTTTATGGCCAATGTTCTGGTGGATTAAACCTCCAGTACCAAAAAAACCAGCAACCTAACCGCAAACCCAATAAACACCACACCTACCACTCGATTCACTACCCGCATTCTTTGCTCGGTGATGAACTTAGACAATCTAGTTATCAGGAATATTTTGACCATATCCATGAGCAAAACAGTTGTCAGAAAACCGCCAAAGAACCAACCCTGATCGGTCCTTGGATAGCCCAATGTAGCCACCCCTCCTACCACGCCAATCCAGAAAAGGATCATCAGTGGGTTTAGGCCATTTAGGGCAACTCCTTTCAGCCAATATTGGAAAATACCGCGACCGTTTTCTTGCCCATTCTCAGGAATGGATTTCTTGCTTCTCCAGGTAGAAATTCCGAAAAACAGTAAGATCACGGCACCACCAAGTCCGAACCAAAACTTTAGGTCAGGCTGCTCCAGGATTGGGCCAAGCCCAATCAAAACGAGTAAGATCAGAACCGCATCGACCATGATAACCCCGACGCTTACCGCCAAAGCTTTCTTGAAGCCGTGTTTAAGCGCCGTGTGAAAAATTGCAAAAAAGGCGGGACCTAGGGCGAGAATGAAAACCAGCCCATAGAGCATACCATCAAAGAATACTGTCATCCGGTAATAAGCGAATTTTCCTTCAAATAATTCTGCCACTCGGCAGCTTTCTCACCTTTTAGCACTCTTGGGAATTTATTTTGACCTCCCATTTTTCCATTTCGCTCCATGTATTTGAGGAATTCTCCAGCCGGTAAGACGTCCAAATAAACATTCTTCAGGGCGTTCGCTCGCTCCACCCCATAATCGTCGTTGATTTCTTTTAGAGCATGGTCAATCTTTTCTCGAAATGCATCTGCATCCACTGGATCGTCTGTCCCGATGTACCAATGATGGGCAAATAGGGAATCCTCCGGGACACCCACCACCGTGAACTCACGAACGTCAATATTGAACTCATCTGAGGCCATTTCCAATGCCTTGTTCATATTGTCAACGCTCAGGTGTTCCCCGCAAAGACTCAAAAAGTGCTTCGTTCGTCCTGTAATCATGATCTCCGATTCCTCAATGGAAGCAAACTTGATCGTGTCTCCTATGAGGTACCTGTAGGTCCCGGCATTCGTGGTAAGCAGCAATGCGTAATCCACATTCTCCTGCACCTGATCAATCTTCAAGGTCTCAGGGTTTGGCTTTAGCTGCCCATCATCATCAAAGTTTTTTTCAGTGAATGGGATAAATTCGTAGAATATGCCATTGTTCAGTACCAGTCGCATGGACTTTCGATTGGGGAAGGCCTGAAATGCCACGAAACCTTCGGAAGCCAGGTAGGTTTCCAAATAATAAATTGGTTGTCCCAGCAGTTTCTCAAAGCCCTTCTTGTACGGCTCAAAGGATACACCACCGTGCACGAAAATGTGCAGGTTCGGCCATATCTCATGGATATGCTTGAGGTCGTAATGTTTGATGATTTTCTCCAATAGAATCTGCAACCAGGCTGGAACGCCAGCTATGATTCCAATGTCCCAGTCCTTCGCCTTCAGCGTCATTTCATCCAGCTTGGTTTGCCAGTCGTGCGTTTTGGATATTTTCTTTCCGGGCTTATAAAATCGCTCAAACCAAAATGGCAACTGGGAGGCGGTGATTCCACTCAAGTCGCCCTCAAAATAGTGACCGCTTTTTCGCAAGTCTGTGGTCCCTCCCACCGCCAAAATTCCACGCGAGAAAAATTTATCCGGTAAATCGTACCTCGATAAACTAAGAATTTGGCGCATGGATGTTCGCCGGATGGACTTGGTCATGTCCTTGGTGACCGGAATGTATTTGGAAGGTGCCCCGGAAGTGCCCGAGCTTAGCGCGAAATATTTGATTTTTCCGGGCCAGCAGACATTGCTCTCTCCTTCACGCGCCTTGTGCCACCACTCATTGTTGATCTTGTCATAATCAAAAATGGGCACGTGATTTTTGTATGACTCATAAAAGGAGTCGTTGTTGTTTTTCCTGAATGCTTTCAGAATTTCATGGAAATTATAGGCCTTGGCAAATTGTGTATTTTGAGCATGAATGATGAGTTCACGCAGCTCCTGCTTCTGCAAATCAATTGGGGAACTGTATTGCTGAGCAATACTCTCTCGCAGCATGATTCCCTTCTTGAGTAAAGTTCCTAAAATTGCCATGTCAGTCAAATTTAACTACAAAGACTCAACAGATGAGCGTAGCAGACAAAATCAATCAATTCAAAAAAGAACTACCAGAAAATTGCACATTGGTGGCGGTGAGTAAGACCAAGCCAAGCTCGGACATTCTGGAGGCTTACGAAGGAGGTCATAGAGATTTCGGGGAAAATAAAGTTCAGGAATTGACTACAAAGTACGAGGAGCTTCCCAAGGATATTCGTTGGCATATGATCGGTCATTTGCAGCGAAACAAAGTAAAATTTCTGGTGGATTTTGTGCACTTGATTCATGGGGTGGACTCAGTGAAACTCCTGAAGGAAATCAATAAAAGAGCTAAGAAAGTTGATCGCGTAATCGACTGTCTACTTCAGGTTCACATCGCTAGGGAGGAGTCCAAGTTTGGCTTTGACGAGGATGAAGTACTGGAATTGCTCTTGGGTCAGGAACTGCCAGAGTTCGAGAATGTGCGAATCATTGGGCTCATGGGTATGGCCACATTTACCGAAAACATGGATCAAGTCCGTGAAGAATTCCGATCACTCAAAGAAATATATGATCGCTTGGCTGCCAACTCGCTTCCTCCGAATGTCAAAATGGAAACACTCTCCATGGGCATGAGCGGAGATTACCGTCTGGCACTGGAGGAAGGAAGTAATATGATCAGAGTCGGAAGTCTGCTATTCGGAGAGAGGGAATATCATTAATTCCCTCCTGAGCCATCCTCAGTAGCAGGGGGCACTATGATGCTCGTTTTGATTCGGATTCTCTCAGGGTTGTTTTGAGCATTGGAGTAAATCGTTACCGTTTTGCTCTGCATCCCTGATTTACCACGGCTGCTGAATCTCACCACCATCTCACTGCTTTCCCCAGGAGCGATAGCTTGGTCTTTAGCATAGCTTGGTACGGTGCACCCACATGATCCCTTCGCATTGGAAATGATCAACGGAGCGTTTCCGGTATTCTCAAAAACGAAAGTATGCTCTACAATATCACCTTGATTGATTTCACCAAAGTCGAAGACCTTCTCAGCGAATGTGATGATCGGTCCATTTTCAGGATTCAGTTCTGCTGGCTCATTAGTTTGAGCTGATAGAGAAATGCCTGCTGCTAGAATTATTAGTGATAATAATGATTTCATGTCTTTCTATTTTGTTCAAATTTACGAGTTTCAAGCGAAAACTGTTCCAATGTACCAAGGTAAAGTCCGAGTAAGGGTTTGTGGGGTGTTAATTGAAAACGAAGCTGTTCTTTTGTTAAAGCATGACGGACTCGGCGTGGGCGGTTTTATTTGGTCGTTCCCGGGCGGAGGTTTGGAATTCAATGAGGACATGCATGAATGTCTCAAACGAGAATTTATGGAGGAAACAGGTCTTGAAATCACTGTGGGACAGTTTTTATTTATCAATGAGTACAAGGCAGGTGGCTTGCACGCCGTTGAACTGTTTTTTGAAGTGACTAGAAATGGAGGTTATCTTAAGCTTGGTCACGATCCTGAAATGAATAATCAGATCCTCTCTGAAATTGGTTTTTTCACCTCCGACGAACTCTCTCAGATCGACGATTCGAATAAGCACAACATTTTCTCAGAAATTGATCGCTTGGATGATATGACTAAATTGAGTGGTTATTATAAATTTGACCAATTAAGGAAATAGCTTTCAAGCCACTCCATTAATATATATTATTGCATTAAACCTGACTGAAATGAGCTCCAACAAAATACTTTTCATCGTATTCTTAGTAACTGCCCTTGGTGCGGCAGCCTATTTGATTAACTCGATAGGCTCGAGCATCCGACAATCTGAACGAATCGAAGCGGCCGAGCAAGCTGTGATCGATCAACTGAAAAAAATACGCGAGGCTGAGGTTGCTTACATCGCCGTAAATGGGCAATACACGAGTGATTGGGATAAACTTATCAAATTCATCAAGGAAGGTGTTTTCTATGTAGTTGAGAAGAAGGAAACCATCTACGAATTGTCATATGGAGCCGATAGTGTAGTGGTAGATATCGACACATTAGGAACCGTACCGGTTTACGATTCTTTGTTTGCTAAGTACCGAAATTTTAATCCTGACAGGATCGCTTATGTACCAGGATATGAAAGCGTAAAGTTCAGAATTGTGGTAGATAAAATTGATAAGAGTGGAATTATGGTGGACGTGATTGAAGTATGGAATCCAAAACCTGTAAATCCTGACAGGGATGAAGACAGTGAGTACACTTCAAGAAAACCGCTTCGATTCGGTTCGCAATTCAACGTGACCACTTCTGGTAACTGGGAATAATTTTGGCTGACCAAACTTCATATAAGTTAAGAGTTCAGGCGAAGGCGCAACGTTTCGACGTTGACGAGTTGCACAATTATTCGCTCTCCATAAATTTCGGCATTAGGGATGTCCAGCTAGCCATAACTGACAAGGCTAGCAATAGTCTAATGCTCTTGGAAGACTATGAATTGGAGGGAGTCAAGTCTGTGAATACACGGATTGAGGCAATCGACAAGCTTTTCAATGAACACACTTTGTTGGAGGCTGGATTCTGGTCCAGCGTCAAAATATGTGTCAAAACACACAAATTCGTTCTAGTTCCTCAGAACATTTTCGCTCCGGAGGCCGTCATGGATTACTTGTCGGTGAATAGTGAAATTAGAACGAAATCCGAGGACGTAAAGTACTACAAGCATATTGCCTCTGATGCAGTGAATGTTTTCGCAGCTGACAGAAAATTAGCCACTTGGATTGATCAGAAATATCCAAATAAGCAGGTACTCCTTGTCCATCAGGGAAGTGCATTGATTGAAGGCATCTTGAAGTACGATGATCATTCGCATGAAAAGATGATGTTCTGCTTTTTTGATCAGGGCATCCTTCATGTAATTGTCACACTGAAGCAAAAAATCCTCTACTATAACCAATTTGCTGTCAGGGAAAGTCAGGATTATCTGCGCTTCATTATGTTGGTTTTCAAGGAAATGGAGCTCAACCAAAAAACGACCAAGGTCATTACCTGGGGACTCATCAAACAAAATTCCGAGCATGTGGAGCTGTTACGTAAGTACATCAGAAACATCTCTTTTGGACATAGACCCACCTATCTCAAAACTTCATTCGAGTTTGATGAGATTCCAGAGCATCAATACTTCGACCTGCTGAATATTTACCTCTGCGATTGATGAAAAAGGTGGCCATTTTCCCAGGCACCTTTGACCCATTCACCAAAGGACATTCCGACATAGTCAGTCGAACCCTCAGTCTTTTTGATACTGTTATTATCGCCATAGGCGACAATCCGGCAAAAAACAATCGCTATTTCAAAGCTGACAGAATGGTAGAATGCATTCGTTCCGTTTATGCCGGAAATGAAGCAGTGGAAGTGATTAAGTACAACGAGCTTACGGCTTCTCTGGCAGACAAATATCAGGCAAAGTGGCTGATCAGAGGTTTGAGGAATACGACAGATTTCGAGTATGAAAACAGCATTTCCCAGCTGAACCGATATTTGAACGACAAACTGGAAACGATCTTCATAATCACCAGTCCGGAACTCGCCCCAATCAGTTCCTCCATCATCCGAGAAGTACATAAGTATGGTGGTGATGTGTCAGACTTTTTGCCTTATAAACTAGACTAAATACTCATTCTCATGGCTGAACTAAAAACCAAACCGAATGACGCAAGTGTCCGGGAGTTTTTGGACACCATCGAAGATGAAGCTAAGCGTGACGATTGCTACGAGATCATGAACATGATGCAGGAGGTCAGCGGTGAAGAGCCGAAAATGTGGGGTTCGTCAATCATCGGATATGGAACCTATCATTACAAATATGCTTCAGGTCGTGAGGGAGATTGGATGAGGATTGGATTTTCTCCCCGCAAACTGAATATCACATTGTACTTGCTTGCTGGGGTTGAGAGAAACGCGGAAATCCTCTCAAGAATTGGAAAGTACAAAAACGGAAAATCGTGCTTTTACATCAAAAAACTAGATGATATTGATCGGAAAGTACTTAGAGAATTGATGACGGCTTCCTTGGAGCATATTGAGGACATTTATGGAGAAAATGGCTCTGGTCATTGTTAATTGGAATTCTCCAATAAATGCCTGTTCAATGGCAAAGACTCTGGGTAATCTTTTTGGAGATAAGTGATCATTTTTTCTCTTACGGCACAGCGCAGGTCCCATATCATAGGTGAATTCTTAGCGGACATAAGAGCTCGCACGGTCATCGTTTTATCCGTCGTATCGGTCACCTGCAGATTCACCACGTTTCCATCCCAATTTGGTTCCCCTTTAACAATCTCTTCCAGCTTCTCTCGTATTTTATCAATCGGGGCTCTATAGTCCAGATGGAAAATCACTGACCCTATTATTTCTGCTTTTGATCGGGTCCAATTCTGAAACGGCTTTTCTACAAAATAGGTAATAGGTAAGACGAGCCTCCTCCAGTCCCATATTCTAACAACCACATAGGTTAGGTTTATTTCCTCGATCCACCCCCACTCCCCTTCCACGACAACTGCATCATCTTGTTTAATGGGTTGGGTGAAGGCTATTTGCAGTCCGGCCAGGAAATTCGCGATGGTCTTTTGTGCCGCAAAACCAATTATCACGGATGCAATCCCTGCTGATGTTAAAAGACCGGCTCCATATTTTTGACCCTCTTCAAAACTCAAAAGGATGATCGCCATCGCCACAATTACGATGACAACATTGAGTCCTTTTTTAATAAAATTGACCTGTGTTATGATCTTCCTTTCAGCTCGATTGTCTTCTTTATCTAAATCGAGGTTTTCCAGAATGACATCCTGCAAAAGTCGATTTAATCTGATCAAATAATAACTGGAGGAAAGAATGAAAATCACCCGCAAGGGCACCAAAAATTCTGACTCAGTTTCCACCGAAAGATGCACGGCTCCTATGTACATAGCGAGAACCGGGATGAAAATAACCTGAGCGATTGTGGCCCTTCTGTTATAAAACTTAAGAATGCCAGATTCGGATTTTCTGGCTAGAAAAACTAATATTCGATTTAGAACCCATGCAATCGCAAAGCCCGTTAAACCCAAAGTGATAATAATCTCTGGGGAATTAGGATCAATGAATTGCAGCATCCAGTTTGGCATACCGCGAAGTAAGGATGAAATCATCAAGAGACAATAAATAATAGGATTGTATTATTCCCAGCTAACAACCCTTCTCACAAGCATATTTCCATCCTCTAAATAAAGAATAACCAGTAAACTTGTATTCAATTCGGGAATTGTCAGAGTTATGTGTTGGGAATCAGAAAGATCCACGCTAATCTGTGAGAGTGGCTGTCCCAAGACATCAAGACAACTCACCCCTTTTATGGGTATTTTCGAGTCAATTTGTAAACTACCTCTTGAGGGGTTAGGGTAAATGCTCACATCCATTTCTGTGGTCAATGAGAGAGGTGAATTCCCAAATGGAGCGGTATATATCATGGTTTCAACATAGTTTTCGGAGATACCTGCCATGCCCAGAGAATATAAGCGATAATAGTATTGGGAATTCGGCTCCAAACCAGTGTCAGAATAGAAAACTGTATTAGAAGGAAGTGAAAATTCAACATAATGAAGAAACTCATTATTTGTAGACCTCCGTAGTTTAAATCCAAGTTCAGTTGAAGAAATATCCGTCCATCTCAACAAAACCTCCTCCGGTGAAATTAATTCCGAAATTAAATTCAACGGAGCATTTTCCAATCCATATTTTTTCACATGAATAAAGTGGTTCCAATTTGAATATTCAACTCCATTTGAAGCCCGCAATCGATAATAATAATCGACCCCTAATGTCAGATCTTGATCAAAAAATGACTTTTTTTCCTTATCAATGTAATGAGAGACCGCATTTGAAAATAGAGAATCTTCTGAGCGTTGAAGTACAAAATGTGTCTCATTTGTGGACATATGTCCCCATCTCAACTCAATAGACTCATTGTCAATATCGCTATACTCAAAAAAACCCGGCGCATGGAGCACTTCACTATCATCCACCGTGATAATTTGATTGGCAGATACATTGTTAATTAAGGTTTCCGATCCTCCGGGCCATACAATCTTGACATAATCGATGCTTTCAGCTGTCCCAAGTCCAAAAAACGCCTCTAAAGGCTCTTGTCCATAAAAACTAGACCCAGAAATGATCGGCCTCATTTGATGACCTTGATTGGTTTCAATAATGATATTTGCACCTACTGCCCAATGGTTATTTCCAACCATTCTAGGTTTCACAACTAAAAAGTTTCCTATTAAGGAAGGATCCAGAGCATCATTTCTCAAAATCCTAATACTTTGATTCCGATCATCTCGTTCCGCCAATCCTTGAATCAAATCCAAATCACCATCCCGGTCAAAGTCCCCTGAAATCAAACTGGTGGCCACCAATGTATCATTGAAATTAAATTCCTCAGACCTATCAACAAAACCCGAGCCCGTTCCAAGCCAAAACCTTGATCTATCATTATCATATGCATTGTGGTTGCGCCAACCGTTGGTCGCTCCCAAGTCCAATAAGCCGTCATTGTTGGCATCCATAAAAGTCACGCCCCAGCCCCACCCTACATTCGAAACACCTAAGGAGCTAGCTATCTCAGTGAAAAAAAATTCACCTTGGGTTTGTTGGTTTTCAAAAAAAGAATTGCCCGAGCTGGCATTAAAGAATTCAATGTTGGAGATATATAGATCATAATCTGAATCATTATCATAATCACCAATGGCAATTCCCATGTCATTTCCTCTGTGGTCAAGACCGAATTCAGAGGCACGTTCTACATATTCCTGGCTGGAATTGTTGACAAAATACAGGTTTGGTTCATCTCCATCCATCGCAATTAAGATGTCCTGAATATTGTCACCGTTTAAATCATAGATTAATGGTTGAAAGTAGGTGTTTAAAGCTGACTGGGATAGTCTTTCGCTCTCCTCGGTGAAAGTTCCGTCACCATTATTCATAAACAGAAATAACTCACCAGCCCACCTTGTGACCAACAAGTCAACAAAACCGTCCAGGTTTAGATCTCCAACGGCTAATCCTCCAGAATAATTATATCCATTGAGTAATGTGAGTATTGGCTCATTTTTGACTAATTCTGAAGAAATTGAAACGTCTACAAAAGCCCTATCTGCAGTTTGCTCGAACAATTGGAATGTTTCAGAGTCATTACAATAATCAGTTTCAATGCAGTCACCAAGAATAAACACATCTAGCCTGCTGTCACCATTATAATCCAACCAAATGGCCGTCCTTGAGAGATATGATTCCTTTCCGATGACGGTAGGGCTTTCCCAATTATCTCCATTATTCAAATACAATAGATTTGGATAATCCTGATTCGCCAGCACAAACAAATCGAGAAAACCATTGCCATCCACATCTACCAGTGTAGAACCACTCCCATAATTCCCGCCAACATCAAAATGTTGGATTCCAATTTCACTAGTGATGTTATTAAAAATTAATTGTGCAAATCCCGTAAAATGGATAAGGAGACAAGAATAGGTGCAAATAATCCTCCACATTCGACTTTATTTCTGGGATGCAAGACTAAAATAAAGCACTTCACACAGCCTTTGGAACTCTCCAATGAATTTTTTTCCGGCTAATATGCGCCCCAGGCTTTTCTCAAGACCCACTCGGCACCCAGCAAGCTGACAATCAATATCATCACCCAAAAGAATTTAATAAGTGGAGTTTTGTCTGTTTCTGTTCGGATAATTCCCGGATATTTGGTCGAGCGAATATGATCGAGCAAGCGCTCCTTTTCACTTAAATGAAAGAATTTTCCTTTTGATTTCTCTGAAACTCTCCTCAGCAGCTGATGATCAGCGGTGAGATTTCGTTCTTCCAGTTGCAATGAATTCACCACAAACTGCCCCTCGTCTCTCAGAACCTTGCCTCCAACAGTTGTTTTCGCAGTGAAGGTGTAAGTTCCAGAAGGCATAACATTCGTTTCTGCCGCCTTGCTGTCTGACCCAAATACAAACTCATAGGATTGGCTTTCTTGATTTTCATTGGTGATCTTTAGTTCGAAAGGCTGCCCCTCGACATACTGGAAAATGTCATCGAAGATTTCCACATCAAAAAATACCACCTCGTTTTCGGTAAAAGATTCTAAGCCTCGGGTCACTCTGAATTGCTTTTTCTTGTCATTTATGCTCAGGTATTGAATTACCTTTTGAATCATTTCTGTGAAAAGTTGATGGTCGCCATATCTCGCGGTTTCCTGAAGTCGCCACTGCCAGATGCCTTGACCCATTGACACCACCATGCGCTCTGTTCCATCGTCTACAGCCAGCATCAATGGCTTATCCGTCACTACTGACCCAACTCGCTGGTAGAGCAGTACTTCATAAGGTCCGGAGAGATTGTACTCTCCAAATGGCACGTCCAATGGTGAGTAACCCCTGAGGCGTCCTACTTCCATATTCAATTTAAACTTGGAAAAGCCGTCATTGTAAGCCGGAGTGACCTTGTCAGCCTTACCTTGTGTATTCACATTTACAAACGGGACCTGCTCCAAATGCGCCCCTGATTGACTCGAGTTAACGATCCAGTATCCCGAAACACCTTCCCTTTTTGGTGCGCCATCAAAAATGATCTGAACATCAAACTCAACCTCTTCAACGTCAGAATCAATCCCAGCTATCTGAAGTTTCACTTCATAATTGCCAGTTGCCTCCAATGCGCTTCTGATGGCCTTCATATCCGGGTGGGGTGCGTTGGCAGAAATCAATACATTCTTTTTGCTTTCAAGTATTTCAATGAATAGATCAAAGCTGTTATTTTCATAAGTCACCTCCCCATTTTTTCCAGTTACCTCCACCACATACCTCTTCACTCCTTTCTCTTCTGCTTTCAAGAAAAACACGTGCTTATCTGCTTCAGTGCTAAGCGTCATTCGATCCCTCACAACTCCCGCGCTCTTGATAACCAAATCTATCGGTTCATTCTCAAAACCAACTCGAGAAACTTCCACCTCCACCGGGAATTCGTTTCCACTGTAGGCAACATCGTTGTGTCGAACTCTGGCGATGGAAATGTCTTTTTGCGGAATAGAATCTCCAAGGCCGACAGTTAACACCGGATAATTAAAAACACGGTACGCAGGAGACGACCCCCGATTATAAATTCCATCGGAGAGCATCAAGACGGCACCTAGATTTTGACCGCTGAACTCCGCGTTAACTTGTCTGAAAAAAGCGGAAATGTCGGTCTTCTCATCCTGAAAATTAATGGAGTCTATTTCATCCCCAGTCAGGTTCCTTATTTCCACCCGGTAATCCTGTTCGTCGGCCATCATTTCAGATAGCTCATCAATCAAATTGACAATTTCACTCTGTTCTGATTCATCGTGAATAGAACGGATCGACGAGGAGTTGTCTACACCGACAATAACTACCGGGCGCTCGATATTGTCGCGGTATTGTTGGAATATCGGGCTCAAGAATAGCAACAGAATCAAGAAAATGGACAGCAGCCGGAGCGTTCCCAGCAGGATGTTCTTGTTTTGATTCCATGGCACATTTTTCTTCTGGTATAGCTGGAAAGCCAGACCAGCAGCCAATAACAATGCCGGCAATATCCACCAGGCAGGTAACCCGAATTCTAAAAAATTTCTTTGCATAAACTAAAAGAGCCGCTGACTTGAACGGCTCCCTGATCACAGTGTTCTGAGATTTTAAGTAAGCATGCCCCCATCCACTTGAATGGTCTGCCCGGTTATGTAAGCGGAAAGGTCAGAACCCAAGAAAACGCACGCATTTGCCACATCCTCCGGTTGCCCCCCTCGCTTAAGCGGAATCGCATCCCTCCAACCTTGAACCGTATTTTCGTCTAGCGCATCGGTCATTTCAGTTTCAATGAAACCAGGCGCGATGGCATTGCATCGGATGTTTCTAGATCCCAGTTCCAATGCGATGGATTTTGTGAACCCGATAATTCCGGCCTTGGAAGCTGCATAATTTGCTTGTCCTGCGTTTCCTTTAACGCCCACCACCGAAGACATATTGATAATCGATCCGGCTCGCTGCTTCATAAAAGTTCTGGATGAAGCCTTGACTGTATTAAAACAGGATTTGAGATTAATATTCATGATTTCATCCCAATGCTCCTCGGTCATTCTCATCAGCAGGTTGTCACGGGTAATGCCAGCATTATTGATTAACACGTCCAACTGCCCGAAATCCTCAACCACGGAGTTGATTAACTCCTGAGCAGCTTCGAAATTCGACGCATCCGATCGGTATCCTTTGGCTTTTATTCCAAATGCCTCCAACTCCGAAACCAATGCTTCTCCTTTTTCGACACTTGACAAATACGTAAATGCCACATTGGCCCCCTCTTGCGCATATCGGGTGGCAATGGCCTTGCCTATACCTTTTGATGCTCCTGTTATGAGTGCAACTTTTCCTTCAAGTAGTTTCATAGATCAACTTTTTTGGATTGCTAAAATAGCGCAAAATCTCCCTTATCAAATTCCAAATACTATTAACTCATCCAGCCTTCAATCTTTATCTTTGCGGCTCAATCAAAATCTGAAATTACTATGGCATCAAAATATGATTTAATCGTAATCGGAAGTGGCCCTGGCGGGTATGTGGCAGCCATCAGGGCTTCACAGCTGGGGATGAAAGTGGGTGTTGTTGAAAAAGCTGAGCTGGGCGGAATTTGCCTTAACTGGGGATGTATCCCGACCAAAGCTCTTCTGAAAAGCGCACAAGTTTTTGATTACATAAATCATGCTTCAGATTACGGTGTAGATGTTAAAGGTGCCAAGGCCAACTTCGACGGCATGATCAAAAGGAGTCGTGAAGTTGCTGGAGGAATGAGCAAGGGCATTCAATTCCTATTCAAGAAAAATAAGATCGACCACATCGCTGGACATGGAACCCTGAAAAAAGGGAAAAAAGTTGAGGTAAAAGCCGAGGATGGAAAAGTCTCTGTCTACAATGCCGACCACATCATCCTGGCCACAGGTGGACGATCAAGAGAATTACCAAATCTCCCAATCGACGGGAAGAAAATTATTGGATACCGAGAAGCGATGGTCCTGCCGAAGCAACCGAAGAAAATGGTGGTTGTAGGGTCTGGAGCCATCGGCGTTGAGTTTGCCTATTTCTACAAGACTTTGGGAACCGAGGTGACGATTGTAGAATTCATGGACCGAATCGTGCCCGTGGAGGATGAGGACGTGAGCAAACAGTTGGAGCGAACTTTCAAGAAGTCAGGCATGAAAGTCATGACCAGTTCAGAAGTCACTAAGGTTGACACTAAGGGATCAGGCTGCAAAGTGACCGTGAAAACCAAGAAGGGCGAAGAGCAAATTGATTGTGACGTGGTTCTTTCCGCCGTTGGGGTTGCAACCAACATTGAAAATCTTGGGCTGGAAGAAGTTGGGGTGAAGACAGAAAAAGGAAAAGTCATCGTTGATGATTTCTACAAAACCAATGTAGACGGTGTTTATGCCATCGGAGATATCGTAAAAGGACAGGCGTTAGCGCACGTGGCGTCAGCTGAAGGCATCTTGTGTGTAGAGAAAATCAAGGGCATGCACGTCGAGCCTCTGGATTACAACAACATCCCGGGCTGTACATATTGCTCTCCTGAAATTGCTTCTGTAGGTTACACAGAGAAAGCAGCGAAGGAAGCAGGATATGAAATCAAGGTGGGTAAATTCCCATTCTCCGCTTCCGGAAAAGCCAAAGCAGCCGGAGCTCCTGATGGATTTGTGAAAGTCATTTTTGATGCCAAGTATGGCGAGTGGCTTGGGGCACACATGATTGGGTTCAATGTGACCGAGATGATCGCAGAAGCAGTTGTCGCCAGAAAACTGGAAACGACAGGACACGAAATCATCAAGTCAGTACACCCGCACCCTACTATGAGTGAAGCGGTCATGGAAGCTGCCGCCGCAGCTTACGATGAAGTGATCCACTTGTAATAGTTTAAGATTTTGACAAAAAGGCCACTCTTCCGAGTGGCCTTTTTTATTTCTCGAATTTCGCTTTGATCTCATCAGGTACATCACAGTCCGCCCTTCTGCGGGTATCCACCAAATGGAAGATTTTCCATTTCCCTCCCATCTTAATCAGATGAAAAGCGTCTACGCCGCAATGGGAAAATTTATTCGTGATATAAAATGCATAGTCCACCCACACTTGAGCCAAAGGACCATCTATTTCAATTTTCTCATTCCAGATCGGCTCATTCCACACATCTGTCTTTTCAGACCCCACGGCATCAATGAACTTCTGAAAATCTCCGGTTCGAAACTGGGTTTTATCCTCCTGATTCTTAAAAACCGTGTATGTAGTGGGAGATTCCACGAATGCATCTTTCAACAAGGTGCTGTCATTTGTTCGCAAGCTTCAAAGACCTGCTGAACCACCGCTAGCACTTCCTTTTTCTCATTATCCTGTGCAAACGTCAGAATCGAATGGAGCAGACAAGTCACACCTAGAAATCTTCTCATAATTTTGTCATTAGATGAATGAATTTACCCTTGTCTCCGAGAGTTTGCAACAGGCAAGACGTGATTTAGGATTAGAGGATGATTTAATGCTCGGTTCCGCTGAAAATCCGTTTGAACGGCTACTTGATTTCCTGGAAATACAGATCCGAAACTTGCTAGACAGAGATTTTGCTGGATTGCTGAATGCTTTGTATCGAATTGATATTCCTGAAAAGACGGTGATGGAAATTCTGGAAAACGCAGCTCCAGATCATATTTCCAGGAAATTAGCAGAGGTAGTTTTGGAACGAGAAAAGCAAAAAGTGATTACCCGGCAACGGTATCGCTAGACTTAATCATCTCACCTGCTCTCGTTACCATATTTTTCGAACCAATAATGAAAGGGGTTCGTTGGTGGAAACTCGTTGGTTGGATTTCCAGAATCCGCTTGTGACCGTCTATCGCTGCGCCTCCAGACTGTTCAGCAATCAAGGCCAGCGCATTGCACTCATACAATAACCTGAGCTTTCCATCAGGAGCTTTGTCGGTGGAAGGATATAGATAAACACCGCCCTTTAGCATGTTTCGATGGTAGTCGGCTACCAGTGATCCGATGTACCTCGCCATCAGACGATCTTTTCTGCATTCTTCGATAAACTCACGTACCGGTGCATCAAAACCATGATGATTTCCCTCATTGACTGAATATATTTTTCCATCCTCAGGACACTTCATGTTGTCATGCGACAACACAAACTCACCCAACGTTGGCTCCAGAGTAAATCCATGAACCCCATGCCCCGTGGTATAGACCAGCATAGTTGAACTCCCGTACAAAATATATCCGGCTGCTACCTGAGCCGTACCTGGCTGCAAAATGTCCTCTTCCTGAACCGGCCCACCTATCGGAGAAACGCGGCGATAAATACTGAATATCGTCCCTATCGAAACATTCACATCAATGTTTGATGAACCGTCGAGTGGGTCCATGCAGACTACATATCTACAATCAGGATTCAAGTGGACAATCTCCTGTTCCTCCTCAGACACAATGGCGCAGGTCATGTTTCCGTTTTTCAAGGCACGAGTAAATCGAATGTTTGCGATGACATCCAGCTTCTGCTGTTCCTCTCCCTGGACATTCTTGTTGCCATAGGCACCTGCAATATCCAGCAACCCACTTTTGTTGACCTCCCTGTTTATCACCTTTCCGGCAAGGGCGATATCCCGCAAAAGCTGCGACAATTCCCCTGTAGCGAAAGGGAATTCATCTTCCTTTCTTTTGATAAAGCGATCCAGGGTAGTCCCGATCGGCGTTCCTAAGTTAGTTTTGTCCATCCCAAAAATTAGTCACAATAAACGACAGGCGAAAATAGATATTTAAAACGATTTAAACGATCTGAAATGCACATTTTCAAATTTGGTGGAGCATCCGTAAAAGATGCTGATGCAGTAAGAAACCTCAAGGAGATCATTAAAAAATTCCGACAGGGACCACTCGTTGTGGTGATTTCTGCAATGGACAAAACCACCAACAAGTTGGAAACATTGGTAAAGCAGGCTATGGGAGGTGAATCGACTGATGAAACCATGAGCGAGCTCAAAGCTTTCCATGTAGATGTGGCCACTGAACTTATAGGTGAAGAATGTGCACAAGTATCAAAATTATTCGAGGAGTTGGAATCGACTTTATCCAAGATGAAAAGTGAAAAGTGGACTGTGGCATACGATCAAATTGTTCCGTTCGGAGAGCTATTGTCAACTTCTATTATCTCTGAGTTTCTTTCGACCGACTTGCCTGTTCAGTGGATCGATGCTCGTTCGGTCATTACCACGGATGAGTTTCATACCGAGGCAAACATCAAGTGGGATGTGACCACTGAAAAAGCCATAAATATTATTCAGCCTCTTGTCTCAGATAAAATCGTAATCACACAAGGTTTCATTGGTGCCACAGAGTCTGGCGCCACTACCACATTAGGCAGAGAGGGTTCTGACTTCACGGGGGCCATCCTGGCCAATTGTCTAAGCGCGGAGAGTTTCACTGTGTGGAAAGATGTACCGGGCATCTTGAATGCCGATCCAAAACTTAAATCGAACGCGGAGCAATTCGAGCACATTTCATATCGTGAAGCGACTGAAATGACTTATTATGGAGCCAAGGTTATTCACCCTAAAACCCTTAAACCACTTGCTCAAAAGAGTATTCCTCTCATTGTTCGCTCTTTCATTTATCATGATAAAGAAGGCACCCATATCGGGTCAGTTGCTTCAACTCAGCAAATACCCACTTTCATTTTTAAGGAGAATCAGCTGCTTTTCACCCTGGAAGTTAAAGACCACAATTTTATGGATGAGAAGCGCCTTTCAATCATTTTGAATGAACTGGACAAGCTCAACGTAAAGATTAACCTGATGCAAAATTCAGCCTTGACATTCTCATTTTGCATGGACAATAAGGAGTACAAATTGGATCCAATTGTGACGGCATTGTCTAAAAAATTCAACGTGTCGTATAATCGTCCACTTCGCCTGACCACCATCAAGAACTACACGGATGCTGCGATGGCGGAAATAGATAATTCAGAAGAAATTATTCTTGAGCAAAAGACCCGAAGTACCTATCAGGTATTGTTTCGGTAATCACTGAAAACGTTGGAGGGTGTTCAGAATGCCCGGAAGGTAGCCACGGCCAAAAAGATTTAAATGAACCAACAGAGGGTACAAGTTGTGAATGTCAATTCTGTCTTCAATTCCTTTCTCGAGTGGCCAGACTTCATTGTACGCCTGGTAAAATAACTCATCGAATCCACCAAACATCCGCGTGAAGGAAATTTCCATTTCGCGATGACCGTAGTACACAGCCGGATCAAAAAAGCAGGCATGGCTGTCTAAATTGATCATGAAATTTCCGCTCCAAAGATCACCATGAAGCAAAGAAGGTGGCTCTTCAGGGAGTAGTTCAGGCAATCTCAGATAGAGATTCTCAAATCCATCTCTGAGCTCAGATCCCGCTAGCTGTTTCTGTTCTGCCAGCTTCAATTGCGGCTCCAATCGCTCATGAATGAAAAAGTCCACCCAATTTCTCCTCGCAGAATTACTTTGAGGAAGCCTGCCAATGTGATTGTCATGATCCAACCCGAAATACTCATGGGTTTGTTTATGCTGCTCCGCCAGATTCTTCCCGAAATCCGCCCAAAAGGTGGATGATAATGGGCCCTTTTCTATGAACTCAAGCAACAAATAATCTTTGTTGCTCTCGCGACCACAGGCTAGAACCTGAGGGACATTTATTGGACTGAGCTTTTTTAAAACCTCCAGTCCTCTCGCTTCTTTTACAAATAGCTCTGGTTCTTCTTGTTTCCATTTTAGAAAAAATGGCCCCTGGGTGGTGACCAGTTTCAAGGTGTTATTGATGCAGCCTCCGGCTACAAAGTGTGATTCGATCAGCTGACAAGCGGATCCAATCGTAGATTTTAAAACTGTTTGGATAAAGTCCTCACTCATTTAAAGTCCATGCTTCTCTTTCAGGGAACTCAGAAATTCATCAATACTTCGATCCAATATTTGGAACACATTCTCGAATCCATCTTGGCCCCCGTAATAGGGATCAGGAACATCGGTACCATTTTCTTGTGTGTCAAAATTTCTCATTAACAGCAGATTTTCAGGCTTTTCGCCAAATACGATGATCATCTTTCGAAGATTCGATTGATCCATGGCGATCCAATAATCAAATTCCTTGGCCAGACCTCTTGTGAATTGCTGGCCTTTGTGGCTAATCGGAATTCCATGATCCGTTGCTACTCTCACCGATCGATTATCAGGATCATCTCCTATGTGATAGTTGGCTGTGCCAGCAGAATCGCATGAGACTTTTTCTTCCCAACCGAGATCTTTAATCTTCTGTCTGCAAATGGCTTCCGCTAGCGGAGATCGACAGATGTTACCTAGGCACACAAAAATTATTTTAATCATTTTTTATTTCTGGGGTTACCTTTTGCTTCTTAGCTGTATATACTCACAGCATAACACAAAATTTATTCATACACCTGTTTGATTAAAAGAAAAGCCCGCCATTTGGTGGGCTTTTCTTTTTGATGACGATTTGTAATCCAACTCACTATCTCACGCTAATCCCAACACCTGCTGTGAAAGTGTTGTACTTCTGGATGGTGTAGTCAGCATGTAGGGTCAAAACCAGAAGTTTTAATTGTGCGCCAATAGTAGCCCTTGGTGAACTTCCGCCTCCAAATTTCAAACTAACAGGGTCTTTTAAGTCAAGTGATTGTCCTTGATCGTTCGTATATCGGTATGTTCCTAATACATCAAGACTACTGGAAACGATGTTGTATCCGACCGCCACATAAGGAGTGAAAACGGCCAATTTCTTAGAAGCTAAAACCTGAACAGTGGTTGATGAGACTTTAAATTCGGTAGAGGCAGGCCCAATTGTTTCAAAATCATCACCCATTCCATCGCCCTCAAATTCGTATCCTATTTTCACCTTCATGGAAGTCGTTCCTGCAAAAGCTGAAATATCAATTGGCACAAGCTTCAATCCAGGAATCCATTGTTTAATGTCGTGCATGACTCCAACACCAAACAAATTGAACTCGAAATCACTTGTACTAATAGACGGCACGTATCGGACTTTCAGGTCGGTATTCTTCATTAAACCGAGCCCCACTTGCACAGCTGGAGTGGGTATTCCGGCGAACGGAATCTGTGATACATCTATTCCCGGTGCTGCACTGAAAGGATCTGAGGTATCCGTATAAGTAATTGATTGACCGGTTTTAGGGTCTCTAATTACAGCATCAGCTCGTAATTGTAGGGTCGTGTTAGCATCCCCTCCTACCAGTGTTGGTATTTGGTCATCTCCGCTCACAAGTTCCAAGTTTTCCCAAGTTTGACTCGAAAAGGAAAATTTGTACGCCTCATCAGGCACAGTTGCCAAGTTTACCGTAGCGGTGAAGTCTACTCCTAAGATTTTATGTGTCTTGGCTGTATTGACCCAGCCATTAGCCAGGCCGTTGGCGAATGAGAGAATCGCCGGTTCCATATAATTTTCAAGATACGTTTGGGCATCCTCAGGGCCTGCACGAAGAGAGCCCTCGAGTTCAACCTGTGCTGAAGCACTAAACCCAAAACCCAAAGCCAGACCAAGTATCAGTAGCGTGCGTCTCATGTTTTTCATATTATCTGCGTTTAGAATCTAAGTTACAATTTCTGACAGTAGCCCCCAAAAACATTAAATGATTCGCGGAAGCGCATCCAATTTCTCTCAACCCATTACTTTCGCTACATGCTCCTAATTTATCGGCTAAGCGTGTGGTTTTATTGGTTGATTATTCGACTCATTAGTCCCTTTCATGAAAAGGCCAGAAAATTCGCCGATGGGCGCAAAAACTGGAGGAAAGATCTGAGCTCAAAATTCAAAGACAACACACGACCAGTCGTTTGGTTTCATGCGGCCTCATTGGGAGAGTTTGAGCAGGGACGGCCCGTCATCGAAGCGCTGAAGAAAGACAAACCACATATTGCGATTCTTTTGACCTTCTTTTCGCCATCCGGATATGAAATCCGGAAAAATTACGAACACGCCGATTGGGTCGTTTACTTGCCCATTGATACGCCCAGGAATGCGAGATTTTTCATTGAAACCGTCAAGCCGAGTGCTGCGGTTTTCATTAAGTACGAATACTGGTACTTTTTCTTGAAATATCTCCATCTCAGCAATACGCCCATCCTTATGGTCTCAGCGATTTTCCGGGAAAATCAACTTTTCTTTCATCGGTTCGGGGGTTTTTATCGAAAAGCGCTTCGATGGATTAACTATTATTTCGTTCAGGATGAACATTCCGATGAACTGATAAAATCCATTGGGATTACGGAAAGTGTGATCAGCGGAGACACCAGATTCGATCGGGTTCTGGCGATTGCAGAAGAAGCACAACCCTATGAAATAGTTGAGCACTTTAAGCAGTCAGAAACTGCCATGGTTCTAGGAAGCGTTTGGTCATCTGATCTTGATATTATTGAAAGCTTCATAAAAGAAAATCAGCAAGACATCAAGTTCATCATTGCTCCGCACAATGTTAATGAGGAAGAAATAGCGATGGTAGAATCAAGGTTTGATAGCACGATCCGATTCTCAGAAGCCACGACTCTGACGGTGGAGGAAGCCAGAATTTTAATCATTGACAATATCGGAATGTTGTCCTCACTATACCGATACGGAGAATATGCGTTCATCGGTGGGGCATTTCGCGGGGCACTTCATAACACTCTTGAAGCAGCCGTTTACGGTATTCCAATCTTCTTTGGTGAACATGCATCCAATGAGAAATTCAAAGAGGCTATTGACCTTACTGCAGCAGGAGGTGCATTCACATTCGAGACGGTAGAGCAACTGAACGAAAAATTTGATGAGCTCCTTGAGGTAGAAGCTTATACTCAGGCTTCTCGTTCAGCCGGGAAATTTGTCCGATCAAATGCCGGAGCAACAGGAAAAGTAGTCGATCAACTTAATCAATTGCTGGAATGAAAGCTCTGGTGGTTAAAACAACCGGGCTTTGGTATGAAGTCCTGGCAGAAGGCGAGCGAAAGGTTGCTCGCCTGAGAGGGAAATTCAAACTAGAGAACAAGAAAGTCACTAACCCCATTGCTGTCGGCGATTGGGTGGACATTGATCAGCTAGACAAAGAAGATGAATTCGTCATTGTGAACATTCATCCACGGTCAAACTACATTGCTCGGCAGTCTCCCAGAAAAAAAGGTCATGACCATCTGATCGCTTCCAATGTGGATCAAGCGGTTATTTTTTTCACCTTCCACACACCCAGAACTTCCATTGGTTTTGTCGATCGGATTTTGGTGACTCTGGAGGCTTTCCGAATTCCCGGAATGATCATTTTAAACAAAACAGACCTGTACAGCGAAGAGGAACTAAATCAGTGGCAGGCTATTGCCGGGGTTTATGAGAAATTAGGCTACAAAACATCCTCGACTCAATTACCCGACGAATCTGAAAAATTAATTGAAGAGTTTACGGGCAAGTCTTCATTGCTTTTAGGTCATTCTGGAACCGGAAAATCCACACTCATAAATTCGCTAGTTCCTGATGCAGATCTTGAGGTCAATCAGATATCTAATTTTTCCAAGAAAGGTGTTCACACGACGACCTTTGCAGAGATGCATTTTCTGGATGAAAATTCTAAGTTGATCGACACACCGGGCATTAAAGAGTTAGGCCTATCTGACATTGGTGCGGACGAGCTCGCCCACTACTTCCCCGAAATGCGCGAATATCTCGGTCAGTGCAAATACCACAATTGTCAGCATACTGAAGAACCCGGCTGCTTAATCAAACAGAAGGTCGAGGTTGGTGAGATCGCCTTCTTCCGATACGAGAGCTACTTGAGCATGCTCTTTTCAGAGGACAATCGAAGGTAAAAACTTATTCTTCTAAGTTGTTTGCCGGTTCCCTCAACCTCAGGGCCAATAACCCAGCGATTACAAAGAAAACACCGCCCATCAGAATCGCATTGATCGCACTATTATCTAGCAGATTCTTCACTATTGGTCCAAAAGTTAGCGTCTGGATTCCCATAGGAATAACGATCATCATGTTCAGAATGCCCATATACACACCACGCCTTTCCTGAGGGACAATTTTGGATACCATGGAATACGGAATTCCCATCATGGCTGCCCAGCCAATACCAAAAAGCACCATCGGGAAAAGCACCTTGATGGGATCATCGATATATGGTATGCTCAACATGGCAATTCCGGTGAGAAACAAACTACCAGTATATACTTTTTTACTGCCGTACTTGGCTGCTAGTGGCACCAAGGCCAAGGCAATCAGCATGGTCGTCACATTATACGTCGTATTCATCTTGGCCGCCTGACTCAGGGCTTGAGATTTGTCATATCCAATCTCGACGAAAAGAGGAGCTATAAACTGCCAGTAGATAAATAGCGCATACCACTGGAAAAGATAGACAGCTGATAGCTTCCACATGAATTTCGGCATGTCCTTGATCGCTCCCACAATTTCCATAAAAGGGGCCTTTGCCCTTTCTCCCAAAGACAGTGCATTGTGCTTTTTCATTTCATCCATCTCCTCATCCGACGGTGGAATCTCAGGGGTGCTAAGCACCGACCAAAGAATAGTCCCGACAGATAAGACCGCTCCAATGAAAAATGAATAATACAGCCATTTCGGGATCGTATTGGCACCCTCCACTACATTCTCGGCTCCTCCAAACCAATCCTGAAATAAGAAGATGGACGCATTGGCCAGAACGATACCCGCACCCACAAAAAGACTCTGCATCTGATAGCCAAAACCCATTTGTTTTGGAGGGAGTTTGTCACCGACAAACGCCCGATATGGCTCCATGGCCATGTTATTTCCTACATCCAAAATCCAAAGAAGGCCCACTGCAAACCATAATGCCGGGCTAAATGGAAACGCGAAAAGACAAAGACTCCCGATAATCGCACCGATCAAAAAGAACGGCTTCCTTCTTCCCCATCTCGGCGACCAGGTTTTATCAGATATCGCGCCAATGATCGGCTGAATGATGAGTCCTGTTACCGGCCCGGCAATGTTTAATAGAGGCAACTGGTCATGATGTGCACCTAAAAAAGTGAAAATTGGATTCACAGCTGTCTGCTGCAGTCCGAAACTAAATTGGATCCCGAGGAATCCAACGTTCATATTAAAAATTTGCCAGAAAGTTAGGCTCGGTTTCGTAATTTTCATCTCGGCTGTTTTGGTTAAATCCCGGTATTAAGACACATCGAAGATTTAAATATATATCAAAACAACAAGCTGGAATCTTCTAGTGAATCGGCTACCTCAGCGTATCCGGAGACGGTAAGCTGGCGTGGAATTCGTTCTTGATTCGATCAGTATAGTTATTAAGCAATTCCAGTATCCGAGCCTGATCGTCAGACTTAAGTATCATCCCAATGTGCCAAGCTTTGTTCATTCTCCATATAATTTCACTGTCAGAAAAGCTCGAAAAATCCGGCCATTCGTACCGGCTAAGTGAAGCCACGATTCCGGCGTAGTGCTTGGTTGGTTTCGGTAATTTATACGGTTCATCTTTCAAAACAGCCGTTTCAATTTTGGCCCACTCCTTCCAGAGATTTATGCCTGAAGCTGCCTCCACCATTTCGGCCAGATTCGCGCCACCAACCCGAGAAGAAGTTTCCAGAAAGAAATACTCTCCGGTCTCATTGGATTTGATGAACTCGGTATGGGAAGCGCCATGACGCATCCCAAAGGATTTCATGACATCAGCATTTAACTTTTGTAAGGCTTGCTCATCCTCAGAACCGATCTCCAAAGTGTGTGATCGGAAAATTCCACCTCCGTGTGCCACCTCCATCGGTGTGTCGAGATAACCGCTCACTCGTGAGAATTTCACTTTCCCAGCATGGGTCAGTCCATCCACATGAAATACCTGCCCCGGCGCAAATCGCTCTATCAAAAAATGGTGTCTCTGATCTCCCAGAGCGTGAATTTTCTCCCACATCTCATCCTTTGAGTGGACTTTTTTAATACCCGCCGCAGACGCCTCGGATCGGGGTTTGATCACCCACGGCGCAGGAACTGTATCAGCAAACTTGTTGATTGCTTCGTCGTTGAAGAGCGAGCTAAACTGTGGAACCGGAATACCGGACTCCTTTGCTTTGAGTCGCATGGCTAGCTTATCTCTGAAGTGCCTGGCAGTGGTCTCGCCCATCCCGGGCATTCGGAAATGCTCCCGTAAACTCGCGACCGTTTCTACGTCAAAGTCATCCAGCGCAACGAAGCGATCGAAATGGGTGAATCGGAATTTATAAGCCAGCGTGTTTTGAATGTGCTCTTCCACCCACTCATCGAAGTAAAGAACCTCATCAATGTATTCCCATGGCCATTCTTTCTCGGCGAGATTTCGGTCCATCAGAACGAAGACTGTGTTGCCTGCTTCTTTACAGCCACGTATGAAATCCTGGCCTTTATGATAACTAGTGATACAAAGAAAATTGAGTGGTCGGTCTGCCATGATCGAGTGAATTAGGATTGTTTCCTAATATACTCAATCAACAATCTGACACCAAAGCCTGAGGCACATTTGAGTTTTGCGTAAGGTGAGTCACCAAAAGCCACTCCGGCAATGTCAAGGTGCGTCCATGCCGGATGATCCTCCGTGAATGCCTCCAAAAATTTAGCTGCATTGATGGATCCCCCTACTGGTTTCATGCTGAGGTTTCTGATATCGGCAATATCAGATTGCAATTCCTCCTCGAACTCCTCGTACATCGGCATGCGCCAAACTCGCTCTCGAATTTCTTCTCCGACTTCCGATAGGCCGGCGGCCATCTGATCGTTTTCAGTGAACAAGCCCGCTGCAGAATACCCCAGCGCACGAACCACGCTTCCAGTAAGTGTAGCCAAATCGATCATTTGCTTAGGCTTGAGGTTTCGAACTGAATAACTAATTGCATCAGCCAACACCAAGCGACCCTCCGCGTCAGTATCGATAATTTCAATGTTCTTTCTTGAGTAGGATGGAATCACATCCCCAGGTCGATAACTTTTGCCGTCCACGGCATTTTCAGCGGATGCGACCACCCCAACAATATGTTTCTTGATCCCGAGTCGAGCTACTAACTCCAAGGCACCCAGTACTGCAGCCGCGCCACCCATGTCACTCTTCATGTAGTGCAGATTATTGGATGGCTTTATGGACAAACCACCAGTGTCGAACGTGATGCCCTTGCCAACCAATACCAAATCCGGAGTATCAGTACCTTCAGGATTCCAGGTTTGTCTAATCAACCTCGGTTCGTGGATGCTACCGCGACCCACTGCCAGAACCGCTCCGAATCCCTCTTCTTCCAGATTCGACTTATCCCAAATTTTAACATCGTAACCGAAATTATTTCCGGACTCCACAGCCCAATTAGCCAAAAATTCCGGGGTTTTCCGATCCGCGGGAGAATCCACCAATTCCTTGATTCTGTTGATAGTATCGGCGGTTTTTTCTGCCTCCTCAATCAATGTTTGATTCGAGGTATCAGTAACTATCTCGCATGAAACCTGAGAAGTCGAATTTTGGTCCGATTTCATGAATCCGATTTCATAGTCGGCCATTTTCAATCCGAGCACGGCTTGATGCAATTGATTTGCACTCAGGTTCGAGGCGTCCAATTGCACAGTATCTCCAAAATACTTTCGGTTGTTGTGCCCTAAACTCCTGAAAGCCGCATGAACCAGAGCCGATTGCTTAGCTTCTCCCAGCCCGAGTAGAAAGAGTGTTGATCCACTTTTATCGTACACGATTTTCACTTCCTGGTGCTCGGCATCAAATTTCACATTTGAAGCTCCAGTCAGCTCTTCAATGCGCTCGGCATCAAGATTATCCTTTCCAAATGCGATAACGGTATCCTTGAGCGGATCCGCCTTTTCTATAATCGAAAAATTCATTGTTTATCTTTAAAGTATAGCCACTTCACTGCCTTTGGAAACTCCTGTCTCCAATAATATTCTGAGTGTCTGGCCCATAGGCGAACTGAAAACTTGATCTTCAGGTTCGGTTTGTACCTGAGTATTTCCACCATGGCGCGGACATTTCTCAGATGATGTCGGCTCTCTCTCCCACCGGCATAAACGTAGATTCTGTTGCCCTTGGGATCAAACTGATCAGCCAACTGGTAAATTTTCCCTGAAATCCATAAACTGGGAGAGAAGATCATCATCTTTCCGAAAACTTCTGGTCGAGTAATTCCGGCGAACAAACTAATCAATCCTCCCATGGAGCTACCACCGATTCCGGTATGTTCAGCCTCAGATAGAGTACGATACTTTTCGTTCACATAGGGAATCAAATCATTGACCAAGAAATCGACGTATTTACTCCCGTCACCTTCACCGAATCTCGGATGATCTTCAAAAGGCAAGTACTCTGTAATTCTGTCCTCTTCACCATGATCGACAGCCACAATTATCAGCTCATGGCGTCCTTTTCTGGCCATCTTAGCTAAAGCCTCATCAATCGCCCAATTCCCGTATGGGGCATGCGGGTTGAATAAGTTTTGCCCATCCTGCAAATACAATACAGGGTACTTTTTCTCGCTGGAATCGTAATCATACGGAAGCAAAACAGACACTCTTCGCTTCTTCTCAAGTTGAGGAATCTCGAACGCCTCATGCAACACCTCAATCGCTGGAATATACTCGCTCATTCTAGGACGCGAAATTAGAGTAAGTCGCTAACTACTAGCGAGATTGTTGATAAATTCTTACGGCTTTTTCCAGGTCCTCGGGCGTGTCAATACCGATGCTTTCATGCTCGGTCTGAGCCACCTTGATTTTGTAGCCGTTTTCCAACCATCGAAGCTGCTCCAGACTCTCGGCCGCTTCTAGTTTGCCTACCGGGAGTTTGGTTATCTCAGCAAGCACATCAGCTCTATAGGCATATATGCCAATGTGCTTGTAGAAAGCATGAGCGTTCAGCCACTCGGATTTTTCTTGATCTCGAACAAAAGGCACGCAGGATCTGCTGAAATAAAGCGCCACCATGTGCTTGTTCAGTACCACCTTCATTTTGCTGGGATCATCGAGAATAGAAGCATCTTCTATCTTTTTCACCAGGGTGGCCAATTCAGTTTTTCCATTCAACAGCTCTGCCAGGCTGTCAATCTGCTCAGGGTGAATGAAGGGCTCGTCTCCCTGAATATTGATATAGTAGTCGGCAGGGTGTCCTTTGGCAATTTCAGCACATCGCTCAGTTCCATTAGTGTGATCGGGACTGGTCATGCTGACATTTCCTCCAAATCCGTCTACGCATGCCTTTATTCGTTCATCATCAGTAGCGACAATGACTTCACTCAGTTTGGTTGATTTACAAGCCTGCTCATAAACCCGACGAATCATGGGCTTACCCGCAATGTCCATTAGCGGTTTCCCCGGCAGCCTGCTCGAGGCATATCTGGACGGAATGACACCAATTATCCTCACAATTTTTTCACTTTTAACGAGGTTCCTTCATCTGAAATCACCTTAATCAACTCCCCTTCAGCAATGTATTCTCCACGAGTATATGCGTCGTACATTTCATCGTTAATCATCACTCTACCACTTGGTCGCAGAATGGTAAATGCCGTTCCCTCTTTGCCGACCAGCTTATCTTTTTTGTATGTGCTGCTCGTGTACCCGGCATCTTTTCCTTGTTCATCCACCAATGCCACACGCTCGAAAACCTTGCTGCTAGTAAGCCGAACACCCAAAATAAAGAGCAAAGCAATTGCTCCAGTAATTGCTGCGAATGTCGTGAGAATCGCCACAAATGCGTCACTTCCTTTGACAAAGGAAAAATCGAGCATGTCGTTATTGAGCATGATCAGAATCAGTGAGCTAGTGACCGATGCAATGCCCAACACCCCGGCAATGCCAAAGCCGGGAATTACAAAAACTTCCAGGGCGATCAGTATAAATCCAGCGATGAACAATGCGATCTCCCAATTCTCAGCCAAGCCATTCATGTAGTAAGGCACTAAGTATAAAATCAACGCTAAAACAGAGGCTGCAATCGGGAATCCAACTCCCGGGGTTTGTAGTTCAAACCAGATTCCCCCAATGATGACCATGATCAGAATGCCACTGACGAACGGATTCAGGAAGAACGAAATAATCTTTTCTGAAGGCCCTAAATCAAATCTTTCAACGTCGTAGCTCTCAACTCCTGACCTTAACATGATATCTTCAATATCTTCAACCTGAGCTTCGCAGAAACCGTGTTTCATAGCCTCAGACACAGAGAAAGTAATCACTTTCCCTTCGGTGGCAATGCTGTCCACCTCTATATCTTCATCCACCATTCCTTCGGCTATTTTCGGGTTTCTGCCTTTGGCTTCTGCTGTGGACCGCATGATGGACCGCATGTAAGACTGATATTTATCCGGGGCTGCTTGTCCGTCCCCGGTAACCACAGTGGCTGCTCCAATGCTGGAGCCTTTGGCCATGTATATGCTGTCGCAAGCAATAGAAATCAATGCCCCAGCCGATGCAGCGTCCTTATTGATAAAAGCGTAAATGGGAATGTCGAATTCTAAAATCCGAGTGCGAATATCATCCGCATCGTTCAACGCTCCACCATAAGTATCTAGCTCCAGGATGACATAATCAGCCTCCATCTCCACCGCCTTATCCAGACCAAGCTCGGTGTACCGATTTGTTCTAGGATCAATCACGTCATCCACAACCAGATGTAGCACCCTTGGCCTGACCTTTTCCTGAGAGGTTCCCGAGATAAAAAGGCAGATCATCATACCAATCCACAAAACACTTCTTAGTCCACGCATCTTCTTCTTTCTAATTTTACCTAAAATTAAATCAGCTTGTCCAATCGCCTATCAAAAGTTTGTTCGACGGTCATTCCCGGTGAACTATATCAAACGGCAATCGATGATCAATCGTTGGCGATAGATTCGCGACAGGGAGATAGGGTTCATTTTACTGTTCTTGATCTCGAAAGTGGAGACTTGAAAAAACAGTTCTCTCCTGATTCGATAGATGCGTGGCATAGCTTGGTAGCTGTCCAAGATGATTTACTGTTTCTGCAATATTTTGAGAACAAAAAGAATCCCGATCTAATCAGTCATTCATCACTCGACTGGCGAACAGGTGAAACAAACCATGGAATAATGCTCCCTGAGATAGGGTCAATTAACAGCCCGGTTTGGCTCACTGAAGGTTCAGGAAGTTTTAACACCATCAAACAATTTCTTCGTAAAGACGCAGTTCTTGGATGTGAATACTTAGAAAAAGATGACCTGGTAATTTTCAGCTATTATCTGAGCAAAGATGCTTCGTATGATCGATTTATATTGGTTCTTGGAGATGGTGCTGAGCTAATTCATATCGAGCTAGACAATGAATTGAAGGGATTTGCACCAGGAAGCTTTTTTACTACAGAAAACCGATTGATTTTTGCGAGACAGAAAAATGAAATCAACATTTATGAGATTTAGTGCCGCCATGCTTTTTGCCCTGTTTACGATGATTTCTTGGGCCGGTACGCTGGATTCCCTTAGAACAGAGGAGCGAGACGGCAAACTGTATGTTATTCATCAAGTGGATCCCGGAGAAACCTTGTATTCGATCAATCGGAGGTACAAATCAGAGATCAAGGAGATTATTCGGGTCAACGGGATTCAAGGAAACAGCATAAAAACCGGAGAAATAATTTCAATTCCCATTGGAATGAAAAAAACCACTCCGAAGGAAAGCAACGAGGGCCGTGTGCATGTCGTCAAAGCTGGTGAAACGCTTTTTGGCATTGCCAGAAAATACAAGGTAAAAGTTGATCAAATCAAAGCTTGGAATAATCTGAGGAGTGAATCTCTGAACATAGATCAGCGGCTCTCCATTGGGAAACAGTTAGAAGCTGATGAAATTTTGGAAGAAGTATTGCCTTTTCTGAGGGCAAGGAAACATTTCGTACAAACGAGCGAGACGCTGGATCAAATTGCAGCTAAAAGAAACGTGAGCTCGGACAGCTTGAGAAAGTGGAACAATCTGCGCTCTAATGATCTCAGAATTGGTCAAATTATTTGGTACAGAAATTACGATCGTTCATCTGAGCCCATGACTGTCAAAGAAGTTTTTGGAAAGAAAATCGAGCAGGGAGTGGCCAAACGTATCGATGACATGGAAGACACAGACAAGTATCTGGCTCTTCATAAAACCTTGCCTAGTGGCACTTTGTTGGAGGTGCGTAACTTGATGAATAACAAGAAAGTATTCGTTAGAGTGGTCGGTCAACTGCCGTCTACAGGTCTCAATGAAAATGTGATTGTCCGATTAACTCCTAAGTCCTTTAAACGATTGGGCATCCTGGATGCTCGTGCTCAGGTGGAAATCACCTATTATGAGGACTAGTGAGCTTAGAGATTTTCTCGACCCATACGTAAAGCGTTTCAATCGTCCTGACTTTATTGAGCCGGATCCCATCTCAGTTCCGCATCGTTTTTCCAACAAGCAGGACATTGAAATAGCGGGATTGATTGCGGCCGTTTTCGCCTGGGGTAATAGAACAACCATCATCAGAAAGTCTATGGAATTTCTGGAGCTCATGGACAATTCACCTCACGATTTCCTACTCCATCACGTCTCCGGAGACTTAAAACCCTTTGAAAGATTCGTTCATCGAACGTTTCAACCAACCGACGCTCTTTACTTCATCGATTTTCTGAGCAGATACTATCGGGCAAATGAGTCACTTGAGGATTTATTCTTACCCGGGATGGAAACTGAGGCAGGCCTGGCTAATTTTCACAATCAATTCTTCGCCGCTGAATTTGCTCCGGCTAGAACCAAGAAACACATTCCTACTCCGGCTCGGAAATCCAGCTGTAAGCGTCTAAACATGTTCCTGCGTTGGATGGTGCGTCAAGACAATGCTGGGGTTGATTTCGGGATTTGGTCCAAAATGGAGGCATCCAAATTGATCTGTCCAATTGATCTTCATGTTGGGAACGTGTCCCGAGATTTAGGCATGCTATCAAGGAAACAAAACGACTGGCAGGCTGCCGTTGAGCTCACCAATAAACTGAGGAAATTGGATCCGGCAGACCCTGTGAAATATGATTTCGCCTTATTCGGAATCGGACTGATCGGAGGACTCGGTGCTGTAAGAAATCGGGGTTGATAAATCTCCTCCCAATGATTCCTTCAAATCTAACACCAGCTTATCCAAGCCGCTCTGCAATTTGGCCACTGCTTCCTTCCTATCTTCTCGAGTCCCAAATACAAGCTCCTTTTCGCTCGGAGAAAGTAAAACCTCGAAAGCCTCCTTATCACCAACCAAATCCTTGATATATGAATTGATGTGTGGAAGCATGGATAAGTCAAGCCCTTCCTTTGTATCAAACACCTCATCGTCTATTTTGTAAATCAAGCTGCTGAGTTCGTACGTCGTAAGGTTCACGGATTCATATGAACTCAGGACTTTTAGCAGTCTGATGGCTTTCTTGAAACCACCATTGGTTTCCTGATCTTTCATCGTGATCCTTCCCATATTAAGGAAAGGAAGATTTTTCTTTTTAGTCTTAGCCTTAAAATCATAAGTAGCCACTCCACGATAGATTTCGTTTTTCTTTTCCAAATATCGAGGATTGTCAATCCAAGAAGCTGGCAGAACATTTATTGGGCAAGCGGGCTTTTGTGTTTTGATCTTAATGTGAAGACCGCTACTATAATCCACACTCTGGAAATCCATTCCACTTGCGATCTCTTTGATCTGCTGACCAAGATTGAACACGTCCTTACTGGAGCTGCCATTCGGCAGGATGAACATCAGATCCACCTCTCCGTATAGTCGAATGTGCGTGTCAGTTCTAAGTGGGCCTTGATACCTAACATCAATTCGAACCCCCGGAAAGTTTACGTTCTTTAGAATTTCCTTCTCGATCTTCCTCGTATTGGCGTAAACCTTGTAGGTATAGGCCTGATCTACCTCCTGCATGCTTTCCATGGCAAACCTTACCGGTTCAGGAATACTTTCATCCAAAAATGAAGGAGATAAAATGTGATCTCGAATGGCCTCATCGAAGCGTCTTCGCTTGATATTGTCGAGCAACAGGGTGTAGTCTAGCTGCATGAGCTGAAAAATACAAAATTTTTAGTTAGAACAGGGTTTTATACACCCATCGTCTTCTTTTAATACAAACGTACGCCATCCTGATGAAAAACGCTCAAACCATTTCAAAACCATCATTATTCATTAAATACTCTCCGGCTTCTGAAATACGAGATACAAAAAAAGGCGTCTCAAATGGACGCCTAATTTCAACAGGTGATTGGGTTATTTCTTTTTCACAACCAGAGCTCCAACGAACATGTCATGAAGCGCTTGCTTTTTCTCAGTGAATCCGGCCATGATATACCCGATCATGATGATGGCACCAGAAACGATTTTTCCCAGGTTTCTAAGCAGTGCTTTCACAAAGTCCAGCTTGTTTCCATCCCTGTCAGTAACCTTAAGACCAAGAGCCATTTTACCAACCGTTCCTTGAAACTTACTCGCCTCCATTAGGGTATAGTATAGAACATTTACAACCATCAGAACAATACTTCCAGCAACTACCGCCATCAGGATCGTCTGAATCATTTGTATATAGTCCCCTTCGGTCATAGATCCAAAATCCATGGATGCGCCTGCGCTAATGCCGACTACTCCAAGAATTGGAACAATGATGATTAGGTTGATCACATATAAAATGATGTAATCGATAATGTAAGCCACGAACCTGAGCCAGAATCCGGCATATTTAGTGTCGCTCATAATTAAAATTTTAGGTTAGAAATGATTTTTTTGACCCTTCAAGTAAAATATTTCCTGAATCAATGCCAAAAAGCGGCGGTTGAAGTTATCCACAGGGACTTTAAACAAAAGACTATTTTCGGATTTGTAACTTCTTGATTATTAATCGCATCCTATTATAAAATGCAAAAATTCCTTTTTAAATTTATATCGTGAAGGAGTACATAGATCCCCCCAAGAAAAGGTCAAAAGCTGAAATCGAGGCGCTTACTGAAAAGTACAGGATATCTAAAACGAAGATTTTTGACATTGTCCATTCTGATTCTAGTAGATCAGGCGGAAAGAGACGGACAATCTCATCTGGACTAAGTGAATATTCTGGACCTTGGGGAGCAGATCAGGTCAAGCATCTTCTAAGAAGAACGCTTTTCGGTATTAGGAAAACTGAGGTTCAGGACTTTTTGCAGCTCAATGCCAGTTCGGCAGTTGACACGCTATTGCAGACTGAGACCTTTCCTGGACCACCAATCAACAACTACAACGAGTTTGCTGATGAACCCGACCCGAACGTTCCTGATGGTGAAACATGGATTCTTTCGCCCTATTCCAATTCTCATGAAGGATTAAAAATCTACTCTTTGAAAGCCTGGATTGTAGATCAAATGCTCAATCAGGGCACTTCTATTCATCAAAAGTTGATTCTTTTCTGGCATAACCTATTACCAACTCAGATGTGGGGAGTATTCCAAGCTAAGACGTCTTACAAGTATTGGAAAATGCTTTTCGACAATTCCTTTGGGAATTATAAAGACTTAATCAAGCAACTCACGATAGATCCTTGCATGCTATTCTATCTTAACGGCACCTACAATCACAAGAATGCTCCAGATGAAAATTACGCAAGAGAATTACAAGAATTATTCTGCATAGGAAAAGGACCTAATAGTGGGTACACGGAAGCAGATGTCCAGGCAGCAGCCAGGGTTTTGACCGGATGGGTGATCATAGGCGATTCGGTTTATGGAGAAGGTGAGCCAATCTCCGTATTCGCTGATGCTGTTCTTCAGGATCCTAACGACTACTGGCATGATGAGTCTGATAAGCAGTTTTCGGCCTTCTATGGCAATCGTGTAATTCAAGGAAGATCAGGAGCCAATGGAGCTCAGGAGCTCGACGACATGCTGGACATGATTTTCGATAATGACGAGACCGCACTTTACATCTGCCGCCGGTTATACAACTTCTTCGTCTACCACGAAATTGATACTACGACGGAGACCAATGTCATTCAGCCTCTGGCTCAGATTTTCAGGGATAATAATTATGAGATAATGCCAGTTCTCTCCGCACTACTGAAGAGTGAGCATTTCTTCGACAGTGCAAATCATGGGGCATACATTAAGAATCCAGCAGACAACCTGATAGGTATGCTCAGGAATCTCGAAGTGCCGACAAAGGGGCTACACGATGGGACACCAGCTGAAAAAATACTGAGAAACGTTTACTTGAATTTCAATATGGGTGATCGTGGAATGGAGATTGGCGACCCACCAAGTGTGGCCGGATGGCAAGCTTATTATCAAGAACCGACCTACGATAAAATTTGGTTATCAGCGGATACGCTTTTGTCCAGAATCAGGACCCAGGACTATTTTATCTGGGGGAATAATATCTATGGCATTGACTTTCCTGAATTCTCGCTGATAGATTTTGTAGAGGGACTCGACACACCTGACGACCCCAGTGCTCTGGTGGAGGAAGCAACAGATCTTCTTTTAGGGGTAGCCTTAGCAGCGGACAAGAAAGAGGGTCTAGTGAATATTCTTGACCCTATTGGCACCCAATGGGGTCTGGAATGGAACGATTATGTAGCAGATCCTGATAACGAAATGAAAAAAAGTGTGGTAGAATCGAGACTCAGATCTTTGTTCCAAGCCATGTTGCAGTTTGGTGAATTTCAATTGATGTAAAATGAAGAGACGAGATTTTGTAAAACACATAGGCCATTCAATGGCACTACCAGGAGTGCTCTCTTCGATTGGTTTTTCTGCCAGTGGAAAATCCATGCGTCAGTTACTCAAACTAGCCTCCGAATCAAATCGAGTTTTGGTCATGATTTATCTGGAGGGAGGAAATGACGGACTGAACACTGTGGTTCCATTGGACAGGCTTTCAGCCCTCAATGCCGTTCGACCACACGTCGTTCTTCCAGAGTCTTCTCTTTTGGAATTGCCAGGAACTGAAATTGGCCTGCACCCTGCCATGACCGGATTCGAGGAACTCTACAAAGAAGACAGGCTGGCCATCGCTCAGAACGTTGGCTATCCTGATCAAAATTTCTCTCACTTTAGATCCACCGACATCTGGATGAGTGGATCCGGCTCTAATGAATTGGTCACATCGGGTTGGACCGGGCGATATCTGGCCGAAACAAACCCTGAGTACCCGGAAGATTACCCCGATGATGCCGATCCATTGGCCATTGAACTTGGGTATGGAGCTTCACTTCTGCTGCAAGGACCGGCAGCCAATATGGGTATGGTAATTCAGGATCCAGACTCGTTTTACCAATTATTAGATAGTGAACAAGAACCGACTCCAGATACACCTGCCGGAGATAAATTGAAATACATCCGCTTAATTAAGCAGCAATCGCAGCAATTTGGAGAAATTGTTCGTGATGCCGCGAGCAGTGCCTCGAACGCGGCAACCTATCCGCAAACACGACTGGCTGAAAACTTGAAAATCGTCTCTCGCCTTATTGAAGGTGGGCTTACCACCCCAGTGTATTTAGTCAGAATCGGTGGTTTTGATACGCACGAGGGACAGGTAAATCCAAACGATCACACCCAAGGTTGGCACAATGATCTGCTAACTGAACTTGATGGAGCAGTTAATGCATTCATGAAGGATCTCGAAATGCTCGGCAATGACGACCGGGTGGTGGGAATGACCTTCTCCGAATTTGGAAGACGAGTGGTCTCGAATGCAAGTGTGGGAACCGATCACGGTTCAGCCGCCCCGATGTTTTTCTTCGGAAATGCCGTGAAGCGACAAATTCACGGTGCTAACCCATACATCGACGCAAGCATGAATTACCAGTACAATATGCCCATGGAATTTGATTTCCGGCAATTGTACGCCTCCATCATGGATCAATGGCTAGGAGTTCCGGACGCCACGATTTCAAATGTCCTGTTTGATGACTTTAATACCCTTGAAATTATAGGTGAGGATATTGTTCTGGACACTCCCAAAATATCAGAAAGTAATCTAAAGGTCTACCCCAATCCCCTCAACGGTCAGGCGCAGATTGAAATTAAATCTGATGGACGCCCTATGTCTATCCGGTTGATTGACTTGACTGGCAAGATGGTCGCCAATATTTATCATGGAACTTTACCTGCTGGTAATCAGAAGCTAACCTGGAATACAACAGCGGTCAAGAATGGTAGATATTTTGTGGTAAAACACTCATCTTCAGGCAAGAGCGCTGTTAGTGTGGTTAAGTGATTTTTACGCTACAAGGCAACTCAATTAAAATTTTTCCCGTTATTTGCTCCATCATGAAGTCGATAGCAGAAATAGTGCTTGGAAACACACCCCGCATCAGAGGCTAATCATCCCGGGGCTTTTTGATTTCCATTTTTAAACGTCACATCCTTGTGACGATCACATTTCCAACAATTCTCAAATGAAACTATCGATAAAAGAACTTTACCGTTTGACCAAAACTGCCTTACGCGGTGAGCACAAAGAATTCACTACGGGAAGCATCAATAAAGCTATCTTTCTCCTCTCTGTTCCAATGATTGCGGAGATGCTAATGGAGTCCTTGTTTGCTGTAGTGGACGTCTATTTCGTCTCTAAAGTCAGCGTGAATGCCGTGGCAACAGTTGGACTAACGGAATCGGTCTTGATGATCATATATTCTGTCGCCGTTGGATTGAGCATGGCCGTGACTGCTATAGTGGCACGGCGAGTAGGCGAGAAAAAATTCAAGCGAGCATCAGATGCTGCATTCCAATCAATAGCCCTCTCCGTAATCGTGGGAGGTGTTTTAGGTACAGTTGGCTTTTTCTATGCTGAAGATGTCCTCAGACTCATGGGCGGAGAACCTGAGCTCATAGCTGAAGGATCAGGCTATACGAAAATCATGTACGCTGGAAATTTAAGTATCCTGCTACTTTTCCTCAACAATGGCATCTTTCGAGGCGCTGGTGACGCATCTATTGCCATGAAATCACTTTGGCTTGCCAATGGATTGAACATTATCCTCGACCCAATTCTGATTTTTGGTTGGGGACCAATCCCTGCTTATGGCGTTATGGGGGCCGCCATTGCTACCACGGCCGGTAGATCTATCGGTGTACTGTATCAGTTCTATCATATGGCCAATGGTTCTTCTCTTATTAAGATTGGAATGAAGAACATGGTTATGCGTGTCAAGACGGTAAAGGAGATCATCAAAGTTTCTTTCGGCGGCATCTGGCAATTTTTGATTGAGTCAGCAAGTTGGATTTTTCTTGTGCGTGTGATGTCCCTTTTTGGCGCTGAGGCTCTGGCGGGTTACACGATTGCCTTCAGAGTCATTGTTTTCACATTATTACCTTCATGGGGAATGGCAAATGCAGCTGCGACTTTGGTCGGTCAAAATCTGGGGGCCAAAGAACCGCAGCGAGCAGAAACCTCCGTCTGGCGAATTGCGAAATACAATACAATATTCCTTATTGTTATCGCCACGGTATTTTTCATCCTTGCAAATCCGATTTTAGGCTTTTTCACCGATGAAGTACAAGTTCAGGCCATAGGCAAATCCGCTTTGCAGATCATTTGTTTTGGGTACATCTTCTTCGCCTATGGTATGGTGCTCGGCCAAGCGTTTAATGGTGCTGGTGACACCAAAACGCCGATGTACATCAGCCTGTTTGTTTTTTGGGTGATTCAGATTCCCATGGCGTACCTGCTGGCAGTCACTTTTGAGTGGGAAGGAAATGGCGTTTTCTTCTCCATTGCATTTGCTCATTCCTTATACGCCTTAATCGCTATGTACTTGTTCAAAAAAGGTCATTGGAAAAAAGTGATGGTCTAATGTAGCAAAGGCTACTTTTGAAAACCTGCTTATGACCCGAATGGCCTTAGCTTTGCTGCTTCTAAAAATCAGCTGTGCAAAAGCCGGACATTCGGGTCATAATTCCTGCCTATAACGAAGAAAATGCCGTGGGGCTCGTCATTGACGAGATTCCCAAAGGGCTGGTGTCTGAAGTCATCGTTGTTGACAATGGCTCAACCGATGGAACTGCACAAAAAGCTCTGGATCGAGGTGCCACTGTCCTTAGTCAAACGGAAAAAGGATATGGCAATGCTTGTCTTAAAGGATTAGAGCTCATTGCCAAGAGTCCCATCAAGCCTGATATTGTGGTTTTTCTGGATGGAGATCACTCTGATTACCCAGAGAAGATGGGGGAGTTAGTGGAACCGATAATTAGGGAGGACGTTGATCTGGTGATCGGAAGTCGAGCGCTGGGAAACCATGAAAAAGGCTCATTAACCATTCCTCAACAATTCGGTAACTGGTTGGCAACCAGATTACTTCGTTTATTTTATGGAGCGAAATACACTGATCTTGGTCCATTCAGGGCAATAAAGTATGTTTCACTTCTGAAAATAGATATGCAAGACAAAACATTTGGCTGGACAGTAGAGATGCAATTAAAGATAGCTAAGCTATCTTTGCGCTCTGTTGAAATTCCGGTCGATTATAGGAGGCGCGTTGGCGTATCAAAAATCTCCGGAACTGTAAGCGGAACTATAATGGCTGGACATAAAATTTTGTACACCATTTTTAAACACCTGCTATAAGGGAACATTATGGAATGGATGGTCATTGCCGGTTACGGTCTTGCACTCCTAATTATCTGTCTTTTTAGCTTAGGCCAATTTAATCTGGCTTGGCATTATATGAAAGACAAAAAGGAAAAAGCTAACAATATTGAGCCTTTAGAGGTGTATCCCAAGGTCGCTGTTCAGCTGCCTGTTTACAACGAACTTTATGTGGTCGAACGCTTGTTGGATTGTGTTGCTGCGCTGAACTATCCTAAAGACAAATTGATCATACAAGTCTTGGATGATTCTGACGATGAGACTGTGGAAGTCATCGCTAAAAAGGTGAATGAGCTCAAAGGGCGAAACGTTCCTGTTGAGCATGTTCGCCGACCAGAACGCGTCGGGTTTAAAGCCGGAGCACTTCAATACGGAATGGAGAAAACCGATGCAGAGTTCATCGCCATTTTTGATGCCGACTTCCTTCCCGAAAAAGACTTCCTTCTAAAAACAGTTCCTCATTTTCAGGATAAGAAAATCGGAATGGTGCAAACCCGTTGGGGTCACTTAAATCAGAACTACAGCATGCTTACGCAGATGCAGGCATTTGGTCTGAATGCGCACTTTACTGTGGAGCAAAGAGGTCGTCAGGCAGCTGGTAGCTTTATCAATTTTAACGGCACTGCAGGTGTTTGGAGAAAACAATGCATCAAAGAAGCAGGTGGTTGGGAACATGACACGCTTACTGAAGATTTAGACTTAAGCTACCGAGCCCAGCTCAAAGGGTGGAAATTCCATTTCTTGGAGGATGTGGTATCACCGGCTGAGCTGCCAGTATTGATTCCCGCAATCAAATCACAACAATACCGATGGACCAAGGGAGCAGCCGAAACAGCTCGCAAAACGCTTCCCTCGGTTCTAAGAACACCAATGAAATTCGGAACGAAGATGCGTGCAATCATGCACCTTCTGAATTCTTCCGTTTTCTTGTTCTTATTGGTAGCGGCGGTGCTTTCCATCCCGATGCTTTACATCAAGGAGTTCAATCCTGAGCTCGGCATCATCTTCGACTTGGGGAGTATCTTTCTGATTGGCTTCTTCGCTATGGGACTCTTTTATTGGGTGTCCACCAAAACGGTGCATCCAGAATATACCTTTAAGTTTTTTGCTACCCAGTTTCCTTTGTTCCTCACTTTTTCTATGGGTCTTGCTTTGCATAACTCCATTGCTGTAATTGAGGGATTGATGGGCATTAAAACACCATTTATTCGGACGCCCAAATTCAACATTCAGTCTAAGGGTGATTCATGGAAGGGTAACGTTTATCTACAAAAGGTTTTCACTCCAGTAACACTGCTGGAAGGTCTGTTAGCAGCCTATTTCATTTTTGGTATCGTTTCCGGCTTCATGCTTGAGGACTATGGTTTATTATTCTTCCATGTGATGCTGGCCTTCGGATTTGGATTCATTTTCTTACAACAGCTGAGGCCAATAAAGAAGAATGCCTAAAACCAGTCGTAATTTCGATTACGTCCTTGCGCTGGTTTTTGCGGCCTCTATTATCCTTCCAACCTTTCTGATTGACAGAGCGAACACCGCACCGCTCATGGTGTCGTTTGTGTTGGCTTTTGGGAGCTACCTGTTCCTTTGGAGTTCTACAAACATCAATCTTCAGTGGACGCTTGGAATACTGACCAGGATCGGACTATTCCTGACCTTGCCGATCCTGTCTGATGATATTTTTAGGTTTTTATGGGATGGTTTTCTGCTGAAAAACGGAATACATCCATTTGCCGAGCTTCCCAGCTATTACCTGGACAAGAACGTTGACGGGCTGTCTGAAGCACTTTATGTCAAGCTAAATTCTCAAAACTACTTCACCGTTTATCCGCCCATCAATCAAGGGCTGTTTTGGTTGGCTGTGACCGTATCTGAAAACTGGTTGGTTGCCACCGGAGTTTTGAGAGCGATGTTCCTGCTCGCGGATATTGGGACCATGTACTACCTCCAAAAAATTCTGGAGCGATCTGGCAAAAACACCCATTTAGCCTTCCTCTATTTCTTAAACCCGCTGGTTATTCTTGAAGGAGTGGGAAATGTTCATTTTGAAGTACTGCTAGTTTTCTTTTTGGCCGCCGCTATTTATTACTACCCGACTTCCAAAATGAAATCGGGAGCAGCATTTGGTCTAGCAATTGGAACCAAATTATTGCCATTGATCGTCTTGCCATTTCTTTTCCTGAAGGACGTAATGACCAGAAACTGGAAACTAACAGTCATCACAGGACTGGTCTGCATAACATCACTTCTCCCCATGCTGAATAATTCATTCATCAACGGCATGCAGAATAGCCTGGCACTCTATGTACAGAACTTCGAGTTCAACGGAAGCGTATTTCGGATTGCGCGCGAAATCGGAATTCTCGTTCAAGGTTACAATCCAATTAAAACCATCGGGCCAATTTTTTCATTAATTAGCTTTTTAGGCATTATAGCATATTCCGTATTTGCTTTCCGCAAGAAGTACGACCTACCCAAAACGATGCTCTTCGTATGGAGCATCTACCTTTTGCTTGCCTCTACGGTGCATCCGTGGTACATCCTGCCTTTAATTCTTTTAGGTATTCTGAGTGGACAAACTTTTCCGATCGTTTGGTCGTTGGTCATTTTTGTTACCTATGCGGGATACTCAGATTCAGGACATGATCTTCACTGGATTTGGATCCTCCTTGAGTATCTGTTTGTACTTTTGGCTTTCATTTATAACAATCGACTGAAATCATGGCTGACAATTTCCTGATCATTTTTGTAAAAAATCTCGTACCTGGAATGGTGAAAACTCGTCTTGCAAAAGATGTGGGGATGTTTCTGGCTCTGGATGTTTACCAGGAATTGGTGAATCACACGGCCAAAATCGTCCGGAAAGTAGATGCTGATAAAATGGTTTTCTACTCGGAGTATGTGGAAGTAGAGGATGCATTCGAGGGAGAGGATTTTGATTACAATGTGCAAACCGGACTTTCTTTAGGTGACCGAATGAAGAACGCCTTTGACCATGCCTTTGAGAAGGGGTACAGTCGTGTGACTATCATTGGGAGCGACTGCTATGATCTCAAGAAAAAACACCTTGAAGAAGCTTTTGATCAGTTGGAAATCAACGATGTTGTCATTGGACCGGCTGAGGATGGCGGCTTTTACCTGCTCGGACTCAACGGGCCATTTCCAGCCTTATTTGAGGGTAAAGAATACGGTCACGACAAAGTCTTCGACGAGTTAATGACCTCTATTCAGGAACTTGAATTAGAATATCACCTGCTGGAAAAACTCAATGACATTGACACGCTCGAGGATGTCAAGGACACCTCACTGATGAAAATCCTGGAAGAGCCCGAAGAAGACGAGGAGGAAGATCTTTAAAAGTGCTTCCAACCCTGAGCTTGTAGCTCCACGGTCTGCTGGCTCCTGGTCACCATCACTTTTCCTTTCTCAGCAGCATGCATGTACCCAATGGAGTGGATGTCTGCATGCTTCTCAATTTTCTCAAAGTCCTCCTGACTGATCGTAAAGAGAAGTTCATAATCCTCTCCGCCATTTAGGGCAGCTGTATTGGGATCCATGTTGAATTCGGCAGCTGTCTCATACGTCTGCTTTTCAATTGGTAGCTTGTCCTCATAAATGGCGGCTCCCATTCCCGACTCCTTGCAAATGTGAAATAAATCTGATGCAAGTCCATCTGAGACATCAATCATAGATGTTGGTCTCAAGCCTAAATCACGCAATTCATGAATGATGTCCATACGGGCTCTTGGTCGAAGCTGACGCCCAACCACGTAATCGTATTGCTCGAGTTTTGGCTGCATGTTGGGGTTCGCGATGTACTCTTGCTTTTCCCGTTCTAAAATTTGCAAGCCAATATAGGCTCCACCTAAATCACCTGTAACACACAAAATATCATTTTCTTTCGCGCCGGATCGGTAGACAACTTCTCCTTCGGTGGACTCGCCCATGGCTGTCACGGAAATCATCAGTCCGGAAGGCGAAGCTGTGGTGTCACCGCCCACTAAATCGACATTGTACGCATCACAAGCCGCTCTTATACCCTCATACAGCACGTCCACTGCCTCGGCCGAAAAACGATTACTAAGTGCCAAACTCACCGTCACCTGCTTCGGCACACCGTTCATGGCTGCAATGTCAGAAACATTCACCGCCACAGCTTTGAAGCCCAGATGTTTTAATGGCATGTATGAAAGGTCAAAGTGTATGCCCTCTATGAGCATGTCCGTGGACATCAGAATCAGACTGTCATCCACCTTGTGGACGGCTGCATCGTCCCCAATACCCTTCAATGTAGTCGATAGCTCATGTCGGGAATAGCCTTTGATTCGATCGATCAGCCCAAACTCTCCCAGCTCGCTTATTTCGGTTCTTTTTTCTTCGCTCATTACTTTATTTCTTGACACAGTTCGATCAAAACTCCATTCGACGATTTTGGATGCAGGAAGCAAACCAACTTATTATCCGCGCCTTTTTTTGGCTCTTTGTTGATTAACTCAAAACCTTCTCCCTCCAGCCTTTTCATCTCGGCATGGATATCCTCCACTTCAAAGGCGATGTGATGAATCCCCTCCCCGCGCTTCTCGATGAATTTGGCGATGGCACTATCAGACTCACCTTCCAATAATTCTATTTTGCTTTCCCCCATTTGAAAAAAAGTGGTGGTCACTTTCTCTGAAGCCACTTCCTCCTCTTTGTATGCAGGCCGACCAAAGAGCTTGGTAAACAGCCCATTCGCGTCAGAAAGACTCTTCACGGCAATGCCAATATGTTCGATTTTAAGCATGAAGTAGGTTTTGTATCTTAGTTTTGCAAAAATGTCGAAACTTTCAGCGGTAATAAAGAGTTTGGCAGTTTAAGGATTGACGATTTAAAGCAATGGACTTGCGCACAGACGTACATGTAGAATCAGCTAAAATTCAAAACGAAATCATGAGCTTCCTCGGTCTCCAATCGAGTGAGTTGGTTTTTGAGTTTTCGAATGTGGAAGGCAAAGTGAAACTGGACCTGATCACGATCAATCCCAGACACAATCAGTCATTCTTGTTTAAGTCGATTCTTGGCTTTGATAAGACAGACACCCTGCACAAAATGCTGGATTATGTAAAAACGCATAAGGAGAAAGAGGGGTCATTCACCATCCAGTGGACTACCCGCGGAGGAAGCGAACTACAAACCTCCTATTTCCGTGCAAAAAACATGTACGATGCGCTAGACAAGCTTTATTATGGTCGAGACATTAACCAGTTGACAGTTTTCAGTGTTGTATTAAACCCAGTGGCGTGATGATAGCAGTAACAGACAAAGCGAAAGAAAGAATCAGTGTTTTGAGGGCTGAAGAAGGTCACTCAGATCAGCACAACATCCGTGTTTCGGTGAAAGGGGGTGGTTGCTCCGGCCTGATGTATGACCTGGATTTTGATGACAAGATCAGCGATGCGGACGAGATTTTCGAGGACAAAGGCGTGAAGATTCTATGTGATAAGAAATCACTTCTATATCTACTCGGAACTACTTTGGACTTCTCTGACGGGTTGAATGGTAAAGGTTTTCAGTTCGTGAACCCGAATGCCACCAGAACCTGCGGGTGCGGGGAAAGTTTTTCGGTTTAACGCCATTTACTCCTGGTCATTCCGCAGGAATCTTGTAGCTATCCTGCATAAGGTGACAAAAAACATTGCGCTCAATTTATTCTACAAGATTTCTGCGCTGCGCTACGAAATGACTGAGTAGTTCAAGTTTTACCCGTTCAAAACTATCCGCTCCTCCTCCATCCGCACCTTCCCTTCCTCAACAAGCATCCGAACGGCTAGTAGGATGTTATCATGCTTGTAATCACGAAGTTGCTGGTAAAGGTCTGATAACGTCTCACACCCGCCCTTGACGGCTACATACACCTTGGTCATGGGAATATCCATCCGGTTTTTCTTCTCATTGAGGCAGAAATCACATACTCCACAGTTGTCCAATGTCTCTTCTCCAAAGTACTCCTGGAAAACACGCGTTCTACATTTGGTCTTGGTTTCCAGGTAACCGACCATGGCCTTGGCTTTACGCATGGCATTTTCCTTTCTGAACTTCAGCAAGTTGGTATCAATGGGTAGATTGGCTGCCACCATTCGAGGCGTCAAAAAGGTCAAGGTAGGCGCATCCGAGGAGGGTTGGTAGTCCAGAATACCCTGCTCGTTTAAATAGCTAAGCTGACTCCCGACTTCCGCCGTTGAGAGCTTCATCATTTTAGCCAGGTCTGACTCTTTGATGAACAGGTAATCAGAAAACAATTCTCCACCGTAAAGTCTCAGAATCGCTTTGATCAGCGGATCAAACTTCGCATTGGCTACCTCGAATTTATACAGGTCGCCTTTTGAAATGAGAATGTGCAATCTGGCTCGTTGATACACACCATCTGATAATTGTATGATACCCGCCTCCTCCAAATTCCTTAGTGCCTGTAAGACTTCAGTTGGTACCAGATTATAAGATTCACAGAATCGGGATAAATCAAAAGGCAAACTTTCCAGGTTGTGGCTGCCTACGGCAATCTTGTAAAAATTGGCCAGCGACTGGTACACCTGCTTAATGAAGTCCAGCGATACTTCCCTGCCCTCTGCTCGATCCATCAAATCGCTGATGTCTCTCCGATGAAAAAGCGTCACGGCATAGGCAATTCGCCCATCACGTCCGGCTCTTCCGGCCTCTTGATAATAAGCCTCTAAGGAGTCCGAGACATCCATGTGCACGACCGTTCTGACATCCGGTTTGTCGATCCCCATTCCGAATGCATTGGTCGAAACAATCACGCGAATTCGATTCTGAATCCAGGCATCTTGTCGCTTATTTCTCTCCTCCCCGCCCAAACCCGCATGGTAATAATCTGCGGAAATTTGCTGTGACCTGAGGAAAGCAGCCACCTCCTGCGTTCGCCTTCTCGTCCGCACATACACAATGCTCGTTCCCCCAACCCGACTTAAAATTTCCAGTAATTTTTGCTCTTTACTTTCCAGCATGAAAGCTGAATAGGATAAGTTCTTCCGAGCAAAGCTTTTCTGAAAAACCTGTCCGTCTTTCATTTCCAACCGATCCAAAATGTCTGCTCGAACATCTTTTGTTGCGGTGGCAGTCAAGGCTATCTTTCTGGCATCAGGGATCAATTTTAGGAACTCAGCAATTTCCAGATAAGAAGGCCTGAAATCATAGCCCCACTGTGAGATGCAATGCACCTCATCGATAGCTACCAGACTCAGGTTCATTTGAGTGACCCGCTCCTGAAATATCCTGGTTTTCAATCTTTCGGGAGAAACGTATAAAAAACGAATGTCCCCGAATTTGCAGTTATCCAGCGTGATATCTATTTCCTTTCGGCTCATGCCTGAATAAATGGCTTTCGCTGAGATGCCTCTTTTCTGCAATTGGAAAACCTGATCCTTCATCAGGGCAATCAGCGGGCTGATTACTAGGCAGATGCCCTCCATGCACAACGCCGGTACCTGAAAGCAAATGGACTTCCCCCCTCCGGTAGGTAAAAGCGCCAGGGTATCGTGCCCATCGAGTACCGACTGGATGATCTCATCCTGCTTCTCTCGAAAAGCATCGTACCCCCAATATTGCTTCAGTACCTCCAGTGGGTTCATGAGAGCAAACTAGAAATAAAAAATGGAATTAAGAGACTGTTTGAAATTCGGCCTTCAGGTAATCTGCCACCTGCTGCATGAGCCAGTTCGGAGTAGATGTAGCCCCGCAGATGCCAACCGAATCGTCCGGTTCAAACCATGACAGGTCTATCTCCTTTTCTGATTCGATGAAATAGCTTCTTGGATTGTGAGTAAGACACACCTGATAAAGTGCCCGCCCATTTGAGCTTTTTCTTCCCGCCACAAAAAGCACCACGTCGTGTTTTTGAGAAAACACTTCCATGTTTGGCTCGCGGTTAGAAACTTGGCGACAAATACTGTCGTTTGCGTTGAAATCCTCATCCCGGATTTCCAGAGTTCCCTTTGCTTGTTTGATTCGCTCTTCGATCAATGACTTCATGTAGTAAAATCCCTTGGTGCTTTTGGTTGTTTGACTGAAGAGCGTCACCGGTTTATTGAAGTCAATCTGATCCAGGTCTTCCTCCTCCATCACTACTATGGCCTCATTAAGAGTTTGCCCTGTCAGGCCAATTACTTCAGCATGCCCTGGTTTGCCATAGATCACAATTTGACCTTCTCCTTTTTGCATCAGGTCATAGGCATTTTTCACTCGGTTCTGCAATTTGAGCACCACGGGACAAGAAGCATCAATCAGTTCAATATTGTTTTTGATGGCCAATTCGTACGTTTCCGGTGGTTCGCCGTGCGCCCGGATCAGCACTTTGCAGTTGTGTAGATTCTTTAGCTCGTCTCGATCAATGGTCACCAAACCCATGTGTTGAAGACGCTCCACCTCCATGGAATTGTGCACGATATCACCCAGACAGTAGAGTTTCTCACTCTCCGCCATTTCGTCCTCTGCCATTTGAATGGCAAACTCCACGCCGAAGCAGTAACCCGATTTTTCGTCTATTTCAATTTTCATTGATGATTCGTTTGGCTGCACTCACGATCATTTCTACCTGCTCTTCGAAAGTTAATCTGGATGTGTCGATTTCCAAAGCCCCGGACGCTTTTCTCAAAGGTCCCTCCTCTCTGGTAGAATCGATCCGATCTCTTTCTTTGAGATTCTCCATGATCGAGCTAATGTCAGAATGAATTCCCTTCTCCTTTAGTTCCAAATCCCGTCGCTCTGCCCGCACATCCATGGAAGCGGTCAGAAATACTTTGAGGTCGGCATTGGGGAAAACCATGGTGCCAATGTCCCGACCGTCCATCACGATACCGCCAGTGGTTCCCATTCGTTGCTGCTGCCTGACCATTTCACGCCTCACTTCGGTGATGGCCGCCACATCGCTTACCCGCTCATTTACGCGAGGTTCTCGAAGCTCAGTGGTGAGCAATTGATCGTTTAAATAGATCGAGGATTGGTCATCTTCAGCAAATCTCAACTTCAGCTTTTTGGCCTCCTCAGCCATGAGTTGTTCATTTGAAATATCCAGTCCTTCCTCCAGTGCATAATAGGTTACGGCTCGATACATCGCTCCGGAATCAATGAATGAATACCCTAGACGGTGGGCCACTTCCCTGGCCGTGGAACTCTTTCCTGTGGCCGAATACCCGTCGATGGCGATGGTGATTTTTCTCAACTCAGCAGTCCTTTAGAGGGCAAGGAATAGGTTTCCCTTTCTTGATCTTTTTGTTCTTTGGTTGAGATTTGCCCGGCCCCTTCTTGCACCCTTCAAATGAAAAGGCGAACAGGACGATTGCACTCAGCAAAAATAGTCTGGACCACTTCATGATAACCCGCTTACTGGCATGGCTCGATCCACTTTCTTCACCAATCCCTGGAGGACTTTTCCCGGTCCACATTCAACAAACTCAGAAGCACCTGCTGCAATCATGTTCTGAACACTTTGTGTCCATCTGACCGGTGCTGTCAATTGGCTGATCAAGTTCGCTTTGATTTCAGCTACATCCGTATGGCCCTGGGCATCCACGTTCTGGAAAACCGGACAAGTCGGCTGAGAAAAATTGGTGTTTTCAATGGCAGCTGCGAGCTCTTCCCGAGCAGGTTCCATCAATGGAGAATGAAAGGCTCCACCAACCGGAAGGATCAAAGCTCTTCTGGCACCTGCCGCTGTTAATTTCTCACAGGCGGCTTCAACCGCCTTTACCTCACCAGAAATCACTAGTTGGCCCGGACAGTTATAATTTGCTGCCACTACGGTTCCGTCGGTTTCCGCACAAATATTTTCAACTACATCGTCCTCTAAACCCAAAACGGCTGCCATGGTTGACGGCTCAGCCTCACAGGCTTTCTGCATGGCCATGGCTCTTTGGTAAACAAGAGATAACGCATCCTCAAAATTCAAGGCGCCATTGGCTACCAATGAAGAGAATTCTCCCAGTGAATGGCCTGCCACCAAGTCAGGTTTGAAATCTTCAGAAGTCAATGCGGCCATCACGCTATGCAGAAAAATGGCCGGCTGGGTAACCTTGGTTTGCTTGAGCTCGTCATCGCTTCCCTCGAACATGATTTTGGTAATGTCGAAACCCAGGATGTCGTTCGCTTTATCAAAATGCTCCTTCGCCACGGCATGGCTATCGTAAAGCTCCTTACCCATTCCTGAAAATTGCGCCCCCTGACCGGGAAAAACATATGCCTTCATATTTGATTGGTTTTGATGATTCAGTTGCAAAATTAGGCAACAACTAGGAGTCCAAAAATCGACTTTTCAATTCTGGGGTGGGAATTCGGCAAGCATCCTGTTTTCCGAACCATTTATACCTATTTCTAGCGATGAAATCGTACACCACATCCCTTAAAAATCCAGGAACGATGATGAAGACATAAAGTAGCGGCCATAAGCCTCTCATCCTTCTGGCTACTTCCATAGCGGCACGACTCTTTCGAAAGGCTCGATTTCCATCAAAAAAAACAATGCTCTCCAAATCCTGAGGTTGGATATTGGTGGATGCTAAGACCTTTTTGGCAACTTCGGATTGTAAGGCTGCAAATTTGAATTTCCCGTGCGGATCCCGGTCAATGACGAAATTGACACTGGAATTGCAGAGGTTACACACTCCGTCGAAGAAAATAATTGGTTGGCTTATCTGAGAATTTGCACCCATCCGTTGATTATCTGCTTAGCTAAGCTAGGGTCTAGCGTATCAAAAGTAACAACAGCAGAGTAGTAGTAGGTTCCAGCCGGCAGTTGAACTCCGTTATTCTTTGTTCCATCCCAATTGATAAAAATGGCATCTTCTGTGTTGCTATCCGATGAATCAAACGAATACAATTCTTTTCCTGTACGATCGATCACCAGGAATTCCACTTTCAGTACGAAACGAGGACAAGATTCGGGATCGTTGTTCCCGAAGGCTCGAAAAGTGTCATTGATACCATCTCCATTTGGGGTGAAGGCATTAGGAAGTTTGTACCCGATTTCCCCGTTTTCATCGAAAATGCAATTTTCATTGCAAATAGGTTCGCTATGCACACTCTCATTTCCTGACCGGTCCACAGCAGCGATTTTGTAGCAACCTTTGAAAGACGAAAGACCTATATGGGTGAAAGTTGGTGCAGTAGTATTTACTAAAAGCTGATAACTATCCTCCGCACCTGTTTCGGAATAATACAAATTGAAACTCACCACGTCATCATCGCACTCAGATGACATATCCTCCTCCCAATCTAATTTGTTTTGATAATTGGGCTCCTCACAACCGGAACGATTATCCAGAATAGCTTCACAACTAAACGTCTCATCAAAGGCAAATTCAATCGGCGTACAAGGATCTTCCTCATCGTTGGGTTGAGCACACTGAATCTGTGTGCGGTTTATGAGAGGATCTGGCACAGCAGGATTCGAGTTATCATAAGAGCCCTGGGTAACAACGTAGTAACAATAAAGCTCATCTTCATCCAGTTCCACGCCGTTATGCATGCCGTCATCCAAAAATGACAAGCCAGTCTCAGTCACGTCAACCGTGGCTATCAAAACAAGTTCATCTGGATTAGATGGGTTCACATTGTCCCGATAAATATCATGGGTGAGTCCGGGCACCTCAATCGACCAAGGAACAGCTGCATCCCAAGTCACTTCAATCGATCCCACTTGTGGCACCAGTTCAAGTCTAGTAGATGAAGCGGCAAATGATGTATCCACCAATGACGATGAATTATCATACATTACCACCCGATATGAATAGGCGTTATCATCCGTATCCAGTCCGGTGTCGTCAAAACTTGGACTTGTCAGATCAATGGCAATGCTTTCGAAGGTGGCAAAGGGATTTTGGCCGACAGCTCTGAGTACATCGTAAGTATATGGACCTGGAAACAGAGCTTCATCTATATCCGGCGGGTCAATCCATTCAAGTCTAATTTCACCCGTTTCTTCAGCGGTTTCTTCAATATCGACTTTCGTAATCAGCGGAGCGATCGCAACCATTTCATCACAGGACTCATTTGATGCGTAGCTCTTTCCACCGGCAATTCCTGTAAAATCAGCGACTAATCGATAACAGTAGTTCGCGCCAGGTGCCAATCCCAATCCGCCATTGTTGTCAACATATGTTTGCTGATCAATAGGCAAAGTGGCAATGAGTTCATACCCTGCATTTTCAGGAATTCCTATTTCGCAATTATCGGGTTCAAAATCAAATTCACCTATTCTCCGCCACACTTGCATGAATGAATTCGCATTCGGACATGAGTAAGCATCCCAATCCAACTGCATTCTTCTCCCTGGCAAAGGTGCCGTCAAGAGTCCCGTTGGTGCTGGCCCAACAATCGTAATATTCCAATTCTCGAAATCAACCAATTTAGGAGCGGGATCTTCTCTCGCAGGATTGAGATTGGGATTATCTTCTATTTTCAGCCTCACTTCATATGGTCGCTCCCTAATTAGCTCACAATCTGTTTGCCAAGTAAAAGTTAAGGTTCCAGGGGGACCTTGCGGTGGGGCAGGAAAAGGCTCATATTCCGCCGACGGCAACACCTCAAAAGGTCCGCCAAATGCACTCAGCGTCACCGGATCATTGTCCGGGTCTGTTCCAAAAATATCTGGCTCATAAATCGTATCATCAATAAATGTTCCGGCTGCTACACAAAGGTCATCGGGTGGAGTAAGCTCAGGTTTTTCATTGTCAGTGTCTACCACAATTATCTGCATATCCCTGGTCACAAATCCTAGCCGGTAAAACTGACCATTAATGTTTCGCCACTCCTCTACAATGAACGACACATTATATTCTCCCGCCTCTCCAGGCGCATCCCAAATCAGATCACCAGTGATAGAATCCAATTTCAAGGTTGGAGGGCCGTCTTGAGCCTCGTTACTTGTAGCATAATCTCCATCATAAAAACTCGGATCAATGAGGTCTCGGAAGCCTGAAACCGGTGCATTGAGCCCTTGAAGTGGGACAGAAAATCTATATGAAAGGCTATCACCGTCCGGATCAAATGCACCCGGGTTATGAATAAAGATCAGCCCAGAAGCCGCCAAATCAATCGGTGGAACAGTTAGTATTGGCGTGCTGTTGATTCCAATTAATGGATCAATGACGATTAGTGTTTCGGTGAAATAATCGGTTGATACCGAATTGGTCATATTGATTACCCCGTCGTTACGGAACGACTCCTGATAGCTCACCTTATACGATCCAGGACCTGCGTATGTATGCGTCAAAACGAATTGCCATTTCTGTGTGTCATTCCCCACATCCTCCACAAAAGTCCAATTAATATTTTCATCAATGGAGCCATCTCCATATGCAAAAGTTCCTGCAGCAAAATCCACCCCCTCAATATCCCGGTACCCTGTTACAATGAACTCAAAAGTCAGGTTGGTGGCACTCAGTCTTCTGGCCGTGATTTCAATGGCACGAATGTGCGTGGCGGTTGCCACCTGAGATAAAAGCAGAAGAAAGAAAAAAACAAATAGTTTGTGGAATCGCCTCATATATCAGCACATGCTACCTTACAATATTAACATGCTTTCTTTTGAAACAAACGAATTAGTGATAACCTTATCATGTCCCTAATTTAAACCGATTGAATTGGGAATTATTCTTGTTTACGAATCGTTCGACTGGTACCTTTGGATTCAACGCAAGCCTAACAGAAGCATCTACTATGGGATGGACCAAAAAGTTTTTCTCTAGCTCCATTGGCCGAAAATTCGCCATGGCGCTTTCAGCACTTTTCCTGCTTATTTTTTTATTACAGCACCTCACCATCAATTTCACCTCGGTGATCAGTGAGCGTGTCTTCAATCAACTATCGCATTTCATGGGTACCAATCCGTTGGTACAGTTTGCTCTGCAACCTGTCCTGATGTTTGGAGTGGTTTTTCACTTTGTCATGGGATTTGTTTTGGAGATTAAAAACAAGCAAGCGCGAGGTGTACAATACGCTCAGTACAAGGGTTCAGCCAACGCAAGCTGGATGTCCCGAAACATGATCTGGAGCGGATTGTTCATCTTGTTCTTTCTGGGATTCCATTTTTACGATTTCTGGATTCCGGAAATGAATTACAAATACATTGAAATGAAACCAAGTGACCCTGACCGATACTACGGTGAGGTGGTTCACATGTTTGAAAGTCATGCGAGAGTAGGTATTTACGTTCTCTCGTTCGTCTTTCTCGCATTGCATTTGTTGCATGGCTTTCAGTCCTCTTTTCAATCCATCGGAGCGAACAACGAAAAGTACACACCGGCGATCAAGAAACTTGGAACACTTTACGCCATCCTCGTTCCGGCTGGCTTTATTTTCATTGCACTTTTTCACCATTTCTTTAACGCACACTAAGACATGGCTACATTAGATTCTAAAGTACCAGAAGGTCCAATCGCAGAAAAGTGGACAAATCATAAGAACAACATCAAACTCGTCAACCCGGCAAACAAACGTCTGATCGATGTGATCGTGGTTGGAACCGGACTGGCAGGCGGATCTGCGGCTGCAACACTCGCCGAGCTTGGTTACAATGTGAAAGCATTCTGCTACCAGGATTCCCCACGACGTGCACACTCTATTGCCGCACAAGGAGGAATCAACGCAGCAAAAAACTATCAGGGAGACGGTGACTCCACCTACCGACTTTTCTACGATACAGTGAAAGGCGGAGATTACCGATCCAGAGAAGCCAATGTTTACCGACTGGCCGAAGTTTCCACAAACATCATTGATCAATGTGTGGCACAGGGTGTACCATTCGCAAGAGATTATGGTGGGCTCCTGGATAACCGATCGTTCGGAGGTGTGCAGGTCTCCAGAACCTTTTATGCCAAAGGACAAACCGGTCAACAATTATTACTTGGTTGTTACTCAGCCATGTCCCGCCAAATAGGAAAAGGCAAGATCAAGATGTACAACCGTCACGAGATGATGGATGTGGTGCTCGTAGATGGAAAAGCTCGGGGCATTATTGCCCGAAATCTGATTACTGGCGAACTGGAACGACACTCAGCTCATGCGGTCGTGGTGGCCTCAGGAGGATATGGAAACGTATTTTTCCTTTCAACCAACGCCATGGGATCGAACGTCTCGGCCGGATGGAAAATCCATAAGAAAGGAGCGTTCTTCGCCAATCCTTGCTACACGCAGATTCACCCGACATGTATTCCACAGCACGGCGACCAGCAATCCAAGCTGACATTGATGTCTGAGTCGTTGAGAAATGACGGACGAATTTGGGTGCCGGCTAAGAAGGAAGATGCTGAGGCCATCCGCGCAGGCAAGCTTGACCCAACCAACATTGCCGAAGAAGACAGAGATTATTACTTGGAGAGACGGTATCCTTCTTTTGGAAACCTGGTGCCACGAGATGTAGCTTCCAGAGCGGCCAAAGAACGTTGTGATGCAGGTTTTGGTGTGGGAACCAATGAAACTGGTGAAGCCGTCTATTTGGACTTTTCTTCTGCCATCATGCGCTATGGAAAAGAAGAAGCCAATGTGCATCACGAATACGATGCTTCGGAGGACAGAATTAGAGAACTTGGAGAGCAGGTGGTTGAGGCAAAATACGGCAACCTCTTCCAGATGTATGAAAAAATCACGGCTGACAACCCGTACAAAAAACCCATGAAGATTTACCCGGCGGTGCACTACACCATGGGTGGTGTTTGGGTGGATTATAACCTGATGACGACTATTCCGGGATGCTACTGTCTTGGGGAAGCCAATTTCTCCGACCATGGCGCGAACCGACTAGGGGCTTCTGCCCTGATGCAAGGTCTGGCGGACGGTTACTTTGTCATCCCATACACTATTGGAGATTACCTGGCAGATGACATCCGGACCGGTGCTATCCCAACAGATTCATCGGAATTTGAAGAAGCAGAAAAGGGTGTCAGGGAAACACTTGAGTTTTTCGTCAATAATCCTGGGAAACACTCGGTAGATTATTTCCACAAACGACTTGGCAAGGTGATGTGGAACAAGGTGGGCATGGCTAGAAATACCCAAGGGCTTCAAGAAGCCATCGAGGAAATCAAGCAAATTCGAGAGGAGTTCTGGAAAGAGGTGAACGTACCCGGGGAAGTGGATGCCTTGAACCCTGAGCTGGAAAAAGCCGGGCGCGTGGCAGACTTCTTGGAACTGGGCGAGCTTTTCGCAAGAGATGCCCTGCAAAGAGAAGAAAGCTGTGGCGGTCATTTCCGTGAAGAACACCAAACGGAAGAAGGTGAGGCTGTCCGAAACGACAAGAATTTCACCTATGTAGCCGCTTGGGAGTACAAAGGCGAGCCATCTGAAGCCGTGCTTCACAAGGAGCCCCTGAAGTACGAAAACATTGAATTGAAGACTAGATCTTATAAGTGATTAGTTAGAGAGGAAATAGGGAATAGTGGAATCCTATAAAGAATTGATTGTTTGGCAGAAATCGATGAGTTTAGTGAACGAGATATATAAATTGACTCAAGACTTCCCACAAGAAGAGAGATTTGGTTTGACCAATCAAATGAGACGGTCTGCCGTGTCCATTCCATCAAATATTGCTGAGGGATGGGGTCGCTCAACCACAGGAAATTATCTTCAGTTTTTGCGGGTGTCCAAAGGCTCACTTTATGAATTGGAAACCCAATTAGCTATAGCTAGTTCTCTAAATTTTACACCGAATATCTCAAAATCTCAGAGCCTGATAATTGAGATCGGTAAAATGTTAAATACGTTAATAAAGAAATTAGAACAGAAGTCACCTAAACCCTGACCTCTGTTCCCTAAATCCTAAATACAATGAATCTTACGCTTAAAGTCTGGAGACAAAAGAACGACAAGGAAAAAGGGAAAATGGAGTCCTATCAGGTAAAGGACATTTCCCCGGACAGTTCTTTTCTGGAAATGATGGACATCCTAAACGAGCAGCTCATCAACAATGGTACCGAGCCGGTGGCCTTTGATCATGACTGCCGTGAGGGCATCTGCGGTAGCTGCTCCATGTTTATCAATGGCGAAGCGCATGGACCCGGTGAGGAGATCACCACCTGCCAGCTGCACATGCGAGAATTCAAGGATGGTGACACCATTTACATTGAACCGTGGAGAGCCAAAGCATTCCCTGTGATTAAGGACCTGGTAGTCGACAGAAGTTCATTTGATCGCATCATGGCCGCAGGTGGGTTTGTGAGTGTAAACACCTCAGGAAATACCCAGGATGCGAATGCTATCCCGATCAACAAACACGACGCGGATGCGGCTTTCGATGCAGCCACTTGCATTGGATGCGGTGCTTGTGTAGCGACATGTAAGAACGCATCTGCTATGCTCTTCGTCTCGGCTAAGGTTTCTCAGTTTGCTCTCTTGCCACAGGGGCAGGTGGAAGCCAAAGAACGAGCGCTGAACATGGTGGAGCAGATGGACGATGAAGGATTTGGGAACTGTACCAATACCGGAGCTTGCGAGGTAGAATGCCCGAAAGGCATCTCCATCGAGAACATCGCTCGAATGAACAAAGAATTCCTAAAAGCGAGCTGGAAATAGTGGAAGGCTTCTCTCCAAAAAAGAGCCTTTCAATTATCCGTACGATTCACTTTGCGCTGATCGGGGGGATTGTTCTTTTTATGGGAGCAGTTGGTTTTCTGATTCAGAGCAAAAGAATCGAAGCACAAGATCTACCTGATGTCATTGGTTACATCCCTTATATCGCTATTATCATCGCTTATCCGCTGGCTTCATTTCTACTCAAGGACAGCCTAAAGAAAATTGACAAGGAAGCACCCTTGTCAAAAAAGATGGCCCAATTCAATACAGCCCACATCGTACATGTCGCTGTTTACGAGGGGTTCGCACTGCTTTCTACAATCGTCGCTATGCTCACGGCAGACCTCCTTTTACTGGCTGTTCCATCGGTTATCGTGTTGTTGATGGCCCTGTCTACCCCGACCGTCTTCAAGCTCGAACAGCTGATAGGCTTATCTCAGGAGGAAAAGGCAGAATTTGATGCCACTCAAAATGTAGACCTCAGCTAACCCTGTTGGGGAATTTTCGTAGATTCACCTGCCTTCACATTACTTGATTTCTTATGAAAAGACTGCTCTTCATTGCGTTTTTGGCAAGTTCGACCCTGGTCCTTGCTCAGGATTTTGAAAAAGAAAAACTCGATCAGCTCCTTGATCTGATAGAAGAAAAACAAAAAGGCATGGGCAGCCTTTCCATTTTTCAGGATGGGACAGAGGTGTACCAAAAGGCTATCGGGTTTGTAGATGTAGATCAGGGGATCAAAGCGGATGCCTCAACGATCTACCGAATTGGATCGATCAGCAAAACCTTCACGGCCGTGATGATCATGCAATTGATCGAAGAGGATAAACTAGCGCTTGCGACCAATCTTTCTGACTTCTTTCCCAAAATCCCGAATGCAGAAAAAATCACGATCGAGCACCTACTGCGACATCAAAGTGGGGTTTTCAGCTTTACCAGCCTGCCCGATTACACCAAATGGATGGAGCGTCCCATGAAAAAAGAAGAATTGCTTGCCAAAATCACCGAGCAGTCATCCCTTTTTGAGCCGGGCAGCAAGTCAGAGTACTCCAACTCCAACTATATGCTCCTGACCTTGATCATCGAGCAATTGGACGAGGGGGATTTCCCGGAAATTCTGGAAAGACGGATAACCAAAAAACTGGGTCTGGACAAAACCTACTACGGTGGCAGCATCCGGACGGATCAGAACGAAGCTCAATCGTATTGGATGAAGAACAAATGGAAAAAATCCACAGAGACCGATATGTCCATCCCCATGGGTGCCGGAGCACTGGTCTCCACACCAACCGACCTGAATACATTTTTTCACGGGCTTTTCAGTGGCGAACTGGTTTCGGATGCATCGCTCGAGCTGATGACCGAACTGAAAATGAATTTTGGGTTGGGATTGTTTCAGGTGCCTTTCTATGAGAAAAGGGCTTTTGGGCACACGGGCGGAATAGACGGATTCCAATCGAATGCCTTTTACTTCCCGGAAGAGAAGGTCTCGATTGCTTATACCAGCAATGGCGTGGTAATGACGGTCAATGACATCATGCTGGGGGCCTTGAGTATTTATTTTGGAAAGCGCTATGAGTTGCCGGAGTTCAAGCCGCCACTGAAAGTCAGCTCCAAGCAGCTGGACGCTTACCTGGGCGTTTATTCCGGCGCTAACTTTCCATTAAAAATCACGATCACCAAAGAAGGATCAACCCTGATGGCACAAGCCACTGGTCAGTCTTCTTTTGCGCTGGAAGCTTATGAGGAGCACAAATTCAAATTCGATCGCGCCATGCTGAAGCTGGAATTCATCCCGGACGAAAGCGTCATGATCCTGAGACAGGGAGGTGGAGAGTTTCGACTGACTAAGGAAGGCGAATAGCTACTCCGATATTTTCAAAACGATCTTGCCGAAAGCATCCTTTTCGTTGAAGCGATTAAAGGCGCTCAGGTAATCCTCAATATCGTAGACCTTGTCGATGGTCGGTTTGATGTGGTGGTTGTTCACAAAGTCCACCATTTCTGAAAATTCCTGATCACTGCCCATAGTGGATCCCATGATTTGTGCCTGTGACCAAAACAATCGGAAGACATCCAATTTCTCTGGATAGCCGGCTGTACTTCCATACATCACGATCCGCCCTCCCGGTTTGATGATTTTTAAATAGTTGTTGAGTTGATGCCCCCCCGCACTATCAATGATGGCATCAAAGCCTCCCACTTTTCCGGCTTCCTTCCACCATTTCTCCTCCCGGTAATTGAAGCCCGCTTTCACGTACAATTCCCTCACCCTGTTAATCTTCTCCTCACTCCCACTCGTGACATAAACGTCGGCACCCAGTGCCAGCGCAAAGGCGATGGCAAATTGAGAAACGCCTCCACCTGCTCCGGTCACCAGTATTTTCTTTCCTTCACTTGCCTGGCCTTTGGACAGGACCGCCCGATAAGCGGTGAGCCCGGCGAGCGGAAGTGCCGCCGCTTCTTCCATGGACAAGAGATCCGGTTTCTCCTGCAATCGATGCGCGGGTACCTTGATGAATTCGGCCAGTGTCCCATTCGTTGGCATGCCCAGCACCGAATACTCTGCTGACTGCACATCCGGATCATTTCCCCAATGCACATTTGGATTGATGATGACCTGCTTGCCCAGCCAGTCATCCGGGCCCTCCTCCACAACTCCACAGCCATCCGATCCCAAAACGGTCCCAAATTGGATCCCGGGATACATGCCTTCCCGAATCCATTGGTCGCGGCGGTTCAAAGCTGCCGTCTGGATGCGCACCAAACACTCCCCCGCACCCGTCTCCGGCTTGGCCATTTGCTCTAATTGAACAGGTTCTTCCTTTTCTGTGATGACAATTCCTCTCATGTGTCAGTGAAATCTTTTGAGTGATAAAAAATCAATGGGATGCTGAGTCTTCCCCTCCATGGCCAAATCTGCCAGCACCTCCCCGATGACCGGGACGAATTTAAACCCATGTCCGCTGAATCCGGTGGCGATGATGACCCGATGCTCCGTGTCAGGCAGGTGATCAAGGATGAAATGCTCATCCGGCGAGTACGCGTACTTGCAGCTCTTCATTTCGCCCACCTGTAGCTCATCCGTGAAATATTGTTGCAAAACCCCATCGAGCAATGCGCGCTCCTGATCAGGTCGCTCCGGTTCACCCAAACTTTCACCGGGTCTGTGGTAGCCGATTTTCATGCCCTCCGGTCCTTCCAGGCCCGTCCCCGCAGGAAAACCGTAGAAAATGCCCAGTCGCTCATCCCCAATGACCCAGCACGAAAAATCACCCAATTGATGTTGGCTTGTGGGTGCCCAACCCAAATACTGACGCGTCATTTTCAGGGGCAGATCGAGAAGTTCGTTGGCATAAGCCCCGGCGGTAATGATCAGCTTTTTGGCCGTGAATTCCTGTTCTTTGGTGGTGACAATCACCTCGTCCTTCCTCACTTCCCAGTTGACCACTTGTTGATTTTCCCTGATGTCTGCGCCCTCGTGCCGGGCCAGTCTTGCCAAGGTTCGGATGGTCCGTTCCGGACTGATAAACCCCGCTTCCGGCTCCAGCAAACACGTGAAGTCACCGGGCAACTTGAACTCAGGGAAATCAGTAGGACTCTTCTTCGAAAGCGGAATGGCATATTGCCTCGCAGATTCTTGAATGCCTCGGATCAACTCATCATGGGGCAGGGCGAAATAGGCGATCCCCGTCTGCCAATAGAGCTGTTCACCGCCGGCCTCTTCCAGTGCACGCCAGCCGTGATAAGCCGATTGCAACAAGGGCACATAGCTTGGATGCTCGAAATAGGCCTTGCGGATCAGGCGGCTCTGCCCGGTGTGTGAGCCCTCCTCATGGACGATGCTGAACTGCTCCAGTCCCAGGACCTTCCGTCCTCGCCTGGCCAGCTGGTAACAAGCTGCTGAGCCCATGGATCCCACCCCGATAACGACGACATCATACATCTTCCAAATTTAGAGGTTCATCCGCTGCAGCCCCGCCGGGCATGGCTTTTTTTGTGCCTGACCAAACAAGCCGTCATTCATCAAACTTTTATAAATTAGGGGGAGGAATATTTGAATTAATAAGTTGGATAACACGCTATGCGTGTTATCCGGTTATTGGGTTTCATGCCATGACGTAGAAAAATCCAGCCGCTCGTTCTGGCACATTTGGTATAACCTACGCTCAGCCCTAAATTAAGATCAAAGAGCCTAATTTTTTGCCTCCGAGCAAATGACTGAATATAGACAAATACTAAAAAACATATTAGAAACCGGACGAACATGGGAAGATGTCAAATCCGAATTATCAAAATACAATATTCATAATTCAGAAGAAGGTGAAAAGGACACCAGAGCTGGAAAGATTTTCGAGGTATTAACTGAACTATACTTTCGACTCTCACCAACAGAAAAAGATAATTTCAAAAACGTATGGTTATTTGAAGATGTACCATCCGTAATTCGAAAAAGCCTGAATCTTGGAAATCAAGATTACGGTGCTGATCTAATCCTTGAGGATATTGAAGGCAAACTATATGCTGTTCAGTGTAAATTCAAAAATGATGAATCTTCACGTCTCAATTGGACTTCCGACAAAATCGCAAACCTCTTTGCCTTCTGTCCAACTGCTGATCACTTTATTGTATTTTCTAATGCTGCTGATTTAGATAAAGTATCAAAGTCAAGGCATGAGAATTTCACCTTCTATTCCGTAACTAACCTTCAAGAAATACATTCCAATGTTTTCAAGACCTTCCACGAAAGTCTAATAGGTGCAGAAATCACCGAACGAACCTTCTACGAACCAAAACCTCATCAAAAAGAAGCTATAAAGGATTGTATTGATTTCTTTGGAATTGAAAAACGAGGGCAACTCGTTTTGCCATGTGGAGCTGGCAAGACATACACGGCACTTTGGATTAAGGAAGGGCTTGAATCCAAAAAATCTTTAGTTCTAGTACCTTCATTGGCTTTGTTACGGCAGATCAAAAATGAATGGGCTAATCAAAGAAAAACAACCTATCAATACTTGTGCGTTTGCTCCGAATCAGATATCGATAAAGATGTTACAGATTCAGTAGTGGCTCATACTTATGAAATCGACACAAAGGTCACCACCGACCCAATTAAGATTAAAAATTTTCTTGAATCAGATTATTCCGAAAAGGTCATTTTCAGTACGTACCATTCATTACAAGCAATTGCCGAAGCAATCGCAAATATTGACTTTGGATTTGATTTTATATTTTGTGATGAAGCTCATAAGACCGCTGGTGTTGGGATGAACAAATTCAGCCTTGTTCATGACAACAATAAAATCCCATCTAAAAGAAGACTTTATGCTACTGCAACTCCAAGGGTCGTAAAAGAATCCTTGAAAAAGAAGCTTGGTGACGATTTGAAGTATGCATATGATATGAACGATCCCGAAATATTCGGGCATGAATTCTATCGAATGACATTCAAAGATGCGATTGAGCAAGATATTTTGGTTGATTATAAGATTGTTGCAGTTGGAGTTAACAGTGAGGAGCTTAAAGAATACATCGACAATAGGCGATTTATTGATTCAAAGATTTCAATTGATGAATTGGCAAATAATTATGCCCTCGATCACATAATGAAGAAGTACACAGCCAATCATAGCTTAACTTTTCATTCCAGAGTGAAACTTGCGGCTGATTTTGCGGACAGACATTCCAGATTGTTTCCTGACACTTCTACATTCGCTGTTAGTGGTGAACAGCCTACCAGTCAGAGAAATATCATCTTAGGTGACTTTAAAAATTCAGACAAGGCAATTGTTTCAAATGCACGCTGTTTGACTGAAGGGGTTGATGTGCCAACAATTGACTTGGTTTATTTCTGTGATCCAAAAAATTCCAAAGTTGATATTGTTCAAGCAGTTGGCAGGGCTTTAAGAAAAAAGGAGGGTAAAAAAATTGGTCTTGTAGTAGTTCCAATTTATCATTCAAATCGAACGGAAGTTGAAGATTCCATCAGTTCAGGATCATTCAAAAATTTGATTCAAGTTATTCGGTCCCTTTGTGATCAGGATGAACGCCTCCAGGATGAGATTAACTCTTTAGCATATGGGAAAGGAAGAATATCTTCAAGAATTAATATTGTCTCTGGAAGCTCCATTGAGGAGCAGGACACAATCCTACTAGAAGGATTTGAGGGGAAATTAAAAAATTCACTTTTCGATCAAATAGTTGACAAAACTTCGAATAACTGGGATTTATGGTTCCTCAGGCTCAAGGAATTTCTTGAAAGAAATCCAGAATACCCAAGTCAAAAAACTGATCGTGAATTATATCAATGGGTTGCCCAACAGAGAAACCGTAAGAAAAACGGGACACTTAAAAATGAAGAAATCAGAAAGCTCAACTCAATAAACTTTGCCTGGAGTATTGTCGAATGGAAATGGAATAGACAGTTTGAGATATTTAAAGAATATGCTAAGTCAAATGAGTTCCCCCCTTGTAAGGGTGTAGATGATGATGATCTGGTTAAATGGTACAAGTATCAGCAAGCATGTATTAAGAATGGTAAGATTATCTCAGAGGACCAGAGGACCAAATTTCTTTCAGTCGATAATAGATTTTTAGGGCCAGCGCGTAGAAAAAAATGGATACCTGTTTACAACGATTTAGTCAAGTTTCGGAAAGAAAATCTCAATAGATGGCCACAATATGATAGAAACAATCCGAAAACGTCCGAAAGCCAGCTAAATGTATTTTGTCAAACGTTAAGAAAGCGTTACAGAGAAAATGACCTTGGTAATTATTGGTTTGATAAAATGACTGAACTTGATTTCAATTTTGAAGGCCATTCAGATAACTGGACTAAATATTTCGAAGAGGTTAAAACCGCATTAAAGGAGAAAAATTCGATTGCGGTAGGAGACATTGGTGAAAATGCATATTCATGGATTTTGCGTTACAAAAAATTAAATGAGGAAGGCAAGTTATCAGACTATCAAACGAAAAAAATACAATCTCTCAATCTTGATCAGTTCTTTGAAACTTGGGACGAGAAGTTTGAAAAAATTAAAGCCTGGAGGGAAGTAAACGGAAAACTCCCGACCCGAACTACTCACAAGGATTATCATACATGGCTTTCTTCACAAAGAACTCGTTATAAAAACGGGACTCTATCCAGTGAGGAAATTCAAAAAATCAAAAGTCTTGGATACGATCTTGAAGCAAGAGGAAAGGAAAGGTTTGAAGAGAAGTGGTTTGCTCAGTTTAACGAATACAAAGAGTTTGTCAATCAGACTGACAGAGAACCTAGCTACAGAACAGAAAGTGAAAAGCAACTATACCTCTGGGCCTCTGCTCAAAGAGCAGTTATGGCTGGCAATGCAAGAAATAGAAAGCCTCTTTCTCAAAAACGCATTGACCTTTTAAATTCCATCAACTTCAAATGGGTGGGTGAAGGAGTTGGAGGAGAAGAGTCATGGGAAGATAGGTTTAGTGAGTTCTCTAATTTCGTAAAAGATGGTCAATTATCTCTTCCATCATTAATAAAGGGTGAAAGAAATCCGCTTTACACTTGGTGGATGAATCAAAAAATTGCTTTTCGAAATCGTTCTTTGTCAAGCGAGAAAATCGAATTATTCCTCAACTTAGGATTGAGTTTGGAAATGGATGAAAAACCGATTGAACGATCTTGGGATGAGAATTTTGAAGAATTAAAAAGTCACATAGATTCATCAGGTATTCTTAGACTTCCTCATAAAATAGAAGGAACATTAAACCCATTATATTCTTGGTTCGGAAATCAAAAAACCGCGCATCGAAAAGGAACTATGCCACTAGAAAGAATTGAGAAATTTGAATCCATTGGCATCTCACTTAATGACACTGCATCAGAAAAAAGAGGGTTTACCAAATGGGCAAATAATCTTCGAGAGATTGCTCTCTATATTGAAAACAATGGTCATTATCCTAGAGCGAGCACTGATAATAAAGCTGAAGTCAGATACTACCAATCATTGGCTAGAACAAGAAGAGCTTTAAAGAACAACGCGCTAACAGAAGAACAACTTGAACTCATGAGAGAATTGAACATTGAATTAGATTGACAACCAAGCACCTAAACACATTGACAGGTCGCACGAAACAACCCCACAAACCAAAACCTGCCAAAGAATTTGCCCTGCTCCCTACCACGGACGAACGACTAAGACGACCACAGAAACAGGACAGAAAAATACCCAAAAACCTAGCAGATACTAAAATATACAGGATTATTGAGGTACTTGCCAAGGTTTGTGAGATAAGATACTTTCCCGATATTTACAAATATCCAGCCTACGGATTTCAGCTGGTCTTTAGGGGCAATAAACATAGTGACATATGCCACATGGAGTAGTTAATATAATTAAGGAGATTAAAGAACTTGAAACTGACAAGATCATCAGGCCGAACCTCGGCGATGCTTCCTTTAAAGAATTTGAACCTATCCTGGAGGAACTCCAACTAAAGATTGATTTCATCGAACGTTTCAACGAAACGGTAGATAATAACACGAACAACAACGTAAATAATCATCTGAATCAGATTCGAAATCACCTAAATGAGCTTATTGGATATGACAAATCCCAATTTGTTGCTCAACAACAACAGATAAAAAAGAATGTTACAGCTCAACTAGATGCAATTAGGTTGGCTTGGCCACATTATGCCACTGCCGCAATCGAAGATTCCGGACTTCTTACCAACATCGACATTAAAAAGGAATTTGAATCGCTCACCAAAAACCTAAAAACGTCCACAGATGAAGCTCTTCAAAAAATTGAAGAGGAGTCAAATCAGATTATCGAAGAGGCTAAGAAAAAAGCAGCTGCAATTGAAACTTCCGTTCGAAAAACCGCTAGAGGCGTTTCAGTCGAGGTTGCCCAGCAGCAGTTTGAAGAGGCAACAACACAGAACTTAGGACAAATTAAAATCTGGGGTGGGATCTCAGGAGTACTGATTGTAACATTCATTGGACTGGTGATCTACTTATTGAATGTTGAACTTCCCAATGACTATTCATGGCAGATGATCTACTATTCAGTGGTCCGGATAGCTGTTCTGACCTTAGTAGGTTCGCTATTATCATATTCTCTTAAGGTCCTTAGGAGTCACTTACATATGTTTCAACATAACCTACACAGAAAAAGAGTTGCAAACAGCATGGCTGCTTTTACCGAATCCGCTAACACATCCGAACAGCGAGATTTAATCTTGACTCAACTTGTAGAATCTGTTACTGCGTTTGGCAACTCTGGTCTTGTTGGTAAGGACGATGAACAGCATGGCAAAATTTCGATTGACAATATTACACGAACTGTTTCAGCGATCAAGTCTAAAGACTAAAGCCCTCCCGCTATCCTGAGTTTGCAACTCAGGATCACTTCATTCCAAATACAAAATATCCAGCAAACCCTTACTCCCTGCATAGTCCCTTGCACTTGAATATCGATAATCCTCCGGTTCGTCCACCATACCTGCCTCCACTGGATTAAAATGCAAATACTTCAACTTTTCATCAATAAAGGAATTGGAAAACAACCTCCTCTGACCTTAGATTTACCTGAACTCTTATGAAACAAACTGCATACGGTAAACCTCTTTTTCTAAACTCGAACAACGAAGTAACTCATCTGAATAAAGTAGAAGCTGACGATGAACTCGCTGTTCAAGAACTTATCTTCAGGAACCCCGACTGTTTGCCCATTAGCGAGATTGATGAATCCTATAATCCAGTCGTTCCAGTTTGCATGGAACTGAACACAACCGTGGGACCGCTGGATATACTCATGGTTTCTCCTAACGGCGAATTAACCATTGTAGAAACCAAACTTTGGAGAAACCCCGAAGCAAGAAGAAAAGTAGTTGCTCAAATCTTAGATTATGCAAAGGAAGTGTCTAACTGGGCTTATGAAGATCTTCAACGAGAGATAAATAGACGGTTGAACTCCAAAGGTAACACGCTCTACAATTTGGTCAAGGAAGCACATGATGATTTGGTTCCACAAGAGTCTGACTTTGTAGATTCAGTGAGTCGCAACTTGGAAAGAGGTCGTTTTCTTTTGCTGATTGCAGGAGATGGAATTAAGGAAGGCGCCATTGGGATAGCCGAATTTCTTTCAAGTGCAGGTAACTTGAACTTTACCTTTGCCATGGTGGAACTCAATATCTATTCAGCGGAAGGAATTGGAAATTTGATAGTCCCCAAAACATTGGTCAAAACAACAGAGATATCCAAAATGACTGTTGAAATACCAAAGGGTTTCGTTTTATCAAAGAGAGATGATTTTGAAGCGGTTTCCTCCCATCCTTCATCACAAGAAAAAGATCAGGAAAGAAACTTTTACATCCGCTTCTGGAAGGAACTTGTGGCTGAACTTAACTTTGATGATCCTGGTCAACCCATGCCCAATCCAGGGACAGCACAGAACCTGTATGTCTATCCCGGAAAAACCAAGAAAGCCTGGATTAGTGCATATTTCGCTAAAAGTCAGAAGAGAGTTGGAGTATATTTTCGAGTTCAGAACGACCAAGATGGAAAAAGGATTTTTGAAGAACTAAGTGTCTTCAAAGATGAAATGAAGAAAGAATTCGGAAACGATGCAATTTGGAGTTGGGATGACACAGGATATGTTTCAACGATATTTCCTTGCGAGGATATCTTTGATGATTCTAAAAGGGAAGAAATCAAAGACTTTTTTAAGACATGGCTGAACACTTTTGTGAACGTACTAAGACCAAGAATGAAGAAAATAGACTTCTAATTTAAAGCTCATACCCCTCGCTGGTGCGAGCTTATAGCTCGTACCTCCCGCTATCCTGAGTTTGCAACTCAGGATCACTTCATTCCAAATACAAAATATCCAGCAAGCCCTTACTCCCTGCATAGTCCCTCGCACTTGAATACCGATAATCCTCCGGTTCGTCCACCATACCTGCCTCCACTGGATTAAAACTTGCGGTCGTTGGTGTTAACACCAACGACGGCTTAGAAATGTCCTGAGTTACAAACTCTGGACAGCTTTTTACTTCTTCGATAAACTACGGATAGCTAAGGTGGCTATTGGCGATGGATTTGTTCGATCTTCGATGGGTCTTGTCTCATGTCAAAAACATCTGTCACGTAAACAATATTGGATTCCTGCTTGTAGATAATCTTGTAATGGCCCTCTAAAATATATCGATGACCTTCGTTCATAGCGCGGAGTTCTTCCACTATTCGTCCCCTCTGAGAAAATTTGGTTAGGCTTTCTGATCGATCCAGGATATCTCCAACTATTCGATCAGCAATGTCTTCAGGATAAAGACAGTAAATTCTACGCAAACTGTCTTCTGCCGGATCAGTGATCTCAACCTTCATTTACCATTTTTTCATGTTCTCTCGAACCTGATCAATGCTTTTGGTTCTCCCTTCCTTAATCGCCCGGTTCGAAGCTTCTGCACGACCTATTAAATCAGCTTGGGTTATGATCGACCCATCTGTGTCATAACCAATAGCAGCCTCCTGATCCGCTTTCATCATGCCATAAACCAACTGTAAAAAACGATCATCTGCCTGCTCAAGGTACTTCCCAATTTCTTCTTTCAATTTTGTTGATACCATGATTGTAAGCTTTTCTACAAAGTAACGATTTATCTCCGTATTTTGATTTATACGAACGGATGAAACTGATTTCACTCCCGCTATCCTGAATTTGCAACTCAGGATCACTTCATTCCAAATACAAAATATCCAGCAAACCCTTACTCCCTCTTGCGGTCGTTGGTGGTAACACCAACGACCGCTTAGTTTACAAACTCAGGACAGCTTTTTACTTCTTCGATAAACTACGGATAGCTAGGGAGTTGTGGGAATTCAAAGTTCGTTATTGTAAATTTGATATATGGACAAACTCAAAGAACATCTTCACACAATCGCGGGTCAACTTACTCCCAATTCAACATTGGAAGATGTCTATGAACAGTTGGCTTTGCTTGCGGATATTGAGAAGTCGGAACAGGATGAAAAAGCGAACAGGGTTTTCTCGACTTCAGAAGTCAAGGATCGACTCAACGAATGGGTAAAGTAGTTTGGACTAAAACGGCTCTTGACCAACTTGAAAGAATAGTTAGGTACATCTCAGAAGAACGTGGAAACTCCTACGCTAAAATTGTTGGAACTCGTATAATTGAACGAACAGAACAATTGGAGGACTTTCCCGAACTTGGCGCAGCGGAACCACTTTTGCAACACAAGAAATCAGAATATAGGTACTTAGTGGCATGGAGCTACAAAATCATCTATCGACGGTCTAAGGACAGAATAACTATCTCTCGAATCTTTCACACGGCACAAAACCCGGATAGACTGAAAGGAATATAAGAAACAGTTGCGGTCGTTGGTGTTAACACCAACGACGGCTTAGAACAAGCCCTCCATGATGCGGAACTTAATTCCGTGATCCTACAAATCGAGAAAGATTCTTGTGCTTGGCTGCACTACCCCACCAGCCGGGAACTTACTTCCGGGCTAGTTGTGCCTACCCCTGCGTTCCGGTGAAGTAGCGCCACCTACCTGAATATTTACTAGCTTGAGGGTGCGCGCCTGATTGTTAGGCGTTGGTGGTCACATCTTTACCATGAAGAAAATCCTTGAAACATTAAAACAAAAGTGGGCGGAATATCTGCTGGAGATATTCGTAATTACTTTAGGTATTCTTTTAGCTTTTGGCCTCAATAGTTGGAATGAATGGAAAAAAGAGCGTAAAAAGGAACGTGAAATTCTTATTGATATGGCTGAAAATTTGGAAACAAATATGAAAGCCTTAAAAGATGATATAAAGTACCTTCATTTGTTAAATAAATCGAGTGAAATCATTCTATCCAGTATATATAACAGTCAATCCTATGTGGATACATTGGCGCACCATTTTCATCTGGCGAGAGTACCGAAGAATGAATTATTTTTATCACGAACTGGCTATGAAGGATATAAGGATATTGGGTTACAGATATTGACGAACAAGAACTTGAAAAAGGAGGTTCGAATACTTTTTGAAAGCTTCTATCCACGATGGTTTTCCAATTATAAACAGGTAAATGAGTTTTATCCTGAATTTGACAACCATATCGTTCAAAATTTCCTCTACTCTGATGACGACTTGGTGCCACTGGACTACTCAAAACTTTTGACCGATCATTTCTATATTTCATGGGTACGGGCCTATAAAGAGGGTAGAGAATATTTGATTAATGCGGAAACAGATCTCCTAAATGAGACACAGAGAGTGCATCAACTACTTATAAAGGAACTAGAATAAAAACAAACCATCTCCACTAGTACGCCAGTTACTTCCGGGGCTTATTGAGGGTACCCCCCTGCAGTCGTTGGTGATAACACCAACGAACGGCTTAGGATGAAAAAGCGAACAGGGTTTTCTCGACTTCAGCAGTCAAGGATCGACTCAACGAATAGGTAAAGTAGTTTGGATTAAGACCCAGATAGACTGAAAGGAACATAAGAAACCGCTCACCTTTCGTCCAATTAGCACGCCATTACTTCCGCGCTCATTACACCTCCTCTAGCTTTCATCCATTTCTTGCGTCACTAAAAAGCAATCAAATACTTGCGTATTAATACGCAAGCGTTTACTTTCGTATTATGGAATCGAGACGAGACGTGTTTCAGGCCATTGCAGATCCTACCCGGCGGGAGATTCTCTCCACGCTGGTTGATAAGCCTACCAATGTAAATGGACTGGCGCAGCAGTTTGCCATTTCCCGGCAGGCAGTATCCCTGCATGTGAAGATTCTGGAAGAGTGTGATGTGATCACCATCACCAAAGAAGGAAGGGAGCGATTTTGTCACATTAAACCAGAAAAATTGCTGGAAATCATCGAGTGGCTGGAGCCATTCAAGCAGCTCTGGAACGACCGATTCGATCAACTGGATGAAGTACTGAAAAAAATGAAATAACTATGAAAACCAAATTCACTGAAAACCTGCAAGAAAATCAATTGATTGGTGAACGAACCTTCAATGCCCCCATTGAAAAACTCTGGAAAGCTTGGACGGACCCTGACCTGATCGCTCAGTGGTGGGCGCCTAAGCCCTACCGCGCAGAAACCCTGCACATGGAATTCCAGGAAGGCGGCCACTGGATTTACTGCATGGTCAGTCCCGAAGGCCAGAAACACTACGGCCGGATGGACTACCTGGAAATACGGAAACCGGATTTCTTCAAGGCGCAGGATTACTTCTGTGACGAAAAGGGTAACCGCTCTGAACAATTCCCTCCGATGCACATGGAGATCCACTTTCAGGAGGTAGATGGAAAAACCACGGCCACTTCTACCACGACCTTTGCCTCGGCAGAAGTGATGAAGCAAATGGCCGAAATGGGCATGGTGGAAGGATTCAATCAGGCATACGATCAGCTGGAAGAAATGGTGAGTGGGTAAAAAATTAAATTCAGTGCTTAGGATCCAAATCCCGTTCAATAGCGATCAGCGTAGACTTGTCTGTTCCAATTTGTATTGATTGATAGAGTCCTTCTCTTTTTGAAAGAATCCATGGTCCGGCCAATGATTCAGGCACCCATACGGTCAAGTCACTATCCTTCCAATCCAAAAAAATCGCAGTATGCTCCGCTGATAATTGAATCTTGTATTGAAATTTTTGTTGGGTCGAAAACTCAATCGACATAACCACGACTGATTTTTCACTGAGTTCTTGCACATCCTCGGGGCTCAAACGGAACCGTATATGATTTTCAGAAAACCTTAATTTCATAATTGTTTCTTGTTTTACCCGATGTATAGCCTTTGAAATTCTTTCTTATCGCTTCCGCACGTTGGACAAACATAATTACTTGGCAGGTTTTGAAACTGTGTGCCAACATCGATGTTTGCATTTGAATCGCCATACGTGGGGTCATAAACAGTCTTGCATTGAGGGCATTGGTACAGCTCTTTTTGGATATTATCTCTAATTGTCTTTGCTTCCACGGAACCCGTTGGTTCATCTTCCAAACTGTCATAATACAGCAGTGATAATTCAACGATCAATGGTGGTAGGACATCACGACTGATTTCACTGGCATAGACAATGTACTCGTACACATTGGGATTGAACCCCTTGGAATGTAAAATCCTGTAGGTACCGTCCTCGCTTTCTTCAATGATGATGGAGGTAAACGGGACCGTTTTTCGATTCCTTAAAATGGTAAATGTCAGACCATATGTACTAATATCAAATTGATCTAATTCTCTGACAAGATAACTTTTAAGTTCCAGGGCCTTTTCGTCCATTGCCGGAATATGCCAGTTGAGTTCCAAGGCCGAATGCCTCAGATTCAAACCGAATTTTCCCAGCAACTTTTCCCAGCCGACCCGATCTTTTTCAGAAATCCCTTTGATCACAAATGACTTCCAGGGAGTCAGGTTCACGATACCTACTTTGGTATGTAAGCAACGCTCCATTATGGCCTTCAGGACATGCGTGTCAAACTTGTTATTTCTCCAATACAATCCCAACCAGTACTTTCCATCAGAGGTTCGATTAATGCCTTCATAATACGGAAACCCCGGCTCAGGCAATACGAGCTGCTCTGTCACCGGCTGTGTGTTCAATGGAATATTCTCGTTAATGTAACTGAACAATTCCTGATAGGACCAATCCCGGTTGATGAAGTCTGACTCCTCAACTGCTTTGGCCAGTTTATGCAGATCCTCACTGTAAACCAGCATTGGCATTTCCCATGGGGTTTCCTGCACTTCTCTTATTCCAAAGTATACGTACCAGTAATTTTCTTTATCTGAAGCAATGAAATTCACATCTCCCGTGAAAAGCGGCACGAGACTTTGCGATGGGTCTACGATATTGATTTTAAGCTTTGAGCGATAGTCAAAGCTGTCTAACAAATAGTGATAAATATGTGAGGCCAGCCAGTGCTTGGATTCTAATATGCCCTGAGCCGCAAAAGAGCTCAAAATGTTCTGGTACTCAAATGTGTTGATTTCGTAATCGGTATTGATCGAGCCAAAAGTGGAATCCAAGATTTTCTTTCCCCGCTCTTTAGCCGCGAAAAGGATGTCTTGACGGGATCCAAAGTGGAGGTGATTAGCACCTAATTTTTCTGCAACGAGAATTATTTTCAGAAAATCCCCGGGTGAAACGATCCCTCCTTTGACAAACACCCTGACTAAATCCTTCAGTTTCATACTTCGAATTTATGCGATCTCTAGTGATGATTCGATGAGACGTTTAACTTCTGACTTGCAGCTCCCACATCCAAGGCCGGCACCAGTGGTTGTGCAAAGGTCATTCAGCGTATCATGCCCCTGGGCAATGGCCTCTTCCAGATTCCCAGACCCCACGTTGTTACAAGCACACACCAATTTCCCTTTTACTGCCTGGACCGGTCGACCTGATCTTAGCAACTTCACCCGTTTTTCCGAGAGCTCCAGTCCATTTTCAATTAGATCCTTAAACTCGGCAAACTCAGATTTATCCCCCATTAGGATGGTGCCTACCAACTTATCATTGTGAATGATGCACTTCTTATAGTACATCTCCTCACGGTCCAGAAAGGTGATTTCATGATAATTTTTACCATTGACCGGAATCTGAGCCATGCCTATTGAGCAAAGATCTAATCCCGGAAATTTGAGAATGTTCATGGGTGAAGTTCCGGTGTAGAGCGTTGAGATATCTCCGGCCATATATCGAGCACAAACATCTGCCTGGGCCTCTGCAGCGGCTGTTATCCCATTGAGTTTATTTCGGTGTTCTGCCATTTCTCCAAGAGCGAAAATGTCTGGATCGCTCGTTTGTAGCACGTCATTCACAACCACGCCTCGCGAACACTCAAGACCCGCTTCTTTGGCTAATTCAATATTCGGCCTGGTGCCAATTGCATATACGGCGGCATTCACGCGTAGGGAATTTCCACTTTTCAGTTGAATATCCAATTCTCCCAACCCCGCTTCTGATATGCTGGTTACCTGATCGTTCGTGAAGACCTTAACACCCATATCCACCATATAATCCCTGAGCATCGTGCTTGCTATGGGATCGAGTTGGCGCTCCATAAGTCGTGAACCAAGCTGTATCACGGTGGCTTTAATATCAACCTCATTCAATGCAGCGGCTAATTCCAGGCCAAGTAGTCCGCCACCTATCACCAATACGTGACTATCCGGCTTCAAATAAGCCTTGAGATCATCTGCGTTTTCTCGATTTCGCATGGTAAAAACCCCGGGTATATCCATTGGAGCTCCAGGGGGGATAAACGCCCGGCTTCCCGTTCCTAGCACCAGCTGATCGTATGGATGCGTATTTCCTTGACTATCATGGATCACTTTTTCCTTCACATTGATTTTTACGATTGGGTTGGACGGTTGCAAGGTCAAATTAAGCTTGTCCAGCTCATCATTGGTGAATTTCAGTAAGTCATCCCAGTCCTTTGTTTTATTAACATATTCGGGCAATAACACCCGATTATAGAAAGGCCATTTCTCCTTAGCGAAAACAAATATTTCATCAGACTTGTTGAATTCACGGTAGGTATTCACAAATCGAAAGGCTGCTGCTCCGGTTCCGACGACAACAATTTTTCGCTTTTTATGAACCATCCTTTCAACCTGTACCACTGAAAATTTGAATCCGGGTTGTTTGGAGACAGGGTCAAAATTATCATCGGTCAGATTGTTTGATCGGGTGAGATCTGAGCTGAGTCTTTTGCCCCAATGCATTGGCAAAAAAACGACACCTCTTTTGATGGAAGGTGAAATTCTAGCCGTCACTTGCACGTCTCCTCTGCGCCCCCGCACCTTCACCGGTATTCCTTCCGTTATATTCCTTATCTCTGCGTCTTCCGGATGGATTTCCAGAAAAGGGCGATCAATGTGCTTGCCGAGCTTGGCTACTTTGCCCGTGCGTGTCAGTGTATGCCATTGGTCTCGTATTCGTCCAGTGGTCAAGATAAGGGGGAAATCAGGGGAAGGTTCTTCCGTCTCATTTTCAGGCCCACTAGCCGAAATATTTGCCCGGCCATTTGGCGTCAGAAATATTCCATTCTCAAATAATCGATCGGTTCCTTCATGGTCTTCTTCGGGAACTGGCCACTGAACTGATCCTAAAGACTTTAGCTTGGCATATGAAAGTCCTGAAATATCAATACTGGTTCCTTTGGTAAGTAAGGCATGCTCATTAAATATTTCCTCTGAGGAAGGGAAATCAAAACCGTGAAAGCCCATTGCCTTTGCAAATCGCATCAATATTTCAGCATCCGCTAAGGCCTCACCTGGCGGGTCAATCAACTTGGGCAAATACGCAACTCGTCTTTCAGAATTTGTCATGGTACCCTCTTTCTCCAACCAACCAGCGGCAGGTAAGATCAGGTCCGCGTATTTCACGGTATCGCTCTTGTTAGAAATATCCTGGACCACTACAAATTTGGCCAATCCAAGTGCTTCATCAACCAATCGTGCATTGGGCATGCTCACTGATGGATTGGTGCAGATCACCCAAATGGCCTTCATTTCACCGGATTTAAGTGACTGAAACATTTCAGTGGCTGTCAAGCCTGGCTTTTCCTGGATCGTATCCACATTCCAGTATTTGGCCACTTTAGTTCTGTGCAATGGATTGGCCAGATCATGGTGGGCAGCCAATAAGTTGGACAGACCACCAACTTCTCTTCCTCCCATGGCGTTGGGCTGTCCTGTGAGGGAAAATGGGCCTGATCCCGGCTTACCAATTTTCCCAGTGATCAGGTTAAGGTTAATTAAGGCCAGGTTTTGATTGACACCTGATGTACTTTGATTGAGTCCCATGGCCCACATGGTAATGAAGCCATTGGACTGACCGATGTACTCGGCTGCTTCAATAAGATCCTTCTCTGGAACATCACAAATTTCTGATGCCCGTGACATGGTCAATTCAGCTATTTCCTCTCTGAGTAAGTCGAACCCATTGGTGTGCTTTTGGATGAACTCCGGATCCGTGTACTCGTGCTCAATGAGGTATTTTGAAATGGCATGGAATAACGTTTTATCAGTCCCGGGCTTTACTTGCAAATGGATATCCGCCAGAGAGGCAGAATCCGTCACACGGGGATCCACAATAATTATTTTCACATCAGGATTGGCCATCTTGTGATTTTCCAATCTCCTGAAAAGAATTGGGTGACACCATGCAGGGTTCGCCCCGGCTATCAGAAAGCAATCGGCCAGTTCAATATCCTCGTAGGAAATGGGCACCATGTCATCTCCTAGTGCTTTTTTGTAGCCAACAACTGCCGAACTCATGCACAGACGCGAATTGGTGTCTATATTATTTGTTCCTAGAAATCCCTTAACTAGTTTGTTGGCCAGATAGTATTCCTCGGTCAAACACTGACCCGAGACATAAAAGCCGACGCTATCCGGGCCGTGCTGATGTATGAAGGTTTTAAAAACGGCTGCAGCTCGATCAATAGCCGTATGCCAACTCACTTGCTCCATGGGGTGATTTTTACTCCACCGCATGCTGGGATGAAGCAATCTGTCAGATTGATCCATGACAGAATAATGAAGATTCATCCCTTTAGAACAAAGCATTCCTTTGTTAACAGGATATGCATCATTTCCTTTAAGAGACAATCTTCCTTTATCACTCTTTCGAACCTCTACACCACAACCCACTCCACAATAGGAGCAGGTTGTCGCGTGAGGATTTCCCCATTTTTCAGGCATATGGTATTTTCAGTTTTATGCGGCAGCTGGTTTGGTTTCTATCAAGGTCTCTTCGGTGACCTCTCCTTCACCCGTCTGGGCATTTAGCTTGGTTGTTACGAAAAAGGACAGAAACGAAACCCCTGTGACGATCATACCCAGGTACATGAAGGATTCAGTCCATTCCAAACCAGTCAATTGTTTCTTGAAAAGAAACATCCCCGCCACAGCTCCGGCGTTTCCACCTGCTCCGACAATCCCAGACACTGCACCAAGTGCTTTCTTGTTGATGAATGGAACTACGCTATAAGTAGCACCTTCACTCATTTGGACGAATAAGCTGAATACGATGAGTGAACCAATGATGGTCGGAATTGTTCCCATCCTAGAAAATAAGATCAAGGCTAATCCTTCTAAAAACAACGCAATAAACAGCCATTTTACCCGACCATTGATTCCGCCTGTTCTTCCGAATTTATCACCAATGTACCCACCCAATGATCTCGCAAAAATGTTCATTAAGCCAAATAACCCGGCTATCATCCCGGCCGTCTTCAGATCCATACTGAAGTAATCTGTGAAGTACAATGCAGCCTTTGAGTTAACGATCAACTCGACCCCAAAACACGCTCCATAGATCACGAACAACAACCAAACTCTGTAATTTTTTATGGCCTCCAGGAAGGAGCCATTGGCTTCCTTCTTCTTTTGACTGCCATCTGGCAGCTCCGAATAGTTACCCTCAGGCGTGTCTTTAGTAAAAAAATAATAGACGAATCCCATGATGAAGAGTAGAATACCAGGCCCGACCATGGCGTACCTCCACGCGAGGTGTTCTGATCCGAAAATGGCCAGTGCTCCGGCGAATACAAACGGCATCACCTGTTGCGTGACTCCACCCCCAAGATTTCCCCATCCTGCCGTCGTAGCATTTGCGGTACCCACTACTTTTGAGCCGAACATCACAGAGGTATGGAACTGGGTGATCACAAAACCTGCTCCAATCGCCCCAATAAAAATTCTGGCTATCAGGAATTGCTCATAGTTTTGCGAAAGCCCAATCAGCATGACCGGAATGGAGCCGAGAATCAAGAGCCACGAATAGGCAATACGTGGACCAATCTTGTCACACAACCAACCAATTACCAGTCTCATGACCACAGTTGATCCAACCGCCAACATATTGGCGGTTACAATTTGGTCAGTCGTAATGCCCAAATCATCCCTCACGATAGAGAGAAGCGGAGCAATTCCGAACCATCCAAAGAAACATAAGAAGAACGATAGCCAGGTGATATGAAATACCCGCATGTTTATCGTACTCAGATCGAATAAATCGATTTTTTCGGCCTTTCCTAGAACTTTCATTTTAGTGTCTGTTTATAGGGTTTACAAATTTACGTAATACTTAATTTTTATAAGTATTAATACGTATTATTTACTTAGATTTATTAATTGTATTTTTATTCACTTTTAAAAAGTGTGGGCTTGAAGGTGAGCATGGTCCATGCCCAATAGTTCATCCTTCCAGCATCTCCTCCACGCAGTACCTCCATGGTGTCAGTACCGAACATTTGAGAATATCCTACCTGCCAGGAAACAGCGTCGTTAAGTTTAACGGCATAGACAAGATCAATTTCTGTCCCCATTGCTTTTCCAAGGGATTCACCTTCACCATTCTGCTGTTCCGAACCGGTTAAGAATTCATGCACGTGAACACTGACGGTCCTTTTTCCGAGTTTGAACTTGGTTTTGAGATAGATGTCCTGAACACCAACCGCACCGTTCGCTGGACCTACGAAGAAGTAGTCCATCAACCCATTGTGAAGGTGGTTTGTACCGAAATCAGGAGAAAACGCGCGATTAATTCCATCGGAGGGGTTATCATCACCTGAGACCATTTCATACCCAAGTGTTATCGGCGTTATGGAAGTGGCCAGAGTTGCTTTGAATCCGACCAACAGTGCCTTAACATCCATTCCGCTCTGCTCTCCCAACTGGTAATAAAAGTCTCCACCGAACTTAAATGCTCCCAATTTGGTGTAACCGGTCAGCCCCAATGTTTGTTTAAAGGCCACCGTACTGTCTGCATTTTGATATCCGGCATTTACGGCAAGCAGTGATAAACTTGATTGATCAAATGACTTATTGAACCAGCCGTATTGCAGAGTCTTATAGTTTCCTCCGACGTTGTAGAAATTCGCTCCCTCTGATTGTATAAAGCCCGGTTCAGCCACATCGTCATCCTGATTGTAAGCCAATCCCAGATGCATTCTTAGCTTGGAGTCATTCTCATAAATCAGCAACATTGCATCATGTCTACGCCCTTGCTGAGCCCACTCTAGCCCGCCAAAGAAACGCTGATTGTCATAGGAAATAATTTGACGACCAGCCTTAACGGAAAAGAAGGGCGATACAAAATATTGTCCCCAAGCCTCACTAATAAAAGCTTTGCCAGTTTCCTCCTTGAAGATCTGAGAGGTTTCTCCCCAAATTCGTATGTCTTGCAATGCCAAGCGGAATTTGAATTCTGGCATTGCATAGTCTAAATACAAACGAGATCTCTGCTCCGTGAAGAATGAAGGATCCTTCGATTCATCTGTTAGCGTCTTAAACCCGTTTCTCAATTCAGCCCTTGGTCGTACTTCACCGATAATGGTGAACTGTGCCTTGAGGGTGCTTGTCGCCAGTACGGTTAACAGTACAGCGATGTAAATGGTGCGATTCATTCGTTCTAATTATACGTATTATTACTTATTTCTTACGCAATATTACGTATGTATTAGCAATTTAATACGTATATATAGATTGTATTTTTATGGAAAAAGAGCTGCGTTTTCGCAGATTTTGAGACCAAAAACAGTCGTAAGACTTCTGTAAGTCCTTTTTTTTTTAGCTTTCGTAAGACTGAACTTCCTTTCTAAGTAGTGGCTCTTGGATGAGTGTAATTCTCTTGCCCTGCGTATTTATTAGGGCTTCTTTCTTGAGGGCCGACAGTGTGCGAGTCACTTGTTCGTCGTTGGTGCCGGCCAGATCGGCCCAGTCCTTTCTGGAAAGTTCCAGTAGATGACCTTGCGGGTCTTTGAATTTTTCGGCAGCATAGAGCAATGAATCAATGATCTTTTCGCGGACCGTCATCTGCGCAAATTTTTTCACATTGGTCTCGCTGCGATTAAGTTCCTGAGCATAGAAGAGCATCAAGTCTAAAGTTAGCTCTGGGACAGATTCCAGAAAGTCGTTAAACGTTTCATTTGTAAATGAGCAAATAACCGAATCCTCCAGGGCTATAGCGTTTATCTGATATGATTCTGAAGTTCTATACCCCCGATGGCCAACCATTTCTCCGGGACCGACAAGTCTCAATATTTGGTCCCGTCCGTTGACGCCTGTTTTAGTGATTTTGGCCTTCCCCTGAAGGATAAAAAACAAGCCCTGGACCGGCGCTCCCTCGAGGACAAACGACTGTCCTTTTTTGCACTGAAATTCATTTTTTAACCGAACAAAAGAGACAGCCTTCTCTTTAAGAACATTTCGCTTGATAAGACACAGTTCGTTTTCGCATTGCCCACATGATCTAATAGAATCCATGGTTCAATCTGCTCAGTCAATCAGATGTTCATCGTTGGTCTTCTTTAATAACTCCGCAATGTTATTGACCCCAAGTTTCTTCATGATATTGAAACGGTGTGTTTCAATAGTTCTGACGCTTTTTCCCAATTGCTCGGCTATCGATTTGTTGGATATACCGTCTTTGATCATGCCAAGAATTTCTTTTTCCCGCTTGGTTAATCCGTAGGAATCAGCACTTGATGAAACGATGGGGTCATTCTTATAACCCCTGACGAAAGAATTGACAATGGTTTCGCTGATATCTCCACTGAAATATTTGTGGCCGTCGTTGATGGTTCGAATGGCTTTGAGTAATTCGCCTTGATCGGTATCCTTCAGAATATACCCATCAGCACCGGCGTGCACCGATTGTAAAATATATTCCGAATCATCGTGCATTGTCAGGATCAACACTTTCATGTTGGGATATTCTTTCTTGACAATAGGCGTGAGTTCCAACCCATTCATTTTTGGCATTCTAATGTCGGCCAGTAATATATCCGGTTCCTTGACCCTCAGAACATCCAAGACTTCAGTGCCGTCTGAAGCTTCTCCAATAACATGGATGTCAGCGTCTCCTTCCAAAACCATCTTGAGGCCGTTCCTTACAATTTGATGGTCATCAACCAATACTAGATTAATCATGCTCCCTTAAAGATAAATTGATAATGATTTGAGTGCCTGCTTCAGGCGCACTTTTCACCTGCAGCTCACTGCCGATATATGCCGCTCTTTCCTTCATATTGAACAGACCATGCCCAGCCTTGCTCTCTTCCATGTTATTTAGATCGAATCCGTCACCGTCATCGTTGATCTCAATTCTGAGCTCTTCAATCGAATGGGAGAATTTGACGTTGATGCGCGAGGCACGAGCGTACTTCAAGGCATTATTAACCGCCTCCTGAACAATTCGATATAAGCTGGTCTCAATATGGGTATCCAGTCTGTTGATAAAATTCGTTTCATTAACAAATGAAACTTCCGGTTTTGAATAGGTATTTATTTCCTCACAGAATTTCTTGATGGCCGGCACCAATCCGAAATCATCCAAACTGCTTGGAGTCAAGTTAAACGAAACCCTTCTCACCTCGCGGATGATGCTCTTCATCAGATCCTTGGCATCATTTAAACGGGCTTTCATATGTTTGGCATCCGAAGGGCTGATTGATTCCAATGATAATTTCATTGCTGAAAGCATCTGTCCAACACCATCATGAAGTTCCTGTGAAAGTCGTTTTCTTTCCTCTTCCTGACCTTGAAGAATTAGGGAAGATCTGAAATTTTGCTCCTTAACAATCTTATCGATTCGTTCCTTATTAATCTCTCTTGAAACCATCTTGGCCTCCTTCAATTCCGTAACATCACGTCCAATAAACTTGATCTCGCGACCTCCTTCCACGGGTACCAAATACGACTCAATCCAACAAAAATCACCTTCCTGAGTGGTCAGCTTTACTTCGCCTGACCAGGTTCTACCGTCACTAAGATGGGACAATAAATCCGTTACAAAATCTTCACGATATCCAGCCCCCAACATCAGTTCTTTCAGATTTTTAGGATGCTTTACACCTAAACCAAGGATTGATTTAAGTTCTTCCGAGAAGTAGAGGAAATCCCCGATTATGCTCAATCTGGTAAGGATCACTTGCGATTGTGGTGTTACATTAACTGATTCCAAATCCTGATAAGACTTTCCCAACTCTTCATACAGCCTGCTCAGTTCGCCAGCCAATTCCTTCGAAGACTTTTCGGATTCTTCAAGTTCATTCATGGTGAGCTGAATTCGTCTGGCCAGTGGCCTGAAGATGAACATCAATTCCAATAGGATAATTAAGAGTGACACGAAGTAAAGCAGGTACTCCAACCGTTGGAGTTCAGCCACTTTAAGACTCGCCTCTTTATCAAATTGGAAAACGATATCGTTCATCCCTTTCAGAAAAGCACCTTCTGATTCCAACAAAGATTTCAAATGCCTTTCAAAATCGTCATTTCCAGACTTCCTGCTCGCAAGAATGGACTCGGAACTTCGCCTGACTTGCTGGAAATGCGGCTCGATGGCATCAAAAAGTCGTGAGATCTCAGGGGAGAGATCCGAATTTAGCTCCAGTTCTTTACTTCCACTTTTTAATCCTTTATGAGATTTGACCCACAGACTCAGGTCAGCTTCAAATTCCGCGGTGAAGTCATCATCAATGCCTTTTTTTTCATGAATCAGTAAAGCGGTCTTGGATAACTTCTGACTCAGCATTCTTTGTCGACCGGCTATGTTGATGGTGCGACTATCGAATTTCTGGCTTTCTATATAGGTTTGAATGAACAATTGACTCAGTGAAATAGTCAAGGCAATGCAGCCCAGCGCCAAAAAATAAAAGAGGCCTAATTTTCTGAATCTTCGCTGTGGCATACTAGAGCAATGTTAAGTAAGATTACGGAATACGTACGTAATGCGTCATATCCCAACATATACTATTCCAGCCAGGACTTTGACCGGGTAAGTAGCTATGTCACACTCTTCACCATTCAGGTTTTTCCCAGTCTTCAGAGAGAAAGTTTTTTTGTGAAACGGACAGGCGACCTTGGGTTCTTCCCCATCTGACCCAATCATGCCTCTCGAAAGGATCATTTGTTTTTTGTGTGGACAGAGGTTTTGTGTGGCATGCCATTCGTTTCTTCTGGTAAAATTGAAAACGGCAATTTGTAAACCATTAATTAAAATATTCAATCCACCATCTGCGGGAAAATCCTCCTCCTTACAGGCTGGAAACCAGGTGCTTACCTCTTCCAGCCTTACGGTTTTATAATGGTTTTTGTTCAATGTCGCGTTATCCATTTTGGTTCATTTATGCTTTCACTTCATTCCAGTCTGCTGGCTTTTTCATTTCACGCATTGGGACAAATTCCTGAGTAGGATCATTTTCCCCTGCATTTGCGAAATGAGCGAATTTCTTTTTCATGTTCGGGTCTTCCACAGCCTCCTTCCATTCGCAGTGATAGGCGGCAATTAACCCTTCCATATCCCGCTCCAATTCCTCACCCAAGCCAAGGCTATCGTTTACGACCACATCAATTAGATGGTCAATTCCTCCTTCTAATTTGTTTAGCCAAACGGATGTTCTATTCAGCGGCTCGGCCGTACGGATGTAAAACATTAAGAACCTATCCAGGTATCGGACCGCTGTTTTTTCATCCACATCTCCTGCCAATAATTTGGCATGTTGCGGATTCGCTCCGCCATTTCCACATACGTAGACATTATAGCCTGCTTCTGTAGCTATTAAACCAAAATCCTTACTTTGTGCCTCGGCACATTCCCGACGACATCCGGACACAGCCCCTTTCAGTTTATGAGGTGAACGAAGGCCTTTGTATCTATTTTCGATTTCGATAGCAAATGAAACTGAATCGTGAAGTCCGTAGCGACACCAGGTTGAGCCCACACAGCTTTTGACAGTCCTGAGCGATTTTCCATAGGCATGACCGGATTCAAATCCTTTCTCAATCAACTCACTCCAAATAGCCGGTAAATCGTTCAATTTTGCTCCGAAAAGATCGATTCTTTGTCCACCGGTAATCTTGGTGTATAAATCATATTTTTTCGCCACGCTTCCAATAGCAATCAGCTTGTCAGGGGTGATTTCACCGCCAGGTACCCGTGGTACTACAGAGTAGCTTCCACCTTTTTGGATATTTGCCAGGAATCGGTCATTCGTATCCTGTATGGTATCCTGCTTAAGTATCTTATCATTCCAAATACTGGCAAGCAATGATGCAATAGCAGGTTTACATGTTTCGCATCCGTCACCTTCACCGTATTGATCCAGCAAAGCATTGAATGTTTTAATCTCTTTTAATTTGATCAAATCGAACAATTCCTGACGAGTATAATCAAAGTGAGGGCAGATGGTTTTGCGAATGGTTTGTCCCATGGCCTTCAGGGTCGCCACGCATAAATCGCCGACCATTGGCGAACAAGCTCCACAACCTGTCCCGGCTTTCGTGCACTGCATAACCTCCTTCACCTCTGTGACACCATCCTCCTTGATAGCTTTCACTATTCCTCCTTTGGTAACATTCTCGCAAGAGCAAATCTGAGCATCATCTGGCAATTCCATGATGGGATTTCCTGCCCCTCCCCGCGCTCCAAGTATAATATCCTCTGGATTTGGAGGCAATGCCAGGCCTGATTTAACCATTTGATGCATTATACTGTAATCTTCTGCGTCACCGACCAGAACTCCACCCATTAATTTTTTACCATCCTTAGAGATATTTATCCTTTTATAATTGCCAGCATTCTTGTCCTCATATACTATAGGAGTGTATTCATTTTTTTCATCAATGGCTTCTCCGAAGCTACCTACGTCAACACCAATCAGCTTTAATTTCGTGGACATGTCCGCTCCACTAAATTTCTTTTCTCTGGCTCCAACCAATTGATCTACAACCACATCAGCCATGTCGTAACCTGGTGCGACTAATCCGTAAATCAAGCCCTTATAAGATGCCGCCTCCCCAATAGCGAAAATCGCTGGGTCGTTTGTTTGCATTTGTGCATTTACATTGAATCCGCCTCTTGGTCCTGTTTCCAAGTCGGCTTCTTCAGCCAATTCACTTCGGGAAACAATCCCGCATGAAATAACCAACATCTCCGTTTCCAGTCGGTTTCCATCTGTAAAGTCAAGCCCGGTAATAACCCCATTTCCGGTTATTTCTTCTGTGTTCTTGCCAAGCAGTACTTCAATACCCAATGACTCAATTTTAGATTTAAGCATCTCTGCCCCTGCATCATCTAACTGACGCGGCATCAGCCGTGGCGCAAACTCGACAACCGCCGCACGGAGGTTCAAATCCATGAGAGCTTTGGCGGCTTCAAGTCCTAAGAGTCCGCCTCCAAGTACAGTGCCATGCTTGATTTTTTTTGAATACTCAATGATTTGATCTAAATCTTCGATGGTTCGGTACACAAATACGCCACTTTTTTCAACGCCTTTGATAGGCGGGATCATGGCCTTTGATCCAGTGGCCAAGATCAGGTAGTCATATGTTTCCGACTCTCCGCTATGTGATTCGATAACCTTTTTGGTCCGATCGATTCTCGTAATTAATTTGGAGGTCTTGAGCTCAACCTGATTTTCAGCGTACCAAGCTCTGGGAGCCATTGAAAGATGGTCGACAGAAGGATGCGTGAAGTATTCACTCAAATGAACTCTGTCATAAGCCGGAACAGGTTCCTCCCCGTACACTATTAACCGGATTTGCTCTGCTGACGCCTGTTCACGTAACTTCTCACAGAACTTGTATCCGACCATGCCATTGCCAATAACAATTACCTTTTTTGCCATGTTACTCCTTTTTCATTGTATGCGTAAAATTACGTAGTTTACTTACGTAAAAAAATAATTATACGTATTTTTACGAAAATTTGAATTTGAAATGGGTAAAGTATACTTAGTTGGGGCAGGACCCGGTGATCCGGATTTAATTTCAGTGAAAGGCCTTAAATCCCTCGAGAAAGCAGATGTTGTCCTGTATGATGCTTTGGTCAACAAGGAACTGCTGCAACACTGTCAGGATCATTGTGAGTTGGTTTATGTAGGTAAAAAGCCAGGCATCCATGCATTTCAGCAAGTCCTTATAAACGACATGCTGGTGGCATATGCAAGGAAATTCGATCATGTGGTGCGACTAAAAGGCGGTGATCCTTTTGTGTTTGGCAGGGGGCATGAGGAATTAGAACATGCCCAATCGCATGGCATTGAAGTTGAAGTCATTCCAGGAATTAGCAGTTCAGCAGCCGTACCTGCTTTATCTCATATTCCTCTCACTAAAAGAGGTATCAACGAAAGTTTTTGGGTAGTGACGGGAACCATTCTCTCCGAGGGCATTTCCTCTGATATTGAATTGGCTGCTAAATCGTCGGCAACAGTGGTTGTATTAATGGGGATGAAGAATCTTGCTAAAATCGTAACATTATTTGCTGCCTCAAGGGGTATTGAAGAGCCCATTGCGATCATCCAAAATGGGAGTACCAAAAAGGAAAAAAAGATTTTCGGAACCCTAAACGAAATTGAATATCTAGTAGAAAAGCAGGAACTTGGATCACCGGCAATCATCATCATTGGCGAGGTGGTTCGTGAATCACGGGAATTCAATTTTTCAGCACATATTGAATCGGAATTACAAAGATGCTATTAGGTGATTCGTGGACCATGGCAAAAGTGGCAAGGAAGAAAACCACACTACCGTGAGACGGCCTGGCCATGTCTAAATGTTACTACACCACCTCCCTCAACCTCCTCAGTTTCTCAATCAGTCGCTTGGACTCGTCAAAGTCCAACGTTTGCTGACCGTCAGAAAAGGCTTTCTCCGGTTTCTTGTGCACTTCCACAATCACACCGTCAGCTCCTGCCACTGTGGCGGCCAGCGTGACCGGCTCCACAAACTCCCTTAATCCAATCCCATGTGAAGAGTCGGCAATTACCGGCAGGTGAGACTTCTCTTTCAGGATCGGAATGGCGTTGATGTCGAAGGTGTTTCGGGTGGCTTTCTCGAACGTTCGGATGCCGCGTTCACACAAGAGGATTTTCTCGTTTCCTCCGGAGAACACGTACTCCGCACTTTGCAGCAATTCGTCAATGGACCCGGAAATACCCCGCTTGATCATCACGGGCTTGTCCACTTTACCAAGTTCATCCAGCAGGTTGAAATTCTGGGTGTTTCTGGCTCCCACCTGGAAGATGTCCACGTAAGGCAGCATTTCCTCAATCTGTGAGACTTGCATCACCTCAGTGATGATCTTCAGGCCGGCCGCCTGAGTTTGTTCGTGCCATAGTTTCAACCCGTCGATTCCCAACCCACGAAACGCATAGGGTGAACTTCGGGGTTTGAACACCCCTCCACGCATGATCTTGACATTGTTGGCCTTCAGGTGCGCGATCGTCTCGGCAATGTTTTCCTCTCCTTCGATGCTACAAGGCCCGGCCATGATCGCAAACTCCCCTGCCCCAATTTTCACATCGTCCCCCAAGTCAATTTGTGTTTGACCAACCTTCCATTTGCTTGATACCAGCTTGTAATCGTCCGAGACAATGTGAATGTCCTTGATCCCGGCCATGTGCCCCACCTGCCGGATATCAAACTGCCCCTTGCCCACGCCCACGAGGTATTCGCCTTTCTGCGTTTTCACCAGCATGGTTTTGTATTTCAGATCGGTGAGTTTATTCACCACCTGGTCCTTGGTGTCTGTCGTGGCGTTTTGGTCAAATTGAATGATCATGACTTGATGTTTTTTACAAATTGTTTGATGGCCTCCGCTGAGGCGTCCTTGCCTAGTTGTTTGATAAAAGCGCTCCCGATGATGGCTCCCTCAGCGAATTGGGTAGCTTGTCGGAAACTCTCAGCATCCGAAATCCCGAATCCAATCATGCGCGGGTTTTTCAGCTTCATTTGTTGGATCCGCTCGAAGTAAGCCAGTTGTTCCGGAGACAAGCCACTTGTTTTCCCTGTGGTGGAGGACGAAGAAACCATATAAATAAATCCGGTCGTTCGCTGATCGATTTCCTGAATGCGCGCTTCGGGTGTTTCGGGTGTGATCAGGAAAACAAAGTCCAACTCATATTTCTTAAACAGCGATCCAAACTCAGCGTCAAAAAGCTCCATCGGCAAGTCCGGGATGATGAGTCCATCCACGCCCACTTGCTGACATTTTTGGCAAAACTTCTCTGCACCGAACTGCATGATGGGATTCAGGTAGCCCATCAACAGAACCGGTACGTTGAGATCGGCTGTGGCATCTTCGAGTTGGCTGAATAATTTGTCGATGGACATCCCGTTTTTCAACGCGACGGACGAGCTCTCCTGAATGGTTTCTCCGTCAGCCAATGGGTCCGAATAGGGCATGCCCAGTTCTATCAGGTCCACTCCACCTTCCTGCAGCGCTTTGAGCGTGGGAATGGTACTCTCCAGTTTTGGATAACCCGCTGTGAAGTACACGTTCAGTAGCGGCCCTATGGCCTGTTCGAATGTTTGTTTGATTCTGCTCATATGCATATTGTCATTCCGAATTTATTTCGGAATCTATTGGGTATAGATTCTGAAACAAGTTCAGAATGACTATGGTGTTTAGGTTTTAAAATCATTCTAAGCCTGTGCATCCCTCCATTTGATGTACGTTTCCAAATCCTTATCGCCACGGCCGGACAGGTTAATCACCACCACGTCATTAGCGGCAAATTCCATTTGATCCAGTGCGGCAAACGCGTGAGCCGTCTCTATGGCCGGGATAATTCCTTCCATTTTGCTTAGCTCAAATCCCGCCTGCATGGCATCCTTGTCTGTTACATACTTAAAGATGCCACGGCCGGATTCAAAGAGGTGCGCGTGGAGCGGTCCAATGCCCGGGTAATCCAACCCGGCTGAAATGGAGTGCGGTTCCACCACTTGACCGTCCGCCGTTTGCATGAGCAATGTTCGGCTCCCGTGTAATACACCATCCGTTCCGAGTGCAGTTGTAGCTGCCGATTCCCCCGATTGCACACCCAAGCCTGCAGCCTCCACGGCCACCAATTTTACCGATTCATCGTCCAGAAAATGGTAAAAGGCGCCTGCAGCATTGCTGCCACCTCCCACACAGGCGATGACGTAATCCGGTGCATTCCGACCTTCTTTCTCCTGCAGCTGATCCATGATTTCCTCGCTGATCACCGACTGGAACCTGGCGACCATGTCCGGGTAAGGATGGGGGCCTACCACAGATCCGATAATATAATGCGTGTCTTTAGGGTGATTGATCCAATGACGAATGGCCTCATTAGTAGCATCCTTCAGCGTCTTACTCCCCGACATGGCCGGACGAATTTCTGCACCCAGCATCTTCATGCGCTCCACATTGGGTCGCTGACGAGCCATATCCTTCTCGCCCATGTAGACAATACATTGCATTCCCATAAGCGCACAAACGGTGGCTGTTGCTACGCCGTGTTGCCCGGCACCTGTCTCAGCAATGATGTTTTGCTTGTTCAGTGCTTTGGCCATCAGAATTTGCCCAATGGTGTTGTTCACTTTATGCGCGCCGGTGTGGCACAAATCCTCCCGCTTCAGGTAAATTTTAGTTTCGTATTTTTTGGACAGAGACGGGGCAAAAAACAAAGGCGTGGGTCTCCCGACATAATCTTTCAGTAAGTTTCTGAATTCCGTTTGAAAACTCTCGGATTCCAAAATCTGCAGATAGTTTTCCTGCAGTTCGGAAACATTGGCATAAAGCATCTCCGGCACAAAAGCTCCTCCAAATTTTCCGTAATACCCTTTCTCTGTTGGCTGAAATTTCTTCATATCAATGCCTTTATACCTTTCACTTTTTTAATGTCCTTTAAGCCCGGCCTCACCTCCACTTTGCTGTTCACATCCAGCCCCACCAGATGCTTTAGATTCATTTTCTTAATTTCCTCGAGATCATCCACCCCAATACCTCCACTGAGGAGAAATGGATGATCTACCCCTTTCAGGATGCTCCAATCAAATTTCTGTCCGCTCCCACCGTACTTCGGCGTGCGGGTGTCAAAAAGGAACAAATCACAATACGGAATGAAATCATCCATTTCATCAGGCAACACATCCAGCACTCGAAAAACTTTGATGACGCTGATGCCTTTCTTCCTGAGCTCTTGCACTTTTGCCACCGACTCCTCTCCGTGCAATTGCACCATGTCCAACCCGAAGAATTCCACACTTGAAAAAATGTGCTCGGTGGTGGCGTTGACAAAGACCCCAACCTTCATTGGCCCGTCGATTGAGCGCACAAATTGTGCTTTCAATTCATCCACAAACCGAGGTGACTTTTCATAGAAAATGAAACCTATGAAGTCCGGCGATTGCTTCAGCACCTCCTTGATGTTTTGCTCATCCTTCAACCCACACACCTTCAGCTTCATTGATAGATTTGTTTTAGTTTGATGGAGTTGATGAACTCACGGCACGCCTGCTCCGGCCGAGCTGAGGACATGAAACGCTCTCCTACCAGAAATCCCTCGAATCCATGTGTCTTCAAGTCGATCACGGTTTCGGCATCATGAATGCCGCTCTCTGATATTTTCAAAAAGTCTGACGGAATCTTTTTCGCTAAATCCTTCGAAGTTTGAATATCGGTTTTGAAGGTTTTCAAGTTCCGGTTGTTGACACCAACGATATCAATTTCCGAACAAACTTTCTCCAGCTCTTCCTCATTGTGCACCTCGAACAAAACTTCCATGCCGAGACCCTTGGCCGCTTTGCTCAGTGACTGCACTTCGTCTTTTGTGAGAATGCTAGCGATGAGCAGAATCACATCTGCGCCAATCGACTTGGCCTCTACCACCTGGTACTCGTCAATGATGAAATCCTTGCGCAGAATCGGGCAGAAATTAAACTTTCTGGCTTCCATCAAATCCTCACTCCTGCCACCAAAAAACTTCGTATCCGTTAGAACTGATAAACCGGATGCGCCGGCCTGCATATAACCGATGGAGGTTTTCTCTACTTTGGAAGTGGAATTGATCACCCCTTTTGATGGGGATTGCCGCTTAAATTCAGCAATGATCCCCACCTTATCTGGTCGGCGGATATAATCTACCATGGAGACCGGTTTGCCATCAAAGAACAAACTCTTCTCCAACAACTTCACCGGGTAGAGTTCCTTTCGGTCGGCAACCTCCTTCTTCTTGTGCGCTACTATTTCTTCGAGAATGTCCATCAACTGTTTATTTCTATAAATTCTTTGAATGATTTGAGCGCTGATCCTGATTTCAGGGATTGCTCAGCTTTATCCACTCCTTCTAAAAAGGTCAGGTTTCCCGCTACGGAGAGGGCCAATCCTGAGTTGGCTATAATCGCTTGCTCCTGAGGACGAGTTCCTTCCCCTGACAATACCTGCTCGAAAATCTTTGCCGATTCCTCCACGGTCTGCCCGCCATGCAATTGTTCTTGCTTGAGTTTTTCGAGTCCCAGGTCACCGGGTGACAAGATGCTCTCGTGCCGGTGATCGATGAGTTTGAAATCTCCGGTCAGGGATACTTCATCGTATCCGTCCAGTGAATGCACGATTCCGAACTGCTTGTCGGTATTTTGATAAATGTACCCATAGAGGCGAGCCAGTTCCAGACTGAAAACACCAACCAACTGTTTACGAGGAAAGGCCGGATTGACCATTGGTCCGAGCATGTTGAAGAAGGTCTTGATACCTAATTCACGACGAACGGGTCCAACATTTTTCATGGCCGGGTGAAACAGCGGCGCATGCAGGAAACAAATGCCCGATTGATCCAAACTCTTCTTGATGGTATCGAGATCATTTGAAAACTGACAGCCGAAGTGCTCCAGCACGTTTGAAGATCCGCAGACTGAGGACACTCCGTAGTTGCCGTGTTTCACCACGTTTTGGCCTGCTCCAGCCACGACGAAAGATGACAGGGTGGAAATGTTGAAGGTGTCTTTGGCGTCCCCGCCTGTTCCACACAAATCCATGGCATCAAAATCATCCACTTCGACCTTCACACACAGTTCGAGCATGGCGTCTCTGAAGCCTTGTAGTTCCTCCAGCTTAATAGCGCGCATCAGGTAAATCGTCAAAAAAGACGCCATTTGGCTCAGGTTGTACTTCCCTGCCGCCATCTCACTCAGAACGTGCCTTGCTTCTTCTCTACTCAGAGATTCGTGTCTGATCAGTCTGTTTAGTATGTCCTTCATCTAATCTTAAATTGTCATGCTGAATTTATTTCAGCATCTATTCCTCATATAGTCTCTGGATTCTGAAACGAGTTCAGAATGACTTATTAATTATTTATCCAATTCTTCATCAATTGTTTTCCATGTTCCGTCATGATAGACTCTGGGTGAAACTGTACACCTCGCACATCCAATTCCTTGTGCTTCACTGACATGATCGTTCCCTTTTCGTCACGAGAAGTGACCAGCAGATCGGCCGGTAAATCCTCCTCGTTGATCACCCAAGAGTGATAGCGACAAACATTGAAGGTGTTTGGTAAATCCTGAAAAAGGGGATCATCGCCTTCCAGTTGAATACTCGTGACGATTCCGTGAAAAACCGTCGGAAGGTTGAACAACGTTCCTCCAAAACACTCCCCAATCGCCTGATGCCCCAAACAAACTCCCAAAATGGATTTTGAAGCTGCATACCGTTTTAGAAGCTCCGGCATGATGCCACCCTCTGAAGGAAGTCCCGGTCCCGGTGACAGCAAAATCTTGTCATAGCTTTCCACCTCATCCAAACCAATTTGATCATTTCTGAAAACGTCCAGATCCACGCAGAGCTCCCTGAGAATGTGCACCAGGTTGTAGGTGAATGAATCGTAATTATCGAGTACCAGTACTTTCATCAGTTTGCTGCCAGTTTAAGCGCCTCAGATAATGCCGCCAATTTATTGAACACTTCGTCTTTCTCACTTTCCGGACTGGACTCGGCAACTACTCCTGCTCCGGCTTGATAGGTCAATTTGTTGTGCCTGCTCATAAACGTTCGAATCATGATGGCGTGGTTAGTGTCCCCTGAGAAATTTATGAATCCAATGGCTCCACCGTAATATCCTCTGGGAGAATCCTCGATTTCATCGATCAATTGCATCGCCTTAATTTTTGGCGCTCCGGAGAGGGTACCTGCAGGAAACGTGGAAGCAAAAACGTCCAGTCCATGCTGCCCTTCCTTGATTTTCCCTGTCACCTTTGACACCAAATGGACGACATGTGAGAAGTACTGCACTTCTTTGAACCGTTCCACTTCCACCTCGTCACAATACTTGCTGAGATCATTCCTGGCCAAATCCACGAGCATCACGTGTTCCGAATTCTCTTTTTGGTCCTCTAACAGCTGGCGGGCAATGACCGCATCTTTTTCGTCATCTCCTGACCTACGGAATGTTCCGGCAATGGGGTGGATCGTGGCTTTTTGGTCTTCCACTACGATTTGTGCTTCAGGCGAAGAACCGAAGAGTTTAAATTCCCCCAGGTCAAAGTAGAATGCGTACGGAGAAGGGTTGATAGATCGCAATCGACGATACACTTCAAATTCATCTCCCTTGAATGTGTTTTCGAATCTTCTCGAAAGCACAATCTGAAACACATCTCCAATGTGGCAGTGGTGAATCCCTTTGTTCACCATTTCGATAAATTGTTCGTCGGTCAGATTAGAAATACCTTCGCCTTCCAGCCTGAACGGGAAAGAAGCGAAATTTCGTTGGGTGATGAGTTGCTCGATCTCATCCAGCCTGTCGGAATCTCCATTGACTTTGTTTTGAATCAAATGACACTCGTTTCGGAAGTGATCAAGTACAATCACGAATCGAAAAAGTCGATACTGCATGTCAGGCACATCCTCGGTCACGTTTTCCATTTTGACATCTTCAAAATGCCGAACCGACTGATAGCTGGTGAATCCAAAAAAACCACAATGGATAAACGGAAGTGCCAAAGGCTTGGTGTCAAATTCAGCTAAATAGTCCTTGACTTGCGGGATTAAATCCTGAGACGAATTTGTGACACGTTTACCATCAGGAAACGTATAGCTCACTTGCGTCCCATTAACCTCAAATTCCGCGACCGGATCACAGCAGATGTACGACAAACTGTTGTCACTTCCGTGATAATCTGAGCTTTCCAGCAAGATGGAATTTGCAAACCGATCCCTGACTTTTAGAAAAATACTCACCGGAGTAATCGTATCTCCGAGTATCTTCTTTCCTATACTTTCAACCTTATGACTCATTTCTTTGGCATTAAAAAACCCGCCTCCTTTACGGGGCGGGCTCCAATATTTTTACATACAGCAGTCTCTAAACCCCCTGGGAATTTTGAGTTGACCACCAATGTGCGTTGTTCATTTTCATTTCGGCTGCTAAGCTAACCTCAGAATTTTCTTAAAAACAACATTCCCTTAAAAAATTTCATCCATTCAAATAAATCAAATACCAAGTGGCAGTATTCTGACGTTTTTTGAAACGAATTTGATTTAAATTGCGCCCATGCTCCCAATCGAAGATCAATTAAGCATTTTTGTTCACCTTTCGAAGGCTGATAAGGTTATCCACAAGGAGGAAAGAAAGCTCATTCATGCGGTTGCCAAAAGGCATGGCTTAAGTCCGGATGAAGCGGATGCAATAATTCAAAACCCGAATGAAATTGGTGATTTGAAGGATCTTCCTGGTGATGAGAAATTCGATTATCTTTTTACGGTCATCCAATTGATGAAAATCGACAAAAAGATTTTTCAAGCTGAGATTCAATTTTGTGAAAGTATTGCTATGAAATTGGGCTACAAACCTGGAGTGGTAGCCGATTTATCGCAGTACATTTTCTCAGATCCCACCATGACTTCAAGTCGGCAACATCTAAGAAAAATCGCAGACAAAAAACTTATACACCGTGCGGATGAAGATTAGTTTTTGGCTAATCTGTTTTCTATTTCTTCAAGTTGCAGCGTTAGCCCAAAATATCGCCGGCAAGGTCTCGTACGGAATTCAAAAATCAGATAGCCCCATCACAGCTGATGGCATTTTAGATGAACCAACATGGGAGCAAGCCGAACGCGGAGGTGGCTTCTGGCAATCCTTCCCTACAGATAACACGCCTGCGCAAGATTCCACCCAGTTTATGGTTACCTATGATGATGACTTTTTGTATCTGGCGGTAATCTGTTACGATTATTTACCCGGTGAGCCTATCACTACCACGCTGAAGCGTGATTTTAATTGGATGGCTAATGACAACATCAGTTTTTACATTGACCCCTTTAATGATAAAACCAATGGGTTTGCTTTTCAGTTGACCCCAGACAATGTACAGCGTGAAGGATTGGTCACACTTGGTGGAGATGTTGCCGATGACTGGGACAATAAATGGTTTTCAGGGACCAGCAAGGGAGATAATTTCTGGATAGCCGAGATGGCTATCCCTTTTAAATCCATACGGTTCAACTCAGTTCCAGAGTGGAATCTACAATTCATACGTAACAACCAAAAACGAAACGAGCGTACGGTCTGGATTCAGGTACCTCAAAGATTTCGTTCTTCTGACTTGCTGTATTCCGGGCAATTAGTTTGGGATACACCCCCACCGGAAGCCGGCACGAACCTGACAGTCATCCCGTACACCACCTTGAATACCGGACGAGATTTTGAAGCCGGAGAGCTCACGCAATCGGCGGTGGATGCCGGTTTCGATGCGAAAATAGGATTAACTAATTCGTTGAATCTTGATTTAACTTTTAATCCGGATTTCTCGCAAGTGGAGGTAGATCAGCAGGTAACCAATCTTCAGCGATTCGAACTTTTTTTTCCAGAAAGACGCCAATTTTTCCTGGAGAACCAAGATTTGTTTTCTGGAAATGGCTTTCCGCCTTCCCGCCCATTCTTCTCGCGACGAATCGGAATACAAGGATCAGGAAGCACTCAACGAAATGTGCCTATTCTAGGTGGTGCCCGGCTGAGCGGGAAGCTAGGTGACAAGATGAGAGTAGGTGTGCTGAATATTGTTTCAAGAGAAGACGAATTTGTCAGCCAAGATGGGGAAGACAAGAATATCTCTCCTGCTCAGAATTACAGCGTAGCGATCATCGAAAGACAAATTATGGATAGGTCAAGGCTGTCTGCAATATTCGTTGGCAGGACAAATCTTGGAAAAGCAGCATTAGACTCTTTCCGAGTTGAGAATGGAAATGTATTCAATGAAAAAGGCGATGAGGTAAACGCACAAGACACTTTGATATCTCTGTCAGAATACAATTACGTCTATGGCCTTAATTACGATCTGGCATCCTCCAATAATAAATGGAATGGTCGCTTCTTTTATCACCGTTCAGCTGATCCTGTTGCTAAGACCGATAATGTAAGTCACGGTCGTTTCATGGAATTTCAAACAACCAACGTAAGGATTGGGGCTTATCATTTGTACACTGGTGATAATTATAATGCGGAAGTTGGTTTTGTACAGCGAACCGGTGTGATGTATTATGGCGTAGAAACGGAGTATAATTTTTTCACTGAAGGTGCCATCCAAAGACATGGCCCGAATGTGGAGATCAGAAGAGTATCAGATAACCATTGGAATGTTCTGGATAAAGAATTGGATGCAAACTACACATTAAGTTTCCTCAATAGATCGCAGATCCGTGTAGGCTATGGTTGGCAGTCTGTACTACTCCAAGGAACCTTCGATCCTTCCGGGACAGATGGCGAAGAGTTGCCCGAAAATACAGAATACAGTTTCGGAAACGGATACATCTCCTACGAGTCAGACAATAGGAAGCCATTCAATTTTGAAATTTTCGCTGGAACGGGTAATTATTTCAACGGAACACGATCGGCAGTTGGAGGTGAAATCAACTTTCGTTTCCAGCCGATTTTGCAAATCGGTGTTGAAGCCGAATACAACGCGATAGAATTACCAGAACCGTATAATGATGCAGACCTCCTCCTGCTTAGTCCCAGAATTGACCTGACATTGACCAACAAAGTTTTCTTTACTTCATTCCTTCAATACAACACACAAGACCGGAATTTCAGCCAGAATCATCGCTTTCAATGGAGGTTCAAGCCGGTCTCGGACTTGTTTATCGTTTACACAGACAATTATATTACCACCCCGAACTGGGAAACCAGAAACAGGGCGCTGGTTGTGAAGCTTAGCTACTGGCTCAATCTTTAATTCTAGGATTCATCACCCGGAACCAAAGCGGCGGCACCATGGCCATGAGCATCATTCCGGGATAGCCGGTTGGCATCTGCGGACTTTCATCGATGTGTCGTAAGATCTGATACTTCCTACTCGCGATGAAATGATGGTCAGAGTGCCGTGATAGCTCAAAGAGCATAATTCTCCCCACGGTGTGATTCGAATTCCAGCTATGATGAGGCATCACACGCTCATACCGATCCCCTTTTTTCTCCCTGGAAAGACCATAATGTTCAATATATTGAACCGTCTCCAGCAATAGCATTCCGGTAAATGCGCTCGCGAGGAAATACAGCATAACCGTCGGTCCGAAATAGAACCAAATAGCCGTCAACAAACCCAATTGAATTAGCTGAAACCTGAGCATTTCGTTGTGAATGGAAATGAAAGCCTGTTCTTTTTTCTTGAGCCTTTCACGCTCCAGTTTCCAAGCCGATAAGTATGAAAAAATGATGGACCGAAACCAAAAGGTATAGACTAATTCTCCCTTTCGAGCAGTTGATGGATCTTCCGGCGTACTCACATGCTTGTGATGCCCCCTGTTGTGCTCAATGAAAAAGTGCATGTAAAGGGAAGTCATTAAAAGTGCCTTTGACATGAGTTGCTCGTGCCAGGTCGAACGATGACCCAGCTCATGGGCCACATTGATTCCCATGACCCCACAAAGCATGCCCATGGCAGCAATTCTTCCTACAACATCCACGGTTGCCAGTCCGGGTTCGGAAACAGCATTGAGGAACAACCAAACGGCGATTAGTTGTACCGGAACAACCAGATAAATTAAAAGATCGTACAGGCGATCATCTTTCCTGATCTCTTCTTCCGTTTCTTCCAGGTTCGTTGAATCCGGCCGAAAGAATAGCTCTAGGAGTGGAATCAATACAAACCCCTCTATCACAGGAAGATAGGTGTATATTCCATGTGAAGTGAATGAAATATAAGCGAGCACGGGCAGAGACAGCACACTTAGGTATTTCAGGGATTTAATGCGGTTCATGGGCGAAAATTAATGAATCCAAGGCAGCAACGGAAGAGAGATTGTCCTGTACTGAACAAACCAAGGGAAATTAACTTCTGAGCCAAACTATCCATCTTATCTTTGCGTTCCCATATCACTTGTATTAAAATCAAATAAGACAATGTCAAAGACTTTAGAAATTAACGACAATAACTTCGAAGAAGTAATGAAAACAGATCAGCCGGTTTTGGTTGATTTTTGGGCGGAATGGTGTGGTCCATGTAAGATGATAGGACCCATTGTAGAGGAGCTTGCGGGCGATTATGATGGAAAAGCCGTAATTGGTAAGGTAGATGTAGACGCAAATCCAGAAGTTTCCGCTAAATTTGGTATCCGCTCTATCCCAACATTGCTCGTTTTCAAGAACGGCGAGATCGTGGATAAGCAAATTGGAGCAGTACCCAAAGCAGTTCTGAGCGAAAAGCTCGATGCGCAATTGGCGTAGTAGACTGTTTTTTCATAGTGAGTGAGGCCCTCGCCAATACGGCGGGGGTTTTTTAATAGGCCTCAGTGGAGTTTGAGAGGTAATTGACCGGATTTGCGGGGCTCAGTGCTCCCTGAAGATGTAGTAGCTGAAAATATGTATTCAGCAAATCCAGATGGTAGTCCACGAGCATCTCTTCTAAATCTCTCTGAAACCTGAATAACTCAAGTGTCAATTTTTCATCCTGAAGCACGGCGTTTCTGGTTTCGGCAGTTTTTTGCAGCTTGCCCGTCACCAGATCGAATCCGTCTTTTGATGTGCGAAAGCGACGGGTCAATTCACTTAATCGGCTATTGTATGCCTCTATTGCCACTCTGGATTCGCTCTCCAGTTCCATGATATCCAGTTTTTCAAACTGCAAATCCGGCTTATCGGGATTCACGATAGGTATGGCAATCCCCACTTGAAACCCCCAATGTTCTCTGGGCCAATCTCCTCGATCCCAATCATACTCGGACTGAATGAACCCAATAGCTCTGCGAGAGTTCGCTTTTTCCAATTTGTACTCCTTTTGAGCTAGATCATTTTCCTGATCCAAAAGTCTCAGCATCGGTATACTCAAACTATCCAATTGACTCAACGTTATGGCCATTACCTCCGGGGTGATCACCTCAAATCCGCTCCACTGCGGGGAAAATTCCCCAGCATAAAGTTGCTGTATTCTTTGATTCAGAGCTTCCAGCTCATTTTCCAGTTTATTTTTTCTCAGCTCCAACTTTGTCAATTCCATGCTTGAATCAAGCATTTTTGCTGCATCCTGCTGTTGCTCCGCCAGTTGCATAAGCGAATTCACTATGCGGGTGCGCTCGATGTTCCGCTGAATGGCATCATTGAGTTGGTAATGCCGGATCAGTAATTGAAATCGGAGTAGTAGGACGTCCGCAAATCGTACTTCCTGCTCCAGTTCCAGTTTCTTTTGATAACTTCGGTTATACGCCTTGTTTGCGGCCCTTTCGAATGGATTGAGCAACTCTAACCTGAAGCGGTAATCTTCTATGGCTTCATTCGTATTACTGGATCGCAAGCGAACCTCAACGCCACGTATGATTGGCAAATTGAAGTTCTCCGTTTCCATGAAATCTACCTGATCTTCCAGCAATCGGACCTCCGGATCGGCAGCAGTTGAACTGAGATACGCCCCGAAATCAAACTGACCGTAGGACGTCATTGATATACAGGCCCCCAGCATATACATAGCTAAGTTCTTCATTGATCAATGTCCGGATAAACAAAAACCTTTTCACCATCCAGGAAGGCATGTTGATTAGAAATTCGAATAAACACTTCCTGGCCATATCTGATTTCCGTTCCCATGGTAATCTGCATAGGATAGTCTGTCACTCGCGTACCAAATTCTTCGATCATTCCCTCCGTCCAAATATCTCTATTAGCTGCTTTGACTCTTACTTTCTGGCCAACACTAAGGTTAGAGACCAAATTCTCCTCTACATATGCCTTGATCATGGAAGGTTGCAGCTCATATATGGTGAGAAGTTTATTGAATGATGGCACCAGTTCGTTGAACTCTACGAAAACATTCCCCACAGTCCCGGACTGCTCCGCCCGATAAATCAGTTTGGCTTTAGCCTGAGAAAGTGCCGTGAGTTCTTTTTGAATAATTTCCTTCTTGGAATTAAAAATGCCCTTTTGATTAGTCCTTATACTCCCCAGCCTCTCGATCTCTTTTGATCTTTGAGTGATTAAATTACTTAAGAGCCCTTTTTTGTTACTGATTCGCAGTAAGGCCAGGCTATCCAGCGCGTTTTCTGCACCGGTCAAGTTGGAAATAATCTTTCCGGAAGCAGAATTCGATTTCACCTCAGACTCGAGTAATCCCAAGTCGTTTTTCTCCTCTTGAATCTGGGCGCTGTATTCAATTTCAATCTGGCTGATCTTCCCAGTCAGTTCTTCTTCGAATGATTTTGCTTCCAATTCAAGTTGAGCCAGCTCGTTTCTTTTTTGCTCGATATCCAGGTCAATTTTAGGACTTGACACCTCAATCAAAATCTCGCCTTGTTTTACTCGCTGACCCGGTACCACGTGAATCTTCTCTACTTTGACAGGGTCTTCATAGCTCACCGCAAGGACCCTGGACTCCACCCTCGCGACCATGGCGCTGGCTTCATTTTTTGAGATGAAAGAGAGTACGATCAATAGAACTCCAACCAGCAAAAGGAAAATGTAAAAAGCAAATTTCTTCATAGCTGATCTTCACTTGTAGCCAAACTCTCGATCCTAAATTCCTCCACACCTTCCAGAGCCTTGAGTTTAGAAAACAATTCTTTCCTAGCCTCCTCAGAAGACAACTCCACAAGTACTTCAAGTCTTACTTGCTTCTCTGAAGTAGATCGACTGGATTTATAAGAAGTCTTATCACAATGTTCGTCCAACAATTGTTTCACGTTAGAATCCCCAGTTCCTCTAACTACAACTTTGTATCGATTCTGAATACTGCCAAATGGACTCCAAAAGAGGAGTAGGCTGATTAAACAAAACAGCGCAGTACCAGCTACAGCAATCGGGTAGCCTTTGACACCAGTGGCAATTCCGATAGAAATCGCAGCGAACATGAAAATGATATTTCTAGGATCAGAAATGACCGTCCGGAACCGAATCACCGCCACGGCTCCTATGATTCCAAATCCAACGGCAAAGTTGTTTCCGACAGCCATCATGATCATACCCGTGACCAATGAGCTCAGAATCATGGCCTGGAAAAAATGATTTGGGAAAACCTTACCTCGAAAGGTCACCCGATAAGTGAGGGCGATAGCCGAACTAAGCACGAAACCCAACAAGAGAGAAAATAAGGCTACCTCAAATGAGGGCAGATCATAATATACCGAGCCTGAAAGGAATTCTTTAGCTGTTTCTAACATTCACTTTTTATGTTACACCCGTGCCGCCATCAGCAGATTCAAGTCTTTGTAGCCCATGTTAAACTTTTTGGCAAGAGCGAGATTTGTTAAGCTACCTCGATACGTATATACACCCCGTCGAAACCAGGTGTTTGAGTAGATCATTTCATGTATCCCTCCTTCTTCACCCACTTGTAGTAAAATGGAAGTTAGAATATTCGAAATGACCATCGAGGCGGTTCTGGCGACTCTGGAGGCAATATTAGGTACACAATAGTGAATTACATCATATTTTCTGAAGACCGGATCAATGTGAGTTGTCATTTCTGAAGTCTCTACACACCCACCTTGATCGATACTCACATCGACGATTACTGCTCCTGGTTTCATCTGCTGAACCATCTCTTCGGTAATCACGCACTTAGCTCTGCCCTTCTCAGGTCGCAACGCTCCCACCAGAACATCTGCGTTCTTCAATGAAATCATCATTGCAGCCTCATCGAATGTACTCGTATAAACCTGGGCACCTAACGCGTGCTTAATCCGCTGAAGCTTGTAAATATGATTATCAAAAATGCGAATGTCCACTCCCATGCCCAGAGCTGCTCTTGCTGCATATTCTGAAACAGTCCCTGCACCAATGATCACCACTTTCGTAGGTGCTACCCCTGTCACACCACCAAGGATGACTCCCTGACCATCGTTTGGGCTGCTGAGGTATTCTCCTGCAATCTGTAAAACTGCGCTTCCAGCAATCTCGCTCATGGCACGAACCAGCGGGAGCCCTTCCGCCTTGTCTTCTAGAAATTCATAACCGATAGCTGTGACTCGTTTTTTATTCAATGCATCCAGAAAATCCTGGGTTTGCCCGCCGCTTTGGAATGCTGAAACCAAAGCTCCTCCCAGTTTCAAGGATTCGCACTCTTCCAATGTGGGTGGCTCTATCTTCAACAAAAGATCCGATTGAAAAACTCTTTGGGTGTCATCGGTGATTTCCGCTCCAGCCTCGCTGTATTCGTGATCGGAGTACCTCGCTTTTTCTCCAGCTCCTGACTCCAGCAGCACGTGATGCCCATTATTCACCAAGGTCCCAACGGCTTCCGGCTTTAAGGAAACGCGATTTTCCTGAAGTGAAGTTTCTTTGGGAATCCCAATGTGAAGCTGATTATTGCCTTTATGGATTTTTGCAGGAGCTTCTTGAGGATAAAGACTTTGTTCTTTCGCAAGTTTCGCAAACCCACTTATCTCACTTTTGCCTTTTTCCATGCTCGATTAGGTTGATCTCTCGGCGATTATTGTTGTCTAAATTAATCATTATTTCGATGCGATTTTCAGGCAGTAGTCCTTCTATTTTCTCCGGCCATTCGATGAAACAATAATCTCCGGAATAAAAATACTCCTCTACGCCAATCTCCTGCGCCTCGGCTTCATTCTTAACGCGATAAAAATCAAAGTGATAAATAGATGAATCGTCCTTGGAAAGGTACTCATTGACGATGGAAAACGTGGGCGAACTCATTTGATCCTGAACCCCAAGCTGGTCACAAATTCCCTTAATCAAAGTGGTCTTTCCTGCTCCCAAATCTCCCCTGAAGCACCAAACGGGCACATCACTAGCCAGAGCCAGAAGCTGGTTCGAAACCGGCACAACATCGGTCAAAGATTCCATGACAATCATGCACGCGAAGATAGCGTGATGAACGGAACGATCATCTCCTCCATGCTAATGCCACCGTGCTGAAATGTGTCCTTATAGTGACGCACATAATGATTGAAATTATTCGGATAGGCGAAAAAGTCTGTGCCACGAGTAAATGCAAAAGAAGTACTGACGTTTGGCTTAGGTAGGCCGATCAATTCCGGTTTTCTGACCAGGAAAACATCCTTATCATCCACGGCCAGATTTTTTCCCTGCTTGTATCTGAGATTGGTATTGGTGTTTCGGTCCCCGATAATCTTCACCGGATTCTTCACTCGGATGGTTCCATGATCCGTCGTGATCATCACTTTCACTTTCTCGTTGGCCAACAGCTTCAGCGTGTCGTAAAGAGACGAATGCTGGAACCATGATTTTGTCAATGATCGATAGGCTGATTCGTCAGGAGCCAGCTCCTGGATCATCCGCATGTCCGTACGGGCGTGAGATAGCATGTCCACAAAATTGTAAACCAACACATTGAAAGGTGATTGCAATTGATCGTTCAGATGCTCAGTGACTTGCTTTCCTTCATTGGCCCTGATGATCTTCTTATAAGTGGATTTTATGTTGATCCCTGATCGGTCCAAATTTCTTTTCAGCAGCTCATGTTCGAAAGTATTTTTTCCTTCCTCTTCGTCCTCCCCTACCCAATATTCGTGATCACGCTTGCTGATATCCAATGGCAATAACCCTGCAAACAGGGAGTTCCGAGCATAAGACGTGGTGGTCGGTAAGATGGAAAAGTAATGATCCTTTTCCTTAATGCTAAAGAGCTCCGCAATGTCAGGCTCCAACGTTTCCCACTGATCATACCTCAGATTATCGATCACGATCAAAAAAACCGGTTCATCACCTAGCTCGGGAAAGACCTTCTTCTGGAGGACCCGATGAGAGAGCATGGGGCGGGGGCTGTTCGGTTCCTGTATCCAGCGCTGATAATTATCTTCTACAAACTGAGAAAAGTACCCGTCTGCTTCGTTCCATTGCATATTCAGGACTTCTAACATGCTTTTATCCTCGCTGTTGTCAATTTCCATATCCCAGTAAAGGAGCTTCAGGTAGAGGTCGGCCCATTCATGGTGATCCTGCACATCTCCCAAGGCCATGCTTAGCTGCTGAAATTGCTGCTGATAACCGACATTCGTCTTATTTGAAATCAACCGCTTGTTATCCAGAATTTTTTTGACAGAAAGTAAAATCTGATTCGGATTGACCGGCTTAATTAAGTAGTCAGTGATTTTGGAACCAATGGCTTCCTCCATGATCGCCTCCTCCTCATTTTTGGTAATCATAACCACCGGAAGGAACGGATGCGTGGATTTTATATAGCTCAGCGTCTCCAGGCCATTCATTCCTGGCATGTTTTCGTCAAGAAAAACCAAGTCGAACTCATTGTGGTCAATCTCCTCCAAAGCGTCCGCCCCACTATTTACAGAGGTGATATCGTACCCCTTCCCCTCCAAAAAAAGGATATGAGGTTTCAATAAATCTATCTCATCATCGGCCCACAAAATTCGATATTTCTGCATCTGGATTAGCTTTAGGGCTTTAAGTTATACCACACAGCCCTTGAACAAAAAGAAAATCATTAACGATCCCGTTTACGGATTCATTACCATCCCAAACGAACTGATCTACGACATTATTGAGCACCCTTATGTTCAGCGGCTCAGAAGAATCAAACAGCTTGGGGTCACCGACCTTGTTTATCCGGGTGCCATTCACTCTAGATTTCATCATGCGCTCGGGGCTATGCATCTAATGGGGCGGGCCTTAGATGTCCTCAGAATCAAAAATCACGACATATCTGACGAAGAATATCAGGCTGCACAAATCGCCATTTTGCTGCATGATATTGGACACGGTCCGTTTTCTCATTCTTTGGAGTTTGGGCTGCTGCCCAATATTTCGCATGAAGAAATTGGGATTTGGATGTTTAAGAGACTCAATAAAGAATTCAACGGCCAATTAACAATGGCCTTACAGATTTTCAAAGGTGAATATCCCCGGAAATTCCTGAACCAATTGGTCGCTTCACAATTGGACATTGATCGCTTGGATTATCTAAAACGTGATAGCTTCTTCACCGGCGTTCAGGAGGGAACTATTGGCTCGGAGCGAATCATCAAAATGCTGGACTTGGCCAATGATGAATTGGTTATTGAGGAAAAAGGCATGTACAGTGTCGAGAATTTCCTTAATGCCCGAAGACTCATGTACTGGCAAGTCTATCTTCATAAGGCGGCTGTTAGCGCAGACGTGATGCTGGTAGAAATGATGAAAAGGGCGCGCCAGCTGGCAGATCAGGTTTCATCCACTCCAGCACTGGATCATTTTCTGAAGCAGAATGTCGAAAAAAATGATGTCGAAGACCTAGATCACGCGTTGGAGATTTTCACGACTTTGGACGATTCCGACATTTACGGTTCCATGAAATTTTGGCGACAGTCCTCCGATAAAGTCTTGAAATATCTAAGTACCCAACTTCTCGATCGCAAATTATTCTTCATTGAATTAACTAACGATACACCTGATCCCGATTTGGTGAAACAGCTAAGGAAAACAGTTCAATCAACAATGAATCTTTCCGAGAAGGACGCCAAACACTTGGTGAAAAGAGGGAGTGTTTCCAATGCCGCTTATGTGGCTAAAGATCAAAGCATCAATATTCTAATGAAAAGCGGGCAGGTGCTGGACGTAGCTAAGGCGACCGATCTGCCCAACATCAAAGCCATCAGTAAAATTGTGAAAAAGCACTACCTGTGCTACCCCAAGGGCTTAACTTTGCAAGCGAATTAAAGCATCGCTTACATGGAATTTACGCTTGGGCAGATTGCCGGACTTATCGGAGGTCAGATAGAAGGAAATGCGGATATAAAGGTCAATACAATCAGCAGCATTGAGAATGCCAAGCCAGGCAGTATTTCGTTCCTCTCCAATCCTAAGTACGAATCGCACATTTACAGCACCAGGGCCAGCGGAGTAATCGTCAACCAAGATTTCAAACCTTCAAAGGATGTCCCGACAGCCTTGATCAGGGTTGAAAATTCCTATCTGGCCTTCACAGCCCTGCTTCAGGAATATCAGCGAATCCAGGCTTTTGGTAAATCAGGCATTGAACAAAACACCCACATCGGCGCGAATGTGTCGAAGGGAGAGAATCTCTATTTGGGTGGCTTTAGCTATGTCGCCGATGGGGTAAAAATCGGTGACAATGTAAAAATTCATCCTCAGGTTTACATTGGTGAAAACACACAGATCGGAGACAATGTGATCATTTATCCCGGCGTAAAAATTTATCCCAACACAGTCATTGGAAACCACTGCACACTTCAAGCCGGAGCAGTCATAGGCAGTGATGGGTTTGGGTTTGCACCAAAAGACGATGGATCATATGAGCACATTCCTCAAATCGGCAATGTAGTATTGGAAGATCATGTCGACATAGGAGCAAATACCACCATTGACTGTGGAACCTTTGAATCAACTCGAATAAAAAAAGGCAGCAAGATTGATAATCTCGTCATGATCGCCCATAATGTAGAAGTTGGCCAGAACACGGTCATCGCTGGACAGAGTGGAGTGTCAGGCTCGACGAAAATTGGAGATCAGGTAATCATGGCCGGACAGGTTGGTGTCGTTGGTCATATCAACATCGCCAATAAAACCACCTTGGGAGCCCAGACGGGAGTAATGAAAAGCACGAAAGAAGGCCAGGTTCTGTGGGGATCACCCGCCATGGACAAAACTGAGCGAGCACGATCATTGGTCGTCTATCGCAAGTTGCCCGCACTACTGAAGCGTGTTGAGGAACTTGAGGAAAAACTTCTAAATTTGCCGACCAAATAACCGACTCGTCCGCAAAAAATCAGGATGCAACTTTATCAGCAAACTATCAAAGGCCCGGTTAAGGTCGCTGGGATAGGCCTACACACGGGTGTGGATGCCACCATGACCTTCGTTCCGGCCAAGCCCAATCACGGCATCAAATTCCAACGCGTTGATCTCGAAGGTCAACCTATTGTTGATGCGGACGTGGACAATGTGGTAGACCTCTCTCGAGGAACCACGATCGAGCAAAACGGCGCTCGAGTAAATACCGTCGAGCACACATTGGCTGCACTGGTCGGTTTGGAAATCGACAATGTCCTGATTCAACTGGACGGACCCGAACCTCCCATTATGGACGGCAGTTCCAGGCAATTCATAGATGCGATTCTAGAAGTCGGAGTTGAGGAACAAAATGCGCAGAGAAATTTCTTTGAAGTTCCTGAAAGTGTCTTTTATCAAGACAAAGAACGTGAAGTCGAGATCGCGGCACTTCCCTTGGATGACTATCGGGTAACCGTAATGGTGGACTACAAGTCACCCGTACTGGGCAGTCAGCATGCTTCTTTGAATGACATCACCGATTTCAAAGAAGAAATTTCAAGTTGTAGAACCTTCTGTTTTTTGCATGAGGTGGAGCAACTGCACAAGCATAACCTGATTAAAGGCGGTGATCTGAGCAATGCGATTGTTGTGGTAGATCGAACAGTAGAGCCTGGTGAGCTGGATTATCTCGCCGATCTTTTGGGTAAACCAAAAGTGGAAGCACAGGAAGAAGGGATTCTGAACAATGTGGAGCTTAGGTATAAGAATGAGCCCGCACGCCACAAACTACTTGATGTTGTTGGTGACCTGGCCCTGGTAGGTCGGCCACTGAAGGCGCAGATTTTGGCAGCAAGACCGGGTCACGCTGCGAACGTTGCTTTTGCCAAAAAGCTGAAAAAACTAATGGAAAAGGAGCGTAAGAATAACGTTCCCCAATACGACCCGAAAGTTCCACCCGTCATAGACATCAACAAAATCAACAAAATCCTACCACACAGGTACCCGATGCTGTTAATCGATAAAGTCTTCCACCTGGATGATGAGCAAGTGGCAGGAGTGAAGAACGTGACTTTTAACGAGCCGTTTTTTCAGGGACATTTCCCTGGGAATCCGGTGATGCCGGGAGTACTTCAAATAGAAGCAATGGCTCAAATCGGGGGAATTTTGGTTTTAAACACCGTTCCTGATCCTGAAAACTACTGGACGTATTTCCTCGGAGTTGACGACTTCAAGTTCCGAAAAATGGTAGGCCCAGGTGATACGTTGGTAATTCGTTGCGAGCTACTTGCCCCAATCCGTCGTGGATTTGCCAAAATGCGAGGGTCTGCATATGTGGGAAATAACTTAGTTTGCGAGGGCGTCATGACCGCAAGCATTGTGCGAAAAGACATTGAACAATGAAACAACCTCTAGCTAATATTCATCCTAATGCTAAGATTGCCGAAAGTGCGGTCATCGAACCCTTTGCGACCATAGCAGCGGATGTAGAAATTGGAGAAAACACTTGGATTGGACCGAATGCATGTATTTGGGATGGCGCACGGATCGGAGCTAATTGTAAAATATACCCTGGGGCACAAATTTCTTGCGATCCTCAGGATTTAAAGTACCAAGGCGAAAAAACCACCACTCACATTGGAGATAACACGGTGATTCGTGAGTTCGTGACGATTTCTCGTGGCACTGACGACCGTATGGACACCAGCATTGGTCCTAATTGTCTCTTAATGTCCTATTCTCATGTGGCTCATGATTGCGAGGTTCATAACAACTGCATCATTGGAAATGCGACGCAAGTTGCTGGCCATGTTTTGATTGAAGAGTTCGCTATTCTGAGTGGAATCACTGCGGTACATCAATTTGTCAAAATTGGATCGCACGTCATGATATCAGGTGGTTCTTTGGTGAGGAAAGATGTTCCTCCATTTATCAAAGCCGGGAGAGAACCACTTTCTTTCGCAGGTATAAACTCCATTGGATTACGTCGAAGAAATTTCTCGTCAGAGACTATGAACGATATTCAAACCGCCTATCGATACATTTATCAGAGCGACCTGAACAACTCGAAAGCAATCGAAAAGATCAAGGACAAAATTGAGCTTTCAGAACCGATCAACGAGATTATTGAATTCGTTGAAACTTCTGAGCGAGGAATCATTCGAGGATTTTCTGATTCCATATGACCATCACAGGTACCAACCTGGGTAAAAAATTTGGATCCCACTGGATCTTTAAAAACTTATCATTTGAAATTAGTCAAGGCCAATCTGTGGCCCTTATCGGCCCCAATGGATCCGGAAAGTCAACACTCCTTCAGGTAATTTCATCTGCCCTGACCCCTTCAAAAGGAGATTTAAAATACTATGAGAACGTCCAGCAGATTGAATCGGATCAAGCGATTCAGCATATTAACTTTTGCAGTCCCTACACTGAAATTATAGAAGAGCTCACCTTGGACGAACATTTGAGTTTTCAGGGGCAATTCAAAAAAGCACTTGCCGACAATCAGGCCATTGCTGAGCACCTGGGACTTTCCGATGCTCTCCACCGACCCATCTCGCAATTCTCTTCAGGCATGAAGCAACGAACCAAACTCGCGCTTCAGCTTTACTTTGAAGGTCATGTACTTGCACTGGACGAACCAACGTCCAATCTCGATGAAGATGGCAAGGAAATTTACCGAGAGGAGGTTAAGAAATTAATGGGAAATAAGACCATACTAATAGCATCTAATGATCGTTCTGAATATGATTTTTGTGAAAAAATCATCGACCTTGGAACATCCTGACCATTCAGTCTTAGATTTACTTGGAGATGTCGGTGAAAAAGCCGTATTTTGATTAACGTGTATTGTTATAAACAAACAAAAACACAGAATAATACTATTTTGAAATGAAGATACTTAAATCCCTCACTCTGACCTTAGTACTTGGCAGTGTCTTGATCTACAGCGGCTGTAGAAATAAAACAAGTGATGACGCAGTGCCTGACCAGATAAAGATTAATGCTGAAAGATTCAGTGGAGAATGGGGGCTCATTGCTGATGGAGCAATTTTCGATACAACTCCAGATTCGGAATATAATGGTCTTACTTTCACAGTGACTGGTGATGAAAATGGAGGATCCTATACCGCGACTATTCCTAGTGGAGCTTCAACAACGGTATTTCCGGCTACCAGCACATGGCAATTCTGCGACGACCAGGGTGATACAAGTAATCCAACTCCTCAATGGGTTTTAAGAGAATCTGATAATGTGATCATTGGTTTAGCAACCATTACCGATACAAGATTGGAACTGAATTTCACCATCGGATCATCTGGAACAGCAAGAGCGTATGGGATTGAAGGTGACTGGACGATGACTTTTGACAAAGTAACTAATTAGAAAACCAAAATCTATTAATTTTGTAACCCGACGATAGGTCGGGTTTTTTTATGTCCATAGATCAGAAATATTTCCCAACAGATAAGAATTATCTACTGAAAACCGTTCAGGCTTTCAGCAAGGATTCGCTGCTTCAAGAATGGACGAAACAAGCCTACAATGGCTATATGACCATTGAGAATCCCATGGGTCTGGAGGATGATTTTACGCTATCAATTAAAACCAAGATCAGCAAGGGAATTTCCATTTTGGATGATCCGTACGATCTACTTGCAGCCATCTATCGTTACAAGTACGGAGACAATCAGCTATCATTCTTGTGGGACGGTCGTACGCACATGGAGTACTACGATGAGCTCTGGAGGGACACTTATCTGGATTGGACAAGGAAGCTTTGTTTGAGACCCGAGATTTATCGATCCATCATCAAGGCATCCATCGCAGACAACAATATGAATATTGATTTTCTGAAGATGAGTGTCAGACGGGCAGTTTTGAAGTCCTTTAAAGTTCGGATTTCAAGAGCTCAGAAGCTTCATGCCCTTTCGGCGTAGTAGTTAATTCAATTCCAACTTACCGAAGCTGAACATGTAAGATAAGGTGAGACCAGACCCGTAATTGAGTGACAAGTCAGGCACCCCGGATTCGATCGGTTCAAAATCAAAAGTGCTTCGGATGGAAAAGCTAAAAAAGGCCTCCAATCTAAAAACTCCGGCTGAAGTTTCCCTGAAAATTCCAGCAGCCGCTCTCGGTCCATAATTTAGTCTTTGGTCTTTTTCGATATCATATCTATAAAAATTAGACTGACCCACATCGTACAATGCCGGGTACTCTTCGTTTACAGTTGCAGAGGCCGGAATCGCATCCACCTGATCGCTAATCGCGTATTCCAGGAAAAATCCAGCACTGATGTAGTACTTGACTTTATTGCCAAAGTATCCGATCGCTTCCACCGGGACTTCCACGTAATTGATCCGGGTACTGTGATTTGGCTCATTGGTGTCAGGAAACTTCTGAAGCCATCCTTTTTGGACGTAGTTCACCGAAAGCTGAATTGCAGAATTCACGCGTGAGTGATACTTCGCCGAAAAATGCGTTACCTGTACACCAGCCGTAGAACCTGGCAACCAACTAATGTCAAAAACGGTTGGAATCACACTATGCTGCATATAAGCAGTGGACGCACCCCCTCCCACCTTCAGGCCTATGAAGGTCTTTGTTTGTCCAAACCCCATGGCACAAACGATCACAAATACGAGGGTCAAAATCCGTCTCATAAATTCAGGCTCGAAAATATCCAGATTATTCCTGCAAAACGATTGATCTCGATTATTATGTTGGCAATGCGTTTACTAATTTTGCGGTGGCAAACGGGTACGACCAGCTCCCACCGAATCCCCCAGGGCTTGATCGCAGCAAGGGTAAGTGGTTGTAGCGGTGCGATATTCGTTTGCTTTTTTCTTTTATTAACCCTTTAGGCTCCCCGCACTGCCCTAAATTTGACTTGCTAATAATTCACCTCCAACAAATACAATAATGAAATTTTTTATCGACACAGCGAACCTTGACGAAATCAAAGAAGCACAGGATTTAGGCGTTTTAGATGGCGTCACGACCAACCCTTCATTAATGGCCAAAGAAGGCATAACCGGTGAGGCAAACATTCTGGCACATTACAAGGCGATCTGTGACATTGTGGATGACAATGTGAGTGCAGAGGTCATCGCAACTGATTTCGATAAAATGGTTGCAGAAGGAAAAGAATTAGCCAAAATAGACGACAAGATCGTTGTGAAAATCCCTATGATCCGAGACGGGGTTAAGGCAATTTCATCATTGAGTTCAGAGGGGATTCGAACCAATTGTACGCTGATTTTCAATGCAGGCCAGGCGATCCTTGCCGCAAAAGCCGGCGCAAGCTACGTATCGCCATTTTTAGGTCGATTGGATGACGTGGGTGCCGACGGTCTTGCTCTGATTGAACAGCTCGTGCAGATTTATGACAACTATGCGTTTGAAACGGAGATTTTAGCTGCTTCCATTAGACATAACATGCACTTGATCCAATGCGCTGAAGCTGGCGCTGATGTAGCTACCTGCCCATTGAAGGTTATCACCGGTCTCCTAAACCATCCTCTCACTGACCGAGGACTCGAACAATTTCTTGCAGATTATAACAAGGGTAACGCCTGATGTACATTATTAAAGTAAAAGGGAAAGCTAAGATTCCTGATTACATCCAGTTTCGTGACGATGATTTCGTTCTTGTCGCATATTTCAGAGCGGATCGACCGCTCAAAAAATTAGAGAAATTCGGATTGGAGAACAAGGAGGCTGAGTTGAATGAACTGATCACCAATTTACCTTTTGGTAAATTAGAAAAGCTAAACTTGTAGCCATGAGTATTTCCAACGAACCCGTCATTCGAGTAGAAAATGCAACCATTTTTCAGGAGAACGCGGCTGTTCTCACGGATGTGTCATTCAAAGTAGAAAAAGGTGAATTTGTCTATCTGGTCGGACGAACCGGCAGTGGAAAATCCTCTTTACTCAAAACCTTTTATGCAGACTTGGATCTTCGCTTAGGAGACATTGAGGTGGTTGGGCACAACATCCGTAAAATCAAAAGATCGGAGATTCCATACCTACGTAGACAACTAGGCATCATCTTTCAAGATTTCGAATTGTTCTATGATCGGACTGTTTCCGAAAATCTGGCCTTCGTGATGAAAGCGACAGGATGGAAAGACAAATCCAAGATGAAGAATCGCATGGCCGAAGTGCTCATGCGAGTGGGACTTGGAGCAGTGGCCAATAAAATGCCTCATCAGCTATCTGGTGGAGAACAGCAGCGTGTCGTGGTGGCTAGAGCTCTCCTGAATGAACCAAAGATTTTATTAGCGGATGAGCCTACCGGGAATCTTGATCCGGAGGTGGCAGAAGGAATTGTGAAATTGTTTCATGAAATCAACCGAAGCGGTACCTCGGTGATAATGGCAACTCATTATCACCAGTTCATTGATAAATTTCCACAACGGGTTCTCAAGTGTGCTGAGGGTAAAATACTGGATTCGGCGGTAGAAGAATTTGATCTGGCAAAGTCTTGGTAATCACGACGAGTGATATGCCTCCTCATTATCATCTCCATTTCTGATAATTTCAATTTGCTCATTAAGGATGAAAATTCTTAAGCGCAGATTTTCCAACATCGCACTAGCCATTTCTTCAGACTCAAGCTCTTCAAAAGAATCTTTCAACTCCTGATAAGCTTCATCCATTTTCTCCAAATCCCCCATTAGTTCATCGCTCTGACTTTTATCCGCGATGGACAAGTATTCTTGTTTCTTGAGGCTGACCTGCTCGACATAAAAAGTTTCTAGAGACTCTGAGGCCATATTTCCTTGAACAGGCACGGACTGTTCACCGGTCACATTCATTACCGTCAGAGCAATAGTGCTGATGAAGAAAATGACAGCCGCCACTTTCCAATAAATCATTGAGTCGACCGCTCTTTCCTGTTTTCCGAGAGCTTTATTTAGCTTGTCCCAACCAGCTTCTGCATCTCTGGATTTTTCGAAATCCTGTTTATGATCTACGATGAATTTCTCAAGCTTGTCCATAATTTTTCTCTTTTAACAGTGATCGCAGTTTCTCTTTCGCTCTTTTGTACTGGGTCTTTGATGTAGACTCTGAAATATCCAAAATAGTTGCAATTTCTTGATGATCATACCCTTCCAATAGATAAAGGGTTAGAACTGTCCTAAAACCATCTGGTAATTCCTCAATGGCCTTCATCACCGAATCCACATTGTAATCTTCTTCATCGGCAACAATTTCCGGTCGATCAAATGAATCAGTATCCTCGCGGAATTCCAATTTCGATTCCTTCCTGGCCATGGAAATCGCCTTGTTGATAACGATTCGCTTCAGCCATGAACCGAATGAAGCCTCACCACGATAAAAAACCAAAGATTGAAAAGCAGACAAAAAAGCCTCCTGAATGACATCTTCGGCCATTGCGGTATTGTTAGTAATCCGCAGCGCCGTATTATACATGGCCTGATTGTATTTCTTGTACAATTCAAACTGTGCTTCGCGATCATTACCGATCGCTCTCTCAATCAGGTCGGAGTGAATACTAAAGGCCCGCGCTTCCAATTTTGGGTTTTCTTTCTTCATTGACTCATCCTTGGCCGAATAGTTGCATAGCCTCTCTAAAATTAGCCAAAAAAAACCTTGGAAATTCTGCAATCCACTAAATTGCCCACTGATCAAAAAAAGAAACTCAAGTTGTCTTCAGAACAAGATCTTGCACTTTTCGAGGAGGTAAAAAAGGATGACCTGAAAGCCTATGAGACCTTGTTTAATCGGTATTATAAAGAGCTCTATCGGTTCGCTTACAATTACCTCAGAGAGCAAGCCCCTGCTGAGGAAATGGCGCAGGAGGTTTTTTTATATCTCTGGGAAAAGCGCTCGCAGATCGATATAAAAACTACGCTTAAAACGTATCTCTACTCCGCCATCAAAAACAAATGCTTGAATTTTATCAAGTATGAAAAGCCCAGAAGACACGAGCTCGAAGAGAACCATCTGGCCATGATGATCACCCATCAGCCTGAAAAATCCGGTGATCCTGAGCTAATGAAAAAACATATTGAGGACGCTATAAACCAGCTACCAACAAAATGCAGACAGATATTTGTGCTTAGCAGAAACGCAGGGTTGACTTATGAAGAAATTGCCGAAGAAATGGATATCTCTATAAAAACTGTAGAGAATCAAATGAGCATTGCTCTGAAAAAGCTCAGAGAATGGCTAAAACCCGTTTATGAATACTATCAGAGAGAAAGTTGAAATAATTTGTAGACTTCCTTAGGGGGGTGATAGAAATGGATTGACATGAGAACACAGTGAGTGACCAAATGCTTGAAAAATATAATTTAAACCACTACCATCAAGAATCTTCAGGAGACGATTTTGCTGATTGGATGTATGAAAACACATCTGCATCTGCTCCCGAGCCAGACGTGAATGCAGCTTGGGAAAAGGTTTCCGGAAGAATCTCCCAGAAAGAAGTGGCTAAGACATCTAAGCTCATGCCTTTATTAAAGGTTGCAGCTGTAGTTGCATTATTGATCGCATCTGTGGTGATCGTCCGCAATTACGAATCATCTCCGGACCTCATTGAGGTTGTGTCCAATGACGAAACAAAAAACATTCTACTACCCGATGGTACGGAGGTTACTTTGTCAAATGGTAGTTTGATAAAATATCCTGAGCAATTTGGTAATTCACGCGAGGTTACATTCACCGGTGAAGCCTTTTTCAACGTACAGAAAAGTGACAAGCCGTTCAATATTAAAATGAATGGCGGGACTGTCGAAGTATTAGGTACGGCATTCAACCTTTCTTCATCGAAAAAAGAAATTACGTTGGCAGTTACTCATGGCAAGGTCGCATTATCGAACCTGAATGAATCAGTTGAATTAGCTGCCGGAGCATTCGCCAAACTGGACAAATCCACCCATCAAATCAGTGTGCTGGAAAACGTCCCGAACAATACGCATAGCTGGAGAACGGGTGAATTTTCATTCGATGAAACACCACTTGGTGAAGCCGTTCGAGACTTGGAGAAATACTACAAGGTTACCTTCAGGCTTAACCAGAGAGTTGCAAAATGTCGACTTACGGCAGATTTTGACAATCTGACTTTGGATGAGCTGTGTGAGGCTTTAAAGTCGATACTTTCTGTCAACATTTCTCAAAAAGGAACTAATATCTCGATCAAAGGAAAGGGTTGCGAATAAGCTCTAAATTTGCGCTTGATTTCGAGGTTTACACCTCCTATCAAGGCGAATGAAGAATCTTCTCTTAAGTTTATTACTTACGATTTTCTTTGCCCAGTTAAGCTGGGGACAGTCCGTTCTTGATAAAGAATTAAGTTTCGATAAGTCCTTGTATGAAGTAAGTGATTTACTCTCTAGCATTCGCGAGCAAGGAATCAAGCTGGCATATAGCTCTGATGTACTGCCAGAAAAGGAAATTCAACTTAAATCTAACCCTACGACTCTGCGGCGGGTACTGAATCTGCTCAATTCTCAGGCAAACATTCAGTATATGCTATCTGAAGAGTTGGTAATACTCTCTTTTCAGGAAAAACAATTCACCCTAAGTGGAAGCATCAAGGATAGGGAGACAGGTGAAGCGCTGATCGGTGCTACAATTATTGTAAGCGAGAAAATGACCGGTACCACCACCAATTCCTACGGGTTTTATTCCCTCACGCTTTCATCCGGCACCTATACGATTCAGTTCAATTATGTAGGATTTGAACAAATCACCAAGACCATTACATTGGATAAGAATCGGCAGGAAATCATCAGTCTCGCACCTCAGGTGTCCGAATTGGATGAGGTCACTGTAACCTCTCTGAACCCGGTATTCAACGTTGATAATATGATACCAGGTCTAACTCCTATTTCCATAGGAGACGAATGGCCCATCCCATACTTCCTTGGGGAACAGGATATCTTTCAGAATTCACTCACATTGCCAGGGATCAGATCCATTGGTGAGGACGCCACCGGATTAAACATACGGGGCGGAGACATTGATCAAAACCTGATCCTACTAGATGAAGCGCCGATTTATAACCCCAATCATTTCTACGGTCTGATTTCTGTTTTCAATCCCGAAGTTGTGAATTCTGTCGAAATCATGAAGGGGCACATCCCGGCACAATATGGTGGGCGGGCTTCATCGGTTATTAACATCATCCAAAGAGAGGGTAACAATCAAGAATTCCATGCCTCAGGAGGTTTAGGCCTTGTTTCAGGTAGACTAACTGTTGAAGGGCCTATTAAACAAGGTGAGTCTTCCTACCTGGTTTCTGCAAGGCGCTCACTGCTCAACTTCTCCATTGAGGATTTCTTAAATGCCAGCCTGGATGATAGTCGTACTTCGTTTCAAGATCTCAATGCCAAGGTGAATTGGAGCATCGATAGCAAAAATCGATTGTTTCTTTCTGCCTACTACGGTCGTGACAGAAACCGGGCTGGCTTCAATGCTATCAGAAAATGGGGAAACAGGTCATTTTCATTGAGGTGGAACAAAATTTTTAACCCGAGGTTATTTTCCAATTTCACTGGGATCGTCTCTGAGTACAACTACCAAATTCAAGATCCTCAGGAAGTCGGATCATTCATTGGGAAATCGCTCATTCGAGACATCTCATTTAAGGCAGATTTTGGTTACATCATAAACCCTCGAAACAGTGTTGATTTCGGTCTTCAAAATACGTTTCACAAACTGAAGCCCGGAGAAAGGCAACCCTTCAATGAAAATGCATCCTCTATCCCAGTGGAGCTGGATAACGAAGACGCACTTGAAACTGCCTTTTATATGTCCCACAGTTCACAAGTATCGTCAAACCTAAGTTTTCAATACGGTCTCAGGTGGTCTTTACTTCAAAATTTCGGACCGGGAGATATTTATAATTATCAGCCAGGCATACCGATGACTGATGAAACCATTACCGACACGCTCTCAATTGGGTCGGGCAAGGTTTTTAACCGATGGCTTGGATGGGAACCCAGATTGGCTTTGAACTACAAACTCACCTCTAGACAATCTATCAAAGCTTCATACAGCAAGTCCTATCAGTTTATTCATTTGATCTCCAACACGGTATCACCATCGCCAACTGATATTTGGAAACTCAGTGATCGAAGTATCGAGCCAACCATATCTGCCCATTATTCATTAGGCTATTACACTAACTCAAATTCTGATTTTTGGGAATTCAGCCTTGAGTTGTATTACAAGAAAATCAACAATGTGATTGAATTTAAAGACGGGGCGGATCTATTGTTTAATGAGAACTTAGAAACCGAATTACTTGCAGGCATAGGTCTAGCATATGGTTTGGAAGTATTCATCAAGAAAAACACTGGCAAAATGAGGGGCTGGCTGAGTTATACGCTTTCCAGAAGTGAACAGCAGTTTCAGAATGAATTCTCTTCCCTGGAAATCAATGAAGGCAAATTTTTTGCCGCGGATTTTGACAAGCTACATGACGTCACCTTGACAGGAATTTATCAGATATCTCCCAGAGTGAGTGCATCCGGCACTTTCAATTATAACTCGGGTCGGCCTTTGACTCTGCCTAGAGGGAAATTCGTTTTTGATGGGAAGATCGTACCCCATTTTGAGGACAGAAACCAAAACAGGCTCCCTGACTACCACCGAATGGATATCTCCCTAAAAATAGATGGTAGAGCTACCAGAAAATCTGGAGCGCCAAGACAGAACCGGGACAGCTGGGTATTTACGATTTATAATGTCTACGCCAGAAGAAACATCTATTCATTTTTCTTCCGAGAATCTGAGACCGATCCCGGGCAGACGGAAGCCATCCCCTACTCGATTTTCAGAACAGCCATTCCATCAGTCACTTACAACTTCAGGTTTTGAAAAAGTTACTGATCATATTGACCGCTTTGATCTTGGGATGTTCTAATCCTGATATCGAAATACCTGCGGGCCAAAACGTTGTGGTCATTGAGGGCTGGGTTACCGATGAAGACAAACAGCATTGGGTGAAGCTTTCCCGAACTGTGAGCTTCGATTCTGACCGACAAGAGGAGCCCATTGAGGATGCCATTGTAACGGTTAATGATGGGGCGGTAGATCGAGCTTTCGTGCATACCACAGATGGTGTTTATGTTTCTGATGTTTTTGCTGGTGCTGAAACGATCGGTTATAGCCTTGAGGTAGTCCTTTCGAATGGCCGAACTATTGTATCCAATTCAGAAAACCTGAACCCAGTCCCTGCTATTGAAAACATTTCCATTAGTTCATTTATTAGACAAAACCCCGATACTGGGGAAGACGAAACGGTTTACTATCCGGTAGTACAAACTCAAGATCCACAGGATGAGGAGAATTATTACCGCTACAAAGGATTCAAAAATGGCGAACTACTTAACGACCCAGAACAACTCGAGCTACTCAGTGATCAATTCATCAATGGTCAACTCCTACCTCACAATATCTCTAGGTTCGAATACGACCAGGGAGATGAAGTCACAATTGAGCTCTTGTCCCTCAGTAAGGAAGCCTTTGATTTTCTGGAATTACTCAAGTTACAAACGACTTCCCTAGGCAGTTCTTCAGGGACAGCCCCGGCAGTGTTACAAGGCAATTTACGATATACCGATAGCGACGAGTTGGTATTAGGATTCTTTGGTGCATCCGCTGTTCAGTCAGGATCGGTTGTCGTTCAATAATTTTTTTATGAGATTTTTAGGGGGGGCTTTATTCAAGTGTGCCCTAAGGACGTGATGAACAAAAAACTTGTATTAATTATCATTTCGGCACTGGCTGCAATCATTGGTTTTAAAATGACTTTGCAACGAAAAAGAAGCCGGAATTCAATGGTCAATATTGGTTCATACAACGCCTAAATCTGCTCATTATGCTTAACCGTGAAAATAAGATTTCAAGAGGCCTTTCGAGGTTACTATCCTCCAAGAAAGTAAATCATTTCAATACCTCTCCGGAAATTTTCATAGAGAATCCCGGGACTGTTAATGCCTACTTTAACGCTTTCAGTGAAGCACAGCTTACTGAGATCGCGAATCATTAAGAGTTTTCGAATAATTCGGTCGGTTTATTTCCGAACCTCTTCTCGTATTGCTTATTGAAGGTTGTTACATTCTTAATGCCTACCATTCTAGCCGCCTCAGAAGCACTTTTCACTTTATTTTTCCGAATCAAGTAATCTGCGTACTGAATACGCACGTCAGTTATGTATTCATAGGGAGTTTTCCCACTCACCTTCTTAATCAATCGGTAAACTTGACGTTCTGACGCAGCTATAGCATCCCCAAGTTGGAGCACACTCAGATTTGTGTCTTCAATATTCTCCTTGATATAACTCTCTACTTTCTTAAGAATCTCCTGTCCGTAAGATTCAATATTTTGCCTGGACGCCACCGATTCAAATGAATCAGTATTTTGATTCGACTGAAGTAAATTATTGATTCTGAGCTCCAGCTCTTTTTTATCAAATGGTTTCTGAATGAAGTCATTGATCCCTTGGATTAGTGCTTTTTCACGATCATCGTCCGAGATACGTGCAGAAACAATTAACATCGGAATCTTCTTATACTCAGGGTTTGCTTGAATCGACTCTATCAACTCAAACCCATCCATCCATGGCATCATTAGATCAGTGACAATGAGTTCCACTTCCTGTCTTTCCAATAAATCCAAAGCCTCTAAACCGTGCGAAGCTTCCTTTACTTCATAATCATCTTCCAATATCTGCCTAATATATCTTCGGATTTCAGGGTGATCATCAACGATCAGAATTCGGGGTTTTGGATCGAGCTTATCCTCCATGTCAATAGATGACGGAGAATTCTTCTTAGGAATATTTGTCGACTCGTTGTGATCCCGAATGAAATCCGAAATTTCCGCCAAGACACCTTCATCATTTGAACTTGCCGGCAATGAAATTATGAAAGTCGTACCTTTTCCCAGTTCACTTGACACGGATATTTCACCGTCATGTAACCTTACCAGTTCTTTTACCAAAGAAAGCCCGATCCCAAGCCCTTCTTTAATTCCGCGATTTCCTTCATGAGACTGATAGTACCTTTCGAATATATTAGGCAGAGCTTGAGGATGAATACCTGTACCAGTATCTGAAAACTCAATCAAGATATTTTTCTCATACTTGGAAACATTGACACTAATCTTATCCCCAACTTGACAATGTCTGATGGCATTCGAGATCAAATTATAATAAACTTTCTCAAATTGGCTCGAGTCTAACTGTACTGATTCTGAGCTTTTCAATGAGGATTGAAAGTCAAGTTTGACTCCCTTGGATTCAGCCGCAGACTTAAACATATCGGTCAGAACCTTAAGAAATGGAATCATCTGAACAGGTTCCTTCTTTAGACTTATTTTACCTTCCTCGAGACGAGTAATATCATTGATTTCATCCGTAAGATGAACCAAGCGACGCGCATTTCTTAAACTTGATTCCAGGCTCTGTTTGCTTGAAGGACTAAAGTAGGAATCTGTATCACTCATCGCAATTTCAAGATTCCCAAGAATGAGACTAAGTGGTGTCCTTAGGTCGTGAGAGACGTTCGAGAAAAACCTTGATTTGGTCTCGTCAAGCTCCTTAAGTTTAGCAGCTTGTTGCTCGATTAGGTCTTTATCCTTTTGGATTTGATTCTTTTGGTTATTGACCTCTACGGACAGTTTTCTCTTAATTATAAATGCTCGGTACGATACGAAAGCGGTAATCATAAACAGTACCGCCACGATGGCCAAGAAATAAGAGATGATCCCTTGTCGAGCTGATTGTTCTCTAAGCAGGTCGTTTTCCGCTTCCTGTCGCTCTATCTCAGCTTGCGACTTGAGCTGTTCCACCTGACGAATTTTCTCCTCGCTGAAAATCTGATAATTAAGATTGGAATAGGATTCCAGATACTCATACGCTTCCTGATAAAGTCCCATTTTGGCATTCACTTCTGCCAGAATCTTCAGAGATTCCTTTTGCTCATACTTTAGAGATAGGCCTTGAGCAATTTCTATAGACTCCAAGGCACTCTGCTCCGCTTTTTGAATATCACCCTTGCTCAAATAAATCCTGGATAGGCCATTGTAAGACCTTGCCAAACCCCTTAAATCCTGTAACGTCTCTAATTCCTTAATTACTGACCTAAATTCAACCAAGGCTTCATCCAGGGAACCTTTAAGTCTAAGAACTTCAGCTCGGTCCAACTTGATAGATAACAACCCGTAATCATCGTCCAATTGTTTACGAACTGTGGCGGCCTGATCGAAATACTGCATAGCCAAATCGTACTCTTGCAATTCCCTATGTACTCGTCCCAGATTAATGTGACTATAGCCAATCATCGCCAGGTCATTTAATTCCTGAGCTTGATCAAGGGCCATGATCAGATACCTGCGAGACTCTATGTAATCCTTTTGGAAAAGATGAAGGTTGGCAATGTTAATAAGTGAGTATCCTCGCTGCTCGAAATTTCTATCCTTCTCCGCCAACTTCAAAGCCAGCAGATACTGTTCGAGAGCTTTTGAGTACAAACTCAGATTTCGATACCCGACACCTAGAAAGTTGATCGCTTGAATTCGTTCATGGGGAAAACCATATAATTCCGAAACCGATATGGCCTTCTTTGCATAATATACCGTGGAATCTGGTCTAATGTCTCTGAACTCCCAGGCCAGATCAATGTAAACCTGTGCTCGCTCCTTTTCCGACAAGTCTTCATTAAGTCTGGTCATTAGACTGTCCGAAGGCTGTGCCACTAAGCTTCCAAGCAAAAAGGAGGAAAAAAGAAGAAAGAAAAGTCTTTTCACTAGTGAGAGGTTATCACTTAAAGATACGGTTTTGAAGCTTTTAGCCAAACTTCTCGTAAACTTACTCCATGAAGATAGTTGAGTTCAACGAAGAAATTGGGCACCATTTCAAAACCATAAACGAAGGGTGGATCAAAGAGTTTTTTGTGCTGGAACCTATTGATCAAGAAATACTGTCCGATCCTGAGTCGCGTATCATCAGCTCCGGTGGAGCTATTTTGTTTGTTGAGTTAAATGACCAAATCTTGGGTACAGTCGCCTTGAAGAAACACTCGGATCAGGTTGTGGAACTGACCAAAATGGGCGTTTATCCTGAAGCTCGATTCAAGGGATTGGGAAAAGAGCTTATCAAGGCAGCTATCGAAAAGGCCAAGCAACTGGGTTTTGAACAAATAGTGCTTTACACCAATCGTAAACTGAAACCGGCAATCCATTTGTATCAGAAAATGGGATTTGAAGAACTCTCTTGCTATGACGACTTGTACGAAAGATGCGATATCAAAATGGAAATGAATCTTCTTATGTCTTCTTGACCAAAACATTGGCAATGACGCCAGCCAACACAAGAGCCATCCCCAGGAAGGTCATGATATTGAAGAACTCATCGAAGAATATCCAGCCAAACGAAAGGGAAAAAACGATCCCCACATAATTCACAATGCTCACCTTGCTCAACTCCTCGGACTGGTACGACTTGGTCATAAAGAACTGAGCGATTTGTGTAAGAATACCTACCATGATCAGGTAAAACCAATCGATTCCTGAAGGCATCACCCAAACTATCCCTGACCAAATGGCCGAAATTGGGAGCATGACAAGTGGGAAATAAAAGATGATTACCAATGGATGCTCTGACGTTTTCAATTTCCTAATAAATCCATATGCCAGTCCCATAAAGAACGAAGTGGTGATCCCCATGATCAAATGAATGATCTCGATTCTAGAATCGAATCCTTGAATAATCAAAACGCCTCCAAATGAAATCAGGAAGAACAACCACTGGATCGGCTTGACTTTTTCTCCTACAAGAAATATCCCGATGATGGTGGTAAAAATGGGCGCCAGATACGCTAATGAGCTTGAAGTTGCAAGTGGGATCTGCTGCAGCAATTCAAAGAAAATCAAGAGTGCTATCGCCCCAACCACGCCCCGTGCAATGAGGATGGGCTTGTTGTTTCCCCATACGCTCACTTTTTGTTTTTGCAACATGAAGACGCTTATAACCAATGAAATCACAGATCGGAAAAGGATGATCTCCACTGCTGGGATGTGTGGCACGGCCTTGACAAAAACATTCATCAATGCGAATGTGAAAGATGCAGCAAGCATGAGGCGGACGCCCTTGGAGAGAATCATGAAATTTTGCCGTCCTTGATTTCTAATTTTCGATCGGCCATGTCAGCCAGCTGCTCGTTGTGCGTGACGAGCACAAAGGTCTGATCAAGTTTGTCCCTTAGTTCGAAAAACAGGGCATGCAGTTCCTCAGCGTTCTTGCTGTCCAGATTTCCGCTAGGTTCATCTGCAAAAACTATCAAGGGATCATTCATCAATGCACGCGCCACAGCCACGCGCTGCTGCTCCCCTCCTGACAAATCACCCGGCGCATGTTCCTTTCGCTCGGCCAAGCCTAGCATGTCCAATAACTCGGCAGCCTTTTGGCGTACTTCCGACTCGTTTCTTTTTGCGATAAAACCCGGCAAGCAGACATTCTCCAAAGCCGTGAACTCGGGAAGCAAATTATGAAACTGAAAAACAAACCCAATATTGGCATTTCGCACCTTTGCCAAGTCCTTGCTGCTCAGCTTTGACACATCTGATCCATTGACCAAAATCTGCCCTTCATCCGGCAGGTCAAGCGTTCCCAGCACATGCAGCAGCGTACTCTTGCCCGCACCAGAGGCCCCAACGATCGAAACGATTTCGCCTTTTTTGACTTCCAAATCAATTCCCTTGAGCACTTCCAGAGAACCATAGGATTTATGCACATTAATGGCTTGCAGCATGAGCGCAAATATAGAAGTCTTCGGCCTTCAGTAGGATTTGAATCGGCTACCTTTGTATAAAGCTTTTATAGCTCGTATTTTCGCAAAAAATTTCTCCCATGAACATTCACGAATACCAAGCAAAAGAAATCCTAAAGTCTTACGGAGTAACCATTCAGGAGGGCATAGTGGCTGAAAACCCTGACAAAGCCGTAGAAGCTGCCAAGCAACTGCACCGAGAGACAGGAACTGACTGGTACGTCCTGAAGGCGCAGATTCATGCAGGTGGTCGTGGAAAAGGAAAAGTGAAGGAAACTGATTCTCATGGCGTGGTTCTGGCAAAAAGCCTGGACGAGGTTAAACCAAAAGCCGAAGGAATCATCGGTGGAACTTTGGTTACCCACCAAACCGGACCAGAAGGAAAAAGGGTCAACAAAATTCTCATCGCTCAGGATGTGTACTATCCTGGTGCAGAAGATCCCAAAGAATACTACATGTCCATATTGCTGGATAGAGCGACAGGTCAAAACGTGATCATGGCCTCTACCGAAGGAGGAATGGATATCGAAGAAGTGGCGGAGAACTCTCCAGAAAAAATAGTGAAAGAATGGATTGATCCGGCGGTCGGACTACAAGGTTTCCAATCTCGAAAAGTTGCTTTCGCATTGGGACTAAAAGGCGAAGCGTTTAAAGGCATGGTGAAGTTCATTCACTCGCTGTACAACGCCTTCCAGGCGACTGACTCTTCGATGTTTGAAATCAATCCGGTGTTGAAAACTTCAGACAGTAAGATTCTGGCAGTGGATGCCAAGGTGAACCTGGACGAAAATGCACTTTTCCGCCACAAGGACTTGGCAGAATTGAGAGACATCTCAGAGGAAGACCCCGCAGAAGTGGAAGCTGGTGAGCATAATCTGAGCTACGTGAAGTTGGACGGAAACGTAGGCTGCATGGTGAATGGTGCAGGACTGGCCATGGCCACTATGGATATCATCAAACTCTCCGGTGGAGATCCTGCAAACTTTCTGGATGTAGGAGGTGGGGCAAACGCCAAAACAGTAGAAGCCGGGTTCCGAATCATCCTGAAAGATCCAAACGTGAAAGCCATATTGATTAACATCTTTGGTGGTATCGTGCGATGCGATCGTGTTGCAAATGGTGTGGTAGAAGCCTACAAGAATATTGGGAATATCGATGTACCGATCATTGTGCGACTACAAGGAACCAACGCCGAAGAGGGTGCAGCGATCATTGAGAATTCAGGACTGAAAGTAACTTCGGCGATCCTGCTAAAAGATGCCGCTGAGAAAGTGAAAGAAGTGCTGTCCTGATATTGGATAAATTGAAATTGAAATGGGCGAGAAATCGCCCTTTTTTTATGTCATTTATTCTAATCGTCACGCTCCACCAAAAGTATAAAATCGTTTTCAAGGATTAAATATCCCTGCTCATAGCAGAATCGATATTCACTACCCTCCTTGGTTGTGTACACACGGGTCATATAGTCAAAATCGAAACCCTTTTTCAAGAGCTGCTCTCGATGCTTTTTGGTTTTCCCTGTAGGATTTAGCTCTTTAAGAATACGTCTATTTTTTGATAAGATGTTGTTCACATTGCGAATGTAGTTGTTAGACGCACCTTTGGTTTTGTTGTTATAGGCATTGCGGCAGCCATCGGAACAAAATTTCTTATCCACCCGTCCGAAAACAGGTTTTCCGCATTCCAAGCATTTTCTTTGCTCATTCATTCAGTTAATTATAATTAAACTTTTTGAAATAGTCAATTTTGCACTTTCAACCTGAACCATCTTACCAAGCCACTGGAACCCACTGCCAGAGCAGCAGCCGTACAATTGAACACCATATCGTAAGGATCGAAAACCCGATTCGGAATCAAAAGCTGTAAGCTCTCGTCAAACAAGCCAATCAACGATGTGGCCATCAGAGCGAACCAACCCGGCTTGATCTTATCAAATCCATTTTGTTTTCGTTTTTTGAATGCTTCCAAGAGGAATAAAGCAAGGATGCTGTACTCGATTAAATGACTTCTCTCAGCCGCTACTAGATATCGGAAAAAGAGCATACAGTAAATGGCTAGAATTCCAAGAATCATAAACCATGTGTAACCGATTCGTGAATCAAACCATCCATGCGTTAATACGGCTAGTGCGACCAAGATCATCCCTGATAGGAACAGCACCACATTCAATCCTGACAGCTGAATTTCTACAAGCGTTTCACGATCTAGAAATAAGGAAGAAAGAATCAAAACAATAATTATTGCTGACCAGACCCAATAAAATTTCTCAGATTTCATCTTTCATAAGTTATTGATATTCAGACATAAAAACAAGTGCAAACGTTTACAAACGGATATTAAACGACTACAATTGAGTAAATACCGATTCGGATTTGGAGACCTCCCAACCTTTGCTCTCGTCAAATGACAAATTCATCTACCAACACGATGAATCAATTAAACACTTAAAATTTTATTATCATGACAACTTTAAGAAACAACGTACAGCTAATTGGTAGATTAGGCAAAGAACCGGAAGTGAGAACGTTCGAAAGTGGAACGAAGATGGCGTCTTTTTCGCTCGCCACGAACGACGTGTATTACAACAACAAAGGCGAAAAAGTAGAGGATGTGCAATGGCACAACGTAGTGGCCTGGGGTAAGAAGGTGGACGTGATCGAGAACTATCTGAAGAAGGGTAGTGAGGTGGCCATCCAGGGCAAGCTCACCAGCCGATCTTACGAGACAAAGGAAGGCGAAAAGCGCTACGTCACGGAGATCAACATGAACGAGCTATTGATGCTTGGAAAGAAGGATTAATAGTAAACGCCCGCCATTTGGCGGGCTTTTTTTATTATAAGGAATCAACGCATGGTCAGCAGATGCGAATAACATCTATCTACATCATGCCACAAATCATGAACTCCTTTACACATCCCCATTTTCCTTGATTTTCTCATCTTCATAAGGCCCTAAAATCCTTCTTTCGATTTCAGTAACGCATTGGTTCAATTCACCGATGAAGTTTTTGTAGTTGTTGTAAGACGGGCTCACATGTCTTTTACAATAGGCATATAGGACGTAATTCAGATCGCCATTTGCCACAACCCCTGCTTCATGCATTAGCTGTACAATTTCATCAAGCTTCTCCCTATCCTCCGGTTTTATGTAAGGCATATTCAGTTTTTTAATATTAGTCCCCTTTTAATATCACAGCCGGCAATTCCAGCGACCTGTATAAGTCATTGAAAGCCTTCAATTCAACATCAATCAGACGGTCACGCTCTTGCGCAAATGTGTCCCACTGTTGCGTTAAATCATTCAGCCGTTCCTTTGCTCCACTGGTAACTTCTGGGTCTGGGGTATCTACAAATCCTTTTAAGTGCATCAACTGAGCATTCAACTGATTCTGAAAGTTTATTACATCCTGAAACGTCTTTTGTTTGGGCTGTATAAGATTTTCTTCCCATTCTTTTATTTGCGAAATGAGTGACTTGGCCGTGTCCAAAAGCGACTGAGCATCCTCATTTTCCTTCAACAACTTTTGGTAAGCTTGAAGCTGATCTTTCCCCGATCGCATGTCGTTTACTTTTTCATGCATGTCCCGAATCATGTTTTCAATTTTCACCAACATTGCTTGTTGCTCCTCGTAATCTGATTTCTCAAGACCACTTTTAGGAACCGGTAATACTTTGGCCACTACCTCTAAAGTGTCCTTTTCCTCGATACTCAGGCGGATGGTGTACTCGCCCGGTCCTACTCTGGAACCTCGATAGTCTCCGTAAACAAACACCCCGTCAACCGCCGGGAGCGTCTCTCTGCGAAAATCCCAGGCAAATCGATTGATGCCTTTCTTGACAGGTATTACTTCCGGTTTTGGTGGGCCGCCGGGCCAGGTTTTAAAATCTTCGGTAGGTTTACTGGAGACCGTTCTGATCACTTCTTCATCTTGAATAATCTCAATTTTGGCTGACAGACTATCGGGTAGTTCTTCAGGCAGGAAGTAATCAAACACAACACCCGATTTAGGATTTTTTCCGATCGTCGGATTGGAAGATGTGCCTCCCAAAATCAAATAGGAATCTTTGGGTTGAAATAGTCTGTTCGTCTCTAGTTTTCCTTTTGCCTGCTGGAAAGTGCCAAGGTCATCCAGAATCCAAAAGCCCCGACCGGCAGTCGCAGCCACCAGGTCATTGTCCTGTATGGTCAAATCATTGATCGGAACTACAGGTAAATTGAGTTGCAATCTCTGCCAATTCGCACCGTCATTAAACGAAACGTACAGCCCCGTTTCTGTCCCACCATAAAGCAGGCCTTTGGTCTTTTTATCTTCCCTGATCACACGAATAAATCCATTTGGATCATCCAGTCCCGTTGTGATAGATGTCCAAGTTGCTCCGTAATCATTCGTCTTAAATGCATAGGAACGGAGGTCGTTAAACTTGTATCTCATCACGGCGATATACGCTGTGCCCGGATCGTGAGGTGACACTTCGATGCTGTTGATGATTGCCTCAGGCAAATTTGGAGGTGTCACGTTTTTCCAAGACTGCCCACCATCTTGCGTGATGTGCACCAAACCATCATCGGATCCTGCCCACAACGTACTCTGCTCATGAAGTGATTCAGTGAGGTACATGATCGTATTGTAATTCTCCCCGCCTGCTGCCTCGTTGGTATATGGTCTTCCCCCAGGCCCTTGTTTTGTTGTATCATTTCGGGTAAGATCAGGACTGATGACCTCCCATGAAATACCACCATCCGTAGTTTTAAACACCACATTTCCGGCATGGTAAATCGTGCTTCGGTCATGCGGTGAGCTTATAATTGGGGCGTTCCAGTTGTAACGATATTTGAAATTTTTCGGGATGCCGCTCAGTCCTAACTCAGGGTACTCTTTAATTGGTTTTCCTTCGCTGGTGGCCATTACCCATTCCTCGATGATACCTTGATAGCATCCACCATAAATCACTTCCGGATTATCAGGGTCAAACGCGAGATACGCGCTCTCGCAACCCGCCACAGAGTACCAGTCTTTCCAACCAATTCCTCCGCCATTCGTGCGACTGGCAATGGCGATGGCCGAGTTGTCCTGCTGTCCGCCGTACACATTGTAGGGAACCAAATTATCCGTGATGACTCGGTAAAATTGAGAAGTAGATTGGTTTCGTTGTGAAGACCAAGATTTTCCACTGTTGAACGAAATGTTGCTTCCCCCATCATTGGCATTTATCATCACTTCGTTGTTGTCTGGATTTATCCATAAGTCGTGATTGTCACCATGCGGCGTTGGCAAATTTGAGAACGAACGACCTCCATCGATCGATTTCATAACCGGTGCGTTCAGCACATAAACCACGTTTTCATCCACGGGATCAGCAAAGACCTCCATGTAATACCAAGACCTTGCAATCAGCACTCGGTTTTTATTGACCTGACTCCATTTTTTGCCTGCATCCATTGACTTGTACAAACCTCCCTTAGAGCCTTCAGCTTCTATGATCGCATAAACTATTTCAGGGTTGGCACGAGACAAAGAAATACCGGACTTTCCAAATTCTTCAGGAAGACCTTCCTCCATTTTCTCCCACGTCTCGCCCATATCTACAGACTTGTATAAGCCTGAATTTGGCCCACCCGAATCCATCGTCCATGGGTAACGTCTGTGCTGCCACATGGAGGCATAAAGAATTCTGGGATTGGTCATATCCATGCTCAATCCAGACGCCCCCGTCCCAGCGTCTACATAAAGCACTTTTTTCCAGCTAGTTCCTCCATCGGTTGATTTGAAAATTCCCCGTTCCTGGCTCGGACCGTAAAGCGCACCCTGAACTGAAACAAAAACTATGTCCGGATTGGAAGGATGAATGATGACATCCGAAATGTGCATCGACTTATCCAGACCAACATGTTGCCACGTTTTTCCTGCATCCGTGGATTTATATACTCCGTCTCCGCTTGAGGTCATCACGCCTCGCACGGCATGCTCTCCCATCCCCACGTAAATGACATTGGGGTCAGCCTCTGACACGGCAATTGCCCCAACGGATCCTGTTTTCAACTGGCCATCCGAAATATTCTTCCAGGAAATACCGGCATCTTCGGTTTTCCAGATGCCTCCTCCAGTAGTCCCCATGTAGTAGGTCATGGGCTGACCGACCACTCCGCAGGCAGCCACGCTCCGTCCACCCCGAAAAGGCCCAATATTCCTCCATTTCAGCCCTTGATAGAGGGTGGTATCTACGGGGGTATAAGCTGGGGCTTTTTTTCTTCGTTGAGCTGAGACCGAAACGGTGACTAGCAAAAGGCCGATGACCAGTAATTTGAGAGGTTTCATGGGTTAAGGTTGTTGATGGCCGATCAATTTACCCCAACACTAGGAAACGTTCAAGCAAGAATATGAATGAAGTGCTCAATACTGGTGAAAACTTTGACTAACAAACTTCAGCACTTCAGGGAGAGCTTCTCGCCAATACGTCCAATTATGGGCGCCATCTCGCACTCGAAATTCATGTGGTATCCCCAATCTTCGCATTTGTTTGTGAAGTTCCATGTTGCCTTCAATAAGGAAATCATCATCGCCACAATCAATGTAAAAGCGAACTGATTTCAGTTTTTCCGGATCTGCAGACTCTAGAATATAAAGTGCTGCATTCTGTTTGAGGTGCTCAGTAAGTCGGTCCTTTCCGGCCTTTCCGGAACCATAAATAAATCCGAAATACTTATCAAAATCTGCTGCCGGGACAGACGTTATATATTCCTCGGTCCACACAGAGGCACTCAAAGGAGCTGCGGCGGCAAATAGCTCAGGATGTTTCAATGAATAAATGAGCGTGCCATGCCCACCCATTGATAATCCAGCGACCGCTCGAAATCTTTTGGTTCCTCTGCCTCGATACTTTTCTTCAATGAATGGGATAAACTCCTCAATAAAAAAATCCTCGTAGCGGGTCTTTTCATCGTACGTGTTAACGTACCAGGTCACCCCAGCGTCTGGCATGGCAATGACCATATCGGTTACATCGACATCATCACGAAGGTTGTCCATAATTTTCTTTACTTCTCCGAATTGCGTCCAGCCATTCTCATCATCCGTGTATCCATGAAGTAAAAAAAGCACAGGGTATTTACGGTTAGACGCTTCATAGTCAGCTGGTAAGTAAATTGAATATTCTACCGGTTTTCCCAATATCTCGCTCTCAATCGCAAGGCTTTCAACGATGGTACCCTGACCGGCTGTAACCAAAGCCAATGTCAAGATTGGAATTATTAAAACTGCTCTCATGGGATTAAATTACAGTATCTCAACCAATGGAATATTAATCCAGTGAAAAAGCTATTCATCCTCACCCTAATTATAGTTGCAGCTTGTAAACCAGAACCTAAAACCGTCATCCCCCCTTGGATTCCTTATGACGAAACTGAGGAATTAGCGAAATCACAAGAAAATGAATCGTCCAGAATGCAGTTCAAGAGGATTCAATCGGTGGTGAATAACAAGAACGACATCTGGGCTATAGTCCAGCCGCAGATTGAGGACTTTGAAGAGGAGGAATATGAAGCCTTGAAACCGCTGATTTTAGAGACGGACATTCCCAGCAAACAGGCCAGCATTGAAGTAGGTGATCTGACCTATGAGCAGCTCGTGAAGTGGTATTTGTACCGAATTGTAAAGTTCGAAAACGACAGTAATACCACACTGCACACGATCATCACCATCAATCCTAATGCGGTATCAGAGGCCATGGAGATGGACAAAAACCGATCTGGTGACGAGCACCCGATTTTTGGAATGCCCGTACTCTTGAAAGACAATATCAATACATCGAACATGCCAACCACGGCTGGGGCTCATGCACTGAAAGACAATCGCCCCGAGCAGGACGCCTTCATCGTGAAGCGGATTATGGAAAAAGGAGGCATCATTTTGGGAAAATTAAGTCTCAGCGAGTGGGCTAATTTTATTTGTTCAGGCTGTCCAAATGGCTACTCTGCGGTTGGAGGACAGACCCTTAACCCGTATGGCCGAATGATCCACGACACGGGTGGTTCCAGCTCGGGCAGTGGTACTTCCATGGCGGCAAACTATGCGGCTGCAGCTGTAGGAACGGAAACCTCCGGGTCAATTCTCTCACCTTCAAGTTCAAATTCCGCGGTAGGCCTAAAGCCGACTATCGGGCTTCTGAGTAGAGGTGGTATCGTACCAATTTCAAGCACATTGGATACACCCGGTCCCATGACTCGAAATGTGACTGATAATGCCATTTTACTCTCTGCTATGAATGGAGAGGATGCAGCTGATGAATCTACGGTCGGAGTTTCTAGAGCAAGTAACTACATCGATAATCTGAAAGAAGCCATTCTAGAAGGAATGCGGTTTGGGGTGATTAAACAATTCCTGGAGGATACCACATATTATCAAACTATTCAAAAATTTGAACAAGCGGGCGCTATTCTTATCGAAATAGAGCCACAGGGCGGTGGACTGCCCGGGTTCTTGAATCTCCTGAATGGAGACATGAAGGTGGACCTACCTGCTTACATTGACAAATACGGAGGCCCAAATCTCCCTGTGAAATCAGTCGCCGATATTGTCGAGTACAACCTGCAGGATACAGTCATGAGATTGGCTTACAATCAGAAATTATTCGAAGGAATTGTTGCTGACAGCACTTCATTGGACAGCCTCAATGCGATCAAACTAAATCTAAACCAAACCGGCACTCGATACTTCACTGAACCCATGGAAGAACACAACCTTGACGCTATACTTTCTATCAATAACTGGAGTGCAGGATACGCCGCAGTGGCCAAATTCCCGGCACTGACTGTGCCGATGGGTTACACCGAGGAAGGCCGACCAATGGGCATAACGTTCATCGCCAAGCCATTTGAAGAAAAGAAATTGTTGCGAATCGGGTATGCTTTTGAGCAGGCTACTAATAGCAGAAAGCTCCCGGAAGGGTACAAGTAGTGACAAACAAAAAGGGCGAAGATTTCATTGCTGAAATTTTCGCCCCTTTAGATCGGCAAACACCGTAGTGCCTGTCCATCTCCAAGTTACTGTTCGGCTGCTCGACTGGCGTTTATTCAAGTTGCCTCGAATCGCGTTCCTGCCACCACTCTTCAAAACTCGTCAGTGCTTGCCGTGACTCACACTTTCTTTCTTCTGAGGAGCGTAAGATCTCTTGATCTTCACTGCCTAACCCTCGCTTGGTCATACTAAAGTAGACCCTAATTTTACATCTCCAAATATTATAACCCGCTAGTTTTCAACAAGTTTTGAACTGACTTATACAGCGGTTTTACACCGGGTTATGCACCTATTTATCCACAATTATCAGGAAAGCACGAGATTCGCCGAATGAACTTAGAAAATTGGAGCCTATGGGTCATGGCAGGTCTTTATATCCTAGCCGGAATCAATCATTTCGTCTCACCGGGATTTTACATCAAGATCATTCCTCCCTTCCTTCCTTTTAAGAAAATCATCAATTGGGTTAGTGGTCTGGCTGAGATCGTCCTGGGAGTTTTGCTATTCATTCCTGAATATCAAAGTTTAGCTGCTTACGGCATCATTGCTTTACTCATTGCCGTTTTCCCTGCCAATATTTATCATCTCATGAAAGGATTGCGAAAGCACAAAATGGTTTGGGTACTGGCGCTGAGATTACCGCTTCAAGGCGTACTCATCTGGTGGGCCTGGACGTTTGTTTAATCCAGTCTCTCTATTTCGACACTTGTTACAAGGTTGGATGAACCACTGCCTCGGAATCTACCCTGAACAGGCAGTGTATTTGACGGATGATAGCTGGTCGCCAATGGGACATAGTTCTCTGTGGTCATTAATCCGGAGGAAGGATCCAGCCCAACCCATCCGGCTCCAAAGACCCAAGCTTCTACCCAGGCATGCAACTCATGGCCTTCCAACTCTGGATTGAATCCGTATCCGCTGACGAATCTTACTGGCACTCCAACGTGCCTCAGCATGCACATCATCATCCAGGCCAAGTCCCGACAAGAAGCAGAAGGCTCCTTGAAACTTGAATTTGGGTCGCATAGCTCTTGAGAATCATTCATGGTATGCTCCCAACGATCGTACATCGCGTTGCAAACATTTGATAAGAAATCGATTCCCGAATTTCCATCTGGATCAAATTGGCCAATCCAATTGGTCAAAGAATGGTCCAGTTCCACGGACAATTTTCGATAAATATCCAGCACCTGATTTTCACTTACCTCCTCTATCAAAAAATCAAACGGATTAAACGGCCGGGTTTCTACCTCCATTTCCACATCGATTCTAAGGTGATCGATTAACTCATTGAACCAACATTGATAATATTGATTTCCTTCAGCATCCAGCCTTCTTGACAGCCCACTGGGATCAGGATTAACTTTTAGATCAAATTTCAGAAGATCAATATAAACCCGGTGTTGAGGAATAAAATATAAATGATGAGGCTCAACGAAAACCGGCTGATCGTAAGCATACCTGGTGCGATGAATGACCTTAAGTTTCATTTTGCAGGAACACTTGTTTACCGTCATCCTTGTCAAATGCCCGATCCAATGCCTCTGCAGGTAATTTGTCGATTGCGTCTTTCAGTCGAGTGTTCCAAAAGTCGGAGATGTGCTCCAAATCCTTCTGCTCAAATCGATTTTCAATGATGTCAAAACTGTCTTTTTTTAACACCACAGTGTCAATCGGATAGTCCACGTCGTTGGCTGAAATACGCGTAGCATCAAAGGACAGAAATCCACTTTTCAGTCCAAATGCCAAGGGTGAATCGAACGAGATGGATCTTTTAAGAATAGGAGTACCAAAACCAGAATTACCAATAATGACATAGGGCGTGCCCCTTCCGATTTTGATCCAATTGCCCTGAGGGTAAAGCAAATAAAGCCTAGGCATTTCGTCATCCTCTAGCTGCCCACCGACAATCGAATAAAGATTGAAGTTCATACCAGACTCCTCAAGGCTCTTTTTGTCCTCCTTGGCTACCCTGCGAACCTGCTCGCCGAACTTGTTTACCGCCTGATAAAGCTTGGTGAACTGATCATCTTGTTCCTTCAGAACTTCCTGAAAGTAGGTGATGGTCTTGTCCCGTACGGACCTTAGGCCTGCAGTCATGATAAACAAGGAATGCTTGTTTCTATTGACACAGAAAACCTTTTTCGCCACCGTGGTGTCGCTTCCGGATGTTATTCGCGTGTCAGCAATTCCGGCCACTCCTTCTTTGCTAAATATTCCTAGACAATAGGTCATTTATTGTTCCTGATTTTGAGCGGTGAAGTTAGGCTGAAGCTTGAAATATTGATTGTAAATCTCATTTGATATCTCATTGAGTTGTTGCTGCAAATTATCTAGGTATTCATGGAGACCTTTGTCGAATAAATCGCCAACATCAGCATACTCCATGTCAGATCGAAGATTGCCAATTAGCTTCTCAACTGGATTTGAATAACCTCTTTTTGAACCGGAAATTTCGTGCAAGCAATTCTCTGCTTCGTTCAAACAGAATAGCACAGATCTGGGAAAATAGCGATTGAGCACCAAATACTCAACCACATGTGTGGGGCTGATCTTACCGTGGATTCGACGGTAGGCATTGAATGCACTAACCGACTTTAACAAAGCAGCCCAATGAAGAAAATCCAATGGCGACCCAACATCATCTAGTGATGGTAAAAGAAAATGATACTTTACATCAAGCATGCGGGAGGTTTTATCCGCACGCTCCAAGTAATGGCCTAATGTATTGAAATACCAGCCTTGCGTTCTTGGGACCGTGTCATAAGCCACGCCATTGAGCGTCTGCAATCGGAGCTTTATTTGCCTAAAAGCTTCATTCGGCTGCTCAGACTTCCAAATCGACTTTTTTTCCTGTTGCCTGATGTAGTAATACAAGTCATTGATCACCTCCCAGCTTTCACGCGGAATGTTCTCGCGAACAGTACGGGCGTTCTCTCGGGCGTTTTCCACAACAGACGCAATCGAATTTTGATTTCTTTCATCGAAACCAAGGAAGTAGATAGCCTTTTCTCTGCTAAAATCTCCTCCGTTTAACGAAACATAAAAGTCACGATCCCCCGACGCAGAAATTAGCGGCTGCCATTGTTCTTTCATGCCTGGAGGTAAATCGAGTGAGAGATTAAAATTGACGTCTATGAATCGTGCGTAATTCTCTGCACGCTCGGTGTATCGCCCTAACCAAAAAATTGAATCTGCTACTCTGCTCAGCATGTCATTAATCGTTTAAAACCCACGTGTCTTTACTGCCACCCCCCTGTGATGAATTTACCACCAATGACCCCTCTACCAGCGCTACTCGACTTAACGCACCTGGCAAAACATCAATAGACTCACCGAATAAGATATAAGGTCTCAAATCAACATGTCTCGGTTGAACTCCATTTTCAGTAAATGTTGGAACAGTGGAAAGTGAAAGGGTAGGTTGTGCGATGTAATTCCTAGGATTGTTTTTGACGAGTTTCTTGAATTTTTCGTGCTCTTCTTTTGTGGCCTTAGGTCCAATGAGCATTCCATATCCACCAGCGGCATTGGTCTCTTTCACAACCAGATCAGCAATATTCTCCAAGACGTATTTCTGCTCCTTTTCAATGTCACATCTGTATGTGGGCACGTTGTTGATGATCGGATCCTCATCCAGATAGTATTTTATGATTTGAGGGACATATACGTAAACCGCCTTGTCATCTGCAATTCCGGTTCCAGGCGCATTGGCCATCGCAACGTTTCCAGCCTTATAAGCCTCATAAATTCCTGGCACCCCGAGCATGGACTTTGGATTAAAACTCATAGGGTCCATGAACGTATCATCTATTCTTCGGTAAAGCACATCCACTTGCTGAAGCCCTTCAGTAGTCTGCATGTAGACCTTCTTATTTTGAACCAGCAAATCCTGACCAGAAACCAACTCCACGCCCATTTGCTGAGCAAGGTAGGAGTGTTCAAAGTAGGCAGAATTATAAATTCCGGGAGTTAATACTGCAACCGTAGGGTCGTCTTTGTCCGAAAGATGCTCAAGCATATTGAGCAACATCCCGGCATATCCGGACACTGGCCGGACATTCATTTGAGCAAACAAATTAGGAAAGGCCTGCTTGATAATTTCCCTGTTTTCCAAAAGGTACGAAACACCTGACGGGCATCTCAAGTTATCCTCTAGAATAAGGAAATCACCATTTTGATCACGCACAATATCACTCCCCGTAATGTGACACCATATTCCTTTAGGTGGATTCAGCCCAATGCAAGGCTTGAGGAATTCCTGACTCGAATTAATCAGTTCAGCAGGAACAACTTTGTCTTTGAGGATTTTTTGATCGTGATAAATGTCATCGACAAACAAATTCAGCGCCTGGATTCTTTGTTGGAGACCTGAGTCTATTTGCTGCCATTCTTTCGCACTGACAATTCTTGGAATTGGATCCAGATGTAAGATTTTCTCTACGCCCTGATTGTCGTGATAGACATTGAAGGTCATCCCAATAGACATTTGGGATTTATCTGTCGTATGCTGCAGTTCCTGAAGTTTCTTGGCGGAAAGCTCCGAGAGCCTGTCCTTCATCATTTTATAGGTGGATCGGCAATTGCCACCAGAATCGAACATCTCATCGTAATGGATGTCGGTATTGTAGTTGTCGAACTTCATTTAGAGCCAGCGTTTTGATCAGTAGATAAGTTACACAACAAAGTTTGGACAAGCAGTTTCCTAGAGGGAAAATGGTATGGACTTGCGTTTTTTTAATTTAACCCTAAGAAGATGGTTCGATTTTGTGAAATCAGGAAGGCATAAAAAACAAAAAGGGTGAGAATCTCATTGCTGAAATTTTCACCCTTTTAGATTCACAACTGCCGTGGCACTTGTCAATCTCCAAGTTACTGTTGAAACTCGTGAAGCGTCTGATCGAGTTGCCTCGTCCCGCGTTCTTCACACGACTCTTTGAACTTCGAATGCTGATTGCCGTAGCTCTCAACCCCTTCCCTTCGCACAGCCGAAAACCTCTTGGTTTTCGTTTCGTATCCCTCGCTTGGTGATACTAAAGTAGACCTTAACTTTACATCTCCAAATTTTCTATCACCCTATTTTTCAACAAGTTACGAACAGAGTTATACCCCACTTACACACAGGGTTATGCACTCATTATTCACATTTTTCCTAGTCGACCACTTGACCGCCCTTCATAACCATCACCACGTCCTTCACAGCATTGATGTCCTTTAATGGATTTCCTTTCACAGCTACTACGTCTGCCAAGTATCCTTTTTTGAGCTGACCTAATTTGTCACCCATTCCCAAAACCTTGGCATTCACTGATGTCGCCGACTTGATAGCCTCCATAGCAGGCATTCCACCTTCGACCATATAAATGAATTCTCTGTAATTCTCTCCGTGCTTGAAAACCCCGGCATCCGTTCCGAACGCTATGGGCACTCCCTTTTTATATGCCTTGGAAAATGTTCCTAAGATCTGAGGCCCAACCACCCTGGCCTTTGCAGCAACAACTGCCGGGAAGTAGCCTGGCTTCTTGGCATTTTCCTCCACCTCTTTACCTGCTGTGATTGTAGGGACCAGGTAACAATTCATTTTGATCATCAAGTCCATGGTCTCCTCACTCATGTAAGTACCGTGTTCTATGGTCTTCACTCCGGCTCTCACCGCACGTTGCATTCCTTCGTCACCGTGCGCATGGGCAGCAACATGGAATCCAAGGTCAGTAGCAGTTTCAACTATGGCCTTAATCTCTTCTTCTCGGAAGTGCGGACCTGTTCCATCTTTTGCTACGCTAAGAACCCCTCCTGTCGCAGTGATTTTAATTAGATCAGCTCCATTCTTGTATCTATGACGAACGGCCTCTCTAGCATCCGCGATTCCATTCACCACACCATCAGCGGGTCCCGGATCACCTTTCAAATCCCCACGATACCCATTGGTAGGATCGGCATGACCCCCTGTCACAGCTAGACTTTTCTCGGCAGTAAAAATTCTAGGTCCATTGACTAGCCCCTTGTTAACTGCATTTCTTAAGGACACGTTAACTCCTGATCCGCCAACATCTCGGACCGTGGTAAAGCCAGCCTTCAAGGTTCGTTCGGCTATTTCAGCCGCCTCATAGGCTTTATCTGCAGGATCTTGAGTGAATGTTTTGAGGTATCTGTCTGGACTGGTTTCACCCTCCAAGTGCACATGTAAGTCAATCCACCCCGGCATGACGGTCGCCTCCTTAAGATTGATCACATTTTCCCCTGATACAAACCCTTTTTTCACATCGACTATCTTATCACCCTCGACGATGATCGACATTTCCTCTTGGCTTTTATCTGAGATGCCATCAATTAGAATCCCGGCATGGATGATGGTTTGCTGAGAATATGTAGTCACAGATGTAACTATCAAAAATGAAATAAGTAATTTCTTCATGGTCAGTTGGTCTTCGTTTCCGTATAAAGATAAGGTCGTTTACTTTTCACTCAGAATATCATGATTCAAAGAATTTATCAAATTGATGCATTTGCAGACGGAGCATTCACAGGAAATCCAGCTGCGGTCTGTCCTTTGAAGGAATGGCTTCCAGATGAAACCATGCAGAAAATTGCCCTTGAAAATAATCTCTCGGAAACAGCATTCTACGTAAAGGAGAATGACAAAGTGGCTATTCGGTGGTTCACCCCTAAATCGGAAGTGGACCTTTGTGGGCATGCCACTCTTGCCGCTTCCTATGTCCTATACAAACATGAAGGTCATTCAGAGGATGAAATCCTATTTTACTCCGAAAAGAGCGGCCACCTACCAGTAAGAAAATCCAACGGTCATATTGTACTTGATTTTCCCGCAGATGAACTGACCGGAGACTCCTTGGATTTGATTCAAGACGGTTTGGGGAAATCACCGATTGAAAGTTGGAGAGGTGTTTCTGACTTGCTTCTGGTATTTCGAAACGAAGAAGAGATTAAGTCGTTGACACCAGATTTTAATAAACTCAGAAAAATAGATGTCCGAGGCATTATTGTGACTGCCAAAGGAAACGAAACTGATTTTGTTTCTCGTTTTTTCGGCCCTCAGGTTGGCATTGACGAGGATCCTGTGACCGGATCGGCCCACACTTCCCTGACGCCATTGTGGGCCAAAAGACTTGGCAAGAATCAATTGACGGCTAGACAGTTGTCAGAACGTGGAGGTTATCTAGAGTGTGAACTAAAAGGGAGCAGAGTCGAAATTGCGGGTGCTGCCAGGCTGTATATGATCGGTGAAATATTTATTTAAATCAAATCAATGCTGATTTTAACTCGTCATAATCACCAGCTATCTCCTGATAGACACTTTCACGCTCCATAAGTTCTGAAATCTTGCTACCGTAATCAGGCACCTGCTTATGTGCTTTCCTCACGACATCCATGAACTTCACAGGATGGGCTGTTTCCAGGAAAATTCCTTGTTCGCCCTCTTGTAAATCTTCATAAAGTGCCTGATATCCGATTGAACCGTGTGGATCCAGAAAATATTTTAAGTCCTCAGCCGTCTTACCCATTACTTTCAGAATCGATTCGTCTACCAGGCAAAATCCGGAAATGACCTCAGTGACCTTGTCAAAATCATTGTCAAAAAGCTCCAAAATTCGAACGAAGTTAGAAGGCGCGCCAACGTCCATTGCATTTGCATAGGTCTGAATGGATGGCTTGGGCTCATATTTCCCCGTGAGCAGGTAATCCGGTACTACTCTGTTGGCATTGGAAGCAGCGATGAATCGTTTAATTGGCAAGCCCATTTTTCGGGCAAGTAGTCCGGCCGTGAGGTTTCCATAATTCCCGGATGGAACCGACACCACCACTTCTTTCCATTTTTCCAATTGCTGAAATGCATAGAAATAGTAAAAACTCTGAGGAATCAGGCGGGCAATGTTGATGGAATTAGCAGAGGAGAGTTTTACTCTTTTGTTAAGCTCTTTATCCAAAAATGCCGTTTTGACCAATTTCTGACAATCATCAAAGGTGCCATCGACCTCAAAAGCCTGAATGTTATCCCCCCAGGTCGTCAATTGCTTTTGTTGGACGTCACTCACTTTTCCTTTCGGAAAGAGTATGGTCACCTTGACACGTGGTACTCCATGAAATCCAGCTGCCACAGCTCCTCCCGTATCACCCGATGTGGCGACCAAAATGTGTACTTCCTCTTCCTCCTGCTCCATGAAGTATCCCAGGCACCTCGAAAGAAACCGGGCACCCATGTCCTTGAATGCCCAGGTAGGACCATGAAACAATTCAAGCGAATGAATGGTCGGCGTTACCTGAACCAATGGGGTTTCGAAATCGACCGTTTCTTCCACGATTTGCCTCAAGCGATCTTCGGGAATTTCGTCTCCCACAAAATGTCTCGCCACCTCAAACCCTATCTCGGCTTTCGAGAGATTCTTCAGGTTTTCGAAGAAATCAGCAGGAAGCGCAGGGATGCTCTCAGGAAAGTAAAGCCCATTATCAGGAGGCAAACTATTGATCACGGCATCTTTAAAAGACACCTGATGCTCGCGGTTATTGGTGCTGTAGAATTTCATATCACTCGAGCTCCTTTTTGACTAATTGGAGAAACAAAACTGCGGCATTGGATCCCATTGCTCTCGTAAATTTCCGCTCCAATCTTTCTGATTTTCTCCGCCGTTGCAGAATCCGCCGCAAATCCAAATGACGTGGGTCCAGAACCTGAAATGGTGTAACCAACAGCCCCTGCATCCAGCGCCGCTTTCTTTACATCCTCGTAAAGTGGAATGAGCAAGCCCCGGGCCGGTTCTGCAACCCGGTCCTCCATAGAAACTCCGATTCGTTCAAAATTCGAAGACATCAATCCGCTAATCAACCCGGCCATATTGCCCCATTGCCGAATGGCATCCTTCATCGGCACCTGTTTTTTTAGAATACTCTTGGCAAAAGAAGTTTTCACCTCTACCTCTGGATAAATGACAATCGCCAGCAACTCCTCAGGAAACGGAATATTGAATATATCCAGAGGGTCGTAACTACGCACCACCGTAAATCCACCCAGCATGCTGGGAGCAACATTGTCGGCATGGGCATCCCCCGAACTGCTCCGCTCACCCTCCATGGCAAATCTTACTAACTCATTGGTCGAGAATGGTTTTCCCAACAGTTCATTCGCTCCAAAAACGGCTCCTACTGAACTACAGGCACTGGAACCCAACCCACTGCCTGGATTGATCCCTTTTTTGATGGAAATGTCAAAACCCTGGTCAGATTCAACGGCCGCTAAATAAGCACGGACTGCCACGGTGGCCACATTCGTTTCTGAGTCTAATGGAATATCGGCACCTTCAATTTTGGTAATGACCAGTTGCGAATCATCTCTTTTGGTGATTTCTATTTCGTCCCCAATGCCATCAATCGCAAAACCCAGCACATCGTACCCACAGCCCACATTGGAAACCGTATTCGGTGCAAAAATTTTGATACTTTCCATCTTTTAGTTTGATGATGCCACGCGCATGATATCCGCAAAAATACCTGAAGCCGTCACCTCCGCCCCCGCACCGGCTCCTTTAATGACCAAAGGCTGCTCAGAGTACCGATCTGTGTAGAAAAGAACAATGTTGTCACTACCCTCCAGGTGATAAAACGGATGCCTGGAATCAACAAACTCCAATCCGGTCGTGGCGTTTCCTTCCTCATACTTCGCAACGTACTTGATGCGCTTATCCTGAATTTTTGCTTCCTCCACGATCTTTCGGAAGTGCTCCTCTTCTTTCTCCACCAAATCAAAAAACTCTTCCACACTCGCCGCATTCATGCAGGCTTCTGGCACAAATGATTTCCCTTCGATCTGATCCATTTCTAATTTGTACCCACTTTCCCGAGCCAGAATAAGGATTTTTCGCATCACGTCTTGTCCCGAAAGATCGAGTCGTGGATCCGGTTCAGAGTAACCCTCCTCTTTGGCACGACGCACAATGGAAGAAAAACTTACAGACCCGTCGTACTCGTTGAAGAGAAAATTCAAAGTACCTGAAAGCACCGCCTCAATGCGGTGGATCCGGTCTCCACTCTTCACCAAATCGGATAAAGTGGAAATGACTGGTAACCCGGCACACACATTCGTCTCAAAAAGGAACTGCGTCTTGTATCGTCGCTCCAGCTTCTTGAGATGTTCGTATTTTTCCTGCAAATCCGTTGCGGCAATCTTGTTCGGAGTGGCGATGGAAATGCTTTTCTTTAGCACATCCGGGTAGAGCATGGGAACGCTCTTGGAAGCTGTTACATCCAGGAAGACACTGTTTCGTAAATTGAGCTCGACCATTTTGTCGTAAAATCCCTGGACGGTCTGTTTCTCCCCTGCATCCAGCAACTCCGGCCATTTATCTAGGTCAATGCCTGTGTCATCGCTGAAGTACATCTTTTTGGAATTGGCGATCCCGATCACCTGCAGGTCGATAAGGTGTTTTTCCAGTAAATAGGCCTGCTGTTTTTTCAATTGATTGAGCAGGGCCTTACCAACTGTACCAACTCCCACCTGGAAAATATTTACCCGTTTAATTTCACCGGTAAAGAAACTTTCGTGGAGCACGTTGATGGCCTTGGTCAGGTCAGTCTCATCCAATACTACCGTAATGTTTCGTTCAGACGAGCCCTGAGCGATTGCTTTGATACTCACACCATTTTTTCCTAATGAGCCAAACATTTGTCCACTTACACCGACCTGGTTTTTCATATTCCGTCCTACCAAAGCCAGCACACTCAGCCCACTTTCAACCTCCACAGGTCGCAAGGTGTGATGAGAAATTTCATGGGCAAAAGCCCTGTTTATCACTTCCTCGGCAAGCAGCGTATCCTTCGTCTCAATACCGACGCAAATAGTATGTTCAGATGACGCCTGAGTGATCATCACCACGTTGATCTTGTTTTGCGAGAGGGTCTCGAAAAGTCGGAACGAGAAATTCGGAATGCCCACCATTCCGCTACCACGCAGGTTGAGCAGCGTAATATTCTTGATTGACGAAATACCCCGAATGGTTGCATCGTCTTCATACGTCTGAGTGATGCGCGTCCCTGGAGATTCCGGTTCGAAGGTGTTTTTAATGAGAATAGGGATTTCCTTTTCCAAAGCCGGTTGGATGGAAGGTGGGTAAATCACCTTGGCGCCAAAGTGCGAAAGCTCCAAAGCCTCCTCATATGAAAGATCGTGAATGACATGCGCATGAGGCACTAAGCGAGGATCTGCGGTCATCAGTCCGCTGACATCTGTCCAGATTTCCAATCTTCGGGCGTTGTAGAAATTGGCAAACAAAGCTGCCGAATAATCTGATCCTCCTCTGCCGAGGGTGACGAGCTGACCGGAAGCATCTGAACCGATAAATCCCGGTGAAAGATTCAATTGACCAAGCGTCACTTTCTCAGCATTGGCCTGACTCGCTTCCAAATCCACTTCCCCTCGAAGGTGGCGGGAATCGCAGCGAATAATCTCTTTGGGATCGATCAGGTTGACAGCACCGAGCTCCTGCTCAAAATACTTTTGAATAATTGTGGAAGAAAGGCGCTCTCCGAAACTGAGGATTAGATCCGAGGACTTTGGAGTAACCTCGCTGAGATTGGCAATGCTGGAACTTAAATCCTCTAGTTCGTTGAAGAGCAACTTCACAACAGCCAAGGCCTCACCCTGCTTTTTTGGTTCGAGCAATTCCCTGACCACACCAATGTGTCGCTTCTGAATTTCAGTTAAAATTTCCTGATAATCATCACGACCGGAGGCGGCATGTTCCAGTATAGTGGCCAGCTGATTGGTGATGCCTGTAAAAGCCGAAACCACTACAATTAGCTGATCTTCGTTCTCCTCAGACCGCTGCTTTATGATCTTCTTCACCTGACGAATCGCATCCGCCGAACCCACTGAAGTACCCCCAAACTTTAAAACAATCATCGATCCCCTTTTTGAAGTGCCCAAAAGTAGAAGGAGAAATGGAAAATGACCTTACTCTTTGATCATTCTTCTAAGATTATTAGAAAATATTAGATGTAATTGAATGAATGAATTGAATTATTAAGAATCAATCAAAATTAGATCACTCCACTCTTAATCACCATCATTTTCTCCCGACTCATGTCATGCATGGTGTGTGGAATGCTACCGATCCCCAGCCCGCTGGAATCTCGTCCAGCAAATGGCATCCAATCCACCCGGAAAGCTGTATGGTCGTTGACCATGATGGCTGAGGCATTGATCCGATGAACTGCGTCCAAAGCTGTGTCGATGTTCTTGGTAAACACTGCTGCCTGGAAGTGGAATGGCAAAGCATTCGCCCGCTCAATAGCTTCATGCATGTCTGAATAACTGTACAGGCAAACCACAGGTCCGAAGATTTCCTGCTGAGAGACTTTTACATTCTCTGGAGGGTTTACGATCAATGTCGGCTCAAAGCAGGTGTCCGAAATTCGGCTACCGCCACAGACGATCTCTCCTCCTTTTTCTTTGGCTTCATTCACCCATTCTTCCACTCTGTCCACCTCACCCGGACGAATCAGCGGCCCTGCTTCCGTGTCCTCACTCAACGGATCCCCGGTTTTGATTTTTTCAATGGCGGCTTTCATCTTCTCGGTCACTTCGCCAATGATGGACTCGTGCACAAAAACCCGCTGAACAGATACGCACACCTGTCCGGCATGGTAGTATCCGCCCTTAACCAGCGGGGCAATCATCGCATCAATATCCGCATCTGATTCCGCAATCACTGGTGCAGCTCCGCCATGCTCAAGGGCGCAGCGAGTTCCTGGAGCTAATTGAGACCTGAGGTACCAACCCACCTTGGCTGATCCAATGAAAGAAAAGAAATTGACTTTTTCATTGGTGACCAGAATTTCCGCAACGTCGTTATCACAGACCATACACTCGCACCAGCCATCAGGCAGTCCGGCCTCATGAAAGATGTCAACGAGCAATTGGCAAGTGAGCGGCGTAACTGGTGCTGGCTTCACGATCACTGGGCTTCCAACCGCAATTGCCGGAATCGTCTGATGAATGATGAGGTTAATGGGGTGATTAAACGCACTAACAGATGCCACCACGCCAATAGGCTCACGAAAAGTGAAGGCCATTCGATTTACCGATGAAGCCGTATGTCCCATGGGTACTTCATCGCCTTTGAGATGGCCTATATTCTCAATGGCCAGTTTTACGCCATTGATCGCCCGGGCCATTTCCACTTTGGTATCCATCCACGGTTTGCCACCTTCCTGGGCTGAGGTTTTAATAATCTCATCTGATCGTTCTTCCATCAGCCGCGCGATGTTCTCCAGAATTTCAACGCGCTTATACTTAGGCAGCCACCTGGACCGATCCAGAAAAAGCCCGTGCGCCTTTTCAATGGCCGCTTTCATTTCATCGGCAGTCTTCAGAGGGATTTCTTTGATCAGAGATCGGTCGTAAGGTGCGTATACTTTAAGTGTACTCATGTTTCTATATGTTATGCTGAACTCGTTTCAGCATCTATCTTTTTCTTTGCTTATGTCTATTGAAGGCACCCTTCGAGAGCCTCATGGTGACTTTTCGAGAGCCTCAGGGTGACTTTTACTCCAGCTCCTTCGCTTTTTCCTTGATCGTCACGTTCAGGATTTTATGGTTCAGCGAGTAATCCACCGGACAGTCAATCAAATGTACACCCGGCGTATTCAGACATTTATCCAACGTCTCTGTGAAGTGGTCACTGCTGGTAATTCGGTAACCATGTGCTCCATACGCTTCTGCATATTTCACGAAATCAGGATTGGAATAGTCCAGACCGAAATTATCAAAACCCATCCCCTCCTGTTTCCACTTGATCATTCCGTAAGCTGAGTCGTTCAGAATGATCACCACCAGATTGAGTCCCATTCGCACAGCCGTTTCCATTTCCTGCGAGTTCATCATGAATCCGCCATCGCCACATACTGCCACGACTTTTTTGCCGGGATTCACCAACTTAGCCGCCATTCCGGACGGAAGCCCAGCTCCCATTGTTGCAAGCGCATTGTCCAGCAACATGGTGTTTGGTTCGTAGCATTTGTAATTCCTCGCAAACCAGATTTTATAGACCCCATTGTCCAGTGTCACAATGCCATCTGCAGGTAAGTGCTGACGAATTTGATTCACAACGCGCTGAGGCAACATCGGGAATCGCTCATCCTCAAAATATTTCGTTACATGGCTTTCAACTTCTTTTTTCACTTTGTGGTAAAAGGTAAAGTCCCAATGTTTTTGTGGTGTGATCTCCTCCATGATATCCCATACCGAGTGCGCGATATCTCCGAGTACGTCCAGATTAGGGAAGTACACCTGATCAATCTCTGCCGAAAAGAAGTTGATATGAATGACCTTCTTGCCTCCATGCTCCATGAAGAACGGCGGCTTCTCGATCACATCGTGCCCCACGTTGATGATCAAATCCGCTTTGTCAATGGCGTAGTGTAAGTAGTCATTGGACGAAAGAGCAGCCGTCCCAAGGAATAAGGCATGTCGCTCGTCTACTACTCCTTTACCCATTTGGGTATTGAAAAACGGGATTTGCGTTTTGTCTATGAATTTGTTCAGTGCATTACCCGTCCGCTTTCTATTCGCTCCTGCTCCAATCAGCAACAAGGGCATCTTCGCCTCCTCGATCATTTCCACAGCCTTTTTAATGGCCTTGGGGTCAGGTGCTGGTCTCCGCACCACGCTTGGCACTTCAAATACCGGCTCGTCCGCTTCCTCTGCCGCCACATCTTCTGGTAGCTCCAGATGTACTGCTCCCGGTCTTTCTTCCACTGCCTGTCGGAAACTCTCACGAACCAAGGACGGTATGTTATTTCCACTCACAATCTGCTTGGTGAATTTGGTCAATGGCCCCATCATGTCCACGATATCCAAAATCTGGAATCTCCCCTGCTTGCTTTTCTTGATAGGTTTTTGCCCGGTGATCATCATCATTGGCATGGCGCCCAGTTGTGCGTAGGCAGCAGCCGTCACAAAGTTGGTTGCCCCAGGCCCGAGGGTACTCATGCAGACGCCCGGTTTACCAGTCAGACGGCCATAAGTAGCCGCCATAAATCCGGCTCCTTGCTCGTGGCGTGTTAGGATCAGTTTGATTTTAGAGCCTTTCAGAGAATCGAGAAGATCCAGGTTTTCTTCACCGGGAATTCCAAAGATGTATTCAACGCCCTCATTTTCGAGTGCTTCTACGAACAGGTCAGATGCTTTCTTCATTGGTCAGAGATGTTTCTCTAAAACTAAAGAATTATTTTCCTTTCAAGGCGCAGTTGGCCGGAAATGGATAACCGGAGACATAAAGTCCGTATTTCTTCGGAATGGGGAACCCGTAATTAAGGGCATGTAAAATTCATTCGGAATTGTCTGTTAATCCATGAACCGTGCTATTTACCGAATTAATAATTTCTTCATCCCCTCGGATACCTAATCCGCTCGATTAATTCTTCGATCTCTTTAGGGACCTTTGGGGTGAGTCTGGAAACCACCATGGCAACAACGAAATTCAAAATCATCCCAAGGGTTCCAATGCCCTCCGGAGCAATCCCGAACCAATAACCATCCAGGGTGCCTGAACCCCCTAATTGTGGTTTGAAGTAAATGATATACGTGGCAGTAAAAAGAATTCCAACGACCATTCCAGAAACAGCTCCCTGCCGGTTCATGCGTTTATCGAAAATCCCCAGAACAATGGCAGGAAAGAACGACGAAGCTGCCAATCCAAACGCAAGTGCCACAACCTGAGCCACGAAACCAGGTGGATTCATACCAGCAAGCCCAGCACCGACAACCGCCACAGCAATACTGATTCTAGCAGCCCAAAGCTCCCCTTTCTCCGAGATGTCCGGTCGCAAGTATTTCTTCAAGAGATCATGACTTATAGACGTAGAAATAACAAGCAGAAGTCCAGCAGCAGTGGAGAGAGCAGCAGCCAATCCACCAGCCACGACGAGTGCCACCACCCATGGCGGAAGTTTGGCGATTTCAGGATTAGCCAGCACCATGATGTCCCGATCAATGGTTAGTTCGTTTACTTCTGGATCTGCGACATACTGGATTTTGCCATCATCGTTTTTATCCTCAAATGCGAGCAGTCCGGTGTTTTCCCAATTACTGAACCACTGAGGAACATCTTCATAGGGTTTTTCAGAAACCGTGTTGATTAAATTGGTTCGAGCAAACGCAGCGACCGCCGGCGCTGTGGTATACAAAATCGCAATGAACAAAAGAGCCCATCCGGCCGATATCCTGGCATCCTTGACTTTTGGAACGGTAAAAAAGCGAACGATTACATGTGGAAGTCCGGCCGTCCCAAACATCAACGCTGCAGTGATAAAGAGCATATTAACGAGATTGTCTTTATCCACCACCGTATAGGCATCAAATCCAAGATCCATTGAGATCTGATCCAATTTTTCCAACAGGTATATCCCATCGGTGGTCGTGCCACCAAAGCCAAGCTGGGGAATTGGGTTGCCAGTCATTTGGAGTGAAATAAAAATAGCAGGGACGGTGAATGCGAAAATGAGCACGCAGTATTGGGCCACTTGCGTGTAGGTGATACCCTTCATTCCGCCGAGCACTGCATAGAAAAACACAATTCCAATCCCGATCAAAACCCCAGAAGAAAATGGAATATCAAGAAAGCGAGCAAAGGCCACTCCCACGCCTTTCATCTGACCAACCACATAAGTGAAAGAGACGAACAAGGCACAAATCAGGGCCACTAGTCGGGCTTGCTTTGAATAATACCTTTCGCCGATAAAGTCCGGGACTGTGAACTGACCGAATTTCCGAAGATATGGAGCGAGCAATAATGCCAAAAGGACGTAACCTCCGGTCCAGCCCATCAAGTATTGTGCTCCTCCAAAGCCCATAAACGAGATGAGTCCGGCCATGGAAAGATATGAAGCAGCCGACATCCAGTCCGCTGCTGTGGCCATGCCATTGGCTAGCGGATGGACGCCACCACCAGCCACGTAAAACTCGCCCGTGGATTTGGCGCGAGCCCACCATGCTACCCCAATGTAAATCAGGAATGTGCCTCCTACGAAAACATATGTCCATGTTTGCTGATCCATTAGTCCTCTTTTTCGTCTACATCATATCGGCGATCAAGTCGGTTCATTTTGTAGACATAGATGAAAATCAAAACCACGAAAACGTAAATCGATCCCTGCTGAGCAAACCAAAAACCAAGTGGGAAACCACCTAATTTGAATTGGTTGAGGTAGTCAGCAAGCAGAATTCCGCAACCAAATGAAACCACCGCCCATATGGCCAAAAGAATGGCCAAAAGTCTTAGGTTTTCTTTCCAATATTTTTTGAGGTCGCTCATTGCGCAGGAAAAAAATGAATCAGCATATCGTCAATGGTCGCACGCCATAATCCCCAGCTGTGACCTTCAGGAAGTTCCTTCCAGATCAGGTCATACTCGTTAGTTTCAAAATGGTTTTTGATCGATTGCATGTTGGTGGTAAGAGACCCTTCATAACTTCCCCAGATAGAGGCCACTTTTATGTCTCGAATTGATTCTTTGACCAGATCGTTCGTTTCAAAATCACTTGGCTGAAATGCGCCCGAGTGCAGTCCACAATTCCCAAAAACATCGGGTCGTCCAAAAGCGATGATCGCAGAAATATTTCCACCGTAGGAATCTCCAAGAACGGCTCGAGAATCGGGGGAAGTCTCCACCGAGTATTTTGACTCAATAAAAGGCACGAGCTCATCAGCAAAGAAATCACGATACTTGAATCGATCATCTCCCGCATACTCGACGTTTCGGTTATTGGGCACTACGAAAACTCCGATTACGGATTCAATGGCCTCTGAATCTAACAGGTTATCCATGACAGTTGAAGCAGTAGCGAGGTTTAAGTACTCATCACCGTCCTGAAAATAAACCGACGGGTAGCTCGTATTCACATTGTAATTAGGTGGTGTATAAACCCTAATCGTGTAAGTCTTTCCTGTAATGGTGCTGGCCAGTGTCTCCGTGAGCAAAGTGCCCTGAGGCGTGTCAGGATTTTCGTTGATTTCCCATGGCTGCTCATAGTTAGGCATAGCCACTTCTGAATTCGGTCCGAATCCCCCGCTGATTCGATTAGCGTTTAGCGGATCCAGCATCCAGTTTTGACCATTCACTACTAGCTTGTAATCAAGCCGAGCATTCAGGGGAAATTTGTGCTTTTGATACCATAAATCCGTTCCCTCCAAATTTTCGAAATCTCCACCCGGATTCCAGAAATTAAAGTCACCGGCTACTTTGACTGAGGTAGCTGATCCTGAATAAATAAAATAGCAATTTGATCTTTCGAGAATTGGGGCATTGGAAAGTGTGTCGAGAAAAGCATCCACCACTGCTTGTCGATCTCCCACTTGCAACTCCTCTAATTCGACCAGTAATTCAGAAAAATTATTGGCCTGGATTTCCTGATCGGGTGAAGGCACTTCAGGATTTTTACTCACACATGAAGTAAGTGTGACGATGGTGAAAAAAACGGCTAAGTTCAACTTCATAACTTGTAAATTAAATCAATATTCAGTTGCTGATTTCGAGGCATTCCCGGGTAATAGTAACGCGGTTCCCCAGCTCCAAAAGCACGAGCATTGATGTTAAGCATAGAGGCGTATTTCTCATCCATCAAGTTGTTAATTCGAAAAGTCGACCTTATCTCCCATTTTCCGAATTGGATCTGCGTGCCTAAATAAGCATCCATAAGTTGGTATTCATCCGCGAAAATTGTGTTCGCATCGGTGATAGGCATCCGTCCAACGAACTGATAGCGAACACCTGCGAACATCCATTCTGAAGTATAATCTAAAGAGAAAAAAGCCTGATGGACTGGCACTCCGGTCAATCGATTTCCTGAGAAATCCTGACCATCATTTATGAACTCCCTGAAAGAATAACGATTCAGAGAAAATGAACTGCGGCCGGCCAGCTGATTTTTTCCTTCGGAAAAAATCAGCACCTCGCTCTCCGCCTCCAATCCATCGTGTCGAGTACTCCCGGCATTCAACCCAAAAGTCACATCCTCGGCGGTTCGTCGAGTCACGAGTAAATTCCGGATATCCATGCTGTATACGGCAATGGAGTAGTTGATCCAGCGATGGTTTCCTTTCATGCCAAACTCGCGATTCCAACCCGTTTCCGGTTGGATTTGGGTGTTGAAGCCACCTTGTTCACTGAGTGTTTCTTCCACAGATGGAGGCGAAAAACCGTGACTAATGGTGGCATAAAAATTTATTTCTTGTGTCATTTCATGTACCAATGAAATCCGTGGTGAGAAGATCAAGCCGAAAGATTTCATCTCTGTTTCGTCATTGAATTTGAAATTCGTGCTGTTCAGGTTAAACCCTGATTCCATGGTTAGTTTTTGCAGAATTGGAAATCTCGCAGTGACTGCATAATTCAAGAAAGAGCGAATCTCATTGTTCTCGTCAAGCTGATTTCCTCGCAAACTCCCCTCACCTGGGTAGTCCTCGTATAAGTTTTCATAGGTTTTGAATTGGTATTTGTCAGAGTAAATCTCCAAGACTGAACTTAGTTGCCATTTACCGGGATCAAAGATCAGCTGTCCACGAAACCCTTTTCCAAAGATCTGATCTTCCAGAATATTGAATGGTCTTGGTTCATAATTCTGTCTGCTCGTGATGTAGGCTGCCGCATTGATCGCCGCTTTTTCGTTCAACTTAAGCTCATAGTCAACTCCTGCAAGAGTTTTTCCATAATCCTCGAATCCCTGAGATTGGCTCCAGGTGAACGCCGCTTTTTCAGGCGCTTCGGTAAAGTCTGTTATTCCCAGAGAGCTTGGAATGAAGGCCTTTTGATTGGTATGCAGGGCGAGCAAACCAAATGAACTTCTTTCCTGATTCTTCCTCCACCGCAAAAAGAAATTCTCCCGATTCACTTCATTGTTTTGTCGAAATCCATCTGATTTTTGCTTGGAGATATTGAGTGACAAATCCGTGTCGTCTTTGGAGATGTTGATCCCAACTACCCATCTTCTCAATCCAAAACTCCCAATGCCAGTTCTCAAAAATGCCTGATTTTCAGACCTTGCCGGATTCAACAAAATAACCCCACCAAGCCCTGCGCCATACAAACTGGCGTTTGGGCCTTTCTGTATTTCCACAGACTCGATGAGCGAAAGATCAATATCCTCAATGGTTGTCTCACCACCTCCATCGGTCAATGGCATCAGTCCATAAAAAGCCCGGATTTTATTGGTCGCAAAAGGCGTCCGAGATCCGACCCCTCTGATGGTGATTCTGTTCGTATTAAGTGCACCGGAATGCATGAAAACCCCTGGAGTCGTATTGATCTCGGAAGTGATAATCGATTGATCAGTAATTCTCAATCGTTTGGACGAAATACTACTGACCGCACCAGGCAGTTCGAATTGATTCACTGGAAGTGAAAGGGCATTGACCGTAATTGATTCCAGATCAATTTTTCTTAATGTGGAATCTGATTCTTGTCCGGTCGAAACAAAAGAAGAAAAAAGAAGCCCTGAGAAAATCAGGGCTTCTAATGTTTTATTCCGGTGTTTTCTCATCTGGATATTCTTCTTTGAAGCCCTTCCAGAAATCTCTAACGGTTTGCTTCATGTCCTTGTGAAGCCATAGAATTCCAATGAGGTTAGGAATCGTCATGACAGCAATCGTGATACCTGACAAGGTCCAAATGATTGTCGTATCGGTAAATGCTGCAAAAAAGAATGCCACCACATAAACTCCTCGATAGATCATGACACCAAGGCGATTATCCCAAAGGAAGGTCATGGCTCTGTCGCCATAATAGGACCAGGAAATGGCCGTACTGAAAGCGAACATCAGCAACCCAAACACAACAATATACTTTCCGAAATCACCAAAGAATCCCTTGGTGAAAGCGATGGTCGTCAAGGGTGCACTATGAACCAGAGATTTCCCTGAAAATGAATGTTCTCCCTGGGGCTTTCCTTCGGCAATGTCAATGGTTCCTGTAAACGGCTCATCATCCAACATTACGCTCACATCCTCCGCAACAGATCTGTTAGCGATGAACACAACATCTGTCGTAATCTCGCCAGCTGCTACCTGAACTTGTCCATTGAAAAGATTTTCACTGGTTTTTCTTTCTATATGGTCTACCACGTTAAGCTGACCTTCACGAGAATCCAGATTAACAGATTTCTCCATCAAGTAAATGTCCGTGTAATCGAAATTGTTTTGATGCTTTTGATTCCAAACTCCCGAAGACAATAACACCAATCCTGTGATGGTACAGATCACAATGGTGTCTATAAACGGCTCAAGGATTGCTACAAATCCTTCAGAAACCGGTTCATGACCTTTGGCTGATGCATGAGCGATGGGCGCAGAGCCCTGGCCTGCTTCATTTGAAAAAAGTCCTCGTCCAACCCCTTTGTTAAAAGCCAAAGCAATGGTTCCTCCAAGAAATCCTCCAGTGGCCGCCGATCCAGAAAATATCTCCGCAAAAATGGACACAAAGGATGGACCAATATTTCCCAGGTTCGCGAAGATTACCGCGAAAGCTCCGATGAAATAAAGAACCGCCATGGCTGGAACCAATTTTTCCGTAACAGCAGCAATTCGCTTAATTCCTCCTATAATGACAAATCCTAGTAGCACGGCCAACACTCCACCAACCAGCATCTGATCCAACCCAAAAACCGAGTTCATGGAATCAGCGATACTGTTGATCTGAGGCAAGCTTCCAGTTCCAAACGAAGAAAGGACCGTAGCGATCGCAAAAAGGATCCCCATCCATTTCCAGTTTAGTTTGTTCTTCATGTAGTACATTGGACCACCAGCCATAGAACCATCCGCAGCTTTTTCCCTGTATTTATGTGACAGAGTGACCTCAACGAATTTGGTACACATACCCACCGCGGCAGTCATCAACATCCAGAACAAAGCAGCCGGGCCTCCAATGTGTACTGCCAGTGCCACTCCGGCAATGTTTCCCGTTCCTACAGTACCAGAAAGTGCCGTGGTGAGAGCTTGAAAGTGCGACGTATCACCTTCGTCTCCTTTTTTATCAAATTTTCCTCTTACAACCTTAAAAGCAAACCTGAAATATCGAATCTGGGGAAATCCAAGATATATCGTGAAGAACAGCCCCGTACCGAGCAAAGCATAGGGAAACCACCATGAACTACCGATGAAGCTGTCAATTAGCTTCAGGAAATTATCTAATTCTTGCATAGGGTAAGGTTATTGCGTTTTCAGAATCGACAAAAATAGAAGAACCCACCTATATACCTAGACCATTGATACAAAAAGGAAGGATTACTAAAACGCTAAAATCCCACTAAGCAAAATTCTTAATCCAAAACGGTCAAAAACTCCAATTATATCTGGTCGAATTCATAAACACCTTTGAAGTGGATTTATAATACCATAACCAGTGTAGCCATGAAAATATTCTTATCAATCATATTAATCGCCGGAGGCATAACAAGTCATGCCAACCAATTAGAGGTATGCCGAGGAGAAACAGGTTTATTCGGATTTTGCAATTCAAATGGTGACGTGGTGATTCCTCAAGTCTACTATGACGCCCTTGAATTTGTCAACGGCCATGCTCCCGTCCTGATTGAGGATAAGTGGGGGATTATTAATTCCAGAGGAGAGCAAGTCTTGGCGCCTAGATTCGAGGAAGTCATCGAATGTATAAATCTAGAAAACACATTCCTTGCTTCATCGGATGGGAAATGGCAGTTCATTGAAGCAAATGGGCAAGAGATCACCTCTGCATACGAAGTAAAGGAACCACGTTATGATTTTCTTCTTAATGGTGCTGTTTCTGAAATTACAACCAATGAGTGGGTGGCTGTAAAGAAAGGGAGGAAATGGGGTGCCATAGATATACTTGGAAATGAAAAAATTGACTTTGATTACGACTGGCTGAAGGTCATACTTCAAAAAGTCAACGGGGTCCAAGAAACTGTAGGAGTAGTAGTGAAGGAAAAGGACAAGTTTGCCTGGAAACGAGCAGATGGAAAAGCAGGGTCAGGATTTTACTTTGATCATTTTCTTGGCATGAATGAAAACCAATTGTTTTTCGAAAAAGGGAGAGACCTCATTGTACTAGACGCTTCATCCGGCCAAAAATTGATTTTAGAAGGAAAGCAGTTCTTTCGTCTCAAGAATGATGAAAATAAGTATGGACTGGTAAGCGCAGAGCGAAATCAGGTTGTAGTTCCTTTCAAATATGACATTGTAGACATGGATCAGATTCCGAATCACGTGGTTTTTGGGCATCACAATAAAGTGGGATTGTCGGACTTATGGGGGAATGTTATTCTCCTTCCTGAATACAAAGAGATCAAATCAATAGAGGTGAATCCGATGATTCTTGCTGTAAGAAACACTGAGAACAAAGTAGCCGTAATGGCTGTAGATGCCAATCGAGCAAATAAGGTTACTGAGTTCAAGTATCAATTCGCTCGTAAGGATGGAGAATCCATATACATCGGAACGCCAAATAGACATGGATACCTATCACTCGATGGAACTGAAACGTGGCGAGATTAAAGAAGTTAGCAGTTTGATTAGATGAGAACCCTTTTCATGAAGGGTTCTTTTCTTTTTTAGTTTTATCTGTAAACATAATTTTGCACGAAGATCATAAAAGGTCGAGTACCGTGAAAACCAGCATGTTAGCTTTTATCTTATATATTATTCAATTCTTGAATGCGGGTGCTCAAGAACTTGAAAGGTGTGTAAGTGAGGATGGTCTGACTGGATACTGTGATCAAAGTGGAAATGTGGTCATAGAGCAGAAGTTTTATGACGGCTTGCCATTCATCGATGGACATGCCGCAGTTTTAGTAGAGGACAGATGGGGAATTATAAATACCTCAGGTCACTGGATAGTAGAGCCAACCTATCAGGAGGTCTTCAATTGCGAAAATGTCATAGATCACATCTTGGTGAAAGAAGACAACAAATGGTACTTCTGCAATGAGTACGGGATAAAGTATACACGGGGCTATGAAGTAGCTTCCCCTTGGTACGAGTTTGAGCTCGAAGGTTTTCATGCCCGATTTACAGAGGATACTTGGTTTTCAGTTATAAAGAAGGGTAAGTGGGGAGTGGTGGATATTAATGATGAAATCAAAATTCCTTTCGAGTATGAATTTGTCAGAGTGATCCGGGAGGTTGTGAACGGAAAAGAAAAACCGGTCTCAATCATTTTAAAGAAAAAAGGCAAATACGCATGGCAAAGGCTAGATGCCAAAGCCGCAACCGGATTTGATTTTGACGCATTCCTTGGGGAGTATGCCCAGTTACTTTTCTTCAAGGCAGCCAAAAACACCGTGATTCTTAATAGCATTACCGGAGAACGGTACCCAAAAGGGGACCGTGATTATTATACGTTAATCAATGAAAAAGACTCGGTGGGCCTGGTGAATGCTTGGGGGCAAATTGTTGTGCCTTTTGAGCATCAAATTATAAATCTCAATAAGGTTGACAATCATGCTGTTTTCGGGAGTTATGGTCAGCTTGGATTGAGCGATTTACAACGCAACGTCCTTCTTCCTCCTGTTTATAGAGATATTAACGAACTAGGCACATTTCCTCCTGCAGTTGCTGTTCGAAACCAAGAAGGTCTAATTGCCATTTTCCTGATTGATGGTGAAATAGTGAATCGGATCACACCATTCAAATACACTTTTGCCAAGTATAATGGCTCTGAAATTCAAGTAGGAATTCACGACCGTCACGGTACAGTCACCCTAGATGGAACCGAAACATGGCGTTGATAGGTAATTTTCTTATTAACATTCCGGTGAATTTCCTCTAATTCATTACAGACTTCATGAGCAATTTTGAGCTGGAAACCTTATTCAACCAGCGATGAAATTCACTGTTCTAATTTTGGCCCTTTTTGTCTCAATTCAAGCCTCTGCCATTGCCCAAGAATTATCTCCATGCAGTAACGAAAACGGGCGCTATGGTTTTTGTGATCAATCAGGATCCGTGGTAATAGATCATAAATACGATGATGCATTCGGTTTCATAAATGGACATGCCCCGGTAAAAGATGGGGACAAATGGGGCATCATAGATAAAAATGGTCTCTGGATGGTGAAGCCAGTGTATGATGAAGTTTTAAACTGCGACAATGCACCCGAATTAATCCTCGTTAGAAACGGAAAAAAATGGTCACTGATCAATGCCTATGGTATACAAATGACCCACGAGTACGAGGTGGAACTCCCTCTCCATGAATTCGAGATCACCAACTCCACAGCGCACTTCCATGAGGACGATTGGTTTGCGGTTATCAAAAATGGAAAATGGGGAGCGGTCAACGTCAACGATGAAGTTAAGATTCGATTCATGTTCGATTGGCTGAGAATCCTGAAATCTGAATCAGGCAGTCGATTCGCTGTGCTTCAAAAAGATGGAAAATTCGGGTGGTCGTTTGCTGATAATCGGAATTTCTCTGGATTTATCTATGACCAATACCTTGGTGTAGAAGGTGATTTCGCGTTCTTCAAGAGGGAAGAAAACCCCGTCATTCTGGATATCAAAACGGGAAAAGAAGCCAAAGAAGCCGCTCATGATTTTTATGCGCTAATCAATGCGGAGGATATGATGGGTTTGGTTGATTCGCGAGGAAATGAAATTCTACCTTTCGACTATCGATTCGTGGATGCCACCAGTGCCGAAGGTTTAGTAATATTCGGCAAGCCCGGTGAGATGGGTCTATCCGGTTTTGATGGCAAAATCTTGCTTCGACCTATATTTTCTCTGATTCGATCTATTAAACCAAAATCGGCCTTTCTTAAAATACAAAATCAGAACGGAAAAATGGCCTTGTATAAATCTGAAAATGGAATGCTCACCAACATCACAGGTTTCAAATTCGACACCATCGATATAGAAAAAGACGAAATCATGATTTCTCAAAACAGCCAGACCGGAATTTTGAGTACTAAAGGTCAGGTGACATGGTTAAAATAAAAATTAGTGGGCAGTAAAAGACCGGGCCGGTTGGCTCGGTTTTTTTTATGTCCAAGAGACTCAAAGTATTAATTTCACGCTTCATTCAACCCACAAATAAAAAATGTCAAAAATTGTAGTGCTTGGAGCGGGAATGGTCGGTAGGGCCATGGCCATAGACTTAGCTCAGAACCACACTGTAACACTCTGTGATTTTAGTGATCAATCACTGTCGGATTCGAAAACTAAATGCCCTGACCTGCAGACGTACCAACTCGACGTGACCAACAAAACGGCGCTCCAAAATGCCATCACAAACTTTGACTTGGTGATATGCGCAGTTCCAGGTTTTCTGGGTTACTCGACATTAAAGACAATAATAGAGTCTGGAAAAAACGTTGTGGACATTTCCTTTTTTCCAGAAGACTGTCTCACTTTGGATGCATTGGCTAAGGAAAATAGCGTCACCGCTATTGTTGACTGTGGCGTGGCTCCTGGCCTTGACAATCTGATCCTTGGTTATTGGGATAAGAAGCTTAAGCTGACGGATTTTGAATGCTTGGTCGGGGGACTGCCAAAAATCAAAAAATGGCCCTTCTGCTACAAAGCACCCTTCTCACCTATCGATGTAATCGAAGAATACACTCGGCCAGCGAGATATGTTGAGAATGGAAAGGAAATCATTCGGGACGCACTAACCGATGTAGAACACGTAGAATTCGAGGGAGTGGGAACGCTGGAATCCTTTAATTCCGATGGTTTGCGATCCATTATTCAGACCATGCCTCATATACCTAATATGAAAGAAAAAACGCTCAGGTACCCAGGTCATGTGGAGTATATCCGAGTGCTAAAGGAAAGTGGTTTCTTTGAAGAAGAAAAAATGGAAGGTTCTGAAATGTCTCCTCTTGAATTTACGTCCAAAATTCTTTTTAGTGAATGGAAACTAGGTGCAGATGAAGAGGAGATAACGGTGATGAGGGTGACAGTAGAGGGAACTGATGATCAGGGACAAAAGAAAAAAGTGAGTTACCACCTACACGATGAGTACGAAAAGCAATCACAAACGGCCTCTATGTCGCGTACCACCGGATATACATGCACGGCTGCCGCAAATATGTTCCTGGATGGACTATTCGATCAAAAGGGTGTTTTTCCTCCAGAGCTCGTAGGACGTGAGGAAGGGTGCTTTGATTACATTCTCAACTACCTCGAAAAAAGAGGAGTGAAATTGAAGATCAGTTAACATAAATCAAAAAACCCCGATGCAATGCATCGGGGTTTAATTTCTTCAGTTCAGTGACTGATTAAGCACTTTTGGACATGACATTCATATCTGAAAGCTTCTCTCCACCTTTGATTCCAAAATCAAGCGTGCGAATTGGATAAGGAATAGCAATGTCGTTTTCATCAAAGGCTCTTTTAAGTGCCATGATGGCCTCACTTCTTGATTTCATGAATCCGGGTTGATCGGGATATTCTATCCAAAACCTAAGTGAAAAATTGATTGAACTGTCACCGAATGAAGTGAAAAAGAGATTTACTCCCTCATCTTTAATATAAAAATCCTGCTTTTCAATCGCGCTTTCGGCAATCTCCTTTACTTTCTCCAGATCATCACCGTATGAAACACCACATTCAAGATCTATTCTTCTTACGTTGGTCTTGGTGTAATTGGTTACTGGATTTTGAAACACCTCCTTGTTCGGTATGATCACGTGTAAGCCCTGAAAGGTTCGAATCGTCGTTACTCTCAAGCTGATTTTTTCAACAACTCCCATATACCCGTTTGTCTCAATGATATCACCAACCACGATTGGTTTTCTAATGGCCATCAGGATTCCCGACATATAATTTGCTGCTATGTCCTGAAAAGCAAAACCAAGAGCCAGACCAATAATACCAGCACCGGCCAATAACGAGCTGACCGCTTTGTCTAATTGCAGAATGCTCAAGGCAATCATCACACCAGCTCCAATGATTAAAACATGTAGTGTCGTTGTGATAAGTGAATTAAGAGCCTTTCGATCTGAAAATTTATTTAGACCTTTTTGGGTGAGATTTCGAGTTATTCTGGCCAGAAAGAAAAATACTATAAGAATCAGCAAGGCGACCACCATATTGGGGAGCATTGCCGTGAGTGATTCGAGCCATGTTTCAAGTTTCTCGATGACTATATTAAATGCGTTTGATATACTAAAATCCATAATTGTTAGTGTTTTAAGGTTGAACATCACCGCTCCTCCTCTTATCTACTACACATTTATCCCTGAGCTAGTGTTGCCACATCTAATGGAAAAAGTGTACCAAAGTCATAAAACAGCCACCAGAGGCCTGAACGGCTAGATTTGGCGTGTAAATTTCCCAATATGAGAATCCTACCCCAAAATAGAGACTGAGCCAGCAAATGATCACATCATCCCTTCATCCGCGAAACTGAAGTATCCTGCATCAGTTACGATCAAATGATCCAGCACGCCCATCTCAAGAAGTTGACCGGCTTCTTTCATTCTTTTAGTTAATTGAATGTCTGCCTGACTTGGTTTCAGGTTTCCAGAGGGATGGTTATGAACCAGAATAATCGAGCTAGCCAACTCGTCCAAAGCCTGCTTGAAAATCAGTCTAGAATCAGCCACGGTTCCGGCAATGCCTCCAGAGGAGATTCTGACTTTTCGGATCACCTCGTTGTTGCGCTTCAATAGGATCACCCAGAACTCCTCATGATCCAAATCTTGAAAGTCCCCATTGACTAAGTCGTATGCATCTTGTGACGACTTGATCTTCGGCCTGATCAACGCGCCCTCCAACTTTCTCCGCCTTCCAAGTTCCAGCGCACTAACGATAGTAATCGCCTTGGCCTCCCCAATACCCTTGAATTTCATCAGGTCTTTAACTGTGAGTTTGGCGAGCGCATTGAGATTATTGTCAACGGATCGGAGAATGTCCTTCGCGAGATCTACGGCACTTTGTGATGAATTTCCTGATCCCAGCAGTATACCGATGAGCTCCGCTTCAGTCAACACGGAACGGCCCTTGAGAAGCAGTTTTTCCCTAGGCCGATCTTCTTCTGCCCATTGCTTGATTGAAACTTTTCCAGAGTTATACGAATCCATTAACTCCGAAAATAAAGATTCAAGACGATTAAAAACAAAAAATCCCGACCAAATGGCCGGGATTTCAATATTGTTTAAGCTTCTAATTACATAGAAGTAACCTTCTTAGTAAGGCTAGACTTCAAGTTAGCCGCTTTGTTTTTATGAATAATGTTTTTCTTAGCTAGCTTGTCAAGCATGCTATTTACTTGCTTTAAAAGTTCTTCTGACTCACTCTTGTCCGTTGAGGTTCTTAGCCTCTTGATAAACGTACGAGTAGTCTTGTGTTGATACTTGTTTCTCAACCTTTTAGTCTCGCTAGATCTGATTCTCTTTAAAGCCGACTTATGATTCGCCATTTCTTGCCTTTTTCAATTTTAGAAACGCAAAGATAGAATTTCTATTCAAATGATAAAATGTTTGGCACGAATGTTTTAAAACTGTTTTATCTTGAAATAGATGAAACATTTCCTGTCTATTTCATTGTGCCTAATAGCCTGGGCGGTTTCAGGCTGGGGATTTCATGCGCACAAGAAGATCAATCGACAGGCTGTTTTCTCCCTGCCGCCAGAAATGATCGGTTTTTATAAGGAACATATCGAATACATCACGGAGAAAGCTATCAACCCGGATCAGCGGCGATATGTGAATCCGGAGGAAGCTCCACGTCACTATATAGATCTGGATATTTATGGTGACAGTGCGAAATATGAAATTCCGATTTATTGGAGCGAAGCGGTGGAAAAATACAGTGAAGACACTTTGAAAGCATATGGCACGGTCCCATGGCACGTCTATCAAGTCAAATATTGGCTTACCAATGCCTTCACAAATCAGGACGCCAATCAAATTTTGAGACTATCGGCCGACTTGGGCCATTACATTGCAGATGCGCACGTGCCCCTTCACACCACAGAAAATTACAACGGCCAACTGACCGGTCAGTACGGCATTCATGGTTTCTGGGAAAGTCGACTGCCGGAGCTCTTTACTGAAGACTATTCACTTTTTGTCGGAAAGGCTGAATACCTGGATAATCCACAAAAAGAGATATGGAAGGCCGTCTTCGTGTCGCATGCTGCTTTGGACAGTGTATTCGCTTTTGAGAGATCGATTACTGAAAAATATGGAGAGTCAAGAAAATTCGTCATTGAGCAAAGGGGCAATACCAACCTGCGAACGTATGGCTTTGAATTTTCAAAGGCCTACCACCAAAAACTGAACGGTATGGTAGAAAGAAGAATGAAGGCGGCCATCAAACTCATTGCCGATTTTTGGTTCACTGCCTGGGTAGATGGGGGGCAGCCAGACTTAAACAATCTAACCCTCGAAGCGGAAATCGAGGAACTAGCAAAACAGAATAAAGACCTCAAACTTCGAAATCATGAGGCAGGCGAAGTTGTTGATAATTAAGATCAGCTTACGGTCTGAAGTTTCTTTATTAAGTCCCCTTTGATGGCCACAACCGCCGATCGCGGGATGGAATCACCTCCATCAGGCCAGTTCGAGGTGAGGTTATCTAAACTCTCGGCTTGGCTTCCTGGGTGTTGAACGCTCATCATAAGTGTCTCACCATCCGGCATAAACCATGGGCCTGTCAGCTCCGCATCTTTGGGTGCACTTCCAACCTGAAAAAGCTCCCCGGCATCCTCACCGTTTCGGATTAGTACAAAGAGTCCATTGTTACCGAATCTGATGTAAGGCTCTTTGTTCATCGAACTTCCAGAGATGTCTGAGCAGAACCACAGATTACCCGCTTTGTCAAAGGCCATGTTGTCCGGGCATGAGAATCCGGCTTCCTCTCCTCCGGTCAAGAAGGTGTCGTGTTCGAACTCAAGCGTGTCATAACCTCCAGTTTCCTTGATACGAAGGAATGAACCATGATAGTTTCCTTTCGGCTTGTTGTTCGTCAAGGTGATGAACACATCTCCAGAAAGCGGATCAATTTCAATGTCCTCAGGTCGATCTAGCTCTGTCCCTCCCACTACTTTGGCCATTTCCCTCGCCCTAATCATCACTTCCGTCTGATCCTTGCATTTTTCAGCAATCTCCGGTCGGGAAATATCCACCAGTTCCCAGCTACCGGATTCCAGATTAGCGGCATATAGTTTCCCTGGGTATATCTGACCAGGCTCATCAGAAATGAATTTATACAAACAGCAATCCACCTTGTCATCACCAGTATAGACCACTACTCTCCCATCTTCCAATTCCTGAACGGTAGCGCACTCATGAGCCATTCGCCCAAGACCTACTTGCTTTTTGGCCTTTCCCGTTTTCAAGTCAACTTCCACCACCCAACCATAATGTTGAGGCGGCCGATCCGGAAAGACATTCGACCATTTCAGATATCCCGCAGATTTCTCTCCGGTCTCATAATCGTATTCCCCATAATAGTCCTGATAATTTTCCTCGCAGGTGAGTACTGTGCCCCATGGTGTCACTCCCCCGGCGCAGTTCGCGAAGGTTCCAATACCCACATTGCTACCTTGAACGGCCTCCGGCCATTCAAACGGTATCTCGGTTTTGGCGGTAAGCCGATTATTACGAGGATCACCGATGACCGGTACCCATTTCCCATTTTCTTTCTTGATTCTAAGGATGGATCCCCCAAGGTTTTCCATTTCCTCCAAAATGTATTTCTCCTGCCTCGAATCCTCTCGGGCTTTTCCAAAAGCGAGCATAGAATCAATATTTTCATGATTCACCCACAACAAGCCCTCCGTCTCAGATTCAGGAATGAAAGCCAAATAGTCATTATCGGTCCCGAATTTCATTGAATCATTCAGGTCATCACCTTCTTTTATCAAGACATCATAGGAAAGACCATCCGCTAGGATCAAATCGTCCTCGGTGGATGGAAATTTTGAAGCCGCGACTTGTTTTTCAGGCTTGACATTGCAGGCTGAAAGAAATGATGGTAGCGTGGGAACGATCAAGGCGCCCTTTCCCATAAAATCAATGAATTCTCTTCTTTTCATAGCGATTAAAGATGATGCTGTGTGAGCAAACCTAACATGGTCGCTCTAATCTAATGTTCCCTTTTCGTATCCTTTTTATTAAAATTTTAGGTGACAATACAGGGAATCCATTAATGTTGAAGAATGAAACAGTTGCTCAGTCTATTCTTCGGAATTCTAGTACTTCATTCCTGTGGTCCAGCAAGGCCTGATCCGGCGGAGGTTCGAAAAAAAGTGGGTCAAATGTTCTTGTTAGCATTCTCTGGTCAGGATGCCAAAACAGTCCAGCCATTTATCGAAGAACGAGGAATCGGCGGTTTGTATCTAAGCAATGAAAACCTGGGCAGTCCCGCGGAGGCAGCAAAACTTCTGAACACGCTTCAGAAAGCCTCTATTAATGGACTGGCCGGATTGCCTCTCCTCACAGCAGGTGATCAGGAAGGTGCCTGGGGAGTCATGGTGCCCTACTCCTCCACCGGACCTGGGAATATGGCCTTGGGCGCTGCTCCTGTTGAGCACACAGAAAATATGTACACAGTCTTCTCGGAAGAAATTTCCTCAGTGGGCATGTTCTGTGATCTCAGTCCAGTGGCAGATGTGAACTCCAACCCCAATAACCCGATCATTGGGACAAGATCCTTTGGTGAAGATCCAGAGAAGGTGGCGGAGCGAGTTCGAGCAGCCGTGCGCGGCTTACATGCCAATGACGTAATTGCCACGGCGAAGCATTTCCCCGGACATGGAAACACTGACTCGGATTCGCACAGTGGTTTACCTAAAGTTTCTCGGACACTCGAAGAAATTGAATCCATTGACCTTTTGCCTTTCAAGGCGGCCGTGGAAGAAGGCGTGGACATGGTCATGACGGCTCACATCATTTACGAAGCTCTTGACCCTGAAAATCCTTCTACCCTTTCAAAGAAAATCCTGACAGGTTATTTAAGAGAAAAACTAGGGTTCAAAGGGGTGATTATTACCGACTCATTCAACATGTGGGCGATTCAGAAAAATTACGATCCGGGCGAGGCGGCCATCCAGGCAATTCTTGCCGGTGCAGATATGATCATGCTGGCAGAGGAGCGATACGGCGAAGATGTAGGGGATTATAAAAAATCTCAAACTGCGCTGATCGATCGAATAGAAAGGGCGGTGATGGATGGGGAAATTCCTATGGAACGAATCGATGAAGCGTATGAGCGAATAAAAGCATTGAAGGGAAAATTCAAACTGGCAGATCGAGTGCCTGTGGACGAGCAAAAAGCAAAGATCACCGTGGGAAAAAGTGAAAATAAAGCCATCGCGACCAGAGCGGCATCTGCTGCGCTCATTGCCGACGATCCTGATGAATTAATCCCGATAGATTCTAATGCTAAACTGGCCGTAATTCGGTTAGCGGAAGAAGATGTGGATGAGATTATCCGTATTGCGGAGGGCATTGGACCGAACTACGCCGACGCATTCAATGATTTCGCAGACACTTTTGAAATGGCCGGGTACGATGCAGTGCAATTTGAACCCGGAGAAAACGTGCCCAAGAATCGAATCATACTGGCTGTTGGTGAAAATTATCCCTTACCTGGTAAATCGCTGGATTTAAGGACGCAGCGTGCTAATTTGGATGCTATTAAAGAATCTAATGCTGATCAGAAAATAATTTACATCGGATTGAAGGACCCTTATGACATGAATCAGATAGCAGCAGATGCTCGGGTCTACGCCATCGGCTCTAACATCTCAAACATCAGAGCAGTCATTAACTTACTAGTTGGGAATGTCGAGGCAAATGGTGAACTTCCGGTTAGTCCAATTAAATAAATAGAGATGAGTAAAGTTGTCATAAACAGTCATGCAGAATTCGAAAAGTACATTGGTGAAGAGCTGGGGGTCTCGGACTGGCTTCAAATCACCCAAGACCAAATCAACCTCTTTGCAGATGCAACGCTCGATCATCAATGGATCCACACTGACCCTGAGCGAGCAAAAGATGGGCCTTTCGGAACCACTATAGCTCATGGCTACCTCACCCTCTCAGTCCTCCCTTACCTGTGGGAGCAGATTACAGAATTCAACAACGTGAAAATGCTCGTGAACTACGGCATGGAAACATTGAAATTTGGTGAAGCGGTGATGGTCAATGACGAAGTACGGCTGAAGGCCAAATTGAAAGACCTAACCAACCTTCGGGGCATATCCAAAACGGCGTTGGACGTACGATTGGAGATCAAAGACAAAAAGAAACCGGCATTCACGGCAACTGTTTTATTCCTATATCACTTCGAAAATTCTTGATTATGAACAAAGGCAAAGTTTGGGGAATCGTACTCATCCTTGTAGGGGCATTTTTAATCTACTGGGCGCAGACCCATTCACCTAAGGCGGGCATTGGCAAGCAAATCGTTAATGAAATCTCCGGCTCCTACACCATGGATCAAACATCTTATTATATCTGTTTGATTTCGGGGGCATTGCTTGGTTTACTGGGCTTATTAAGACTATTCAGGTAGCTAATGCTCCCCTAGCACAGCTTATACCATATTCACCTCGGGTTCCAATTCAATCTGGAATTTCTTGTTTACTGTCCTCATGATTTCCATGGCCAGCTTCCTGATGTCCATCCCCTTAGCATTGCCATGATTCACCAGAACGAGTGCCTGCTTATCATGGACTCCAATATCTCCATCACGGTAGCCTTTCCATCCACACTGTTCTATCAACCAGCCGGCGGGGATTTTCTCAAATTCTTCCGACACTTTATAATGTGGAATATTAGGAAAAAGAGCATCCAGCGCTTCATAGTGCGGCTTTTCGATGATCGGGTTTTTGAAGAAACTTCCGGCGTTTCCAATTTCCGCCGGGTCTGGGAGCTTAGACTGTCGAATCTGAATCACCGCATCGCTAACATCCTTGATGGTAGGTTTTGAGACGCCCATTTCACCGAGGGTTGACTCTATCGCGCCATAGCTCGTGTTGACTTCAGGATTTTTGTTCAGCGTAAGATTCACTTTTGTGATGATGTAGTTGCCTTTTTGTTCCCCTTTAAAAACACTGAATCGATAATCAAACAGGCAGTCCTCTTTGAAAAATCGAACCACCTTTCCTGTTTTCAATTCCAACGCTTCCAACGAGTGAAAAACATCCTTGATTTCCACACCATATGCTCCGATGTTTTGCATAGGCGCTGCTCCAACCGTACCGGGTATCAAAGACAAATTCTCAATACCGCCGTACCCTTTATTTACGGCCCACATGACCAGTCCATGCCAGCTTTCACCTGCTCCGACCGAGACTTGCACATGCTCGTCAGACTCACCGATAATCTCAATTCCGGGTATGGCCATATGAGCAACCAAGCCCAACCAGTTTCGAGTGAAAAGAACGTTTGATCCTCCGCCCAGGATCATCTTCTTGATATTCCGGAATTTGCTTCCCAGATATATTTCCTTCAGTTGATCCACAGTTTCCACGCGCACATATTGCTGCGAAGTGACATCAAGGCCAAAGGTGTTCAGAAATTTGAGCGAATGATTGTATTGTAAAACCAAGGTGCTAAGAATCTTATGTCAATTTGGGCAGAAACCGTCGAACAACAAAAAGCAAGTGTTGAAATGATTCAAAAATCACTTTTTTAGATTTTGAATCTCGAATTTCTAGAAGTTCGAGACGTCCGAAAAGCAGAGGGAAAAATATTTCAAAAATCTACGCAACCGTTGGAAACGGGTGGATAGAAAGAATCAAATCCTATTATGGTGACTTACAGCCGGTTAGTGATTTTTCCTCGTTTTATTTTATTCATTCTTGCCTTTATATTCGCTGCATTACTAAGCGAAAACCTGACCAGTGATCATGAGAAAATCCATCTTTTTGGGGGTATTGGCCTGTGTGCTTTCTCTCCAACTAAGTGCTCAAAAGTTCAGTCTTCCAGATATCAAAGGCGGATATTATTTCTACGGCGATGACCTCAAGAAAATAACATGTGAGGTTTCTGATCTAAGAAAATTACTTCTCGTCACAGATCAAAATGACCTCCGTGAGGTCGAGATACTGCGAGTGGCGGACAAGTACACGGTTGTTGACATTGTGACCTACTTCGTGGACGTACTCGTCACAGAACCCGACTCTCTCCAACCTAAGCGCATGGAAATGGTACTAGTGGAAAACCTGTCCAATAATCGGATCAGAATGGAACTGGAAACCGGTGAAGAATGGATCAGGCCTCCCTCTATTCCTTCTCCCTGATAAATACTATTTCACCTTCAAGGATGGTCATATCCACCTTGGTTGTTAAAATCTCATCTTCAGGTACTTTCATGATATCCTGATTCAGGATTGTCAAATCGGCATATTTCCCGACCTCTATTGATCCTGATATCTCATCCATAAATGCTCCATACGCTGCATCCAGAGTGTACGATCGGAGCGCCTGCTCGCGTGTCATCTTCTGCGCAGGTTCATAGCCGCCTTCAGGCATGCCCTGCAGTGTTTTTCTTGCCACAGAGGCATAGAAACTCGGAATTGGATTGATCGGTTCCACAGGCGCATCAGTTCCATTTACAATTTTGGCCCCTGATTCAAGTAAATCTTGCCACATATACGCTCCCTCTTCAATTCGCTTCTTGCCTAACCTGTCTATTGCCCAAGGTCGGTCAGATGCCATGTGAATGGCCTGCATCGCCGGGATCACGCCCATCTCAGCAAACCGGGGAATATCATCCGGGTGGAAATGCTGTGCATGTTCAATCCTAAATCGCGGATCATCCTGATGAGCAGACTCGAAAGTCCTTTCGAAAACATCCAGTGCTTCGCGATTAGCTCGGTCACCGATGGCATGAACACAAACCTGAAAACCGGCTTTATAAGCTCGTTGAGCGATTTTTTCGATTTTCTCAATGGGTGTCACCTCATGGCCAAATTCACCAGGGGCATCTGAATATTCTTCAAGCAACCAGGCTCCCCTGCTACCGAGTGCACCATCTCCATAAAGCTTGACTGACCTGACGGTCAGCCGATCATCGAACAAGCCGATTTCTGGTCCTTTGGCAAAATACTCATCCAGCAAGATGCTATCACGGCCGGAAAGCATGACGTAGAGCCGTCCTCTCAGGTCACCCGATTCCCCGAATGATTTGTAGAGGTCAATGTGCTTTGAAGGCGAACCAGCTTGGTGAAAACTTGTAATCCCGTTTTTCAGGCATTCATCAAAAGCCAGTCGCAAAGCCCGCGTATCGCTTTCTTTGGTACGTTCAGGAATTTGCTTGGCAATCAGATACTGAGCAGTTTCATTGAAGATTCCAGTCGGCCCATCCATCTCCAGAAAAATCTCGCCTCCGTCCGGTTGCGGCGTACTATTTTCTATCCCAGCCAATTCCATGGCTTTCTCATTTGCCAACGCCATGTGGCCACTTGCATGTTTCAGATAGACGGGATGATTTGGTACAGCATCCGAGAGATCGTGATGAGTCGGCAAGTTTTTGAACATTCTTTCGGGTTGATCCACCCACTTATCCTGATGCCATCCTCGCCCAACGATCCATTCACCCTCAGGCGTATTGGCGGCTCGTTCTTTCACCATATCGATCACCTCCTGATACGATTTTGTTTCCATCAAATCCACGTTCAGCAGGTTGTAACCCACCCCCATAATATGGGCATGACCCTCATGAAGCCCCGGCACCATGGTTTTACCCTCCAAATCAAGAATCTCCCCCTCGAACTTGCTTGCTTCACTCTCTGCTCCCGAAAATACGATTTTGCCGTCCTTAATGGCAACCACTTCAGCGGTCGGATTTGCATCATCCATGGTGTAAATCGTGCCATTTTTAATGACCAAGTCCACTGCCTCTTTTTTCTGGCAGGCCAAAAGAATCAGAACGGGGAGTAGGAATAATAGCTTTCTCATTTTTTGATGGGTTAATACCTCGAACATAATAAAAACTACCAAGAGGTTTTTCTAAAAGAATCTCTTAAATTTGCGCCTCCATTCGGGTGAATGGCTTTTGGGGAGACTCAGAAGAATGTTAAACTTAAAACTCCGCAGACTTTGACCCGGGTCTGATGGCGAATTGAGGGTCATTTTTTTATTTATTATGGCTGAAGAAAAAAAAGAAGAGCTACAGGAAGAAGTAAAAACCGAAGCTCAAGAAGAAACTAAGGCAGAGGAAACTCCAAAAGCAGAAGAGGCGAAAGAAGAAAAAGTAGAAGCAGCTGCTGAAGAAGCTCCCGCAAAAGAAGAGGCTCCAAAAGCCGAAGAAGCTCCAAAAGAAGAAGCTCCAAAAGAAGAAGCTCCCGCAAAAGAAGAAAGCAAACCAGTGGCTAAAAAAGCCAAGAAGGAAGAAGCAGCTCAAGACGAGGCTGAAGAAGAGCCTTTAGTGCTACCTGAAATAGAGGAGGAAGAAATTGACTGGGATGGTTCAGGAGACACTGGTTTTGCTCCTGAGTATGATCAGAAAGAGCGTGAAAAGATGGAGCAGCTTTACACGGACACGCTCAACGAAATCAACGAAAAAGAACTGATCGAAGGAAAGGTCGTTGGCATCACTGACAAAGACGTGATTGTAAACATCGGCTTCAAATCTGACGGATTGGTTGCTCTGACGGAATTCCGAGACATGCCCGATCTTAAGGCTGGCGACACTGTAGAAGTGTACGTGGAAGAGCAGGAAAACGCAAAGGGTCAGTTAATCCTATCCAGAAGAAAAGCGAAAATCGTTAAGGCTTGGGAGCTTATCCAGGATGCATTGGATAATGACAAAGTCATCAACGGAATGGTGAAGAGAAGAACCAAAGGTGGTTTGATCGTCGATGTGTATGGCGTGGAAGCTTTCCTTCCAGGTTCGCAGATCGACGTGAAGCCTATCCGTGATTTCGACGTTTTCGTAGGAAAAGAAATGGAGGTCAAAGTTGTGAAAATCAACTACTCTAATGATAACGTGGTTGTTTCTCACAAAGTCCTCATAGAGAAGGATCTTGAAGAACAAAAAGCGGTTATCCTTAATAACCTTGAGAAAGGACAAGTACTAGAAGGTGTGATCAAGAACATGACCAACTTCGGTGTATTCATCGATTTGGGTGGTGTAGATGGTCTACTTCACATCACTGACATCTCTTGGGGACGTATCAATCACCCTGAAGAGGCGCTTAGCCTGGATGAGAAGGTAAATGTAGTGGTGCTAGACTTTGATGATGACAAGAAGAGAATTTCTCTTGGTATGAAGCAATTGACTGCTCACCCTTGGGATTCACTTGACAAAGACATCACTGAAGGATCACGAGTGAAAGGTAAGATTGTGAATGTGGCTGATTACGGTGCATTCCTTGAAATCATTCCTGGTGTTGAAGGTTTGATCCACGTTTCGGAAATGTCATGGTCTCAGCACTTGAGAAATCCATCTGACTTCATGAACGTTGGAGATGAGTTGGAAGCAGTTGTTCTAACGATCGACAGAGAAGAAAGAAAAATGTCTGTGGGTATCAAGCAGCTTAGCGAAGATCCTTGGACTAAGCAAGACTTGTTGACTCAGTATGCTGTTGGAACGAAACACTCAGGTACGGTTAGAAATCTAACCAACTTCGGTCTTTTCATTGAGTTAGAAGAAGGAATTGACGGATTGGTTCATGTAAGTGATCTTTCGTGGACTAAGAAAGTGAAGCACCCATCTGAATTCGTGAAGGTTGGTGACGAGCTTGAAGTAGTCGTGATGGAACTTGACGTTGACAATCGTCGATTGGCGCTTAGCCACAAGCATCTTGAGGAAAACCCTTGGGAGACTTTCGAAACTGTTTTCGATAGAGGATCCATTCACAAGTGTACCATCGTTTCATTGAGCGAGAAAGGCGCTGTGCTTGAGCTTCCTTATGGAATCGAAGGACACGCCTCTAACAAGAACCTCCAGAAAGAGGATGGTGGTAAGGCATCAGAAGGTGAGACTTTGGATTTCCGAGTAATGGACTTCTCTAAAGAAGAAAAGAGAATCCAGCTTTCGCACACTGCCACATGGAAAGAGGTGAAAGAGGAGCCGAAGAAGAAATCTGCTCCGAGTGGTAAAAAAGGTAAAACTCTTGGTCTGATCAATCAGGAAGTAGAAAAATCTACTCTTGGTGATCTGGATGCACTTTCTGCTTTGAAGCAAAAAATGGAAACCCCGGCTGACAAGCCAAAGGCTGCCAAAGCTGAGAAGAAAGAAGAAGTGAAAGAAGAGAAACCTAAGAAAGCTCCTGCGAAGAAAGCTGCTGCCAAAAAAGAGGAAGTAGCCGACGCGAAGGAAGCAAAAGAGGAGGCACCAAAGGCTGAAAAGAAACCAGCCAAAAAGGCCACCAAGAAGAAAGACGATAAAACAGAAGACGCAGAATAATCTGTTCTTCTTAGAAGATAAAAACCGGAAGGATTACTCGTCCTGGTACAAGTAGCTTTCCGGTTTTTTATACTTTTGTGATCGATTTTAATGGCGCTATGGCCGAGCGGCTAGGCAGAGGTCTGCAAAACCTTCCACAGCGGTTCGAATCCGCTTAGCGCCTCCCTCTGAGCCCCGATGAAAGTCGGGGCTTTTTTAATATTTAATAGCGGATGAGAACCGTAGGTTCGAAACCGATCCGCCTTAATGGCGGAGAAGGTTCACGAGGGCCTGTGCGGCATGGTGGCGGGTATGAGTAATCCCTGCCTGCGGCAGGCAGGCGCTTAGCGCCTCCCTCTGAGCCCCGATGAAAGTCGGGGCTTTTTTGTTTCAAACAAATTCAAATGTTGGGTGCTTGAATCGTCTTCATTAATTTTCTCAAATGAAACGCCTGCAACTCCTCTCTTTGCTCTTCATTTTTGGATGCTCTTCTCAAACTGAAAAAGTGCCTGCTTTTTCAAGTTCCTTGTTTGAATACGATAAACTTTCCGGGAACACTGAATACTTGACAAGTCCATTTGTGACAGCCGGAGATCGGGTTTATATAGTAGGGCATCAAGACGGCTCGTTCCCTGATCTGGGCTGGCATGTGACCGGAGAAATGGGTGGCGTCTGGAATCACCCTATCAAGTTGCTGGACGGATTCAGCGCGCACTTGTCCGATGACAAAGGTCTTGATTGGTGTTTGACAGACGCCAAGGAATTCATCAATTATCCCATTGGTAATCGGCACTTATATAGTCGCGGAACATTATCGGTTGAGCGATTTCAGTTTGTTCCTGAAGGGATGGAAGGGTTAGTTGTCGAGTATACTTTTCATCATGATGGAAAGGGTCCGCGAACATTCAACTTTTCATTTACATCATTGATCGACCTGATGCCTGTTTGGTTGTCTGAGCGTCTGGACTGGGAGGATGGATCGGATGAATTGGTTGAATCATCCATCCCCAATGCCATCGTGGCGAAAGATGATAAAAATGATTGGTATGTTATGGTCGGTTCAGAGCTGCCATGGGAAACTTCTGGAGATAATGCCTGTGGGCAAGAGCGCATGGGAACTGGTTTTGATCATACAATGACGCAACGCATTACCGTGGCAGAAGGCAATTCCACTTCTGTCAAATTTTTCATTTCCGGCTCGTATGAATCACTCGCTTCGGCAGAGAGCACACTCCAGAAATTAAAGGAGAACTCTTACGATCTACTTGACCAGAAAATCGCAAAATACAATCAGATCAAAGAGAAAGCTGATTTGGCAGTTCCTGATGAAGGACTGTCGGAGATGTACAAATGGATAAAATACAATTCTCAGTGGCTGGTTCGCGACGTTCCCGAGCAAGGGCGAGGAGTCTCCGCCGGGATACCTGATTATCCCTGGTGGTTTGGGACGGATGGTGCGTACATCATTCAGGGCCTGCTCTCGGCAGGCATGCACGAAGAGGCACTCTCCACCATTGACTTAATCATCAAACTGTCCCGAGAAGAGAATAACAACTCTGGTCAGATTGTTCATGAGGTTTCAACTAATGGGGTAGTTTTTAACCCCGGCAACCTGAACACTATCCCTACATTTATTCATGCGCTCTGGAAAGCCTTTACCTGGACAGGAGATCAACGAATTCTGGACTATTACCAAGATGTGAAAAATGGCATCACCTGGATCGAATGTCAGGACAAGGATGGAAATGGCTATCCCGACGGAGCAGGGATGATGGAAATTCATGGCCTGCATTCTGAAATGATCGATGTAGTGGCCTATCAATATCAAGCTTATGTTGCAGCGGTTCAATTTGCCGAGGTGATGAAGGAAGATAATTTGGCCACTTCTTACTGGGAAAAAGCCAATGTTCTCCGAGAGAAAATCAATTCCGATTGGTGGGTGGAGGAATTTGGTTCTTACGCGGATTTCCGAGCTACGAAGCAGGAAACGATTGAGTTGATTGAAGCGGCTATAGTGCGAGCCGATACAATCAATAAGCCCTGGTCGTCTGCCGAGTTAGAAGAAACCTTGAAGGCTGTGAAATCCTACGGAGACGAAGGGTTGAAGGGTTGTGTGGTACATCACAACTGGGTAGTAAACACTCCGATGGAAGTGGGTGCGGCAGAACCCGCCAAAGCTGAGGTGGGCATGCGTACTGCGGAGAAATACCGAAACAGATTTGGGATGTTTGTGACCGGAATTGATCGGGACGAAAATCAGGAGAAGGCTGAAAAATGGAAGGCGTTCAGCTATGTGGGTGCTGTGATGACCTTGCCGACCGGTGTGCAAGCGATCAGTGAAGCCAGATATGGAAATCCGGACAAGGCACTTAAGTATCTGAAAATGTTGGAGAACTCCTTCGGGTATGCCTTACCTGGCAGTATGTACGAGGTGAGCCCGGATTTTGGGATGGTCGCCCAAGGGTGGAATATATATTCGGTGGCCGTTCCCATCGTGGATTACTTTTTTGGAATTCAGCCTGAGGCGCACAAAAAGCGAATCATCATCTCTCCGGACTTGCCAGCTAGCTGGCCAAGTGGAGAACTCAGGAATATTCCGATAGGTGATAATTTCATCTCCATTTCTTTCGAAAGGGATGGTGAAAAAGTGAATTATTCCATCAGTCAATCCCAGGATTGGGAGCTTGTTTTTGTTGGAAAGGATGGGACAGAACAAGTGATGAGAACGCTGACGAATGAGGTCGTAGATTAACTCAAAATAAACTCCACCGCCATCTCTGCATGCAGCCTGGTGGTTTCCAGCATAGCCAGATCGAAATCTTCTTTTTTGAGAATGATTGGAAGCTCGGTGCACCCAAGTATGATTCCGTCACAACCTCCTGATTTTAAAGACTCCATTTGTTGAATGAGTTTTTCTTTCGTTTCATCTCTAAAAATCCCCTGAGTGAGTTCATCCACAATAATTCCGTGAACTAATTCCTGACCCTCCCCTGCTGGCACAATGACCTCCACCTCGAACTGATCAGTAACTCGATCTTTAATAAACCCTTCATTGGCGACCGGGTCTGTCCCCAAAAGCCCCAGTTTTTTCAACCCTCGTGATTTGGCTTCTTTCCCAATAGCATCAGCTATATGCAGAAATGGAATGCTTATTTCCGGCTGCACAAATGGGATTACTTTGTGAGGTGTGTTGGCACAAATGATCAACGCCTGTGCCCCTGCTTCTTCTAGTTTTTCACTTACCTGCATGTAGTAATTCTGAATTTCATCCCAGTCCTGCCTTCTCATTAAGTCAATGCTTAAGCTATGAATGTAGAGTGGAGGATTAATCGGAGGAGTGCCGATTTGAGCCTCTGTGAGTTGATTGATAAGCTTGTAATATTCTTGCGTGGAATGCCATGAAGTCCCGCCGATTAGTCCCAGAGTTTTCATGTTTTCAAATTACACATAAGAATTCCAATATTCTCCAACTCACTAGATTTGCTCATGTCCGATAGAATTTACCTGGAAGCTTTGAATGCCGAAAAAAATGGAGATTGGGACAAGGCGCATGAATTGATTCAGGACCTGTCTACTCAGGAAGCCGCCTGGATTCATGCTTACCTTCATAGAAAAGAAGGCGATGACTGGAATGCCCGATACTGGTACAGTAGGGCCGGGAAACCATTTTTCAAAGGAAGCTTGGACAAGGAATGGCAAGAGCTATATGACGCTTTTTCTATCTAACCAGTTGCTCCAGAAAATCTCCGACAAAGTACGAGACAGTGGCTGCCGCCCCACCGAGAAGTAACGTTTCAATTATTCCTCTCATCTTGGACGTAGCTGTCACCAGGCTCTTTAACAAGCCAATGGTGATAAAGCACCCAGATGTGAGTATTGAAGCAATTAAAAACAAGTCATTGCCAACGGGATTAAGAAAATCAAGCACGTAAATCAACAGCGGGACGAATCCAAAAAGTAGGAAGGACAGAAATGTAACACCACCCATGGCAATTGGAGATTTTGTCTCTTCGGCCATCTCAAGTTCTTCCTTCATCATCACGTCAACCCATCGGTCTTTATTCGCGGTGATGGTGTCCACCACCTGATCCAATAGCTCACCCTCGAACCCTTTCTCTGCATAAATCTCCCTTATTTCCTCACGCTCTCTTTCGGGAAGGTTGTCAACTTCCCAATACTCAATTGCCTTATGTTTTTCATAATTCTGTTTTTCCGATTTCGTTGACAAATAACTTCCCACCGACATGGCGAAACCATCGGCAATGAGATTGGCGAAACCCAATATGATCACGACTGAACTCTCGAGGTTGGCCCCCGCAGCACCTGCTACTACTGCAAATGTGGTCACGCTTCCATCAATGCCTCCGTAAACGAATTCACCCAGGTAATCCTGAAAACGAGCTACGCGGCTGTTTTGTCCGTGGATTTTATTTTCGATATGAGATTCGTCTCCCATTAAAATTTATCTGGATATTTCTCGAAATTGGCCCTTCAATCGATTTGTAAGTTCTCCTTCTTCTCCTCTCCCAATCACCTGATCATCTATTTTCACAATCGGCATGATTTCTTTGATGGTACTAGTAATAAAAACCTCATCCGCTTCGTAAACTTCTTTAAGTGTGACCGGTCGGATTTGCACTTGGAGATGATCCTCGACCATTTTTAGGATGTTTTTCCGGGTTATCCCTTTCAGAATATTTTTATCTGGCGTTGCGATGATTCCGTCTTTGATGACAAAAACGTTGCTGCGTGAAGTCTCTGAAATGAATCCATCTTGATGAAAAAGGATGTCATTCGCGCCGGCTTCTATTTTTTGCTGCTGGAGCCTGTAACTAGACAGGTAATTAAGAGTTTTGATTTGTGGAAATTGACGTACGCACTTTGACGTTATAAGCGTCGAAGGTGGAGAGGTGAGATCTCTGGGAAGCTCCGTATTTAGGATGAAAAAATGAGGGTCGAATTGTACATCGGAATCTGTTCCCTGCCCGGTCAAAACCAATTTAAAGGTGGATTCTGCGAATTGGTTCTTTTGTTGCAATTCGCGAACCGCTGACCTAATTTCCTCTTTTTCAATGAGCCTGCTGAGGTTGAGGAATTTTTGTGATCCTTCGAATCGATCGAGGTGATCTTCCATAAATGTCGGCTTTCCGTTTCTGGCTCGAAACAGGTCGAACACTCCTAAACCTCGGAGCAAACCAAAATTCGTGACAGGGACTGATGCCTGGTTTTCATCAACAATCTCGCCATTCAAATAACAGAAACCCATAAGGAAATTTAGGCAAAAAGATCGGAGCTGAGGTACCGATCTCCCCGATCACAGACGATGAAAACAATCACGCCCTCATCAATTTCATCGGCGACTTGAAGAGCGGCCGTAAGCGCACCCCCGCTACTCATACCCGATAGGGTGGACTCTTCTTTTGCCAATCTTCTGGCCATTTCGCGAGCTTGATCCTCGCTCACATCGATGATTCGATCTACTCGATTCTTTTCGAAAATCTTTGGAAGGAATTCAGGTGACCAGCGACGGATCCCCGGAATTCGCGAGCCGTCAGTAGGTTGTGTGCCGACAATTTGAACGTCTGGATTTTGCTCCTTCAAATAACGAGAAACTCCCATGATCGTGCCTGTCGTACCCATGGCACTGACAAAGTGGGTGATCTTACCATCTGTATCGCTCCAGATTTCAGGTCCGGTTGTGCGGTAATGCATCCGATAGTTATCCGGATTCGCAAACTGATTCAAAATATGATAACCGTCCTCTGCGGCCATTTTTTCTGCTAGCTCTCGTGAATATTCTATGGTACGATCTCCCGGTGTGAGGATTACTTCGGCACCATAAGCTTGCATCGCTTTTGTTCGTTCGGCAGTAGAAGTGTCCGGCATAATCAAGGTCATTTTCACCCCAAATGCCTGTGCGATCATGGCCAGCGCAATGCCTGTGTTACCGCTGGTCGCTTCCACCATTTTGTCGCCTTTCTTAATTTCTCCACGTTCGAGCGCTCCACTGATCATCCCATACGCCGCTCGATCCTTGACGCTCCCTCCCGGGTTCTGGCCTTCCAGCTTTCCGTAGATTTCCACTTTAGGATTCTTGTGAATCTGCTGAATGCGAATAAGAGGAGTGTTTCCTATTAAGTCAAATACGTTCATGAGATTGCTTCTTTGATCACAACCATTTCAGATCCTGAGTCTTCTCCGTCAGTTACTAATTGTGTTTTATAATAAACTTTAGCTCCAGCCGGAACACTCTTTGTGAGCCAGACATTTCCTCCAATAACCGATCCTTTTCCGATCACAGTTTCTCCACCGAGAATCGTGGCTCCTGAATAAATAACCACCTCATCTTCGATCGTTGGATGCCTTTTCGTGTTGGCCATTCTCTTGTCTACACTGAGTCCACCCAGCGTGACTCCTTGATAGATTTTGACATGATTCCCGATAATTGTTGTTTCACCGATTACCACGCCCGTGCCGTGATCAATGCAGAAATATTCACCGATTTGGGCCCCCGGATGAATATCAATTCCCGTTCTGCTATGTGCGTGTTCGGTGATGCTTCTCGGCAAATTTTCGGCACCAAGGGTCAAAAGCAAATGTGCTACGCGATAGGCCGTGATGGCGTAAAAACCGGGGTACGATCGAATGATCTCTTCTCTGTCTTTCGCCGCGGGATCACCTGCAAGGATCGCATCCACATCCTTTTGCATCAGATTGTAGACAGTCGGAATTTCTTGAAAAAATCGTTCAGAAATTGGTTGATCACTTTGATTTTGTCTGGTCAGGAAGGCATCCAAAGTTGACCTGAGATTTTCAAAACCCTGTCTAAGTTTTTCACGATCTGTTATTCTCTGACTCGTAAAGGTTGGGAAAAGCAGCCCCAATAGTTGATTGAAAAAACCAGCGATTTCTTCTGACTTAGGGCATTGTCGGCAGTTTTCATGCGCCGACATGATTTTGGTTAAGAATTTTTCTTCCATGATGTGTAAACGAGGAGCAAAGGAACATCGTTCGGGAAACTTAAGAGCAGATACTGTTACTTTTCAGTTTTAAAATTCCCAATGTGCCAAAGGATGCCAGATGGATCATGTAGGAAGAGTTCCTGCCCCCAGTCATTGTAATGAATCTCAGATAACCTCACTCGATCATACTTCTCGGTGAGATTCAAGGACTTTACATGATGGAGCATAGCATCCACATCCTCCACTTCCAGAAACAACATCGAATTATCGACCCAGTCTTTAACGTAAGCCTTCTGTAGATAAAAGCCGAATCCCTTATAATCGAAGTATGACATGTCATGAGATACCTCCACTTCTTTGAACCCCAACTCCCGGTAGAATTCTCGAGATTGATTAAAGTCTTTAGCGCCTATGAAGGGGCGTATGGATTTTGGCTTCACGGCTACTTCGGAAATAAGCTCTTGTCCATGTTTGGGACAATCTTAAGAGCGTTTTTATAGTAGACCTTTTTCAGCACCTCATCCGACAGCCCCAGACCATACATTCGCCAGAAAGCATGATACTTTTTGTAGTAAGGAAAGTACTCGTCCTCGGTCTCTAGTACTCGGAAATATGTGTAGAATTCTTCCTTGTTGTACGCGTCCTTTCCGAACAGAATACGATCCTGGTATTCCTCGAAAAATCTTTTGGCTCGCCTAGGTTGTCGTCCAAACTCTGCGATCACCGCACCAATCCCGAAGTACACGTTGGGGTAAGTTTCCAAGTGCTTGCTTGCCTTGTCCAGGTCATTGGCCATCCATCCCATGTGGGCGTTAATGAAGGTCGTTTTCGGATGCTTTTTGAAAATGTTGTGTTGCTCGGCAATGATCTGTTCAAAAGGTGCCGGATCATCGGCCTCTCTTTTTCTTCCAGGCCTAAGCTTCAATTCCAGCCATCTTTCGTTGGTGCTGTCCATCGGTGACCAAAATGGAGCTGGGTCGGCCGAGTGTATCAAGACAGGAATACTTAGTTCGCCGCACTTTGCCCAGACAGGATGCAAATCCGGGTGATCAATTGGAATTCGGTTACCATTCACGTCAGTATTTCTCAAGCCCAGACTCTTGTAAATCTTCAAGCCATTGGCTCCATTTTTCACATCGGTTTCAATGTTTGCAACCGCTTTCTTCGACCATCCTTCTTCTCCGAAATTGTTGAAGTCGACATTCGTGAAAACAATAAAACGCCCAGAGGCTTCTCCATGGAACCGACGAACCATAGAAGCCAGATATTCCGTGCCGTCATAGTCTGGGTCCCGGCTCCAGCCTCTTCCGCTGAGGTTCACCATGGTACCCATATTGATCTCATCCATCTCCTTTACGAGCTGAGCCACTTTTTCCTTGGTCACATTCCATTGATGACTGTGAATGTCCACGAAGGGAAATTTAGCCCTTGTAACTGGGTTCTCTGAAACAACAAGCGTAGAGGTGGGCTCGTACTCTTCGAAGCTCATTTCCTGAGCCTGAGAGGTGAGCAAGATGACTGCCAAGGTACATCCGAGAAGAAGTCTTTTCATCTGATCAAATTTTTACAAGTATACGGAAAAGGCTTTCGCTTGTTAAAAACAAAAATGCTCGTCCTTAAGAGAACGAGCATCGTGTGCTAGAATTCACCAAACTCTTCACCTCCTTCACCTCTTTCTCCATCTCCTCCTCTTTGACGTTGCTTTTTCTGATTCAGGCGATAGGTGAATGAAACCACGGCAGTGGGTCCACGTCTCCATTGGAATTGCGAATTAGTCGTAAAAGTCGGGGTGATCGTCTCACCTCGGTACTTACGGGTATTGAACAAATCTCGAATATTCATGGAGATCGTTCCGTTCTTTTTCATGACGTCTTTTGACAGCCCGAGATCTAAGCTTGCCATGCCGAATCTTGCTCCCTGTGGAGTGTTTCTTGGGGCTCTGTACCAAAGACTCATTTGGGCATTAAAGAGCTTGTCGTTTCGGTAGTAATTTCCAAGTCGGAATGAGAAGGTTGTTGCATCTGCAGACAGGCCTTGGCCTTCTGTTTTGGAGTTGTAGAAATTGAAATTTCCTGTGGATCGGAATTTATCTCCAAACTCCTGGGAAATATTTAATTCCACCCCAATGTCATTTTCCACTGCAAGGTTTTCGGGTTGTCGTGCTGTGATTCCATCTTCAATTTCTCTTTGTATTCTCTGCACAGCATCATCGGTGTGTCGGTAGTAAACCCCATAATAAATGGACGATTTCTCTCGATTCTGGAGGATCCCAACCTCATAGGAATCGGTGAATTGCGGCTGCAGGTTTGGATTCCCTCTGTATATATTCAATGGATCACTGTAGGTAGTGAACGGATTGAGTGACCTAAATCGAGGGCGGGATATTCGGCGACTGTAGCTTAGCTGTACACCTGTGATTTCGTTCATGTTATAGGTGAAGTTTGCACTTGGAAAAAGGCTCAGATAGTTTTGATCATTTCGCTGATCCGTTTGTTCCAAGAGGGTCTCAAGATTGGTTTGTTCTAGTCGTGCACCCAATTGCCATGAAAATTTCTCCGTCTGATCACTGATCAAAAAGTAGGATGCCAAAATTCCCTCATCAAAATTGAAGTTATTGGTCAAAGATGGAATCTCTTCATAAGTCCCGCTATTGGTAGAATCTGATTCCACGAAGAAATCATTAAAGATGTATCGGTAATTATATCTCAGGCCAATTTCAAATTTGGCGCTTTGATTAAACGGGTGGACATAGTCAAGCTGTAGAAGCGTCCTTTGTTCTCCATTGTCATTTTCAGATCGTTGAATGAGATCGATATCCGGCTGACCGGTGATCTCGGTTAGGTCATCAAAATCAGAAATCTCAATTTCATTGCTTTCTCGGTACTGCAGATCAAATGTCAACTTCTGACCTCTGCGATTGAAATCGCGATTGAATTGCACCTCATACTGCCAATTCAAATCTTCCTCGATCTCATTGTCAACTCTCAATCTCTGGCCAAATAACGACCGATTTTGGTCATAATAATCGTAGAAGGTTTTGGTTGTGTTGTCGTCATCTGAATTCCTATAGGATGCGGAAAGTGTCAGGATGTTTTTTTCGTTAAAATAAATGTCGGATCCAAAGCGTACGTTTTGCGAAAGTCCTTCTCTGTTTCGGTTATTGATCTGATCGATGTAGTAGGTAGTGTCCGCTCTATCGTAGAAATTGTTAGTGTAGCCTTCACCCGGTGATCTTCGGAAAGTGACACCATAGTTTACGAACCAGTTGATCCAGCCCGTGCGATAATTGACATTCACACTTGCACCATTATTGGCCGGCAGGCCTCCCTGCACCTGAAAGCTTCCGTTGAACCCTCGTGCTTTTTCTTTTTTCAAGATGATGTTGATGATCCCAGCACCACCCTCGGCATCATATCGCGCGGATGGGTTCGTGATCACCTCCACTCGTTCGATTAGATTTCCCTGGAGCTGTTGCAGTCCCCCTGATCCGGACAGACCGATAAGACCCGAAGGCTTTCCGTCAATCAGAATCTGAACATTCTCACTTCCACGGAGCGAAACATTGCCATCCACATCCACTTCCATGGAAGGAAGATTAGCGAGTAGATCAGAAGCACTGCCACCTAGATTAGACAGGTCCTTACCAATATTATACACCTTCTTATCAAGCTGAAGCTCCATCTGGGTGCGTTCAGCCTGAACCGTGACCTCATCCAACTGAAGGTTCGAAGCAGCCAATGTAATGGTGCCCAAGTCAGGCCTTAGGTTTTCACGATTCACGAGAACATCCGGAATGATCTTCTCACCATATCCAATGAACTGGGCTTTGATGTAGAACCGTCCTGGCCTCACATCTAACGAGAATCGGCCGTTCATGTCCGTGATTCCTCCTGTAACTAAGCTAGAATCTCGCTGCGCATGGACGGCAACAGTCGCAAACTCCAATGGCTGTCCTCCAGATTCATCGGTCAGGATGCCGGAAATATTACCCATCGGCAATCCACCCCCGCTTGGACGCTGCGCATTGGCGGTCACCAAGGTGATGAATGAAAGCAGAAATAGTCCGAATTTTGGCAAAGTTGTTTTTAAGATCATGTGGCAATTTTAGCAGTCAATTCTGAGTTGATTTTGTGTGAAAATTGAGGGAATTCTGAAGTTTAAAACTTTACAAGAATTCGATGTTTTTTATCAGCCTGGACATAACCAATTTCAAATCCGTTTCGTTCGCAGACCTGCTTTACTATGGCCAATCCGAGCCCGATTGATTGATTGCTTTGGTTTGGTTTTTTGAATCGATCAAAAAGTTGATTTGGGTCAAGATCCAAGTTCTCGCCAGAATTGCATATCACTAACTCTTCCGGATTAAGTTTTACCTCGATAAAGCCATCCTTGAGGTTATGACGAATGGAGTTATTTATCAAATTGGAAAGCATGAGCTCCAGCAGGGATTTATCCGTTTTGATGACTACATTTCTCTGAATCTGAACATCCAGCGTCAGGGTCTTCAGGCTTATTAACTCACTAAACTCTTCCAGTATGCCTTGTAGTGTTTGGGATAAATTTACTTCTTCAACCGAGTCAAATTCCTGATTACCTATTTTAGTTAAAATGCCTAAGGATGAACTCAAATTACTCATCCGTTTCAGTGCACTCTGTATTTGACCGATTTGATCCATTTGATCCGGTGTGAGGTTATCATTATCCAGAAGAACTTCCAGCTTGGATAGTGCAATGGCTATGGGAGTCTGTAATTCGTGAGATGCGTTTTCAGAAAATTCCTTGAGCGCTGAGTAGTCATGGGTTACCTTTTGAGTCATTTCCTCAAGGAACAGGTTGAGTTTTTTGAATTCAGGCACTGACGAACGCGGAAAGCTTTGATCCTTGTCTGGGTTCTTCAATGAGAAGTCCTTGATCTTTTGGAGGGTCAGCCTAAATGGCTTTAAGAGAAAGAAAGAGAACAGTCCGCCAATCGGTAAAATCACGGCAAACAAAATCAGATAGGTCTTGACCAGCGACTCGGTTACTGCATCGACGATATCATCTGACTCGATAATCAATCCTATTAACGTGATGTCGTAGCTTTTGCCATCTATACTTCTAATGGCCCGGACCTTCAGGTGATTTTCCATTCGTTGCAGCTGACTATGCATAGCGAGCGTGTCTGAAAAGGCAATTGTTTCTTCTTGAGTTTCATTTAGTGGGATCACCAGCACCTGACCTCTTCTTAAAGTATCCTCCGGCTGGATTCTGCGGATGATATGAGTCCACCGGTCGAGTGTTTCGTGTAAATACCTTCTTTGTTCTGCATCCACCTCTCGTTTCATGACCCGATAACTGATCACTCCTCCTGCAAGGAATACCAGCAACGAAACCGCCGCGAAAAGCAATATAATACGGGTAATTAGATTCATTCCTTTTTGAATTTATAACCCGCTCCGTAAACCGTGCGCACATAGTCTTGACCTCCGGCTTCTTCGATTCGCTTTCTTAGATTTTTGATGTGCTGATAGACAAAATCAAAGGAATCTGCCGAGTCCATGTAATCACCCCAGAGATGCTCAGCGATGGCCTGCTTTGTCACGAGTCGATTTTTATTAACGATGAAATAATGCAATAGCTCAAACTCTTTGTTTGTGAGATTCAGCACATGACCGTCAATGTTGGCCTCTTTGGCGCTCATGTCTAATCGAATTTCCTCAAAGGAGATTTCATTGTTACCTTCTTGCTGTCTCCTTCTATACACAGCCTTAGCTCTGGCATTGAGCTCGGCCAGGTGAAAAGGTTTTGGCAGGTAGTCATCGGCTCCAATGTCCAGTCCTTTCAGTTTATCATCCAGAGAATCTTTGGCCGAAACAATCACAACTCCCATATCAGGACGAGATTTCTTCACTTGCTCTAAAAATGAAATTCCATCACCGTCTGGTAACATCAAATCAAGAAGAAGTACGTCATACTCAAATCCAGCTACTTTGTTTTCCGCTTCGAATATCGATAATGCCAACTCACAGATATCTCCTTCCTTCTGGAAATACTCCTGAATATTTTTAGCCAACTCAGCCTGATCTTCCACCAACAGCAGTTTCATGTGGCAAATCTAGACTGGCATTTTGAGGGAAATCTGAAAAACAAAAAAAGGCTCACCATTTGGTGAGCCTTTGATTATTTATGTCTTGTTGATTACCAAGCGTAACCGATAGAGAAGTTGAGCACGGGACCCACTCCATCAAACACTCCCGTATCAAATGAATCATTTCCTTCTTCCACATTAACTGAAGCCGTGTTGTACATCACACCCAGACCTAGATCAATCACGAAATTGTCGCTACTTCCAAGCAACCAGTTCCACCCTAGTTGTCCTCCTGCACCAAATCCATTCAAGGTTCCTTTGTTACCAGAATCCTTAACGGTGAAGCTGAAATAATTGGCCAATGGTCCGTAATAAAAACCATCTAATGCATCATTGCTATACAATCTGTACTGGGCACCTAATCCAACACCTGAAAAAGAAGTCTCACCGAAACTCAAGTTGAAATATGAAGCTCCGAATTGTAGAGATGTACCTTCATTTAAGGCTGTCTCATAGCTCAGGTTGGCAATTCCGATAGCCATCCCGATAGGATTGGTTTTGATCGCACCGCTTTTTTGAGCTTGCCCAACGAATGCTGCGCATACGAATGCTAGAAGTAATAATTTTTTCATTGTAATAGTTTGGTTAAATATTGTTTGGGCGCAAATGTGACGATTTTATTTGAGGTCAACTGAAGCCAGAATAAAATCATCAACTTGACTTAAATTACTTAGCATAAGTCCTATTGAAAATCATGACACACTAACAATGGTCCAAAAAGTATTATTCTGGGTTTCAAGAATCGTTGCGGCAGTTATCATGCTTCAAACCCTCTTTTTCAAATTCAGAGGAGCAGAAGAATCGATCTACATTTTTGAAACAGTAGGAATGGAGCCATGGGGTCGGTATATGGTCGGAGTAGGTGAACTGTTCGCTGCTATTTTGATCCTGATTCCCAGAACGGTTTGGATAGGTGCAGTGATAACCATCGGTTTAATGCTGGGAGCCCTCTCCATGCATTTATTATTTTTAGGAATAGAAGTATTTGGTGACGGTGGCCAATTGTTTATCTACGCCTGTACCGTACTAGTCTGCGGATTCTATGCACTTTGCAGAGACAAAGAAGCGTTCATAGTTTTTGTCCAGAAGATCAGGCATTCCAACCCTTGAAATTTTCCCGATTCAGTTTTTATTTTGAATTAAAAACAATGACTATGACCAAGTATTTAGTCGGGCTGTTGTTTTTATCAGCATGTTCGCAAGGCAGCCCAGTTGTAACAGAAGTTGAAAGTGAGAATTTTCCAACTGGCACAGTCTTCATTGATTATCCAGAAATCGAAGGACTTCAGAAAGCAATTATTAAGAACGGAAGTGAAGTTTTAGAAGAAGGAGATGTTAAGGATGAAGAACGCCATGGCACCTGGACAGCCTACTACCCGACTGGAAAAATAAAGTCCATTACTTCATATCTCGACGGCCAAAAGCAAGGACCTGAAATTCAGTTTGATAATTCTGGCTATGTTACTTCAAGAGCACCATATGTGAGTGGACTGCTGGAAGGAGAGTATAGGGCCTATAGCCGCGGTACCGTGACCGAAAGAAAAAACTATGCCAACGGCCAATTGCATGGTTTGGTACAGAAGTATTATCCAAATGGAACGATCATGGAGGAATCAACCTATGTTAACAGCACCATCGACGGAGAAGCTAGGTGGTATAATCAGGAAGGCGTTGTGACGATAAAGTACATCTATGACATGGGCGAATTGGTGGATGATGGGTCTAATTCTGAAGATTAAAGAATATACCTACTAAGATCCTTGTCTTTGACCAAATCTTGGAGTTTCTCACGCACCAGTTTCTTGTCCACAACGATCTGAGCATTGGGCCCAATAGTATCCGGGATATCAAATAGGATTTCATTGAGCAGCTTGCTCATGACTGTGTGAAGCCTTCTGGCCCCAATATTCTCTACATCCTCGTTGATACGGAACGCCATTTCAGCCAATTCTTCCAGGGCATCATCCTTGAACTCAAGATTGACTTCTTCCGCACCTACTAGTGCTTGATACTGTTTGGTCAGTGCATTTTTTGGCTCAGTTAAAATCCGCAGAAAATCTTCTTTTGTCAGATTTTCTAGTTCTACGCGAATCGGGAACCTACCCTGAAGTTCAGGGATCAAGTCAGATGGTTTGCTGACATGGAATGCCCCTGCAGCGATAAACAAAATATGATCGGTCTTCACCACACCGTATTTGGTAGATACGGCGCTTCCTTCTACTATTGGAAGTAAGTCTCTTTGAACGCCTTCACGACTCACATCCGGGCCTTTGCCATGGCCGCCACCTGCAGCAATCTTGTCGACCTCATCAATAAAAATGATGCCGTTGTTTTCTGCCACTTTCAGAGCTTCTTCCTTCACCTCATCCATATCGATGAGCTTTGAGGACTCTTCTTCCAACAATATTTTCCTTGCCTCGCCGATGGTCACTTTTCTCTTTTTAGTCTTCTTAGGCATCATGTTACCGATCATTTCTTGCAGGTTGATCATCGATGCTTCGTCCATTCCTCCTCCGATCATTCCTAGGTTGCCATTAGCAGCCTGAGAGACGTCTATTTCGATTTTACGCTCCTCCAGTTCGCCGTTCTTAATTTTTTCACGGAATTGCTCGCGGGTTCGCTGGTTCAATTCGACTTCATCTTCCGGTTCATCCCCGGAAAGTTTAACAGAATAAGGATGCTTGCTTCCTTTAAGAGGTGGGATCAAGGCATCCAGGATTTGTGTATCTACTATTTCCTCGGCCTTCTCTTTTACTTCCTCTTTCTTTCTGATCTTAACCATGTTGACACTCTGCTCGACCAGATCTCGAACCATACTCTCTACATCGCGTCCCACATAGCCAACTTCCGTAAACTTAGACGCCTCAACCTTGGTGAATGGTGCGTCGGCAAGAGTTGCCAACCGCCGTGCTATCTCCGTTTTACCCACGCCAGTGGAGCCGATCAGCAAAATGTTATTTGGGACAATTTCCTTCTGGATATCATCTTTGACATTCATCCTGCGCCATCTGTTTCGAAGTGCAATGGCGACATTACGTTTGGCATCATTCTGTCCAATGATGTATTTATCTAGTTCAGCTACGATTTCTTTTGGAGTCAAATTGCTAGCCATTAAAATATCTTTTTTACCTCCTTGAGGTTGGTTTGTAATGAAATAAAACTTGTGCCACCTGCTGCCTGATAGGTGGCCCGTGAAAATCGGAATTGATACTTTTTCATGCGGATCATAAAACCATACGAAAATCCAGCCCCGCCGGCTGTTTCGTCTAATGTCAATTCTCGCTTTCGGTTATGATCGTATCCAAGCAGTACATGAAAGTTATCTGAAAATAGTATTTCCCCGCCGATGCTCATTCTCTTGAAAACCTGATCTGCAAAGTTTGGGTTATTATCGGTATCAAAAAATTCATTTCTCGGTATCGGTGAGGTTGTGCCCAGTTAATGTGAATCGAATGGGCATGCCCTCTGGTTTGAAGGTGATACCCCGCTGAAAAATCCAATGGCAGCTCGCCTCCCAATTCTGTGTAATCAGAAAAAATCATTCCGAGATTTGAGATGGCAAGGCCGGCGGTAAATCCCGAATGTGGTAAACTGTAAATTCCACCAATCTCAACAACCATCGCGCTAGCGTTGTAGCCCGCAATTCCCGACTGGACAAATTTCAAATTTGATCCCAGGACGAATGGCCCTACTCGATGCGCCTTTCCCACGGTGAAGACAAAGTCTTGGGCCGAGAATTTTCCAGATTCGGCTCCAGTTTCATCGGTTTGTTGGAAAGCACCGTAATTGATATAAGTCAATCCAAAACCAAAAACGCCCAGTCCACCTACCTCGGTGGCATACTGCCCTGTGAAGGCATTGATGTCTGAGAAAAATGGATTGTAAAGGACGACCGCATCACCCATGTCGACAGAATCTAAAAGGGCGGGATTCACTGCGAAAACGCTAAGATCCCCGTCGGCTGTAGACACATTGTATCCTCCAAGGGCAGCTGTTCTGGCGTTATTAACCAAGTTCAGAGACTGGAAAGTATACGATCCTCCAGACTGAGCCCACGCCATTATCGGAATAAAGAATGCTATGAAAAACCCTTTTCTCAAGATTTATTTTCTGGGATCACGAATTCCACCGGATTGGCGACCTTTTGTTTTAATAAGGCAATCTCCAAAACCTCCGGCACATACTCAACGAAATGAATCTTCAAACCTTTCAAATAGTTGTCATTGATTTCATTGATGTCCTTCTGATTCTTCTTGCACATGATGATTTCCTTGATTCCGGCTCGTTTCGCGGCAAGTATTTTCTCTTTGATTCCACCTACAGGTAGCACTTTTCCTCGCAACGTAATCTCTCCAGTCATGGCCACTTTGCTTTTAACCTTACGCTGAGTGAAAACTGAAGCGAGAGATGTGAGCATCGTTATACCGGCGGATGGGCCATCTTTTGGAACAGCGCCAGCCGGCACGTGAATGTGCAGATCGTAATGTTCAAAGATCCTATGGTCAATGCCCATTTCGTCAGAATTGGATTTCAAGTAAGAAAGAGCTGCCATGGCAGATTCCTTCATGACGTCCCCAAGCTGACCGGATAATGTGAGCTTTCCTTTTCCGCGACTCAGGCTGGACTCAATAAATAAGATGTCTCCACCTGCTGATGTCCAAGCCAGTCCCGTGACCACACCAGGCACCTCGTTTCCTTCATAAAGCTCCTTATCGAACACTTCAGGACCAAGTATTTCCCTCACCAGTTCCGGGGTGATTTTCTTTTCGTATTCCTCCTCCATCGCTATGGACTTGGCGACATACCTAATCACTGATGCCACCTTGCGTTCAAGGTTTCGGACACCTGATTCCCGAGTGTAATCGTTAATCAGTTTCTTAATCGCTCCAAGCTCAAATTTGATATCATCAGGTCTCAAGCCATGCTCATCTCTCTGCTTCGGAATCAAGTGCTTCTTCGCAATCTCCACTTTCTCCTCCAATGTATATCCTGTGATGTCGATGATTTCCATTCGATCTCTCAGCGGAGGCTGAATGGTATCCAAAGAGTTTGCAGTGGCTATGAAGAGCACCTTGGATAAGTCGTAATCCACCTCCAAATAATTGTCCTTAAAGGTGGAGTTTTGCTCAGGATCCAAAACTTCCAGCAATGCAGAAGACGGATCACCTCGGAAGTTTGAACTGACTTTATCAATCTCATCTAAGATGAAAACGGGATTGGAACTGCCTGCTCTCTTGATACTCTGAATCACCTTCCCGGGCATGGCGCCAATGTAGGTTTTTCGGTGGCCTCTGATCTCGGCTTCATCGTGCACTCCACCCAGCGACATCCGGATATACTCCCGATTAAGTGCCTCTGCGATGGATTTTCCCAATGAAGTCTTACCCACACCCGGAGGGCCATAAAGGCATAGAATTGGGCCCTTCAAATCGTTTTTCAACTTTCTCACAGCCAAGTATTCAATGATCCGGTCCTTCACTTTCTCCAACCCAAAATGGTCTCGGTCGAGGACTTTTTTAGCTCGTTTCAGATCAAAATTATCTTCGGTAGTCTCATCCCATGGTAAGTCTACCAGAAGCTCTGCGTAGTTCATGGCTACCGGGTATTCAGCAGCGGCCGGATTCATTCTTAAAATCTTGTCCAGCTCCTTATTGAAGTGATTTTTAACTTCATCAGGCCACTCCTTTTCCTCGCCTCGCATTCTTAATTCCTCCACCTCTTGGTCCGGACCTTCTTGTCCTAGCTCATCCTGAAGTACACGCATTTGCTGTCTCAAGAAATAATCTCGCTGTTGTTGATCAATATCCGTGTGAACCTTCTTTTGGATTTCATATTTCAGTTCCAGCATCTGCAGGTCCTTCAGCATAAGCTGAAGAAGCTTTTCAGCACGCTTTTGCACATCGTTGAACTCCAGTAATTTCTGCTTATCCGACACTTCTGCGTTGACATTGGATGAGAGAAAGTGAGTCAGAAAGGTGTAATTATCAATATTCTCCAGGGCCACCTGCGCTTCGTTCGGTATCTCGGGATTCAATTTGAGAATTTTGGTGGCCGTATCTCGAATGGACTGAGTAATGGCATCAAGCTCTTGAGAAGGTCTCGGTTTAGAGTCCACCATCAGCTCATACTTTGTCACCAAAAATGGATCCTCCGAAACGGCCTCCGAAATTCTGAATCGGTTTTTACCTTGAATAATTATCGTGGTATTGCCATCAGGAAGAACGATCATTTTAAGAATCTTTGCTACCGTTCCGACGCTAAAGAGATCCTTGAATTCAGGCTCTTCTACCTTATTGTTTTTCTGCGCAATTACTCCAAGAATCTTGCTGCCCTTATGGCATTGTTTCACCAATTCGATAGACTTCTGACGTCCAACAGTAATTGGCATGACAACTCCAGGGAAAAGAACAGTGTTTTTAATTGGTAAAATAGAAAGCTCCGGGGGTATAGATCCCTCTGGTAATTCAGTGGAGTCATCGGTATTCACCAACTGCACGACTTCACCGGATTCTTCGTCAATATATTCAGGTAACAAAATGGATTTCAGTGTGTTATTTGACATAGTGTCAGTTTGACAGATTTATGTAGAAATAATCTCGATTTCAAATGTATCCCTAAAGGGTCAATCGCTATGCCAAATAAATTTCTCCGACTCCAAATAGTATTATCTTTATTTTTCAAAGGTGAGGTGAATCACCCACGCAGGTAGGTCATGAATAAATATTTGTTTTCGCTTTTCGTTGTTATGCTTCTGGTCCCAGGCTTGGTCGTGGCGCAGATTCCTGAAGAAAGGACGATTACAGTACCCATTAGAGCCGATTCTATCATAGATCGGTCAAATCTCAATCTTTACGAATTTCCATACATTAACAAGTATGCGGATTATTACAACAAGGGGAAGATGGAGGAAATTTTGAAACTTCAGAAGGAAGAAAAATGGGAGGAAGTTTATGCTAGAATGAATGACTATGTCAGCCGATTTGGCATACAGAATTTCTATAAAGACACCAAAATGATTTGGAGACTTGCCAAACTGACGGAGCTCTTCGGTGATCGGCAAAAAGCCCGATCTCTGTACCGATTGGTTCTTCGGCATCATCACCAGGGCATAAATATTCGGGAAGTAGAGCTGTACTACGATTCCCTAAATCGTCAGGAAGCTGAGCAATATGTGCCGATAGATTATTACTACGAAATGGCGGAGCACCGGAAATTAATTGACACGCTGCGACCTCCACGTGGCGTGTTGCTCAATATGGGAGAGCTGGTCAATAGCCCAAAGGCCGATTACGGCCCTTCTCTAAACATCAAGAACAACCTGTTAATATTCACTTCCAAACGGAACAGCAGCGGGTTGACTTTCGCTCCGAAAGAAAACGAGGATATCTTCTTTGCTAAAAGGGATGACTTTGGATGGGGTGCTGCTTCAGAGTTTAAAGCCCTGAACACTGAATATAATGAGGGTTCAGCCGTGCTGAGCCGAGACGGAAAAACGCTGATCTTTTCAAGATGTGATGCCGAGGACACGTTTGGAGACTGTGATTTGTATCAGATCACGATGCAAGAGGACAGCACATGGAGCGAACCAAAAAACATGGGGGTGAACATAAACAGTGTGGCCTGGGATTCGCATCCGTCACTGTCCCATTCTGGAGATTCCTTGTATTTCGCTTCTGATCGACTGGGTGGATTTGGTCTATCCGATATTTACTTTACCCAAAAGAAGCCTGACGGAACTTGGACGCCCGCTGCAAACATGGGCCCGGTGATTAATACCCGAAATAACGACGTGAGCCCATTTTATCACCCGATTTACGATGTGCTCTACTTCAGCTCTAATGGGCAACTATACAATTTCGGAGAATTTGATATTTACAAATCTTATAAGATTGATGACCTCTGGACAGAACCGTTCAATATTGGCCCGCTCGTCAACGGCCAGGGCAGTGAATTCTATTTTACAATCGATTCCAATTCGGAATTGCTTTTTTATTCCAGATCCACGACAAGAGATTTGAGCAAATTGGATCTGTATTCATTTCCGCTTCCCATGGAGGCCCAGCCACTTGCCACCGTACCAGTGACCGGTACCTTGACAGATTCTTTGACAGGGAAGCCATTCGGTGGAATCGTATCAATCATAGACTTAGATCAGGGGATCGAAGTGGCTCCTAAGTTTTTGAAACCCGATGGAAGCTTCCGATTTGATTTGATTAACAACCGAAACTATTTGTTGGTCATTCAGGGCGATGACTTTTTCAGAATTGAGGAGGTTTTCTACTTATCAGGGCCTCTAGAGTTGAAAAAAGTAACCGAGCCACTTGCCAGCAAAGTGAAATTTGAGTCCATCGAATTTGATATCGGTAAATCCGGTCTGAAAGAGGAAATGTATGCTGACCTGAATAAGATTATCAATTTCTTATATGACAATCCAGATTTTAAACTAAGCATTTCCGGTCATACGGATTCTTTCGGGAGTAACGAGGTGAACCTTCGGTTGTCCAAGGAACGAGCCAAGAGTATCTACGATTACATCGTGGATTTTGCCGGGGTTTCAGCGTCTCGCGTTAGTTATGAGGGTTACGGAAGCTCCCGCCCAATTGTTGAAAACGAACAAACGGAAGCTGACAAGCGCTTGAATCGACGAGTTGAGTTTGAAATATACAGAGAAGCCTTAGAGCCTCCGACAGTTCAAGACTAGCCGAATATCAACTGGAAAGTATCGTTGAAAATCACGAAGGCCATGAGACCCAGCAGGATTATCATCCCCACTTTCTGAGCATTCTCCATGAATTTATCTCCCGGCTTTCGGCCGGTGATGATTTCCCAACTTAGGAATACCACGTGCCCTCCATCAAGTGCTGGTATCGGAAGCAGATTCATAAATGCGAGAACCATCGAAAGAAGTCCTACCAAATACCAGAATCTTCCCCAGTCCCAGTCACTGCCAAACATGGTGGCAATTCTGATAGGACCGGAAAGTGATTTTGTCACAGACACATCGCCGGAAAACATCTTCCCGAATCCCTTGATATTAAGCCAGACAACACTGAAAGCATCATTGGTGCCTTTCATCAAGCTCTTTCCGAAACCAATTTTTTCTGTAACGTAAGCGTCTTCTAACCCGAAAGGCACTGATCTGAATCCAACTCGTCCTTCCTCATTCACCGGCAACTCAAGAACCAATTCTCCCCCGTCTCTTAGAATCACAGCATCAATCGTTTTTCCTTTATTTAAATCTACAATCGCCTCAAACTCATCGTAGTAATTAATGGCTTTTCCATTTACAGATTTGAACCTATCGCCAGCTTTCAAACCTGCTTCCTGTGCTTGTTCCAAATCAACTTCAGAAACTACGAAATCATATCTTGGAAAGATGACCCGTTGACGTCCTTCACGTGTGCTCACTTTTTCGATGAAGTCATTCGGCATTTCCACTCGCACAGTTTCTGAGCCCCGCTGCACAGTGAAGTAGACATCAGATCCTACCAGCACATCTGGTGAGAGCAAGTCTTCAAATCTCTCATAATCCTCTCCATTGATATTCAATACCTTGTCTCCGGTCTGGAAACCAATTTCTTGTCCCAATTCGTACGCAACAATGCCTCGCTTATTCAGCTCTTCTTTGGGCATGTAGGACTCTCCATTAATGAATGCCAATGCAATGAACACGACCACTCCTGTGATTACATTCATGATGATTCCTCCCAGCATCACGATCAGTCTTTGCCAAGCCGGTTTTGCTCTGAACTCCCACTCCTCAGGTTCCGCGGACATGCTTTTGGTGTCCAGCGATTCATCTATCATCCCGGATATTTTAACAAAGCCGCCAAGAGGGATAGCGCCAAGCGCATATTCAGTACCGCCCCAAGTTCGGCTGATTACTTTGGGAGGAAACCCGATGTAGTATTTCTCCACACGCATGCCGAAGTATTTGGCAGCAGCCATGTGTCCCCATTCGTGTATTCCCACCAAAATTGTCAAGCCCAGCAAAAGCTGGCCCACCATGATAATCGTATCCATCTAGTTAATTTGTTCTAATGTCCTGACCCTCGTTTCCTTGTCTGTCTCTATAAAGTCCTGTAAATCAGGAACGCGAATATAACTTACCTTTTCGAGGCTCTTTTCGATCACGTCGGAAATCTCCAAGAAGCCTATTTTTTCCTGTAAAAATGCCTCAACGGCGATCTCGTTCGCAGCGTTCAAAATGCAGGGCTTATTTCCTCCTGATTCAATTGCAGCATATGCCAGAGATAGGTTACGGAATGTATCCGTGTCGGGTTTTTCAAATGTGAGGGATGGATAATCCATGAAGTCGAATCTTGGAAAATCGGCTTTGATCCTTTCCGGATAACTCATGGCATATTGAATGGGCACCCGCATATCCGGAAGGCCCATCTGCGCTTTCATTGATGAATCCTCAAACTGAACAATGCTATGAATGATGGACTGAGGATGAACGACGACTTCAATTTTATCAAGCGCCAAACCAAAAAGCCACTTTGCTTCTATGACCTCCAGCCCTTTGTTCATCAATGTGGCCGAATCAATGGTCACTTTCGCACCCATGTCCCAGTTTGGATGCTTCAAGGCCTGAGCCTTTGTAACTTTTTCTAATTCCGATTTTGATCGACCTCTAAATGGTCCACCTGATGCCGTCAGAATCAGTTTTTCAATTGGGTTGTGAAATTCGCCAACCAAACATTGGAAAATCGCCGAATGCTCGGAATCCACAGGGTAAATATTCACCCCCTTTTCCTGAGCTAGTCTAGTGATGAGTTCTCCGGCAACCACGAGTGTTTCCTTGTTTGCCAAGGCAATGTTCTTCCCGGACTCAATGGCCTTAATAGTGGGCAGGAGCCCAGAATAGCCAACAACTGCGGTGAGAACCAAATCAACAGCATCCATCTGCACCACATGGCTTAACGATTTATCGCCAGCATAGACTTTAATATCTCTTGGATCAAGGGCCGAATGGACTTTCTCGTAATGCTTCTCGTTTACAATGACCACACAATTCGGCTGAAATTCAACAGCCTGCTGAATAAGCAAATCCGCATTGTTCTGTGCGGTCAGTACTTCCACTTCGAATTTATCCCGATGGGAAGCAATTACGTCAAGCGCTTGAGTACCGATGGAGCCTGTGGATCCCAGGATGGCGATTTTTTTCATTTCTAGATTATCTCACTCCATTTTGATTGAAAACTGTCGAATTGTCAGTTTAGGATTAAGAGAGCCTTGTGGGCTCGATCCTCATCGGGACGCAAAACTACTGAATGCGAGGTTCTTCCCAATTTAGAATTTTTTAACACTGACAAAGAATCGGTTTGGCACAAGAATCGTTCACTTCGTGATTGAAAAAAATGAGGTGACAATGAAAAAATTATTCTTTGTAGGAGTTATCAGTTTGGGATCCGCTTATGCCGGAGCTATGATCGCGATCAATCAATTCAAGCTTGCAGAGCAACCTTCCAATGAGATCATATCGTTTCAAAATGAAAACTCCCAACCTGAGGTGAGAGAAGTCTCAACCAGAGGCTCTCTACCTGAAGGAACGGAGGATTTTGTCCTTGCGTCAACCAAGAGTACATCAAGTGTAGTTTTCATCCAGACCACCGGCGAATACGAATACCGAACCGGAAGCTGGCTTGACTGGTTTTTTGAGTCGCGTCCATCTCAACAAACAAGCGCCGGATCTGGAGTCATTCTATCCGAGGACGGCTACATTGTCACCAATAATCATGTCGTTGAAAACGCTGATGCGATCAGAGTGGTGTCGGGCAAAAACTCCTATGAGGCGGAATTAATTGGTCGTGATCCATCCACTGACTTAGCTGTTATTAAGGTAGAATCAAATGGTCTACCAAGCATTGCTCTTGGGAATTCCGATGAGGTCCAGGTCGGTGAATGGGTACTCGCTGTAGGAAACCCATTTAATCTCACCTCCACGGTCACGGCGGGAATCGTCTCAGCTAAGGGCCGAAACCTCAACCTTCTTCGGGACAAATTCCCAATAGAATCATTTATCCAAACTGATGCGGCCATTAACCCGGGAAACAGTGGCGGTGCTTTGGTGAATTCAAAAGGAGAATTGATAGGAATCAATACAGCTATTTTATCGCGAACGGGTTCATACGCGGGGTATGGATTTGCTGTTCCAGTGAACATCGTCAAGAAGGTATTCAATGACATTGTGGAGTACGGTGAGGTTCAGAAGGCGTTCATGGGCGCGGATTATGTGGACATTGATGAGAAAATCAAACAACGCCTTTCGCTCAATGATCTTGGGGGCGTAGTAGTCGCCGATCTTACCCAAGGAGGTGCGGCAGATCAGTCCGGAATTAAGCGAGGGGATGTGATTAGAAAAATCAATGGGATCGACATTATCGGGCGAGCTACTGTAGAGGAGATCATTGGAGACAAGTATCCGGGAGATAAGCTTGAGCTGCAGCTGCAGAGAGACGATAGACTTTTGACTAAAAAAATCACTCTGACCAATCGTGAAGGAGGAACCGGAATTATCAAGCGAGATATCTACATCTCCAAAGAATTGGGAGCAAGGCTCGAATCAGTTAGTCAGGTGGAAAAAAGTCTCTACGACATCAAAGCTGGTGTTCAGGTGGTGGATTTCGAACGAGGAGGCTTATTTGCTCAATTGGATATTCCGGAGGGCTTTATAATAACCCAGATAAACAACGTGCCAGTAGAAAGTCCATCTGAACTTTCTGAAATTTTATCAAAAATTAAAGGGAGAGTGCGGATTTACGGGATTGACCAAAGAGGCCGGAAAGTATTTTATTCCTTCTGGTTTTAGACTAGAGCCGGGTTACGAATCTTGAGCTTCTTTTTGAGCTCATCTACGGCATATCGGAACTTAGCGTCAGTGTCCAGCATGTCATTTACCGACTGCACAGCATGGATAACCGTGCTGTGATCTCTACCACCGAAGTGGTAACCGATAGATTTTAAAGAATGATTCGTATAGTCCTTGGAGAAATACATGGCCACCTGTCGGGCAATGACAATTTCTTTCTTACGTGTTTTTGCCTTCAGCAAGTCTAATTCAACATTGAAGTACTCCGAAACCGTCTTTTGGATGTAATCGATTCCTACTTCAGAGTCGATTTCTTTGACGATGTTCTTAAGCACGCGCTTAGCCAACTCCAGATTGATTTCAGAATTCGTCAACGATGAATGAGCAATCAGCGAGACCACTACCCCTTCCAATTCTCTGATGTTCGTATCGACCGTGTGAGCTATATATTCTAAAACCTCATTTGGAATGTCTATTCCATCTGCTTGCAGCTTGTTCTTGATTATGGCGACCCGAGTATCGAAATCCGGAGCAGTCAAATCAGCCGTAAGACCCCACTTGAATCTGGAAACCAGTCGCTCCTGCAGTCCCTTAAGATCCTTAGGGGCGCAATCGGACGTCATAATAACCTGCTTGCCCGATTGATGTAGGTGATTAAAAATGTGGAAGAAAATTTCCTGAGTCTTCTCTTTCTCTTTCAGGAATTGAACATCATCCAGGATCAAAACATCAACATCCCTAAAGAAATTTATAAAGTCTTGAATGTTGTTATTCTTAAGCGCCTCGATGAATTGATTGGTAAATTTCTCAGAGGCCACATAAATGACGCGTTTGTCATGGTGCTGCTTCTTGATTTCATTTCCAATCGCATTCACCAAGTGAGTTTTCCCTAACCCAACACCACCATAAATCATCAATGGATTGAAGGATGTTATACCCGGTTTTTTGGCGACTGCATGACCAGCTGATCGAGCAAGTCGGTTGCAATCTCCCTCGATATAATTATCAAATAAGTAGTTGACGTTTAGGTTGCTATGACTGCTTAACTCATTGATAAATTCAGGACTTTTGTATTTTTCAGACTTAACGTTAGAGCTTGGACTCACCGCTGAAGTTGAAAGCGAGTTCCCTTCATCTGCATCATTCATTATTACGGAATATTCCAATCTTCCGTTTGCACCTAATTCTTTGTTTACGGCCTGCTGAAGAACTTTAAGGTAGTTCTCTTCTAACCATTCGTAGAAAAACTGACTTGGAACCTGTATTATAAGGATATCACCATTCAAGGCCAATGGCTTTATTGGTTTGAACCATGTACTGAAACTTTGCGTAGAAACATGCTCTTGGATATAATTAAGGCAGTTTTCCCACGTTTTTACATGCATTCTGATGGTGGTTTAGATAAGTTAATTGTTGGTGATATCTGTCCTTTATTTTAAAGGCGGACAACAAAACTGTCTCAAAAAATCATTAAAAAAAAGGTCGTAAATGTTTGGCTTTTTTAAATCCTGTTTTTTGCTATTGATTGAAGCATTTCAATTAAAATTTCTTTAAAAAATACAAAACGTCATTTTGCATATAATTTGTCTTTTGGGGTTCTGGTATCTTTGACAAATGGATAATTCTAATTTAACTTTTGAAGAATTCAAGAAGGCTTATAAAGAAGACTGGCTAAGGACGTTTGAGGACCAAATTAAAGGCGCTGATTTATCATCTCTTAGTTGGTCAGGCGCCTGGGACTTAGAACTTAATCCTTATTATGATCCATCTGACAATTCGAAGTTAGGCTATCTAAAAGACCGGCTATCTAAGCAAACTTTTGATTGGACACAATTGGAACATATTCACGTTGACGACCCGGTCGTTTCCAACCGTCAAACTCTCTCGGCGCTCAACTCTGGATGTAATGGAGTTTTGTTTTCATTGGACACTGCTTCGGATTTAAGCGTTTTAACGAGGGGCATTCTGTTCGACCATTGTGAAGTAGCCTTCAAACTAACTGGAGACCAAAATGAAGGTTGGTTGAACCAAGTTCGTGAAAGCAGGGATATTGCTTTTTTTATCGATCATACTTCGGGCCATTCATCGCAGAATTATTCCAATAATCTGCAGGTGAACTTGAAAGAACTTATTCGGGCGTTTTATGACAACCCAGATTATGCCACTTTCTTTATAGAAGTATCTAATGATTTCTTTCATGAAATAGCCAGACTAAGAGCGCTGCGTTTTCTCATCGGTCATTTTTCGCCAAGTTCAAATATTCGGATTCACGCAGAGCCAACCATTGCAGATTCGCAGGAGGAGAACTGGTTTACGCAGACCACTGGAGCGCTGGCGGCTGTTCTTGGAGGAGCTAATTCGATTTCACTTGCCACAAGTTTCGGAGATGAAAATACTGTAAGGAACATCGGTAACCTCATTCGCCACGAATCCAAAATCACAACCTTTCAAGATCAGCTCGGGGGTAGCTATTTCATTGATGTACTCACTGATAGAATGATCAGGGATACTTTATCTAGTCTCAGTCTTGAAGAAAAGCACCCTCTCCCAACAGAGGAAACTGAACGCAAACTTTATCCTCAGGAAAATTTCACTGCTGGGATACCTCCATATCTCAGGGGCCCTTACCCGACAATGTATGCCTCCAGACCGTGGACGATTAGACAGTACGCCGGTTTTTCAACAGCTGACGAGTCAAACGCTTTTTACAGAAGAAATCTTGCGGCGGGTCAGAAGGGACTTTCTGTGGCATTTGATTTAGCAACCCACAGAGGGTACGATAGCGATCACCCGAGAGTAAAAGGTGACGTTGGAAAGGCAGGTGTAGCCATTGATTCCGTGGAGGATATGAAAATCCTTTTTGATCAAATTCCACTTGATCAAATGTCGGTTTCCATGACCATGAATGGGGCGGTCATTCCAATCCTGGCTTTTTACATAGTTGCTGCTGATGAGCAGGGGGTCAAGCCCGAACAACTTGCGGGGACCATTCAAAATGATATTCTAAAAGAGTTCATGGTGCGAAACACCTATATCTACCCACCTGCCGAGTCCATGAGAATAGTAGCCGATATTTTCGAATACACGTCTCAGAAGATGCCCAAGTTCAACTCCATCAGCATCTCGGGATACCACATGCACGAAGCAGGAGCAACAGCTGAAATTGAATTGGCATTCACCTTGGCTGACGGGCTGGAGTACATTAAAAAGGGATTAGAAGCTGGGATAAAGATTGATGCATTTGCTCCCAGATTGTCCTTTTTCTGGGGTATTGGGATGAACTTTTTCCAGGAGATCGCCAAAATGCGAGCCGGTCGAATTTTATGGGCCAAGTTGGTCAAACAATTCAATCCTGAGAACCCGAAATCACTGGCTTTGAGAACTCACAGCCAAACATCAGGATACAGCTTAACCGCCCAAGATCCGTACAATAATGTGGCAAGAACGTGCATCGAGGCAATGGCAGCAGTTTTTGGTCATACCCAGTCCCTCCATACAAATGCGCTGGACGAGGCGATCGCATTACCCACGGATTACTCGGCGGCCATCGCAAGAAACACCCAGATCTATCTTCAGACAAAACCAAAAATCACTCAGGTGGTCGATCCATTAGGCGGTGCTCATTTTCTGGAAAAACTTACATGGGAAACTGCAGAACAAGCTTGGAAAATTATTCAGGAAATTGAAGCTATGGGTGGAATGTCCAAAGCAATCGAAGAGGGCTACCCAAAAATGAAAATCGAAGAAGCTGCTGCCACAAAACAGGCATTAATTGATAGCGGAAAAGAAGTGATCGTCGGTGTAAATAGGTATCAACCTGAGAAACCCACCCCGTTGGAATTACTCGAAGTGGATAATGACCAGGTAAGAGAGTCACAAGTTGCTCGATTAAAAGAACTCAGAGAAAAACGAGATGCAGAAAAAGTGAATGCCGCTTTGAGCAGTATCACCCACGTGGCTCAGCAAGGAGGCAATCTCTTAGAAGCTGCGGTTGAGGCGGCAAGAGAACGAGCAACTCTAGGGGAGATATCAGATGCCATGGAAAAAGTTTTTGGTAGATTTCAGGCAACAAACAGATCTGTTTCAGGCGTGTATTCCTCTGCTATCCAACAAGACGAGAATTTCCAAAAGGCAAGAGAGCTTTCTGACCAATTTGCAGATCAAGACGGCCGAAGACCCAGAATTCTCATTGCCAAAATGGGACAGGATGGTCACGACCGGGGGGCAAAAGTGATTTCTACAGCATTCGCTGATCTGGGATTCGATGTGGACATTGGACCACTTTTCCAGACTCCCCAAGAGGTGGCTAAACAAGCCATCGAAAATGATGTGCATTTAATTGGCGCATCGAGTTTAGCGGGAGGACATAAAACGCTCATCCCGGAACTCATAGATGAGCTGAAGCAAAATGATTCCGATCATATAGGAGTTATTGCCGGCGGAATTATCCCGGAACAAGACTATGAAGAGCTTCGTAAAAGCGGAGTAATGGCCATTTTTGGGCCGGGCACAGTCATAGCCATAGCTGCGATTGAAATTCTATCTCATTTGATAAAAAAAGGCTCCTAGAATTTCTAACTTTAGTTTCCCATTAAAAGACAATTTCAAATGAAATCAGTCCAATATCTTTTTTCCATTACCCTAGCGGTTCTATTCATTTTTTCATCTCCTGAGGCCAACGCTCAGTACCAAAAATATCTCGATAAAGCAGAGGAATATTATCGGGTCGGTAACTACGCCAAGGCCAATAAGACCATTGGCAAGATGAAGAAGAAGGTCACCAAGAAATTGGGAGCCAAAAATTCATTTATGGCAATTGCATTGATTAAAGAAGCCAAAATCAACTTGGAGTTAGGGCTTTTGACAAGCGTAGACGCTCCACTCGAGCAAGCTGTCAGTATGAGCTATGAAGTCAACGACACCCTGTCAGCTGAGCATGGTTTCATGATGAAGGAGGCCGCTGAGGTAATGCTGCAATATGGGAATTATCGAAAGGCACAAATGTATCTGGATAGAGCCATCGCCTCTTTTACTGCCAGCAATAACTATGTAGATAACCTAAAGGCAGAATTAGATGTGATGAGAGCGCAGGTTTTGGTGGGAAAGGGATTTAATCAAGAAGCCATCAAGCTGGTTGAGGATCAGCTGGATTTCTACCAACAACGAGCGTTCTCCGGCGGAAGCAAGGACGAGGAAGAACAGAAAATGACGGATTATGCTGCACTCAGGACGGTTCAAGCGGAGGCTTATGCAAACATGGGAGATGTAGATCGAGCTACCCAGCTGTTCTTTGAGAACAAAAACTGGATCAAAGAAAATCTAAAGAAATCTCATATCCTTTATGCATGGAATACATTTCTGGATGTGGAAATGATGAGCAAGCACGGTCTAAGTCTGGACGCTCAAGCCAAGGACTATGAAGATGCCTTTGATCAGGGGAAAAAGAAATACGACGAGACCCATTGGATGGTTTTGCTCATGAACGAACGGCTTATGAGCGCATTATTTAGGAATGGCCAGAAAGGGAAATTCGGGATTGTCGAAGGTTTATATAAAAAATCGATTCGAGAGTTTGATCGAAATAGCTACCATTATCTCGCACGAGATCGCATGGAGCTTGAGCTGGACTTACTGGATGGTGATCTAAAGAAACTGGAAGCTGGAGTGAATGATCTGTTATCTAATCCGGCTGTGCCCAAATACCACAAGAGCCGGATCGAATTGTTAGAATTCGCAAAACTGTCAGGTCTGCTAACGGGAAAGCATAAAAATGTAGAAGGTTACGACAAACAAATCCTGGGAATTCAGGAGGTGTTGTTAGGAACGGACGCTCCGGACTATCATCTCACCAAAATTAGATTAGCGAACTACTACGTCGATTACACTGACAAAATCCTTGAAGCAAAAACCATATATGACGAAAGTTTTCATGGGGTCGTAGAAAAAGAAATCACCAGAAAACACGAAGATTATCTCGAAATCTTGAACCACCTCGCAATTTTCTACGAAGAGACTGATGATTACAAAATGGCCTCAAAATTCCTAGATGATGCACTTCTTGCAGCAAGAGAAAAGTATGACAATGAAGACATGGCATATGGTCTCGAGTTGGAAAAGATCGCGGGCCTTCAAATCAAGATTGGTGAGTACGATAAAGCCGAAGATAACATTGAAGAGGCCATCAAAATTCTGGAAGACCTCAAAACTGATGAAGCCAAAAGCTACTATGCTCAGGCATTGATTACGGAGGCTAAGTTGCTCTCCATTAAAGGTGAATACGATGATGCGGACGATAATCTATATAAGTCAGAGAGGATCCAGGCCAAGACTGCCCCAACATTAGCTTCGACAGGTTTGGATCAGCTGGACGACAAGGCGAGCTTATACATCAATGTTGGACGTTATTCTGATGCTGATAAACTTCTGAAAGAGTCGTTGCAGAAAAAACGCGTCCAGTTTGGTCCGGATAGTCGTCACTTAAATGAAACTTTGATTTTAACATCAAGACTCAGACTTGTTAAGGGAGATTACACTGAAGCTGAGACTTTCGCGAGGCAGGCCAATAACATCTCCACTGCCATTTTCGGTGACCGATCTACTAAGGTGGTTCCTTCTATGCTGGCATTGGCTGACGTTCTCACCACCATCGGGGATTTCCAGAAGGCGGAACGACTCCTGAATAAGGCAACAGAAATTCAAACCAATCGCTTCGGCCCGGAGCATGTAGATGTGGGGAAATCCATTTCACAACTTGCATTGGTGAATTACTACCAGGGAAAACCGATTACAGAGGTTCAACAAAGATTTGCTCAGGCTGAAAAGATCATTGGGGCAAGCTTGGGATCCAGTAATCCAACGTATGCCGAAATTTTGAAGAACATGGCGGTTGCCAATATCTCTGCAGGAAATTATGTTAGAGCCAACCAATACCTAGATGATGCCAACAGAATTTGGTCAGCCAAGATTGGCAAGAAAAATAACATCAACGCGGCAACAGTCGTCCTCCTAAAAGGAGACATTAGCTACCGTCAAAAGCGATATTCTGAAGCCGAATCGAGATACAGTGACGCCTTGAAACAATTCGATCGGATCTTTAGCGATCAGCACCCGGAGTATGTGAAGGTGCAGGCAAAGCTTAGCCGAACATACTACATGCAAGGACAATACAAACGCGCTCAGGAACAAATTGAGAGCGTTCTTGAAAATTACAAAACATTCATTCAAGATTACTTTCCTGCACTGAGCGAACGAGAAAAGGCGAAATTCTGGAACACAATCAAGCCAAACTATGAGTTTTATAACACCATCATAGTAAGCAGAAGCAGAAGTAGCCGCTATTTCGGCGAAATGTATAACAATGCGCTGTTGACCAAGGCTCTTTTGTTAAACTCATCGATCAAGATTCGTCGGAGAATCATGAGCTCAAACGATCAGGAGTTGATTGATATGTACAACGAATGGGTGGATAAAAAGGAACTCCTAACGGCCGCCCTATCTATGAGTAGCGCCCAGCTTTCAGAAAACGGCATCAACCCGAATGATCTTGCCGGAGAGGTCGAGGATCTGGAGAAACGAATGAGTGTCAAATCTGAAGATTTTAGTCAAGGAGTCGAAAGTCAGCCGATTACGTGGGAAAATGTGCGTGACGCCTTGAAAGAAAACGAAGTGGCTGTGGAAATGGTGAGGTTCCGATATTTCAACCATGAATTCACCGACTCAGTGATGTATGCGGTGCTTTACGTGAAGGGCGGCAAGCGATCTGAACCTGAAATGATCCTCCTTGAAAACGGCACTGACCTTGAGGGCAAATTCCTGAAAAACTTCCGAAACAGAATCAAATTCAGATTGTCGGATGATGTGTCGTTTAGCCATTTCTGGAGACCAATTGTAGATAAAATCGGAGCAGTGACTTCCGTGTACTTGTCGCCAGATGGAGTTTATAATCAAATCAACTTAGAAGCACTCATGACACCAGATGGCAGTTATGTCTTGGATAATTCTAACATCATCTTGCTGAGTAATACCAAAGATCTATATATGGATCAGCAAAAACCTGAAATATCAACAAGCGAGCAAGTAGCCGCCATGTTTGCCAACCCTCAATTTTATGTAAGCACAGAGCCAGGTATTCCTGTACCAGAATCAGGAATCTCAAGAAACTCTGCTGAGGTTATTTCTGACCTACCTGGGACAAAACGAGAGTTGGAAGAACTTCAAGTCTTGTTGTCAAATAAAGGCTGGGAGGTCAGGGCCAAGACAGAGCTAGCAGCGGACGAACAATCCATCAAATCCATCGATAATCCTAGAATCTTCCATGTGGCCACCCACGGATTCTTCCAGGATGATAAGAAACTTGGGCGAGATGAGCTGAACGAAGCTGCAGCTTACGAAAACCCACTATTAAAAACGGGTCTCTTATTGAGTGGTGCTGGAGACATTTTGAATGAGACACGATTGAACTACAACTTGAGTCCTGGAATTCTGACGGCCTATGAGGCGATGAATTTGAACTTGGACAAAACCGATCTGGTGGTATTATCAGCTTGCGAAACGGGCCTTGGTGAGATTGAAGCGGGTGAGGGGGTCTACGGATTGCAACGAGCCTTCCTGGTGGCAGGGGCAAGGACGATCATCATGAGTTTATTCAAAGTGTCTGATGAAGCCACCCAGCAGCTCATGGTGAAATTCTACACGAAATGGATCGAGACTGGTGATAAAAGACGGGCGTTTATTGATGCTAAGAAAGAAATCCGAAACGAGTACAAGGACCCAATTTTCTGGGGACCTTTTATAATGATCGGACTTGACTAGAATTTAAAGGCCGGGTTTTCCGGCTTCTTTTATGCAATAACTTCTCTATTAATAAGGATCTTTTTTTCCTTTTCGCTTAGACCTAGATCCCTAACAGCATTTTCGATTTTGGGTCTGTAAATGGAAAATACGAACAAAGAAATTATGTAAATCAATACAAATAGATAATTGGCAGTGATAAAAAAGGCCAGCGTAGCAAACACTGCCGAAACCTCTAAAAGCGCATAGGACACTAACAATACTTTAAAGTATTCCTCAAGTTTCTCCCTCAAACTCCTGGAGGGGTCAACAAATGCTAATTGTTTTTTCTTGTAAAGGAATGATGTTGCAATCAGGCTTCCGCTCACCAGAAAAAATAAGATCAAGACAATCGAGTCATCTGTAAGCTCCATCCTTTTACCGGTATCTATTTCAAGATATAACCAAACGAACGGTATCATTGTGATGGCCACAATTGCATGGAAAATAAGGTTTAATCTATGATGATAGTCGGTCCATGTCTTAAATGATTTCATATTTTATCTTTTTCTCACAAGTGAACCAATCCTTGTTCGCACCAATTGGGGGACGAAATTGTTTAATTTTATTGATTCTGTAAAGGGGGACCTATAATTCGATTGTTAGTGAAGATATGAGGAAAATAAATTGCTTTGTTCTTTTAGTACTCATGATTCCAGTGTGGGGTCAGCAAGAAGCTGAAAAGGAGAGGAAAAAGCCAAGAAAAAACAAAAAGGATACGAGTGCGATCTTGGCGCAACCAATGAGACTTGAGATTCCGATTGATGACTTCAGGGATGATTTTGAAGTAGTGGATGGCTATGAGGGTGGTTTACTGGTAGTTCAGAATACCAATGAACCTCTTGACAATGGAGACTTGTGGTATTTCCATCTTATTAATAAGGACTTAGAAAAAGAATGGGAGTTAAATCGCATAATTGATGAACGAGCTGAACTCATTGCGTTTGACTATAGTATCGGCTTTTTCTTTTTGCTTTTTGAAGTAAATAGTCGCTTTAGAGAGTACAAAGCCCTTGTCATTGACGTAAACGGGGAGAACGTTCTAGTTCATGATTTTGAGACTCCATTCGAAATGGACATTCACTTTTTCGAGGCTCTTGATAATGGAATATTAATGATTGGGAGGCACAATCACCGACCTGTCGGCTTAATATATGATCTAGTAGGTAATAAACCACAAGTCCTACCAGGTTTTTACAACCACAATGAGCATGTGTATGATGTGGTCATTGATGAGAAAAAACGAGCATTCTCGGTTGTTCTCGCAGAAAGAATGCGAAATGGCAAATACACCAACAGGATCAAGACATTCACTTATGACGGTTTATTGGTTGTCGAAAACCTGATTCATCCAGGCGAAGATCTGAACATAGTTGATGGTACAACTACCAATTTCGGCAGTGGCATTCAGTACATGGTTGGCACATATTCATTGAAGACTTCTGATTACAGTTCGGGAATTTACATATCCAAATTTGTAAATGGCCAGCAACGATTCATAAAGCCTCATAATTATGGAGACTTCAATAACTTTTTTGCATACCGAGGAGAAAGGGCTGCCAAACGAATTGCAAGACGTGTGGCTAGAAAAAAGGCGAGAGGCAAGAAACCAAGATTTAATTACCAACTGTTTATACATGAAGTTATTCAGAAGGGAGATTTAAACATTATTGTGGCGGAGGCATACTATGCCAAATACGCCTCAACTCGATCTATATATGGGCGACAAGCTGCTTACACCAATCAGCAATATGCGTATCCATCAACGTTCCAGTCTTTTTTAGGCTATAAGTTTACGCATGCGATCATTGTTGCTTTTGACTCCAATGGCAATATTGTTTGGGACAATAGCTATAGAACCAATGATATTACCTCTTTCAACTTACAAGAATCTGTTGCAGCGAACATTCAGGGTGATAAAGCAGTTATTGCATATTTAGATGATGCCAGAATTAAAACAAAAGTGATTCAGGGGAATGAAGTATTAGAAGGAAAAACATATAATCCTGTTAAATTAATGTATCAAGGAGACAAACTCACAAGCACTAATAGAGATCTAGAAATCAAAGGAGTTAGGAATTGGTACAGTAATTATTTGTTTTCGTATGGAGCTCAGCGAATAAAGAACAAAAGCTTACCTCGCGCTGAGCGAAGAAGAAAAGTTTTTTACATAAATAAACTTGAATTCGAAACCAACACCGACCTTGACGAAAATTACCCGATCACCAAGAATCATAAGTCTTATAAAAGTTCAGTCGGAAGGAGTGAATAATTAAATGGTCTTCAATTTTGGCGACCTTCAATTTTCAATGAATCTAGATCTGTTTTGTTGACGACCTTGGCTTTTTCCTTGTGGTCTTTCCTCAAAATCTTCTGACTTTTTCTTTTAATTTCTTCTCCACGTTGATCCAAGTTGAACCGGACTTTTATCCGCCTCCAAATTCCTTGACCAGCCTTTTTTACATAATCCCCAAATGAATCTTCAGACTTTTTCGTACTCTCTCGAGGTTCTACACTGATAGGTTTTTCAGCCCCCTTATCTGGAGTACTTTGCCCCAGCGCTGTAATTGAAACAGCCATCAAAAACCAGAAAACCAGTCGTCGCATTTTGTTAAACTTCAGTACTCAAAATCAAGGCCAAGCTTATCCTTTAGAGCCTTCAGGGAAGGATTCTCTTTCACCATAAACTCAAACTTGTCCTGGCTTGTATAAAGTTTTTGGGTCTCTTCATGAACCTGAACTGCTTTCTTTAACATGACCAGATCATTCTGAAGTTTATCCCTAAAATATTGTACAAACTCCGGCTCGAATTTCTCCAGAATACTCATTTCTAGCCTACTCCCTAATTCGATTTCCAAATCACTGTCCCCGCTCTTCCTTAATGTCCTACTTAGCACCAACTTCTCTGCATCCCCTGCTCCTTTGGAAATCCTTTCCTTACCGAATTCCTTCCAAAACTTAGTAACACTGTCCTGATCAAATGCTGATTCTCGCTTGTCAGGAGTGACCTGATTTTCTTCAGATTCTTTCGGCTGTTTTCGCTTGAATAATGAAGGAGTTTCCTTCTTTCCATTAGAAGATGTGGAAATCACCGGATTGGTTGCAGCAGTCGTTGATTTTTCGTCACTTGATATTCCTTCGGTTGAAGCAACAGGTGTTTTTGCATCCTCTTTTGGGGTATGCTCAATGCCAGCTGATTTCTCCGACTCTAGCGGCTGACTTGAAGCTGTAGAAGACCTTAGAGTTTGATTCGGTTCTTTGGAAGGCTCGCTTTGGTCTAAGCTGGCATCACTTTTTTTTTTGCTCCATTTCCGGAGCTGACCATCGTGACGGCTTGATTGAGATGAGCTAATTTCATCAAGCAGAGCTCCACATGCAACCGTTGGTTCTTGCTCATCTTGTAATTGAGCTCGGCTTGGTTCAGAATATTCAACCCTGACAGCAAAAACGAAGGACTAGCCTGGTCTGCCTGCCCAGTATAGCGCTCTCTGATATTGTCAGCTACTTCGATCAAGCCTGCTGTCTCCTTCTTCTGGCTCAGCAACAAATCTCTGAAATGCGCCTGCAGACCGACTAGGAAATTACTCCCCTCAAATCCATTTTTCAAGATCTCGTCGAAAAGAAGCAAAGCAGTAGACATGTCCTCAGCCAGCAGGGCGTCTGTTACCTTGAAGTAATAATCGTAATCAAGAATGTGTAGATTCTTGATGGTGTTCTCATAGGTTATTTTTTGATCTGTAGAGAACGTGGAGATCAAATCAAAAATGGATAGCGCATCTCGCATCGCTCCATCGGCCTTCTGTGCAATGATGTGCAGTGCGTCCTCCTCAGCTTCTATCCCCTCACTTTTGGCAATCTTTTGAAGTTGGCCGACGATCTCAGCAATTTCAATCCTGTTGAAATCGTAAATCTGACACCTTGAAAGAATGGTCGGGATGACCTTGTGTTTCTCCGTGGTGGCCAAAATGAAAATGGCATAAGAAGGAGGCTCTTCAAGTGTTTTCAGAAAGGCATTGAATGCTGCAGAAGACAACATGTGAACCTCGTCAATAATGTAGACCTTGAATTTCCCTTGCTGAGGTGGGTAGCGAACCTGATCAACCAGATTTCGGATATCGTCAACGCTGTTGTTGGAAGCCGCATCCAACTCGAAAATATTGAAGTTGGATGTCCCATCCCCAGTTTCCGCATCAAAGTCATTCACCAGTCTCGCAAGGATCCTGGCGCAAGTAGTTTTCCCAACTCCCCTTGGTCCACAGAAAAGCAGAGCTTGACCTAAATGACTCGTGTCAATGGCATTCTGCAAAGTGGTGGTAATGTGGGATTGCCCCACCACCTCTTCGAACCCAACCGGGCGATATTTTCGTGCCGATACAACGAAATTGTCCATTCAGGTGGCAAGTTAATATTTCCCTAAATGGTGCCATCCAATCGGACTGATTTTATTGGGAAATTTAATCTTCAGTCTAGCGTGAGAAATTCCGGCTGAACTCATTTGCTTATTTTTGCCACCCTAACTGATACCCATGTATAATAGCAAAAAAGTAGTCATTGTTTTACCTGCCTACAATGCTTCCAAGACCTTGGAACGCACGTACGCAGAAATTCCTTTTGACGTAGTGGATGAGGTAGTTCTTGTGGACGACCACAGCCCAGATGACACCACTGAGGTAGCGCAGAAACTGGGCATCAAACATGTTATCAGGCATGAGGAAAACAAAGGCTATGGTGGTAATCAAAAGTCTTGCTACAACAAGGCCAAGGAGCTGGGTGGTGACATTGTGATCATGCTTCATCCGGATTATCAATACACGCCGAAGTTACTGCTAGCTATGATTTCCATCATTGGGAATGACCTTTACCCCGTTGTTTTCGGATCGAGGATTCTTGGGAAAGGTGCACTCAAAGGAGGCATGCCTATTTACAAGTACATCGCCAATCGTGCGCTGACCTTGGTTCAAAACATACTTTGCAACCAGAAGCTTTCTGAGTATCACACGGGCTATCGGGCGTTTTCTGGTGAAGTTTTGAATGCTGTGAATTATGAAGCCAATTCTGACGATTTCATTTTCGATAATCAGATGATTGCTCAGATTTTCGCCAAAGGTTTTGAGATCGGAGAAGTAACCTGCCCGACCAAATATTTTGAGGAAGCCTCGTCCATAAATCTGCAGCGCAGTATGACTTATGGATTTGGCGTGTTAGGAGTTTCCATTCGGTATTTCTTCCATCGCTTAGGATTCAAGTGGTCATTAATGGCCTGATAAATGAATTTTCTGACGTCTCCATTCAAAGAAGATTTCAAGTACCCAGAGCTTTTTCTGGGGCTGATTGGGTTGCTTTTTTTCATCCCATTTCTCGGGAGCACGCACCTTTTTGACTGGGACGAAATCAACTTCGCCGAGAGTGCGCGTGAAATGATGATCACCGGGGATTACTTTCGTGTGAGAGTGAATTTCCAGCCCTTCTGGGAGAAACCGCCGCTTTTCTTTTGGATGCAAGTGGTGAGCATGAGAATTTTTGGCATCAATGAATTTGCCGCACGATTCCCCAATGCCGTCTGCGGTGTAATGTCACTCATTATCTTTTACCGAATCGGTAGAAAAATCTACGACCATCGCTTCGGGATGATCTGGGCGATGCTTTACTTCGGATCGCTCTTGCCGCACCTTTATTTCAAATCTGGCATCATAGATCCGGTGTTCAATTTGTTCATTTTTCTGGGTGTTTATTTTTTGCTTCAGGTCATTGAGGGAGATACCGCTGACGGAAAGAAGAACTCATTATTGGGAGGACTCTTCACTGGTCTGGCTGTTTTGACCAAAGGACCCGTGGGGCTCTTGCTCGTGCTACTGACCTTCTTGGTTTATTGGACTCTCCGAAAATTTGCTCGAATTACGAAGCTCTCGAACGTGCTCATTTTTGCCGGAATGGTATTTTTGGTTAGTTGTGCCTGGTTTGGATACGAGACTATCAAGAATGGGCCGTGGTTTCTGGTGGAATTCATCGAGTACCAGCTGGAGCTTTTTAGTAAACCAGTGGCTGGACACAAACAGCCAATTTATTACCATTTTGTGGTGGTGCTGATTGGGTGCTTTCCCATTTCCGTTTTAGCGATCAAGAAACTTTGGAGAAACGATGCAGAGGGTCAGGTGAAACTCAATTTCGCGAAGTGGATGCGTTACCTGTTCTGGGTGGTGATGATTCTGTTTACGATCGTGACCACCAAGATCGTGCACTATTCGAGCATGGCTTATTTTCCGCTTTCCTTTCTTGCAGCTTTCCAAATGCACGAATGGCTCATGAGAAAACAACACCCGGCCAAATGGCAATTAGTTTTCAACCTGGTAGTAGGCACGCTGCTCGGACTGATCATATTTGTCGTGCCATTTCTAATGGCGCAAAAGCATTTGTTATTGGACCTAATTAAGGATCCCTTTGGGAAAGCGAGTTTGAATATTGAAGTGCCAATGCTTGGTTGGGAATGGTTCATCGGGCTGCTTTTCATGGCAGCAGTCATCATGAGTTTTCTGTTTTATCTACGATCTCAGCTCATCAAAGGATTAGCAATTTCGACCCTCGGACTTTCGGTGGTCATGGTTTGGTATTCTGCACTTGTGTTGCCCAAAATCGAGAAATACACGCAGGGTCCGGCTATTGAATTTTACGAGAAAATGCAGGGTGCTGACGTGTACATTCACACCTTCAAATTCAAGAGCTATGCCGACTACTTTTATGCTCGCAAGTCGCCAGTCCGAGAGGACGCGCTGGCAGGCGAGTGGCTGCTTTCCGGGCCCATTGACAAGACGACTTATTTCGTAACCAAGGTCAATAAAATGGCTAAACTTGAGGAATACGATGGAATCAATTTCCTTTATCAAAAAGGAGGATTCGCATTTTACAAAAGGGAGCCATGATTACCGTTCCCACGTTATTGGTCGATGAGGAGAAGTGCCGGAATAATATTCGACGAATGGCACAAAAAGCTTCCGATGCGAACGTGATTTTCCGGCCGCATTTCAAGACCCACCAGTCACATGAAATCGGTCGCTGGTTTCTGGATGAAGGTGTGACCCAAATCACCTGCTCGTCGCTTTCAATGGCCGAGTATTTCGCTGAAGATGGCTGGAATGACATCACCGTAGCATTTCCGACAAATGCCCTGGAAATTGACACAATCAATCGATTGGCTTCCACCATCCAACTCAATTTGCTTTTCGAGTCTGTCGAGTCAGTAGAACTACTTTCTGCGAAGTTGCCAGCTTCGGTTAGCGCCCTAATCAAGTTGGACATTGGCACTCATCGCACTGGGATTGATCCAAAGGATCATCAGAAAATTGAAGAAGTGATTGATGCCATTTCATCTTCTAAAAACCTGACCTTCCTGGGTTTTCTTTCTCATGCCGGACATTCGTATGCCTGCCGGGGAAGGGATGAAATCATGAAAGTTCACAAGGATTGTATGCAAACCCTGAGCGAACTAAAAGATCGATTTCCTAAGACATTTATCTCTTACGGAGACACGCCCACTTGTAGCGTCGCAGATTCCTTCGAGCCTTGTGACGAAATCCGGCCTGGGAATTTCTGCTTCTACGATCTTATGCAGCTCCAGATTGGCGCCTGTTCTGAACATGAAATTTCGGCTGCCCTTGCGTGCCCGGTAGTGGCAAAACATCCAGAGCGAAATGAGGTTGTGATCTACGGTGGTGGGGTTCATTTTTCCAAAGACCGAATGGAGAAATCAGGAAAAACGATTTTCGGGAAAGTCGTCGAGGATCAGGGAGAAAAATGGAAATCCATCATCCCCAACGTCATTCTGGCCAGAGTCTCTCAGGAGCACGGAATTATTCAGGCTCCCAATGATTGGATCTATCAAATCAAAATTGGAGATATAGTGAAAGTGCTGCCGGTACATTCGTGCATGACCATGGACTTACTGAGAAGTTTTCAGAAAGTATGAGCCGGAAAATCAAATGGGGAATCATTGGTCTGGGAAATATCGCCGGTCAATTTGCATCAGACCTGAAATCTGTCCCTGATGCTGAATTGGTTGCCGTGGCTTCCCGATCTCAGATGAAATCTGAGGACTTTGGACAGAAATTTAATGCGCCACTTCGTTTTGGATCGTATGACAAGCTAATCGACTCAAAGGATGTGGAGGCCGTTTACATTGCCACGCCTCACCATTTGCATTTCGAGTTATCAAAAAAATGCCTGGAAGCTGGCAAGGCGGTTCTTTGCGAAAAGCCTATTACCACAAGCCCGAGGCAGCTTGAAGAATTGATCCGAGTCCAGAAACAAACCAGCAGTTACCTGATGGAGGGCATGTGGACCTATTTTCTCCCGGCGATTCAACAGGCGAAAGAATGGGTGGACTCGGGGCGTATTGGAAAAGTATTGCACCTTAAAGCCGAGTTTGGTTTCCCTGCAGAATTCGATCCAAATGGCAGATTATTCAACCCAGAGTTGGCGGGAGGTGCCGTTTTTGATATTGGGATTTACCCTATAGCGGCAGCCTGCTTTTTCATTGGATCGAACCCACAATACATCACAATACATCGTCACAATGCGGCAACCGGAGTGGATGACGATGTGCACATGACTTTCGATTATGGTGATCAGCTAGCCACATTGCATTGTTCTTTTCGCGTAAGACTCGACAATCAGTTACGAATTTTTGGAGAGCGGAGCACGATAGAAATTCCGCTCTTTTGGCAAGCCCATGAATGCTTACTAAAACAAGATGGGGAGGTCGTTGACCACTTCAAGGATCCGCGAGAAACCCTGGGGTATAATTTTGAAATTCAGTCTGTCTCTCAAGATTTACTCAGTGGTAAAAAAGCCTCTGATATCATGCCGCTCGAACATTCAATGGATTTCCAGTGGCTTATGCAGCAAGTACTCAGTCAGAAGTAAATCGATGAATGGTCTCCGACCTGAATATTTCTCCCGGACGCAAAATGGTGCTCGGAAAATCCGGCCGATTGGGTGAATCCGGAAAATGCTGAGTCTCCAGGCAGATCCCACAATAGGGCTTCAAGGTCGTGCCATCGGGGTACGGAATTGGTTCCTCAAAATTTGCCGTGAAAACCTGAACTCCCGGTTCGGTAGTCAGAACCTCTAGTTTGATTCCATCTGCTTCCAGAACCGCGATACTTTCTGGCTGTTCCGACTTCTCTCTGCTCCTAACGAACGTCTGATCAAACCCTCTGGACCTCTGGATTTGCGGGTGTTTTGACTGGAAGCATTCTCCAAGCCACCTTGGCTCTCTCAGATCAAAATCTGAATTTGCTACCGATACTGGTGACTCTTTCAGTGGGATTGAAACTTCGTTTATTGGGATAAATTCATCAGCGCAAACAGTAAGATGGTGATCTTGCAAATCAGTGCCCAAATTGAAATAACAATGCGAAGTAAAATTGACGGGGGTCGGCTTATCCGTTTCAGCTTGATAAATGATTTTCCATTCGTTCGACTCTGTTAAAATGTAATCGACAGTTAGTTTCACATTCCCCTCAAACCCCGCATCGCCATCCGGAAATAGGTAAGTTAACTGAGCATGGTCAGCGGCGACTATTTCAACATCTAAGAAATTGAATCTCAAGCTTGAATCCCCTCCATGTAAATGATTGCCCCGATCGTTGGTATCCAACTGGTAAATTTTCCCGGCAAGCTCAAATTTCCCGTCTTTTATCCGGTTGGCGAAACGTCCAACTAATGCCCCTAAACTGGCTGGATCCTTGAGGTAATTTTCCATTTCGCCCAGGCTCACGACAACATCCTTCGATCCATTTTTCGAGGGAACTGATAAACTCGTGACTGCTCCGGCATAATTCAGGAACTCTAGTTTCATCCCTGATTGGGATTTTAATTCGTATGCCTTTAGTATCGACATGGGATCTTCGGTAGTAGTTTAGTTAGACAATATAGCTCGGTCATAGAATTTTCAGATAGTTCGATCGGCCAGCACCTCAGACACCCTCCACCCTGCTGACCAACACGCTTGAAAGTTAAATCCTCCTGTCAGTGCGTCAATGTCCAGCACCTCACCTCCAAAGAAAAGACCAGGATACTTTCGACATTCCATTGTATTCAAATCTACCTCGCTCAAATCTACACCTCCACAGGTCACAAACTCCTCTTTAAATGGACTCTTCCCGTGAACCTGATAATGTCCCTGAGTCAGTTCCTCGCATAATTTATTAAGGTCCGATTTACCAACGTCTCCCCAGGTTTTCTCGGTCAGTTCATTGATTTCTAAAATCCGTTCCCAGAACCTTTTGGGCAAGTCTTCGATCGTGGAGTTACTCAACTTCTTCTTTGGCTGCTCCGCCTTTAGCAGTTGAAATTCCCTTTTCAATTCCTCGAACGTTCGGTTGATAAAATTGACCACCAATTGGAAATTGTAAGACTTCTCGTGAAGTTCCCGAGCTCCCCATGCCGATAATTTCAATACTGCAGGGCCACTCAGCCCCCAGTGAGTAATGAGCATTGGCCCACTTTCTGACAGCTTTGTCCCGGCCACTTTGACGGCCGCTTCTGTGAAAGAAATACCTGGCAATCCCTCTAGCCTGGGATCATCAGTATGGAAAGTGAACAGCGATGGAACTGGATCGTTGATTTTCAGATCCATGGCATGCAGCACCCTCCAAAATTTATTGGAAGAACCCACCGCAATTACCACGGCATCAAATTCCTCGTCGTTGTTAATTTGCCATTTTTCTTCTTTACGAAAAAGGCTCTTCACGTCGAAATTTCTTCGGACTTCCACTCCGAGTTTGGCGGTCGCATTCAGGAAACAATCGATGATTTCCTGAGAGGAATTGGATTTCGGGAATACTCTCAGATCCTCCTCCACTTTGGTTTTCACCCCTCGTTCCTCTAACCAATGTCGCATTTCCACCGTCCCAAATTCCTTGAACAGTGGGTGAATTTTTTTGCTGCCTCGCGGGTAGAACTTGGTCAACTCACCCGGCGTATCTCTGCCATTGGTGACGTTGCAGCGACCTCCTCCTGAGACTTTTACTTTCTTCAGCACATCGCCGGTTTTCTCCAGAATGACTACCTCTGCTTCCGGGCATTTTTCTTTGAGATTAATGGCCGTGAAAAACCCGGCCGCTCCCCCACCGATGATGGCTACCCGCACTAGTTGAAAAAGTTCATGGTGCGCTCCAGTCCGATGCTGGCAAAAGACTGGATCGCCTCGATACTGCGATCCATGTGCATAACCAGTTCATCCAGCTCTTTCTGAGAAAATGGACTAAGCACGTAATCCACCTGACCACCTTTTCGGAACTCATCTCCTACCCCAAACCGCAATCGTGGATAGTCCGTACCGCCAACCATTTCCTGAATGTTCTTGAGTCCATTGTGGCCGCCGTTTGACCCCTTTCCTTTCAGTCTGATTTTGCCGTATGGCAGGGCAATGTCGTCAGTCACCACCAGTAGTCTTTCCTTGGGAATCTTCTCCTGCTGCATCCAGTAATTCACGGCTTTTCCGCTCAGGTTCATGTATGTGGTGGGCTTGATCAGGACAAGGGTACGACCCTTGTGTTTTAGCTCCGCACGGAAGGCCAGCCGATCCTGAGAGAACTTTACTTCGGCTTCATCGGCCATCCTGTCCAGAACCAGAAACCCGATATTGTGACGTGTCAGTTCGTATTCTGCTCCAATATTGCCCAGCCCGGCGATCAAATACTTCATACTTTCACTGGAAGTTTGTCGTTTGCTCCAAAGATATAATATGTCACCCTGAGGCGGAGAGATTGACGTAGATGGAGTCGTCACCTTGAGGCGCTCGAAAGGTGCGTTTCGAGAACCTCAACGCGATAATTTCTTAGCAAAATGACAAGTTTGATTTATTTGTATCGCCGAGACAACAGCTATCCCTATTTTTGTCGCGCATGTCTAAAAAAATCGTCGGACTTCTGCTCATCTTCTTCCTGGTCTTTGGGTCAGCAGGGTGTAAGCTCATCTACCCCAATCGGGTGCCGGTGGTGCAGGCCAAAAAACGATATACTTGGTACCACGGCAAGCACAAACGAAAGAAGCGTACCAAAATCGTGTGGATGAAAGTCCACAAAGGAAAATTCAAAGACGAAAGACCGGCTCCAGCCCCCCCCGTAGCACCGGAAGGGCCGGATTCCAATCAATAATTTATTTCATCCAACCGCGCTTGGTCGCACCATGTGCAAAGAGGATCAGCACGATTCCGAAAAGGATCACTGAAACTGGCAGCACCAGTCTTCCTTCGCCCATCGGCATTCCGGAAAGGAACATCCAATAAATGTTTTGCATAATCACTCCCAGGAGGGAAATGATGAATAACATCTTGGCAACAGACTTTTTCATCAAAAGCAAAATGGATCCGATCAATCCTGCAAAAACCGCAATGGCAAATCCCGCGGTGGCCCAAGCAGGAATGTTTTCATAGTAGCCTCGCTCCTCTACTGGAAGGTTTGCGATCACTTCGTCGCTCATAAACGCTTGCATTAGATAGTTCATCACTCCTATTCCATTCCACAGCAGCGCGATCACAGAAACGATCCAATACCAAACAGGGGGTTTCGAAGAGTCAGTCATTATGGGGTTGTGTTGGTTTACAGATACAAGATACCCATTCCGATGAAAAAAATAGAATCAGGAGCTGGGTTGTGCATTGATAGGATTTAATCATGAATCTGATTTATTCAAATAACGATTTACGACTTGAAAATGATGTGTGTTTCACTTTAGTGGAACATGCTCACGAGATTTTCCCAATGACATTCTGAATCTCTCCATTCCAGTCGGTCAAGAGAATCTCAGCACGAAACTCTCCAGATCTTAAGTAACTTTCCCAAACGTGCTCCAAATACCAATCTGGTTCCTTGCCCCAGCGGGTTTCTTTCTTTCGTCGGGCCAGAAACGTCTCCTTTGAGATGGTGAGCAAAATGGTCATACCGTAAAGGGTGTTCAGTTCTTCATTGGCAAAGGCCAATAAGCCTTCCACAATAATAAATTCAAAACTGTTTTTCTGATCTCTGATATGTGCAATCAATCTCTCAAAATCTATGGAATCCGGTTGTTCCCAGTCAGTCCGATCCTGAATCAATGGAATCTCGCTTATCGGTCGTGTGAAATCGTCTTGAGAAAGGACAAGTACAGTTCCATGGATTGCCTTCTCCAGTTTCCTCGCCAGAATAGACTTCCCAGAGCGGGATACTCCTCCAATGCCAATAATCTTGGCTTCCATACTAATCTCCCTGAGGTCCGAGTTTTTCCATGGTTTCTTTGGCGACCATAAGAGCAAAAATCATATCCAACCAATCCAGCCGCATGAGTTCAATGTACTCACCGTTCGACTGATAGACCGTCGGCACCTGATAGACTTTCTCCGGAACCTGGCCGGTGATGATTCCTACAAAAACAGCGGCAGACAGGAATGTTCCCAAATTAGATGGGTGTGTGCCATCAATGTCAAATAGAGGTGCATCCGGTCGGTAGTTTCTGGCCAATTCCCAGGCCTTGCCAACCGGAACCATTTTAGCTCTATGTTGCTCGGCAACAGCGGAATAAACCGAATCTAGTTCGAGCTGATACTGCGGTACTTTTTCCCTGGCCCAAACCAGGAATAGATAAGGTTCGGCTCCCGTTTTTCTTGCAAGGTCACAAAACAACTTGGCATATTTCTGCAGGCTATCGGGATTGTTAATGGCCTCCATACTATGATCCTGAAACACGATAGCATCGAAATTTCCATTCTCGATAATCTCTCGAGTCCTCAGGTCACGCTTGCTGTGCCAATGCTCGTAAAGATGAGCCCCTCCTACCACTGATTTCTTCGTGATGAGCTTAGTACCTGTGCTATCAGAAATGGCGCTGACTATATGTGGGAGATTATTGAAATACGTGTAGCTGTTGCCGACAAAGAGGACGCTGAGCGTATCGGAGGGTTGAGCGCAAATCAAGTTGCAAATCAGAAGCCCGAAGACTAGTAGACATTTTCTCATAATTAAAACTATTGCCTTTTTAACGCATCCAAAATGGAATTCAGTTTATTAGGATCGAAACAAGAATTTCGGCCCATTCCCTTATTTGACTCTGCCAGCCATTTTCTAACACTGAAATGAACAGCATTCACGCCAGTTTTCGCCAAAGAAACTACGTTGCTTGAATTTACACCTCCTCCGACCATGATCTCTATTTGACCTTTGGCATGATGCATCAATCCAAGGAGGTGATCTATTCGTTGAGATTCTGGGCCCCCACTCGTAAGAAGTCGATCAAATCCCATGTGAATTATTTGCTGAAGTGCTCGCTCCTGGTCCTTCACAAATTCAAAAGCCCGATGGAATGTGCAATTCAGATCATAGCTCTTTGCTAGCAAAGCCAATTCCTCATTTGGTCTGGTCACCTTTAAATCGTTTGTTAATATTCCGAAAACAACTCCCTTTATTCCTGATTCGGCTGCCAACTGAATCTCGCTTTTCATCAAGTTAATTTCTCTCTTTGAATGGTAGAAATCTCCGCCTCTTGGGCGGATCAGCACATGGGTCTCCAATCCGGAATTGACGGCTTCCTCGATCAAAGCCAGACTTGGAGTGATCCCACCAATCTCTAATGCTGAGCATAATTCAATACGGTCAATCGATGTTTCTTCAATAGCTTCTAATTCCTCGATCGAAGCAATGCACACTTCAATTTCCAGACCGCTGCGCATACTTTTTTGTTAGTTTTTGATGATGTTGGACATGATAAATCGCGAAATACGCCATCTCTCGAATGGTTAGTTTTCCTAGCAAAGGATGTGGCAATAGATACGTATCTAACTGCTCTTCATCGAAACCCTCTAATTGCTTGCCTAGCCGATTAGCGAAGCTCATTAGCTTATCGCACAAGGCCTTGCGATCCTTAAATTCTACTTCTGCAGGCATATAAGCTTTACGATTCTCATAGCCCTTATCTAATTTCGATTGGTATTTTTCCACCAGTTCGTTATATGATCTCGACGTGCGATTGGCTTTTCCGAATAGCATTTTCAGTTGAAATTTGGGGATGACCAAGCCGGTATAAATCGCCTTTAAACTTTTAACTAGATGACTCAGCTGTTGGCCAGCATTCCATTTCCCCTCAGGCGCTCGATAGAAACTTTCCTCATCAATTACCTTCACTATCTCGATAAAAGCACGATGTGACTGCAAAAGTTGCTCCTTGATCTCAGTCTTCTGCATTAGTGATTTCAATTTGAGGATAATCAATGATAGCCTTACCAAGTTTGGAATAATTGACCTTCTTAAGTCTCAATCGAATGACACAAGTCTCCCTGAAATCACGATCGATCACATCCGCGTCTAACTCAGCTAACTGCCGTTCCAAGAAACCCAGATTCGAATATGGAAATTTCATTTCCACTTTCATCATCGGAAAAATTTCTTTGATATGACTTGCTTTGATGGCTTCCTTAGCGGCGGTCTTATAAGCCGTAACCAGACCACCTACACCGAGTTTGGTGCCTCCAAAATACCTGACCACAACAATTAACGTGTCAGTAAGGTTGTTAGAATGTATTTGACCCAGAATCGGATCACCTGCCGAATGATTTGGCTCACCGTCATCATTTGCACGCTCGGACTGATCCTCCATTCCCAGGACATAGGCGAAGCAATGATGACGAGCGTCGTAATAAGTTTTTCTTAATTCAGACTGCCTCTGTTTCACGTCTTCTTCGTTTTGCACATGAAAAGTAAAACCAAGGAATTTACTTCCCTTCTCTTTGAATTCGCCTATGCCGCCTTTGTCAATTGTGAAGAATTCGCCAGCCATACTGCTAATGTATTCGGTTCTCAACAATTTTTTCTTAGTTTGGCGCATGGCCAAAATGGCAAGCATTTTTTACGATCCAAAGTACATCGAAATCCAGAATCACTCAAACTACCTGAAATGCGAATCCGAGCATTTCATTTGCGGATTTGAAATTAAGGGTACTACCGCAATTAGCCTGCCTCAAGGCCTCTTCGGCTCTTTCATGAAAAAGCATCGAAAGGTCAGTTTTGATGATTTTTCGGATTTTTGGATAGAAACTAAAACAGAGCTTCAAGCACACAAAGTGAAGAAAGTGGAGTTAGTTCATCCCCCGGAGATATATCAGGGATATATTCCTGAAGCCTGGCTGGAAGAAGTGGGTTTTTCTATGAGATACGAAGACATCAACCACCACATTGAGTTGAGAAATCACCAACTCCATGAAATGGAAATAAGGAAGCTCAAAAAAATTGCTCCTTTGGATTACAGATTCGAGCCTGCCTCCAGAAACAGTTTCGGCGTGATATACGATTTCCTGGCCAAGTGTCGAGCTGAAAAAGGGTTGGTCTTAAATATCAACAAATTCAAACTGGGTCGATTGTTCATGACCTTCCCGGACAAGTATGATCTTTTTGCAGGGTTTAAGGGTAAAGAATTGGCCTGCGCCACGATTACTCTGAAGTCTGCCCCGAACGTAGCTTACTATTTCCTTCCCGGCACCCTTGAGGCTTTTAAAAAGGACAGCCCAATGGTAGCCTTACTGCACGTCATTGTGGATCAGTTCAAAGGCAAATACAAGTATCTCGACTTGGGCATTTCATCGGTAAATGGCAAGCCTCAAGACGGACTAATTGCTTTTAAAGAGCGGATGGGAGGGATCAGAACTTCTAAGAAAAGATACTTCAATAGGCTTTCCTGAAATTATCCGGGAAGTATAATCGTGAAGGTAGATCCATTTCCCGGAGTACTTTCCACGTATATCTCACCTCCGAGGATATTGACAAATTCTTTGCAGAGGGTCAGCCCAATCCCACTTCCTTTTTCACCTTGGGTACCCTTGGTGGTATGAAAGGAATATGAAAATAGTCCGGATTTTTGTTCAACTGTCATTCCTATTCCGAAATCTTGCACTGAAATTTCTAACTCGTGGGTTCTTTCCTCAACCTGCACTTTTACTTCTGATTCTTCAGTAGAAAATTTTATCGCATTGGAAATTAGATTTCTGATAATGATTCGCAAAAGTTCCGGGTCGGACTTAATGTTCATCGAACTCAAATCAGTGTTGATCTTAATTTTCTTTTCATCTATTTCCTGTTCTAAATCCACGAGTACTTTTTGGATAATGAGCGAAATATCAACATCTACCATCGAAAAACCTTTGTCAGCATTTGGCACCTTGGCCCATGTCACTAATGAATCCAGAATCGATAGTAAACTGTTCATGCTTTTCCTGATTTGGGTGAAAAACACTTGGTATTCAGGAGGTGCATCTACCTCTTTCTCCATCAGGGTCACCAAAGAGTGACAATTATTTAACGGGGATCTCAAATCATGTGATACAATGGCTAGAATCTTTGTCTTAAAAGTACTCAAATCATGAAGCTGCTGACTTTGCTTTGCCAGGTTATTCCTTGCCTGATACAGCAAAAACCCAAACACAATAAATATCAGAATCAACAAAGCAAGCGCTATTATCACGAAGCGTTGGATCCTGGTTAGGCCTCTTGCTGATGCATTGCGTTCTTCCAGAAGTTGAATTGTCGCTTGATCTTGCTCATGTCGGAGTAATTCTAATTGGTTCTTAACGAGATCATTTTCTAAATAGTCATTGAATTTTCGGGACTGCTCAAGCATTTCATATGCTCGGTTGCTTAGGCCATTAGACATAAAAGCCCTAGCCAAGGTGGCACTGGCTATGTCCATCAAATGAACAACTTTGGTCGCATTGGCCATGTTGTAAGCCTCTTTGGCCAAAACCATGGCTTCAACGCTTTCGCCTGCTAAGAGTTTCAATTCTGCTTTTATCTGAGTACTCCTGCACAAAATTCTCTTATCATCATACTGAATGGCTAAGTGATTAGCTACTGTGATCAGAGAGTCCGCAGTTTTATTATTGCCTCTTTTGTACGCCAGTTCTCCCCGGTTGAACAACACAGTTGGAAGCATTTTTTCCAGTTCTTCATTTCGCATTTCAAGAGCCTTGTCGAAATACATTTGAGCAGAATCAAACTCGTTATTATCCATGTACGCCCTTGCCTATATTGTTATAGAAAACGAAAATTCTGCTTGAATTTTCACGAACCATAAAAATTTCCAATCCCTGCTTCAAAAAATCAATGGCCGTGGAATTAAGCCCCGCCATGGTGTAGACATTTCCGATGTTTCCTAAATTTCTGGCAACTAGATCGAGATCTCCGACTTCCTCAGCGATTTGCCTTGATTCCTGATGATTTCTCATGGCCAAGGCCAGCTCACCTTTTGACCAAAATGCTCCCCCTAACCGATTCAAGGCAATAGCTTCATCAGACCGTGTAAGTTTGGAGCGGGCAATATCCAGAGCCTGGACAGCCTTAATAATAGCCTCTTCAGGACGATCGTAAACCATGCTATCTATCTCTGAGATAAGACTTTCAAAATTTGCTTTTGCTGCCTCGTCGGATTGTGCTGAAGCAGTTAGTAAACTGAAACAAAATGCACAGAGAAGTACAATCCTACTCGATGTGACCATTTAGTCAATATACTTATTTCAATTGACAAAAGGTTTCAACGGAGCTCTCTGAAAAAAACAAATTAGAGGTGTCACCTTACGACCTCACTCGGAAAGACTACCAAGCTCTCATGACCGCTCTCACTCACAGAAGCCACACCAAATAGGTAATTATCTATCACGATTCCTTCCAGGGTGTATTCAGTCAGATCGCCTGAAACTTCTCTGGAAAATTGCCACTGTGGAGACGTGGTATCTCTGAAATAGATTCTGTACTTCGAAGCGCCTTCAACGGCTTCCCATTTCAAGAAAGTGCTAGGCTGCACAGCTCCGCCAATGGACACCTTGGACGGTTGAGGTGGAGCCCACGCCAGGGATGCCAAATTGATGGCATTGACTGCTGTGAGTTTCGCTGCATAATCAAAGTTCACTCCTTCTATCACGTCACCATATTTGATTCCGTTTTCTGTTCGCAAATCCTGATGTTGTCGATTGTAATTTTCGTGCGCCTCCATGATCCGAATGCCGGCAAACCCCTGATCACAAAAAGGGCGATGGTGACCACCTCGACCGAATCTATCCAATCGATAAATCATCATCGGGTTCATTTCAGGCATATATGTTTTCACCATGCGGTGGACATAACGTGCCAGCTGACGAGAGATTCCGTCGACTTCTCCCCCGTAGTACCTCATCAGTCGCTTTCTATTGTCAGAATCCATTGGATTCGTCGGTTCCGAGAAAATCCTAAAAGTTCGATTATCAATGACACCATCAACCCCTTCGATATTTCCGATCATGTCGTTGTTTAATACCCCAACAATATCCCACTCTTCCTCCACGGCTCTTGCAGCCAAATGACGTCCGCCATACAGTCCTTGCTCCTCGCCTGACAGGCCCACAAAAAGGATCGAACTCTCGAAATCATATTTGGTTAGCACTCTGGCCGCCTCGATCACTCCTGCCATGCCTGAGGCATTGTCATTGGCACCCGGAGAATCGTCCGTATAGTTCAGAGGGTCAGAAATGCGGCTGTCAATATCCCCAGCCATGATGACGTATCTGTTAGGATATTTCGTGCCTCGCTTGATGGCCAGCACATTCACCACTTCTGTGTCTTTGGTGATTCGGGTCTTTTCGTTACCCTTTTCCAGCGTTCGTTGCATACTCACCTCCAGGCATCCACTACAATCCGTAGATATTTTTTCGAATTCGGATTTTATCCATCTCCTAGCCGCTCCGATTCCTCGAGTATCTGATTTGGTTTCTGACATGGTGTGCCTGGTACCAAAATTTGCCAGCTTTCGGATGTCCGTCTCCAACCGATCTGTATCAACAGAATTAATGATCTCAAACAATCTTTGATCCTGCTGACTGTAGCCAGAAATTACAACTGTGAGTGAAAGAAGAACTAAGATTTTTTTCATGTTTCCGGGTTTATGGGATGACCAATTTACCTAAGAAATTAAAAAGCAAAATGAACTCTCAAAAGTTCAGCTATTTTTGCCGCTCAAAACCTCCATCAAATGCCAGAAACTAGCCTGGATCAACTCCAAAAAATTTGCTCACAAGTTCGCCGTGATATCGTTCGCATGGTGCATGCCCAACAATCCGGTCATCCCGGAGGATCGCTAGGCTGCACAGAACTTTTCGTCTCGCTTTATTTCCGACAGATGTCTTATGACAACTCTTTCAACATGGAAGGAAAAGACGAGGACATGTTCTTTTTGTCAAATGGCCACATCTCTCCTGTATGGTACAGCACGCTGGCCAGAGCTGGCTTCTTCGATGTACCTGAACTTGCGACTTTTCGAAGCATCCACTCTAGACTGCAAGGTCATCCAGCAACCGAGGAAGGATTGCCCGGAATCCGAATTGCATCAGGCTCACTAGGACAAGGCCTCTCAGCGGCCACCGGTGCAGCGCTTGCTAAGAGAATCGATGGAGACGACAAACTTGTTTACTGCCTGATGGGTGATGGCGAGCAACAGGAAGGTCAGGTTTGGGAGGCTGTCATGTTTGCTGCGCACAACAAGGTCGACAACCTGATCGGGATCATAGATTACAATGGCCAGCAAATCGACGGGCCAACTGATCAGGTCATGAGTCTTGGCGACTTGGGGTCAAAATATGAATCGTTCGGGTGGTCAGTGATTTCCTGTGATGGAAACGACCTGGCTGACCTGACCAAAACATTGGACGAAGCAAAGGCCAATTCTGGAAACGGAAAACCGCAGCTCATTCTGATGAAAACCGAAATGGGTCAAGGTGTAGACTTTATGGTCGGCACGCACAAATGGCACGGCATTGCACCTAATGACGAGCAACTCGCCGACGCACTTAATCAATTAGAAGAAACACTTGGAGACTATTAATCGGATGAAATTTAGCTACACAGAAAAGAAAGACACGCGATCAGGGTTCGGTGATGGTCTCTACGAATTAGGAAAATCAAACCCGAATGTAGTAGGTCTATGCGCTGACCTTATCGGTTCGTTAAAAATGGGTGCCTTCCAAAAAGATTTCCCTGAAAGATTTTTTCAGGTTGGAATTGGAGAAGCCAACATGATGGGCCTTGCAGCAGGCCTAGCCACCGCAGGCAAAATTCCATTCACAGGAACCTTCGCCAATTTCTCAACAGGTCGTGTTTATGATCAGCTGAGACAGTCTATCGCCTACTCAGAAAAGAATGTAAAAGTGTGTGCTTCTCACGCCGGGCTAACCTTGGGTGAAGATGGAGCGACTCATCAGATTTTGGAAGACCTTGGGATGACCAAGATGTTACCAAATTTCACCGTGATAAACCCATGCGATTACGCCCAAACCAAAGCTGCAACTTTGGCTATTGCAGAGTATGAAGGCCCGGTTTATTTACGCTTCGGTCGTCCGAAATGGCCTGTTTTCATGGAAGGCCAACCGTTTGAAATTGGTAAGGCCTTGAAATTAATTGAGGGTTCGGATGTGACCATTTTCGCAACAGGGCACATGGTGTGGAAGGCGATTGAAGCTGAAGCCGAATTGGAAAAAGACGGCATCTCTGCCGAGGTGATCAACATTCACACGATAAAGCCACTCGATCAGGAAGCAATTCTGAAATCAATCGCTAAAACCGGCTGTGCTGTCTCGGCTGAAGAGCACCAACGAAACGGTGGACTTGGAGAGAGCATTGCCAGTACATTGATTTCGAATCACTTGGCGCCATTAGAGATGGTGGCTGTTAATGATCAATTCGGTGAGAGTGGTAAACCAGAGGATCTGCTTGACAAATACGGACTTGGTGTGAAAGATATCGTGGAAGCGGCTAAGAGATCGATTGCCAGAAAGTAATTTCGCAGGGTGAACACCCGACAACTTTTTCTTAAACATCTGGCACAAACTTCTGATGCGCCACTGATGCTGGAGGTGGACCGTGCCGAGGGAGTACATATTTTTGATCCGTCTGGGAAAAAGTACATCGATCTGATTTCTGGCATTGGGGTGAGTAATGTTGGCCACCGTCACTCTAAAGTTGTGGAGGCCATTAAAAATCAAGCGGACAAATACCTCCACACAATGGTCTATGGGGAATTTGTTCAATCACCACAAGTCAAGTTGGCCGAAGCGCTCGCCGATTCCCTTGCTGATCCACTGGAATCCGTGTATTTCGTCAACTCAGGAAGTGAGGCAGTAGAAGGAGCATTGAAATTGGCCAAACGAGCCACCGGAAGAGCTGAAATCATTACGTTCAAAAATGCTTACCACGGTTCTTCACATGGAGCACTTTCAGCCTCTGGTGACGATTTTTTCAAACGAAATTTCCGCCCACTAGTACCCGGGTTTCGGCATCTGGATTTCAATGATCTGGATCAGCTAAACCAAATCACCGAACAAACGGCTGCTGTATTGGTGGAAGTTGTTCAAGGCGAGGCAGGCGTTATTGCCGGGACTCAGGAGTTCATCAAAGGTCTCAGAAGAAAATGCGATGAGGTAGGTGCCCTTTTAATGGTAGATGAGATCCAAACCGGTTTCGGCCGAGCCGGGGAATTCTGGGCTCACGAGCATTATGACATAACCCCGGATGTTGTCCTTTCGGCCAAGGGAATGGGAGGTGGTATGCCAATCGGTTGCTTTATCAGTTCCAAAAATTTGATGAATGTCTTCACCGATAATCCGGTGCTTGGCCACATCACAACTTTCGGTGGCCATCCGGTTTCATGTGCCGCGTCATTAGCCTGCCTTCAGGTCATTCAAGAAGAAAAGCTGTATCATGATGCCGCCAGAAAAGGGGATCTAATCAGGAGTCTATTGGTTCATGACAGCATTCGGGAATTCCGTAGCGTTGGATTGATGATGGCAGTAGAATTTGATTCCTACGACGTGCTGAAGCCCATAATCGATAAAGCCATCGCAGCAGGCGTAATTACAGATTGGTTTCTATTTAACGACCGATCCATGCGCATCGCTCCTCCTTTAACCATCAGCGATTTGGAGATCAAAGAAGCTTGCCAGATCGTCCTCCAGGCAATTGAAAGCTTAGATTAGCTCCCTAGGAACGAACGTGATTTTTTTAATGGCCCCACCGTCAAGGAATTCAATTGTAACCTCCTCGCCAGGAGTATTCAGTTTTTCAACCACTTCTGGCAAAGTCATCTCAGCAACTGACACTCCATTCACACTCACCATCACGTCATGAAGTTTCACACCTTGCTCCACTCCCGGCCCGATTTCATAGACCTTGTGAACCATCATATTATCGCTATCTGGATCCATTTGAATTTCGAACCCGCAGGCATTCACATGAAAATCGTCAGTCTTGGTCCCAATGTGCCGCTCAAGAAACAACGCCTCGTTGGTCTTATCAATTACCACGATGTAGTTTTTTAGTATTCTGTTGCCAATGATACCAGCAATCTTCTTGTGAGCCTGGACTCCTCTTTTGGCAGTACTAATTCCAACCGGCATCTTTTCAAAATGGAACTTACCAAGTCTAAATTGCTCCACCCGACCCTCGTAATGCAGTGATTCAGAGTTTCCAATTCCTTTGGTCAGGTACGAATAATGCTCTCCTGTTTTTTGGATAATTTTATTTTTAGCGGCGAACCTTGAATTGAAATCCATAGTTGTCGCAGCTCCCGTTGACACGAAAAAGTTTTCAGTAAAAACTTCGCCATTATTGAGGGTCACGGTTGCAGGAATAAAAGGCATGCCTTTGTCAAAATCCAATTCGAAACGCTCGCCAATTCCCGTATACTTCCACTTTTCAGGGTCATAAAGATTGATCCGTTTATTCAATTCGTCCAAAACCACCGTATAATGGTTCATCAGATCGAACCCAATGATTCCATCTATGTTTCGTCCAATGCTTATTTCCAAATGCCTTAGACTCGTAGCGTAGAGCGAAATATTTTTTTCCAACCGCACTCCGTTCATATCGATATAATTGTGCCGAATGAGAGTGCCCGCAACCGATCCTTGCGCGCTCTGTTGTTTCACTGAGTGATCAAGATTAACCCCCAGCTTCATTGCAACATCCGTATCAATTATTGATAAACCATCTCCCGTATCAAAGATGAAATCCAGGGGCTCTGAACCATCCACACTCAGCTGGATGAAAACATGGTCGCCAAAAATCTCTAACCTGCCGGACGCAACTGGCCGTTGAGCAGAAGAAACTAAAATCAATACGGAAAAAAGAAACGAGAGAATGAACTTCATAAGTGCGCTTATATTTATGCCAAATTGTAAGAACGACAAATCTCTACAATGAGTGTCTAAAAAAATAACGAACAACAAGAATGATACAAGAAGTTAACGAAGCAGTTGAGTTTTTAAGAAAACAAGGGTTTGAAAAGGCCGATGTAGGAATCATACTCGGTACTGGGCTAGGAGCTCTTGCCGACGAAATAGATGAAATTAAACAAGTGGCTTATGGAAACATCCCCAATTTCCCGCTAGCCACGGTTGAATTCCATAAAGGAAAACTGATCTACGGCGAATTAAGTGGAAAAAAAGTCATTGCAATGGAAGGTCGTTTCCACTACTACGAAGGACACTCGATGGCAGACGTTGTACTGCCCGTTCGGGTCATGAAACAACTCGGTATTGAACAACTTCTGATCTCCAATGCAGCGGGATGCATGAATCTGAATTGGAATAAAGGCGACCTGATGTTGATCGATGACCACATCAATTTGCAGCCAGACAATCCGCTCATCGGGCGAGATGCTGCCGCGTTTGGACCCATTTTCGTGGATATGAGCCAGCCCTATGATGCAAAAATGAATGGCATATTGGAAGATCAAGCGAAGAAGGAGAACGTCACGCTCCGCAAAGGGGTTTATGTTTCAGTAGCAGGGCCAAGCCTCGAGACCCGGGCCGAATATCGCTACTTGAAACAAATCGGAGCTGACTGTGTCGGGATGTCTACTGTGCCTGAGGTTATTGCAGCAAACCAATTAAAGCTTCCCGTTTGTGCCGTTTCGGTGCTCACAGACGAATGTGATCCCGACAACCTAAAACCGATAAATATTGAAGACATCATCGCCACCGCTAAAAATGCCGAAAAGGATTTAGTCAAGCTTTTCAAAGGGTTGATCAGGGCATTGTGACGCTCGTGTAAATCGACAGCCTGAACAATCAAAAAAGCAGTAAATTTTCGAATTAATCTATCAATCAACTTTAATCTCAATTACATGGTAAACACTAACAGAAAATGGCTTGCCGTTTTGACCATGGCTGTTGCATGCATTTTGCCACAGCTTTTGCAGGCTCAAGACAGTGGGCTAAGGCCTGTTTCCACCAAGTACGCAATAAAAAACGCCACCATCGTCCAGAGCCCGGATCGAACGATCCAGCGAGGCGTGGTTGTTTTTGAAGATGGAATCATCAAAAGCGTAGGAAGTAGTGTCTCTATTCCCAACGATGCGGTCGTCATAGACGCAGATTCAATGTATGTCTATGCAGGTTTCATTTCCGGTCCATCAAACATTGGTGTACCTAAACCCAAGGAAGACAAGGAAAAGCTGGACTCCAAACTGAAACAAAATCCGCCCAACGATAAGGCCGGAATTACTCCTGGTCAAAGTGCCATTGATTTGGTGGACCCTAAGGAAAAATCCATTTCAGATTTCAAGAAATTGGGCTTCACTGCTGCCATGAGTGTTCCGCACAAAGGAATGCTACCGGGGACAAGCAGCTTGATAATTCTGGGAGGTGAATCCGCCGAATCCATGCTCTTAAAAGAGAATTACTCGTTGTATTCTCAGCTTAGTGGCGCATCCGGAATGTATCCAAACACGGTCATAGGCGTGATGGCAAAGTATCGAGATCTTTATAGACAGGCCAAGCAAGCAAGTGATTACCAAACTCGATATATGGCCAGTAGTTCCGGCATGCAAAAACCAGTTCGAAACTTGACACTAGAGGCTCTATACCCAGTAGTAAAAAAAGAGCAGTCGGTTACATTCAAAGCCAATGGCATCAAAGACATCATGCGTGTGTTCGCATTGCAAAAAGATCTCGGATTCAAACTTCAACTGACCGAGGTTAAGCAAGGATGGGATGCGCTGGATCGAATCAAACAATCCGGAGATCCGATATTCTTCTCGCTTGACCTTCCAGAAATGAAAGAGGAAAAGAAGGAGAAAAAGGAAACCGAAGGTGAAGAAGAGCAAGGTGAAGAAGAGGGAAAGGAAGAAGAAGAAGAGGAGCCAAAGGAAGAAGAAGAAAAATCCGAAGCTGATCTGGAAAAGGATGCTTTGGAAATGAGGAAAGCCGAAATGATCAAGAAGTACTACACCCAGTTTTCTGCATTCAAGTCAGCAGGAGTCAAATTTGGATTTTCCACGCTGGATCTGAAAAGCAAGGATTTCAAAAAGAACCTCCAAGCCGTCATGAAAAATGGATTGGATGAAAAAGATATCCTCGCTGCGCTCACCACCACTCCGGCTCAGATCATGGGACTGTCTTCAACGATGGGAACTGTGGAGTCTGGAAAAATGGCAAACATCATCGTCACCGACAAGCCATACTTCGAGGAAAAATCTAACGTGCGTTACGTTTTCGTCAATGGCGAAATGACTGAGTATGAAGTCAAGAAAGAAAAGAAAAAGAATAAAGGAACTGGTGAGGACATTGATCCAAATGGCAAATGGAGCTATTCATATAGCTCAGATGCTGGTGAGACATGGTCAGGCGACTTTGAGATTAAAGGCTCCAAGGGAAGCTATGAAGGCACCTTCTACCTAAGCTTCAACGACTCCAATAATGACCTGCTGGATATTGAGGTAAGCGGAAACTCACTCACCTTCTCTTTCCCGGTAGATGCCGGCGGAGGATCAGTCGATGTGAGCGTTGCACTGGAAGTAGACGGAGATTCTGCCACTGGCACGTTGACAGCAGGCGCTTTCGGGCAGTATGAAATGGAAGCAACAAGAAGCGGAAACTAATCACTAATGAAAAAGATGATGAACAAAATATTAATAGCATTCTGCACAGTCCTTTGTGGCTTTTGCATCAATGCGCAAGAAAAAGGAAGTGTGCTCATCAAAGGAGGAACGGTACTTACCGTGACCAATGGCACACTTGAAAACACGGACGTTTTGATCCGTGATGGGAAATTTTCCAAAATCGGAAAAGACCTCAAGGCACCCAAAGGGGCCAAGGAAGTTGATGCGTCTGGAATGTTTGTGATGCCGGGCATCATTGACGCGCATTCGCATCTCGCGCTGGATGCTGTTAACGAGGCAACTGCTCCCGTGACTGCCGAAGTATGGGTCGGTGACGCACTTGATCCGCTGGATGTGGGCATTTACAGAGCGTTGGCTGGTGGCGTTACAACCGCTCACTCCATGCACGGCTCAGCCAATGCCATAGGAGGTCAATGTGAAACTGTGAAATTCAGATATGGAGCGGTAGACCCGGATGTGATGCGAATGAAAGGCGCACCCAGAACCATCAAGTTTGCACTGGGTGAAAACCCAACTCGAGTACACGGATCTGGCAATGGCGTGCAACCAAGAACTCGAATGGGTGTAGAGCATGTTATCAGAAGCTCTTTTGCTCAAGCCAAGGAATACATGGAGGCCTGGGATCAGTTCAACAAGGCGAAGGACACCAAAGGATTCAAAGGCAAAGCACCGGATTACGATATTCGTATGGAAACGCTTGCGGATATCTTAAGAGGAAATATCATTATCCACTGTCATTCATACCGCGCGGATGAAATTTACATGTTGATGAAGGTTTGTGAGGATTTTGGAGTGAAAAGACTGGTTTTCCAGCACGTAAACGAGGGATTCAAAGTAGCGCCTGAGTTAGCAAAGTGGGGTGCCGGAGCTTCCGTTTTCTCAGACTGGTGGGCCTATAAATTCGAGGTGTATTACAGCACTGCCTACAATGCGGCCATCCTAACTGAAAATGGAGTAACAACTTCAATCAACTCGGATTCCGGAGAACTCATTCGACACCTGTATCATGAGGCAGCCAAAACACAGAAGTACGGCGGTTTGTCTGACGACCAGGCGCTTTCATTGATAACGATCAATCCAGCAAAGCAGCTGGGAATCGAAGATCGAGTGGGATCGATAGAGGTAGGCAAAGAGGGCGATGTGGCCATTTTCAAGAACCACCCGCTTTCTATCTACACCATCCCAATGATGACCATCGTGGACGGCATTGTGCGATTTGATCGCGAAAACGATGCGGCTGATATGCGGATTTATGTGGATCCCGAAGAAAAGATCGATGTGACTTTCTATGAGGCGGAAGATCATGATCGATGCATGCAGAACACAGAATTTTTATTCACCGAAAAATAAGAGCATCATGAAAAAACTAAGCATACTAACACTGGCTCTTCTTTTTGGAACATTGCTTTTTGCTCAGATTCCTGAGAAAGCGGAGGGCGGAACTTTTGCATTGACAAATGCCAAAATTGTAACTGTCACGAATGGAGTGATCGAAAATGGAACGGTAATCATCAAAGACGGACTCATCGCGGAAGCGGGAGCTAATATCAGCGTTCCGCAAGGCGCAAAGGCAATTGACTGCTCTGGGCTGAGCGTTTACCCGGGTTTCATTGACGGTGGCTCGAGATTGGGACTTTCAGAAGTTGGAGCCGTGGACAGAACTCAAGATTTCAATGAAATCGGAGATGTCATCCCACACATTCAGGCTTTGACAGCCGTGAATCCAAACTCTGTTTTGATTCCCGTAACTCGGGTTAGCGGTGTGACTACCGTTTTGACTCAGCCGAGCGGCGGGATTTTTCCAGGCACGGCAGCACTCATCAATTTGCATGGGTACACCCCGGATCAGATGTTCGCCGGCTTCAAGGGCGTAGTGCTGAATTTCCCGGCAACTGGCCGCAGAGGATGGTGGGACAGACGTTCGGATGACGAGATCAAGAAGGCCACCGAAAAAGCCATGAAAAAGATCAAGGATGTTTTCGCTAAGGCGATTCAATACCACAAGATCGATTCGGCGAGTGGTGGCAAGAGGCAAGATTATTACCCAGAGATGGAAGCCCTGCTTCCGGTCGTTCGTGGAGAGACAAAATTGCTCATCAATGTAAATGCGTCCAAGGATATTACAGCAGCCCTGGATTGGATTGAAGGAAAAAATCTCGACGTAGTTCTTTGCGGAGTATCCGAAGGATGGCGAGTAGCTGACAAGATTGCAGAAGCTGGAATCCCTGTTATAACCGGCCCTATTCTGAGAACTCCAAATCGCTCGTATGATCGCTATGATCGACCATATGCAAACGCCGGATTAATGGCCGAAGCGGGGGTCAAAGTAGCAATCAGAACGAATGAGACTGAGAATGTTCGTAATCTCCCGTACAATGCAGGTTTTGCAGCAACATACGGCATGGGCGTTGAAAAAGCCCTTGAGGCCATCACGATCGTGCCGGCTGAGATTTTTGGTGTAGCTGATAAATATGGCTCTATAGAAAAAGGAAAAGTGGCCAATTTGTTTGTGTCTGACGGTGATCCTTTCGAGACGAAAACACAAATCAAGTATGTCTTTATCAATGGATGGAAAATCCCTATGATTTCCAGACATACGCAGCTATATGAGGAGTTCCTGGAAAGAACCCCTGGAGTTGAGGATTAATGGAAAATTTGAATTGAATAAGAAAAAAGGTGCCTTGTGCACCTTTTTTTATTTTAGCCAACAAATAAGTTGTTATGACAATTGACCCGAAGGATACGCCAGTAGGTAAAATGCATGGATTGCTGCTAGGGGCCGTAGGTCCAAGACCCATTGCATTCGCAAGTACTGTTGACAAAAAGGGGAATGTAAACCTGAGCCCTTTTAGCTTTTTCAACGTCTTCAGTGCCAACCCACCGATCTTGATTTTCTCCCCAGCTAAGCGTGGACGAGACAACACCACCAAGCACACCTATGAAAACGTGAAGCAAGTGCCGGAGGTCGTGATCAATATTGTCAATCACTCCATTGTCGAGCAAATGTCACTGGCCAGTACGGAGTACGATGAAGATGTTGATGAATTTGTTAAATCAGGCTTGAGAAAGAAAAAATCATTGGTTGTAAAGCCACCACGGGTTTTTGAAGCTCCGGTTTCATTTGAGTGCAAGGTGATTGAGGTCAAGGAGCTGGGAAATGAAGGAGGTGCAGGAAATCTGGTGATCTGCGAGGTGTTGAAAATGCATGTTTCAAACCAAGTGCTTGATAGTGAAGGGCGGATCGATCCAATTAAGATTGATCAAGTGGCCAGGATGGGCGGCAATTGGTACACACGAGCGAAAGATGGACTCTTCGAGGTGGAGAAACCGCTGACGAAAAAAGGTATTGGGGTAGATCAGATACCAAAAGCCATTAGAAATAGTCATATCCTATCCGGCAATGACCTAGGAAAATTAGGGAACGTAGAGGCTTTACCTAGCCTCTCAGAAATTGAAAAGTTCGGGTTGGAGCCAGAAGTGCAGTCCATACTAACCGGTCTATCCGAAGAGCCCGATCAACTGATGGATGAACTACACAAACTGGCTAGGCTTTATCTTGATAAAGGAGAAGTGAATGACGCTTGGAAAGTACTACTTCAGCCGGTGTAGGCTGGGAAGTCCTTCAGTTGAACATAATTCTCGTCTTTCCATTCCCACACGAAATGCTTTATCCCGTTGGAGACGGCAATGAAATTCGCCTGCAAGGACTTATTGTAAAGGGCAATCTGTCCGAGCACCTGATCACCAATCTTGACATTGGGAGCCTTGCATTCCACTAGCAAGAAAGGATTACCATTTTTATCTAATACGATAATATCTGTTCGCTTCGCACTGACATGGTATTTATGCTGACGTTCCAACTGAACCAACCCGGCAGGATAACCCAGTTGGTTCGTGAGTAAACTAACGAAATGCTGCCGTACCCATTCTTCTGGAGTCAGCACCAACATCTTCTTTCGGATCGGGTCCCAGATAAATTCCTCGCCTTCCCTCTCCTCTGTTCTGGACGAAATGGCCGGAAGGTTGAGAATTGGCTGATCCATCAAAAAGAGAATCTTTCTCGAAGCTCCATGAGCTCGGCTTTAAGCTCGCGTGAATCGTACCTCTCGATGTGACCATAAATGGCGGATTCCCGACTGACCTTTAGCTCTCTCAAATTCATATGCTGATTCGAAAAGAGGAACTCCAGGTCTGGATACATTTCTTTCAGCACATCCACAATATCAAAAATCTGCAAATTTTTATCGACCAAATTGTACGTGCCGGAGGGCACCTCCCCAAGAATTGATTTGGTCAATGTGTCCACTAAATAATCCACGTGGATGAATGCCCTGGACTGCTTGCCAGACCCGTTGATCTTTATTCGGTTCGCAAAATTGGCGTCATACATGAATCGATTAATCACTGCATCGAACCGCATGCTTTTTGAGAATCCATACACGTTTCCTGCACGGAGAATCAGTCCATTATTTTTCTGAGCAAAACGATCGACGTGCTCCTCCCCTCTCATTTTGGAGATGCCATAGAATGTTCTTGGTACAGCGATGGTCGACTCTTCCGCCAAGTTCGAACTAGCTCCATAAACAGACGTACTGCTCATGTAAACCAGTTTTTCCACCCCCATTTCCTCCGCAGCATAGACCACCTCGGCCGTACCCCAATGGTTCACCTGCTCGTAAAAGTGAGAATCAGCATTCGCAAAAGGGGTGGTCACCTTAGCAGCCAAATGAACCACTACATCCACGTCTTTCATCTGCTTCTTCAGCTGACGTGTATCCAGAATGTCGGCATTAAAATGCTTGATTTTCTCAGGATTTTGAAATGCCTCCCCGATGAAGAAATTAAAATGTCCGTGACTTAAATTGTCATAAACCAAAACCTCATCCACGTCCTTCTGTCTGACAAGCGACTTGGTCAGTTTCGTCCCTACATATCCCGCTCCTCCTGTGATTAATATCTTCATTATTTACTGATTAAATCCTTGTGCAGCCCGCACTCTACTTTGTTAAGTCCGTACCAACGTGCTTCCCTTTCCTGCATGTCAATGTCTAGTTTTCTTGTACACGGTTCACATCCAATACTCGCATAACCTTCAGAATCCAGCGGATGACGAGGCAGGTCAAATTCTTTGATGTAAGAAAAAATATCTCGATTCGTCCAGTCCAGCATCGGATGGAAACGAATGGTATCAAAAGGTGCCGGTTGCTCCACTTTCATGGCTTTTCTAACGGCGCTCTGATCCGCTCGTACGCCATTGATCCAAACATCATGGGAAGCCAAAATCGGCTCCATTGGCTGTGTTTTGTTCAGATAACAGCAATGGTCAGGGTCAGACGTGTACATCAGTCGTCCATTGGCATCTCTTTGCAAATCTTTCGGAGTGTTGGGTTTTACGTCCACTACATTCAGTCCGAACTTTTCCGCCACTTCGTCTTTAAATGCCACGGTCTCCGGAAACAGATAGCCTGTATTCAGAAAATATACTTTGATGTTAGCGTCAATCCGACTGACAATATGCAACATGACCAGACTGTGCGTCTGAAATGACGATGAGGTGAACATCGTTTTCCCTTCATTTTTATACCTCCCTAGCGTCTTCTGTATTTCCTCAAATCGCATATTGTCGCAAATGTAAGATTGAATTTGATAGCCCCTAGAACGTTTAATGCTCCAAGGTTGTTCGGGATCAAGTAATTTTGCCGACTGATGAAAGTAGCCGTTTACAGAAAAGAACACTTCAATGCAGCACATAGATTATTTGTGCCCGAATGGAGTGATGAACAAAATGACCAGACATTTGGGAAATGTAATAACCCCAATTGGCACGGCCACAACTACGAATTCATCGTTAGACTATCCGGTGAGCCGGATCCAGAGACGGGTTTTGTTTATGACATGAAGCACCTCAGCGATCTAATGAAGCAGCACGTGGCGAATCGTTTTGACCATAAGAACCTAAATCTGGACGTGGATGATTTCAAGGATTTGAACCCGACAGCTGAGAACATTGTTGTGGTGATTTACAACCTCCTGCGCGATAAGATCGATCCGAAGTTGGATATGAAAGTAACATTATATGAAACAGAAAGAAACTTTGTCGAATATCCTGCCTGAAGATCTCGGTGATGATCATGTCGGGAGTTCCTCGGAAACTCCTCTACGACCTGACGCCTTTGAAAAGGACGATGAACTGAAAATAGAGCTGATCTCTAAGCACTTTAAAGAGATCATGCAAATTCTAGGTTTAGACCTGGAAGATGACAGCCTTAGCGGCACACCACACCGTGTAGCCAAAATGTACGTGAAGGAAGTATTTTCAGGCCTCAACCCTGACAACAAACCGAAAGCTCGTCTTTTCGAAAACAAGTACAATTACGACCAGATGCTTGTAGAAAAGGAAATTACTTTCTTCTCTCATTGCGAGCATCACTTTGTTCCTATTTATGGCAAGGCTCATGTGGCCTATTTCTCTAGCGGAAAGGTCATTGGTCTGTCCAAAATCAACCGTATCGTACAGTATTTTTCTAAGCGTCCTCAGGTTCAGGAAAGATTAACTGTCCAGATTGCTGAAGAGCTGAAATCGGTCTTGAAAACGGATGACGTTGCTGTAGTAATTGACGCCAGTCACATGTGCGTTTCTTCTCGTGGTGTTGGTGATACAAACAGTCGCACTGGGACAGCTCATTTTGATGGAAAATTTAAGGATCAAAACATCAAAAATGAATTCTTGAACTATATCAATACGAACTCAAAAGACCAGTAAATCATCTTTACTCTGATTCGCTTTTAAATCTTAGGCGAAAACCTATCTTTGCAGCCTGTTTTTAAAATCTGACGGAGAATCATGGATAAAATCATCTATCTAGTGCCCGCTCTAGGGCTGTTAGGACTGCTTGTAATGTTCTTTAAAGCCCGGTGGGTAAACAAGCAAGATGCTGGGGATCAAAAGATGCAAGATCTTGCCCAGCACATCAGAGAAGGTGCTTTAGCCTTCTTAAAAGCCGAGTATCGGGTATTGACCATTTTCGTTATTGTAGCTGGCGCTCTTTTGGGTGTCATCTCCGGAATGGTTGAAACCACTCACTGGTTTATCGTGGTGGCGTTCGTTATTGGAGCAATCTTCTCTGCAGTTGCCGGGAACATAGGTATGAGAATCGCAACGGCAGCCAATGTAAGAACGACACAGGCCGCTAGATCCAGCCTTCCACAAGCATTGAAAGTTTCATTCACCGGAGGTACGGTCATGGGACTCGGTGTTGCAGGACTTGCCGTCTTCGGATTGAGCATTTTATTCATCATCATATTCCAGTGGTTCATGGGTGGCGAATGGTCAAACACTCATGACATGACCATGGTACTTGAAGCACTTGCAGGATTCTCTCTGGGAGCAGAATCTATTGCGCTTTTCGCCAGAGTTGGTGGAGGAATTTATACGAAAGCAGCAGACGTAGGAGCTGATCTTGTAGGGAAGGTAGAAGCCGGCATCCCAGAGGATGATCCACGTAATCCTGCAACGATCGCGGACAATGTTGGAGACAATGTTGGAGACGTTGCAGGAATGGGCGCTGACCTTTTCGGATCTTATGTAGCCACCGTGCTTGCTTCCATGGTTCTTGGAAATTACGTGATCCGAGACATGGGTGGGTCTATCGATGATGCATTCGGAGGAATCGGACCAATCTTGTTACCACTAGTGATCGCAGGTTTAGGAATCGTCTTTTCACTTTTCGGAACCCTGTTCATCAAGATTTCAAATAATGATGCCAAAGAAGCACAGGTGCAAAAAGCATTGAACATTGGAAACTGGAGCTCAATCATCCTGACAGGAGTTGCTCTTTTCTTCATTCTACCAATCATGCTTCCTGCAACCATGCAAATGAGTTTCTTCGGCGAAGGCATTCTGGAAGTATCAGCAATGGATGTGTTCTATGCCGTTCTTGTAGGACTCGCTGTGGGTGGTTTGATCTCTTACTTTACAGAATATTACACTGGACTTGGCAAAAAGCCAGTCCTTGACATTGTGGCTAATTCGGCAACCGGAGCAGCTACTAACATTATCTCTGGTCTTTCTACCGGTATGATCTCAACGTTTGCTCCTATCCTACTTTTCGCTGGAGCCATCTGGTCTTCTTATGAGTTTGCCGGGTTCTATGGTGTGGCAATTGCCGCTTCTGCCATGATGGCCACCACGGCCATGCAGTTAGCCATTGATGCCTTTGGGCCTATCGCTGATAATGCCGGAGGTATTGCTGAAATGAGCGAACTTCCAGAGGACGTAAGAGAGAAAACAGACATTTTGGATTCAGTCGGTAACACAACCGCTGCTGTAGGTAAGGGATTTGCGATCGCATCTGCTGCTTTGACCGCTCTTGCGCTTTTCGCCGCTTACGTAACTTTCACAGGTATAGACGGAATCAACATCTTCAAAGCCGATGTGCTTGCTGCACTATTCATTGGAGGAATGATTCCAGTGGTCTTCTCCGCATTGGCCATGAGATCAGTTGGAAAAGCCGCCATGGAAATGGTGAAAGAAGTAAGACGTCAGTTCAAGGAAATTCCGGGAATCATGGAAGGAACAGGAACGCCAGAATATGGGAAATGCGTTGATATTTCTACCAAAGCAGCCATTAAAGAAATGATGCTTCCTGGTGCCATCACCATTATAACCCCGGTTCTCATTGGTTTCTTGATGGGACCAGAAGCTCTGGGTAGCTACATGGCAGGAGTTGCTGTTTCGGGTGTTCTTTGGGCTATCTTCCAGAACAACGCCGGTGGAGCTTGGGACAATGCCAAGAAATCATTCGAGGCTGGCGTCATGATCGACGGTGAAATGACTTACAAAGGATCTGAAGCTCACAAAGCTGCAGTGACGGGAGATACGGTTGGTGATCCATTCAAGGATACTTCCGGGCCGTCAATGAACATCCTTATCAAATTGACTTGCTTGGTTGGATTGGTTATCGCACCAATCTTGGGTGAAGTTTATGGCAATGGCGAAGGTGGACTTCACAAAGCTCATGCAATGATCACGATCGACGCTTCTGGTGAAAAAATGACTGGCGACATTGCCGACGTGAGAATTGAAAAAGATGGGGACATGGTCACTGCAACGATCACCATGAAAGATGGGAGCGTTGAAAAAATGAAAGGATCAGATGCTGACATCAAGGCATACCTTTCTGGAAAAGGGATGAACATGGAAGTGTCAAAAGGCGGTAAAGAAGTTGAAAAATCGGTCGAGGTGAAGATGCAGAAAAACGAAGATGGCACTGTGACTGCAATGATCACTTCGTCAGAAGATGGCAATGAATTCACTGAGGAAATGACTGGTACCATGGAAGAAGTTAAAGCTTATGTGGATTCCAAGACCGGAAACGAAAGCATAGGAGGTGAAATGAAAGTTGAGATGAAGCAGCTTGAAGATGGCACTTTCCAGGCGACAGTAAGCAGCGAATCAAAAGAGGGTGATAAAGTCACAAAGATGGAGAAGATCATCGTTGGTGACACCAAGGAAGAAGTAAAAGCCGAAATTGAGAAAATGAGGCAATAGCCTCAGATTCAAAACACAACAAAAAAGGGAAGCTGATAAGCTTCCCTTTTCTTTTCCTAGACCAAATTTATTTCCTGTCCATTTTGACCATATATACTTCTACTTCTTCATCGGTTTCCAGGTATAGTACACCGTCCTTCATAACCCAGTAATCATTGGAGTCCCAATCGATGTTATCCCCCTTCTTGATGTCTCGGATAAATAGTTTTCCATTCTTAATGTACCAATCTGAGTCTTCCTCTTGACTAGATTCTTCGAATGCATCGATGAGAATTTTCGCATCACCATCTCTTTCAAAAGTCATATAGATATCGAGGTTCCGTATCACACCATCCACCAGTCCGCCAACGGAATTCAGGATCACTTTAGCAAATAAATTATCCTCTTTATCCGCCTCTTTTTTGATCTCCTTCATCACACTTTCGGAATTGATGGTCATTTTCCATGTACCGATCAACGCTTTGTCCGTCACCTTGTTTTGTCCGATGGCCGCAGTTCCTAAAGTGAAAAAGGCCACCATTGTGAGCATTTTGAGTTTTTGCATTTTCGTAAGTATTTAGTGGTTCTCAATAAACTCTGATTCCCACAAAAGGTTGCCGCCATTTTCGAAAACTGCCCCGTGTGAATTTGATAACTTTGCAGCCAAATTGAGGAAAAGATATGTTTGATAATCTTAGTGTAAAACTGGATCGGGCCTTCAAAAACCTAAAAGGCCAAGGGAAAATCACTGAAATCAATGTGGCAACCACCGTCAAGGAAATCAGACGTGCCTTGGTGGATGCTGACGTAAATTATAAAGTTGCTAAGGAAGTCACTGACAAAATCAAGGAGGAAGCTCTTGGGCGTGACGTACTCATTTCTGTCTCTCCAGGTCAGTTATTGACTAAGATTGTTTCGGAAGAACTCACCCAACTCATGGGTGAAACCAGCGTTCCCATCAATATGGACGGCAATCCTCATGTCGTTTTGATCTCAGGTCTACAGGGTTCTGGTAAGACAACCTTCTCAGGTAAGTTAGCGGCCAATTTCAAGAAACAGGGTCGTACCGTTCTCCTAGCTGCCTGTGACATTTACCGACCTGCGGCGATTGATCAATTGAAAGTTTTGGGGGAGCAGGTGGGCGTGGAAGTTTATGCCGAGCCCGACAATAAGAATGCGGTCGAGATTGCCAAGAACGCCATCAAATATGCTAAGGCAAATGGCAAGCGTTCGATCATCGTGGATACGGCGGGTCGATTGGCTGTGGACGAGCAGATGATGAATGAAATCTCGGATCTAAAGAGCGCCCTTGATCCTGCGGAAACACTCTTCGTAGTGGATGCCATGACTGGTCAGGACGCGGTAAACACGGCCAAGACTTTCAATGAACGACTCAATTTCGATGGTGTAGTTCTTACGAAACTAGATGGTGATACAAGAGGTGGTGCGGCCCTCTCTGTCCGTAAGGAAGTGGAGAAGCCAATCAAGTTCATCAGTACCGGTGAAAAGATGGACGCTCTGGACGTCTTTCACCCGGACAGAATGGCTAGTCGGATCTTGGGGATGGGTGATGTAGTGTCACTCGTGGAGAAAGCACAGCAAAACTTCGACGAGGAAGAAACCCGACGCATCAACAAGAAGATCAAGCAGAATAAGTTTGATTTCGATGACTTCCTCAAGCAAATGGAGCAGATCAAGAAGATGGGCAACATGAAAGACCTAATGGGTATGATCCCGGGGGTTGGCAAAGCGATTAAAGACATTGATATAGACGACAATGACTTGAAACCGATCGAGGCAATCATCAAATCCATGACTCCCAGTGAACGAGCGAATCCTGAGATTATGAACGGTTCACGGAAAATGAGAATTGCAAGTGGAAGTGGTACATCTGTACAGGAGGTCAATCAACTGCTCAAGCAGTTTGAACAAATGCGCAAGATGATGAAGTCTATGAACAAGATGGGTGGAGCCAAGGCTTTACAGGGGCTAATGGGGGGACGGTAAAACACCAGCAATAGTGGTCAATAAATCTACTGCTGTACTTTTTTTGATCATCACACTGATATCAGGCTGTTCTCAAAGAGATAGGTCCAGTCAACAACGTGACACCAAGGCTATAAGAATTGAATTCAAGGAACCTGTTGACGCGAAAGTTGAGCAGGTTCTAACGCAAGCCATTGAGGCAGCCGGTGGATGGGCGAATTGGAAGGCTCTCGATTCAATGAGATACCTAAAAAGGTCGATTCTCTATCTAGAAGACGGCACCAAAGAATCTGAGGTGACGCAAGAACATTTCTTCACGTTCAAACCACGATTCAAAGCAACTATAACCTGGTTGGAAGATGAAGAAAATAGAAGGATTGAATATCAAGGAGGATCCGCAAAGAAATATTCAGGAGATTCCTTAATTGAAGAAAACACTTCCGCGATAAAGGAAAGCGTAATGAGTGCAGTCTATGTGTTAGCACAGCCATTTAAACTCTTAGATGTCGGAACCACTTTAGAATACCAGGGACTTACAAAAACAAAAAAAGGTAAACAGGCATTTACAATCTCTGCTACTTACAATCCGAAAGAATACATCAATCATTCAACCAAAGACTCTTGGTGGTATTACTTTGATACGGAAGATGGGAAGTTCCTTGAGTCAATGGTTTATCACGCACCAACATATGCCCTAATCGAAAATGTTTCCTTCTGGCAGAAACTTCCAATCCATTTTCATAAGCATAGAAAAAGCTACCGAGTGGACAGCCTCAGAAACATCAAATTCCTTCGAGCGGAATTCGATTATTGGGATTATGAATTATGGTTAAAGTAGGGCTTACCAGCTTTCTGAATCCTCATCCACCTGAATGATTTCCAGAGTATTAGTAAACATTTCAGTTTTAATGAAAAAGCTAGCGGATCTAGTTTGATCAGGGTTCTCCTTAACCTCCAAGAAAATAATCGCGTCACCCACCCCGCTTGTCTTATTTGCTCCTATCCAATCTAAAGATTCAGGGACTTCTATTTCCCAGTTCACATTACTTGATACTAAATCCGACGCTATTTGGATCAGATGAAAGCTTAATCTAATTAGTCGAGAGTATCAGATAATTTCCATCCGGTCGATCAGGAAGCTCTCCTTTACGAGAGACTCTATCAGAATCATTATTACATGATGTGATTATCAGAGTCAGTATACAAAGAAGACATGAAGACTTCATGTTCTGTCATCTAATCCGCGTATCTAACCGCCTTCACCGCCTCAATGGTGCGCTGAACATTCGGCAGGACTTCCTCGAGCAAGGTAGGTGCGTAAGGCACTGGAACATCCTTACTATTAACCCTGGTTACAGGCGCATCTAAGTAGTCAAATGCCTGGCTCTGAACGTGATGGCTAAGGTCTGTCGAAATAGATGCCAATGGCCATGCTTCTTCTACGATAACCAGCCTGTTCGTTTTCTTCACAGACTCTACCACAGTGGCATAATCTATCGGCCGGACAGTTCGAAGATCAATTACTTCGGCATTCGTTCCTTCTTTGGCAAGTTCTTCGGCGGCTTGATCCACTACTTTCATCATCTTGCCAAATGAGACCAAAGTCACATCTGATCCCTCGCGAACTACATTGGCTTGACCAAGTGGTAATAAGTATTCCTCCTCAGGCACTTCGCCTTTATCCCCGTACATCAACTCTGACTCCATGAAGATGGTAGGGTCATTGTCTCGGATAGATGTTTTTAGCAGTCCTTTCGCATCGTATGGATTCGAAGGGACGACAACTTTTAGCCCTGGCGTATTAGCATACCAGTTTTCAAAATTCTGAGAGTGCTGCGAGCTCAACTGTCCGGCATTACCTGTTGGTCCCCGGAACACAATCGGCACATTGATCTGGCCTCCGGACATGGACATCATCTTGGCGGCACCATTGATGATCTGATCAATTGCAACAAGAGAGAAATTGAAGGTCATGAACTCAATAATCGGTCGCAGACCATTCATTGCTGCGCCTACACCTACTCCTGCAAAGCCCAGCTCAGCAATCGGCGTGTCAATCACACGTTTTGCTCCAAATTCATCCAGCATACCTTGACTTACTTTGTAAGCGCCATTGTACTCAGCTACTTCTTCACCCATCAGAAATACGTTTTCGTCTCGACGCATTTCCTCGTTCATGGCTTCTCTTAGTGCTTCTCTGAATTGAATTTCTCTCATGGATCAGTGATTTTTTGGAGTCGCTAAATTAAACCATGCGAGGGGATTTGACATAAAAAAACCCCGACTCTGACGAGACGGGGTATAAGATTATCAAATTCTTAATTATCGCACCGCAGCAGCTACCTGATCTGCAAAATTTCTAAACTCAAGATCGCTTAGAGCTTTTTGCTTCATGTCAGGATTTGCTTTCACTGATTCAGTAAGGTTACTCTGAACAGCATTCGCGTCTCCTTGTCTCGCAGCAGTCACCGCACTCAAGTAATAAGCAAGAGCTGAAGCACCTTCATCATCTTTAGCAGCATCGAAGGCATTGTTTGCTTGCGTATAGTCCTTTGTCAAAAGGTAAGCAAGACCCTTGTTGATGTTTGATTTGCCGTCCTTCTGAGCTGCGCCAAAAGAAGTCTTAGCAGCTTCGTAATCAGCATTTTTAGTCTCCAATGCACCTTTCATGCTGTTCACCTTTGCATTTACAGTGTTGTCATTGGTAGACGCATCGTTCAGCGCACCATATGCCTGATCGTATTCCATTTGGATCATGTAAGCTGCACCCATATTGGCAGTAACATGAGAAGCACTTCCTTTCAAGTTAGAAGCAATTTCAAGTTGTGTCAAAGCATCCTCAGCTTTGCTCGCATCGCCTGCAAGCGCCATCTCGATGTACGTAGCAGCAAGGTTGTTGTGAGCAATCCACGACTCGCCTTTCTTAGTAGCAGCTTTGTAGATACCTTCTTTTTCAGTCAATGAAGGAGTCAATGTGGCAGCAAAAAGCATTTCTTCCATGCTAAGCGTATCGGCATTTGCTTCACCAGCCACGATTTGCTTTGCAAGAACAGAAATCTCAGCCGGCGTTTTCTTTGGCTTCACCGTTAAGATTTCCGTTTGAGCTGAACGAAGCGCTGGATATACTTCATCAAATACTTTGTCGTATCCGTCGACTTTCTGAAGCTCTTTTTCTTTGTCCTCAAAAGAACCAGTTCCGTTGATGATTCGATTCATCTGAGTTTTAGACTCAGCAGAGATTCCATCATAAGAAGCAAGCGCACTTTTCAACCCTGACCAATCTTGCACGATCGGCTTTTGGATAAACTTGATGCTATCCGCCATGCCCATATAATCGTACTTTTTCATTTGTCTTCTGTAAATCTTCTCGATTTGCTTCGCTCTTTCTGCAGCAAGGTCCGTGTTGATTGTTTCAGTACCTTCTGGAGAGTGAGTACCAGTGATCGTTACAGTTCTAGTCACATTCTTCTCGGCGATGAAAGCTGAAAGTTCTTCATTCTTGTCTCTGTTTTTCTTTCCGTCAACAGCCAGGCTCATGTTCATAGTCGAGCGTCCTTGATCGAAAAAGAAATTAACTCGTGTAGGGATAAGTTCTTCTCTTTCTACATAACCATGTTCTGCGAACGAGCTGTATGCCACGTCCTGAGCAAGCGTAGAAGTAAGAATTAAACCCTGAGCAATCGCAAGTGTGTCCGTCAATTTTGTTTTACCGTTTTTAGGATCCTTTGCCTCTCCGAAAAGAACCAATTGTCCTGGATTCATTCCTTCAACGTAATCAAAAGAGAAGCTCTCATTGATTGGGGTAGAAGTTGTCTTGCTGTTTGGATAATCTTCAGCTCTCAGCTCAACAGCACCTACACTTACGGATTGATCTCCGTACTTGTAAGCAGTATACATGGTGTACACTTTTCCCGAAGGAAGGATTTTTGGAGGCAATGTTGCAGACAAGTCATGCTTCACCTTCCCACCATGCACTTCCAAAGGATTGGGAGTTACAGTTAGGTTGGAATCTTTGGCAACCTTGACCATCTGGCTAAGCGCGCAACCCGACATAAGGGCCGCACCGATAAGACCAGTAAAAACTAATCTAAGATTTTTCATCTTGGTTAAATGGTTTTTTGTATTATTCAATTTTTCAGTCCTAAAAAAGGAGTGCAATATTAAACAAAGTATTACGTAATACCTGAGATAGAAATAGTTAGATAAACATTAATAAATCGTAAATTCGCAGGATGATAGCTCGTCTACAGGCTTTTTTTGAGAAATACGCTTTCGGTGTTTGTACGAGGCTAGGGGAAAAGTTTAGAATTCCCACTTCCAACATTCGATTGTATTTCATTTATGCCTCATTCTTGACGTTCGGTTCACCGATTATCATTTATCTCGGTCTTGCATTTGTTATGAGCTTCCGAAAAATGCTTCGCCGAAGACATAATACGCTCTGGTATTATTAATCCAGATCCGAATATCTCTTTTTTGACTTAACAAAGTATTGCCAGACAATCCAGGTACTTCTTGGTGCTGAACCCCTAACTCGAGATTTAACCAACGAAGGAATTCTGCAATAAAAATGAAAATGTGCCTTAAGAACGGCAATCATATGAGCCGGAGATGACTCAAAAGCAAATTTCACAGCCGCCAATCCATCCAAAACCAATCGAAAAGGCAGTTTCCACCAAAAATGACTCATGGGCATGTTTTTGACCAGAAGAGAAAGGCCATTGCGAAAATTCAGGTAGGTCTTTCTCGGAGAGGTTTTGTTCAATGTGCCTCCTCCCACATGGTAAACCACACTAGACGGCACACAGGCGAATTTCCAGCCTTTTGATCTTAATCTCCAGCAGAGGTCTATTTCCTCCATGTGTGCAAAGAATCGCTTATCAAACCCGGCACTTTCCTTGAAAACCTTCGTTCGCATGAGCATACAAGCACCAGATGTCCAATCTACATCGGACGGGTCGTCGTATTGACCTGTGTCCTTCTCGATCGTATCAAATATCCTACCCCTACAAAAAGGATATCCCATGGCATCTACAAAACCTCCTGCCGCTCCGGCATATTCGAAATGATCTTTTTGATCGTAAGACTTGATTTTAGGTTGAACAGCGGCATACTCAGCATGATTGTCCAGGAAACTAACGAGTGGATCCAGCCAATCTTCTGTCACTTCAATATCTGAATTGACAATGGCTACATACTCCGCTGCTATCTGCTGGATGGCCAGATTGTATCCGCCAGTAAATCCATGATTTTCTTCGAACTGAATTAATCGGACGGTCGGGAATTGAGCTTCTAAAAGATTCACTGAATCATCAGTGGACGCATTGTCTGCCACCACGATCTCTGCATCGGTCGACAAAAATCCGGGTAAAAACTTTTCCAGAAAGTCCCTCCCGTTGAAATTCAGAATGACGACCGAAACTTTCGTCATCACTTCATCATGCTTCCAAGATCAAGTCCGGGGATATTGGGCAGCATCCCTTCGGTTGCTTTTTGCATATGCTCCTGAGCCTTGATCGAGACTTCATCGATTGCCTTGTTACTGGCAGCAATGATCAGATCGGTCATCATTTGTTTGTCGCCACCATTCGCCACCACGTCATCTATCTCGATGCTTATAATTTGTTTCTGGCCATTGGCGGTTACCGTGACCATGTCTCCTCCGGCCGATCCCTGAGCGGTGATCCCCGCTAGTTCGGCTTGCGCTTCCTTCATCTTTTCCTGGGCTTCTTTGACTTTGCCCATCATTTTCATCATATCAAACATGGCATCAGTTTTTGATTAAAGCAAAAGTACCTTTCTGAATGTGATTGGCCATTTGCGGGATTGAGATTTCGTAAATATATACGCCTTCATCGGCCTTTTTCCCGTTGATTCGTCCGTCCCAGGACGGTGCTGAGGAGATTTCCCCATAAATCTGTTGTCCCCAGCGCGTATAAATTTTCAGTTCGCCTTGTGCTTCTCCCAAGCCAAAAAATTCCAATCGGTCATTCAACCCATCCCCGTTTGGTGTGAACGCCTTGGGTACGTGGACGATGAACTCAAACTCAAATGTCAACGAATTGCTTTGAACGGAGAAATTGTCCGATAGTCCGGTTACAATCAAAGTTTGTGTTTCGCCGAGTTCTGGGGATAACCCAAACTGGAATGAATTCCCGCTGAAGTCAATTGTCTCTGATCCGCCATTGCCAGTCAAGATTCCCTGATAGGAAAACGTCTCATCCAGCTGGTGAACCGCTGGGGAAAAGGAAACATCGAATCGATTTTTTTGCGTTTCTGCTGCATTGATGAAAGGTGGTGACGTCTGCTTCAATCCCCAATTACCATCACAGGAATCCAGAAAACTAACTTTGTAGAAATATTGTCTGCCAAGAAAAGCCTTTTCGTCCCGGTAGTTTCCTGTGGACTCAGACAACTTGGAGAACGTCGATTGATTGAATGATCGCTCAAACAAGAATTCTCCCCCTGCAGCCTCATCTAGTGAAATCAAAACGTCATTGCCTTGATAAGTTGAATAAAGATTCCTTACGGGATCAAGTGCACCTTCATCGATGTTCTGGCAAAAGGACTCACCGATAATCCGTGATCCGTCGCACACATTGTTGGCCACTACGCGTACGCAGAAACTGGACTCGATAGCGCTGAAGACGATCTCAGTGAGGGTAAGATCGGACATGAACTCACCTTGCCAGATGGTTTGATAAAGCCCATTGCTCCTATTGAGTTCGATTTCATAGCGAACGTCCTCATCTGGCGAACTGGTCAGGGTCAGCCCAAAACTGTCTTCACAGTATTGTAAAATACCAGCACTCTGCACTGAAGGAGCATCCAAGTTATCAATGACTTCCGGTAGTATTATTGAAGTTTCAGGACAATTATCAGCCGCATTAACGTGGATACCTCGTACGTCAATCGAAAGCGGATCGTCATGGGAAAATGAGTATACCGAGGATTCCTGATCCTTCAAGGTAACAGAGGATGACCCGGCAAAAGTCACTTCATAATCAGGATAGTTTTGATCATCGATGGTTACCTGAACCTGGCGATTGTCGCATTTGATGTAATCGAATTTGGGTACAAGTGGCTCAAGAACTTCTATGATCAACGTGTCTGTTTTGGGATCTACATTGATTCCCACCAATTGGACCAAGGTGTAAACCCCAGCTGTAGTATAGGTATGTGTTTTAGAGTTGGTCGGATCTGCACCTTCAAAATAATAGTACTGCCGTGCTATATCACCAAAGCCATCATGTTCTGTCACATTGATGGTCAGTGGTGCACATCCTCTATTAAAATCGACCGAATAGCGGCCTTCCTGACTGGTCGCTTGACCCAGCGCCTGCAGGGTGAAAAATACTAGCATCAACGATATGCACCTCATCTCAACCTTCAACGTACAAAGTCGGTCTTATTTTGCAAATCGAGCAATTATCTCGTCCAATGTCAAATTAGCCTGCTCGCCGGATTTCATGTCCTTCACGCCATACTTACCGGAATTGATTTCCTCCTCTCCTATGACCAGCACGTGCTTCGCGGCGTTTTTATCCGCATAGTTGAACTGCTTCTTCACTTTGGCTTCCTCATGAAAGATGTCAGCCGCAATTCCAGCTTGTCGCAATTTCATCACCAATTTCTGTCCGTGACGGAAACAGTCTTCGTTCAGGTGAGCGATGAAAATATCCAGATTCTCTGTCAATTCTGCTGGGAACAGTCCAAGTTCATCCATCACATCATAAATACGATCCAATCCGAAAGAAATCCCAACGCCCGAAACATCCGGCAATCCGAATACCCCTGTCAGGTCGTCGTATCGTCCACCACCACAAATGCTGCCCATTTTCACGGAAGTAGGTTTCACTTCAAAGATCATCCCCGTATAGTAGGTCAAGCCCCTGGCTAAGCTCAAGTCTAATTCTACTTTCATACCTTGGCGTTCCAAAGATTCCAGTGTGTCGAGGTATTCTTTCAAACTCGAATTCTCAATTCCAAACTGATCACTCAGTCCAGCTAGCTTGTAAGCATTTGATTCACTGTTCTCCAGCGACTGGAGGAATCCTGATACCTTCGATTCGTCCGCCCCTAACGCGGAAAGATTTTCGTTGACCTTTTCTGCTCCTATTTTATCCAGCTTGTCCAGCTCAATGCAAAACGCCATCTCTTGACCTTCCATACCAAACTCTTTGGCCAGCGCATTGAGAATGCCTCTGTGATTAATTTTGAGCACAAAATCCTTGAGTTCAAGCAATTCAAAAACATCATGAATGAGAAGTGTTAGCTCCACCTCATTCCAAATGGACGTAGATCCGATAATATCCGCATCGCACTGATAAAATTCTCTGTACCTGCCTTTCTGGGGCCTATCCGCCCGCCAAACCGGCTGAATTTGAAACCGCTTGAACGGATAGGTGATTTCATGCTGATGAGTCACTACGTATCTCGCAAATGGTACTGTGAGATCGTACTTCAACCCTTTCTCTGAAATATGCTCTAGCATTGATTTTGAATCGTCTGCCCCTTCCGGAACCTTGGATAGGTAATCCCCTGAATTCAAGACTTTGAACAATAGTTGGTCTCCTTCGTCTCCATATTTGCCGGTCAATGTGCTGAGGTTTTCCATGGCTGGTGTGGACAGCTCATTGAAGCCATATTTTTTGTAAATGTCTTTGATCACATCGATGATATAGCCCCTTTTTGCTGACTGCTCAGGGCCAAAATCTCTCATACCTTTGGGAAGACCGGGTTTTCTTGTCGCCATTCAAAAAAATGTTTGGGCAAAACTACCTAAACTCCTATTTTTGCACCTCAATTTTAAAAAGCACCTCGAAATGGCTGTTACTAGATTAGAGCGAAAGGGACGAAGAAATAAGACCAAGGCAAAAGCAAGAGTTCAACGAATCAAGAGTTTGAACCAGGCTCCAGTGATCAAAAATGTGGACATAGAAGCCATCAAGGCCGAATTCGCTAAGAAAGACAAGAAAGCTGAAGCTAAGAAAGAAGAGGCTAAAGAAACGAAAGCTGCTGAAGCAAAAGCCGTAGAGGCACCTGCCAAAGAAGAAAAGAAAGAGGAGAAAAAAGAGGCCAAGAAGCCAGCAGCCAAAAAAGCTCCAGCCAAAAAGAAAGAAGAAAAGCCAAAAGCTGAGGCGAAGAAAGCTCCTGCTAAGAAAAAGGCTGCTCCGAAGAAAAAAGAAGACTAATTCCCTAACCGGAAACTCAAGAAGGAATCCCTGTCATGCGATGGGGATTTTTTTATAGCAATACCCCAGCCACTAAATACAAAATCACCGTAAGCCCTCCAGTAATCAGGGCATACGGAAGTTGCGTGCGCACATGGTCAATGTGGTCACACCCTGCAGCCATGGAGGAGATCAAAGTAGTATCAGAGATGGGCGAACAGTGGTCCCCGAAAACACCGCCTCCCAGCACAGCCGCAATCATCAGGTAGAGATTGGCGTCAATGCTAATTCCCAGCGGCATAGCTATAGACATCATGATCGCAAACGTACCCCAGGACGTCCCTGTTGAGAACGCGATAAAACAACTCGTGACAAAGATCAAGGCAGGTGCTAGCGATGGGGATAACCAACTCTTGGTCACATCGGCCACATACAGCCCTGTTCCTAGTTCATTACACAGATTCCCAATCGCAAAGGCCAAGACCATCAATATGGCCATGACCATCATCTCCCCCATTCCCGTCAGTGATTGATCAATGAAACTTTTGATGTTCAGTTTCCCGGCAATAGAAAATTTAACCGCAGCAAAAACCACTGCCAAAGTCACGGCATACATCACCGCCTGTGATCCGGAACCATTCCCGATGCTCTCCATGATCTTGCCTCCCATAGTCCCGGTATACTCGGCACTCCAACCCGTGTAAACCAGAAAGCATGGCATGGAAAATACCATCACCAGCAAAGGCAACAACATGTCACGTGCTTTTCCGGTCTCCTGACTTTCTTCGGTTACTTCTTCCTTCACCGGTTGAGTGTTCTTCATGGGGCCAATTTCCCAACCACTAAATGCCACCCAGAACACCAGAATCAACGTGAGAATGGCATAGAAATTAAATGGAATGGAATACACCAGGGCCTGAAGTGGATCAATGTTGTAAACGGCCAAAAGACCCATGATATAGGCCCCCCAGGCATTGATAGGGAAAAGGATACACGAGGGGGCAGAAGACGAATCGGCCAAGTAGGCCAACTTCTCCCGAGACATTTTGTACTTATCGAACAGCGGTCGGAAAACTGTTCCTACAGTCAAGATCGAAATGTTGGATTCAATAAAAATCAGGAATCCGGTTAATGCTGCCCCAGCTTGCAATTTGTTGGTAGGCCTTTCGCTGTTAGCAAATCTCCGCCCGATCCACGCCACGAAACCACTTACTCCTCCGGCATGACGAATTAGCTGGATTAACGCTCCTATTAACAAAGTAAAAATGACCGTCCGGGTATTTCCTGCGCTGGAGAATACATCAACAAGACCATCCAGTGTCAACAAAAATGCTCTGAGTGGATTACCTCCATCAATGATCAGCCAACCAGCGAATAATCCAACAAGTAAGGAGAAAATAACCTGACGAGTTGCGATCGCTAACGCGATCGCAATGACGGGAGGTATGACAGACCAAAAATCGTAATCTGTCATAGGCTGTTTCGTTCTTTGCGCTGTTGCTTTTCCAGCTTTTTCTGAGCCTTTTTCTCCTCTTTTTGTCTGGCTTTCAGTTTCTTTCGTCCGGACTTGTAGTCGGCGAGCTCTTCGTCAACTTCTCTACTTCCGGCCTTATAAGGGAAGGTGAAAAATATCTCGCTTACGGCTCGCTCCACAGCCTGCTCTTGCTTGATATCTCGCTTTTCCTGTCGCATGTCGTAGCTGCTTTGCCAAAACATCTTCCTCCTCTCGGCATCCAATAAATCAATGATGATCAAAGACTCCATAAAAGTACGAGATGAAACCGGGGGGCCGAATGGACCATTGTTTGAGCCCTCGGTAAATTGGTTAGTGACTATTTCATAACGTAAAATCACATCGGGACCCAAATTAGATTCTTCAAATCCTCGCTCCCTCATCTTCTCCCTGATGGCCAATTCTAGAATATCAAGCACCTCTCGTCCGTCTTTGCTCAGATTGGTGCGCTCCAATTTGGTGTTAAGTATCCGGTAAGTTTGGTATTGTTCCAGACGTGCTTCCTCCTCAAGAAAATAGGTGATCGCTTTTGGTGCGCACCCAATCAAAAGAAAAATTAAAATTACTGGGAGGGTAGATTTCATTAGTCGGCTAAGTTAATCACCGAGCCGACATCAGCAAATAGACTTTCAATAAGCTGCGGACCAGGCTCTGGCCTTGTTCAGTCTGGACACGATTTTTTGTCCAAGTTGAGGGTTCTCATCCTCCTCCATTTCATACACCACTTCGAATCGATCTTTGTTTGGGCTGGTGCTTACGGTCACATGGTAATCATGAAGCTCTCCGATTTCGTATTCTTCCAAGTCGGGGTTGTACCAAATGAATCTCATAAGTGCGTGATTTGAGAATTAGTCAATAAGTACAATTATTTCCCCTATATATTCTATATTTATTTTTCAGCCTAGAGAATAGCTGCCAGTGCATGAAACAAATCGCGATTAGTTTCTGTAACTTGAAATTGAAATCACAATGCACGACTTGCGATGCGCTCTGCCATGGCGTTGATCTATTTGATTCTGACTTTTGGGAGCCTCGGTGCTCAAAACGAATCCAACTCCATCTCCTACTCCGGAGTGTTTAAAGGAACTCCATTGTTCATCCAGAACCCTTACTTACCAGCGCAGAAAACGTTTTGCATCCGCGAAATCTTGATTAATGATAGGCCGGTTAGAATGAACTATAATCGAAGTGCAATCATGTTAAATTTCGATAATGTCCAGCCTTATAGTCCTGTGGCTATCAAAATCCGGTATTCTGACAGTACCTGCCTACCTGTTCTGCTGAATCCTGAATCGATTCGCTATCACAGCGTATTTTCTTTTCAGAAGGTCATGATCAGCGACTCTTCCATTCATTGGAAGGCTAAGGGTGAGCAAGAGAAGGCAACCTACGTGATTGAGAAATTCAACTTAGGATATTGGGAACCGATTGAAACAGTGGAATCTAAAGGCATTTACGGGGGAGTGGAATATGCTTATTTCCCTGTCTATGAAGAAGGGCCCAACAAATTCAGGATAAAATATGTGAATGACGATGAAGTGCTATTCAGTCATGAAGTCGAGCACGTGTATTATCCTGAACCGATCACCTTTAAGAAGGTAGGTAACAAACTCGTTCTTTCAAGGTCTTGTGAGTACGTCGTTACCGATGATCAAAACTTTGACGTGCTGCGCGGATCAGGCAAAGAAGTAGACATTTCTGGTTTAGGAAATGGAGAATTCTATATCATCTTCAATGAAGATCAGGCAGAGCTCTTCCGAAAAAACGAGAACGTCAAGGTTGTGAAGAAGCCTAAATCAAATAATTGATATTCCGAAGAAGTTATTCATCACCACCATGATGAATAAGAACGCCAATAACACCGGACATAGATAAGAAATCGCAAAGTTGAGAAACATTTTCACTCGACTCGTGCTAAATCCAGCATAGCCTTGAGTAATCTCCTCCTCCAGGTTTTCCTTTTTCCAGATGTAAGCTGCAAAGAACACAATCCAGAAGCCACCAAACATCAACAATGTATCGGTGATGAAACCAACCAATGTCATAAAATCTGTACTTGAAGGTAGGACAAATGCGTTGGAGAAAAAGTCACTGTAGCCGTTACCTAATAATGACGGAATACCCACCACAAAAATGATCAAAGCCATGATGATCACGCCTTTGGTTCGTCCGACTTTATATTCATCCACTACGTAAGAGACTGGTACCTCTAGCAAAGAAACCGTGGAGGTCAGAGCCGCAAAAGACAAAAGCAAGAAAAAGAAACCTCCTACAATGACCCCAAGAGTCGGTCCAAGGGTCTCAAACACACCTGGAAGCGTGACGAAGATGAGCCCAGCACCTCCTTGGACATTTTCCATGTCACCACCGAGATTATACGCCACTAATGGAAACATCATCAAGCCAGCAATGAAAGCAATCCCAACATCCATCAAGGTGATGTATGCCGAAGAAGCCACGATATTTTCTTTCTTACCAAGATAAGATCCATAAGTAATCAGGGCTCCCATCCCAAGTGAAAGCGAAAAGAAAGCTTGACGAAGTGCCCCGCCCAGCGTATTCACATCTCCGAGTTTTGAGAAGTCCGGAATCAAATAATACTTCAATCCTTCAATAGCATTGGGAAGTGTCAAAGAGTAAGCGACCAAGGCCAGAATCATTACGATTAGGGTCGGCATTAAAATCTTTGCCAGCTTCTCTATTCCACCTGACACGCCCTTAGATACAATGAAGGCTGTCATAAACATAAAAACTATGGCGTAACCACCCACTTTAAAAATGTCAGTTGTGAATGTTCCGAAACGGGTCCCGATATCGAAGTTACCCATGATCATTTCGAGGAAATAACCAAAAGCCCATCCGGCTACTACATTGTAAAATGACAATATGAGCACCCCACACAGAATGCCCAGAAAACCAATGAACTTCCAGCGTCCAAAGCCAAGGGCCGTAAATGCTCCAATTGGATTTTTTTCCGTTTTTCTACCTATAGCCACTTCTGTGACCATAACAGGAAAGCACAGCACAAAAGCAAAGATCAAATAGACCAATACGAAAGCCGCACCACCTCCATCGGCCACTTCGAAGGGAAATTTCCAGATGTTTCCTAGTCCCACAGCCGAACCGGCCGCAGCTAAAATGAATCCTAATCTATTTGAGAAATTTCCTCTGGCGCTCATGTTGTTTGGTTTTGGGCGCTAAAGATATATCCTTGACAGAAAATGCGGCAGAAATTTATGGATTAGCTCACCAAAGTCTTTCCGTGATTCTGTGATTCGTACGGATAGCCAAATAAATGATTCTTTTTGATGGCATCTGCCACACGATTCGGGACAGACTCTTCCCAACCGTCACGATCTTCTTTTATCATATCCAATACATGATCGGAAATAATGTTGAGATGCTCGGTCTTAGCCTCTTTCAGATTCATGATTTGTTCGTTCTGCACAAAGTGCTTGAACAGATTTTCTAAATGCGGTGGTGGCTCGAAGTTGCCTCCTGTGATAATATTGTCATTCTTAGCATCCAAGGCCGGATAAATGTACAGTTTCACGTTGCTGCCAAAAAGCCTGCTAAACGATTCCAAAATCCCACCGTCAAGATTCTGATAATACTTTTCATCAAAGATTCTGGCCAGATTATTAACACCCAAAATGATGCCTAGTAGTTTGGATTTCGTGAATTTGGACAAATAGCTCGCAAGACGGTAGTGCTCCTGAAAACTAGATATCAAAACCGTTTGACCCAATGAGCACAATAAATCAACTCTATCCAAGAAGTCACGTTCATCGACATCTTGCCCTCCCATGGTTAGGTCATTCAGCGTCAATTCAACTATGGGAAAAACTTCAGCGTTTGCGACGGCCTCTTCTTTCTTGAAAGCTCTCAGTCCAGAGATCATCATATCCACATTCACCAACGTCACCGGTCTGAATCTACCCCTGAGTGCTAAAACATTCTTCTTATACAAACTCTCTGATGGCAATAGAACATCCCCATTCGGTCCGAACATTGCTGCATGGGTGAGTTGGTTTTTCACCAACTTCAACGTCATCAGACGATTATCCACGTGATGAAAATCCGGCCCTTCGATTTTGAACATATCCACTTCCACCCTGGCCGGATGAATATTATCTCTTAGCGCCATCAGGATGTCTTCCGGCTCGTTGAAGGCATAACACGCATGAAGAAGATTTACACCCACTTTTCCCAGTGCATCTTGCTGCCACCTGGTTTGGCCATCTTTCAACTGGACATGGATAACACAGTCATTTGGTTTTGCTCCTGCGTGTTTCTGAAATCTCACCCCGATCCAACCGTGCCCTTCATTAGTCCTTTTGTAATTGATCGTCTCTACTGTGTTCGCAAAAGCAAAAAACTGGGTATGCTTGGCGCGATGAACAAGTCGCTCAGAAAGCAAGCCATACTCCCGATCCAACATCAGCATGAGTTTCTCTTCGCACACATAGCGATCGCATTTTCCATAAATCGCATCACTGAAATTCATGTCATAGGCTGACATGGTCTTGGCGATAGAGCCAGATGCAGCTCCTGCCTCAAAGAAATGACCGGCAACTTCTTGCCCGCCACCAATCTCGGCGATGGTGCCGTAGATACTCTGATCAAGATTCAGCTGTAGCGCCTTTTCAGTCGTGTTTAGTTTCTTGATTGCCTGCATTGCTCCCACTATTTTTCCTTAAACAACAAAGCTACAATTTACATTCCCATTCGCCACCTACTGCTTTACTTTCTAATTTCATTAACTTTTTACCATGAACAAAAGGGAATTCCTGAAAAACATATCAGCGGTGGGTCTTGGTTTCCCACTTTCATTGGGAGCTATTGAAAAATTAATTGAAGAAAACTCAAGCGTTTCGGATGTCGATTTGGCCGCTAATGAGGACTTTTGGAGAAAAATTCGAGGGTCTTATAGGCTCAAAGAAGATTACATAAATCTTGAGAACGGATACTACTGCTTCTTGCCACAGGAAACCCTCGAAAACTACCTCAATCACATTCGGAATGTCAATCTTCAGGGTTCTTGGTACATGCGAACGGTGCAATGGGAGAATAAAAAGAAAAGTGCGGCCGCTCTCGCAGATCTTGCCGGATGTCTCCCTGAAGAGCTGATTATCACGAGAAATACCACAGAATCACTGGATCTAGTGATTGCCGGACAAGATTGGAAACCCGGTGATGAAGCAGTCATGGCAGAGCAGGATTACGGAGCTATGCTCAATCAATTTGACTTAATGGCAGATCGATTCGGAATAATAAATAAGCGAGTTTCCCTGCCAAATCATCCTGCATCCGATGACGAAATCATTGAATTATACAAATCGCAAATCAACGACCGCACCAAGCTGCTAATGGTTTGTCATTTGGTAAACATCACGGGGCAGGTTTTACCGATTAGGAAAATATGTGACATGGCCCACGAACAAGGAGTGGAAGTCATGGTTGACGGAGCGCACGCATTTGCTCATTTGGATTTTAACATGTCAGACCTTGGGTGCGATTATTATGGGACTAGTCTGCACAAATGGCTAAGTGTCCCACTTGGAGCTGGCTTTCTCTATGTCAAAAAGGGAAGTGCGTCTAATTTATATCCACTTTTTGCTGAAGATGAGCGTGATCCGGACGACATCAGTCGATTAAACCACACAGGTACTCACCCTGTTCACACAGATCTGGCCATTCTTGATGCCATAGATTTTCACAAAATGATTGGCATAAAAAGAAAGGAGGCAAGATTGAAATTCCTGCAAGATTACTGGACCTCTAGAGTTCGTGACCTACCAAAAGTGATCGTGAATACTCCTAAAGAAATGGAGAGACATGGTGCCATTGGCAATGTTGGCATAGAGGATGTTGAGCCCAAAGAGCTTTCAAGGAAATTACTTGAAGATCATAAAATATGGACAGTTGCTATCAATAGAATTGGTGTGAAAGGAGTCAGGATCACACCAAATGTTTATACCACCACTGATGAACTTGACGCATTTATCGAAGCGATAAAGGAGGTCAGTGGAAACAGCTGAATTAGAGATTCAGCCAGTAAGTGATTTTAAAAGTCAATGCCCGTGTTCTGGGTTTTCCAACATTGAAACCATTTTCATGGTAAGCAAAATAATTATCAGTGTACACAATGAAGATATCCGAGACAGGTGCAAACCTCCACTGGAATCTTGAATTGATATTGAGGTTCTCAATCTGGCTATTGTATTGAACGAATGTCGTCCAGAAAATCGATTTAGAGAAGGTGAAGTCGAACCTCGGACCGATCAAATACAAAGTTCCTGAGGAGTATGGTTTAGGAAGATTTATTCGGTTGTAGGCAAAGTCTATGGATGTAAAACCAAGTGGCTGATACCGATAGCTTATGGTTCCTTCCAGGTTCAGGCGTGTTCCGTTGAAATATTGCCCTGAGCGCGTGCTCAATCTGTAGGAAAATTTCTTTCGCTCATCAGAAGAATATCTGGCAAGCACTTGATAATTGTAATAATCTGAATTTGCAGGCAATTCCAATCCATCGGTACCACTGGGATCGAATGGATCAAAGAGATACGTGTATTGCCTTCTGATGCGAGACCAAATCTGCGAAGTATTTCTAAGACTGGCCGAGTACTGTAAATTCATGTCCCAGTCTAAAAACCCATACGTGTCATTCCCGAGCATGTCATAATCAAATGCGAATCCATGTCGCTGGACATTGCCTCCGCTCGGGAATACATTGTATTCAAAACTCCCCGCCAGCTGTTGAATATCAGTTCTCCGAACAAAACCAACTTCCGGATTATAACCGGCTCCCACGATCTGCGAAAACACATCCACATTCCATTTTTGGTTATTGAAATTCAGCGTAAGCCCGGAAGAAAATGGTGCTGCAGATTGTACCGCATCGTAAGAGCGGTGATGAAAGAAATTCCCGTTCCAGACATTATTCGCGCTGGCCAAATTGTATTCAACGCCGACCGCCCTATTGAAAGTACTGAACTCCTCGCTGGCAAATTCATCCTCACTTTCGAAAGTTTGTTTATTGACTACAAATGCACTCACGTTCGATCGATTGAAAAGCTTTTGCTGCAGACTAAACATGCTGTAATTGTAGGAAGGCAAGCCATTTGCTTCATCACGCCCCGCTTGCATGGAGAGCAGCCCCACACGGAGATCGTTGTTGACTTTTCCACTAAGTCTGGCACCAAATGGAATCGGATTTTGAATGTTCTGACCCGTCAAGGTATCTCTGGAAATTCCGATCCTCCTGGAAAAAAATGGACGTGTCCGGCCATTCCCAAAGCCTGAAAACATGTCGGCATTTTCAAGAAAAAACTGTCTCCTCTCTGGGAAGAAAATCTCAAATCTGTCCAAATTAGTTACCTGCTGATCCACCTCTACTTGCGAGAAGTCTGGATTCACCGTGATATCCAGGTTGAGGCCAGCGGTCACCGCATATTTCACATCGAAACCTGCCACGGCGTTCAGCTTTTCAGTCGTTCCATTCTCAAAGTCTCTGGCCGAATTAGCTGCGATGTACGGGATTACTGAAATATTTGAGCCTGGTTTCGGAGTGGATTCCTCCCAGTTCATTTCACGAATATTCGCCAAATTAAAAATCGGAAAAGTCGTTTTTATGGGCGACCATGAACTCCGCTCAGCATACTCGCTATCCACTCGGTAGAAATTTACCAACCATTGATCTGAACCTTCAGGATATCTCAAGGTCTTAAATGGAATGGCCATTTCCGCAATCCAATAACCGTCGTATTGTCTAGCCTGACCGATCCATTTGTTGTCCCAGTCAAGGCTAAAACTTCCTCTACCGGATCCTCCATTGCTGATAAGCGCCTCCCGTCTCACCCCGAAAGGATTGATCCCAAAAAGCAATCCGTTCGTCCGATCGCTAAATGCATCGAATATTACTGAAAAACTGTCGTTTGCTGCTCCTCGAAAATCCCTCCTAAGGGATGGGGTTATGTAGGCTCTATCCCCTGGCTTATTTAGCATCTTACCCATGACATAGATGTACTCATCGTCATGTAGAATTCTCACGATCGTCTGCGCCTGAGCATGTAAGGAATCTGTAGGGAAATTCTGAGTGAAACCGGTTATAGAATCTGCTTGGTGCCAGGCTTCCTCCTCCCAAATTCCATCAACGGTAATAGGTCCGGAGGTCGGTTTAATGGTAATTGATTGACAATAAGCGCTCGGTAATCCGAATAGGATCAAACCGATAACAAGTAGGTTTTTCATAGGTAATGCTGGCAGCCGCAAAACTACTCACCAGAAAGGATTTCAATCAACCGCTCGTCAGATTTGAGGGTGATCGGAAAAGGGTTTTTGTCCTTTTTTTCGTAGAAACAGATCGAAATCAAAGCTTCTTAAGCAACAACTTTTCTGACTGGAAATCCTCAGCTTCCTCAAGAAACACAATGATCTCAGGCCATTTCTCTGGAGGATAATCAGACGTGTTGTACTCTTTTTTCGTGACCACAGTCAGAACGTCATTCTGGATTGAACTTTCGGCCACAAATCCTCCAGTCTCATTCTGAACTTTCCGATTCAATTCTTCGACACCTAATACTTCAAATCCTTCCGGTATTTTAATGTGAAATGTGGACTCAAAACTTCGGGCAAATCCCATTTCAACAGGATATTCGCGATCCGTTTTGTGCTCTTTTAAAATCTCGATTTGCTGCTCAATAAGTTTACCCACATCGAACAAATAGTCCTGACCCAATTTGGAAATCAAATCACTGGTTTCAGCATTGAACCCAATTTGGAATTCTGGTTTCTCTAAGGACCTACCTGTCTGGATGATATGCAGGTCGCGTAACGTATCGATATCGAAATTCCAGTTGTTTTCTGTCATTTCCTTCAATGCCTCGATTCTTTTCTTATCCCTGCCTTCCCAGTACTCTTTTTCCTTTTCTAAATATCTCTTTTTGAGCTTGCCAGCGCTCAAGTATGTAGAACTTTCCATTTCAAACTTTGCCTCCTCTTCATCCTGAATGTCATAAAAGTCCATCAGATTATATTGTGCCGAAGATTTGAAGTGTCCAAGAAAAGTTTTGGTAACATCCATCAAAGTCTTCTTTTCATCAAGGTCAAGTTCAATGTCAATTGTTAGCCTTTCGCCATTCTCCTTTTTGGAGCTTTCGGGGAAAGTAGTGGTTACAAATGACCAAGATGAACCTCCTAAGTTGATATTAGAAATGTAGACCTCTGATCCCTCCAACACCGGATTGGTCATCCCGGGATAATCATGAGCTCCGAAGGAGGCGATATAGACTGGATTCGGCGTTTCCACTCTCATAGCAAGTGCTAGTTCTTCTTCTAAGATCAGATTCTCCAGAGTACCGATACTCTTGGGCACTCCAGCAATTACTTTGTGTGGAATCTTTGCTTTGACAAAATATTCCGAAAGATTGTTAATAGCCCTCAGTGAAGCCATCTCACCTAATCTACCGCCGTACACCGTACGGTATTCCGCATTAGTCAGTGCCAGTTTATTTCGTTCATAAAGAAATGCTTCGGTCACCAGTTTAGTGACGTCTCTTTCGTTCTTGTATTTTTTCATGTGCTTCTTCAAGCCAGTGTAATCAGTCAGCATGTTCATGTATCGGGAGAGCAACTCTCGCACCTCTCCTGATTGAACGGTGGACTTCAACACCCCAGGTTTGCTTCCATTGAAATTCGGCACTTGATAGGCTGCACTAGGCGAAGCATAAGTCACTTTGAATTTGACAGTTGGGACATTTCGATACGGATAGAACCAAGGCAAATCATCAATTTTTTCCTGATTTTCATAGAACATCTCATAAGTGTCCTCCTCTTCGTCCACTGCACTTCTGTTAAAAGACGGAGCGCCATTGTAGGTATTCAAATTGATGAAACAACGCCTTAAAACAGAGAAGCTGATCTTCCCTTTTATGATCGGATATTTCTGCCTCAATAGAAAAATCGAAGGACTAAATGAATGGTACTTATCAGTGAAGAATGTCAACTCCTCCGCCATGTAATAATCCAGGATATCGCCAATCTCTAGATTTGGGATGGCAAGCTTCATTTGCTTATAAACATCGGATTTGCCTGTCTCCATCTCATCGGCCACTGCCTCATCATTGGATATGATTATCTCCTGACCATCCGGTTTCACAATCTTGAAACCCACGTACATGCTCCCCTTGAAACCATATTTGTTCACAGCATCCGGGTAACTGAATTGGGCATAATCTTCCAATGCCTGCTGGCTCTGGATTTTGATTCTACGGTGAATGTAATTCTGCTCCCAAAGGTTTCTGCTTAGCGGAAATTTCTTGTAAGCGAGTTCATTGGATTGTGCAATGATAACCGCAGGTTCGTCTTTCCATTTTTCTGGAACGTCCACCACATTGAACATTTCGTTACTGGTATCCCAAATCTGTGCACGGATTTCTTCTTCCCGAGTCTGTCCATGGAGGTCTGCCACAAGCATAATTAGCATTGGCAGGATAGAAAAATACTTCATTGTGATTTTTTGCTTAAGACTATTGGTTGGTTATAATATTCCTTCAGCGCCTTGATGGAGGCATTCCACATATCGAATTGATTCACGGGAATGATGGACTGTCCAATGATCAAAGATTTTTCGTATTGTACGATGTTGCCTTCCAGAGAATAATTAATGGCAAAATCTACAAGTTCATTCGATTCAGAGAAGGCGGCTGGTAATGTTTTAACCTCGAACCCTTCCGGGATTTCCATGGAAATTTTTCCGGATAAATATCTCCGTCGGTTCAAATCATAGGGAGCCTTTCTGGTTTTATCAATTTTCAGATTGGCTAATTCCTTACGAAACTCAATGTCCACATAAAGGTCTTCTCCGAATGACCGGACATTTTCATCCAACTCATGGTGCACCTTTAGTCGTAGAGTACTATCCCGATTTTGTGCGAGAATATCCACGTTAAAATCATCCGAATCCGCTGAGTACGCCACAATATTTCGTATGACGCGATCGTGGTATTTCTTGTCCAGGTTATTCAGCATCATCAGCATCAGCTGCTTACTATCTCCCTCAAATTCGATAATACCATCTCCCACTATCTTGTCTTGATCCAGAGAAATATCCATCCGGAACCGTTCATAGTTGACTTCCTGATCTGCTACCGGAATCGTCTCAATTCGATAGTTCTCGCCATCTTCAATTAAGATTTCCTTTCCTTGAATATGGAAAGGTGCATAGCCTATCTCGGTAAACTTAGCCGTTGCATCAAGTACCTGAAAATTACCTTCCTGATCAATGAGCGTGCATATCATGTGATTGTCCACGCCCAGAGAAGGCAAATCATACGTGTAAGGCAAGTGCGTGGTACCCAGCCATGTCAGGCGAGCGTCGAAACCTGCCAGGTTCAGCATGGTTTTGAGCAAATTGGCCATGCCCTTACAGTCACCATATCTCTTGTAGAGCACTTCCTGAGCATCCATCGGCTGGAATCCCATGATCCCCTCCTCGAAAGCGATGTACTTAATGTTATCTTGAACCCAGTAATAGATAGACTTGATTTGGTCTTTTGGCTGTTTGCCAGTGGTTAAGTCACTCACCAAAGTCCTTATGCTGTCCGGTTCATTTTTGGTCCCGCTACTAAGCTCTCGGTACCATTGGTACAGATCGCCAACATCCTCCAAGACTATCTGAGGTTCTTGATCCTGAGGGCGCTGATAAGAAATTGTCTGAGGAATTATATGTGGGATGTAATGAGCAATGTGTGGCTTGTCCTCATCACGGGGCAGCCGATCAAGCCACTGCAATTCATAAATAACCTTCGTGCCATATTCTGATTCCGTGACAGTTTTGTTTACATCATGTCCATCAAAGTTAAACTCAGCAAGTTCTACCTTCACCCATTCAGGCCAGATGATTTCGATGATCCTCTTTTTGCCAGGAATAAATTCCATGAAAGGAATCCTCGTAAGATATCTAGGATCCTGGTATTTCAGTCCTGTCTCAATGTAAAGTGGCTCTCCAACCATCCCCGCACTGAAAGTATAGGTACAAAGGCGGGCATCTGAGTGAAATATCGATCCACTCGAAAAATGGCCACAAGTCTTTGTGAAGGAGTGTTTCCTCTTCTTTTTGTTCTTCACAGAAAAGTCTGTGATTTGTATTTGGTCATTGTAAAAAATTGGCCAGGTTTCGCGGCTCCCTGAGCGTATCTGCAAAAGGTCCAAATTATCCTTCTGAGTAACAATGAATTTTCCTTCATCATCCAATGAGTACTCAAAGACCGTTCGGAATTCTTCGAATACCAAACCCGCCTCTTTGAATTTATCCTTAAATGCTTTTACACTGAGGTCTTGTCCGGTTGCGAATATCGATAAAACCAAAAGGACAAGAAACGTATTGAGCTTCATGCCGCTAAATTATTCTTTCTGATTAAAATCAAAAATCCAACGACAAGAATTGGAGCGCCATTCGCATGTCACGCCGCTTCAGAGCGCGCTCTTTGTTCGCAATGAAAGATTAATTCCTTCAGAAAAGCTATCTCCCCACCCGAAAGGGTCATTTTCTTTTTCAGATCCTTGTTCATGTAATACAGCGTGTAGCCTTCGAATTCAAGAAATATATCTTTGATTGATCCCTTCATTGTATAACCCAAATTCAAAATATCCATGGCGTCACCGATAAGAATGAATTCATTTACGTCGAATATGATCCCACTCTTAAGACCGAACCAGAGTTCGAGGTTTGGCTCATGTAATTTTTTCTCAACTTCAGGTATGTGATACTTCTTATTCTGGATCCCCATGCTGTCGTGAAGACGCCATATTTCTCTTGGGGTTAGAACCCATTTTTCCCTATGATATTTGCGGTGAAGGGCCGCAACGATCGCTTGAAAATTCATAATTAGCTGGTTGGTTCATCCAAAGTAGACAAAAAGTCAACCAAAAACTACTTAACGATCGTTGCGGATTCAAATACTTTAATGCCAATGAAAATTAGAATAGCCACCACTATCTAAACTGTTGTAATTCATTTGGCCATCTGATCCACCAAGTCAACTAAATTTGCGGCCTTAATCCAAAAAAATGGCAGAGTACAACTTTCGGGAGATCGAGCAGAAGTGGCAGCAAGACTGGAAAGACAAGGAGCTTTACAAGGTTCCAAACAAATCGGATAAACCGAAGTATTACATCCTGGACATGTTCCCCTACCCGTCAGGTGCAGGCCTTCATGTGGGGCATCCGCTCGGATACATCGCATCGGACATTGTTGCTCGTTATAAGCGACTGAAAGGCTTCAATGTGCTGCACCCAATGGGTTTTGACAGTTTCGGATTGCCTGCAGAGCAACACGCCATTAAAACCGGTCAGCACCCAGCCATTAGCACTGAGAAAAATATCAAACGATACATAGAGCAGCTCTCGAGTCTTGGGTTTAGTTACGATTGGTCTAGAGAGGTTCGAACAAGCGATCCTTCTTTTTACAAATGGACCCAATGGATTTTTCTGAAGTTGTACGAAAACGGGTTGGCATATGAAGAAATGTCGGCTGTCAACTGGTGTCCTAACGATAAAGCAGTTCTAGCCAACGAAGAGGTGAAAAACGGACGATGCGACCGTTGTAATTCTTTGGTCACCAGAAAGAATCTTCGTCAGTGGGTTCTGAAAATTACCGATTATGCGGATCGACTACTCGAAGATCTCGATGAATTGGATTGGCCAGAATCTATCAAACTTTCTCAAACCAATTGGATCGGGAAGAGTCATGGTGCCGAAGTTGATTTCGATATCAAAGGACACGATGGCAAGGTCAGTATCTACACCACGAGACCTGATACGATTTTCGGGGCAACCTACATGGTTCTAGCTCCGGAGCATTCATTGGTAAATCAAATCAGCATACCTGAACAAAAAGAGGAAGTTGATAAGTATGTAGCGGCCGCTGCTCAAAAAAGCGAGCTGGAACGGACCGAGTTGGACAAATCCAAAACAGGAGTATTCACTGGTGCTTTCGCCATCAATCCTATAAACGGTGAAGAGATTCCAATCTGGATTTCTGATTATGTATTAATCTCCTACGGAACAGGTGCAATCATGGCCGTCCCCGGTGGAGATGAACGAGACTTTGAATTTGCAAAGAAATTTGAATTGCCCATCGTAACAGTGGTCAGTCCTGACGGCAATGCGTTGGAGAAAGACGAACCATTTACTGGCAAGGGCATCATGCTCAACAGTGGCGAGTATAACGGCTTGGATTCCGAGGAATGCAAAAAATCCATCATTGAGAAACTGGAGAAGGAAGGCAAAGGGAAAGGTGCGGTAAACTATAAACTTCGCGACTGGATTTTCACCCGTCAGCGATACTGGGGCGAACCTATCCCAATTATTCATTGCGATTCCTGTGGAGCTGTGCCGGTACCAGAAGATCAATTGCCTGTTACCCTTCCAGAGGTCGACACCTATCTACCAACAGAAGATGGTCAATCACCATTGGCTCACGCTGCAGACTGGGTAAATACGACATGTCCAAAATGTGGTGAAGTAGCAAAACGCGAGACGAACACCATGCCTCAGTGGGGCGGAAGCTGTTGGTATTATCTACGCTACCTGGATCCGGCAAACGAAGACCAACTCGTGAATCCTGAGGTGGAGAAATACTGGATGAATGTAGATTTCTACATCGGAGGTGCTGAGCACGCAGTACTGCACTTATTATATGCTCGATTCTGGCACAAAGTGCTCTTTGACCTGGGATATGTAAGCACCAATGAGCCTTTTCAGAAATTGGTAAATCAGGGCATGATTCAGGGGCGGTCAAATTTCGTCTATCGAGTCGCCGGAGAAAATAAATATGTTTCGCATGGTTTAAAAGATCAGTATGATGTTCAGGCGTTGCATGCTGATGTTTCCGTGGTGCATAATGACATTCTGAACATAGAGGAATTCAAGAAAACCCGCCCTGATGCCGTAGATGCCGAGTTCGTCTTGGAAGATGGGAAATACACCTGTGGCTGGGAGATTGAGAAGATGTCCAAGTCAAAGTACAATGTAGTCAACCCGGATGATTTGATCGAACAATATGGGGCAGACACCCTCAGGATGTACGAGATGTTTCTAGGCCCTATCGAGCAGAGCAAGCCCTGGAATACCAACGGCATAGATGGGGTTTTTAAGTTCTTGAGAAAGTTCTGGAACCTGTTCCATGACGGGGACAACTTCACTGTGTCAGATGGCGAACCAACCAAGGAAGAGCTAAAAGTGCTCCACGGATTGATCAAGAAAGTCCAGGAAGACTGTGAGTCTCTTTCATTGAATACTTCAGTGAGTGCGTTTATGATCGCTACAAATGAATTGGGATCACTAAAATGTAATAAGCGATCAATCCTGGAACCAATGGTCATTTTGCTCTCTCCTTTTGCCCCGCATATGTCCGAGGAACTGTGGCAATTGCTTGGAAACGAAGGTTCAGTTGTGGACGCTGCTTTTCCTAAATTCAATGCCCAACATTTGGTGGAGGACTCCTTCGAGTATCCGATCTCCATCAATGGCAAGATGCGCGTTAAGTTATCTTTCCCAGCTGACGCCACGAAAGAAGAAATCGAAAAAGAAGTTTTGGCCAATGTGGTTGTGCAGAAATGGACGGAAGGCAAGCCACCCAAGAAAGTGATCGTGGTACCGAAGCGGATCGTGAATGTGGTGGTGTAACTAGCTTAACTCAGAATTTTCAATATCTCCTTTGACTCTCTTGGCAAAGTGAACGTAAACTCCGTACTCTTGCCAAGTTCAGATTGGAATCCTATCGTGCCGAACATATTGTCAATAGTTCGACGAACGGTCGCCATGCCAATCCCCGTGCCTTTGGAGTCAGGTGCTTTAACAAATAGATGGAAGAGGTTAGCCTGGATCTCTTCAGGAATTCCATTTCCATTGTCCTTAATGGAGAATTTGTAATCTTCCTTTTCCTCCCAAAAATTGATTTCGATTGTCAGGTTTTCTACTGGATTATGGGCAATCGCATTGGATAAAATATTCATCAGTATCTGCATTAATGCAGACTTGTTAAGTCTTATGATCGCATCTTTTTTGGGCAGGAGTATGTTAATTTCCCCATCCGGATTCAACATCTCTGTGATAGTATTCAAAAGTTCATGAAGACCTACCTCATCCCTATTCTCCACAAATGCAGTCTCACTTTTATAGTACTCCAAAATGCCATCTATATAATCTTTTAAAACCCGTGATGAGTCCTGAATGTACTGCAGGCACTTGGCTGAATGGTCACTAAATGTGCCCTTATTATCTGACTCTAAAAGGTCGGTCAAACTGATGATGTTCGACAAAGGAGATTTAATGTCATGAGACACCAAAGCAGCAAACTTATCAAGTTCCTCATTTCTCTCGGTCAGTCGTTCTTGCATTTTCTTCAGGACCAAATTCTGATAATGGCTTTCAAAAAGATTCATTATCTGTCGCGCTAGGCCCTTTAAAGCCTTTATTTGATCTTCCTTTAGATTTCTGGGAACATGATCGTATACGCAAAGAGTGCCAAGCTTTAGTCCTTGTGGATCGACAAGTGGGACACCAGCATAGAAAATTGCCTGGAACTCAGACACCAGAGGATTGTCATGGAAGCGCTCATCTTCACGAGCGTCAGGAATGATCATAATATCACTGTCAGAATTAATGGCGTGTCCGCAAAACGAAATATCGCGAGGTGATTCTGAAATTTCCACACCTAGGTGTGACTTCAAGTAATTGCGATCATAATCAAGGAGGGTGACCAGCGAAATTGGAGTATCGCAAATCATGGCCGCCAACCTTGTGATGTTGTCATAATTTTCTTCCGGAAGCGTGTCTAAAAGTAGATATTTATCCACAGCCGCTTGTCTAAGCTGTTCGTTGGATGGGATTTCTGGTTTTTTCAAATTGATGAATTAACTGGACTATAGAATGATATACGAAAACTATGCTCCATTCAGATTTTTTATATGATAATAGGTCATCAACCCTCCAAATAAGCAGTAAACTCCTCCCTCGGAATCTCCATTGCCCCCATGCTTTCCACATGTGTCGAATGAACCTGGCAATCGAAGAGCTTGCCACCATTACTTTGAATTTTCTGAACAAGCGTGATCAAGGCCAACTTGGACGTGTTACTCTCCAGTGAGAACATGGACTCCCCGCAAAACATGACTCCAAGATCAATTCCATAAAGTCCTCCGACCAGTTTGTCTTCCCGCCAAACCTCCACAGAAGTGGCCAGCCCCATTTCGTGTAACCGGATGTAAGCTTCCTGCATTTCCTGGGATATCCAAGTGCCGTCCTGCCCGGCTCTCGGTGCTTGTCGGCAGTTTCCGATCACGCCTCTGAAATCAGTGTTGTAACGCACTTCATACTTGTTCTGCTTGATCAAGCTTTTCATGGTCCCTGAAATATGAAGTTTGTCAGTGAAGAGAACACTTCGGGGATTCGGGCTGTACCACATGATTGGTTCGTCTTCATTGAACCAGGGAAATATTCCTGATTTATAGGCTAACATCAACCACTCAGGGCTCAGGTCACCGCCGACAGCCACTAAGCCATCGGTTTCCGCTTCGTGAACGGATGGGAATTCTAACTTATCGGTGAGTTGAGGTGCAGCCATTGAGACAAAGGAAGCAAAAAGGTGTGATTGTTATTGTAAGTAATGCAGGAACTCTTCCCGTGCAATTTCCTTGGCACCAATGCTAGCCATGTGAGGTGTTTCGACCTGGCAATCCAGCAAATGACCGCCCTCCTGTTGAAATTTCTCTAAAAACCTGATCACGGCCACTTTGGAGGCATTGCTCACTTTGGAAAACATGGACTCGCCCGAAAACACTTTCCCAACTTGAACGCCGTACATCCCGCCTACCAAGTCACCGTCTTGCCAAACTTCAATAGACTGGGCCTTTCCAAGGTTATGTAAATGAATGTACGCTTCCAGCATCTCATCGGTGATCCAGGACCCTTCCTGCCCTTTTCGTTCCGCGGTTTTGCAATTCCATATTACCTCCTCGAATGCTTCATTAAAAGTGACGTTGAATTTATCTGAGTTTAACACCCTGCGCATGGATCTGGATACATGCACTTTATCCACGAATAGCACAAACCTGGGGTCAGGGCTCCACCAAATGATGGGCTGATCCTCGTTGTACCACGGGAATATACCCAGCTGATAGGCCAGCATTAGCCGCTCTGGTCGCAGGTCCCCTCCAATGGAAACTACGCCATCCTCTGCTCCATCCACTGGTGGAAAAATCAAATCTTTGGTGAGTTGATAAATTGGCAAACCCTACTACAGACTTTTGTTTTCAGTTTGAGCGGAAACCTCCATGCGCATGTTACGCTTAGATTCCTCCATTTTTTTCATAGCGGCCAAAAACCTGGGATGGCTAGAAACTTCCTTCAGCCATGGATCTGACTTGATCGGAATGTCATAGTACTGGTTGTTTTTTACCAACTCTTCGATCCAGTCCAATGCCTCATCTGGAAAGCCTTGTTCGATCTTAATGTACGCAGGCACTAGAAATAATTCTACATACCTTGCCCCCTTCTTAATTTCAACATCAATATGATCCTGCAGCTCGGTCATCAATTCCCGGGCAACAAGCTTCTCACCGGATTCATTAAAACGCTGAATTTTCCACATGGTAGTATATAGGTAGTACGTCGCATTATAGTTGGGGGCGTTCCAGGCTTTCTCGAAATATTCATTGCTTAGTTCAGGATTCACGTCCCGAATGATGAATGCTGCCAGCTCTAAATAATATGGGTTTTCTGGTCCCTCCTGAACAAATAGCCGTGCAAATTCCTCGCATTTGTCACGATCGTCGATCCACAAATAATTCTTTGCCAGGACAGAATAGGCATGCCAATCCGAACCAGCCATTTCAATGGCAGCCAGTGAATTTTTTTCCGCCAAATCATGCATACCAAGTGTCAAATAGCGATTAGCAATATTTGAGTAGGCATTTGGATTGACCGGATTCAAAGAGATCAACTTTTTGAACAACTTAATGGCTCCAGGGTAATCACCTTTCGAAAGTTTAGTCATGGCCAAGTTATTTATGGCCGGTGAGTGATTGGGATCAAGTTCCAGCGCCTTTTCGTACTTTTCCCTAGCCCTGTCATACAAACCCTGATAGGAATAGTTTACACCCCAAGCCTTCCATGCGGCAGCCGATAATGGATTTAAATTCACGGCTTTTTCAGCCAATAACAATGCAGAATCCAAATAAGAAATAGGAAGAGAGCCATAATTCGCTGCGGCCTTGGCCGTAGCATCACTAAGACCCGCCCATGCATCCCCGAATGCAGGATCCAGTTCGATGGCTTTTTTGAAGTATTCAATCGCCACTTTGTTATCCTCTACATTATAGCGATTGTAAGCTTCCCTTCCCTTCAAGTAAATATTATATGACGCAATATTCGTAGTTGGAATCTGGTTTATCCTTTCAAGCTCTGAGGAAGACAATTTTGCCGCCAAATAATCAGCCACTTTGCCGGCTACTTCCGATTGTATGGCAAAAACATCTTCCATCCGCCGATCAAAATTCTCAGCCCAAGTTTCTTCTTCAGGGTTTACCTGAACGAGTTGGCAGGAAATCCGTAGCTCTTCACCGGCACGTCGAATGCTGCCTGTTAGTAGATATCCGACATTCAGTTCTTCACCGATTTGTTCAACGGTTTTACCTGCCACATCATAATCACTCAGTGTAAACCTTGAAAGAACTCTAAGATCACCAATCTTTGAAATGTGGGTTAATATGTCTTCTGTTACTCCCTGAGCAAAATAGGCATCTTCATCGCCACTTAAATTCTTAAATGGCAATACCGCGATGGCCTTGGATGGATCATCAGATGTGATATCAGTGAAATTCAAAAAACGATCCGCCACTAAAAGCACTATGGCCAAGCCCATTCCAATTATTATAAATGAATTTAGCCTTTTGCTGGTTTCGCGATGAACAGAAACCTCCTCAGGAATCGACTTGGTTTTCCTGAACCCCGTGGGTGTCCACTCGTATACATAGGCGAATATGATCCAGACAGGAAATCCTATGACCAATAAGATCAAGAGGTTTCTAATCGCAATATCTGAAATACCAATTGCCGGAAAGATGATATCAGCAGCCTGTAGAATTGCCCATGCTATGACAACATAGGAAATAGCCGCTTTGATTACGTTCCTTCGCTGTAGATTTTGAAAAAATCCTGACATGATGGCTGGGTAAGGTTTGGGTATTTGAAATGAAAGTTAGTCAATTGGAATCTGTTAATTTAACGTCCGGTTATGAAAAAGGTCTCGTGGTTCTTATTCGTCTTTATGTCCTGTGGAGTTGGTCTCTATCCAATTTTATATGCGCTCACTTCAGAAAGAATTGGGTTGCTACAGGCGAAATCAGATGTATTGCTTGAGCAGCAAAGCTGGTGGATCGCCTTTTACCTCCACATCGGTTTTGGGGCATTGACCTTGCTTTCGGGCTGGTCCCAGTTCAGCAAGAAACTTAGAAGTAAGCGAATCAAGCTTCACAGATTCCTAGGCAAAATCTATGTTCTGAGTGTGTTGACTAGTGGCTCTGCGGCACTGTACTTGGCCGTAAATGCTAGCGAGGGATTGTTTGCCCAAACGGGTTTCTTCCTGATGGATTTGACTTGGCTCACCTGCACAATGGTTGCTTATATGGCCATTCGAAATCGGAAATTCGATGATCATGAAAACTGGATGATCAGAAGCTTTGCCGTTTGCTGGGCAGCTGTGACCTTGCGTATCTGGCTTCCGCTTTTTGAACTTTCAGGCATTTCATTCAGTCAGGGCTATCCCATTATCGCCTGGATTTCCTGGGTGCCAAATTTGTTTGTTGCCCAATGGATAATTAGCCTTAACCGGCCAAAATAAAATCCTTACCATCCAGCCATCCTTTGTCGGACAAGAAAGATCGGATTTCGTTCCGAGCGCCCCAGTTGGATACATAAGAAACGATGAACCGATCCGGGCTTCCCAACTCAGAGAAGTGAATGACAGGTAATTTGCCAGACCTCTCTTTTTCGCTCACATCAATGTAGCCTTGAATTTCAGCACCATGAGTTCGGAGCTCTGATGACTTTCTACGAGCCTGCTTGCCTGCCCCCCACACCCAAACTTTGGGATGATGTGGATTATTTGTCTTGAGCCATTTTACCAAGTATTTAGATTTAATTCGATTAAAAGCTTCTTCCGAATAAGCAGCAGATGTCCTTGTTAATCTGGAGGGGAGGTCGTTCCATTGGAGTACCGCCTCATCAACCTTTCGCATCTTGACCCCTTCGGATATCAATCGCAGGAAGAATTCATAATCCTCCGGAAAATCTCCTTGCCGATATTCACCAAACTTGTCCACCAATTCGGAGCGGAACATGATCGATGGATTCACGATCGGGTACTCCACAAATTGATTCAGGTAAATCTGTGCCGGAGTGATGACTCCATTGATCCAATCCAGATAATTTCTAAATCCCTCCGATGGCTGAGTCATTGGCTCCACCAACCCTGACACAACGCCTAATTCAGGATCGTCATCCAATTCATCAACCTGCTTCTGTAAACGATCGGGTGAACTCAGGTCATCTGCATCCATGCGAGCGATGTACTTTCCTTTGGCCGATCTTAACCCGGCATTGGCGGCATGGACAACTCCGATTTCTGTTTCATGGATTATTCGAATCCGGGGATCAGCAAATGAGCCAGCAATCTTTGAAGAATCGTCAGTACTGGCATTGTCCACCAGGATCAATTCAAGATTAGTGAATGTTTGATTGAGAATGCACTGAATTGCCGCTTGCAAGGTGGACTCAGCATTTCTGAAAGGGAGGATTACAGAAACATCAATTGCCGCCATCTGGGACTTCACCACCTTCACCTTCTTCAGGAACAGTTCCTTCGTCATTGTTCTGAGGTTCTACTGGTGTTTCGTCTTTTGATTTTTTCTTCTTCTCTTTCTTAGGTTTCTTCTTTCCTCCTCCGAACAAACCTTTCAGCCCTTTACGTTTGGTTGAGTCGTTCTGTAATGAATCCGCAAGAGCGGCTTCCAAAGCTGTACTGTCCAGTTTTTCTTCAGCTGGTTTTGGGTTTTGCAACAACCATCCATACTTTCTGAAATAGTATTCCTGATCTGGTTGCATGCTATCCAGTGGGTTGAATCCATACTTAAATCGCTCCCATTTTTGCTTTGGTGTTTCCTCTTTGGCCACCGCAAGTGAGTCGGCTGAACCCGTACTGAGCGAGTCTACTTGCGCCACTGCCGCTGTGCTATCAAGTGGGGCAATTGCTGTTGAATCCGTTGGGGCCGTACTCGGCTCCTCAGCCTTTTTAACATCAGGAGGTGTCAGTACGTTCTCCATTGGTGAGGTTTTCAGCTGGAAATTCCTAACGATATTCGGAATGACAGGAGTTCGCTTTGGAATACCGTACTTCGTGAACTTCACGTCATTTCGTGGTGGCACCTTGTATTTCGCGGTGTATTCCCAGTAATCTACGCCACCACCTGCCTCAGCTGATGCCAGCGTCACCCCGAGAGAATCAGGGGGCGGAATCTTAGCATTTGCCGCCAAATGTGCCTTTCGTTCATCCTCCTCTAAATACCACAAATAGGAGAAATAGGTACCTCTGACGGAATCATCTAGGATGTATGTACTCTGAAATGTAGGACAGATCAGCTTGTCGCGGCAAGACGATAGTAACAGCACAACTAATATAGCATAACACAACTGCCGCATATGACAAAGGCAAACCGGGTGATTAGACCCCTAAATTAGGCCTATTTTATAAATAGTAAAGGATTTTGAGCAAAACGCTTACAGGGTCAAATCCTGTATATTGAGAGCTGTTTTTACCCATATTTCGTATGAAAATTCAATTTCTACCCGTCCTTGTCCTATTTTTTGGTTGCCAGTCGACATATATCGATCAAGAAGCAGAAGCTCAAAACTTACTGGAAATCTCCAAAGAATGGGCTGAAGCGGCTAAATCAGCCGATGCAGAGCAAACTCTAAGTTTCTGGTCCAAAGATGCGGTCGTAATGACCGAAGGAATGGGAATTATTAAGGGGCATGATCAAATTCGAGAGATGCTGGAGTCCGAAGAAGGTGCAGATGTAGAGTTTTTCTGGAATCCTACAGAAGCATATGTTTCCAAAGGCGGAGATCTGGGTTATGTATTGAACAAGGTCTACATCAAAATGCAGGATTCACTTGGAAACGATATCAAATCATTCCACAAAGGCGTAGAAATCTGGAAAAAGGAGGAAGGTGATTCATGGAAATGTGTGGTGGACATCATGAACTCTGATCCAACCCTGACTAGCATCTTTAATTAACTGAACAATGAATAAACTTGCTTTTATTCTTATCACTGCGCTCACAATTGGTGCATGCAAGGAAAAGAAACCACCTTCGATTCAGACAACCGCACACAATATTCCTTGGTTTGATGCAACTAGTGAATTACAAGCTGGCGCCATTTTGGTACCTGAAGATCACGACAATCCAGATGGTAAAAGCATTCAAATCACCTATGTGATTTCCGAGGCTCAAAATGATAGCATTAAGAAACACCCAATCATTTATTTCTCAGGTGGACCCGGGGGGAATTCAATTGTGAAAGAAGGATTGGATGGCATAAAAAACCATCCACTCAACCAAGATCATGACATCATCTTTTTCGATCAACGAGGCACTGGATTTTCGTCCGCACTGCCTGACATGTCATTTGAGTCTTTTGATATTTTGGCCATGGATCTCGATGAGGAGGAAGAACTGGACGCAACCGTAGACCTGATCAACGATTACAAACAAAAGTGCCTGGAGGCCGGGATTAAGCTCGAAGATTACAATACTTTTCAAAATGCCAGAGATGTTGGGATGCTATTTCGGCATCTGGGATATGGAAAATACAATTTATTGGGGGGATCCTATGGTACTCGTTTAGGCCGAGTTGTTCAGGATATGTTTCCTGGATTTATACATTCTGTGACACATAATTCTCCCGCACCAATGAGCGGTGATTTCTTATTAAACAGATTAAATAATTATTCGACAGCTCTAGACCGCATTTTGATGTTTTGTGCATCCAGCGATTCTTGCAATTCCATTTATCCAGATCTGAGATCGGAATATTTTGAAGCAGTGGAGGCACTGAAACAACGCCCACTTGCAATTACCACAAGCGATACCAGTGTATTTGTAATTAACATACAGGATGGCCTATATCTCCTGAGAAGGATGTTATACCAGACAGATTCACGTGAAAAGGCTCCAGCGCTAATTCGTGCATTTAGAGACCGTAAAGGTGAATTGATCGACGAGGTTATTAAAATCGAGTATATAATGACGGGACAGCTCAATTTGTCCATGTTAATGTCCGTGGAAAAGTACGAGCAGTTTGATCCCAATAACACCAATTCGGTTATTGCTGAATCATACAGTAATTATGAACTGATCCCTGCTAGAATGGGTTTTTTTGATGCTTTTTATCGGGCAGGAATGTCTTGGCATGAAGCTAACCTTCCCGTAGAACAACGATTATTTCAGGACTCTGCCATCCCAACGATCATTTTTGTCAATCAATACGATCCTGTTACACCACCGGCCTATGGCCACCTATTTTTGGATAACCTAAGCAATGGACAATTGTTTGTTTTGGACGAAGGCGGACATGGTGGTGGCAATGCAGAATGTCGAACTAAAGTCATGCTGGAATTCATGGCCAACCCAACCAGAAAATTGGATAGATCATGTCTCAATTTGTATGAGGACTAAAACAATCTGCGATTTTAGTTCTTCAATTCCTTGCAAACCGATTTAAAACAGGTGTCCACCCAATTTTTGTACATTTTCCCAGAAGGATGCAGCCCATCAGGCGCAATCAGCGATGGATCGTTTTCGGCCTTTCGAGACCATTCGGTGATTTCAAAAAATCTAACTTCCTCAGAAGCCGAAACCTCTTCTGCGATGGAATTATACTCATCCAATTCCCTCGCAATCTTGCCAGGATCAAGCCCCCTGTTCTTGGCAAATGGAGTCATCCCGTAATCTGGAATAGAAACGACAAAGACATTGTCCGGATCACCTCCAGCCAACGAAATGGCCTGATCCAGCAACTCTGAAAACTCTTTTCTATATTGGGCAATCGGATAGCCGCGGTATTGATTGTTCACGCCGATGAGAAGAGAAACCAACTTATAATTTCCGGCGAGTCTGACCCTTGAAAGAGCGCTTTGCAATTCATCAGTCGTCCAACCTGTCGTAGCTACGATCGTTGGGTCATTGATCTCTATGCCCTTTTTCCTCAACCGCTCAACAAGTTGGACTGGCCATCGATCCTCTTCGGGAACCGCCTCCCCAATCGTGTAAGAGTCTCCAAGCGCCAAATAATCAATTTTATCCTGTGCCATCGCAAATGTTCCTGATAAGATTAAAACCAAAAATAACTTTCTCATTGTTTATCAATTAAATGGTCTAAAGTCTTGAGAATATCTTTTTCCACATTACTGCATAATATTACCCAAACAAAAAGATTAACATGGAAGGTCTTGATAAAATCTCATCGCTCTTGGTGTCAAAATCCAAATCAAAAAGTCTGATATTTCACCAAACCAAAGTACTCTTTGACAAAATAGAGAAACGATCCCTAGAACTGGTGAAGGAACTTGAAAAGAGGGCTGATTCCGAGGAACTGTCGTTTAGCGTAGAGAGAAAAGGGGAGTTCGAGATACAGGTGAAAATCGCCGGGGACCTGATCGTATTCCTGATGCACTCCAATGTGGTCACACTTCCTGACAATCACGGCTATATACAAACTGACTATGTAAATCAGGAACCACTTCGCAGGTATCTCGGTCAAATCAACGTCTACAATTTCATGGCCGATAGTTACAAGTACAATCGCGTTCATGATAGCGGATACTTGATAGCTCGAATCATGATGAATGTGGAAGAGCGGTATTTTGTGGAGGGCCAACAGCTGCGTTACCGATATGCTAATCTCTCGCAAGACAAATTCAGTGACGCTGATCTGGATGAATTATTGACCATTTTATTCCAGGTCTCCATCGAAACCGACCTAGTGGCCACCCCGATCTCCAGTATACGACAAATTCAAATGGGTGAGTTGCAGTCCATGTCTGCTAAGGCAGGGACGGGCCAAAAAATCGGTTTTCAGATGATGGGATCTGAGAACTAGAATTTCAAAGCCAAGCCAATTCCATTCTTGTCCATTTCAAAATCCAAACGGGCCGATCCGGACACATTTGCACCCTTCTCTAATTGAATTGCCTTCTGCATGTTCTTTTTTGTTGCGGATATCAGCGGTAAGGCCACTACAATGATCCCGGCACCTGCACCAGCCATTGCCCATTCAGGCTCACCTCCACCAATGGCAGTTCCAATAGGCCAACCAATAAGAAAACCTCCCACAAATGCAAGTGCATTCGCAGGGCCTGCATTGGCCTTGGCTTTTTTAGCATAAGCAAGTGCTTCAGTATTAGTGAAATGGCTTTCCCAGTTTTTAGCCTGAACACCCTTTCCGTCAACCCACAAAGTCCCTTTTTTCCATTCCAACTGCTGTGTCTGTGCCTCGGCCGTGAACATCGAGATCACAAAAAATAGAATCAATAGTCTTTTCATCTTTTTCAAAATTTCGGCAATGATAAGACAAGGTTTATTCAAAGACAATTACGAAATTTTTAGATTAATCTAAAAATTTATTTTGTTATTACTAATTATTATATTTGTGCCACCGAAATAGATGTTACGAACAATCACCATATTAATTCTGAGTGTAATCCCGGCACTTGGGTTTACACAAACTATGGTAGATGGAGTCGTTTCATCGGATGGCGAAGGGGTGCCGGGTGCGACCGTGCAAATCTTAGAAACGGAATTCGGCACAACTACTGATGCCAACGGGAATTTTTCGTTTCAGAATGTTCCAGCAGGAACGTACGACTTAGAAGTCCGATTTATCGGATTCAAGCCCCTCAAAGAATCGATCAACGTGGGTTCTGGCAATCTCAATCTCAGCTTAAAGATTACTGAGAGCGCGTTGACTATTGATGAAGTTGTGGTCACAGGTACCATGCAGCCGACTTATGTCTCCCAGTCGCCTGTGAAAATTGACGTTATCACAAGTGATTATCTGGCCACTTACACCCCAGCAGCTGCCACTAGCATTGTCGAGGGAATTTCCCTGGTCAATGGAGTTCAGGAGGTAGTGGCCTGTGGGGTTTGCTTTACAAACAGCATTTCGATAAATGGCTTACCTGGGCCGTATACGGCGGTCCTAATGGACGGCACTCCAATTTACGGAAACCTGGCCTCTGTTTATGGCCTGAATGGCATCCCCAGCATGATGATCGAGCGATTTGAAGTGATCAAAGGGCCTTCATCTACACTATATGGATCGGAGGCAGTAGCGGGCGTCATAAACATCATCACCAAAAATCCCGAAAACCAGCCGACATTCTCAGTTGATGTTATGGGAACCACCCACCTGGAGACTTTTGGTAACATTTCCGTGGCTCCCAGAGTTGGGAAATCTTCAGGTTTTGTCGGGATAAATTATGCCTACATCAATGATTTCGATGATGAAAATGGTGATGGTTTTGGAGACAACATCAATCTGGACAGAGTTTCATTTTTCACCAAATGGAACATTCATCGAACGTCAGGAAAGCGGTTTAGCCTCGCAGGAAAATATTATTATGAAGATCGTAGAAATGGAGTGGCCGAATTCCTGAACAATCGGAATTATCGGAGACTGAGAGGCAGTGATCAGGTCTATGGTGAAAGTATCTATACTAATCGGTTCGAGATCTTCGGGACTTATGAACTTCCGACTAATTTCAAATTGGATTTTTCAGCTAGCACGCATCATCAGGACAGTTACTATGGTGCTGACCATTACACGGCTTCTCAGGATATAATTTTCTCAAACTTAGTCTGGGGAAATACACTTGGATCTCATGATCTCACAGCAGGATTGACCAACAGATTTCAAGTTTATGATGACAACACAATCGCCACGGAATCCAATGGCGCTACTCATCCAGACAAACAGTACATTCCTGGAATTTTCATCCAGGATGAATGGGCCATCAGTGACAAATTCACCCTATTGACCGGTACTCGACTGGATCATTACAAAGATCACGGGACCATACTAGCCCCTCGCCTAAGCACCAAGTTCAAGCCTGGAGACTGGACAACCCTGAGAACGAATTTCGGAACGGGCTTCAGAGTTGTAAATCTGTTCACGGAGGATCACGCCTTTGTCACAGGTCAGCGAGAGGTGGTCATTGCCGAGGAACTAAGACCTGAAGAATCATACAATTTCTCACTGAACCTGAATCATGTTTTTAACTTGGGAAGAAGCCAGGGCATGGTGGATATCGATGCTTACTACACCCATTTTACGAACAAAATCACTCCGGATTACGACATCAGTCCGAACGAAATAATATACGCCAATACGGACGGTTTTGCCGTGAGCAAGGGAATCGGAGTTTCCATTCAGCAGGATTTTGATTTCCCTGTGGCTTTCAATCTAGGGGTGAACTTTCAGGAGGTCACCGAAAATGAAAATGGGCAGACCAGAGATATTGAGTTCGCTACACGATGGTCGGGTGTTTTCACTTCAAACTACCAAATGAAGGCGTCCGGATGGACGCTCGCCTACACTGCTCGCTTCACAGGTACCATGGCTCTGCCTGAAGTATATGATTTGGACGAATCAGGCAACCAGCTTGAAACCCCACGTCCAACGGAGTCTAAGCCATTCGCGATTCACAACATTCAAGTAAATAAAAACTTCAAGGGTGGCTTCTCAGTCTATGGCGGCATTCAGAATTTGTTCAGTTATGTTCAGCCCTGGTCGCCTCTGGTTGGATTCAACGACCCTGGTTCGAATCCCGGTTTTAGTGATCGATTCGATACAGCTTACGCTTACTCTCCTATCCATGGACGTGAGTTCTATTTGGGCATCAGATGGACCTCAGCTAAGAATTAGTAAACTTCATTCCATTAGTTCTCGTAATTTGACCTAATGAAAATCTCCTTGACGGTCATTGGAATTCTCCTTTCCCTGAACATTCTAGCGCAGAAGAGAACCACGATCACCGACCCTGACATCAAATTTTCTCTTGAGATTCCGAGAAAATGGAAAACCCAAAACGACGAATACTATTTTCACGTATTCAATCCGAAATGGGAAAACAGTCAGCTAACCCTGACTTACTACAATGAAAATACTCCTCGAGAATTGGGTGAAATCGTGGATACACGTTTGACTTTTTCTTATCCTGAAATTCCCGGCTTCAAGCATAGAGACACGCATGAATTACAAATCGATGGCGTTATATGTTACCGGGTGGATTATGATTCGAAAAGTGATGGAGTGAAAATGAAAAACTCGGAATATATCTTCCTTAAGGAAGGTCAGGTTTGGTATATATTGGTTGCCATCCCAAAGGAAAACGTCGAGGATCAATTCCCCATTTTTCAAAAAATCGCAGAAAGTCTGCAGTGCGAGTACAACTATTGATTTTTCTACTCAATCGTTTGCAATCCTTTAAACTTCACAGGGAGGCATATTTCTGAAAATAAGTGCTGATTTTCAGACCTTTGAATCCTAAATTCTTACGCTATTTTCGCAGCGATTTTTGAAAAACGAATACAATGACCAGCAAATACAACAAGTGGTATCATCCATATAAACCAGCCAAAAAATACGACAAGAAAGTCGCTTACTTCAGCATGGAGTTCGGCATCCATCAGGGACTAAAAATATACTCCGGAGGATTGGGCTTCTTGGCCGGCTCTCACATGCGAAGCGCCTTTGACCTGAAGCAGAACATGATCGGAATTGGTATGCTTTGGAAATACGGGTATTACGATCAAGCTAGAAATCAAGATCGAACGCTCCAAACCAGTTTCATTGAGAAGAACTATACGTTTCTGGAGGACTCAGGTATTGAGGTCAAGGTGCAGATCATGAACAATCCGGAAGTGCGTGTACGAGCAATGGTGCTCAAGCCGGAAATATTCGGAACCGCACCAATGTACTTATTGACAACAGATGTAGAAGGAAATGATCACGTGTCTCGGACGATCACAGATCATTTATACGATTCCAATGAAGCAACTCGAATTGCTCAGAGCATCGTTCTCGGAATCGGGGGAGCAAAGATTGTCGAGGCTTTAGGTGGTTCAGACATCTACCATCTAAACGAAGGGCACGCACTCCCGGCATTCTATTATCTAAAAGACCAAGGAGTGATTAGAGACCAGATGGTTTTCACCACTCACACGCCAGAAAAAGCAGGAAATGAGGAGCACGATGGCCTGTTTCTGAATCAGTTTGGATTTTTCGGGCGGACATTAACGGACGAGGAACTTCAAGAAGAAATGGTAGAAGGTGGTTTGATAAGCTACACCGTTTCTGCACTTAGAATGGCGAAAAAGTCCAATGCTGTTTCCAAACTTCACGCGAAAGTGTCACAAGACATGTGGAAAAGCTTTGAGGGGATCAGTGAGATCATTCCGATCACCAATGCTCAACATCAAGGATTTTGGCAAGACAAAACCTTATTGGAGTCTCTCGAAAAAAGAGATGGCAAATTGTATCAAGCTAGAAAAAGGGAACTGAAAGAGGAGCTTTTCATGGAGGTTCTAAATCAAACCGGAAAGCTGATGGACCCAGATGTCCTCACGGTCGTGTGGGCTCGGAGATTTGCTGAGTACAAGCGAGCAGATCTTTTGATGTACGACATGGAACGTTTCGAACGGCTCATTGCCAATGAGAAGTACCCTATCCAGATCATTTGGGCAGGAAAACCATATCCCAAAGATTTTGGAGCGATTGCTGTTTTCAATAAACTCATTGATTACGCTCGGGGTAAAGCTAATCTTGCGGTCATGGTTGGATACGAAATCCAACTTTCCAGCAAACTAAAAAAAGGATCGGACGTTTGGTTGAATAACCCAAGAATTACTCGGGAAGCCTCAGGAACAAGTGGGATGACGGCAGCCATGAATGGTTCGGTCAATGTTTCGGTGAACGACGGCTGGATTCCAGAATTCCAAAAAGATGGGGTGAATTGTTTCGTGCTTCCTGAAGTCGATTATCGACTTCCTACGGAAGACCAGGACCTTGCAGACAGCACAAACCTGTATGAGATTCTTGAAGACAAGGTGATTCCGACGTATTACGGCAACAGTAAAAAGTGGCAAGAGATCACCTTCAATAACATGGATGATGTGGTGCCAGAATTCACCAGTGAGCGAATGGCCGATCAATACTACAAGGAGCTATACTAAGATTTCTTCCCTGGGATTACCTTGACAAAATCCCTGACGAAATCATGCATGGCGACAATCTCTTTGTTACTGAGCAATCGGACGCGTTGATAAATCAAGACCTCTCTCCCTACTCCTTGAATATGAAAACTAGCATGTTCAAGGAGTAGTTTTTCTCTTGGACTCAAATCAGACTGTTTCTTCTCTCCCTTCTTGATTTCAGATTTGAGATGGCGAATGTGAGCTTTCTTTATTCGGAATGGTTCAATGTGTTCTGGCAGGAAAAGTACCATCCCTGTGATGTGGTGCTCTTCACGAGCCATCATCACACCATCGTTGTACTGGATGTCAGAGATAACCCACTTGGTGTCATCAAACTTGCCCATCAGCCTATTCCTATGAAATTCCAATAGATGAGCCTCAAAAAACTTGAACTTGCTGAAGTGATCAATGTGCCAATTAGTCGCCGGATCAAAGACATAGCCATTTTGTGACGCGAAGTGGAGCAGCTCATTCTGTCTCGCCGAAAGTCTCTTTTGCATCGGGCGTTCCAAAACATGCAGGGCTAATGGATGTGCAGAGGAAGTCTTGTGCACTTCCAGTCCTACAAACTCAAAGTCTCCTTTTGTGAAATATCGCTCCCTGTGTTCGTGAATAAACTCCAGAACCGTACTATCGACCAACTTGGTGCGACTGAAATTGACCACATAATGTCTACTATCCTCAAAGTGCTTGAAAGAATTGATCAACCTGAGAAGGATGGCAAAATTGGCAATCCCTTTGATGTCCACATGCACCACCTTATTGGTTTCCTCCTCTACAGTAATGTCCGTATGAAGCAGGTGCCTAATGAAGGTCATTAGACTTAAGTCGGATTTTAACCAATGGATTAGGAACGTGACCAAAATACCCGCCAGAATTCCCCAAAGAATATCTATGGCCAGGGAAACCATTAATGTGGAAATCAAAATCAACAGCTGTTCCCAACCTCGCATAGCCGTAGCTCTGAAGAGCCTCGGTGAGGCAAGTTTGTACCCGGTATAAACCAATATGGTAGCCAAACAAGCCAGTGGAATTTCCCGCACGATGAATGGAAACAAAAAGACGAACAACAAGATCAACAAGGCATGATAGAGGTTGCTCATTCTGGTCTTTGCATGATGGTTGATGTTCACCGAACTCCGAACAATCACCGTATTAATAGGAAGTCCACCTAGAAATCCGGCAGCTGCGGTACTCAATCCCACTGCGAATAATTCCTTGTTTAAATCAGACCTCCGCTTGAATTCATCCAATTTATCAACCGCCTTGGTGCTTACCAGGGTTTCAATGGTTGATACCAGTGTTATTGAGAGTACAATCGACCAAAAAGCTAACGTATCGACCTTACCGAAATCCGGAAAGACCAGAACATCCACAAGATTTTCGGGAATAGATATCAAGAATTTATCAGAGAAAAACAGGGCCTTCCCCAAAACAATATTGTCCTCGGAACTGAATGAGTTGACCAGAAATACGATAGGGATGATGGCAATAAGCACCATCAAGGGAGCCGGAATGTATCTTAGCGTGCGATTGACTATCGTTGGATGAATGATCAGAATCGCCAAACTGATGACCGAAACAGCCGTAATCAACCAATGCAAGCTGGTCAAACTCTCCGGTATTAGTAGCAAGGCATTCAATGCTGAAGTGCTCTCCACTCCAGACCCTAGCGAAACATGAATTTGTTTTCCCAGAATCGTGACGCCAATCGCTGCTAGCATGCCTTGAACTACGGCTGACGGAATTAAATCTCCCAGTTTCCCAAGCCTAAATAGACCGAGTATGACCTGGACGACTCCACTCATAACCACCGCTGCAAAAACATAATTGGCTGAACCAAGTGTCTCCACTCCTGCCAGTAAAACCACAATCAGACCTGCTCCAGGTCCATTGATAGCAACATGAGATCCTCGTAAAAATGTGGTCATCGCACCACCAATTACGATGGAGATTATGCCTGCCATGGCTGGTAAGCCAGCAGCAATAGCAATTCCTAATGTGAGCGGGAGTGCAACAAGTGATACGCTGATAGCGGCGGATAGATCGTCTCTCCAGTGATCCCTTATTGCCCTAAGGCCGGTAGATGGTAGTGTGTCGGTCAAGGTGTTTGTTTAAGATCACCTAAAATAACCAACAATATTTATCTAACTCAGTTTTGACGACATGCATCTAGCACTGCGCTGGCAATATCATCGTAATTAAAAGGCTTGGAAAAAAACTGGCGAACCATTTTCAAGCGCAAAGCTTGATCAATTTCTTCGTTGAAATTGTAGCCAGTTAAAATGAAATATATGATGTCCTGGTATTGCTCGCGAGCCGAAGAAATGAACTCAAGACCGTTCATTTCAGGCATATTCATGTCTGAAATTATTACATCAACCCCTCCTTTCTTTTCCTTGAGCAGATTGAGCGCTTGATCACCTGAGGAAGAAGTCAACACATCGAACTCATTCTCAAAAAGTGATTTGAAAAGAAATAGGTTTATTTCCTCATCATCCACATAAAGAATCGTTATTTTGTGTTTGTCGCTCAATTTTCAATGGGTAAGGAAAGTGTAACAGTTGTGCCCTCATTCAAGTTCGAATCAACCTCTATCTGTCCGTTGTGCTCCTCCAGAATAGTGTAGGTGATAAACAGACCCAAACCAGTTCCTTCACCGGGACTTTTGGTTGTATAAAATGGGTCACCGATTTTTTCGATAAACTCCGCTGCAATCCCAACCCCATTATCGGTCACGACCACCTCAACCCTATCTGCCATTTTACGTGTCGTGATTTCAATAATTCCATTAGATTCTATGGCCTGCTCTGCATTACTTAGGACATTTAAGAATGCTTGATGAAGTCTTCCTTCATTTCCTTTGATCGTAGGAAGGTCATTAACGAAATTCTTTTTAATCACAGCTTTGCCACGCGTTTTGACGCTTAATATGATCAGACAGTTTTCAATGATATCGTGGATGTCACACGTTTCATCCATGTTACGACCGACCCTACTGAAGTGACTCAAACTTCTAACGATCGCAGTGGCTCGATTCACTCCTTCATCTATGGCGTTAAAGTATGGCTGATAGTATTCAGGTCGTAAGCCCTCTCTATCCATGGCCTTTTGTAAAGACTCGGTTCCGTTTTTAATGAAATTGAGGGGATTGTTTATCTCGTGTCCTATTCCGGCAGAAAGTAATCCTAGAGAGGCCATTTTTTCTGATGTTACTAAAAGCTTTTGAGTTCGTACTATTTCTTCGTTTCGATCTATTAAAGTCTTGTTCTTTTTTTGATTGATTCTGAGTACCACGATCAACCAAACAATTAGCGGAATTCCTATTAATAATACCACCCCATAAGTATTGCTTTTCTGCTGAAGTATGGATTGCTTCCTGATAAGATCCAGGCGAGCCCGTTCTTCCTTAAGTTGGGTAGGGATTAAATTAAGATTTCTGGTAACAACATCTTGAAAAAGCGAATCACTCAGTTTAATGTATTTCTCCTTGTACTCGATGACTTTTTGAAAATCCTTAGCTGATGCAAACACCTCGGAGTATAGCTTCAAGTTGTCCAAAAGCTGCTGTCTCAGTTTAAGCTCCCAAGCCTTTATATTACTTGAGTCCAGGCAAATTCGAGCTACTTCAAGCTCACCCTGTTCTAGGGCCAATTTTGCGAGGAGATAATATACCTCAGAAATCCCTGGTTTGTCCTCGATATGACGGCATGCCGTTAAAGACTCCTGATAGTAGTGTTTTGCCGAATCATAATCGCCGAGTGACATTTTGATCTGGCCGATTCTTCGCAACGAGACAGAGCCCCAATTCGTGTTTTTTATTTTACGGGCAAGTTTCAATGCTTCGCGGAAATATCCGACGGATTTATCGAATTGCCCCTGCTGCAGGTAAGTGTTACCAATGTTGTTTTTTGAATAAACGATCTGATCCTTCTCGTCATTTTGGGTAGAGACTTGCAAGGCCTCTTCAAAATGTGTTCGAGCCTCGTCAAAATCTCCAATCCTCTCGTGCACCAGTCCGAGATTGTTCAAAGTAGTCGAAAGTCCGTACTCCTCGCCTATTTTCAACTTCATATAATAGGCTCTTAGCAAATACTCCAGAGAGGTTTGATAACTGCCCAGATTGTAATATACCAAGCCTATATTGTTATAGCCATTATTAATAAGGGATGAATCTTGGAGTTCTAAAGCCTTATCAAGCGCTTGCAGGTTATACTCCAAACAAGTCACATAATCTCCTTTGTAATAGTACACCCCTGCAATTAATCTCAGCGATTTTGAGATGGCATATTGATCATTGTTTTCTTTAGAAATTTCCAATGCTTCTTGGCCATATTGCATTGATTGATCTGGGTAATTCAACCAGTTTGCAAGTAATAGTTGGTGTAATGGATCCACACGCTCCATTCCAGACTTTTGATCCAGAATGACCAAAAGACTATCTTGATTTTGTCCATAAACACCTATGCCCAGAATGAACGCAAGAAAGAATATCGTGGCTTTTTTAGGCAAAGGGCAAGTTCGAGAGGTGAACCCTTAATATACTAAGAAACCATGATGTGAATAAACGATCGGTCAAAAAAGAACAGATGCCCCAAAACTCAGGAAATAGTCAGGAGCTTTGCGAGTGAGTCCATTTCCCGCGGAGGCATCCAATTGGAAATTGTCATTAACCAGATATGTCAATCCGGCATTGAAGCGATGGTCAGCAGGAGTGTCTTTCGTGAAAAACCCATAAGGCTCCACAAATAATGATACATTGTCGCTGGCCGAAAAACCCAACAGAAATGTGTAAATCCCCACGGCATCTGATGATGCCGTCCAAAATGTGCCAATATTGGCATCCAGTGTGACACGATCTCCAATATCTTCCTGCGCCATGAAGCGAATGTCCTTAATGGCCTCTTCTTGCCCAAAATTTGCGTCATCACTAGTCAGAGTTATACTGGCCAAAAGACCCATTTGAGGCAAACCGTTACTCTGATCGTTGATGTGAATTTTGGTTCCCAAGGTCAATGGACTAAACCCATTTATCGAGCTACTATTTACACGAGTGCCCAAGTAGCTTTCAGATGCTCTCAATTCAAACCATTCAGTCACACCCACTCTCAACAGCGCATTTAAATAGGTGACATTGTATAAGTCGACATTATTCACCGGTCGCTCGCTCAGGAATCCAGTTTCCAATTGGACGCCTCCAGCGGGCATTACATGTGGGCTGAATGACTGAGTGGGCCTGTCAGTGTTGATTTGGCTAAATGAAACTACAGTTACTAAAAGTAGAAGGCTGGCTAGGATTGTTTTCATTAGTAAACGAATATGTATTTGTACACGAGATAAATCATGGCTGCTAGAAACATAAAAATGGCAATCTTGTTGATTCCGTGCATCATCCTTAGACTGATGTTTGGTTTTCGGTTTGGATCCTTTTTCCGAAAGTAATACCCCCACACCTCGCTGAAATCAAAAAAATAACCGATTCCCTTTTTTTCTTCCTTGTCTTCCATGATCGTTTAAAGCTAATCAGAAATAATAACCAAATAACAACCGATTTCGTTCTTGCAATATGATTGCATTTAGCTAAATTCGCAGCGATGACGAGTCAGGAAATACTAAAGAATCACAGGCTTAGAATAACCAACTCCCGAATCGATGTGCTCGAGAATTTTATTGAGCAAAACAAAGCGCTTTCATTGGGAGCGTTGGAATCGAAATTTCCTAATTACGACAGAGTAACGCTCTATCGCACACTTAACAGTTTTCTTGAATCCGGCATTCTTCACAAAATCCCGAACGATCAGGGCACTGCCACTTACGGCCTATGCCATGAAACTTGCGGACCGGAAGAGCACAGTCACAATCACATTCATTTCAAGTGCAATGAATGCGGAACATTGGAGTGCCTTGATGACAGAGGTGTGCCGTCCGTTAATGTACCAAGCGGTTACCAAATCACACAAGTTAATCTTATCGTTGACGGAACCTGCGCCAACTGCTCCTAAAATGCGACTAAAGCTGTTTGGATTTTTATTGGCAGTGGCTTGCCTTTGCTTTGGCCAGGAGACGACCTGCGACATCACCATTGATGGCAAAATCGTAGATATTCAGTCCAAACAGCCAATCTCATTTGCCACCGTCAAAATTGGGAACACAACGAAGGGAACCTTAACAGATGCGAATGGGAATTTTTCGATATCGGACATTTGTCCTGGTGATATAGACTTGGAGGTCAGCCATGTTTCCTACAAATCCCTGACTCATCACCACGATGTGTATCACAGCGCACCCGTCATATACCTGGCACCAAAAGAAATCGAATTAGAGGGGCTGGTAGTGGAGGAAGATCAGGATAAAACCACATTGCAATCTACCAGTTCTAAGGTCGAGTCCGTTTCTGGGGTTGACAAACTCAGTTCCAGTAGCGGCGATTTAGCTGGCCGAATATCCGGAGTGACCACCTTCAGGACCGGACCCAATGTCGCCAAACCAATGGTCCACGGTCTGCATTCTAATCGGGTTTTGATCATCAACAATGGCATTCGTCACTCCTATCAGGCTTGGGGTCGGGAGCATGCCCCAGAAATAGATGCCGGGTCTGTCGATCGGATCAAAGTGGTGAAAGGAGCCGCCACCGTGAGGTATGGATCAGATGCGCTAGGTGGCGTGATCCTTTTCGATGCGGAACGTCCGACTTTTGACACCAGGCTTGGAGGAGAGCTCACACTTTCGGGCGAGACGAATGGAAGATCGTTTGAAACCAATTCAAGGATTCGACAAGGCTTTCACAGATTTGCCTGGAATGCCGGGCTTCACACGCGCAATCAGGGTGACTTGAGCGCACCCGATTATCAACTAACGAATACAGGCGCTGAGGAATTGGGTGCAGATTTTCACGGATTACTTCACAGAGAGACGGTCGATTTATCTGTTTACTATTCACACTTTGAGCAAAATCTAGGAATCCTCCGGGGCTCGGTTGTTGGCAGTCTAGAAGATCTGGTGATCGCCATGCGGGAGGAACCACCACGCGGTACCAACAAGTTTTCGTATGACCTGAATAATCCACGTCAACAAACTGTTCATGACTTGTATAAACTAAAGTCAAGTTTCTTTTTCTCAGGATATGAACTCAATGCTCACTATGCCTTTCAGCAAAATCAGCGTCAGGAATTTGACATTCGAAGAGGCACCAATAACGACAGACCGGCTATTGATCTAACACTCAACTCACACGAGGTTGATATCAACCTGATTTATCCCGCGAAAACACTAAAAGGGATGTTTGGAGTACAGGGTTATCTGCAGGACAATGACAATAATCCCGGCACAAATACGATCCCATTCGTGCCAAACTACAATATTTCGAATCTCGGCTTTTATACGGTGCAGTCCATCAATAGCGGCAACTCGACCTACGAGATTGGGGCACGGTATGATTACCAATACATGAACATCAGAGGGCGGGATTCTCAAAATGACATTTATCGAAGTGAGCTCGATTACCACAACGCTACTTTCCTCCTGGGGTATTCTAATCAACTCGGTCCTAAATGGAAATTCACCACCAACCTGGCCAGTGCCTGGCGACCACCGAACATTGGTGAACTTTTCGCATTCGGCAAACACCAGTTCACGGTGGAATACGGATTGTGGACCTATTCAGTGAACGACCAGGGCGAAATCTCTGCGGGCACGATATTGAACAACGATGATAAACCTGTCCAGAGCGAGCAAGGTGTCAAGTGGATCAATGAACTATCCTATGTCAGTGATAAGCTACAATCTGAGCTGGTCGTTTATTACAATCACATCTCGAATTACTTTTTCTCACGCCCCTTCGGCGTGACTTCCACGGTGAGAGGTGTCTTCCCTTATTTCATCTGGGATCAAACAAACGCACAATTTCTAGGAGCCGATTTTGACCTTCGCTATCAGCACTCCGACGAATGGCAATCTGAAATCCGGGCAGCATTTGTATCAGCAAAGGACCTCTCGGGAGATCAATTTTTTCTTGAGATTCCTCCGGTCAATCTATCCTATTCTCTAACCCGACAACTCGATCATTGGCGCTATGGTCTCAACCTGGAATACACGGCAACCCAAACTCGGTCGCCAGCTGTGATCACCCCAGAGTCAATTATTGCTGAGGAAGCAGTGATTGACCCTAACATCATTTTTGATTTACTAGAACCACCGGTCGGATTTTTCCTAATTGGTACATACTTAAGCTATGAAAATCAAAATTGGCTCCTCTCACTGCGCCTAGACAATCTATTGAATCAATCCTACAGGACCTACACGGACCGACTCAGGTACTTCGCAGATAATCCAGGATTCAATGCACAGCTTGGTGTTCAATTCAAATTTTGAATTCATACAACATTGTTGCAATAAATGAAAAGTGATTTTATACTTGCAACTCAATTGCAGAAATAACAAAAATGAACAAGAACACATTCTTAATTGCTTTCCTCTTGATTTCAGGATTCCTCATAAGCTGCGGTGATGACGATGTACCTCCCATTGAAAATGAAGAAGAAGTGATCGACTTGGTCAGACTGACTTTTTCACCGAGTGGTGGAGGAACTGACGTGGTGGTAACCGCGACGGATCCAGATGGTGAAGGTCCGATGGACATGGTGCCAGATGCAGTCATCCAACTTAACACAGGGACAACCTATACCCTGAGCATTGATTTTGAAAACACCGCAGAGGCAGAAGACATTACTGAGGAAGTCGAACAAGAAGGCGAGGAACACATGATCTTTTTCTCGTTCACCGCCGACATTTTCTCAGATCCGACCGGAAACGGAAACATCGACAACCGAGCGGATGATATCAATTACAATGATCAAGATGGAGATGGAAATCCGATCGGACTATCTACGGATTGGACAGCAGGTTCTGCCTCCAGCGATGGATCGTTCCGAATCGTGCTCAAGCATCAGCCAAATCTGAAATCTGGGACTTCTGGTTCTACCGATGGAGAAACTGATGTAGACATAGCTTGGGAAATAGACATTCTTGCACCATAGTATTGGTTGGTTTTATGAACAAAGGTCATCCATTGAGGGTGGCCTTTTTTTTTAAAAGATCTTATAAACAGTGGATGAGAAAACCTTTTCGACATTATTTGCATCTGATCTATTATGAAGAAACTCCTGATCATTTCCTTGTTGCTGATTCAGTTCTTAGCTGAAGCCCAGACCCGAGTTTCGGGTAGAGTCATCGATGGAAAATCCAAACGTCCCCTGGAGTTCGCGCACGTCGGCATTCTGAACACCACCATTGGCACAGTATCTAATTCCAACGGTGATTACTCATTGATTATCCCTGATGAATATGCAAGATCGGATTTGGCCGCCTCCTTTTTGGGGTACGAGTTGTTCGCACAGCCTGTCGTCCTGATTAAAACTGATCAGCCATTCAATATTGAGCTATTTCCTTCCGCGACACAATTGCCTGAAATCACCGTATCGGTCAAGCAGCGAAATATTTTCGAGGAGGCGATCGAGCTGATTCTGGAAAACCACGACCAGGGTGACATGCGATTGCGAGGGTTTTGGAGGGCTCAGATGAAAGAGAAAGATCAGCACATTCAGCTCGTCGAAACCGCATTTGACATTTACCGAAAGGACAGAAAGGACGTCTTGAGAATTCTGAAAGGACGAGCCATCCGAGACACAGCATCGTTTGAGCAATACCGCCAATTCAATGCCGGAGTTTCACCTCGAAGCTTATTTGCGGGATCCTTCCTCATAAACTCCGGCATCACCTCCAAGAAATTCAGAAAAGGTCATGTTTTTGAACTTGTGGATGTGACCTCTTATCAGGGAAGGCCGGTTTATGTAGTCAAGTTTGACAAGACGGAGAAAAATGAATTTGGAACTCAGGGTGAAATTCTCCTTGATACTGAGACTTTGGCATTTGTAAAATTATCCTACGACATCAGCGCGAAGAATGACGAATATCAGGATGTCTACACGCGCCTTCAAAAGAAAATCACCGGTCTGCACAACAGCAAATGGATACATCGAAAAATTGAATTCAACTATCAGCTAGTGGACGATCGCTGGTATTTCAGCCACGCCAAATTCGATGTTGAATGGCTCATTGCAGATAAAAATAAGACGTTTGAAATTCCGATCACGTACTATGCGGATTTCGTTGCAACAGAAATTTCCAAGAAGCCAGTCACCCTACCCGAGAAGGACGAGCGCGCCGGAAAAGGCATCCTGGCAAGGCAAGTCAGCGATATGGAGGACGATTTCTGGGAGAGTTTTACCTATCTGGTCCCAGATCAGGATTTTGACAAAATCTTTAACGACATCATTTCCAGAAACAGAATCTGGCGAGAGGAGCAAAAAGAAGAGGAGGCCGAATGACCTCCTCATTTTCTTAGACTTCTTCGACTAGCTTCATCCGCATGGTCTCTAGTTTGCGCATCCTCGGAATGTGCATTTTTCTCACCTCCCATCGTGTCAGAAAAGTGGCCAGAGCCATCATGGCCAGAATCAACAGGTAATAATACCACTCTACACCCTCCACGATAAACCGGCTCAAAACCATCACCAAAACTGGAGCCATGTACCACCAGACCATGGAAGATCCTATGTAGATGATGGACTTGGTGCTATGAATCGCGTGATCCAGTTCTCCCAAGATCGAACGATCGAATTTTTCTTCATGATTTTTCCGTCGTATTCGCAGATACAAAATGTAGCCCGCAATGGCGAACATGAACGAGCCCATGAGATAGTCCCATGGATCGTGACCGTCATAAATGCCCTCATAAAATTGCCTGCTGCCAACAATTATATTTATCAGGACTAGCCCGATCTCGTTGATGCCGACAACCCGGTTGGCTTTACTTTTTTTGGCCTTTACATTTTTGTGCAAAGCCTCCTCATTGAGCACATACAATGGCTCATTGTTCTGTGAATCCCATATTTTTTTCATGTCTTCAAATTCCATTTTAGTAAGCATTTGATTTTTCAGTCAGGTGCTTTTTGATCCTGTTGATCTTCACACCCACATAGTTTTCGGATATTCCCACGATCCCCGCCATTTCCTTGTAGCTGAACCCGTCCATCATAAGCAAGCAAAGCGAACGATCCACCTCATCAAGCCTGGCAATCTCATCATACAGCCAGTCCAATCGATCGTCTTTGATTGGCTGCAATTCTATAAGGTGCGCGTTGTGCTCCAGCGGTTGATGAGCGTCGGCATGCTTCCTTGACTTTTTGGTCCACTTCAGGGCGGTGTTTAAAGCGATTCGATACAACCAGGTGGAAACTGCGCTTTCACGTTTGAATCTGGGGACCGAGCTCCAAATCTGAATGGTGATTTCCTGAAACAAGTCCTCACGATCCTCCTCATTAAAGGCGTACGCCCTGATCACCTTGTAGAGAAGTGCCTTGTGGTCTTTAAGCCAGGTATCAAATACAGCTTGCTGCTCGTGTTCCGTCATTTATCCGAATTCACAGACATTAGTACCGCTGGTAAGTTAGTTTCTTACAGAGAGGGCGAAAAAAACTGAAAAATCTGACCTGACTTTTTCGGAAATGACGGAATCATTAGATTTAGGAAAGAAATGAGACTTTCGATCCTTCTTATTTTCATATCATTTGCTTCGCTCGGTCAAGCGCCTAAATTTCCTTACGCCGAGCACATTGCCAATCTGGCTATTTTTATTGAAGAAAATCCGAGTCCGGAGAATCTCTTAAAGTTTCGGGATTCGTTGATTACTCCATCTCCCGTTCCCATTCATCATCCAAAATTCCAAGGTCTGGTTGATGCGTACATGGATTGGGGCAGGCTGCCAATGAAGCAGGATTTCTTTACAATGGCGACTAGTTTCGGCAATGACACACTCAATCAATACGGCTTCATTCAATACATGCGTGAGGCTTTCACCAATGGTATTATTGACACGCTCAGATACCGGGTGCTTTCTGATTCCGTTCTGAAGGTGTCACTTCATGAGTCATTCTCGGAGTTGATCAGGAACCAGAATTACCGCCTCAGAATTTCGAACACCATGCCGGACTTTGATTATCCGCTTGTGAACGGAGGAACTTTCCGTTTTTCTGAATCGGAAGAAAGCTATTTATTGCTTGAATTCCCCCTGCCTCAGAAACACGATGACCCTTCACTTTCTGCCCGCCATTACTTTAACAAATATCCAAACCTCAAAATCCTGAGAGTAGCTCTGCTCCCTGACGTGTTTAAGGATGAAAAAATGAAGAACAATCCTTTTATACCTTTAGACCCTGATGTGATCATCTATAATGGAGACCCGATAGATCAATTCCTTAAAATGCGATCATCTCCCCGGTGGCTCTTGATCAACAAAAAAATGGAAGTCGTCAGTAGGGATTTAAGAATAGGCAAGTACGCGGATCGAGAGAAAATCGAGGAACTGCTAAAGCTCGAGCAATAAGCAAATTTCCTTTTGCACTGTCTTACCTTTGCGGCCATGAATCAGGACACCATTTACTACCTGATGCTCGGCATCATCACCTTCGAATTTGCGCTGGAGAGAGTCCTTAGCTACTTCAATCGCAAGCACGCCCGCATGCCGATTCCCCAAGAATTAGAAGGTATTTACGACAAAGAGAAGTACGAAAAATCTCAAGCTTATATGGCTGAAACCTCGAAATTTGGAACGTTCTCCTCCACCCTTAATTTCGTGATCATTTTTTGCGCCATCTCTCTGGGATGGTTCGGAATGCTGGATAGTGAGTTAAGAAATTTTGCTCCACTCAACCTCATCACTCCACTGTACTTCTTTGGAGTCATCTTCCTGATCACCGAAATCATCTCGATTCCATTTTCGCTGTATCAGATTTTTGTTATCGAAGAAAAATACGGATTCAACAAAATGACCAAGAAGACTTTTTGGTTAGATAAGCTCAAAGGCCTGCTGCTTTCCATAGTAATTGGAGGAATTCTGCTAGCCGTTCTCATTTATTTGGTGGAATTCAAGGGCACCAGTTTCTGGTGGTATTTCTGGATTGTTATGACGGCCTTCACGCTTTTCGCCAACATGTTCTATACCACGCTTATCCTGCCATTGTTCAACAAACTAACTCCCATGCCCGATGGAGAGCTGAAAACTTCCATCGAGGCTTACTGCGAGAAAGTCAATTTTCCGTTGAAGAACCTCTTCGTTATTGATGGTTCAAAGAGGTCTAGTAAGGGCAATGCCTTCTTTTCCGGACTCGGTAAACGAAAAAAAGTGGTGCTTTACGACACATTAATCGAGAAGCATGAAACCGATGAGCTTACCGCGGTGTTTGCTCATGAGGTGGGACACTACAAGAAAAAACACATCCTTTTCACGACGATTTTCAGCATCGCTCTGACAGGCTTGATGCTCTATATACTCTCGACTATGATCATGAACTCAGAAGTCTCCTGGGCCATGGGTGGAGTGATTACGGCCATTCATTTGAACCTTTTGGCGTTTGGGATACTATACTCACCAATTTCCACCATTTTTGGTTTGATCGGAAATGTCATCAGCAGGAAAAATGAGTACGAAGCTGACAATTACGCCAAAGAAACCTACGACCACAAGCCGCTGATTTCGGCGCTGAAAAAGATGAGTTCTGACCACTTGTCTAACCTTACCCCTCACCCTGCTTACGTTTTTGTTCATTATTCACACCCGACATTGTTTCAGCGAATCAAGGCAATGTCAAATGATTAGTTTTGCGCCCTCATGTCAGTAGTACCCTATAAAGACCAGCAATCCAGCAAAAAAGAGCAGGTTGCTCAGATGTTTGACAACATTTCTCCTAAGTATGATTTTCTGAATCATACTTTGAGCCTGGGAATTGATAACATCTGGCGAAAAAAGGCCATTAATCTTCTCAAGGAAGATCAGCCAAAACTCATTTTGGACATTGCTACCGGAACCGGTGATTTTGCGATCGCTGCACTGAAACTTGATCCTGAAAAAGTGATTGGTGTGGACATCTCTGCGGGCATGCTGGAGGTGGGTAAAAAGAAAATGATCAAAAAAGGTCTCTCTGAGAAAATCGAGTTGAAACTTGGCGATTCAGAGGGATTGGAATTTGAGGAAAATAAATTCGATGCAGTGATCGTTGCATTCGGAGTGAGGAACTTCGAACATTTGGAAGAAGGATTGCAGGATATGCACCGGGTCTTAAAAGAATCCGGCAAAGTGGTCATTCTGGAATTCTCCAGACCGAAGGTGTTCCCACTGAAACAACTCTACAATTTTTATTTTCGTTGGATATTACCTAAAATCGGGCGACTGATATCGAAGGATCAATCAGCTTATACATACCTTCCCGAGTCAGTCAACGCCTTCCCGGATGGTCAGGATTTCCTGAACATTCTGGAAAAAACAGGATTTAAACAAACAGCATGCAAGCCCCTTACTTTCGGCATCAGCTCCATCTACACTGGCGTAAAATAGTCGCCACTGCGGTGCTCGTGCTCATGGGGTTTGATGGGTTTTCTCAAAAAAACCCTACAGATCACCTGCCCGACTATGACGAGCATTTCATTCATTATGGGTTCTTATTGGGTATTCACTCGTCCAAGTATCGAATACAGTACGCGGATGTTTTCGAGACCCCTGCGTACGACACGCTGCACTCGATAGTACCCGGAAATCTTGCTGGATTCAAGCTAGGATTCGTGGTGAACTTCCACTTGCTTCAATACTTGGATTTCAGAATCCTGCCGACCGTGGCATTTTATGAAAATGACTTGACCTATCGATTCACCGATCGTACGGAATTAAGGCAAATAAAGGATGCGACAATTGTGGAACTACCACTGTTGTTCAAATACAAATCACAGCGACGAGGAAATTACGCCATGTATCTGCTAGGTGGAATCAAACCTTCGTTCGAAGCTGTCGGAAGGGGACAAAAAGAGGACACATCAGAAAAGCTGGACCTTTTGAGGAATCAAATCAACATTGAAGTTGGGGCGGGATTCGACATGTACTTCCAGCTCTTCAAATTCTCTCCAGAAATTCGATACTCATGGGGTGTTCGAAACATGATTTCTCCAAATAGCAAGAGTGATTTCAACGCTCCTTTAAAGAAAGTCACCACGCATAACCTGACACTGTACATTACTTTCGAAGGAGGGCCGAGTACGCTTACCGGGGGAAGCAAACGCCGACCATCCATCAAGACCGGAGCTCCACGGAAACAGAAAAGAAGTAAGCACAGGGAAAACTATCCATACAAGCATTGAAACCGATTGCTCTCATCACCGGCGCAACCAGCGGCATTGGAGAAGCCACGGCTAGACTGTTGGCAAAGAACTATTCGCTGATCATTTGCGGCCGTAGAACCGATCGGTTGGAGCAGCTGAAAAATGAATTGGAAACGGACGTACTCACACTCAGTTTTGATGTTAGAAATCGAGAAGAGGTTTTTTCCACTTTGGACTCTTTGCCCGAGAACTGGACGAGTGTGCAGGTACTGATCAATAACGCTGGAAATGCCCACGGCCTAAGTAAAATTCAAGACGGAGATGTAGACGACTGGGACGCCATGATCGACATCAATGTCAAAGGCCTGCTGTATGTGACCAAGTCTATCCTTCCGGGAATGGTCAAAAGAAACTCCGGACACATCATCAATATTGGATCGATAGCAGGCGTGGAAGTCTATCTTAACGGCAATGTTTATTGCGCCAGCAAGCATGCAGTAGACGCGATCACAAAGGGCATGCGGATGGACCTGAATGGTACGAATATCAGAGTTTGCTCCATAGATCCTGGTTTGGTAGAAACAGAATTTTCTGAAGTTCGATTCAAAGGAGATACCGATCGCGCAAAGTCTGTTTATGAGGGTTTCGAGCCGCTCAAAGCCATTGATATCGCAGAGACCATCGAGTTCGTCCTCAGCAGACCGCAGCACGTCAACATCGCCGATCTGCTGATCTTCCCAACTGCACAGGCGAGCAGCACGATCGTTGATCGAAAAAAATCTTAATTATCTCAATTTTCTAGGGCGGATTCAGTGCGATTATTATCATTGCCTCCTCTACTGAGTAACAATACCTAATGCACCACATACTTATCCTAGGAGCCGGCAGATCGTCGGGATCGCTTATTCAATACTTGCTGAAAAATGCGTCCGCAAATGATTGGAAAATCACCATTGGCGAGAAAGATCCAAGCCTTGCAAGAGGAAAAATCGAGGAAAGTGACAGAGTTGAGGTTATCGAATTTGACATTCAGGATGAAGCACATGTGCAATCCGAAATAGAAAAATCAGATGTGGTTGTATCTATGCTTCCGGCCAGGTTTCACATCATCGCCGCTAAAAAATGTGCAGAGCTTGGTAAGAATTTCCTAACCGCTTCATACCTCTCAGAAGACATCAAAGCGTTGGCTCCCCAGTTTGAGGAAAAGGGCAAACACTGCCTGATGGAGCTGGGACTTGATCCGGGAATCGATCACATGTCCGCCATGAAAGTGCTGGATCGAATCAAGGCAGAAGGCGGGGAATTGACCGGGTTCGAGACATTCACCGGTGGGCTCATTAAAGAAGATCGAAACGAAGACAACCCATGGAAATATAAATTCACATGGAACCCTCGCAACGTAGTTTTGGCTGGGCAGGGCTATGTCAAATTCATCCAGGAAGGGCGCTATAAGTACATCCCTTATCACAAGCTTTTTCAACGAACAGAGGTAATACACATTCCTGGATATGGATATTTTGAGGGATACGCCAATCGCGATTCTTTGAAATATTTGGATCTCTATAATCTCCGGGGCATTAAAACACTATATCGAGGAACGCTACGACGAACAGGCTTTTGTAAGGCTTGGGACATCTTCGTACAGCTTGGAGCCACGGACGACACATATGAGTTGGAGCAAGTGGATAAAATGACTCACCGCCAGTTTATCAATACTTTCCTGCAATACAACCCTCACGACTCCATAGAGCTCAAGCTCGCTCATTATCTGAATATCGGCCTGGAAAGTGAAGAAATGTACAAACTGAAATGGCTTGGCCTTTTCAGCGAAGATTTAGTTGGGTTGGATAAAGGGACGCCAGCTCAAATTCTTGAGCATATCCTAAAAAAGAAATGGACACTGAATCCGGACGATCGCGATTTGATTGTGATGTGGCACAAGTTTGATTTCATTGAAAATGGAAAGCCACGTCAAATTCAATCGCACATGGTCGTTGAGGGAGAAAATCAACAAAATACAGCCATGTCTCAAACGGTCGGACTTCCGTTGGCAATTGCCGTTAAACTCGTACTACAAGGGAATATCAATCTCCCGGGAGTTCATGTTCCAACCAGAACAGCGATTTATGAACCCGTATTGCAAGAGCTATCTGAACTCGGCTTTCATTTTGATGAGAGAGAAATAGACCTGTCGGCAATATGACAGATTTTGTCGCTTGATAAATCCAGTAATGCTGTTTAGGTCGTAACTTTTACGAATCAACCAAAAGGAACCTATTATGTCAGCATCTGCAGCGACCTCCGATCTTAAATGGAAAGAAGTTTATAGCCTCGGCTTTTTAAATGCAGTTGTGGCGATTAGTTGGATCGCATATCATGAATACCAGCCCATCCTAATGCAAAACCTACAAATCGGTCATTTGATTGATTTTATGATCATTGCTAAAGCAGTTGTATTGGTTATAATTCCTCCCATCGCAGGATTAATATCTGACTACATTCTTCGAAAAAACGGTAAATATATGATCGTATTCACTGTCGGGATCGGCGCGACAGCCATGGTCTTCATGGTGGTGGCATCCATGATTTCTACGGCCCATCTCATGGATATGAGACAATTTCTTCCGATTATGATAGTCATTTGGCTCGTCTGCATGAATTTATTTGTAAGCCCTGCCAACTCCATGATTGAGGCATTTGCCCCGGCAAAGAAGCTCCCAATCGTTATGGGGTTCTTGTTTCTGGTTACAGAATTAGTCTATGCTATTGAGCCAGTGGTTGTCTTGCTAGTCACCTACTTTGGGGATACTCTTACATTCATCATGGGCGGAGTGTTGATCGCAGGATCTGGCATCATCTTTCATCGGGTCTCCAGTGATGAAGTATTACAACGTAAATCGGATCTACAGAAGGCTGATCGTGTTCCGGGCAGGCAGAAATTTATTTCATATGCTTCCATTGTATTCGTTGGGTTGTTTTTGGGAATAGGGAAAGCATTTCTTATAGAATTCCTCCCGGATCATATCGAAACTAGTTTTCCAAAATATGCCGAATACGGAGAATACATATCGTTTGCCATACTTGGTTTTTGTGCAATCTCTGGATTTCTGGTCAGTAGAGCAATTGCCCGAATGTCTTTGTGGAAAGTAATCGTATCGAGTTTTGTTATTTTATTAGTCGGAGTATTCATCCTGTTGTTCTCTCCTAGTTTCGAAGTATTACTCTCTGGTTCGATAATCATTGCCATTGCATTCACCCTTATTAATATCAGCGGATTGCCGTTTGCTATTCAGAACCTTTCGGTCAGACACGTGACTTATGGCGTTGGCATTTACATTGGAGCTTCAGAGGTTTTGACCGGGCTGTTTGAGTATATGTTTAGATAGCCATTTCTTCATCAAAAAAGGGGATCCAAAGATCCCCTGATTACCCCTCTTTTTGTAGTGTAAACTCGATAAAAGGATACCATATCTCACCATCCGGTGAATATTTCCCATTTTCCACCCAGGTATCTTCATTGATTTGGATCGTGTATTTAATAGTGGCATTCTCGGGAGTCTTAAACCACCAGACGATGTTGCCATCCTCCTTGATTTCAATTTGTGCCCGAGTTTGCCCCCCATTTTCCAGGTAAGACTGCAATGCGTATTCGTCAGAACCCTGATCATACGAAACAATGGCCATGGCATTGTGAACCAATTCGCCAGCGGCATTTCGTCCTTGCCCCTTTATTTGGATCACTGATCCATCCAGGGCGTACTCAATCCATTCCTTTTGTGTGAATTCATGCCGCTGACGATCAGGAGTCATCATCCAGCCAACCCCTGACCAATTTCCAACTAAAGGGGCCAGTGCTTTCATTTTCTTTTGAGCCAGTTCTTTTGACTGTGCATTGGCATTGATGATTATGACCAGTCCGAGCAAAAGTCCAATGATAATTTTTATCGTTTTCATGATGTTATGATTTTACAAATTTTTTTTCCCAGATTTTTTTGTTTCGCTTGAAGCCAATGGCCCCAACGGCCATGATCAAACCGGTTGCGATTCCTACCCCTGAGAAAAATTCAGTAGGAACAACCCGTGTAAATATTTCTGATGCGAAAGCGGCATATAGCCCAAAAACTGACCAATACATCCAGGCTAAGTGATGCATGATCCAGTTGGGTTTAGATCTCTTAAATGCAGGCCACATGCCCATGACTAAAGTGACTGAGCTGACAATGGCCGCCACATGAAAGATCCCAAAGCCACCGAACAGATTGTACAACATGAATGCGGTGATCAGCAATACGGCCATTGAACCGATGTACCAGTATCCGATCTGTTTGTGAAGCCTGGTCCCCTTCTTCTGTAAAAGAATGATGGTGCCAAATATCACCGCCAAAACAGAGGCTACTAAATGAATCAATCCAATATTTCCACTTACATATAAATACATACAAACTACTTTATATTATAAACTTAATATTCAAAAAAAATTGCTAGTCGATATATCCCTTCAAAGCATTGACGTAATCTTCGAATGCCTTCACTCCTACCTTGGTAATGCTACAGGTCGTCACGGGTTTCTTTCCTTTAAATGACTTGGTGACACTGATGTACCCGGCAGTAGAGAGCTTGTCCAATTGAACACTCAGGTTTCCGGCTGTAGCCCCTGTCTTCTCCTTGATAAAAACGAACTCCGCAGAATCTACTCCCACCAGCAATGACATGACTGCCAGTCGTAGCTGAGAATGTAACAATGGATCAAGTTGCTTGAAATCAGTCATTTTCTGCTTTTCTAAGTAAGTACCCCGGGATCAAATATCCAGCAATGATACCAATAGCTCCAATCAAATACTGATCGTTTACAGGCATGTAGAAAGCCAAGATACTGGCCACCCACAAGGCTGCTCCACCCATTACTAAGGGAGAAAAACGTAGCATCAGACCAGATAAGAAGGTTCCTAGCCCGGCGAAGGTGAGAATAATCGCATTCACATTGTAATTCACATTTCCCATAAAGAAAAGGATGATTAAGACACTGATAAATACGCCAAGCCATATATAGCCGTACATCCGATCCAAGTGACTCTTGACCTGTGCATTTCGACCTTTCTTTGCTCCATAAACCATGGATATAATCCCGGCCGGCAGTGTAGCAACCCACACGATGTACGGGTGCTCATACCCGACCATGCCTAAAATGTAATGTCCTAAGTTGGCCAGCATCACCACCCACCCCCATAACAGGAAGTAAAAACTGCCCCCTTGGGCAAAATTCCGTTTTGCCTGACCGATCATGTCCGTGATCAGCTTGAGGCTTTCTTCTTTTGATAATTCTTTGTCGCTCATGATAGTTGTTTTTCTATCTATACGTAGCAAATATAAATTAGTTTATAATATAAACCACAAAGCTAAAAAAAAGCCTCAAAATAATTCGAGGCTTTAATTCAATTGTTCTTCTTCTTACCGAGGATTCCCTTTCTCTCGGAACCATCCATTTTGATCCCTCTTGACTTGGTCTTATCAACCTTCACCTTAGTATTCCGCTTTTCTTTCACGTTCAGCCTTACACTCGCGTATGAAATCAATTCCCATTCTTTTCCAAGGAACGAAATCAGATTTTGGCCTTCTTTCTCTCCTTTTTTCGACATGAGCACGTAATAGTTATTGGCGTCATTGCCCACACCCTTTGTTTTCTTGAATCTGAGTGTTTCATCCTGATCTTGACCGAACCTCATGACCATCGTTTTTTGATCATCACTCTCACTCTCGAAAATAGCACTTGCACCGTCAACAAGCTCATAATATTCGTAAGCGCGCCCGTTTTCAAAGGCCACCCTTCCCTTCGGATTGTAGTCGGTTGATTTCGTTTTGGGCAAAACTCTTTTCATCGTTATTGGACCTGAAATATAGAATAATACTCCTGTCAATGGTATGCCATTGTACTCGTACTCCAGTCGTTTATTCTCAGTAAATGATCGCTCCTTGGATCCTATTATTTGTGCGGAGGTTGAAATAGAAAAGGCAAGGCAAACAGCAAGTGCAACAAAAATTCTCATCTTTTAGTAAGGATTGATTGGTGGCTCAAGATAAGAAATTCCAATAAGAGCAACCAATACCGTAATAGGGGTATTCTAATTTGAAAGGCCTTACTGACAAGCTTTAAGCCATTCTTCCACTTCCTTCACTCCGGTAAGTCCCTTCTCATTCCCCCACTCATTTGTGATGTAAGTGATGATCTCAGCAATCTCCAAAGGTGTGAGGTTTCCAAGGCCCGGCATCATCTGGCTGTAAGTTTCCCCATTCACGACGATCTCCTCTGTTTGGCCATTCTTAATGATGCAAGCAGCTCTGGCCAAGTCAGCCATCAAGTAATCAGACCCTTTTAGAGGTGGGTACAAGGAAGCAAGTCCTTCACCGTTCGCCTGGTGGCAGGCTACACAATACGTTTTGTAGAGTTCCATCCCTTTCACCTTGTACTGATTGAATCGGAGCTTCTCCTTACGATCCATCTTGGCAGTTTCTTCGGATCCGGAATTTTCTTTCTTTTCAGAACTGCCACCGCATGAAACGATAAACAGCGCCAGTAGTATGGTGAGTAGCTTATTCATATTCTTTTCTTAGTAAATCTAAATCATTCATTAATAAATCCACCTGATCGGATTCAGTCCCGTCATACATACCCCGAACTCTTCGCTCCTTATCTAGTAGGATGAACGCCCCGGAGTGAATAAATCCACCTGGAGCCTGAGAATCTTCATCTGCCAGAACCATGAACGTCTGAGCTAAAGCGTGAATGCTGTCTTTTTCTCCAGTGAGAAATTGCCATTTGTTGGAACTGACCCCCAGGTTAGAAGCGAACTCTTTAAGAACTGCTACAGAATCATATTCAGGATCTATCGTGTAGGACACGATGGTCGCATCCTCTGAATCCTCGATTTTCTCATAGACCCTTAGCATCTCTGCCTTCATGATCGGACAAATAGTCGGGCAGGTGGTGAAGAAAAAGTCCGAAACGATAATTTGATCCTTGTAGGTATCGTGAGTCACCGTATCCCCTTCCTGATTCACCAACCTGAATTCACCAACTGTATAATGGATCGTATCGTCCTCGTTGTAAATGCTATGCCCCATGATCGGAAGTCGATGATTGTTTTTTACCTCTCCGCAAGAAGCCAGTATCACCACCACAATTACCCCAACTAAGTATTTCATTTTCTTAATCTTTTATAAATCTTGATGACGACCATCAAAGCGGCAGCAAAAATCACCAAGCCAATGGTGCCATACAACCAGTCTGTGGTGTTTTTTCTTACAATTAAGAATACGATCGCCACTAATATCAGAGTCGCCACTTCATTAAAAATCCTCAGCCTATTTGAGTTCCAAATGGGCTCACCTTTTTGCAGTCTGGTGTAGATTCGTTGACATATGATTTGATAGACGAGAAGCGCCGCTACAAACGTAAGCTTCACATGCATAAATGGCTGATCCAGCCATTGCGGCTGTAAAACCAGAAGCCAGGTGCCAAAAATCAATGTGAGCATGGCCGACGGCCAGGTAATGCCCAACCAAAGACGTTTCGCCATGATGCTCAGCTGCGGCAGCAGAACAACAGACTCTGGCTCAGGTTTGTCCATAGCCTCCCGCTGATAAATAAATAATCTCACGATATAAAAGAGCCCTGCAAACCAGGTGACGATGAAAATGATGTGAAGTGATTTGACGGTCAGGTAGTCCATTGAATAGGAACCAATTTGCAGGTAAATTTGTAAGTCTTCAGTCTGTAAGTCTGGGACAAAGTAACTAAACCGCATCCATGAGCGACCAAGGTAATCTCTGGTTTTTTGAACAAACTGATCTTTTTGACATTCTGTGCCCGAGAAAGGGTCCGCATATGGAGGATAAACACACGCCCTCGGTTTATCAAAAAGACGATTTCATTTACTTCCCTCAGGATGATTCCAACTGGATCTACATGATCTCCAACGGACGTGTGAAGATTGGCACTTACACTGACGACAAGAAGGAAATCGTCAAAGCCATTTTGACAAAGGGTGAAATTTTTGGGGAGCTCGCACTCGCAGGTGAAGAAGTTCGAAAGGATTTCGCCCAAGCCATGGACAATGACACTCGAATCTGTCGCATGAGCATTGAGAACCTCAAGGAGCTAATGAAGGATGACCAGGAGTTGGCCTTCAAAATCCTAAGAATCGTGGGCTGGCGATTGCGGAAAATGGAACGCAAGATCGAGTCTTTGGTTTTCAAAGATGCTCGCACAAGAATCGTTGAATTCTTACACGACATGGCCGTTGAGAAAGGTCAAAAGGTTGGGTTCGAGCTCATGATCAAAAATCACCTCACTCATAAGGATATTGCCAGCCTGACCGGAACGTCGCGCCAGACTGTGACCACCGTCATGAATGAGCTCCGAGATCAAAACCTGATCAACTTCGACCGCAGGCGTATCCTCATTCGTGATATAGAGAAATTGGCATAAAAAAAGCCCTCCGGTGTTACCGAAGGGCTTAATCAAACCACTACTATTTCTTACATGCTCTGAGTCTTGGCTCTGATCTTCACGGTCAATTCAATATCGTCGCTGATCGCTTTGTCACCCAAGTTGTCAAAAAATGATCCTGAGCCATAGCGAACGTCAAACTTAGATCTGTCAAAAGTCAAATCGGCCGATGCGATTGCCCAACCATCCGTAATCGTGACTTCTGCAGGAAATGTGATCTCTTCGGTGGTTCCTTTGATCGTTAGTTTGGCAGAAACCTGAGCTATACCATTCTTCTCCTTACCAACCTTGGTGATTTCTAGCCTAGAAGTTGGATACTTCTCCACACCGAAGAAATCATCTGACTTCAAATGACCTTCCAACTTCGATTTCATCCCTCCAGATAGATCAGTGTCCTCTAAAGTGGTCATATCCACTGTGAATTCACCACCTACTAGATTTCCTTTTTTCATTTTCAAAACTCCGTCTTTGAACTGCAAAGTTCCTGTGTGGGAATTCCCGATCACTTTGGAGCCTTTCCATTCTATTACAGAGGTTTCTACATCAATTGTTGCTTTGTCTTGTCCGATCACAGCTACTGCGAGGGTCAATGTTAGGATTGTTGATACTATTCGTTTCATGTATGTGCTTTTAATGTATGTACATATATTTTGTAAAGCTAATACGATTACCTCTAGGAAATGGTTCCGTACTTTTGAAAAAAATTTCAAATGATTCAATTGGGAGAAACGCTCATATCTGATGAGCTAGTGGAAGAGCAATTCGTGTGTGACCTAAACAAATGCAAGGGCGCCTGTTGCGTTGAAGGTGATTTGGGTGCTCCTTTGGATTTCGACGAATTGGATCAGATTGAGGACGCTGTAGAACTGGTTAAGGAATATTTAGGCGAGGATGCCATTCGAACTCTCGAAAAAGAAGGAGGATTTCTAGTGGATGAAGATGGGGATTTTTCTACCACCACGATCAATGGAAAAGAATGCGCTTTTGCATTCTACGATGACCAAAATATCCTAAAGTGCAGCATCGAGCAGGCACACTTGGACGGGAAGACCGGTTTCAAGAAACCCTTGTCCTGCCATCTCTACCCGATCAGGGTCACCAAAACTGAAAAATTCGAAGCACTGAATTATGATCGCTGGTCCATCTGTGCGCCTGCCTGCGATCTGGGCAAAGAACTGAAGGTTCCGGTTTACAAATTCTTAAAGGAACCACTGATTCGGAAGTTTGGCAAGCACTGGTATGCCGAACTCAACCTATTGATCGAAGATTTCAAGAAGAGTAGAGAATAGCGTAAATTCGGTAGCTAAATTTCGCTGAAATGAAGAACTACATTATCCCTACCCTCTTTACTATTTTTCTATGCTTGAGTTCATTCACCTCAACTGAATCCGTCACCCCGACTGATCCACAGGAACCTCTGTTCGAATACGATCAGGCTATCATGGCCATCATTGAGAACAAATGCATGGGGTGTCACAACCCGGAGGCTCGAAACGAAAAAGCCCGAGAAAAACTTCAATGGGAAAAGCTTCCTTCTATGTCTAAAGCCGAGGTAGTAGGGAAATTCGATAAGATCATTGAAATACTGGATGAGGGCTCCATGCCACCAGAAAAGATGTTGGCCAGATTTCCTGATAAAGCCTTGACAAAAAAGGAGACACGCATGATGAAGGAGTGGTTTGAAGTGATGGCTGATGAATTAATTAGTGAATAAGTATCTCAAATACTCCCTGATTGGCCTGATCGGCGGATTTATTGTTCTGCAATTTTTTCGGGGAGACTATCCTGAAACACGAATGCAGAACCCACTCGACATCCACTCTTCGATTGAAATCAGCGATGAAGTCAGTGGCATTTTGAAATCGGCATGTTACGACTGCCACTCCATGGAAACCAATTTTCCATGGTACTCGCACGTATCGCCAATCTCCTGGAGAATTTTCCAACACATAGAAATGGGCAGGGCCGATTTGAATTTCTCTGACTGGGACGACCTATCTAAAAGAAAGAAGCTGGGCAAGCTCAATGACATCATTGAAGAATTGGAAGATGATGAGATGCCCTTGAAGTCCTATCGGAGATTTCACTCTGAAGCCAGACTCTCAGAAGATGAAAAAAGAGCCCTCATCTTTTGGGCTAAGAAGACCAGTAACGACCTCCTGAATTAGTCCAGATAATTGTAATGCCGCAGCAACTCAACTGCCTCAGGCCTATCCATCAACTCCTTCACTCTATCGGCATATTTCGGGTCTTGCCATTTCGAAATTGATTTCGGATTGATCTTTTCCACCTTCCCGAAATAGGCACGATTCTGAATGACCCTTGCGTGTTCATGCCAATTTTGCAATTCGTCAGTAAACTCAATCTCCAGAAAGTCACAAATCCCTAACATCACCTTATCATAATCAGTTATCAGGTCCTCGTAACGTATGGTGTGGACCCTTGAATCATTTTCGTATGCCAGCCCGACACTCACATCATTAATCCAGCGATCCGGATCAACCCAGTATCGATTGGGGTCTGTGGGGTGCTTTGACAAAATCACATCCCGTCCATCACGGATGATCTGAATGAACTTGAAATTGTTATTCGTGAACACCTCAATTTTCGAGATGTGCTTGATATTGCTTGGTGATTTTTCACACCATCTGGTGGCCGTATCTGGAATCTTATTGAAAAGGAAACTCTGATGAAATCGATGGATCTTAGGTATGCTCAACGTACCCTCTTCCTTAATTTCAGCGGCATTGAAAATACCCAATTCCTTTGGATGACAGAATAGTTTGTCATGTGCTGACAGCACAGAAAGCAACAGTGTGGTGCCGGATCTACCACAACCTCCAATCAGAATGGGTGGATCGGAAAACTTATTAGCTACTGGCCTTCCGAGCTGATTAATGAAAAAACGAAATGGTGTTTTGAGGATCGACATGCTTCTGGATTCGCAAAATACAAATCATTGCCGATCCGCTTCTATACATTTGTTTTTCTTTGAATATATGAAACACGCGCTATCCGTTTTCTTACTTCTTTTCGTTCTATCCGGATTCACTCAGAGCCTGAATCCGGATGCTGATGAAATTTTTCGTGAAGATGAAGTCACAGAAATCAGACTTACCATGTCAGCCGCGGATAAGGAATTTTTACTTGCAGACGAAAACCGATTCAGTGAGACGTATGTTCAAGCTAACGTGGAATTCAACAATTCTCAACTTCCCGGCACCACGGTGACAAACGTGGGGGTTCGTTTGCGTGGAAACACAGCAAGAAATGGAGCTAAAAGATCGTTCAAGATCGACTTCAAAGAATTCGGCGGAGAGCGGTTTGAGAGTTACAAAAAGCTGAACCTGAAACCGAATGTAAACGATCCTGCCCATATCCGAGAGTTACTCTCCATGCACATGTTTAGGCTTTTGGATGTACCAGCTCCGCGGATAGCGCCTACCACTCTTTACATAAATGATGAATACATGGGCGTCTATTTAAACGTGGAGCAAATTGATGATGAATTTGTGGACAAGCGCTTCGGGAAGGAATCCGGATTTCTTTATAAATGTGCCTACAGTGCTACTTTGGAAGACAATGGCCAGGTATTCAACGATGAGCTATACGAGCCAAAAATGAACGAGGAGTTTGACACCAAAGCCGAATTAGACCATTTCGTGGATGTTCTGAACAACACGTCTGACAGCCAATTTCAAACAGAAATCGAGAAAGTCTTTCAAGTCGACCGATTCATTCGATACATGGCCGTGGAAGCCATTATCGGGCATTGGGATGGCTACAGCTATTTGAATAACAATTACTACCTCTATTACGATGCAGATGCGGGCGATCACAAATTTGAGTTCATCGCCTATGACACAGACAACACCTGGGGTATAGACTGGGTGGATCGTGACTGGGCAACTCGGGATTTGACACATTTCTACAGACACAACCATGCTCGGCCACTGGCATCAAGAATCATGGATGTAGAAGAATACAGAAATCGTTACTACGGTTACTTGCATAGGCTTTTCACAAATTATTTTACTCCCGCTTACCTCTACCCGATTTTTGATCAGCTAGAAACCATGCTTAGTCCGCTTGTTCAGGCAGACCACCGATTTGACGACAGTTTTGGTTTTACGCATTCAGATTTTTTGGCCGCATTTGATTATTCCTCCAATCGTCAGGCGGAGTACGGCCTCCGGGGTTTCGTGGAGACTAGAAGATCCACGGGTATAGGGAGCTTCCCGACGATCATTTTGAATGCCAGTATTTCTGATGATTTCAAAATTTATCCCAATCCAAATTCGACCGGAATACTGACAATCACAGGAAAAAATATTTCTCAATTACCCATTTCCATAACAGATGTTTTTGGCAGAGAAATGATAGTCCAGATATTGCAGAACGCAGGAAAAACGGCACGAATAAAGGCTCCTAAGATATCAGGAATGTACATTCTACAAATCGGCGAATCAACATCACGGATCATCGTTAAATAGCGTATTTCGAAGTAAATACTGTTTATACCCATTTCAGGGTATTGTTTTTGGCAGAAAATGGAACGAGCTTTAAAGAACGTTACTAACCTAACTCTTTGCCAATCTAATCGTTTTGAAGAATTTCATAGTTCTTATAGTTGTGGCTTTACTGGCCATCGCCGTTCTGCTATTCCTTTTCAATCCTGAATTGTTGGAAAAAATTTGGCTCTGGATTGTTGGGCTGATCGGAGTAATCATTTCGGCAGTTCAGAGGTGCATAGAGTGGATCAAAGCACAATTCTCTAAAACAAAATCCGTCGATCTTAAAACCCCAAATCCTGAGGCAACCCAAAAGAGCGAGAAACTTCAAGCTGCAGAAACAAAGATCACAGAGCTTGAAACGACCATTCAAGACCTGGAAAAGCAGCTAAAAATGGAAGAGTCCGGAGGCTCGTATGACGGCACTACCCTGACTGTTCTTCGCTATATCCACGACGATGAAACCACTCTTGGTCTACTTTTCATTGGATATGAGTTCTTCTCCTACACACTGGAAGACACGTATCGAGACTCTAAAATCAAAGGCAAAACACGAATCCCCACGGGCACATATTCGCTTGGCTTCATGAGAAGAGATACGCCGCTCACGCTGAAGTACCGCAAAACCCGACCGTGGTTTAAGTACCACTTGCACATACAAAACGTCCCGGGCTTCACCGGCATTTACATTCATAGCGGGAGCACTCATGAAGACACGGCGGGCTGCCTGTTGGTTGCCAGCAGCATCCAATCCAACAATGCCCGCAAGATGATTCACGACTCGAGGGTGACCTTCGAGCGACTTTATAAAACATTAAAACCGAAAATTGATGCCGGAGAAAACGTCCGAATCCGGTATTACGACGAGGACTTCCTGTCCCTTCCCACCATTAATTACCTAGCCTCATGAAAAATAAGAATCCATTCCGAATCCTGTATCGGGTGCTCAATATAGTGGCACTGATCATCTTCCTTTTTGGCTTGCTGAGCTTTGGATACCTGTTCATCATCGAGGGCCAGCCGTACAAAGGACTGGCGGTGTTGATTGCCTTCTCCTGGGCAACTGTGTTCATTGGCTATTTTAATTGGGCCAACTACTTCTACAACATCAACTACGGCTGGACAGATAAAGACTGGGATCGCTACTTTCAGGCTGTGCAGGACAAGCAGGATGGTTTGTACGTTCCGGAAGAATCCCTTGATTCTCCCAACTTCAACCCGTACAGGAGCCAAAGTTTTGGTTTCCCAAAAGGAACAGTTAGAGGCATGATCGCATTGACTCTTCTCTTTGGAGCGCTCGGGATGCTCGTGGCTAGTTTCGGGATGGACGGCAACCTGGATCAGAATTCATTCTACTGGGATCATTTCGAGTTTTTCAAGACTGCATTCCTCATGATGATCGCCTTCTATTTTGGCGACAAGTCATTGCGCTACCTGAATAAACGATCCAATGCCGCTCGTGAAGAAACCTGGCTCAAAAACCGGCCGGAAGGAAGCGCACCGCTAAGCGAATTGCAGCAGGACGATCTGGAATTTCAGGATGAAATGGGCAGTGACGAAACTCCGCCAGACAAAAGCGTCACCACTGCCATGCCCGTCCCTACAATTCTTTCATCACAGAAACGAGCTCTAGCTGCCTCAGAAAATGTGGAAAGCCCGACCGGCATGGTGCCGATCATTGATGCTGGTCATGGAGGCCTGGACAAAAACGGCAAGTACGTGACCGCCCCGAGCAAAATGTATGAGTTCAAGAAAAACGGCAAGAACTACATGACAGCTTACGAGGGTGTGATCAATAGAAAAATTGGTGGCTTCCTGGCCGACCTATTGGACGAAGCAAAAATCAAATACTACGAAAACACGCTGGAATCCTTCAAAGACGTGCCGCTCGCTGATCGGGTGCGCTTCGCAAATGAAACCTACAAGAAAGACCGCAATGCCTACTTCCTCTCCATCCACAGCAACGCTGCGGGCGTGAAATCTCCGGGAGCCGGATCAAAGGCCCGTGGCTTTGAGATTTTCACCAGCAGGGGCCAAACGAAAAGCGATGACCTGGCCGCCATTGCTGCCAAATGGTACAAGCGCGAACTCTCAGATTTTCGATTCAGGCAAGACATGGTGGACGGAGATGCGGACAAAGAGGCCGATTTCTATGTCCTGCGAAAAACCGCCTGCCCGGCCTTCCTTGTTGAGAATTTATTCTTTGACAATGAAGAAGAAGCGGAGTTCCTGCTGAGCGAAGGAGGCCAAATGCGCATCGCAACTTGCTTGTTCAAGGCAGTGAAGGAAATCTACGAAACACAGAACAATGGCCTGTCTTAAGCGAACCTTCCTCGCTATATTGATTTCATCGGCTCTTCTTGGTTGCAAAAAGGAAGAACCGGGAATGGTCGTGGGAAAAATCCACAAAGCGTCCAAGCTGGCCACAACGGAATTCACCATTGACAAAATCGTCCATGGGACAAAAAACAAGCGCTGGATTTTTAAGTTCAACGAATCATCTTTTATCGCCTACTCCAAGGCCATTGTGAAAACGGGCGTTGATCTCGAGAAACTCACGAAGAACGACATTGAAATCGACGAGAGCAGCATTTCCCTGAAACTCCCGCCAGTAGAGGTCATCACCTTCTCCTACCCTCCTCATCATTTCAAGAAAAGCGACATTTCGGATAACAGCTGGGGCAATAAGATTTCGGTGATAGAGCAGGAGGAATTTTTCAGATCCGCCGAGCTGGCAATTCGCGAAAACCTGCAGTACATGGGCGTAGTAGAAACCACGCAGCGCAAAACCCGCACCATGCTCCGCACGCTTCTGAGCAGTCTGGGATACAATGAAATTTACATTGAGTTTGAAAGTGACGAGCTGATCATGGATCAGGTGCCGGAAGAGCTAACCTCTAAAAACGACAGCAAAAAATGATCCTGTCACTCTTTTCAAAAAACTGGAAACTGCTGATCGATATTGTCATCGTTCTGGGGATCATCTTTCTGATTTTCTGGTGGAATCCCTTCAACCTTTTTGGTTCCAAACTGGAGCTGCAAGGCACGGCCAATGTGGTGAGTAAAGTGCGTGACATTGGGGAATTGGTCACCGCCGAATATTACGGTGAGGTGCTCGCCTCGGATGAAGAAGCTCGCAAGAAGGTGCTCAACACCGACTCCATCCAGAGGCTTGGGGAGGAGCATTATATGGTCATCAAGCAGGAACTGATGCGACGGTATGTCTATCGGCAAAATCTTCTCAAAGAGGAATTGAAAAAGCTCAAAAGAAAAAAGGATCGGGATAAACTCAAGGCAAGTTTCGCGAAAGACTCACGAAAGCGAATTGTTAGAAACGCCTACCCTGCCCTGATTGAAATGCTGCCCGCCAAATTCATCAGAAACTCCACGATTCTTTTTGTGGGTCATTATGAACACGGCACCAAAATCAAAGACAAGAAATTCATCAAACGCGACGATGATGATCACGATCGGTACATTGAGAAAATCTGGAAAGACGTGCTGGAGCTGGAATACGATCTAATCAAACGCCAATTCGACAAAGACCCTGAATTTAGAAATTACGATCAAATGGGTTTTCGTACCAATGCCAGCTATGTGGATTTCTACTTCCATTACAGCCGCCTGGAGCAACCAAAAAAGGAGCGAAAAATCAAGCTGGCTATGATCGGTCGTGGGAGCGTTCAGGCTGGATTCCGATTCGATCAATTGGGTGAAAACAACGTCGTTTATGACGACCGAAATCAGACCGTTTATTTCTTCGGGTTCCAGGCGGAAATCCTGAGCACCGATATCAACCCGTGGTTCATTCCCGAACGAAGAATCCCGGGATTTGAAATTCTGAAAGAAGAAGACGCCAAATTCCGTCACGTCCGTGAACTCAAAATGCACTGCATCGACAAGCTGCGCGAAAACGCCATGGCTGCTGACATCCTGGATCAGGCTCAAAAAAACGGCGAAGAGGCGATGAAGGAGTTTTTCATGCTGATTCTGGGAGAAGAGGTGAAACGAGTAGTTTTTAAGAAGGAATCCCTTCCTCACTTTGAAAAGCAACTGCTGGAGGATTCTGTCATCAGTTGGTCCGAAGTGGCCATCATCGACTCACTTCTGACTGAACAGCTTCAGGCCATTCAGAATGAAGAAGTGGAGGCCGTGAAAGAACGAAGATTGAAATTAGCCAGGGATCTCATCAGCAAACTGAAGCAGTATCCGCTGGTTCTGGAGAACGGCGCTCAGTTCGATTTCAACTACACGACCAAAACACTGGCAGGCGCCATGCGGGACTCTCTGGTCACACGGGACGAATTGGAGAAAATCGTTTCGCGAATCCGGCTCAATCCTTCCATTCACAAAACTTTCCCTGTGCCTACTCCCGATATGAAACTGTGGTACGATCAGGAACTTGATTACCTCTCAGAGTTCAACCACAGGATGGACATCTTACTGACCAACCGGCCGGTCACGTTGGAAGAAATCACTGAGCGCTCAGCGATCCTGCCTGCCGATTCCTCCGAAAGAGTTGAAGTCATTCAGCAGGCAAGCGCTTTTGTCTCCAAAAATGACAGCACGTTTTACCAGATCATCGGGGCTGAGATCAAGTATTTCAAGATGCGGTCTGCGACCATTCCGAAAGGAATTCTCTATCCAATTTCGGAAACCACCGATCTGGAAACACACGCCATGAAGGCCAAGAAATGGCGATCAATCATCTCGATGGACACGATCCAACTTCCGGGTTTCACTGAGCTATCGGTAGTTCGGGATACTGCCTTGTACTCCTCTCACGCCTATGACTCCATCTTCACTGACTGGTCAGATGAGCATCTCACGCTTGTCCTGCAAGACAGTTCTTTCATGGTGATGCAAGACACCATCGTTTTGAACTCCATGAAATTGGCTGAGTTGACCTCCCCTACTAGCTTGGACATGATCGCTGACAGCACGGCGAGGTTGGAAGGTTATTCTCTGGAGATCAAACTGATCCGCGACTACCTGAAGAAAAACGCCAAGAAAGAACGAAACCTCGGGCCCGTCATGCGGCTAAGAAGGGACTTTGACCGATGGGTCGGAAACGACAGCACAGGTACCATTTCCAGTGTTAGAAAGAAGGTGAAAGGATGGCGGGAGAGACTGAGGTAGAATGCGGTCGTATGTTGAAGATGAAACCGGGCAATGATCAGCAAACTAATGCTATCAAAACCTATCCCTTCAACAAAGGCTTCATCAGCGGATGCATCTGTGATGTTTGGAATTCCGTTACTTTGAAATCGGCCAGCTTGTGGGTGAAAAACGGATCTTCAGCAATGATGGCATCCACATCCTTTCGTGAATCTGCCAACGCCAAAATGATCCCACCCGTTCTGGGCACTTTCCTGCCTGAAGCCACAAACTTGTTTTGCTTGTAATATTTGTAGAGATACTTCACGTGTTCACCCATGTGAGCGTCTAGCACCTCCAGCGGTACGATGTAGTTTAGGTCTATGATGTACATGATTCGTTCGTTTGAGTGTAAATTGTACTAAACAAGCGACTTATGAAAAAGCCAACCCTCTTTATAGCCTTCCTCCTTTTTGCAGTTGTTTCATTCGCCCAATCCGGATACGTCAAGAAATTTGACGCGGTGGGACTGGTGGTCTCGGACATAGAAGCATCGGAGAAGTTCTACACGGAAATTCTCGGTTTTGAGAAAATGTTTGATTTCTCATTGCCGAGTACCTGGGCAGATCAGGCAGGAATGAGCAACGGCAAAGGACTGAAGGTGAACATGTACAAACTGGGAGAAGGCAAAAACACTGCGGCTCTAAAACTGGCAGAAATCAAGGGTGTCACGAAACAAAAAGCCCAGACCGGCATTGACGTTCAATCCGGGGTGAACTACCTCACCTTCAGGTATCAGGATTACTCAGAAGTTCGGCAAAAGGTAGAAGAACAAGGCATCCCCATAGTAGGAGAAGTTTCCGGAGATGGCTACAAACTTTTTATCGTTCGCGATCCCGACGGCATTTTCGTGGAGGTGGTTGAGTCTGATCGCGAATGACTGCTCACATTCGCTCTAAATATTCCTTGACCTGCTTGCGATACGTACGACCAATTCCTAAATCAGAACCATTGACCCGGACAACTTCGCGATTAAACGATTCAATGAATTTGGTATTGACCAGATAGGATCGATGAATTCGAAGAAAATTATCAGGGAGTTTGCGCTCCATTTGGCTGATGCGTTCGCGCGTCACCAGGCTTCCTTCCCTCAAATGAATTTTTACGTAATCAGAGTAGCTCACCACGAACATGATTTCCTCTACTGATATGGGCACTTCCTTTCTATTGACTTTGATTTTTATAGAGCCATTCCCCTCATTGCTTGACTTGGTTTCATACTCCTGCAATTGACGTTCTCGCGCCTTGAGTTGAAGGAATGCGTTGATAAAAGACCTCCCAAAAACTATCAGGTAAAGAACCAGCGCCAGAAACCGAATATCCGAGGAATACTCGCCTAGGTTTTCAATGGAATAATCTGCCAGGATCACGAATGAGATTAGAATCACCAATAGCTCCAGGTAAAGGGACACCACGAGCATGTAGAAAAAATGCAGGCAGAATCGGGCGATCCTATCGGTCATCAGATATCTCGGAATCAAGATGGAATCAAAGTACCAGGAGGTGAGTACGATCACAGGAAACAGAAATGAAACGAAGAAAAATGACAGCAAGAAACTGCCCAGCGATCCGCTAAAAAGAATCACGAGCGCTACAAACAAACCGACCCAGAAAAGCAGCCACCTTGAGAACTTCATGTCGTGAATATCTGCCAAAACAGTCAATTACAGCAGAAAATGAGACGAATGACAGGTTTAGCACGGGATATGACCTTTCCCTGCAGGACTATCTACCGGTTATTTGCATCAAACATTTTTACACTTAATTTCGAAAATTATGATTCAATTATTTCAAATGGGTGGCCCGCTTTTCATGGGCATCTTAACCATTGTTTTTCTGGTTGTCATCGTCCTTTCTGTGAAATACATCACCAGCAAGGAAAAAACAGAGGCTTCATTAAACATGATCAAGTCAGTCGGGCTATTTGCAGCCATCTTTGGTTTACTTGGACAACTGATCGGCCTGTATGATGCAATGAAATTCATCGAACAAGCCGGACAAATAGCCCCGGGAATGCTAGCAGGTGGCTTCAAAGTCTCGATGATCACCACCATGTACGGCTTGGTTATTTACATCATTTCATACATCTTCTGGTTGATCTTTCGGGCGAAATCGAATTGATGAAAAGCAATCAATCTGAGTTGGTCGGGGCACTTCTTGACCGACTCGGATATGAATAAACCGTTTAGTAAAAAGAAACGAAAGGAAAATGGTTTAACTATTCGGTGGTATCTTCGACGCTTATAGATGTCAGGATCTGACCAATAATTCCTGTCATAGATTAGTGAATTTGATCAGTTAATGAGTTTAACCGCCAGCCCCCCGAGACAATCCAAACGAGTGATCTTCGAAAGAAAGCAACAGAAAAGCTTTCAGGAAGACGTAAATGAGCGAGTAGAAAAATACTTCGCCGACCGCAAGGAACCAAAAACCGCCAACACCAAAATGATCCTAAAGACTACCTGGATCATTGTTGGCTGGGCAGCTGTGTATCTGCTCATTGTAACCAATGCCGTCCCTCCATTCGTGATGCTATTGTTGGCCATGTCACACGGATTCCTTACGGCAATGGTCGGGATCAACATCGGTCATGATGCCATCCACGGCTCGTACTCAAAGCACCGAAAGGTGAATAAAAAGCTAGGACTAAGCTTCAACATCATCGGAGCGAACGACTACATCTGGAATATTTCGCATAATGTTGTTCACCACACTTTCACGAATATCCCACACCACGATGAGGACATTCATCCCGGTGCAGTTCTTCGGATAGAACCCACACAGGAGCTAAAGAAATACCATCGGTTCCAGCATGTCTATGCTTTCTTCCTCTACAGTCTATCGAGCATCTCCTGGATCCTGATCAAGGACTACAAAAAATTCTTCAGCCATCAATTGGGCGCACACTACCGAGATAAATTCCCAAAGAAAGAGATCGTTCGGCTCGTGCTGTATAAGGCACTCTATTACTCCATTTTCCTGGTTCTGCCTTTCGTGCTGGTGGATCTGGCGTGGTACTATATCCTCATGGGCATTCTGGCGGCACATTTTGTGCAGGGCACCACCCTCGCCATCATCTTTATGCTGGCGCACATCATAGAGGGGACCAGCTTTATGGAACCCGACGATGAACAAAAAATCAATCTGCCCTGGGCGGACTTTCAGCTCCACACCACGGCAAATTTCAGCGCAAACAATGGCGTGCTCAGTTACCTCTTTGGGGGATTGAATTTCCAGATAGAGCATCATTTGTTCCCTAACATCTGCCACATTCATTATCCGGAAATTTCCAAAATCGTTAGAGACACGGCCAAAGATCACGACCTCCCCTACATCCACTATCCGACGTTTACCAGTGCTTTGAAATCCCATGTAAGGGTTCTGAAGCATTTTGGGAGGGCTGCTTAAGAGCAAAGACTCAAAGGATTTTTATTTGCTGTACTCCCGCTCTCCGCTTTACTTCGTGTTCGCTTCGATCGGGGCTATTTCAGAAAGCTTGTGGCCATTAATCAGGGGAGAATCTATAATTTCTGTAGCCTCGGTTCGTGTCTTCACAAATCGAAATCTGTATGGTTTGTGAAGACACAAACCATGGTGGGAGTTGAATCCTCCTGTCCTTGACTCTATTGAAAAGCTGGATAACGACAATTATACCTAAGATTCTCCATGCCCCATAATTGATCCAAGATATACCATGTTTCTAAATTCAGTAAATCGCGGACTCAGACCTTCAACCATTATCACGTCTCCGTACTTAGTGTTATCATAAAATTCTTTTTCAACAATAAAACGATAGGTCTTCTCATCTTCCTTGTCTCCAAGGACGATATGAAAATCAGTGGAATTTCCTGTTGAAGAAGGGGATTCTCCCTTTTCAGAAACTACTGCCTTCAGTACATACATTTTATTGTTTTCAATTTTTCTCTTTTCAGATTTATATGCGATTAGCAAAATCAGCCCCGTAATAACACTAAACAGAAGTGTACCATACTTATAACTGTTATACTCAGGATCAGCCCTAAACTCAATCAGAATAGATCCAACTAATCCGGCCAATATGAAAGGAACCAACAACCAAACGAGCTGTGCAAAGCCTTTGCGGAATTTAGCTATTTCATCAGGGGTCAGTGGTCTTTCTGTTTTCTCGTACAGTCCACCGTGAAATTCTTGAATCTCATCATACTTTTTAGCAGCCTTTTCCCTGTCCTCTTCCCCTTTCTTGCGTTTTCGAAGAAGCTTGAGCTCTGTTCGCCAAACGTAAACTTGCGTTCCGCCAATGGTGACTAGTGCAAAACCTAAATTCGTCCAGCTTGTCCAAGTATTCGGGATTAAAAAAATGAACGAACATAATATTGAAATAACGCCGAGATTAAAATTGAACTTTCTGAAGTTAGCCGACATGAAATAAATCGGATACGCGACAACACCTAGCCAAATAAAAAATATCACCATCGCAGAGTATTTATATCAATTTAGCAAAAATGATTAATTAGTAATCTCTCCCGAGTTTAAGTATTCCAGCCAAGCCAGCGCGATGGCACGACTTGTGCCCCTCCAGTAGGATTCGGATTCTTACGCTCCGTTGCACTGCGCTCAGAATTACAGCTCCAAAAGAAGAGACTGTTTCAAACTAGCCCCGATCAAACGCAGTGCGAGCGGGAGTACGGTTGCTTGGAAACAAGGAGGTGTCGCTCCATCTTTCCTTTATGGAGTCTGCCAAGCCCGTTTCACCCTCTTTTTTACTGATTCGAGACAGACTCTGAAACAAGTTCAGAGTGACTCGTTGATGTGTTTGTGTTTGTTCTAAATTTGCAGGCTTTAAGAAAAACAGATGAGCCTGGCGACAAAATACGACCCGACACAGATAGAAGATAAGTGGTACAGCTACTGGATGGAGAATGGCTATTTCCACGCAGAAGCAGATCCATCCAAAGAGCCTTACACGGTCGTCATACCACCACCAAACGTCACTGGTGTGCTGCACATGGGCCACATGCTTAACAACACCATTCAAGATATTCTGATCCGAAAGGCGCGAATGGAAGGCAAGGCTGCCTGTTGGCTTCCGGGGACCGATCATGCATCCATTGCTACAGAAGCTAAAGTGGTTCGGATGCTCAGGGAACAAGGCGTCAAAAAGAGCGATCTGTCGCGGGATGACTTCATGAAGCATGCCTGGGAATGGAAGGACAAGTACGGTGGGATCATCCTGGAGCAATTGAAAAAATTGGGTGCATCGTGTGACTGGGACAGAACGACCTTTACGATGGACGAAGGATACCACGATTCGGTGATTCGGGTGTTCGTGGATCTTTACAAAAAGGGCTACATCTACCGGGGCTTGCGCATGGTCAACTGGGACTGTGAAGCGCAGACCACCATCTCTAATGAAGAGGTGATGTACAAAGAGGATGGTGAGCGAGCAACGCTATACTATGTAAAATATCAAATCGTCGGTTCGGATGACTTCCTGACCATCGCTACGGTGCGACCAGAAACCATCCCTGGCGACACGGCCATTGCTGTGAACCCAAAAGACGAGCGGTTTAAGCACTTGATCGGGAAGAAAGCGATTGTGCCTTTGGTGAATCGGGAGATTCCGCTCATCGGAGACGAGTACGTGGAAGTGGAATTTGGAACAGGTTGTTTGAAAGTGACGCCCGCCCATGACCCAAACGATTACGAGATTGGTCAGCGACATAATCTTGAGACGATAGACACCATCAATCTGGACGGGACGCTGAACGAAAAGTGCGGACTTCCTGAGTTGGTTGGGCTGGATCGATTCAAAGCTCGAAAGGAAATAATCAAAGCGCTAAAGGCCGCCGAGAGATTGGTGAAAGAGGAAGATTTCATCACCAAGATTGGACGCTCTGAGCGAACGAATTCTGTCGTGGAGCCGAAGCTTTCCCTTCAATGGTTCATCAAAATGAAGGATATCTCCAAAGAGGCACACCGAGCGGTGATGGACGATGAGGTGAAGTTGCACCCGGCGAAATTCAAGAACACCTACAACCATTGGATGGAGAATGTTCGGGATTGGTGCATCTCGCGTCAACTATGGTGGGGCCAGCGAATTCCGGCGTACTATTATGGAGAAGGTTTGGAAGATTTCGTTGTTGCCGAGAATGCCGATGAAGCGCTGGAAATGGCCAAAGCGCATTCTGGAGATCCTTCTCTTAAAGCTTCGGATCTCAAACAAGATGGAGACGTTCTGGACACTTGGGCTTCTTCCTGGCTATGGCCGATTTCCTCGTTCGGAGGGTTTGAGGATGCCTACTATGATAAAGAAACTGGAAAAATCAACAAGGCAGCCAATGAAGAATTGAGCTTCTTCTACCCTACTGCAACATTGGTGACGGCTCCTGAGATACTGTTTTTCTGGGTGGCCAGAATGATCATTGCGGGGTACGAGTACCTTGGCGAAAAACCTTTTGAGGATGTGTATCTGACCGGGATCGTTCGGGACAAGCAGCGCAGGAAAATGTCCAAGTCTTTGGGCAACTCACCTGATCCATTGGACTTGATCAAGCAATACGGCGCTGATGGTATCAGAACAGGTATGCTCTTCAGTTCGCCTGCCGGAAACGACCTACTCTTTGATGAGAAGCTGTGTGAGCAAGGACGGAACTTCTCCAATAAGATTTGGAATGCGTTCAGGCTTGTGGATTCATGGGAAACCACTGACGCGACCAATGAGACTGACGCCATGGCTATTTCTTGGTTCGAAGGCCGATTGAATCAGGCCTTGACAGAACTGGAAGATCATTTCTCCAAGTTCAGAATGTCGGATGCTTTGATGGTCGTTTATAAGTTGGTATGGAACGACTTCTGTAGCGCATACTTAGAGTGGGTGAAGCCTGAGTATCAAAAACCCATTAACGCCGAGACCAAGGTCAAAACGGTTGAGTTGTTCGAAGAATTACTAAAAGTATTGCATCCGTTCATGCCTTTCATCACCGAAGAGCTTTGGCATGCATTCGCTGAGCGTTCGGTAGATGAAGCACTGATCGTGACGCAGTGGCCAAAGGCTGGAAAGTGGGATGAAAAGATTCTGAAAAATACCGACGTACTTTTCGAAATCTCAACAAACATTCGAAACATCAGAAATTCCAAGCAGATTGCCCAGAAAGAGGCATTGGAATTGGTGGTGATTTCGCAGGATGCTGCGACCATCGAAGCTTTGATTCCTTCCTTGAAAAAGATGGCGAATCTTTCTGACGTTTCTGTTGGAACTGAGAAACCGGCGAATGCAGCTTCCTTCGTTTTGGCGAATCATGAATTCTTTATTCCACTCGGCGACAGTGTGAATGCGGAAGCTGAGAAAGCTCGCATTGAGGAAGAGTTGAAATACAACAAAGGTTTTCTCATCAGTGTTGACAAGAAACTTTCAAATGAGCGCTTCGTAAACGGTGCACCTGAGAAAGTCGTGGAGATGGAGAAGAAGAAGAAGGCCGATGCTGAAGCGAAAATCAAGGCGTTGGAAGAGCAGTTGGCAGGAATGTAATTCCAGGACATTTAATCTGCATGATGAGATCCCGGCACAAGGCCGGGAATTTAAAGCCGACGCAGAAGCGAAGATCAAGGCCTTGGAGGAGCAGTTGGCAGGAATGTAATTCCAGGACATTTAATCTGCATTGATGAGATCCCGGCACAAGGCCGGGAATTTAAGGCCGATGCTGAAGCAAAGATCAAGGCGTTGGAAGAGCAGTTGGCAGGAATGTAATTTCAGGACATTTAATCTTCATGATGAGATCCCGGCACAAGGCCGGGAATTTAAAGCCGACGCAGAAGCGAAGATTAAAGCACTTGAGGAGCAACTTAAGGCTTTGTAATATCCATTAATTTTATAGTCATGAAAATGGCCAAAACCGTCGAGGAGTACCTCGAAACCCAACCTGAACATCGTCCGCTTCTGGATGAACTTAGGCGAATCCTGAATTCAACAGAACTAGTCGAAACAGTAAAGTGGGGTATCCCAACCTACCAGATCAACAAGAAGAATGTCGTAGGGATCGGAGCGTTCAAATCCTACGCAGGGCTGTGGTTCTTTCAAGGGGTCTTCCTGAAAGATGAAGCAAAAGTGCTCATCAACGCCCAGGAAGAAAAAACCAAAGGCATGCGCCAATGGCGATTTGGTTCTGTGGACGAAGTAGATGAAAAACTGATCCTGAAATACGTCCATGAAGCCATCCAAAACCAGAAAGACGGCAAGGAAATCAAGCCCGAGAAAAAACCTCTGGAAATTCCGAATGAACTAAAGGAAGCACTCGCTTCAGACTCGGTGTTATCAGAAAACTTCGACAAACTTAATCTGACCAAGAAGAGAGAATTCACCGAACACATTGCAGACGCCAAAAGGGCGGAAACCAAACAAAAGCGTTTGGAAAAAATTATCCCGATGATCAAAGAGGGAATTGGACTGTACGATAAGTATCAGTAAAAAGGTAGTTTACTCAAGCTTTAGCCCAAAACTGTAACACCCAAATAACCTTGGTTGACGCCTACTCGTTATAGATCATCTCTAAAATTTAAAGGTCAAAGAAACCTCGCAAGACAACCTTGAAGTTTTTTTGGTCCATTTTCTCAAGGTGTCCGATTTTCTTCACGATGATTGAGTCATGAACGGTGACCATTTTCATCCTGAGCATTGATGGTTTGGGCAAACCGGCATTTTCCCAGTTTTCTATCAAATAATCCCCAGGGCTTTTCCTGTTGTCCAGTTTACTTGTAATGAAACAAAGAATGCAATCGCCCTTCTCATAATAGCCGTGAGGCGAAACAATCAACCCAGGCCTTTTCTTCGAACTGGATTGATCGGTAAACGGAAAAGGCACCAAAACAATATCCCAGGTTTTATAGGTCATTGTACACCTCGTCTTCTTCGTTATCCCAGTCATTGAAACTGCCCTCAGAAAGCCTTAGTAAGTATTCAGCTTCCTCCGTGGGAAGATCCTTCTTATTGGCCTCTATGTAATCATCGATTAAATCGGCCAATATCCCACCCATGCTTTTTCCTTTAATGGAAGCCAATACCTTGAGCATTTTTCGCTTTCGGTCATCAATACGTACACTCATTACACCCATTACTACTTGTAGGTTTTACTACATGTAAGTTAATAAAAAAGATCCCGATGATCAAAGAAGGCATTGAGCTCTACGATAAGTATCAGTAATTCTGTCCATTCCTTTGTAACTTATTCGTCCTAAAAGAAAAATTATGGACGCAAAATCAAACACACTCAATTGGTTCGAAGTACCGGTCACAGACATGGACAGAGCCGCAAAATTTTATTCCACAGTCTTTGACGTAGACATTGAAGTCTCGGAGTTTGGTGGGATGCCAATGGGCTTTTTCCCATTCGAGCCCATGTCGGGCAAGTTATCGGGAGCTCTTATCAAAAGCGAAATGCACATCCCTAGTGCAACCGACGGCCCCATTCTGTACTTAAATGCTGACCCTGATTTATCAGATGCACTGAGTCGTGTCGAAGCTGCCGGTGGTAGCATCGTAATGCCCAAAACCCAGATATCGGAGGAACATGGTCACATGGCTTTCTTTATGGATACTGAGGGCAACCGAATGGCGATGCATTCGCAGAAGTAAACCCTCTTCTTGGTTAAAAAATCAAAGCCACTCTGATCAGAGTGGCTTTTTTTGTTGTGAGGCATACTGGATTACTTATACACACGAGCATGCCGCACAGCCTCTCGTGATCCAGTATGCATTTAAAATCCAATAAACTTTTGAGAATGTGAGGCATACTGGATTCGAACCAGTGACCCCTACCCTGTCAAGGTAGTGCTCTAAACCAACTGAGCTAATGCCTCATAAATGCCTGCCCGCCGAGCCTTCAGCGTAGGCGGGGCAAATATAGCAGACATAAAAAATCCCAACAGAAAAACTGCCGGGATCATTTTGAATTTATTCCGCTTAATTTTTCCTCCGAGCCTGATACAAATACTTAGCAAAGCTTTTGCCGTTGATCTCGGTGTACTTCGCATCAATGTCGTCTCTAACCTCCATTCGGTCAATATCGAACAGCCCACGAACCTCCAGGTATTTGATATCTAAGGACTCCATGAATTCAGCTGAATTAAAACTCACACCCTCGTCAAATTCGGCATACTTGAAGATCGCATCATCCTCGAAATACGTCTTTGAGAAATCCGCTTGATCATCAAACTCAGCGTACTTGAACGTCGACTTACGATTAAACTTACTGCCCGAGAAGTCCACGTTCCTGTCAAATTCTGAATACTTAAACATGGCATCTCCGTTGAAAGTGCAGTCTTTAAATTTCACCTGTCGCTCGAAATCCGCCGTGAACGTATACCCAGATCTTTCCACGTGAATGTACGCAAGCACGTCATCCTCGAATTTGCAATTCACAAAAGAAATCGGCACTTCAATGTCTTCATTTACGGTGTTCGTGCCGTGGTACCACTTGTGACGTCCAAGATCATCTTCCTTCGCATTTCTGTAGGTAAAATCGAGCGTTCCCGTAATGGTGGCATTATCGTAAGAAATCGCCTGACCATCCTTGATGTCATTCATGATTTTAGAGGCGCTGACCGTCGTTTGACCAAAGGATGTAAGAAGTACGCCGCAGAGCGTCATTAGGAATAAAGGGGTTCTCATATTTTTTGGGTTAACATGGTTCCTTACGTTTCTCTTGTTAGAAAGTTGTCCACAACCAAAGAAGAAGTTTGGTCGTTTTAAGCTACATGCATTTCAAATTCCAAATCAGCCTGCTATTCATTCTAATATTCACTGCCTCTTGTGCTCAACAAACGGACACAAAACTCCTTGGCGGACCTTGCGAAGGATGTGAAGCCGTTTTTGAATTCGAAGGAAAACTCTCTCAAAATCTGACCATCACAGACACCAAAAAAGGCGAAACATTAAAAGTGAGTGGTACGATTTACAAGGCAGATGGCAAAACCCCTGCCGACGGAATCATTTTGTATCTCTATCATACAGATGCGAAGGGAATTTATCCCTCAGAGGCCAATTCCAAAGGCTGGGAAGGACGTCATGGCAAACTTCGTGGTTGGCTGAAAACAGGGGAAGACGGCAAGTATGAGTTCACAACCATTCGACCGGCGAGTTATCCAAACACGTCAATCGTTCAGCACATCCACCCCACCATCCTGGAACCAGATGGCAGCTATTACTGGATTCAGGATTACTTGTTTGACGATGATCCTTTTCTGACCAATCGCGAGCGGAACAGATCCAACCCAAGAGGTGGTGATGGTTTCGTACTCGATTTACGCAAGGAAAATGGCGTCTGGATAGGCACTCGCGACATCATCCTGCGAAAAGGACTCTGAATCCGACGGTATTCTTAGCTTAGTCAAATGAAAATTCTAGTCATCGGTGGTCATGGCACCATCGGAAAGACCGTGGTAAAACGACTCTCTGTAAAACACGAGGTGCTTATTTCCGGACGAACCGCGGATCATAAAATGGATATTGCAGATTCTGAATCCATCAAAACCTCACTAGGTCAAATTGGCAAGCTGGACGCCATTGTTTGTATCGCCGGTGAAGCCAAGTGGGCGCCATTTGTTGATTTATCGGAGGACGATTTCTACATCGGCATTCGTAGCAAACTTATGGGCCAGGTGAATTTGGTCAGAATTGGCATGGAGCATCTGAATCCAGGTGGTTCGTTCACATTAACCACCGGCATTCTGGCCGATGATCCGGTTTACATGACCACAAGTGCCGCCATGGTCAATGGCGCCATTCACAGCTTCGTGAAAGCTGCCGCACAGGAAGTGACCGATGGCAAAAGAATCAATGTGGTCTCAGCTGGGCTTGTGGAAGATGCGAAGGAAAAATATCAGCACTATTTTCCTGGACATAATCCCATCCCTATGGAGCGAGTCTCGAATGGATATGTTCGGAGTATAGAAGGACATGGAAACGGTGAAATAATCAGAATATACGAGTAAGACGATATATTTCTACTTTTAAGCTAAACCTAACTTTCACTAAGATTTCTTCACCATGGAAACTTCAACCGTCATTCTGGCCCTTTCCCTTGTCATCATCATGTTCGGCATGGGCCTTACCCTGACCGTCAATGATTTCAAAAGAGTATTTATCGAGCCAAAAGCCATCCTCATCGGGTTGGCCAATCAGCTCATACTCTTGCCGCTGATTGGTTTTCTCTTGATCAGCATTTTTTCTGTCCGAGCAGAAATAGCGATCGGGTTGATCATTCTTGCCGCATGTCCCGGCGGCCCCACCTCCAACCTGATCACCCACCTGGCCAAAGGCGACACAGCGCTCTCCGTCAGCCTAACGGCCATTGCCAGCTTTGTGACGCTCATCACGATTCCATTCATCATCAATCTCGGCCTTCAGACAGTCCTGGGAAGTGAGACCGAAATTCAGCTCAACGTCGTTCAGACCATCGCTCAGGTTTTTGTCATCGTCATAATACCGGTTTCCATTGGCATGTGGATCCGCGCCAGTAAAGAAGCCTTTGCCATGAAAATGGAGAAGCCTGTCCGCATAGCTTCGGGAATCGTTTTTGTTTTGGTCCTGGTGGGCGTGATATTAAGTGAAAAAGAAAACATCATCCCCTATGCCCAGCAAGCCGGACTGATCACCTTCACCCTGAATATCCTCACCATGGGACTCGGAATGATCATTGCCACATTTATGAAACTATCCCCCCGTCAGGCCATTTCAATTTCGATTGAAAGCGGAATCCAAAACGGAACCCTCGCCATCGCCATTGCCACCGGACTTTTGATGAACACCGAATACGCCATTGCGCCGGCCATTTACAGTTTAATCATGTTCTTGACAGGAGCGCTGGTCATCTTTTGGGGTATCAAAGAGAGTAAACAATAACTATGAAAAACACGCTATTCTCGTCGTTGCTCTTTTTGGGTGCTCTAGCAATCAATGCGCAGGATCTTCAAATGCTGCTGGATAGCAGCAATTATTATTGGGAAACTGAGGAATACACCAAGGCCTTTGAGACAATCAACCGGGCAAAGCTGGAAGCTGAAAGAGCACTGGAAGCGGAGGAAGAATTTGCGAAGTACAATTACGCGCTCGTTCTTAACAAAGCGGGCATCATGTTGCTCGAGGCAGAGGATTACGACAGAAGCATCGAATTTATCGCATCAGCCGCCGATTTGTACGAAGAGGTAGAAGGTGAGAATTCACCTGATCGGCTCATTACTCTCGAGAATCTAGCGGTGGCCTACTCCCGCAAGGGCAGTTACTTTATGTCAGCTTTTTGGTACGACCTACTGCTTCAAAATGAAGCCTACTTGGAGAGCCAGGCGGATGATCTTTTCCTGACTTACAATAACGCAGCAATCGCATCCCAGCTCGGTGGAATGCGAGATGACGCCTATGTATTGTTTGAAAAGAGTTTGGGATTACTCGACCCTGAAGATCCAAATTATTGGGCCGTGATGGAAAACATCCTGGCCATGGATCGGGACATGGGATATGGACTAGAATCTGAGAAATATCAAAAAATGTTCTTTCAGAAATTTCCAGACAGAAAAGCCGAATTCACCAATCTCGTGGCTTATCGACACAGAGAGCAAGCGTTAGCAGCATTCGGGGAAAATGACTACCGAGCGGCCATTCCTTTTTTGGAAAAAACACTTGAGAGTCTCTCGCCCAATGACAGCCTGAGTTATAAGGTCAAGTTGAATACCGTCGAAGAGTTGGCGCTTTCTTATGTCAACACCAGCCAATATCTGCAAGCGCGGAAATATGCCATTGAAAATGAAGAGTTGAACAAAGAATTCTACGGAGAAGAATCAGACAATTACCTGTACGCCCTTAATTACCTGACACTGGTGAATTCTGAACTCGCCGACTATCGGGCAGCTGAAAAGGTCTACTCGAAAGCCTATCGGATTTTAAAAAACTACGATTCCGAAACAAAGGGAGAGCTGACGGCACTTTTCGACACCAATTATGCTGAACTTTTGACAAAGCAAGGCAAATACGAAGAGGCGCAGGAATTCGTGAAGCGCGCCATTTCATTCTACGCTACCGATGAAATATACTTCGATGATCTGGTCTTTTCCATGAATCAAACGGCCGTCATTTTGATAAGTCTTGGCCAGTACGACAAAGCCGAGGGTTTGCTGCAACAGACGCTAAACATGCAGAATCAGAAGCACGGTTTGGAAAACGAAATGGCTACTAAAATCGCCAGCAATCTCACCACTCTATACATGGAAACCGGAAGGAATTCCAGAGCCCTCCAGTATGTACAGTTTATTCTGGCAAATGACCGAGCCAATCACGGTGAGAATAGTTTCGAGTACTCCTTTTCCCAGCAGGTGGCCGGCACGTTATTTCTCTCGATGGGCGCTCATGAGGAGGCCATTGACATGCTCAACAAAGCCTACGAACTCAGAAAAACCATGGTCAATGAGAGCAACCGAGAGCTATTGCGACTGAAGCAAACGCTAGGCTCGGCTTACAGAAAGGGTGGGAAGTTTGGTCAGGCCCAGAAGCTGCTGGAGGAGACACTCGATGTACAGCAGCGAACGATCGGCAATCAAAACTTCGATGTAGCGCTGACCATGAATGATCTGGGGATGGTGCATATTTCTCAAAAAGAATACGACCAGGCTAAATCCAGATTTCAGGAGGCGCTGAAAATTCAGGATAAGGTCCTCGGACCATACAATCAGTTTACTTGCACTTCGCTGTATAACCTGGCTTGCGCCAATTACCTGACAGGAAATCCGAAAAAATCTTTGGAATACTTCAAGCAAGCAATCGGGAACTACCTGCATATTCTCGATGAATTTTTTCCTCACCTGAGCGAAAAGGAACGGCTCGAATATTACCACACCATCAAGGGACAACTAGGCGCCTACTTTTCACTCATCAATGACATGCTCGATGAAAATCCAGAGCTTGCCGCCGAACTATACGACGTGCAAATCAGAACCAAAGCGATGCTCCTAAACGAAAGCATGGAGCTGCGGAATTACCTTGACAAGCAGTCCGACCCTAAAATCAAAGCAACCTATTTACGATGGGTGGAAATCAACAAGGAGGTGGCTAAGCTGGAGCAGTTCAGTAACGAGGGAGACCAAAAGATATATCTGGACAGTCTCAAGATCGTGGGAGAAGAATACGAGCGAGTGTTGAACTCACTACCAAAGAAAGCCTCGAATAAAGTCACCAAATGGCGTGACGTGGCTGGCAGTTTGGCGGATGGAGAAGTAGCCATCGAAATCATCGGCATCACTCCGTTCGTTTTCGAGGAAATTGAATGGAACAAAGAAGGCCGCCAATACCTCGCATTAATCATCGACAACAAAACCACGGATTACCCAAAATACGTCCGACTGGAAAATGGAGCAGAAATGGACGCCAAGTCATTTAGTTTGTATAAGAACAAGATAAAGTTCAAACTGAAAGACACGGACAGCCACGGAAATTTCTGGCAGCCGATAGCCAATCAACTTAAAGGATACGACAAGGTCTATTTCTCCTCTGACGGCATTTATCATTTACTCAACCTCAACACGCTGTACAATCCAGAAACTGACAAGTATGTCATCGAAGATTGGAACATTGAAATTGTAGGCAACACCAAAGAATTGGTCGGCAGAGAAAGTTCCGAGAAAAAGGCGTCTGAGGCGATTCTCTTCGGTTTCCCTGATTTCAACGCACAAGCGCACCCGGAAACCAAGAACACAGACCGAACCAGCGTCTTCCGTGAGATTTTCACAGAGGGTGTCAGCGACCTACCCGGCACCAAGGTGGAAGTGGAAAACATCCATTCGTTGATGACCGATCAAGGAATCGACTCCAAGTCTTTTCTTGCCAAAGATGCCCACGAAAGCCAACTCAAGTCCATTGAATCGGTGGACATCCTTCACATTGCGACGCATGGATTTTTCGAGGAATCCTCCGAGGATGTGGTCAACGATGATCCCCTGCTCCACTCCGGTTTGCTTTTGGCGAACTTGAAAGAATCCATCATGCCGGCTGAAGAGAATGGCATCATCACCGCCAAGGAAATTGCTCAGCTCGACCTACACGGCAATCAACTCGTCGTGCTCTCGGCCTGTGAGACCGGAAAAGGGAAGATTGTAGATGGACAGGGCGTGTACGGCTTGCAGCGTGCTTTCCAAGTGGCTGGTGCGCAGAATGTGGTCATCAGCTTGTGGAAGGTGGATGACGAAGCAACGAAAGAGTTGATGATTCTTTTCTATAAGGACTACCTCGAAAACGGCAATGCAAGGCAATCACTCAAATCAGCTCAGCTGAAACTCAAAGAACAATTTCCAGAGCCGATTTACTGGGGAGCGTTTTATGTGGTTGGAGGATAAAGTTGACCGTCTTAACTCCATAAAAGTTCGATTATCAGAAATAAAAAAATCGAACTCAAGTTGCTTGAAATAAGTTGAGCATTTTCTCCGAACCTTCATTTTAGATTCTATATTTAGTTTCGAAAATCACAACATGAGAATTAGACCCTTATTTACAGTCCTTTCCCTCCTGCTCCTCTCTCAGCTTTATGCCCAATTCACACCTTCTGAAATTCAGATCATGCGTGATAAGTGGGGCGTTCCGCACATTTATGCTCCTACCGACGCACAGGTGAGCTATGGACTGGCCTGGGCTCATGCTGAGGATGATTTTAAGACGATTCAAGAATCCATCCTGGCGGCTAAAGGCATGCTAGGAAGGCACTTAGGGAAAAATGGCGCACCCATAGACTATGTCTCCAACCTCCTCAGATGCCAACAAATTGTGGACGAACATTTCATGGAAATTTCTCCAGATTTTGTCCAAATAGTCACCGGGTATGTAGCCGGTCTGAACGCTTACGCCGAAGCTCACCCAAAGGAAGTTTTGATCAAGAAAGCCTTCCCGGTCACCGTGATGGATGCTTTCACGACGTATGTTTTTCAACTGGCTGTTTTCGATGGTGCGGACAGAACATTGAGTGCGCTTTTCGGGAATCGGATCAAACCGTATTTCACCGGAACCGGTTCCAACGGAATCGCCATAAATCGAGCTAAGTCGGAATCGGATGAGGTTTTTCTGGCAGTCAATGCGCACCAGCCACTCGAAGGGCCTGTTGGTTGGTACGAAGCGCACCTGATTAGCGATGAAGGCTGGAACATGATCGGCGGATTATTCCCTGGTGGCCCGACGGTTTTTCACGGGACAAACGAAAACCTGGGCTGGGCGCACACGGTCAATTACCCTGATAAAATCGATGTGTTCGAACTGGAAATGCACCCTGAGCAAGAAAATAAGTACAAGATTGACGATGAGTGGCATGAACTCGAACACTGGAAGGTGAAACTCAGGGTGAAGATTTTGCTGGGCATCCGGATCAATGTGAAGCGGGATGCTTATTACTCTAAATACGGTCCGGTTGTTAAAAACGACTCTGGATATTTCGCTTTTCACATGGCCGTTTTCGATGACATACGAGCCACGGAGCAGTGGTATCGAATGAACAAAGCAAGCAACTTCGATGAGTTCAGAACCGCTCTGGAAATGACATCCATTCCTAGTTTCAACATGGTCTACGCCGATAGAGAAGACAACATTTTCTATGTCAGCAATGCCAAGCTGCCCTGGCGTGATCCGCAGTATGATTGGACAAAAACACTCCCTGGAAATACCTCTGTGACGATTCCGAGTAATTATCACGCCTTTGCTGATCTCCCGCAGATAAAGAATCCAAATGCAGGATACTTGTTCAACACCAATAACACTCCGTACAATGCAACTGCTCCTGAGGAGAATCTGGACATGAATGATTTTGACCCGACCATGGGTTTTGTTCAGCGAGAAAACAACCGAAGTGTACGGTTTATGGAATTGATCGAACAACACGATCAACTGAGCTATGAGGAGTTCAAGGACATCAAATTTGATGTCACATTGCCTGACTCGCTGATCTATCCAATCAACCTAAATGCGATTTTCAGGATGGATCCTAAACTGGCCGGCCGAGCAGCTCCGCTCGTTGAAATCTTTCAGAACTGGAATAAACGAGGGGAACCTCAGGACATTGGTGCGGCACAGATGAAAGTGTTTTACAGTTATCTCCGTGCTAAATGGAAAGCCATCGATGAAGAAGGCGTAACCCCCGCTCAAATGTTGGATCCATTATTGGAAACTTACGATTATTTCATAAAGAATCATGGGAAAATCAATGTGACACTCGGTGAATATCAGAAGCTGGTGAGGGGCAAAAGAGAACTACCATTGAGAGGGTTGCCGGATGTCTTAGCGGCCATGTCCACTCGACCATATAAGCCCGGGATGGTGAAGGGACATTCTGGTGAATCGTACATTTTACTTGCGCGCTACCCCGAGGACGGACTTCCTATCATTGAGACCATTCATGCATATGGCAACTCCAGCAAACTAAAGAGCCCACACTACACCGATCAAATGGAAGACTTCACCAAACTGAAACTGAAACCAATGACCTTGGATTTGGAGGAAGTCAAAAAGCAAGCCGTGAGAACTTACAGCCCCAAGTGAGATGCAAATCCGAATAGCCGAATTATCAGATCTACCAACTCTCCTTGAATTCGAGCAGGGGATCGTAGAAGCCGAGCGGCCTTTTGACCCCACTTTAGCTCCTGATCCTATAAGCTATTACGACCTTGAGGAGCTAATAAAATCTGATTCTGCGCAAGTTGTAGTTGCCGTCGAGAACGAAGAAATCATCGCTGGAGGATATGCAAAAATCAAGGATGCCAAACCCTATCTGGATCATGAGAAATTCGCTTATGTGGGATTCATGTTCACCCGACTTGAATTCCGAGGGAAAGGACTTGCTAAAATGATTCTCGATAACCTGACCGCATGGGCCAAGTCAAGAGGACTCAATGAAGTCCGTCTTGAAGTCTACGATGAGAATGAACCGGCCATCCGCGCGTATGAGAAAGCCGGATTCACAAAAAATATGGTGGAGATGAGGAAGCGTATTTAAGCTACGCGGAGGCAATTAAAGCTATCTTGCGCCCACTTTGACATTCGACGAACTCAACCTCATCCACCCCATTCTTTCAGCACTGAAAGCCGAAGGGTACACTTCCCCTACTCCCATTCAGGAAAAAGCCATTCCCCTGGTTTTGGAAGGTAAAGACTTGCTGGGAGTTGCCCAGACGGGAACTGGAAAAACAGCAGCCTTTGCCATCCCAATCATTCAATTGCTGGACGCTAAAAAGGGCCACTCTGGAAGAAGAAACATTAGAAGTCTTGTGCTAACCCCCACACGGGAACTCGCCATTCAGATCGGTGAAAGTTTCGAAACTTATGGGGGAAATACGCCCTTGAAATATCATGTGATTTTTGGAGGGGTCAGTCAACACAGCCAGGTGCAGGCCCTTAACAGAGGATTGGATGTCTTAATCGCTACACCGGGAAGACTTCTTGATTTGATGGGTCAGGGGTTTATCAAATTAGACAACATTGAGTTTTTCGTCCTCGATGAAGCAGATCGCATGCTGGACATGGGATTTGTGCATGATGTGAAACGCGTGATCAAGGAGCTTCCGCAAAGGCGCCAGTCTCTGTTCTTCTCAGCAACAATGCCTCCGGCGATCGTCGAGCTTTCCTCCAAGATTCTCACGAACCCGTCTAAAGTAGAGGTCACTCCTGTTTCCAGCACCGCTGAGACAATCAATCAAGCGATATATTTTATTGATAAGGAAAACAAAAAACACCTTCTGGTAGATGTCATCAAGGAAAATGAGATAGATCGAGCGCTGGTTTTTACCAAGACCAAACACGGCGCGGACAAGGTGGTCAAATTCCTCATCAAGGCAGGCCTGCCGTCTCAGGCCATTCATGGAAACAAATCCCAAAATGCTCGTCAGGCTGCTCTGAAAAATTTCAAGGAAGGCAAACTCCGGGCACTAGTTGCCACGGACATAGCGGCCCGAGGCATTGACATTGATGACCTGGCCTATGTGATCAATTATGAGCTCCCAAATATCCCAGAATCATACGTTCATCGAATCGGTCGGACGGGACGAGCAGGTGCTGATGGAATCGCCATCTCATTCTGTGACTTTACCGAAAAGGCCTACCTCAAGGACATTGAAAAACTGACAGGGAAGAAGGTTAGAGTCATCGAAAATCACCCATATCCTTTGGTCAATGAGGTCATCGAGAAAAAGGTCCCCAGGCCTCCACGTCCCGACAGAAAAAAGAAAAAACCATCAGGGCCTTCCAATCAGGAAGGAAACCGCCCCCCGAAGAAAAAGAACTGGCGCAGGAGAAGGGATTAAACTGATATAATTCTGTTTTGCGAGCAAAAAAGGCAAAATAATTGATTGTGATACATTTACGATCACATTCATCATGAGAAAACCATTTGTTATTTTCTGTATACTGGCCAATTTCACCCTTTGGTCTCAAAATCTTGAATTCAAAACCAGCGCTAGAAATGTCCTCGGTCTATCGAAAAACCTCTCCGCTTCGGTAGCTGCCGGTGATATTGATCGGGACGGAGACATGGACATCATTGTCGCCAATGGCCGACATTGGCCCGAGACCAATCTGATCTTGGTCAATAATGGAAAAGGCACTTTCACCATTTCCAAATCCCTCGGCAATCTGGATGCTACCAGCTATGCCGCCGAATTGGCAGATTTTGATGCAGATGGCGATCTGGATGTTGCGGTTGGTAACGACATGGCTCCAAATGAGCTTTTCCTCAATGACGGTTACGGAAATTTTACCAATGGCCGGTCCTTCGGACTGGCGTACTCACCTACCAGAAATCTCACGATCGCCGATGTGGACAGAGATGGTGACATGGACATTCTGCTGACCAACCGAGGGAAGGAAAACGAAATTTGTCTGAACAATGGAAAAGGAGAATTCTCAGAAGTACTTGGTTTCGGAAGTGGCGATGAAGCGACAATTGACGTCAGTGTTGCTGACATGGACAAAGACGGGTATGTGGATCTAATTCTGGCCAACCGAAATAAGCAATCCAACATGGTCTATTTCAACAACGGGCAGCTGGGATTCGAACGCGGTGTTGCGTTCGGAACCGGACGAGATGACACTCGATCGGTGGCCGTCGCGGATTTCAATGGTGATGATTGGTCCGACATTGCCACGGCCAATATCGGTGATGCCAATTACGTGTACTTCAACGACGGTAAAGGAGGATTCAAAGAATCGGTAAAATTTGATCCATCCAGCGCAAATTCATTTTCAATCGCTACAATGGATTTGGATTTCGATGGAGATGAGGACTTGGTAGTGGCAAATGTGAAAGGACAGAATTCCGTATTTCTCAATGAAAGAAATGGATCTAAATGGACAGAAATTAAGATTGGTGACCCAGCGTTTGAAACCTACGATATTATCACCGTAGACTTGGATGGGGATGGGCGACCGGATATAGTGGAGTCCAATTCCGGGGAAGTCAACCTCTTCTACCTGAATCGTTCAAAGTAACAGAGTGCTCCATTATATTTACAATCAACCAATGGATAACTGATGGCCGAAAGAGTCCGGAAAACGTATGACGATCTTAAGCACTGGCAGCAGAAACTTTACCAGATCATTTTTGGATATGAGTCTCGTGCCGGGAAGCTCTTCGATGTAATCCTCCTCTGGGCTATTCTACTGAGCGTATTGGCGGTGATGTTGGAGAGCGTTCGCGAAATCCGTGATGCCAATCGACTACTTTTCTCCATTGCCGAATGGTTCTTCACGGTGCTTTTCACCATCGAATACGTAGCACGAATCGCCTCTTCACCTGAGCCAAGGAGGTATGTCACCAGTTTCATGGGTATTGTAGATTTGTTGTCATTGCTACCGACTTATCTGGGTCTGTTCATTAGCGGCACCAGCAGCCTGATGATCATCCGATCGATACGACTTATTCGGGTTTTCCGAGTGCTCAAGCTTACACATTTTGTAGGTGGAGCGAATCAAATTGGAAATGCTTTGTACAATAGCCGATTCAAGATTATCGTATTTCTGGGCACTGTGGTCTGCGTGACGGCCATTATGGGAACACTGATGTATTTGGTCGAAGGACCGAAGTATGGATTCACCAGCATCCCAAGAAGTATTTATTGGGCCATTGTCACCGTTACCACGGTTGGCTATGGAGATATTGCGCCACAAACCGTGCTTGGGCAGTCACTGGCATCTCTACTCATGATTACTGGTTACGCGATTATAGCCGTTCCCACGGGGATCGTGACCTCTGAAATGGTCAATGCCAAGAATAATTTAGAAACCTGTGAAAATTGCCGGGCACAATTAACCATCGACAAAGCAAAATTTTGTCACAATTGTGGAATTGAATTGCCCAATAAAGCGTTCCCTGACGAAAACAAATCTGTCTTATGAAACTATCAGTTGGCGATCCCGCACCGGAAATTAACAGTGTGAATCAAAACGGGGAACCCGTTAAACTTTCAGATTATCAAGGTAAAAAAATCGTTCTCTATTTCTACCCGAAAGACAACACACCCGGCTGCACAGCTGAATCCTGCAACTTAAGAGACAACTACGAAAAACTTCAAAAACAAGGCTATGTGGTTTTAGGGGTGAGTTCTGACAGTGAAAAGTCTCATCAGAAATTCATTGACAAACATGACCTACCCTTTGATTTGATCGCTGATACTGACAAATCGGTACATGAAGCTTTTGGAACTTGGGCTTTAAAGAAGTTTATGGGAAGAGAGTATATGGGAACCGTGCGGACCACATTTGTGATCGATGAAGACGGCAAGATTGCGGAGATTATTGAGAAGGTGAAAACCAAAGATCACACCGCCCAAATATTAGGCTAGCCTCCTTTTTCTTTAAGGAGGGCATCCACTTTCCTATTTAGTTCGTCGATCTTATTTTCCAATTCCTTGTTGTTGTCCATGGTCATTTCATCTACGAAAATGGCATTGACTAGCGAGAACCCAAGAATACCTCCAGTCAGCACCACCAAGAGGAAATAGAATCGAGCGAAGCTGGCAATGGCGGAACCTGTACCTGCACTTGCGGCAATGGCCTCAGGCACCTCATGCCAGCCCTCCACCGTGAATATCCTGAAAATGGAGTATAGTGAAATCATCGGATTACCGAAAAGTTCTGGGGCGTGCGCCTTGAAGATATGGTTGGACAAAATCCCGAGTAGAACATTGTAGATAAAGAGGGCGGCAATCACAAACACGGAAGCTTTAAAAGCCCGACGAATCCCAAGAAGCATTTTACCCAGATTCGGGATAAAGCGCATAAATCTCAGCACTCTGATCACTCTCAACAATCTGAAAACAAGCAAATAGGAAACATCAGGTAGAACGATGAAAATCTCCATTAGAGATGGAAGGGAAATGGCCACCAGAATGAAGTCAAACTTATTGCCTGCATTACCAATGTATCCACTCCAAGTTTTGTCACGCACCTTGACTAAAACCTCAAGCAAGAAGAAAATTGTAAAGGCATGATCAATGGTATGCAGAATCGGTTCGTCGTGAACCTCATCATACCCCATGATGAAGAGCAAAAGCGAGTTTGCGACAATGACAGACGCCACCACTGACTCTGTCAGAAACAGATTCTTAAACGTCAACGCAAGACTTCTAAAAAGTGATTTTAACACAAAAGTGGATTAGGTCTGTGATTAACAAATCTATTGCAATTAAAATGAATTGGAATAACATGTACCAATATGATGTCAATTGATTCCTAGAGCCTGAGATGAGACCGCTGCAGCAATCTTACTGTCAGCAGTGCCATAATAAAGAAACCATTGGCCCTTGTAAAAGCTCAATCCCTCTACAAAGCAGACATTGTTCACTTGACCGGTCATCTCGTATGACTTGGTCGGATAGAAAAAATATTCTTCCGACCGATCTATCAATTCTGAGGGATTTTCCTTCGAGTAAAGTGCCTGCCCGGCCGCATAGGTACCCTTGGGTAATTCGTAATCCTCCTGCATGTTCCGGCTATTGTATATCAGGAGTATCCCGGCATCAGTGAGAATGGCGGGTGGGCCCGGCTCCACCAAATCACTATCAAACATCCCTTCTCTCGGCGAAAGAACTTTAGCCCAGTTTCCTTCATCATCCAAAACCGGATCCCAGGTTATTAGATCCTCAGAGGAAGCAAGGAATAAATCCGTATCTCCAAAATACATCCAGTATTTGCCGTCAATTTTCGTAGCGACCATCTTCGATCCGTTCATCGTACAGACAATGCTACCGGACTTGCTCCAGGCATTGACATCCCTTTCTTCTCTAAAAACAGATCCGTATTTTTTCCATTTTTTCAGATTGTCAGAAGAGGCAATCAACAATCTCGCTTTGTCTCCGTCATACGCCGTGTAGGTCATGTAGTAAGTTCCATTTTCGTCCTCAACAATCCGAGGGTCCTCCGACCCTCCTTCCCACTCCAGGTATTTGATGTCATCTTCCTCAGGGTAAAAAATGGGTTCTGGTAATCTGGTAAAATTCAACCCATCAAGACTCCATGCCAGCCCGATTCGTGAGGTTCCGTTGAATTTCCCTACAAAATCCTCTGCTCGGTATAAAAGAAAAAGCGTGTCATTTCGTACGAGGGACGATGGATTAAAAACGTCCTTACCCTCCCACTTCACACTGTCTTGCCTGATCGGGCAAAAGAATCTTGTCGTGGTATCTGGATTCAATATCGGATTCAAATCATCCACCTTTTCAAATCCCAGCAATTGCCAATCCTCCAATGATTCCGCAGGTTGAGAGCATGACGCGAAGACTATGAGGATAAAAATGATATTAAGCTGTTTCATACAACAATGCTTTATAGGTTAAATTCGGATATGCTAAAGATAAACCGATCCTCACTCTTTATTCCAGCTCTCATTCTGATGATTAACTGTTCGCCCAAGAAGAAAGAAAAAGAGGACACTGGTCAAAGTGACCCTAGAGCTACAATAGGCTCAATAGAAAAACTCTCCGAGGAACTAGACGAGATTATTCCTGAGAACGCAGAAATTGAAATTTTAGCTGATGGATTCATTTGGGCAGAGGGGCCGGTTTGGGTACCTCAATTAAAAAGTGTCCTATTCACAGATGTACCCATGAACACGATTTACCAATGGAACGAATCGGACGGCCTATCTACTTTTCTGAAACCATCAGGAAGCACGGGCTATGCTCCATCCAGTGGAGATGAGGGGGCCAATGGGCTCATTTTAGATGCCGATGGCAACTTAATTTTGTGTCAGCATGGGGATCGTCGAGTGGCACGGTTCATTGGTGATTTCAACGATCCTGAACCTAAGTTCGAAACCATAGTGGATACATACCAATCCAGCTTATTCAACAGCCCGAATGACTTGATTCTATCTAGGTCAGGCGATTTGTATTTCACAGACCCACCCTACGGATTGGAAGATCATGATTCGGATGAACTCAAGGAACTTTCGTTCAACGGACTTTATAAATACAGTGCTTCGGGGGAATTGACTTTGTTGGACTCTACGCTAACTCGACCAAACGGCTTGGCCTTGTCCCCAGACGAAAAAACCTTGTACGTCGCAAACAGTGATCCCAAGCGAGCCATTTGGATGGCCTATGATGTAACAGAGAATGGAATTGAAAACGGACGGGTGTTTTATGAGGCCACAGATCTGGTTTCAGAACGACCTGGATTACCCGATGGCATGAAAGTAAATCAAGACGGGATCATCTTTGCGACCGGACCAGGCGGGGTTTTGATTTTCAAGCCCGATGGGACACATTTGGGAACGATTCTGACTGAACTGGCCTCAGCCAATTGTGCACTCGGGCCCGATGAAAAAACCCTGTACATGACCACACATAAATACCTCACCAGAATTTCTCTGAAATGATCATCATAGTCATTGGTGTAAGCGGATCGGGAAAATCCACAGTCGGGAAATCACTGGCCGAGCGGTTGCATATTCCATTTCATGATGCCGACGATTATCACCCGAAAAAGAACATCGAGAAAATGAAGGGCGGTGAACCACTGACCGACGTTGACAGATTGCCGTGGCTTCAGGCACTCACTGGTCTAATGCGGATTTGGGAAAACGACCAAGGAGCGGTGCTTGCTTGTTCGGCGCTCAAAGAGAGTTACAGGCTTTTTATGCAAAAGGAAGTACCCGGAATCAAATGGGTGTATCTCCAAGGTTCCAAAGCCCTGATTTCTGAAAGATTGGCCAGTCGATCCGGTCACTTTTTCAACCCTCAGCTTCTGGACTCTCAGTTTGAGGCGTTAGAAGAACCGGAATACGGAGTACATATGAGCATTTCTAAACCCATCGAAGAAATCACCGATGAACTGGAAGCCATTTTCAAATAAGTTAACCCGATGAGCTACCTGAAAAATATTGCCTTATGACTCTGGATTATTCACTGATCTGGGCGGTCATTGCCGGAGTAGCATTTCTTTTATCGCTGATTCTGGTTCTTCGAATCCAGGCATTCATTGCCCTGCTCATGGCCAGTATTCTCGTGGGATTCCTTGCGGGGATGTCCCCGATGGAAATCATCAACACCGTCCAACAAGGCATGGCTAGCACCTTGGGATTTGTGGCCGTAGTGGTTGGTTTGGGAGCAATTTTCGGAGCTATCCTGGAACATTCCGGTGGAGCTCAGGCGCTCGCGCAATATCTCATTTCTAAATTCGGAGAAAAACATGCCCATTGGGCCATGACCCTGGCCGGTTTTCTCGTTGCGATTCCTGTATTTTTTGATGTTGGTTTCATCATTCTTGTGCCAATAATCTATGCCTTGCAGCGGCAGTCCGGAAAATCATTGTTGCTCTACGCCATTCCTTTACTCTCGGGATTGGCCATAACCCACGCCTTTATTCCGCCAACACCGGGACCTGTGGCAGTCGCCCAAATTCTGCAAGCAGATCTTGGCTGGGTAATCATGTTTGGAATCATTGCAGGCATCCCAGCGGCAATCGTTAGCGGGCCTCTTTTCGCAAAATACATTGCCAAAAAAATCCATGTCTCGGCTCCTGATGAGATCGGGGAATCTTCGACCAAATCAATCCCGAGCATTGGGATGATTCTTGACATCATTGGGCTGCCGATTATATTGATTTTGGGAAATACCCTGCTGACGAGTCCATTGATTCCGGAGGGTACTTTCGCTTCATCCTCTCTTGAATTGATACAGATGATCGGTCATCCCTTCTCGGCGTTGATCATTGCCAATTTGCTTGCCTGGTACTTGCTTGGTATTAGAAAAGGATTTACAACCAAACAGCTGCAAGACATCAGCTCAAAATCTCTGGCACCAGCCGGCATCATCATTTTATTGACTGGAGCAGGTGGGGTGTTCAAACAGATTTTGGTGAATACCGGAACCGGCGAAATGCTCGCCAAATATTTTGCAGAGGGCGGAGCTAACATTTTCGTGTTTGCTTTCGTTGCTGCCGGATTGGTCAGAGTACTTCAGGGCTCAGCCACTGTAGCCATGATCACAGCAGCCGGACTCACCGCACCGCTCATGAATCCCGAAATGAGCGAAATGGCCAAAGCCATGACGGTCATTGTAATTGCCTCAGGTGCTTCCATGCTTTCGCACGTAAATGACAGTGGTTTTTGGTTGGTTGGGAAATACCTGGGGCTGGATGAAAAGCAAACTTTTCAAAGTTGGACCGTGATGACCACCTTGTTGGCATTGGTAGGCTTCATGACCATGCTGCTGCTTTCATTTTTGATCTGATTGAGTCATCAAAAACGCATCGAACGGACGGTTAATTATTCCTTCAATACCCTCAAGTATTTCTTCCAAGGCCCCACCTCATTCGAATAATTCTTCGCCAGCACTCGACTGATTTGATAAATGTGTCCCAGATCATGAGCAACCCAGGTGCTCAGCAACTGTTTCAAGTTTACGGTTCCGAACTCTGGATGAATTCCGGTCTTGTCATAATCCGAGTCCTTTAGATCCAAAGATTTTAACACATCTAGGTTATCACTCCGCAGCTTCTTAAATTCCTTCAACAGCTCGTCGATAGACTTGCCTTTGTTCGCCTCATACTGCGCAAAGCGATCAAACGGCGCGAAATGTTTATCACCCTCCGATAAAATGATTTTTGCTCGAACGATCCAGTCTGTCTTCTCTCCATGAATCAAGTGTCCGACCACATCAAAGGGGCTCCAGCTATCTTCGCCTTCGTTGTTATGCACCCATGGATCGGGTAGTCCTAATAGCATCGAATGCAGCACTTCAGGTGTTCGGGAGAGCAGATCGACGGAATCTTTCAGCGAGAAGTCCATATTTTTAATTTTTTTTCTCAATTAAGGAAATTTTTACGCAACCGATGCAAATCCTCTGATTCAGATTAGACTGAATATCCGCATTTCCAATGACAATTTTCCTTTGTCTCCAACATCCAATCAGTAAAGAATCAACCAACCATCCAGGTCAATCGGATTTTTGTTTTTTAATCGTATTTTCAGTATTTTATTTGGTCTAAAAATGGGAGCACTAAAAGCTTCTATTCAAAGGGTGTCTAGCGAACATAATTTTACAAACAGTAATCGGTAGACTATTTTTGTAAAATATTATTAGACGAATAATACACTAACCAAATATTATTTTGAAAGAACAACATCACAAATGGTACTCCCCGACTCTCGGTAAGGACATAGAAATGCTGGAGTTCGGCCATGCTGGCTATCCAGTTATTCTTTTCCCCACTACCATGGGTCGCTATTATGAATGCAAAGATTTCGGCCTGCTGGAATCCGCAAGATGGTTTATCGAAAATGGGCTTGTTCAGGTTTACTGCCCTGATAGTGTGAATGATCTGAGCTGGTATAACAAAAACATTCGTCCGGCAGAGCGCGTGCGAAACCACATGTGGTACGAGGAGTTCATCATGAAGGAAGTCGTTGACGCCATTCTTCATCAAAAAGGCATGAGCAAGCTGGCAGTAGCAGGCCCAAGTTTCGGTGGTTATTTGGCAGCCAATTTAGCCTTCAAAAATCCTCATAAAGTCAGCCACCTGTTTTCAATGAGTGGAGCATTCGACATTCGCTCATTTATGGACGGGCACTATGACGAAAACGTCTATTTCAATAACCCGGTTGATTACCTACCCAATGATAACAATCCGGAGCTATGGAATATGAACATCATCCTTGGGGTTGGAGAATGGGACATTTGTTTGGACGCCAACCAACAGCTTGCATCCATCCTGACTCAGAAAAACATGAAGCATTGGTATGACCTGAAAAAATGGGCTGAGCACGACTGGCCAATTTGGAAGGACATGTTCCCCCATTATTTATCGACACTTTAATTGACAAAAACCTTAATCAAAACATCATGAAGAAAATCGGAATCTTATTCGGACAGGAAGACACGTTTCCGTGGGCTTTTATTGACAGGGTCAATGAAAAAAACATTCCCGGAATCGTTGCTGAAAAAGTTACTGTGGACATGGTCAAGCAGTCCGAACCTACGGAATATGCAGTGATCATCGATCGAATCTCACAGGACGTTCCTTTTTACAGAGCTTATCTGAAAAATGCGGCCGCTAATGGCACGGCTGTCATCAATAACCCATTTTGGTGGAGTGCCGATGAGAAGTTTCTGAATAACACCATCGCTGAGTCCGTGGGTGTTCCGGTACCAAAAACCGTGATTCTTCCATCGAACCACCGACCGGATGATACTGACGAGCGATCATTCCGAAACATGGCCATGCCATTGTCTTGGGAGAAAATCTTTGAATACGTAGGATTTCCGGCATTCATGAAGCCACACGACGGAGGTGGATGGAAATCGGTGTACAAAGTGAACAATCCGAACGAGCTTTTTGCCAGTCATTCTGAAACCGGTCAACTCGTGATGATGCTTCAGGAGGCCATTGAGTTCAAGGAATATTTCCGATGCTATTATCTGGGCGGAGATCGGGTGCACATTATGCAGTACGATCCGGATGCGCCATTCCATGACCGATACGTTAAGAATGCGCCTCCAGTAGATCCTAAAATACTCAAGATGGTAGATGATTATTGCAAGAGGCTGAACCATGCGCTTGGATACGATTTCAACACGGTGGAATTCGCGGTGAGAGATGGCGTACCTTATGCCATTGATTTTTGCAATCCGGCTCCCGATGCGGACATCAACTCTGTTGGCGAAGAGAACTTCGAGTGGATCGTGGAGAATGCAGCCAACATGGCGATTGATCGAGCCAAAAAGCACAAGGAAGGGCAAATGAACCTGACCTGGGGCACGTTTGTAAAGCAGCAATTTGCGGCTGTCGCGCCAAAGCCGGCTCCTAAAACGAAAGCTGCTCCTCAACCAAAAAAGGCTCCTGTAAAAGCAGCAACTAAACCTGCGGCGAAAAAAGCGACAAAGCCGGCAGCCAAGAGTAAAGCAGCAAGCACAAAGACAGCTGCTAAACCTGCAGCCAAAAAGGCACCTGCTAAGAAGTCAACCGCAAAATCCACTAAAAAGAAGTCGAAGTAATCGGCTTGAGGATTTTTGAGTAATTTGAGGGAGGGATGATCTGGCATCCCTCCTAACCTACACGCCTATGAAGTTCACCCTCGGCATTGAAGAAGAATATCAGGTCATAGACCCTGAGACGCTGGAGCTGACTTCCCACGAGCAAAAGATCGTGACGGAAGCCAACAAGCATCTGGACGAAATGGTGAAGGCCGAGATGCACCAGGCGGTCGTGGAGGTGGGCACGCCCATCTGCCAGGATATTCATGATGCTAAAGAACATGTGACCCATCTTCGGAAAACCATTTGCGAGATTGCCGATGGACTGGGCTACAAGATCGGGGCGGCTGGTACCCACCCATTTTCAGAATGGGAAAAACAGCTCCTCACACCACATCCACGTTACGACGAAATCATCAATGAGCTTCAAGACACGGCCAGGTCAAATCTGATTTTTGGCTTGCACGTGCATGTGGGCATAGAGGACAAACCCACGGCCATTCATATTTCCAACTGTCTGAGGTATTTCCTGCCGCACCTGTATGCCCTGTCCACGAACTCCCCTTTCTGGGAAGGCAGGAATACAGGTTTCAAATCTTTCCGATCAAAGGTGTTTGACAAGTTTCCACGGACGGGTATTCCCGAGGTATTTCAGAGCTATGCCCAATACCAGCACTATATTGACTTGCTGGTCAAGACCAAGTGCATTGACAATGCGAAGAAAATCTGGTGGGATATTCGGGTACATCCTTTTTACCCAACTGTGGAAGTGCGGATTTGCGACTGCCCGATGACCGTGCAGGAAACGGTGGTTATAGCAGCACTCGTGCAAGCATTGACCGCCAAATTGTACAAATTGCGGTCGCAAAATCAGAGTTATATTATTTACCATCGCTCGCTGATCAACGAAAACAAATGGCGGGCTGCCAGGTACGGAATTGAAGGGAAAATGATTGACTTTGGCAAAGAGACCGAAGTGCAGACTCGGGTGTTGATAGAGGAAATTTTGGAGTTTGTAGATGATGTCGTGGATGAGTTAGGGTCTCGGGAAATCGTGGAGCAAGTCCATGATATTTTGAAGCGAGGGACTGGGGCAGATCGACAGTTGGCTGTTTACGAAGAAACGAAAGACCTGAAGAAGGTCGTTGAGTATATAATTGAAAGTACGAAAGAAGGAATTAATTAGATGGATAGAAAGTTGAAGTTGGCGATCATAGACATGAACAACGCGCACCCGAATCAGGGTTTGCGCTGCATCAGAGAGATCGTGAGTGGGTTTGATGAAGAATTGACGTGGGAGGTGTTTGATGCTCGTGCGAAAAATGAAATTCCCGATTCGTCATTTGATATTTACATTTCCAGCGGTGGGCCGGGCAGTCCCAATGAGGAGGGCGAGTGGCGAAACAAGTTTGAGCACCTGGTGGATCAGGTCTGGACTAACAACAAAATCTCTGAAGACAAGAAGTTTTTCTTTTTCATTTGTCATTCGTTCCAGCTAGTGTGTGACCATTTCCAGCTGGGCGAAATCAGAAAGCGTAAAAGCACGGCCTTTGGCATCTACCCCGTGCATAAGACGGCCGCCGGTAAACGGGACGACCTGTTGATGCCCTTGGACAATCCGTACACCGTGGTGGATTCGAGGGACTGGCAACTGATCCAGCCGAACCTGCGCATTTTCAAGAAATGGGGTGCTGAAATATTGAGTTTGGAGAAAATCCGCACGCACGTGGAGTTGGAACGAGCCATCATGGCGGTTCGATTTTCCGACGAATTTGTAGGCACGCAATTCCATCCGGAAGCTGAGCCGATCAGCATGAAAGCACACTTCTCCACCCCGGAGAACAAGAAAAAGGTGATCGAGAACTTTGGGGAGAGGAAGTACAACAAAATGATGAAGAGCCTGGAGGACGTAAGTAAACTCCAGAAGACGCAGGACACGATTTTGCCTCGATTCATTCAATCAGCCATTGAAGCAAAGAAAAAAGCTCCCGTAGCGCTAGCCTGATGATTGACGAACTGCGTTCGGCCTACAACAAGAATTTTTCCGAAAGTCGGTATCAAAAAATGCTGAATGAAATTTCGGAAACGTACCAGCATCGCCCGACTTTTCATATTTGTGAGACGCCCGTTTTCATTCCCAACGATCTTCGCGATCACCTACTCCAAGCGTCCAATGACATTCTTGACAAGATCACTCAGCCCAACTTCAAGGAGTTAACGGAGGGATCGTTTTTTGATGAAAAATTGAAGGTGCCGAACGAGGACGACCGGTCGAAATTTGTGGTGATGGACTTTGGAGTTTGTCATGACGAGCGTGGGGAGCTGATCCCTCAGCTGATCGAATTGCAGGGATTTTCCTCTTTGAATTTTTTCCAGTATTTACTGGCAGAGCAATACCAAAAGCACTTTGACATTCCCGCTGGATTATCGACGCATCCCGGGGATTTAGATCGGGCAGGTTACCTGGAATTGATGCGACGAGAGATTGTAGGCGACTGTGATCCGAAGGAAGTAGTCCTGGTGGATGTGGAGCCCGAAAAGCAAAATACGCGGATTGATTTCCTTGTCACGGCCAAGGAGCTGGGCATCAAAGAACTCTGTGTGACCAAGGTGATCAAGGCGGGTCGCAAGCTGTCTTACCTTGAAGGCGGGCAGGAAATTCCCATTAAGCGGATTTATAACCGCGCGATCTTCGATGAGCTACATCAGCGGACTGACTTGGATTATGCGCCATTTTATACTGAAGAAATTGATGCTGAATGGGTGGGGCACCCGAACTGGTTTTACCGAATCAGCAAGTACACTTTGCCTTTGCTGAAAAGTAAATATGTGCCTGATTGTTATTTTCTGGATCAACTGAATGAGTACCCGACCGATCTGGAGAATTTCGTTTTGAAGCCGCTTTACTCCTTTGCGGGAGCAGGCGTGAAACTGCACGTGACACCACAAGAACTTGATGCGATTTCCAATCGTAAAAACTACATTCTTCAGAAAAAGGTCAGCTACCAGCCTGTGGTAGAAACGCTCGATGTTCCAGCCAAATGCGAGATACGTGTGATGGCCATTTTCAATTCTGAAACCGGGGAATACCAAATCGTGAACAACCTGATTCGCTTGAGCAAAGGGGAAATGATCGGGGTGAAATACAACAAGGACAAAACCTGGGTGGGTGGTAGCATTGGGTATTTTGAGGGGTGATCAGTTGTCTCTAAAACAACCTGCAACTAAACAGTAAGGTCAGTGTGTCCCAGACCTTGGGTAGGGGCAACAACTTTGGAAAAAGGTCTGTGTGTCACAGACCTTGGGTAAGAAAACCGAACTATTCTTGCTAAAGCAGCTGAAGATTCAAATTCGGGTTTCGAGGGCAGATCACTTCCACAAATTCACTTCCTGCCGATCCATGTAATCCTGCCGCTGGATGATTAGGGCTTTTTCTTTGGCTCCTTCCCGGATTGGACAAAATCCGTAATCGTAGCACATGTAGTACGTGCCACCTTTCTGTGAAACAAATGTGTCTGTATGAAAACGGAAATTGTACCCCATTTGCTCGAGTACTTCTCTACGCACTGTGGATTTGCCCTCCGGGCAAAGAGTCCGGAGTATTCGTCGATTGTGCCGAATGACGCTGTTGACGTGGCGAATCATCTCCTCGGCGAGAGACTTGTTTCGATTGTGAAACATGGCTCTGCAGTCCACATCGCAGAACTTCTTGTCACGACGGCCTCTGAGGGGTTTCCGGCATTCCAGGCAATTTTTGGCAGAAAATGACTCCATAAAAAGCGTATTATTATACGTATATATACGTTTATATACGCATAATAATACGCTTTTTGCACGAATGATTCTGTCATTTACTTCATGAATTCAATCCCTGCACAGCTGGTTTCTCCACCAAATGAACTGATTGCCGATACGGTGGCCGCTGAGTATCGCATGGCTTTGTCCCAATTTGAAACGCGATTAGTGGTAGTTCGCTACAGTGCTTCTACCCGCACCTGTTACACGGCCATGTTTAGGGATTTCCTGCGATTCACCTATCCCAAGCGTCTTTTTCAGGTGACGAAACTGGATGTACTGGATTACCATCGGGATCTGATTCGAAACCGGGGTGTTTCGGCTTCTTATCAAAACCAATCCATCAATGCCATCAAGTTTTACCTGGAGCAGGTATTGGGTCACGATCGCCACCATTTTGATCTGGAAAGACCTAAGAAGCGAAACAAACTCCCAACAGTAATTTCCGAGGATGAGGTAATCCGCATATTCAAGCATACTACGAACCTGAAGCATCAGGCGATGCTAATGACGATCTACTCGGCCGGTTTACGCATCTCTGAGCTACTCAACTTACGCATTGCGGACATTGACTCTGACCACATGCGCATTTGGGTACGAGACGGCAAGGGGCAGAAAGACCGCATTACAGTGCTGTCACAATCGTTGCTGAAGGTTTTGCGGAGGTATTTTCAGAAATATCAGCCCAAGGACTATTTATTTGAATCGTATGACGGAGGGATATATTCGGCTTCCAGTGTGAGAAAAGTGCTTCGCAGATCGGTGCAGCGAGCCGGCATCAGGAAGCACGTGAAGGTGCACACGTTGCGTCACAGCTTTGCGACGCATTTGCTTGAGAGTGGGACGAATCTGCGGTACATTCAGACGCTACTGGGGCATACCAGCAGCAGGACTACCGAAATCTATACTCACGTCAGCAGCAAGAAGCTAGAAGATGTGAGAAGTCCGCTTGACAAACTGACGGAAGACGGTATATTTGAAAGGTAGATAACGCGCATGCGCATTATCTAGATGTTATGCTCCATTTACTAGATTTGAGAAGATTATGAAGAACTTAAAATCCATAACCCTATTTTTCTTTTTCGCATTTGTACTCAATTACAACCTCAATGGACAGGTTAACGAATTTTCATCTAATCCAAACTTTTTCTCGGACATATTAACGGAAGCACGTGAATTATCAAATTCATTGCAAAAAGATGAGTTTGAGACTACTAGGGAGTTTGAAAGAAGAAGAGATCATGAATTTTCGCAATTCTCAGCTAGATACTCCAATCAAACTCTTTCAGGAATACCATTAGAACTCGGTTCTTTTAATGCCGATAAAGAGCTCTTCCAGGTTCAAATAATCACGGCAAGTGGGATCTATATCGAAAGACCTATTGGTTTGGTCGAACAAGTTGATGTTAGGGTGGCAAATAATGGGAGATTTCTTTTCAAAATAGAAATGTCTACAGATGATGCGAGATCATTAAAACAGGATCCCGGAGTAGTAACTGCCAATTTGAAATATGACCTTAATTTAAAAGAAGGCACATTGTATTTGAATGTTTTAAGAATAGATATCATAAAAAATGATGTAATCAAATATTCAGTAGAACCAGATGCTTCAATTGAAGACTATCTTGGAGATATCGATGTTGATTATTATGCAACTAGTGGTGATTTATTTCGCCCATCTGATTATCCAATTTGGGCTCCATTGTCCTATAGAATTTCAACCTGTTGTGGAACTCGAATTCGTGTTAAGTTTGAAATCAAAGGGTTATCAGAAGCGGTAATGAGATACCAAACTCAAAATCTTCAGCCATTTGTTGAGATAGGCTATCGTGACCGAAATGAACTCATTAAGCCATGGAATAGGTCAGGTTCAACTTACATATCCGAACTCATTCTTGCAAATCTCAGCTCGAATCAAACAGTTGAATTCGGGATAAAAGATGCTTCAGGAAAAGTGCTTCAAAAACATAGAGTTTCATTAGGTGGCAGGGGCAGAATCGAATATTCGTCGTACAGTGGTCAAAAAGCGAAATAATATGAAAGCTTTAAGGAATTACATAACTCTATTTCTATTTTTTCTATTCCATTCCACTTTAGGTCAGACTTCTGGAGAGATTAACTTAAGAGTCCTTATTAAATTTTCGGGAGAAGCTTGCCCAAACCTCACCATTCCTGCTGACATGGCTTTAGTTCAAGTGAGCACGTTGCAAACAGGAGGCAACAGTCGGTCATTCGAATCCACGGCAATTGCTTTAAAAATGGACGACAGACATGCAATCGCAAATTTTCAAATTAAAACAAACGGAGATGACGGAACTGTAATGTTGAACGAAATTACTTTTAGTGACGTCAAATACAGATTCTCTTTGGAACGAACCAGAGAACGTTTTCCCCCTGAAGGCATTAACCTTGAGTGGCACATTTTTCTCCAAGAGGACCAAACGGTATATAGGGATTAAAAAAGGAGCATAACAGGCACTATCAAGCATGCACCTGAGTGGCTCTGAAAAACTACCTAGCCAAGATTCCGCTCCACCTCACCTTCTGAAACTTCAGAGCATTTTATACATGCCTGACTACTGGCTGGAGACTTTCTTTGGGTACTGCTTTCTGGATACCTCTTCGGTATGGTGAGGTTGCGCTACCTTTAGCGAAATTTACTAGCTGAGGGTGCACGCCTGATAGTTAGGCGTTAGCAGCCACTAGAACTCCATGAAATCTATTATCCCATTTGCGATAATTTCCTTTTTGGCCTTTTACTCTGGCTGTGGAACAGGAACGACTGAACAAACTAACTCTTCCGATCTCCAATATATTCTAGTTAATCGAAGAGGAAGAATTGACACTCTCAACAAGAGACTTATAAAATCAGAACTTTTCGATTCAACTTATAAATTGACGTACCGCCGACTGCTTGAAAACCATTCAAGAATTGACACCCAATCATACGAACTTCCAATCGCACGAACAGCCTTAATGGATTCAACTTATGTCTTCAATTACGATTACAAACTGATTGGAACTAAGATCATCCGACTTGAACAAGGAAGAACTTTAAAAGACTATGAGATTTATAAATATCTATATGATGATCCGAACGGTAATGATGAAGAAATGCTCATCTTTTTCGAACCTCAACTTGGAATACTAATAGAGAAAGCAGCTTGGTGGGGTAACTATTACAAACTAACTGATAATGGCAACTCGGAGAACTCTGTCGAACTCTTTTACTTAACAGAGATGATCCAATTTGATACTGAATTTTTTCACAACTGGACAAAGGCTGCTAACAAGCGCTAGCAGTTATGCGCCAAATGAGCATTCTGCCAACTTCATCGGTTAATTGCCCGCTTCACTGCCCATTCTGAGGCATTTGTGCTGCTAGCTTTTTCTGTGGTTCTGGCTTTTGACCGGGAGAATGCAATGCTTCGTAGTTACTGTTGTGGGGGTTGGGCAGTTTCGCTACTTTAGTGCTTTCTAGCTATCTCGGGACACACGGCGGATAGCTGGTCGTTATCTGCCAAACCTCCATCGCAGAGTTCATGGGAATTAGCAAAAAGAGACAGCATTTGAACATAGGAATCGTCATTGTAATAGCGATTGGCATTTACATCTTCAAGTTTCCTTTCAAGCCTTCGAACAGGAACATAGAAGAACGAGGAACAACAGACGAACTTGGACTCAGACAAGGAACTTGGGAGGGATTTGAAGACGGCCAACTTTTTTACCGACGAACTTATTTGAACGACACACTCCATGGCTTGTCTAAACATTTTCGTAAAGACGGATCATTACATTCCCAAGCCAACTATGATATGGGACGATTTCAGGACACGGTATATTTTTATCATTCTGATGGCACACCTCAACACATATCATATTACGATTCAACTGGAACTCAGCAGGGCGAATCCAAGATGTTTCATGAAAACGGACAGCTTAGTCAGATCAGTCTGTTCGTGAACGGACGGATGAACGGAGAAAGTATCTGCTATTATAAAAACGGTCAGCTAAAATCTGTTTGGAACTTTGATCATGGCATGCGAACGGGAACTTGGATTGAATTCTCTGAACAGGGAGACACAACCCTTTTGGAACAGTATGAGAACGGTGAACTTTTGAACTGATAAATCGGCAGATAACAAGCACTAGCGGGCATGGCCACATGAGCCATTTTCAGCGTTCGTCGGGCTAAACCGCTCACCATCCCTCCAGGCAAATTTTGAAGCTTTCTACCCTGCCCTTCTGCTGGGTTTGGTTACTTGTGTTTCGCAGTGGCTTCTGGAAGTTTATCGCACCGATCAGGTTCGCTCTTTCACCGCCATTTATTACTTTTATGTCCACGCCCGCTAGTTAGGCGTTGTGATCCATTGACTGCAAATCGGAAATTCTCTAACTTTACTATATGGCAACTAAGGAAAAACTAAGAAAAGCGATCCTCAACAAGATCAAGAGACTTTCGGACGACAAACTTTCGAACCTGGATGCCTATATCTCTGATTTGGAGTCGCACTTGTCAACTGAGAAATCAACTTTGTCATTCAGCGGAATTTTCAAGGAACTTGAATTAACCGAACTAACTTCTGAACTCCATAAGTCAAGAGAAGATAATAACGAGCGAATTCCACAGTTTTGAACCCCTCACTTATTGACACAGACATTCTTTCATACTTTTTGAAAGGCAACAAACAAGTGACCGAGAACTTTGAACTTTATCTTAAGGAACAATCGAAAATCACTATTTCTGAGATAACATATTTTGAGATTCTGGCCGGCTTAACTTTCAAAAAGGCCAATAAACAGATTCAGCAATTCGAAAACTTCATTTCAACATGTGAAATCCTCAAGCTCTCAACATCTTCGTTGCGTATTTCGGCGAACATCTACGCTGAACTGAGAGAAAAAGGAATAACAATCGGAACTGCTGACCTGTTGATTTCTGGTATCGCCCTTGCTAATAAGCTAACACTGGTTACGAACAACCAGAAACATTACCAACCTATTACGAAACTTGCAACTTCCAACTGGAACGAGTAAAACGGATCACAACAAGCACTATCAGGCATGCACCTTGGTGATCCTAAAAAACAGCTGAGCCAAGATTCCGCTCCACCTCACCTTCTGAAACTTTATCGCCTTTTACTCATGCCTGATTTTCTAGCTGGAGACTTTCTTTGGGCGCTGCATTGCGGAAACTGCTTTGGGTTGGTGAGGTTGCGCTACCTTTAATGAAATTTACTAGCCTGAGGGTGCACGCCTGATAGTTAGGCGTTACAGCGCATTATCTTCTGAGCGTATATCTCCCGAACCAACTTGATAAAAAGTAACTTTTAAGTTACTTTTGTCGTATGAACAAGATCCGAGAGGTCATTGCTTATAAACATTATTTTGAGGAATTCCTTACCAAACAACCTGCAAAGGTTCAAGACAAGATTTTCAAAATTATAGAAGCGATTGAAACTCTCGAACGAATTCCCAGCAACTACTTAAAGCATTTGGTTGGAACTGATGGCCTTTATGAGGCTAGAATTAAACTGGGATCGAATATATGGAGAGTGTTCTGCTTTTTTGACGAAGGAAGATTGGTGATCTTGTTGAATGGATTTCAGAAGAAAACACAGAAAACACCTAAATCAGAAATTGAAAAAGCTTTGAGAATAATGAACGAATATTATCACGACAAAACGAACGAACATGAAAACTAAATCTTGGAAAACCATTAAGGATGACGTCTACGGAAAGAAGGGAACTCCAAGACGTGACCAACTTGAACGAGAAGCTGAAGGATTAAAAGTCGGACTTTTATTGCGTCAGGCACGTGAGAATAAACATTTAACCCAACAGCAACTTGGAGAACTTGTTGACAAGAAACGAACCTACATTTCAAGAGTGGAGAACGACGGTAGCAACTTAACTCTTAAAACACTTTATGACATTGTTGAGAAGGGACTCGGCGGAAAGGTGACGATCAGCATTGACGTATAAAAACAGCGCTGTAACAGTCGCTAAGTCGGCAGATGTCTCCTGAGCTCTTTGCCAGTCGCTGAGGGACTCGCCCACTACGGTGCACCTTCTACCAGTTTTAGTGCTTTCTATTTTTCCCTGCGCTTCTGGCGAATGTCTTTCTGTGAGTGTCGCTATCTGAAAATTTTGAGGGGTGGTGCACCTTCGTTACTTTTATCGTTACCTAGCAAGTTTCGGACATCCGCCGCTTAGCTAGACGTTAGGCACAATATACTATATTTACGCACAATTGTTTTAAACCGACCCTAATGCGTAGAATTTCTATTCTGATCTCTTTGATCGTTTTTATGTTCTCATGTGAGCAGAGCGACCTTGACATTCCTGCGAACAAAATTACCGTTCAAGAAGTCCAAGATCATTTCAACAATTTCGTAACTAACCATCCGAATGGTAGAACCGAATCTTCACCAATAGATATAATTTGGGATATGGCTCAGTTTCGTGAAATAAGTACGGGAGAAGCAATTGTCTTTCCAATGGATTTCCCGGAAAACCAATTCATCAGTGGAGCGGATGGTATTAAGGTGAAAGTAAGTCAGGCAACATTTGCGTTTGCTTACGAAATCGAGAATGAAATTCATTTACAAATCGTGAAGCAGGTTCCCACCAAAGTAACTTCTCGATTCACTGGATATATGCTAGTCGAAAATCTGGATGGTGAGACTATTCGCTATTTCGAGTTTGAAAATGGCGAGTTTATTGAGGAATATGAAATTGGAGACGAGCCAGAAAATGGTCGTGTGACTTGTGAAATCACCGAATACTACACATGTACCGTTCGAACAGAGGGGCCAGATGATTGCACTCTTGACAGAACTTCTCTTTCGTGCAAGTATGCTCCTACGCTTGCAGGCCCTGATCCCTTTGGTGGAGATTACGGAGGCGGTGGAGGATCTGGCGGTTCTGATCCAGCAACTTGTGAGGATGGGTATTTCGCAGATGCCAACGGAAATTGTATAATTCTGGAATGCGAGGAAGGATTTGTTTTGGACGAGAATGGAAATTGCGTTCAGCAATCGGATTTGGAGAAAATCATGGAGTGTGAAGAACTCTCAGACGCTCAACTTTCTCAACTTGAAGGAGTCTTAGCAAATTATTTAAGTAATTGCTTTCTTCTGAACATTTACGAATACCAAGTTGATAATGAAACCAAACTATGTTTTAAAATGGGTTCATCCAATGATGAAGAGGGCGGGTATCAATCGGGAGAAGGATCGATTCTTTTTAATTCAGATGGTTCAATAAATCTGATAACCTTCTCTGAAGAATTCTTTCACTCTTATCAACACACATATTATGGTTCATTACCGACGCAAGCTCCCTTTTTTGGTCGATCCAATATTGAGTTTGAGGCCAAAATGTATTGGGATATTGTAACTCAGCCAGGCCCATGTTGTTTGGCAATTAGAGGGGTCAATGCACCTGTAACTGAATATTGGCTTTGGCTTAGTGAAATCAGTAACGATTTCACTTCCATACCAGATTGGAATTTAATGCAGGATGATTACTATTATTGGCTAGAAAAATTTGTTGAATTCAACCCCGATTATAATTATCCAATTGATTATAATAAGAAACCAGATGCAATGCTAAACTTTTCAGGCCCATGCTAATATCCAAGATGAGCATAATATTCTTATCTCTATTCTTCTGTTCTTGCACATGTGTGAGCGGGCAAAAGGGATTTGGCAATTCTGAAATACCGGCTCAAATGCATGGAAGCATGGACAGCTTACTTGTGACTGTTTCGGACAAATTAGTACTTCCTAATTCTTGCAATGAAGCCGGAAATGTTGCCGTTGAGTTTATTTTAAAGGCTGATGGCACAAAAGAAAATATAAGGGTGATTCGAGGAATCTGCGGTTACGCAGATTCTGTTGCAATTCAGATCACAAAAGACTTAGGATTTACTCCACTAAGAATTAAAAATGTAGCAACTGATTCCAAGAAAATTTTAACGATTCCTTTTCGAAAAAATGAAAAATAAATGTAGAAATTAAAGTGCCTAACAGTCGCTCATCCGCCATGTGTCTTGGTGCTATTTGAATCTTCATCGGGACTCGCCCGCTTCACCGCCCATTCTGATACTTTTTCCCCTGCCCCGCCTTCCTTCTTTCTGGACTTAGACTTGTGGAACGCAGTGCTTCGTAGATGCCGTTGTGGGTGTTGGGCAGTTTCGCTACATTAGTGCTTTCTAGCTATCTCTGGACACACGGCGGATAGCTTGGCGTTATAGAGCATAAATCTTCTGAGCGCAAATGAAAAAACGATGGCCTTGGATCACGTATGGATTGGTAATTCTTTTCCAAATCTTCTTGATCACTTATAACAAAATAAAATCAGATCTAAATTTTGAAAGCCATCTGGATTGTTATGAATCATATGATCCAGAGACCCAATGGGAATTGATAAAATCCAATTCCGACAGCATACAAGTTTTAACACTTCAACTATCTGAACTTTCACAGTAATGAAGAGAAGAACTTTAGGACATGTAATCTGCATTACAGTAATGCTTTTCTTGGCCGGACTGTCCGGCAGGTATGCCAAAGATGCCGAGTGGACTGAATATAATGCTAACGAATGCTTTAAGAATCGTCCCGATTGGATTACAGATTATGAGAAAGTAATTTCTTCTCAAGATTCAACAATTTCCACTTTGAACGAACTCATTCGAAATGCTGAAATGGAAAGCGGCAACAAAGATTAACATATCTTTAGAAGTAGAATTTCGTAACTTTAATATTATGAACTTTCACGAACTCATAGAAATCAGGGCAGACAAGAGATTCGGCAAACCATGTATTAAGGGTACTCGAATTTCAGTCTATGATGTTCTTAATTGGCTTTCGAACGGAATGACCAGAGAAGACATTAAGGCAGATTTCGATGAGATCAACGACAAAATGATCGATGCTTGCTTGGCCTATGCAGCAGATAAGGAACGACGATTGATTACTGTTTCGTGAAACTTCTCTTTGATCAGAACATTTCTCCAAGAATTTTAAAAGTCTTACCAAGTAAACTTTCGGACAGTCAACAGGTGAGATTTGTGAATTTGGAGGACGCTTCTGATTTTGAGATTTTCCAATTTGCCAGAGCGAACGACTTTACCGTTGTAACTTTCGATTCTGACTTCATTGACCTCAACGCTATCAACGGAACACCTCCGAAAATCATTTGGCTGAATACTGGGAATCTGACAACTAAAAACATTGCCGAACTGCTAACCAAGAACCTTGATACCATCCAACTCTATCTCAGCTCAGAAACGGATGAAATACTGGAACTAACTAAAGCTCTATAACAATCACTATCAGGCATGCACCTTGGTGGTGTTAAAAAAGCGCCTGAGCAAAGATTCCGCTCCACCTCACCTTCTGAAACTTCTAAGTTTTTTGATCATGCCTGATTTCTGGCTGGAGACTTTCTTTGGGCCCTGCTTCACTAATACTGTTTTGGGATGGTGAGGTTGCGCTACCTTTAATGAAATTTACTAGCTTGAGGGTGCACGCTGATAGTTAGGCGTTACCTTGAATTGGCCTTCTGAACTTATTAACCTCCAATTTCGTATTTTTACCTTATGAGCAGAGAAGAAGTGAAATCGGCCATCAACGAACTTTTGGACAACACTCCTGAACAAGTGCTGATCGAAGTTTATGACTATCTAAGGACGGTGAAATCAAAATCTGATAGATCAGTTTCACTTTCTCAGAACTTTAGAAAAATTCTAACTGAAGATAAAGAGCTTCTCGAACGTCTGGCTCAATGATTTCAGAAAAAGAAGTCTTAGAAATCCATTCTATTCTTATTGAACGATTTGGCGGATCGAACGGTGCTCGAGACTTAGAACTTTTGAACTCGGCTATAAACAGACCTTATCAAACATTTGATGGAAAGCAACTTTATCCAACTCCAATTGATAAAGCAGCGGCTATTCTTGAAAGTATTGTTAAAAACCATCCCTTTATAGACGGGAACAAGCGAACTGGCTATGTGCTCGCCAGACTTTTCTTGATGGACGAACAACTGGATATTAATGCAACTGAGGATCAGAAATATCAACTCGTAATATCGATTTCAACTGGTGATCTTGCCTTCGAACAGATTAAAGAATGGCTAGAGAAAAACTCAAGGTAACCAACACAAGCGGGCATGGCCACATGAGTCACTTGCCAGCTTTATCGGTTTAAACCGCTCACCATGCCGCCAGGTTAATTTTGACGCTTTCTACCCTGCCCGTCTGCGGGTTTGGTTTCTTGTGTTTCGTAGTGGCTTTCTGGAAGTTAATCGCACCGTTCAGGTTCGCTCTTTCTCCGCTATTTATTACTTTTATGGCCACAGCCCGCTAGTTGGGCGTTACACACCATCTTCTTCAGGTCGTAGAAACATAACTACAAAGTTTACTTTCAACGAAACTTTTCTTAGCTTAGCCGAGTTAACATAAATGTAAACTTGATGATTCAACGATTTGAGGTTGAACTCCTTGAACAGGCTTATGAATTCCTAAGAAAACTTGATCTCAAGCACCGGAAGAAGATTATTCAGAATATGGATCAAGCTAAATTTCATACCGATCCTAAACTGTTTAAGAAGCTTGACGGAGAGATTTGGGAATTCCGGACTTTGTTTTCAGGAAAGCAATATCGCTTGCTTGCCTTCTGGGATAAGACCAAACAAACTGAGACGCTGGTTTTTGCAACTCATGGATTCGTTAAGAAAACAAGCAAGGTTGACAAAAAGGAAATTGAAAAAGCTGAACGAATTAGGCAGCAATACTTTAAAAATAAGGAGACATGAAACGATATACACTTGAACAAACAAAAGACGACTTGATTGGGCAGCTCGGAACTCCTGAACGCGAACAGTATGAGGTTGAACTCAAATTAGAACTGATTGGAGACATGATCCAACAAGCCAGGAAGCAGCGTAACCTAACACAGCAACAACTCGGTGAACTTATTGGAGTGAAGAAGGCCCAGATTTCAAGACTTGAGAACAACACAGGGAACGTAACTATCGAAACGATTCTCAAAGTATTCAACGCTCTTGAAGCTAAGGTGAACTTCAACGTTAAGATGCTGAATAATAGAATAAACGTGGCGTAAACGGTGTGTATCAAACACTAGCGGGCATGGCCACATGAGCCATTTGTAGAGTTCATCGGGCTAAACCGCTCACCATTCCGCCAGGCAAATTTTGATGTCGTCTACCCTGCCCTTCTGCTGGGTTTGGTTTCTTGTGTTTCGCAGTTTCGTCCTGCTTGGTTAATCGCACCGTTCAGGTTTGCTCTTTCTCCGCTATTTATTACTTTTATGTCCACAGCCCGCTAGTTGGGCGTTAGATTTCATTCAGCACTAGCAACTATCCTCTCAACTTTCTAACTTTATGGATATGAACGTCAAGGAAAGAATAAAGCAACGAGTCAACGACATCAACGACCCTAAACTCTTAGATGAACTTCTAAAGGCCGTAGAACTTGAACATGAAATTGAACACATTGATCAACTAACGGACCTTGAAAAGAAAGCAATTGATGAAGGAATCGCCGACGCTGAGTCCGGTAAACTCCATTCTAACTCGGAAGCGAGTCAACTTGTCAAGGAATGGCTAAAAAAATAAGATGGACGAACCGAGCCATCATTGATCGAACAAACATTTATCGTTACTGGCTCGAACGAAATCAGTCGAATTCCTATCCAGATAAACTTGAAAACCTGTTTGAAAAATCCGCTGATATCATAGCCAACTTCCCGAACATTGGAACTCGAACGGACTATCGAAACGTCTATTCTAAAATCGTAAGAAATTACAAGATTTTCTATCGTATTGAACTCGATGAAATCCAAATATTGAGGGTTTGGGACACTAGTCAACACCCAGACTCAAAAGGCTTATAAAACGAAAATCTAACATACACTAGCGGGCATGACCAAATGAGCCATCTGCAGCGTTCATCGGGCTAAACCGCCCACCATTCCGCCAGGCAAATTTTGTTGCGATCTACCATGCCCTTCTGCCGGGTTTGTCTCTTGTGTTTCACCCGCCTGACCGGCAGGCAGCTTCTTTCTGGAAGTTAATCGCACCGTTCCCGTCCGAACGGATAAGGAATCGATTGTTGTCTCGCGTTTTCAAACTTGAAAAAGAATATGAACAACGTATTAATGAACTGGCAGACCGCAACGGACTAACTGCTGATTCACTATACAACCTGCTGGCCAAGGAACATTTCAACGCAACAAGCGAACAGATTCACTCATTGAAACGCTCCACAACAACCACTAGCAAGCATGGGCATATGAGCCATTTATAGAGTTCATCGTACGTCTAAATTAAAATATCTCCTATACTGCCACACCCTCGGTAAAAAGGATAAAAAAAGCAGCGGGTAAGCTATCACATCTCCTATGATGCTCCCCGTACTGAACGTCATGTCATCTTCAATGACCGTTTCATCCCCGGCACTTCTCAGCACATGTTTGTGTCTCCATTTTTTGATTGGGAAAGGGAGTTTTCTGCCTTCATCAATGAAGTACCACTCACCTTCAGATTCTCCATTTTCAGTAATCTCACTGATCCATTCTCCGGCCAGGGGTAACTCCAGATGGACAAGGTCTCCTTTTGTCGAACCACCAAAGGCAATAAGACGAGCGCCCGGTGGTAGCAGGTATTTAAACAAATCCTCATCGAACCTACCGGAGACAGTTGCCAGATCGGCTTTTACTTTGGAGCGCAAGGTGATGTTCATCATCACCATAAACCAGACTTAAGCGAATTGGTTCAGGTGAACAGGAATAAGTTCTCTAAAATGTACTGAGCGCGTAAGTTCCGCCGAGTTGCAGCGTTCTTTCAAAATAGGATTGAACTTCCTCCGTTTGCTCGTCTACAAACTCAAGCTTGACAGTCAGCGTACCTGACACTCTCCAGTTGCCATTGGACATTTCCTCCCCAGCAAGATCGTAGGCTGTCAGGGAGTAGCGATTGACAAATCCACAAAAACAGTACTGTCGATAGATAAACTCTATGTCTCTGTTGATCAGAACATTGGAATCCATCGAAAATTCTCCATTCTCAGGAATGAGCTCCAGAAAGAAGTCCTCTGCAAATTCATCATCAGCAATGTTCTCGTCATCTGGTGCCTTTCGATAATAATGGAGCACAAGATTATCCCCATTTGTCACAAAGGGATGCTGATCCTGAACGGTTGCACTAGCATAGACCTTCAAGGTCTTCATGCCGGGATTTTCATCATCACATGAAGTGATGGCTAGTGTGGCGAATAGTGCGAATATGCTGAGGTACTTCATGTTGCTATTTGTCTTTTAAGACCCCAAAAGATAAGAAACGGTTGGAATCAGAACCCAAATCCAAAACGGATGGACTGATCCACCACGGCAGGTTGGACTCTCCCGTTCGATATCGCTCGGAAATAATCAATGCGCATAAACTTAAAAATATGTTCGATCCCCACGCCTATCTCTACGTAGTGACCAATGGCCTTGGTATTCAGGTAATGCGCGGACGACACGACTTGCCAATTCAGCTTTCTAATGAGGGGGATCTTGTTTAGAATAAATTCATTGAAATGATGCTCATAGTGTGCTTCAAGATAGTTCCTGCTCGTGCTGTATTTGTAATTATCTAACAATTGAAATTGCCTCAAACCATCAATTCTGGAATAAAAAAGCGTGTTCCCGTTGAAGTGCTGAAAGTCGATGAATGACATTCTTTTGGAATTCAGAAAACCACCAAAAGCTACATTCCACTGGCTGGTTCCCACCAGCCCAAATGACATGTCATCTGTTATCGACAGCTCCAGTTGATCATAGTTTACGTCACTGCCGAGAACGTTGAAGCCCTTTCTATACCTCAACCAAAAATCCGGAGTTTTCGGCTTGTAGGTGATTTTACGATCCGGTCGTGTTTGGTATTTCTGTCCGAAACGAATTCTAAATCTCAGGTCAGCCGTCAGGGCCTGATGGAGAGGAAAGGACGTATCAGCGCTTTCCATATTTGTCGGCGTATTGGAGTCATATCGTACACTGTCCGACCAAGTGAAAGAGGCGGTATTAAGCAGTTGACTTCTGTTGGCGTATTCGAGCCGACCAATGAAGAAGAGGCCATTGACAAGTTCCTGCCTGAACTCACCGTAAACAAATCCTTTTTCAAAAAGTTTGATCGGGCTCCATCCAAAAAAGAGCGCGTTCATCGTATTTGCAAAAGCATTTACAGGGTTCGATTCATTCAACTGGCTAACGTAGCGCCCTGCTCCTCCCCTGACGCTGGTAAATTTATGATCTAGTTTCCGCCACCAAAAGGTCGTCTGAGCATGGAATTTCTCATTCGAAAAGCCGTATCGCGCTCGTGGAGAAATTCGGTATTTGAGTCGTCTATCCTGCGTGCGATTGTATGAAAATCCCAGATCGGTGACGGCTCCTTCCACAGTGTTATACTGAAAAGAAGTCAGGATTGTAGGGAAACTAAATCGCTTTCCTTCATAGGATTTATGGTAGGTATATCCGGAGAGTAGCAGTTTTCCGACGGTGAGTTTATTGCGCTCCGTATCCACCGAATCCATATAAGGCTTGCTCTCCTTCACCACCCTGATACTATCCTTGATATGGTAGTCCACTATCTCCACCTGACTCAGCGGAATCGGTCGAACTTCCGCCCAGTATATCGAGTCTTTTTCATTGGATCCCTCCTCCACATACATGATTTCATTGGTGAATTCCTTCTTAGAAAAAAGTGTTTCGGCAGGTGCCGCAGCTTCCACGACTTCATAATTAGGCTCAACCTGATAGTTGGAATACACCGCATTGAAATAACCACTTCCCTTGATTTTGAACACATTAAACTCAAACCCAAACCTCTGAGCAAACGGCATCCAAATGCCATTTTCAGCTTTCGCAAAGGTCTGATTCAAGCTGAGCGAATCCACAAAATCAATTCCTCGTGCTTTCGTAAGCAGCGCATCTACATTGTAAATCCTCCATTCGTCCTCAATGATGTAGATATACCCATCGAATACCGGATCGTTCTTTCGCTTTGGAAATAGTTTGATCTTGTTAATCAAAATATCGTCCTGCTGAATCACCCCGACCAGCTCGTAATCATAGAAAAGAAATGCATTGTTGGCGATGGGAGACACAAATGCTCGTTCACTAAGTCCCTCGATCATAAATGTATTCTCATACATGTTGATCATCATGTCTGATGCCTGATTCCAGCTAAACGCCTGATTGTTTCCGCTCACCTTGGAAGAAATCATGCGCTCATTGATTTTATTCGGCTGCATGAATTTCAACTTCGAAATGGACTCTGAGAGATAAACGATCCCGGTATCCAGCGTGAGCTTGATGCCCATAATTTTCTCCGGAAAAGTATCCAGCCGCTGTAGCCCTTTGATGTACACATCGCAGGAATAGGCATTGACTTCACGATAGTGGTATTTTCTTTTCTTGATGGCCTCTCGTATCACGCGATAGGCCGGATCTTCATCATCTGATGAAATCACAACTTCGTTGAGTTGAAATACCTCGGGTTCCAAACGGAAATCAAGTTTCTGGCTGCCGCTTCCATTAACCACCTGTTCTGTTTTTTGGTACCCAATGTGCTGCACGACCACCGTGTTAGCGCCAGGAGGAAGTTTCAATAAATACTCTCCATTCGGGTTGCTGGTTGTCCCATTCGTAGTTCCCTTGATGTATACTGTAGCAAAAGGAATTGGCCGGCCATTGCTGTCCAGCGTTCTTCCACGCAATTCTTGCCCGTGGACGACAACACAAAGCAGAGAAAGAAAAAGTGTAAAAAGTACTAGATGGAATTGCCTCATTTAGGAAAGAGATGCTAGGTATCGTCGCTTCGTTGCGTCCGCAAGTAAAATGACCTTAGTTTTGAATCAAAATTTCATTACATGGAAAAGCAGGTTGCCGTGATAACCGGAGGATCCTCCGGAATAGGTCGAGCATTGGTACACAAATACGCATCGGAGGGGTACGCGGTTGTCTTCACGGGCAGAAACGAGGAGCGTATGCAATCCGTAGAGACGGAGCTCAAAGAACAAGGCGCTGATTTCCTTGGACTTAGATTGGATTCCGGTTCCAAGGAGGATAATAAAAATATGATCGATGAGACAATTGAAAAGTTCGGACGATTGGATGTGCTCGTCTGCAACGCTGGCATTTCCATGAGAGCACTTTTCGAGGAATTGGATTTGGACGTTTTCGAAAAGGTCATGCAGATCAACTTCAACGGCGCACTTTACGCCACCAAGTTTGCTTTGCCTCATCTACTGAAATCCAAAGGTTCGATCGTTGGAATCTCCTCCATCAACGGTTGGCGTGGCACTCCTGCCCGGACGGCCTACACGGCTTCTAAATATGCCATGCAGGGATTTTACGAAGCTCTGAGAACAGAAGTCATGAAAAAAGATGTGCATGTTCTGGTCGTTTGTCCCGGTTTCACAGGAACGAACATCAGGAATCAAGCGCTGGCTGCAGATGGAAACGTGCAGGGCGAATCTCCTCGCGATGAAAACAAAATGATGACTTCTGAAGAAGTGGCCAATCGAACGTACCAAGCCATGAAAAAGAGAAAACGCGACTTGGTGCTCACAAGTCAGGGTAAACTGGCCGTGTTCCTAAACAAGTGGATGCCTGGCAGAATGGACAAAATCGTCTACAATGTGATGGCCAAGGAACCCGACTCGCCATTCAAGTAATCTAGAGTCGGAGTAACTTGGACTTACGGATGAAAACCTGCTCCCCTTCCCAGTTCACCTTTACCCACACGTCCGATTCATCCAATAGCTGAAGTTTATGTCCCGGTTCTACTACTTCCAAAGGCTCGGCTGCAGCGGAGGGGCCTGTCATGAGAACTGCATTGTCTTTGATGATCGCTTCTTCTGATTGGAATAAACCATTCGATGAGACCAACAATGCCCCAAGAACCAGTACTTGAACGATTGGCAGCCCAATTGGCATGCGGTCTTTTCTGCTGGAGGAAATTGTGGCAATCAATAAAAACAGGGAGATGAAAGCCAAAGCCAAAACGATCTCATCCTGAAATCTGAGTAGGTTGGTTTGAAAAAAATCACTGTCCCCCACCTGATAACCTGACAAATTCTGCTCCTCTGCCAGTTCTTCCATTTTGTACAGCACCGATTTATCCGCTGTGAGGAAATAATATTGATTTAAAAAGTAAAGAGCTGAGACATGATCCCGGAGGCCTTCCTTTATGAATGCCATTTTTAACAACATGGCTGGCGTGACTTTACCAGACTCAAACTGCGCATCGTACAGCTCAAAAGCTTGAGTGTACTTCTTGGACATGAAAAGTGAATCAGCTTTTTCAAGAGAATTTTTACCTTGAGAAAAGGCACAAACACTTAAAAAACAGATTCCTATAAAAACGATGGTTTTTAATTTCTCGATCATGTTGGATTTTGAAATCAGATGGCTATTTTTGCATCCGCAATTTAAAGCAAGGGCTTTGAATTGCTTTTCATTTTATACAAAAGGATGATTCGTTAGCTCAGCTGGTAGAGCATCTCCCTTTTAAGGAGAGGGTCCTGGGTTCGAGCCCCAGACGAATCACGAAAGAAAGAAGTCTGATGATGATTCATCGGGCTTTTTTCGTTTAAAGAATTACTTGGCGAGAAGCCTGTCCCGAACTTGTTTCGGGAAGCCCCAGACGAATCACAAAAACAAGAGTCCGATGATTGTTCGTCGGGCTTTTTTATTTACGATTGGAAACAACAATCTTCCCAATGTTGTCACCGCTCTCCAGTAATTGATGGGCTTGTTGAATCTCTCCCATCTCAAATGTCCTGTTGATTACCGACTTAATCTCACCAGAGACCAGAAACGGCCAGATATGTTCTTCCAGTTTTCTCGCGATCTGCCCTTTGAATTCAGGATCACGGGCTCTGAGTGTTGATCCGGTGATTGTTAGTCTTTTGACCATCACCCGCATCAGGTCCAGCTCTGCCATTCGTCCCTTCATCGCATTGATGATCACCATCCGACCTTCCTCGTTTAGTAGTCGAATATTCTTGGGCGTGTAATCTCCGCCAATCATGTCCAGAATTATATCGACCCCTTCAAATTGTTCTTTGATAACCTCTTCGAAATCCTGTGTTTTGTAATTAATCACAAGATCAGCCCCAAGATCTTCAGCTACTTTCCTTTTCTCCTCCGATCCCACAGTCACCGCTACTTGCCCTTCCATTGCCTTGATCATCTGAATGGCTGCCACACCGATTCCTGAAGTTCCTCCATGGATTAGGACGGTTTCGCCTTTTTGGAAATGCGCACGGTCGAATACATTCGTCCAGACGGTAAAAAAAGTCTCTGGAAGAGCGGCCACTTCTTCAAAGGATAGATTCTCTGGAATCGGCAGACATTGCTCGGCAGGCGCGACGGCATACTCCGCGTAACCCCCACCCGCCAATAGAGCGCATACTTTGTCCCCTGTTTTCCAGCGCTCAACACCTTCCCCAACGGCTTCAATGAATCCAGCCACCTCCAATCCCAAAATATCCTCGGGAACTCCGTTTGGAGCCGGATACCTCCCTTCTCTTTGGGCGATATCAGGACGGTTGATTCCGAATGCTGACACTCGAATCAAAACCTCACCAATTCCGGCTTTCGGGACAGACCGTTCTTCAATTTTTAAAACTTCCGGACCACCCGGCTCGGCAATTGCAACGACTTTCATCAATCAGCCTGATCCAATGGTGGAGGGCCATCAGGGAGAATGCCTTTGTACTTGTAATCCCCAACCCTTTCTTCCCACTCGGCATTGACCGCATTTCTCAGCTTCTCATCCTTGAACAGGTCAACCATGGTCATACCAAGAGCTTTGGTGGCGTGAATCATGCCTTTATGACCTATGGACATTCCACCACAGGCAACCACTGCCCAGCTGTGCCATGGTGTGTCCTTCGGTGCAACCGTGGCGCTGAGTCTGATGGTTGGCACCACCCAACTCACATCACCTACGTCAGTAGAGCCTCCTCCGGGGTTTTCTTTAGTTTCCTTCAAATCCTCAATTTTAGTATTCATGCCCACCTGCTCTTTTCCTGTGGCTGCTTGAATTTTCTTGGCGAAATCTATTTCTGATTCAGTGAATTTGATTTCCCCTAAATACTTCAAATTCTGATTAAGACGAGCGCCACCTGCTCTGTTCGGCACCACCTCGTGCACGCCGGAGATCAGCGAAATTTTGTAATCCACATTGGCCATCATGGCTGCTCCTTCTGCGATCTTCTCCACTTGCTTCCAGACCTGTTCCATGCCATCGCGTTTGCTGTCCCTGACACGCATCATTGCTTTTGCATAATCCGGCACGACGTTCACAACCTGACCGCCATCTTGAATGTGGTAATGCATCCGCACAGTCGGCTTGACATGCTCTCGGTAATAGTTTACGCCAGTAGTGAATAATTCCAACGCATCTGAGGCGCTTCTTCCGTTCCACGGATCACCTGCGGCATGAGCAGCCTGCCCAAAGTATTCCACCGTGAAATCAACCAAGGCCAGTGAGCTCTGAACATTTGCTTCCGTTTTATTGCTCGGATGCCAGTCGACCATCACATCAACATCATCAAAAAGCCCGCCTCTAATCATCCAAAGTTTCCCGAAGAATTTTTCTTCCGCAGGTGTACCATAAAATCGCACCGTCCCTTCCAGTTCCCCGGATTCAATTAGCTCCTTGACGGTGGTGGCTGCTCCTAAACTGGCAACTCCAAACATGTTGTGCCCACATCCATGACCTGCACCTCCGTCATTTAGCGGGGCTTTTTCCGGAACAGTTTTTTGGGACAGTCCTGGTAAAGCGTCAAACTCCCCCATGATCGCGATGACCGGCTTGCCTGATCCATATTCTGCCACGAAAGCCGTTGGGATTTCCGCAACTCCCTTTGTCACTTTGAATCCTTGAGATTCGGCATACTCGATGAGCGCTGCTGATGATTTGTATTCTTTGAAAGCAACCTCCTCGTAGGACCAAATCTTATCGCTCAGTTCGGTGAGCGCGTCATACTTGGTCTCCACTGAAGTGATCACCTTCAGTTTCTGTTTTATAAATGCGGGTTTCTTCTGGCCTTGTGCACCGATCATTAGGCTGAACGAAAACACAATAAAGAGGACTCTTTTCATCTTGATATCAGGTTAGTGTTGACGCAAGATAAAGAGTCAGGGAAATTTTGTCAGCGCGTTTCGTTTTCCTTTCAACTCATTATGATCTCCTTCACCCGGTTTTTCAATGATCCTCCCTTTCTACTGTCCCAGTTTGACGTTTCTTTTTCCAGTTCGCTGGCTTTCACTTCATCGGATTTCTTGAAGTACCCAGTCAGGAGACGCTTGTCTTGCTGAATAGCTCCGTCCTTGTAATTCTCATCAAAGGACTGCTCCCGATCAAACTCATCCTGAAATGACTTGACTTCCTGTTCCTCAATTAGGGCCAGATGCTTATCGTATGAACCTGTCGGCAAGAAAATCTTGGCAATGATGGGCACCAGTTCAAAAAGCACGAGAATTATCAGCAACAAAATGTACCTCTTTTGCAAAGCGCCTGTCGAGTCTTTTTTGATCAGGGATTGCAGAGCCTCCACCTGAATAAGAAATCCTGAGTTTTCGTAACCGACTTGATACGAGGTGATTTCCTTTTGATAGTCACTTTCAATGGCTGCCAGATGCGAGTTTAAACTGTAGAGTTTGGATTCATTTCGATCCTTTAACTGAGAATATTCCTGTTCTTGACGTTCCAGAATTTTACCTTTCTCTCGGGCCACATCTTTGATGCCGTACCTTTTGGATCCTCCCGTCCCGTCTATTTCTTGTTGGTAGGAGATTCGAGCTTCATTGACATCATTATATTTTTCAACCAGCTCAGATTTCAAAGCAAGTTTCGCTGCATTCAAATTTTGAGATTGCGCCTTTCTAATGTCCAGAAGCTGCTGATTTCGCTCTTCTACTTTGGCATCATTGAGCAAGGAAATTTCTCCTTTCAGATCTTCTTGAAACATCCACAGAATAACCGGCTGAGCTATGAATGCGCCAAGCGCCAACGCCAAAATTACTCTGAAAGCCGTTGGAACGATCCTGATTTTATCCGCCTTAATCGAGGCTATGAGCATACGGTCAATCGTCAAAATTCCAAAGCCCAGGAAGATACCAAGAGGGATGTAAAGCCATGGTGAAGTGACCGTCACAGACCAAAAATACATCCATGCAATACTGGCATAAAGAAAGGTAAAAAAGACCCCAATGCCGATAATCCTGGCTCGGTTGGCATCAGACTTTGATTGATGAATAATTTCCGGAATGGTGGTGGAAAACCAAAAAAGGGTGCGATCCAGCAAGCTGATGCGCTCTCTGTCGCGAGTAGTGTTTGTGTCCATGTAGTGTCGAGTTTTTGATCAAGGGTTCCGCATTGTGCGATTCCCATAGTGATTCAACGGAGAATTGACTGATTTTGATATAATGTCTGCCAGCAGGATCATTAAAATGAGAAAATGTATTTATTTCGGGGCTGATGAAGAAAATGATCATTCTTCTTTTACTGATTGGATGCAAGGCCAATCAGACCAAGATGAACCCAGTGGAGGAATCTGGCAATACGTCCGTGATGAAGCCTCGGCCGAAAACCACTTTCGAGCCGGCAACTACTCTTTCTGGCGCTACCTACGAGGAAGATATCTTCGATTTGGGTTCGCAAGAAGTGGCAGTGGCTAATTACAAAAAAGGAAAAGGCCTATCCTTCATCAACCTCCACGATGATGAAAACACGTCAGTACTGGCGGCCGTTTCTGTGATCGACTCTCTAGGTGGTCAGTTGATTCAGCTAAAGCACTCAGGAAAGCGAAATGTCGAATTTCGATTGAATGGTAAAAACTACGAGTTTGACCCAAATCGGATGTTCACGGATGCCGGAGCAAAAGCCAGCCTGGAAAGATTTGGGAGGTATTCTAAAGACGCACATTCAAAGATCAGATCGTTTGCCTCCTCCATCGTGCAAAACATCACGTCTGATATCGTCTTTACGCTGCACAACAACACGGATGAAAACTACTCAGCAAGTTCATACCTTGACGAATACAAAAACGACGCAGCTGATGTTTATCTCAATCCAAACAAAGACCCTGACGACTTTTATTTCGTAACCGAGCGATTGTTCTTTGATGAGCTGAAATCGCGAGGCTACAACGTGGTTCTCCAAAACAACGACACCATGACTGATGATGGTTCGCTTTCTGTTCTTGCTGGCCGCCGTGGCATTCCTTACATCAACATCGAAACTCAGCACGGTCACCTTTCACAGCAGATCGACATGCTGCTGACGGTGTATGAGTTGTTTGAGTAACTACAATAATTCAAACCCATCCGCATCCTTTTGAAAAGGGAGCTTTTCTCTGAAATTATGGAGATCTGTTTTAGAAAGAACAGCGGTTCTTAAACAATCATCCTCCGTTGGAATGAGCATGGGCTCACCGCCATAATCGTACACCGCCGAGTGACCATTGTATTCAACTTGATTTCCGTCCAAACCAATACGATTTACGCCCACACAATAAGCCTGATTTTCTATCGCACGGGCTTGCAGAAGGGTGTCCCAAGCTTTGACGCGAGGTTTTGGCCAATTGGCTACATAAAGGAGCACATCGTACTCCCAGGGAATGTTTTCAGATTTCTGAGATCGTGCCCAAACCGGAAATCTGAGGTCGTAGCAAATGAGAGGTAGAATTATCCAACCTTTTATCTCCATGACCAGCCGATCCGTTCCGGCTTGGTAAGGTTTGTCCTCTCCCGCCAAACCAAACAAATGCTTCTTGTCATAGGTCTTTAAACTTCCATCGGGATAAGCGGCAATGAATCGATTGAAAAAGTGTCCACTCTCTTCGATGATCACACTCCCACACAACACGAATTTTTGTGTTTGTGCAGTTACTTGCATCCAGGTTACGGTTTTCCCATCCATGGTCTCGGAAAGACTCTGTGGATTCATGGTGAATCCAGTCGTAAACATCTCCGGAAGCACCACCAAATCCGTGTCTGAAACCCGCTGCAGTTTTTCCCCGAATTGCTGGATGTTGCCTTCCGCATCTTCCCAAATCAATTCAGTTTGCACCAATGTGACTTTCAACTCTTCGCTCATATCCCGTTCATGATTTCAATGGCCTGATCGAGGGTTTCCTCCTCTTTGGCGAAGCAGAATCGCAAATGCCTCGGGTCGTACCCATCACCATAAAATACCGAGATCGGGATACTTGCTAGTTTAAAATCTTTCGTCAGACGATCCGCTATCTCCACATCAGATTCATCAGAAATTTCTTCGTAAGAAAGCATCTGAAAGTACGTCCCCGAAGATGGTATTCCCTTGAATCGGCTGTCCTTGATGCCCTCCAGAAAATAATCTCTCTTCTTCTGGAAGAATTTAGGCAGATAAGTGTAGTTGTCCGAATTCTCCATAAAATCACCCAAGGCGAACTGTCCCGGAGTATGCGTGGTAAACGTTACGAACTGATGAATTTTTCTAATCTCAGCCGTTAGCTCCGGCGGAGCAATGGCATACCCGATTTTCCAACCGGTCGCATGGAATGTCTTCCCAAAGGAGAAAATGGCCACACTTCTTTTAGCCAGTTCCGGGTATTGCAAGACACTTTTATGACTGTCTCCATCAAATACAATGTGATTATAGACCTCATCACTAATGACAATCAAATCATTCTCCACTGCAATCTTTTGCAATTCCAGCAGGTCCTCATCCGACATGACCATGCCGGTTGGGTTGTGCGGCGTGTTAATCAAAAGTCCCTTTGTTTTTGAAGTGATTTTGGATCGAACCTCCTCCCAGTCGATTCTAAACTCCGGTGCACGCAACTGGCAATGAACTGGGATGGCACCTTGCAACTGAATGGTCGGCGCGTAGCTGTCGTATGCCGGATCGAAAACGATGACTTCATCTCCCGTTCCGAAAAAAGCGGTGATAGAAGAATACAACGCTTCAGTGGCTCCTGATGTGATGGTGATTTCCGAGTTAGGATCGTGGGTGGTCTTCGTGATGTTTTTATGCATCCCGGCAATCGCACTGCGGATTTTCGGAATGCCCATGCTCGGTGGGTACTGGTTCCTCCCCGTTTTCATATGATGCGTCACCAGATCAATCAACTCCTCGCTTACCTCAAAATCCGGAAATCCCTGCGCAAGGTTAAGTGCCCCTTCCTCCACTGAGAGTTGGGACATCTTAGTGAAAATCGAGGTGGTGACGTTTGGGAGTTTGGATATCATATTGAGAAGAATAAATTCAGGCCAACCTGAACATTGATTTGGTCGGATTCATCAATCCTACCAATTACCTTGTGAATTCTGTTTTTGTCAATCGCTCGAATTTGATCAATTGCCGCCTGCCCTTTTTTTCCTTGAAATTCAATTTCTGCCCTGAAATTGAGATCTCTTGTTTTAGTGGTCATAGGAACAACAACAACCGGGCTCCAGTGCCCATTTATTTCATCAGGGGAAACAACGAGAGCAGGCCTGGTTTTTCTAATCTCTTTTCCAATCGTCGGATCAAAATTGACAAGAACCACGTCCCACCTCTTTATTCCCAAACCCATTCCTCTTTGTCAAAATCATTCTCAAAAAAGGGAACCTCATCTGGTTGGGCATTCTTCATTTGCTCTACCCACATTTCCCTCGAATCTTTTGGAGTGAGGATCAATGAATTCCCAACTTTTTTTAAGTCGAATTTGGTACTCTCCTCGTATCCCTGAAGATATTCCTTAGGAATGCGTATGCCCCTGGAATTGCCTATTTTAATTAGTTGAACACTCATAATTGTAATTACGAATGTAATAACAAATTACCACTTTATCAACGCACTCGCCCAGGTAAACCCACTTCCAAAGGCCGCCAGACAAACCAATTTCCCATCGGCAATTTTTCCCTCCTGATACGCCTCGCTCATGGCAATAGGAATGGATGCGGCAGTTGTGTTGCCATAACGCATGATGTTGTTATAAACCTGATCATCAGAAAGACCCATTTTCTTCTGGATAAACTGGGAGATTCGAAGATTCGCCTGATGCGGAACCAGCAGATCAATATCCGACACCTGACAATTGTTAGCAATCAGTGCCTCACCAATCACCTCACCGAATCGCGTGACCGCATGCTTGAACACGAAATTGCCATTCATGTACGGATAGTAACTCAAGTCCTCGGGGTTGTTTTCTTCGATGATCTTATCGACCCAGTGGGCTGTATTCGGTCCGAGCAGCGCAAGTTCTTTCGCATGTTGGCCTTCTGAATGTAGGTGAGTGGAAAGGATGCCTTTTCCTTCCTCTTCCGAGCGTTGAACAATGACCGCTCCTGCCCCATCTCCAAAAATGACACTTACGTTTCGCCCTCTGGTCGTTTTATCCAACCCTCCGGAGTGATTTTCAGCCCCAATGACCAGTACATTTTTATACATGCCCGTTTTCACAAACTGATCCGCAACTGAAAGCCCATAAACAAATCCGGAACATTGATTTCTGACATCCAGCGCACCTATTTCTTTGATCCCCAACTGCTCCTGCACCATGACACCAGGGCCAGGGAAATAGTAATCCGGACTCAGCGTAGCAAATACGATAAAGTCAAGATCGTCCGGTGTGATGCCGGCATTTTCCATGGCCATTTTGGCTGCCTTGGTGCCCATCGTGGAAGGCATATCATCGGTCTTGGGGTCTATCCACCGTCGCTCCTCTATCCCCGTGCGCTCCACAATCCAGTCGTGGCTCGTTTCCATAATTCCTTCCAGGTCTTTGTTGGTGACCACATTTTCCGGCACGTAGTGTCCGATTCCGGCTATTCTTGAGTTATACATTCGGGTTAATTTTTCTTATCAATCTAACAAAACTAAGTGAACAAAGTGTAGTTCCCGTGCTGATCGGAAGGCGTCACCGCATTGATCAGTTCGGGGTAATTATTTTCCGGTTTCGAAATGGCCGGACTCACAGAATGCGCATTCAACGTTGGATGATTTTCGGTGATGGATAAAATCAATTGTCGTTGCACTTCAATGTCGGCATCATCCAACCAGTTAAGGCACCCTGCAGGATCCAAAATCGCCGGCATCTGATCGTCGATTTCCGACATCCCTTCATCGGCAGGAACGGTCATGATCAAAAACGAATGACTCACTGTGCCGTCTATATCCTCAAATTCCTCCCAAACCCCTGCGATTCCCAAAATCGGGGTTTCCGGAGATGAATAATAATGCGGAACTAATTGCTTTTTCGACACGCGCTTCCAGGCATAAAAACCATTGATGGGCACCACACATCGATGAGATTGGATTTGCCTTTTGTAGCCCGTTCGGTCAAAGGCCGTTTCCGCCTTCAGGTTGATGGACTTGGCACTGATGGACTTATTGTTTGACCATTTGGTCATCAAGCCCCAATGAAAAAACGAAAGTCCTCTTTTGTCCTCATTGGTAATTACCGGAAGAAGCTGCGATGGCGAGGCATTGTAATTCGGGGTGTAAGAATCAGGCACATCCACGGCCAGGGCTTGAGAAAGCTGATAGGATTTTGCGTAAATGGCGTACCGATCGAACATAAGTTTTGAAAATAATTTCCCCTCAAAAGCAACTCTTATTTTTCTGAAGCGTCCTTCAAATGTAAAACCAAAATAAAATCATCATGAAAAATCTAATTGCCTCACTCCTATTAATTGCCACCGTCACGCTTTTTGCACAAAAAAAGGAGATCGAGGTGGGGAGCTTCAATGAAGTTTCATTTGGCATTTCAGGAACCCTTTATATCACACAGGGCTCAGAAAACAAACTCGTCATTGATGCAAACGATGAAGCCTGGGAAAGGCTCGAGGTGGTGGAAGACGGAAACCGTCTCAAAATCAGAAACCAAAAAGGAAGCTGGAGCTGGAAAAACTACAACGGCGGAAATATCACGGCCTATCTCACCATGAAGGACATCAGAGGCCTATCCGTTTCAGGATCAGGTGATATCATTGGCAAAAACAAGCTGAATGTGGATGATATCGATTTATCAGTGAGTGGGTCAGGCAGAATGGAATTGGATCTGAGGGGTGAAGACATTGATGCCAGCATTTCTGGATCAGGTAAAATCTACCTGGAAGGTCAGGCGGATGAAGTGGAATTATCGATCAGCGGATCTGGTAAAATGAAAGCCGAGAACTTTGAAGTGAATGTTTGCAATGCCAACATCAGCGGATCAGGAAGCTGCTACATCACCGCCAACAAAGAAATCGATGCAAGAATTTCGGGAAGCGGAGGCGTTTACTACAACGGAAATCCCGATCGTGTAAGCAGCAAAGCTTCCGGCAGTGGCAAAGTGAGAAAAATGTAAAAATTGGATAGGTCAAGGACTCAAAATGTAAAAACGCCAGCAATGGCGTTTTTTTTTTGCCCTATGAGCAAGTCGTGTTTTACCTTTGAACACTATATTGATGTTCTCAAAACCAACTGAAAATGGCTGAAGTAATTCGAATGCCCAAAATGAGCGACACCATGGAAGAAGGCGTCATTGCCTCATGGGTCAAAAAGGAAGGAGATGAAGTTAGTTCCGGTGACATTCTTGCCGAGGTAGAGACCGACAAGGCGACCATGGAGCTTGAGTCTTACAATGACGGAATATTGCTTCACATCGGAGTGAAAGAAAAAGACGCTGTGCCTGTGGACGGGGTGATTGCCATTATTGGAGAAAAAGGTGAGGACATCTCTGATTTGTTGAAAGACATAGAATCGGGAGGAAACGGAGCTGAAGCCAAGGAAGAAGAAGCCAGCGATTCCTCTTCAGATGATTCAGCCGGAGGCGAAGACATTGATACGTCAAAAATCAACGCAACTGTCATCAAAATGCCAAAAATGAGCGACACCATGGAAGAAGGTGTCATCGCCAGTTGGCAAAAGAAAGTTGGAGACAAAGTGGAATCCGGGGACATCCTCGCCGAAGTGGAAACCGACAAGGCGACCATGGAGCTGGAATCTTATGAGGACGGAACCTTGCTTTACACGGCCGTGGAAGCCGGAAATGGTGTGCCAGTAGATGGCGTCATTGCGGTGATCGGAGAAGAGGGAGCGGATTTTGAGACATTGATCAAAGCAGCATCTCAACCGAAAGCTGAGAAGAAAGAAGAGAAAAAAGAGGAGCCCAAGCAGGAAGCGAAATCATCGGCTAGCTCGGCAGCTCCAGCCGCTACTCCAGCGAAAGCACCTGCGCCTGCTGCCTCCACCTCATCCAATGGCAGAGTGAAAGCCTCGCCATTAGCCAAGAAACTTGCCGAAGAAAAAGGCATTGACATCTCGGCCGTTTCCGGTTCGGGAGACGGTGGACGAATCATCAAAAGAGACGTAGAAAACTTTACGCCTTCAGCTCAGCCGGCATCCAGCGGTGGAGACGCTCCGGCGATTTCATTGCCATCGGTGGTCGGAGAAGAGCGAACTACCGAGGAGCCACTTTCTCAAATGAGAAAAGCCATTGCGCGCAGACTATCTGAGAGCAAATTCACAGCGCCTCACTTCTACCTCACCATGGAGATCAACATGGATAAGGCCATTGAAGCCAGAAAGTCCATGAATGAAGTTTCTCCGGTGAAATTGTCGTTCAATGACATGGTATTGAAAGCTGCTGCTGCTGCCCTTCGTCAGCATCCGGATGTGAACGTAGGCTGGGGCGAGGACAAACTCATCAGGCACGAGCACATCCACATTGGCGTGGCGGTGGCCATTCCTGACGGACTCATCGTTCCGGTGGTGAAATTCGCTGACAGCAAGACGCTCTCGCACATTTCTGCCGAAGTGAAAGAACTGGCCGGCAAAGCCAAAGACAAAAAACTACAACCCGAAGAATTCAGCGGTGGCACCTTCAGCATCTCCAATCTGGGCATGTTTGGTATTGAAGAATTCACAGCCATCATCAATCCACCGGAAGCCTGCATTATGGCCGTTGGCGGTATCAAGCAAACAGCGGTCGTTAAAGACGGGCAGCTCGTTCCTGGCAACATGATGAAAGTGACGCTTTCGTGCGACCACCGAGCGGTGGATGGTGCCGTGGGGGCGGCCTTCCTGAAAACCTTCAAAGAGCTTCTTGAGGATCCTGTTAGAATCCTGATATGAGCCAACAAATTCACTCGACGACCGTCATCGCCATCAAACACAATGGCCAGATCGCCATTGGTGCGGACGGACAAGCGACGCTGGGAAACACGGTGGCCAAGTCCAACGTGAACAAAATCCGAAAACTGTCTGACGGAAAGATCGTGTGCGGTTTCGCCGGATCAACGGCGGATGCCTTCACGCTGATGGAGCGGTTCGAGCAGAAGCTTTCCAACTACTCCAACAACCTGAAAAGGTCTGCAGTGGAGCTGGCCAAAGACTGGCGCATGGACAAGTACCTCCGAAACCTGGAGTCGATGCTCATTGCTGCGGACAAAGATGAGATTCTGATCATCTCCGGAAACGGAGACGTACTGGAGCCTGACATGGACGTGGCGTCTATCGGGTCTGGCAGCATGTATGCCAAATCTGCCGCCCTGGCACTAAAGAAACATTCTGACAAACTCACTGCGGAAGAGATGGTCAAAGAAAGCCTCACCATCGCTGCAGACATCTGCATCTACACCAATCACAACTTGGTGATCGAGAAAATTTAAAAATGCCCAAGTAGCTTTTTAAGAAGGTGGCTCACTCCATCGCAAGCCTAAGAAATCTCATGCTCAATCCTCTGAGTAAAACTTAGCACCGTTTTCTTAGAAGTATGTAACTTTCATTAACTGGACGTGCGCATTATATCCGTTTTTAAACGTTTACAAACGTTTATGCACGGTTTTGTAGCTCACTTTCAGCTAGTTATCTTAAAAAAGAACAGAAAACATATATAATGGATATCGCGCACAGTGCGCGATACATTATTGTTACAGGCCATAGTGCGAACTTCACATGAAATTACTACTCTCTTTATTTCTAACATTCAACTTTGTTAACTCTGACTCTGAGACAAACTTTGAACAGCATCTAAACAAGCTATGTGAACAACGTAACGTGAGTTTCCAACGAGGAATTCTCGACCCTTTCAACGATTATATTGACGAGTTGCCAATTGAAGGAGCTAACTACTCAGAAAAATATCTGAATTACTTGAATTATCTAGCTGAGAACGACAGCCAACATCAGACTGTGCCTGCATTTCTTGACTCACTACCAAACGATAGATTTTGGTCCATAAAACTTTCTCTAACTGAACTTGGCATCATTAAGGGGGACTTTGTCAATTATGAGATTCTAATAAAACTTCTTAAGAAGACAAGACCAAAAGATCTAGTTATCAAGGATTTCATTGGCGTTTTTAAGGAAATAGGACGACATGATCATAACGTTAGTCCAGGATTGATAGCAGATGGAATAGTCTTTTCTTTAGACGGAGCAACGCTTGATAATAAAACTTATCAACAAGTAACTGTTTTAACTGTCTCAGCTTTTGCTGTAATGGGGAGGAACGGCCTGTAACAGTTGCTAGCACGAATGCGCCAGAGTGCTTTCTGCTAGTTTCATCTGATCTTCACCGCTCCGCTACCCATTCTGAAATCGCATCTATCCTAGCAACTGTCTTGCATCTGGGTTTTATCTTTCTGAATGCAGCTTTTCATAGCTGCCGTTGTGGGTGTTGGGCAGCTACGCTATATTAGCTTCTTTCTGCCAAGCTCGGGGCGCACTCCTGCTAGCGTGGCGTTAGATTCCATTTCCTTTCTGAACAACTTATGGAAAAATCTTATAGATGTCTTTTCGGTGAGCAACTCTTGCAAACTCAACTTGATTCTCTGTAACGAAAACACCAATTCGATAATCACCAGTTCTGAGTCTGTAGGCGTCATCAAATCCTACCAATTTCTTGACTCTAGGAACATCTGAAATTTGGTTTGCATTTTTTACTAACTCAATAACTTCGAGAATTGAGTTGAGATCATTGGATCGTTTGATTTTATTAAGATCCTTACTAAACCTCTTGAGGAATACTACCTTCAACTTGCCTTCAACTTGTCCATGATCTCAGAATCAGAAACAACTTCTGAGCGGTCAACATCCTTCATAAGAATGGACAAGCCAATATCCTCAGTATCTTCATCTGAAAGAACTTTTGAACTAACTCCCAGCTTTTTCAAAAGCTTCGAAACGAACTCGAACTCTTGTTGATTTTTTGGACTTACAACTATTGAACTCATGAAACAAAGATAAAAATGAAATACGGAATCTAACAAACACTAGCGGGCATGGCCACATGAGCCATTTGTAGAGTTCATCGGGCTAAACCGCTCCCCTTAATAGCGCAAGCGTCCGCTTGTGCTCGTTACCCAATAACCATTCCTTTTGCCCAAGTTGAGCTATTATCTTCCCGTTGTGAGCAGAAAATACAAGTTCAAAGAAGAGTCATCCATCTGAGAGCCGACGAGAATGGATTCTTTGGATGATGAAAAGAGCCGGAAAAAAGAATGGAAATAATAGACGGACGCTTGCGCCAGAAGGGGGGCTTGGTATAATGCTTTGAATGCACTGCCAGATTCACTAATTTCATAATAATTAATTACGCTCGGGGACACCAAGCCCAACATCTGAGTGGTTAGGCTTCATCATGATAACCCATATAACCAATGATAAAGTTCTTTCGAAGAATTAGACAAAAGCTAATCTCAAAAAACAAATTCAGTAGATATCTCATTTATGCATTTGGGGAAATAGTGCTGGTAGTCTTAGGAATATTAATAGCACTTTCAATTGATAACTGGAATGAACACAGAAAAGCAACACGGGAAGAGGTAAAAATTTTAGAAAAATTAAATTCTGATTTGAAAGCTAATCTCACTGAAATTAAAGGCATTAATAGCCTAACTAAATTGAGAGTCAAATCATGTCAGACCATTTTAAATTATTTCCAAGAAAATAAACCAGTAGATGATAGTTTGAGACTTTGTTTCGAATACATCAATAATGATGATTTATTCAATAACGCAAATACCACATATAAATTCATAGAAAACCAAGGACTAAATGTTTTAAGTAACGACTCTTTACAGTCAAAAATTACATGGATTTATGAACGTGACTTCAAGAATATAACCATAAGAGAAAATCGAAACATGCAAATGGTGATAAGAGATTTAAGGCCCTTGATGGATATTAATTTTGAGACATCAGAAATCCAGTTAGCATTTTATGATGAAAAATATTCCATCAATAATCCACTGAATATTGAGGAATTAAAGGAAAGCACGCGGTTTAAGAATGTTGTTATTCGCATTCAAAATTATTTGCAGTTGAGATTGTATTGGCAGAATGATACAATGGATAATCTAGAGAGGTTAATTCGCGATATAGATTCTTCGATATCTCATTGATATCTGTCCGGGACGACTGAAAATCATAGCAAGTCTCCGCAACGAGCCAAGCAAAACCACCACATAACATTTTTAAAAACTTTCCACCACAGACGCCACCTCCTCACTCAAACTCCTTCCAGTTCTTGTCTGCTTTGGATATTAGTTCTTCTTTGGTTGGCAGCCACTTTTTCTTAATGGAGGAATTGTAGTTGAGGTACAGCTTGCCGTCTACCACCGTCCAGGCATTTTCCGGATCCACCTTCGCCTTGTAGCCTTTGCTCATCCCCCAGGCACAGTAGCCACCGTATTGTGGCGCGTACTTCTCAGGGTTCTTTTTGAAGGCAGTCAGGTTTTCCTCTGAAGAAAAGAGCCACTTCGATCCGTTCCAGGAAAAGGACAATTCCTTCTTCCCCTCCGTCGCTTCGCCGGATGAGAAATAAGCAACCGGGTCGTAACCTGATATGGCCAGGCCGTCTGTGGTGTACACTTTCTCGGGGTAATCCTGCGCTTTGGCCAAGATGCCCACAGCAAGCAATGTAATGATGATTGAAATTCGCATAATCGAAATTACGATCTACTGAGCGGATACCCAGCGTCTTTCCAGCGATGATATCGGAGTGTCAGCCAGCATACGCCAATCACGAAAAGCAATGCGCCCGGAATGACCCATTCGGCAGGAAGTGACCGCTTATCAAACAGGATGTCGTCCATCCCCAACCCAAACCAGCTACCAAACAAGATGATGAAATGGAGGACGTAAACCGTCAGGGTGTGCTGTCCGATTTTATTCAGCGTTTTCAGTTTGGACATGATCGGCTCCAGCAGCATAAACGTGGCGTATACAAACAGCACCTGCCCGATCCTGGTAAATCCGAAATTGTTCCAGGCCACCTTCTGGATGATTTCTATGCCGGTGAGTTCGTGCAGCTGAAGCAGCGCCCAGCTCGAGTGGTACACGAGGAAATACCCCAGCAAATAGAGGCTACCGATGAAAACGTATTTTCTTTTTTCATAAAGCGCCGTGTACAAACTCCCTAAAAACCCGCCCATAAACAAGTAACCCAGGAACGGAAACAACACGAAAACGGAACCCGCTTCTCTGGTGAAATAGGTCTGTATCCCGAATGGAAGTGCCGAGTAGTCCAACTTGGAATACCACGGATGTAAGATGAAAATGGCGATACAGATCAAGGGCAGCAAAACCCGATAGAAATTGTCATGAAAGCGGGACACCAGATAATAGGTCAGCGCGATAAACAGCAAGCCCATCCCAATGCAGTGTAGCACATCCACCCGCCAAAATTCCCGATATACTTTGCCGTACAAGATGAATGGCCAAATGTTGAATCGCAGCAGGTATCCCCACATCAGCACTTCCAAGCCTCTCCAGAAGGCTTTTTTCACTCGCATCTTGCGGTATGAAATGTCCGGCTTTCGGATTAGGAGGTAAACCAGGATTACTCCGGATGTAGTGAAGAAAACGGGGGCCGTCAACCCACGACAAAATTTCCAGAATTCGTAAATGGGGCCAACTCTGTCGGCATCCTGAAGCAGGGTGTAGACAAAGTGCCCCTGCAGCATCATCATGATGGCTACTCCTCGGAGCGCATCAATGTGGTAAACTCTGGACGCTCCGCCAGTCATTACTCAACGACACTCACCTTCATCATGTTGGTGTGGCCTTTCCAGTGGAGCGGCATGGCGGCCGTGTTGATGAAGACATCTCCGGTTGTTAACAGTCCACGGTCCACAAGGAAATTCTCAATGTGTTTCAAGGTATCGTCAATGCCTTCCGTTTTGTCGTAGTAGAAACACTGAACGCCCCAGACCAGACTCATTTGTTTTACCAATTCCTTTTGGTCTGTAAAAATGTAAATGCTAGCCTTAGGTCTATGAAGGGCCAGTCTCATGCCCGAGTACCCGGATCGCGTCATTCCCACAATGGCTTTGGCTTCCACGGTTTCCGAAAGACGACAGGCCTCTCGGATCAGGAGGTTGCTCACTTTGGTGATGGACCCTTCCTCCTCCTCAAAATAGTTATTGTAAATACGCTCTCCCTCCTGCTCCACCGAACCGATCGTTCGGGTCATGGCCTCTACCGCCTCTATTGGATATTTTCCGGCAGCCGATTCGGCAGACAGCATCAACGCATCCGCACTGTCCAGTACCGCATTTGCTACGTCATTGGTTTCAGCTCTGGTCGGTCTCGGATTTTCGATCATGCTCTCCATCATCTGCGTGGCGATGATCACCGGCTTCCCGGCCACTTTACAGCTGTGCACCAATCGTTTCTGCACCATCGGCACATCCTCGCTTGGAATTTCCACCCCAAGGTCTCCTCTGGCTACCATCAGTCCATCCGTTGCTTCGATGATCGCGTCAATATTGTCGAGTGCTTCCGGCTTCTCAATTTTCGCTACGACTTTGGTTTTCCTTCCGGCCTTTTGGATTCGGCTTTTGAGGTCTACGATATCCTCTGCTTTTCTGACAAACGATAGTGCCACCCAATCCAGGTCTTGAGTAAGTCCGAATTCGAGATCCTCAATGTCTTTTTCGGTTAGCGATGGAGCGCTGACCTTCGTGTTTGGCAGGTTGATTCCTTTTCGGGATTTCAGTGATCCGCCGTAGATCACTTTGGCGTCAACTTCGTTTTTTCTGATGTCCGTGACTTCTAGCTGTAGCTTGCCATCATCGATAAGGATCAACTCACCCACATTCACGTCGTTGACGATTCCTTTATAAGTAGTGCCGACCAAGCTGGCATTTCCGATATCTTCTTTCTCTGTATTGACCGTGAGAATGGCACCTTCTTCAAGCATGGCACCCTCCTCTACTTCACCGATTCTAATTTTCGGCCCTTGCAAATCCTGCAACATGGCGATGTTCCAGCCTTTTTCCTCATTGATCTCCCGAATGGCATCAATCACCTTTTGATGCATTTCATGTGTACCATGAGAGAAATTCAAACGAAAGACATTCGCCCCTGCCTCCGCTAGTTTTATCAACATTTCTTTGTTGTTGCTGGCAGGTCCAACGGTCGCAACTATTTTCGATTTCTTTTGATAGGGCATGGTTTAGAATATTAGGTTATCTCGAGACTTGATCAAATCGGGCTCTAAATTAGCTGCATAATCAATAACCTCTATTGATTTCACTAAAGATAAAACCTCGCCAAAATTAGTTTGGTCGGTTTCATCCTTGATTTTCATCAGATAATCAAACTGTTTTAGTTCTTCGATCAGAAATTGATTGGCACTATTAGATCTGGAGACCAATCGATTTTTCAGAAGCATAACTTCCTTGTGTTCAGTCTTTTCCAAATAGTTGGAAATTTTAATGGTGATATTTCGCGCAAATTCGATCTTTAGATCATCGGATTTTTTCAAATCAATGCCCAACACCTCATTCAACGCCCAGGCTAGTTTGTACTCCTTGGCAGTGGAGACAAGACCCAAGAGGTGAAAATCAAAATATTCTTCTGATGCAAGTCGGTTTTTTGCCATTTGATAAACAAAATTAGCGAAATCAGCCTCGAACGAAGAATTTTCGAGAGTCGTAAAATCTTTGGGCTAGTTGACCACTTTTGATTTTCTTTGCAGCACATTTTTAACCAAATAATTAGAAACATGTCAGAAATTGCTCAGAAAGTAACTTCGATCATCATTGACAAACTTGGTGTTGAAGAATCTGAAGTAACAGCGGAAGCTAGCTTTACAAATGATCTTGGCGCAGACTCTTTAGACACAGTTGAATTGATCATGGAATTCGAAAAAGAATTCAACATCTCAATTCCTGACGATCAAGCAGAGAACATTGCTACAGTAGGACAAGCTGTCACCTACCTAGAAGCTAACGTAAAATAAAATCCTTTATGGAACTAAAACGAGTTGTAGTAACCGGAATCGGGGCGCTTACACCCCTAGGCAATACCAAAGATGAATATTGGAAGGCATTGGCTGAGGGTGTGAGCGGCGCAGCTCGTATTACCAAATTTGATGCTGAGAAATTCAGGACTCAGTTTGCTTGTGAGGTCAAAGGCTTCAATGCCGAAGACTTTATAGATCGCCGTGAAGCACGCAGAATGGATCTGGTTACGCAATATGCGATGGTATCCGGAGACGAAGCTGTGGTAGATTCGGGATTAGATCTGGAAAAAGTAGACAAAGACCGAGTCGGAGTTATCTGGGCATCAGGTATTGGTGGCTTGATCACCTTCCAGGAAGAGGTATCAAGCTTTGCAAGAGGAGATGGGACTCCACGATTTAATCCCTTCTTTATTCCTAAAATGATCGCCGACATTTCACCGGGACTTTTGTCCATGAAATACGGCTTCCGAGGGCCAAACTTCTCGACAGTTTCGGCCTGTGCGTCTTCCAATCATGCGTTGCAGGATGCACTCACCTACATTCGACTTGGCAAAGCAGTCGCCATCTTAACCGGTGGTTCTGAGGCAGCTGTTTGCGAAGCTGGTGTCGGCGGATTCAATGCAATGAAGGCACTGTCTGAAAGAAACGACGATCCGTCAACAGCCTCCAGACCTTATGACAAAGACCGAGATGGTTTTGTCCTTGGAGAAGGTGGTGGTGGATTGATGCTCGAAGAGCTTGAACATGCCAAAGCCCGAGGAGCTAAAATCTATGCGGAAGTACTCGGAGCAGGAATGTCTGCTGATGCGTATCACATGACCGCACCTCATCCTGAGGGCGTGGGAATCGAATTGGTTCTCAATAATGCTTTGGAGGATGCAAATCTCAAAGTCTCAGACATTGATTACGTCAATACGCATGGCACCTCCACGCCACTAGGCGATGCAGGAGAAATCAAGGCCATCCAGCGGGTTCTGGGCGAGCATACGGAAAAAGTGAACATCAGTTCGACCAAATCAATGACTGGTCACCTACTTGGTGCAGCCGGGGCGGTGGAAAGCATTGCGAGCATTATGGCGATTGAGCAGGGCATCATCCCTCCGACAATCAATCATTTCACCGACGATCCGGAGATCGACCCGAAGTTGAATCTGACCTTTGGCAAGGCTCAGAAAAGAGAAGTCAATGTGGCTATTAGCAATACCTTCGGATTCGGTGGTCACAATACCTCAGTGATTTTCGGAAAGTACTCAGACTGATTCAGGCGTGTTTGTATTCAAAAAGGCAAACGCGCTCTACCAACAATTTTCTTCTAAAAAAGATCGGGAGCTGGCTAAGAATTTTGCCAGCATCACTGGCCGTACACCCGTAAATCTTAGACTTTATGAGCAAGCGCTGAGCCACAGCTCAGTAGCCAAAAAAAATCAAGGAGGCATCAAAGACTCCTACGAACGTCTCGAATACCTTGGAGATGCAATTCTTGGAATGGTGGTCGCCGAACTCCTTTTTAAGAGATTTCCATATAAAGAAGAAGGTTTTCTCACTGAACTACGTGCTCGTATAGTGAGCAGAGAAGCGCTGAATCTGCTTTGCAAAAAAATTGGGCTTGCCCCGCTTGTGCGATATGATCAGCAGAAAGGCCCAAGACACAAATCGGTTTATGGTGACGTCATGGAAGCGGTAGTAGGGGCATTTTATTTGGACCATGGCTTTGAGGCTTCTCGAAAATTTATACTTAGTAAATTGATCCAACCCCATTTCGATTTCGATGAGATTCTCAGCACGAGCTATAATCATAAAAGCAAAATCATTGAGTGGGCGCAGAAGGAGAACAAGGACATAGACTTTGAGTTAATTGAAGAAAAAGGAGAAACTTCCAAACAGTTTATCGTTCAGCTTTCTGTGGACGGGAAACCAGTCATGAAGGGATTTGGTTTCAACAAGAAAAAGGCAGAACAAGATGCCGCAAGAAAATCAATGGATGAGCTAGAAATCCCACATGAATGAGAATTGGAGGAGCAGCGCTGAACCAGACACCCCTGGATTGGGATGGCAATCAACTTAGGATCAAGTCGGCTATTGAAGCCGCGAAGAAAGCCGACATAGAGATTCTATGCCTCTCAGAATTATCAATAACCGGATATGGTTGTGAAGACATGTTTCTTCATCCGTGGGTTGCGGATAAGGCACTTGAAACCCTAGTCAAAATCGTCCCGGAAACTGAGAACATTGGGGTTGTCGTCGGATTTCCCCTTCGCTTTGAAAAGAAGGTGTACAACAGCTTGGCCTTTATTGCTGATGGTCAGATTCAAGGGATATACTGTAAGCAGAGACTACCGAAGGACGGCATTCACTACGAACCTCGTTGGTTTGAAGAATGGGAGACCGGATTTGTCACGGAAGTGGAAATCGATGGAAAAAACTATCCAATCGGGCACATCATCGCCGATTTCAAAGGAAAAAAGATCGGATTTGAAATATGCGAGGATGCATGGGTTGCTGATCGCCCGGCATTGCACCTGACCCAGGATGTCGATATCATATTAAATCCAAGTGCCTCGCACTTTGCCTTTGGGAAATTTAAGCGTCGACGAGAAATCATTCGATCCAGCTCGGCGATTTTTAGATGCGTTTATGTTTATGCAAACCAGCTGGGGAATGAAGCCGGTCGGGTGATTTATGATGGAGACGTCATGGTCGCTCAGAAGGGAGAATTGCTCGCGACAGCAAGGAGACTTTCATTTACTGACTACTCGCTGCAATCAGTGGACGTAGATTTCGACAATCCTGAAAAAAGCGAACGAAACCTGACTGATGACCTTCAAGAGAAGAATGAGGAATTTCCTCAGGCGGTGAGCCTGGCCCTTTTCGATTACTTAAGAAAAAGTGGAGTCGATGGATTTGTACTCTCCCTTAGCGGTGGAGCAGACTCCAGCACCATCGCCGTGATGGTGGCCGAGATGGTCAAGCGTGGAATTAGCGAGCTGGGTGGCGTCCCATTTTGTCTCAGGCTTGGGAGGAACGAAAATTCCATTCCCGAGATCATGAAAAACTTATTGGCTGTTGCGTATCAGGGAACCAAGAACTCTTCCGATGATACCTTCAACTCCGCGCAAGAACTGGCCGAATCCATTGGAGCCTCATTCTTCCATTGGGAGATTGACGATCAAGTCAAGGGAGCACAAAAAATTATTGAAGGAGCGATCGGTGAAAAACTCACTTGGGACAAAGACGACATTACGCTCCAGAATATTCAGGCCAGGAGCCGCTCGCCAATCATCTGGATGCTCGCCAACAAACGAAACTCATTGCTACTGGCTACCTCCAACCGGAGTGAAGGTTCCGTTGGGTACACCACAATGGATGGAGACACAAGCGGGAGTATTTCTCCAATTGCCGGAGTAGACAAAGAATTCATCCGGGAGTGGCTGATATATGCCGAAAAGGAACTGGGTTATGAAGCACTTAGTCGGGTTAACGGCCTTGCGCCTACAGCCGAACTAAGGCCCCTTGAAAAAACTCAAACCGACGAGGACGACCTGATGCCTTATGAAGTTCTTCAATCCATCGAGAGGATGTTCGTTCTCGAAAGAAAGAATCAGCAACAGATCGAGCAAGTTCTTACTGAAAATCATGGGGCTGAAAATGCTGAAAAATGGGTTTCGAAATATTTCAAACTCTGGAAACGAAACCAATGGAAGCGTGAACGTTTGGCCCCTAGTTTTCATTTAGATGATTACAACCTCGATCCCAGGAGCTGGTTCCGGTATCCGATTTTGAGTGGCGATTGAGGTCTAATCGACAGAAGTCAGAGAAATTTTCAAACCAAGCTCTAGGAATATCACCAAAGAACTTACGTCCTTGCCAAGCTTTGAGCCCAATGAGTTTTTCAAGTACCACCCGACCTGGTTATACCTCCACCCCATTTCAAAACTGATGGATGGGACGACATAGCTGTCGATGATAGCCTCCCGAAAAATCGACGATCCATGATCATTCAACGCATCCGTGGTTTGTCGCCAATAGCCAAGGCCTCCTGCAAAAGAGACATACCTGTTTTTGCCATCCTGCATGAAATCTTTCCCTATCTCCAGATTCAACAGCCAATTGGTTTGGTCTTTATCTTTTGAAAAGTAAGCTACTTGGGGACTTATGAATAGATCACTACTGGGTGCTTCGAAATAAACAGCCCCTTTAATCCCCGGCTGATTGGCAAAAAGACTGAAATACCCAACGGACATTTCTTGCCCAAACGTCAGGATTGATGAAAACAGCAACAAGTTTAGAAAGTATCCGCGCACCCACCTAAGATAATGGTTCACTTGGTCACTTCATTACTCATTCATCCAATGCAGCCCGAAATATGGAAAGTTGCTCATTGAAACTAGCCGTCAAATCAGGATTGGTAATCCCATTTTCGAAATTCTCCTTGAATGACGGCAGTGAAAAAACTCCCGAAATCTTCGCTCCCCGATGAGGTAAGATCTTCTCGGCAGTTTCCAAGACGCTCATTCCTCCACGTTTCCCTGGGGAAGTCGCTAGGATCATCATTGGCTTATCCCCCCAAATTGGTGCCCCGATTCTGGAAATCCAATCGTACACGTTCTTGAAAGCCGCCGAAAAGCTTCCATTATGCTCTGCAAAGGAGATAACGATCCCATCGCATTCCTTCACCATTTCCTTAAAATCATGAGCGAGTTGAGGAATTCCATTTTCCTTCTCCCTGTCAATCTTGAAAATGGGCATCTCATAGTCATTCAAGTCAATGTCATCTACCGAAGCGCCTTCAACCTGATTGGCAGCCCAGAAGGCAAATTTTCGGTTGATAGAGTTTTCGCTGTTACTTGCTCCGATAGCTAAGATGGTCTTCATAGAATGGTTAGTTACATGTTAAAATGACTCTAAAGGTCACAAAGTTCCAATAATAAGCCCAAGGAAATAAAAAAACCCTCCGCGACTGTGGAGGGTTTTCTTGTAGCCCAGTAACCAGCTGGTCTTTGATCATAAACTAAAGTCTTTATTCGGTAATTATGGTGTAGCCTCTGATTCCATGTTCGTGGCTATCCAATCCCTCTTCTTCGTGCTCCTTAGAAACCCTGATTCCCATAGTTTTCTTCAAAACAAAGAAGATGATGAACGCTGCTGTAAAGGCCGCTACACCGCATACAGCCACTCCAGTTAATTGAGCGCCGAAGCTGTGTTCAGGGTTGTTTGAGAAGATTCCAACGGCCAGAGTGCCCCAGATTCCACATGTGAGGTGTACAGAAACTGCACCCACCATGTCATCTAGTTTTAATTTATCTAGCAATACTGCTGATAGAACCACTAGAATACCAGCGATGAATCCAACAAGTAGAGCACTGTTTGGCTCAATGACATCTGCACCAGCCGTGATTCCCACTAAACCAGCAAGAATTCCATTTAGCACCATACCCAAGTCCATTCGTTTGAAATAAATGTAGCTCATCAAGAAAGCTCCAAGACCTCCTGCACAAGCTGCCAACGATGTAGTAACTAATACAAAGGATGTCAATGCTGGATCACCAGACAAGACGGATCCTCCGTTGAACCCAAACCATCCTAACCAGAGCAAGAACACCCCGATCACGGCCAAAGGCACACTTGATCCCGGTTTGTCGACGATTTTTCCATCGACATACTTCCCAAGTCTTGGGCCTAAAAGAATGATTCCTGCAAGAGCTCCCCATCCACCTACTGAGTGTACGAGTGTGGAACCAGCGAAATCGTAGAATCCCCATGAGTCAAGCATACCTCCACCCCATTTCCAGCTTCCAATGATTGGATAGACCAATCCGACGAAAATGACAGTAAAAATCATGTAAGCGCTCAGCTTAATTCTCTCTGCGACTGCACCGGATACAATGGTGGCCGCCGTAGCTGCAAACATTGCCTGGAACAAAAAGTCTGTCCACCAGGTATAACCACCACTAGCATAGGCTGTGGTAACATCTGCCGTTTCAGACGATCCAATTCCAAATCCCGCAAATCCGAACCAGCCAGGTACGTCAAAACCCGGGTACATCAAATTGAATCCACAGATGAAATAGGTTACGATCCCAATAATTGGGGTCAGCGTGTTCTTAAATAAAATGTTAACCGTGTTCTTGGCCTGTCCGAAACCGGCCTCCACGCCCGCAAATCCAAGGTGCATAATAAACACCAAGGCAGTGGCCAACATCATCCAAACGTTGTTCGCTGTGAATAACCCCAGCGAAACTTCTCCGTCCTGCGCCCATGCCGAAGTAGGGATGAGCATCAGTCCGAGAATAGGTAGTAGTGATAAAAATCTTTTCATAATTATTTCTTTAAGTCCTAAATAGATCAGTTAGAAGCTGTAAACAGCAGCAAAACCTAATTGAGTGAAGGATCCTGTCGCCGCGTCATCAGAGTCAGTGAAGACATCAAAGTCAGCTGAATCGAATCTAACTTCAGGAATGAATGTCAATGGGCCGCTAACAAGGTTTGCTGAGATCGTGAAAGAGCTCACAGTAATGTCCTCAAAGGCAGATCCTGTGTCGTAACCTTCACTGTCTGTGAAATTCTCATATCTGACGCCCAAGCCGAATCCCTCCGTGATGGCATACTGAGCGTATCCTGCAATTCCGAAGAATCCCGTGTCGTCTCCGGCATACTTGGAGTTTCCTGAAACGTTTAAGCCCAAATAGAATGGATCAGAAATTTGGTAGCCTGTAGTAACATCCCACTGCTCAAAGTTCTTACCTGTGATATAGTTCAAATACACATCCCACCCATCAGTTGGTGAAATTGAGAACTGGGCACCAAGGTTTTCCATCCCTAGATTAGGATCGGCTTCATAGCTGTCCCACTGAGATGAGAACGCTCCGACCATTAGGCCCATGTTGTCTCCCAAAGTGAAATCTGCCTTCAATCCTGCATTTTGGAAAGGACCATTGCTAAACAAGTACGATCCTGAGTAGTTGAAATTGGCAGTTGGAGAAATCACCTCGTATCCAATGAATGTCCCCATGAATCCGGCTGTTAACTGAACACCGTCAGAAACCGCGTAGGAAACATAAAGGTTTTGGATTGATCCGGCGGCAGTGGCTGTTGCACCAGTGTCATCACCAGAGCCATCTCCTCTAGGACCAAAGGCCACATCACCTACGAAAGTCACTTTACCCTTGGTTTGACTGAGGATGATGTTGACCATACCCAATGAAACCGAGTTCTGATCTTCCATGAACCAAGTCGGCTGATTGGCATTTCCGGAGAAATCATATTTATAATAGGTGTCCACTGATCCTGAAATCTGTAATGACTCATCAGCCTCCTCTTCCTCCTGCGCACTCACTTTGTTGGTGAAAATCATACCAGCAACGGCCAGCATCACCATAAATACATTCTTCTTAGTCTTCATTTTGTCTGTTTTTGATTTAAAAATCGTTTTTACTCTCTTTTTTGGTTCTTTTTTAAACCGTTTTTTGTTTTTGTTGCAGCAAAATTAGATTCAGAAGTTCTTTTTTAATCCTATCGATTCATTATTTGCGGATTATTTATCGAAATCGGTTGTGTTTTATATCTAAATGAATAGAAACGGTGATTATTGACGATTTATTGAATGAAATAACAACCGAGACGGTGCTCTTTTGCAAAATCCACATCGAATAGGCTCTATTTTGAACTTTATCAATTTCAGAATCCACGAAATCGGGCAATAAAAAAGCCCATTCAAACGAATGGGCTCTATCGAATCCTTTGTGATTAGATCAATCAGTCACCATTACTGGTTTCCATGTCCATAAATTGCTCGCCGTGATATCCAATATCCATGCCTTCCAATTCCATTTCCTGGTTGATTCGACCACCTTTGGTGAAGAGTGCTACGATTTTGTAAATCACAAACGTACCGACCGCCGAGTATATGACGGTCGCTCCCACTGACTTCAACTGGACCAGTATCTGACCAGGATTTCCGTACAGCGCACCAGCAGCACTGGAATCAATCAATGGAGTCGCAAAAACACCCGTAAGCAGCGCGCCGGCAATTCCGACCAATCCATGCATTCCGAAAGCATCCAATGTGTCATCGTGACCGAAATACTCTTTCAGCTTAACCACTCCGAGATAGCCGACAATACTGCCAAGACTTCCGATTATTAAAGCGCCTTGAACATCCACGTATCCGGCAGCAGGCGTGATCGCCACCAATCCGGATATTGCACCCGAGGCTATCCCGATAAGTGTCGGTTTCTTAATGATAAACCACTCAATAATCAACCAAACCAATCCAGCAGCGCATGCTGCAACATTGGTTACTAAAAATGCACTGGCCGCCATGGAGTTAGCACCGTAGGCACTCCCCCCATTAAAACCGAACCAGCCGAACCAGAGCAAGGCTGAACCAAGGACCATGAATTTTATGGATGCCGGTCGTCGTTCCTCGTGCAAGTCAATTCTGCGACCTACCAATAGCGCTAAGACCAACCCTGAAATTCCAGCATTTACATGAATCACGGTTCCTCCGGCAAAATCCAAATCACCATGAAGGAATCCCTCAGATCCCCACACCCAATGACAAATCGGGGCATAAACCAGGATGACCCAAAAAACCGAGAACCAAATCCAGGTGGAAAATCGAATTCGCTCGATGACCGATCCGCTCACGATCGCCACGGCTATTGCCGCGAATGTCCCCTGAAAAGCTACATCCAGGAATTTTGGGATCCCAGCTCCCGAGACGACATCATCAATGGAAATATTTCTAAGCATGAAATGCTCAAATCCACCAATGAACTGATTACCCTCCGAAAAGGCAAATGAATACCCAATGATGATCCAGGCGAGCGTTCCGGTCATAAAGGCCGTATAACTCATTCCTATCGTGTTAAGCACGCTTTTACTTTGCGTCAAACCACCATAGAACAAAGCCAGACCCGCTGGCGTCATTACCATTACCAAGGCCGCCGACATAAGCATCCATGCGGTATTCCCTGTGTCAAGACCATCTTGAGCTGAGAGCAGACCTGGGAGCGATAAAACTCCCAACATCATTAAAAATCTAGGTAGGATTAAATTTTTCATAGCGGCGAAATTATCCGAGTTAGGTTAAAATAATAACCCATACATATCAAAATATCACACAATTGATGAAATCTTAGTGATTTCGCAACGAGAAAATATATTATTGACTGATTATCAATTCACCCTACCTAGAACAAGTCCTGGTAGATTGCTTTGAGGAAATTACTCCATTGAAAGTCCCAGTTGTTCCCGGAGCTTACGATCAGCGTTGCTATTCTTTCCCCAGTACCTACTTCGTATAGAATTGATGAGTGTGGCGGTTGTGGTGAGAGACTCTGGATTACCAAAGCCACTTGGATAGGTTTCCTCCCATCCCAAAATCCTGTACGGCAGGTTCTTTTCAAATCGGATGGACAGTGAACGATCGTCATAATTTAGGTCATAGGTCATGACACCTTCATTCTCTGAAAGCGTTGCGGTACAATTCCTTGACTTCAAAGGCTCATGCTTCAATCTTAAGAAAAATGTTGCAGGTAACAATTCCAACTCACCGGTTGGTAGATTATTCGGATCTACCCGAATTTGTGTCCATAATTGATCCTCGGATAGCCCATTAGGCAGTTCCCCATTTTGATCGCCTTCAGATTCGAAATATGAAAACCCAGAATATCGGTATCCTGAATCTTGCCGATTTAGCTGCAGCCAGGTATGTCCACACCATTCCTGAGAAGAAGTAGTCGACTTAATCATGGGACTGCCATCCAGAGGAGAAAAGGTAGAGAGCATCATGGAGTAAGGATAAATCCCTGTGATGAACTTTTTGGTCATATTCAACTTCAGCACATTGACCCGATCATCGCCTGCGTTCTTATAATTATCTAGTTTGACTTGTTTACTACTGGAAAAAGGCTCGGTCACATAGACTAAGACGGCAGTTCCAGAATGAACTTCTCCATACCGAGCCTGCTCTAGCTTATAACTGGAAATCTCCGCACCGTTGCTTTGCCAGTAAGCATCAAAATTCTCGGGAGTTTGAATCTTAGGGATTTGAATAGCCGTGTCTTTTGATTCTTTCGTTTCCTCAAAATTGACACAGGAAACCAAAAGGGCGGTAAATGATAATGATATCAGAGTAAGAGCTTTCATGATATACTTACAAGCCCGTAGTTGGTAAAGTTCCTTCCAGAGATCAAATCCAGCGTCTGGTTTTAGACAAATATGATTGATATTCCTCCCCAAATATTTCTTTCAGCGCTTGCTCCTCCGGCTTGATCTGAAACTCCGTCATAGACCAAACGAAAGCCATGACAGGAATAAAATTAATTGGATTGCCCGTTTTTAGCACAAAGGCCATGAGTAAGAGCAGCATCCCCAAATACATTGGATTTCTGGAAAACCTGAAAATTCCTGAGGTGACAAGACTTGACGCCTTGTCGGGATGTAAGGGGTCTACAGTAGTCCTTGCCCTTTGGAATTCAATCAGCGCCAAAGCCAGCATAATAAAACAAACACCGGCCAGCAGGAGATAAATCACCCTTTGACCTGAAAACTGAAAGTTCAGTTCAGGCAGGTATTTGGAAATACCGTAACAAAGAAAAATAGTCAGCACAAACTGACCAACGGGTGGGACTTTCAGTTTCATTTCACCGTCCGGCGACCAATGCTGTAATAGGTGAAGCCCAGTTCGTCCATTTGATCCAGATCGTATAGATTTCTTCCATCCAGAATCAACTTATTCTTGAGCAGTTTTGACACTCGGTCGAACTCCGGTGTTCTAAACACTGGCCATTCGGTCATGATCATAAGGGCATCCGCATCTTCCAAAGCATCATATTCGTCCTCTGCAAAGTATACTTTGTCTCCAAAAACACCTCGAACATTCTCCATGGCTTCTGGGTCATATGCTCTCACCTGAGCTCCCATGCTCAATAGACTCGTGATATTCTCTAAAGCCGGAGCTTCTCGGATGTCGTCTGTATACGGTTTAAATGCAAGCCCCCAGATAGCAATTGTCTTTCCACTCAAATTTCCAAGATTAGATTTTAAAGGCTCAAGAAGTTTTTGCTTTTGACGGGAATTCACAGACATGACCGAATTCAAAATCTCAAAATCATAGTCAACCTCGGTTGAAGACTTTGCCAAAGCTTGAACGTCCTTTGGGAAGCAGCTGCCTCCATAGCCAATTCCTGCGAACAAGAATCGCTTTCCAATGCGGTCATCCGTTCCAATCCCTTTTCTTACACTGTCCACATCAGCACCCATTAGCTCGCAGAGGTTTGCGATTTCATTCATAAATGTGATCTTGGTAGCAAGGAAAGAGTTCGCAGCATATTTGGTCAGCTCAGCCGAACGCACATCCATGAAAAGGATTGGATTTCCTTGTCTTACGAACGGTGCATATAGCTTCTTCATTAAATCCACTGATCGATCGTCCGAAGCTCCAATGACCACCCTGTCTGGCCTCATAAAGTCATCTACGGCCACACCCTCTCTCAGGAATTCTGGATTTGAAACCACATCGAAATCTACTTTTGCCCCTTGATTGAGCTCGGCGGTCACTTTTTCCGCAGTTCCAACAGGAACGGTACTCTTATCAACGATTACTGTAAAATCTTCAAGCATAGGTCCAAGTTGCTTGGCCACTCCCAAGACATATTGCAGATCAGCCGATCCATCTTCTCCAGGAGGTGTAGGTAACGCTAGGAAAATGATTTTAGCATCCTTTATACCCGCTTGCAATGATGTAGTGAACGTCAGCCTTCCTTGTTTGATATTCCTCTCAAAAAGGGCTTCAAGACCAGGTTCATAAATGGTAACCTCACCCCCTTGAAGCTTCTCAACCTTTTTATCATCTATGTCTACGCATGTAACATGGTTACCTGTTTCGGCAAAACAAGTTCCTGTAACCAGGCCTACATAGCCCGTTCCCACTACAGCGATTTTCATACCTTTGAATTTAAGTGGGCAAAAATAAGAATTCCACCGCAAGCAATATGCTCAAGGCAATGATGGATTCCGTAAAAATGAAAATTATTTTAACAATAATCATCTTCATGGCAACTTGTGGATCTGAAACCCTTGCTGAAGCGTATTCTGACCAGAATAAAAAACGAGTAATACTATTTGTTGCCCCAGATTGTCCAATCTCACAGAGATATCTTCCAACAATTAAGTCTTTAGTGATAAAGTACTCAAAAAGGCTTCATTTCGAATTCTACTCTCCACAACAATACTCGAAAAAGGAAATAAAGGAATTTATAAGAGAACATAATTTGACATTCGACATCTCAAAAGACCAAGATAATTCTCTAAGCAGGAAACTAAAAGTCAACGTCACTCCTGAAGTAATTCTTCTTGACAATGAGAAGGTTATTTATCAGGGAGCAATTGATAATTGGTACGTGGAACTCGGGGTAAATCGTTTAAAGCCGAATGAACATTACCTTCTAGATGCAATTGAAGCGTGGTTGTCAAAAGAAGACCCCCGAATAAAAAGAACGAAAGCTGTGGGCTGTCCGATAGCCCACTGAATGACTACAGACCAGTGTCAGCCATCTCAATTATCCTGACGAGAGAATTTGGATTTTGCCAACTCAAATTGTTCTCACGGACAAATGTGTCAATGTCCCTTAAATTCTCTTCAAACAGTTTTTTTCTGTTTTTTTTCTTTGTTACCTCGAGAATTTCCTCACCTTCTACGAAGTATCGTTTTTTTCTTAGTAATCTTAGATTCCGACTTCCAACATCCAATGCCACGTTGTAGTCTGGTTTCTTCTCGATAATTTCAAGATGCTCAAACAAAGAATAATTTTTCCCTATATATAAGGCACGAAGAAATGTGCCTTGATCGATCTTTTTCCTAAAATAGACCTCACCATCTTCACTCTTTATTTCCAAGATTTCATCGCTCTGTACCGATGCATAACCTGACGATAGCTTAAGGTATAATTCATCATTAATGATGTGATAATTAGTCAAAACCCCATCTAATGCATTAGCTTTTTTGGTTTCGATCTGACACTTCTTCCAATCCTCAAAAAGCCATGGACTCCCCTCAACTGTCGGATCATCCGGTTTGATCCGCATCATAACTATGTTGTCTCTGTCTATGCCAAGGTTTAATATCACCTGGTCAGATGTGATTTGTGAGAATGCTAAAAACGGCATCAACGCAAGAAAAAGAAATTTAAATACTCGCATCTTCTTTTGGTATGATTTAAAATTCAACTTGCTGACTCTGTGTAAGGTCAACAGACATTATCTAATACAAATAGACAATATTTGCTCACAATAACAATACTCAAATTGAATGAACAGATTGTTACCTACTTATCTGATATTTCTTCAGTTAGCTTTAAATGCTCAAGAAGGGCAGTTGACCTTCTACCGAGACATACAGCCAATTATTGTAGAAAACTGCTCATCGTGTCACCAAGAGGGAAGCTATGGACCCTTTGAGCTCATTGACTACAAGTCCGTTCAACGAAAAGGCAAGTTTGTAGCTGAGGTAGTCGAATCCCGATACATGCCACCTTGGAAGGCAGATCCTTCCTTCAGTACTTTCGCGAATGAACGAATCCTATCTGAAGCTGAAATTGGAGCTATCAGAAAATGGGTATCTGAAGGAATGAAGAAGGGAAAAAGAGTTAAAGCACCGCCGATTCCCCCAATCAACGAAATCAATGAAGACCCTGATCTGGAACTGAGCATGAAAATAGCTTATGAAATAAGTGAGGAAGGAATAGAGGATTTCAGGTTTTTTCATATCCCCACTAATCTCGAGAAAGATGCATTTATCAAATCGATAGAATTTGTGCCAGGTAATAATCAACTGGTGCATCATAGCAGAATCATGACCGACACCTCCAACTCAATGTCAGAAATTGATGGATTATCAGAGCTTGATCCCAGGGTAAAGGAATTTCAGGAAATACCTCTTTATGATGAATTCCTTTATGGCTGGGTTCCGGGTAATCTGCCGATTGAATACCCACATGGAACCGGGAAAAAGCTTCCGGCCGGCACTGATTTGATTTTGAATGTTCATTATGCACCTTCGTCTATTAAAAAAGAAGACAAATCCATGGTCAAACTTCACCTGACCAATGAATCCAATCTCAAACAAATAAAAACTTTGGCGATCAGAGAAAATGACATCTCTAATCAGCCATTTATCATCCCCGCCGGACAGAAAAAGACATTCTATGTGAGTTACACGGTGCAGAAAGACATGTATGTGATCTCTATTCAACCTCATATGCACTATTTAGGGTACTCATTCAAAGCCTTGGCCGCCAAACCGGACGGGGAAGCCATACCACTTATCAAAATAGATGACTGGGATTTCAATTGGCAAACAACCTACTTATTAGAAAAACCGCTCCAGATTCCAGGCGGCTCAGTGATCTTAATAACGGCAGAATACGATAATACTAATTTCAACCCTCTCAACCCCAATAGTCCTCCTATTGACGTGGGCTATGGATGGAACTCAACGGATGAAATGATGAACTTCATTTTGTACTATTACGAATAAAAAAAGCACGACAGAATCTGCCGTGCTTTTATCAAAATCTGTTAACTATTTTAAGGTACGGTGGATGCTGGTGCAGCATTCTCAGTACACAGATTCAATATTATAGGGCCATCCGGAGGTGAGTCACCAACATCTGCTGAAGCAATTACATTGCCATGCTCTGATGTAATCGTATAGGCTACTTCACCATCAAAAGATCCCCCTGTAAAAGAGAAAGATAAATCCGCGGTACCAGCTGGGACAGAAACATCATAAGATGCAGACGCTCCAGTAGCAATCGTATAGTCCGTGCCCACGCCATCAATCTCTACCGTAATAAATGCACCATTCCAGCCATCACCCCAAGAATCCACTAAATCCATCGTATAGATTCCTCGAGGATCATTGAATTCTTGGCCACATTCTAGAATCCAGGCAATTTGACAGTTAGATCCTGGAAGTTCAGTACAGGTACTCGGAGACCATGAATCAAAAACACGACCATCCTCAGTCGTAAGAATCCATGTCATAGTGAAACTATCTCCATCCACAAATGGTGAAGACGTTGTATTCCTATTCTTCGGAGCATAGGTCCATACTGATTCAGCCGATCCGTTTTCATCATAGTCGAATGTGGCATTCTCGAATAGTGAATAAACATCACCCTGGGTGATAGAAAGTCCCATATCCTCACGATTTCCCATCGGCGAAGTGACAGTCATAAACAGCTCCGTACCATGATCTGCCACAGCCGGATCACCATCAGGGTTGGTATATGATTCCTCGAATGTTACGTAAAATTCAATTTGCGTAACAGTGTTGGTACCATCGATGGATATCCATCGGAAATCCATGTCCAAACCATTTACCATATCTGCGAGTAAAAAATTTGCTGCAGATCCGTCCTGGAGCTGCACAAATCCATTTACTGCTGTTTCCCAACCGGGGAAGTTCTTCTTTTTCAATTCTTCATCTTCGCAGGCGAAAAACATCGCACTAACGAAAAGGAGTATTGTTAATCTATTTAAATATTTCATAATCTATTCATTCATTAATTAATCCATATCCCAGAACAACTTGTCTACATCATAGACAACAGTGGGAACATTACTCGAATTCAAGTTAGTTTCATCTAAGGTATACGGCACTCTTAAAGGAAAACCTCTAACAGGTTGCAGTGCACCTTGAAGATCATTCGGATAACCTGTTCTTCTATATGCGTTGTAGATCTCGAAACCATTTCCGAAATTGGCAAACCATGCTTGCTTCAAGACCACATTAAGCGGATTTGAAGCTCCATCATAGTTACTCAAGGCCAAAGTCACGTAATCATCCACATCGTCTTCATCCATTTCCTCTGTATCCTCGTCAAGAGTAAGACTAAGTGATTCTACATAGCCCATCTGCTCACGGATTGCGTCTTCCATAAGTTCACGTGGAGTATCTGCACTTGTAGCACCATGTGCTAAAACTGCCTCAGCAATTAAGAACTTAGTCATCCATCCGGTCATAGCGGGAAATACTCCAGCACCACTGCCTTTGTTACCACTGGCTTTTTCCACGTCATCGTCATACAAACCACCTACCGGGTAAACACCCAAAGCGGTTCTCAACGCACCATCCAATGGAATACCAGAAGGGTCACCATGATCACGTCCAAAATATCCAGCAAGCACGTCATTTGGAGGCACATTGCCATTCAGAAGAGTACTGATATTAGGATTTAACACAAGGTATCCGTAGGTACAATCGGTTCTCTGGGAACATGGAATGGTTTGCTTATCTGTTGGATCTTCAGGATTAAGTATACCGTCAGTTTGTCGCTTCAGGTAATAACTGATTCTGGGATCTAAATCTCTAAGCATCTCCACCATAAATTGGTGACCAATGTAGTTGAACGCATTGTCATCTCCACCGTATGCATCGACATACCAAGGATGTCTATCATCAGGTGCAATAAGTGTGTTGAATTGGAAAACAAAATACTCATCGGTCTCATCAATCAAATCATCGTCATCAATGAGCGTATTGATTTGACTCAAAACCGAAGCATCCGCATTCACCAAATTCATTAGCAATTTCAACTTCAAGGTGTTTCCAAAAGTGGTCCACTTCTCGTCATCACCTCCATAGATTGGATCCCCTCCTACGGCAACCGGAGAAGGCTCACCCAAAGCGGCAATTCCTAAATCAATTTGAGCAATCAACGCATCGTAGATAGCTTCAGCATCTGTGAATTCAGGCTGCTTAATCTGCTGGGCGGCATTTCCCTGGAATGCTTCCGCAAAAGGAACATCACCCCACATATCAACCATAATGCTGAAATAATAGGCCTCCAAAATTTGGGCAATACCATAATAATGTGGGCTAATTCCTTCGGTTGAATTCTTTAAGTCCCTTAAATCCTTAAGAGGACCGGCATACAAGAAATTCCACGTACCATTCCAGGTATTGGCCGACATATTATAGCTATCAAAGCTATCCGTAATTCTCATCCATCCATGACAGGCATTGTTTAGACCATCCGCAAAGACAGCCATACCATCAGTAATGGAAGTAGCTAAAATCAAATCTGAAGCTGCAGTCTGTGGATTGTTTGGATCTTCATTAATATCCAACTCAAACATGTCGCAAGCCGTTACGCATAAAGCTATGAGCAACGTAGCAGCTACTTTATATATTCTATTCTTATTCATGTTATATCTTATTTAGAATTAGAAAGTAAGTGATAGGTTGACACCATATCTTCTGGTTGTTGGCGTAGTACCATATTCAAATCCTTGTTGGTTTGAATCAGCACCGGCCGTTGTACCTTCAGGATCGAAATTTACACCTTCCAATAAGTTAGGTGCTCTGAACCAAAGGTTTCTACCGGATATCGAAATATTAGCCGAACCAAATGGCGTGTTGTCCAAAAAGCTCTTCGGCAATCGATAACCTAAACTGACCTCTCTAAGTCTGATAACAGTGGCATCATACACGTTCACTTCATCCTGACCATACGCTCCAAACCCATCGGAGAAATGATAATCAAATGCAGTGACTGCTGTAGTATTCTGAATTTTGTTACCTGATCCATCAAGAATCGGCTCTTGTGATCCAGGATCACCGTAAACTCCAGGAATTACTCTCAAACCTTCACGATCTTCTGAAATCTTCAACTGACCCCTCAACAATAGGGAGGCAGATGTAAAGGAGTAAATATCCCCACCTTGTTTCCAATCAAGCAGAACACTGAAAGTGAAATCCTTGTATGTCAACGTGTTCGTCCATCCTAAAATGAAATCAGGGTTTGGATCTCCAATGATCTCTGACTGATTGGTTGTAAACGGTAAACCGGTATTCTTATCAATCAAAAGATTGCCTTCATCATCTCGAGCATTCACTGTTCCGAAGATTTGACCGTAAGGCGACCCTTCTCTGTGAATTGTTCCGAATGTTGATCCAGCTCCACCAATGAAAATCTCACCAGTTGGCCCAGCATCAATAACTTCAGTTTCGATTTTGGTAAACGCCACGTAACTATTCCACGTAATTCCATTAGCATTTCTTACTGGATACGCATCCAATCCAATCTCCCATCCTTTATTGTTCAGCTCACCGAAGTTCACAATTTCCTGTGAGAATCCGGTAGATCTGGCCACCGCTGCTCGGGCGATTTGATCTTTAGATGTTCTGGTGAAGTAAGTCACGTCTATCCCAACTCTTCCCCCTAAGAACCTGGCCTCAACTCCTCCTTCGTACTCAGTAGTGAACTCAGGTCTCAACTCTGGGTTACCAAGTGTGTTAGAAAGAGTCGCTTTATTCGTAATTGCGCCACCAGCCGTTGTGAATGGTGTCGTAATAGAATAATTAGTAAAGGTGAGGTAAGGATCTGCATCGTTACCAACTTTGGTTGCAGCAACGCGCACCTTACCGAAATCTAACCATGGAAGGTTTACGTCAAAAGCATCTGTGAAGATCAATGACAAGCTAGCTCCAGGGTAGAAATAACTGTTGTTTCCGGCCGGAAGGGTCGAAGACCAATCGTTTCGTCCAACAAGTCCTAAGAATAAGTAATCCTTATATGAGAAAGATACATCCGCATACATACCGTACAACCTTCTTAGTCTATCAAAGTCATAATCGACAATCTGCGTTGAAGTGGCATCAGTTCTATAAAGGCCTTTTAGTCCATCAGAGATAATTCCAGAACCTGTAACTCTTCTCCGGTTCAGGCTTCTTTCGTTAACATTCAAACCGACAAGTGCTCTCAAATTCAAATCACTAGTCAATTCTCTGTTCACAGTAGTTATGAAGTCCATATTGGTCTCTGTGTTGGTTAAATCTTCCGTCCAGATTTCTCCAGCTGGAACAGCAACTCCGCCACTTCTAATAATACTTCTTCTTCCTTCACTGTACGTGTTTACACCTCCTTTAGCCGTAAAGTTTAACCAATCGTTAAGCTCATACGAAACTGTAATATTTCCATATGCTCGATTTACTTGGCTATTGTATAGGTTGTATTTCGCGATCCATCTTGGATTGTCAAGTGCTCTGTAAAAGATGTTTGAACCATCTGCCGGGTTTTCGAACGGATACCCATTCAAGTTGAAGTTTCTTGGCAGATAAACTAATCTTGAGAAGATTGAGGATGTTCCTCCCCCATAGTAATCAGTAAATGCGCTTCCTCCTGTCTGAGGAGTTTGTTGATTAGTTCTCACAAAGCTTACATTACCAGAAATAAACAATCCATTATCCAGCTGTCCATTTCCTCCAAAGAAAAGTGAACTTCTGTCAGCAGAAGAATTAGGCACAATACCTTCCTGATTCATACTGCTAAAACCAGCGTTAATACTAGCTCTATCACTTCCAGACGAAATTGTAATTGCATTTTCGAAAACTGACCCTCTATTGAAAAACCCTCCGAAATTGTCGTGAGGCTTCAGTTCAACGGGAACTGCTAAATAGACGCTACTGCTTCCTGGCAATAAAATATTATCCCCATTGCTATCAGTGATCAAAAATTCAGGAAAAATTGACTGCTTGTCATAGTTCCTCGAAATACCAACGAGTGGATGAGGTGCCGTCCCTTCAGGGTAATATTCCTGAAGCTCAGAGCCTACAAAGAACTTAGAGTAGTTAGTGCCATATTGTGCGTTTAGCCTATCAACATGTTCCGCAAATGGAGCTCCCCAGTTACCAATGAAACCGCCATTATAAACCTGATTAGATCCTTGCGTGTACACATTTTGGTAATCAGGCACCCCAGAAATTTCCTCAAAATTCATTGAGGTGTTATAAGTCACCTCAAGCCCTTTTCTGACGTTCTTCTTTGCGGCCTTAGTGGTAATCACAACAACTCCATTCGTTGCTCTAGATCCATACAAAGCACTTGCAGCTGCTCCCTTCAAAATTGAGATTGTCTCAATATTATTGGGATCAATGTCAAATGCTCGGTTTGAATAATGAGTACCCTGTGATGCTCCAGTGGAAGAATTCACAGAGTTATCAAAAGGAATACCATCAACAATGAACAGTGGCTGGGTATTACCCGTCAAAGAAGACATTCCACGAATGTTAATCTTTGAAGACGACCCAGGAGCTCCGTTTGATCCCGTGATAACAACACCAGGCATCTTACCTTGCATAGCTCTCAATGGATCTGGTTCGGATCTTTGCTGAACCTTGTCAGCGTCCACACTTGCTACAGAATAGCCAAGTGCTTTTTTCTCCCGTTCGATACCAACAGCCGTGACCACAACTTCCGATAGCTGTGTAACGTCTGCTGACATTCCAAGGTCAATCACAGATCTTGCTCCCACTTCAATTTCTTGAGTGGCCATTCCAACAGATGAAAACACCAAAGTAGTATTGTCATCGGGAACGCTAATGGAATAATTTCCATCAAGATCCGTTGTAACCCCAGTCGTCGTGCCTTTAATCACGACGTTAACTCCTGGTAAACCCTCACCATTATCATCGGTGACTTTACCAGATACTGTTCGTTGAGCCCATGCATTGAGCCCCATAACGAACACAAAAACCATACTTAAGAGTAGAACCCTCTTCATATTCATACTGGTTTAGAATTAAACATATTATTTCAATGTTAAATCTAGTAAGATTTTCAGTATGGCTACTTCCGAAAAAGCGTTTTTCTATCGTTGATTGACTTAATCAAGCGATTATTCTTCTATCAATGCTAATTCAGCATATTATTTCGCGATTGAATATTCCAGAGATATTTATTCCCAATTTTGGGATAAAAAAAAGAATATATAACCGAATAACTGAACCACTAGTCAAGAAGTTTGTTGAGGTTCTGTTCGCGATTAATTGAATCTTTTCTATAAATTTTCTTCAATAAATTCTCCTAGATTCCGGCAATCAGAATCGCTCAATACGACGATATTATTTTCTTTAAAATAGCCCGTCAACTTGTTCTTTAAGCTTGGAAATTCTTTCTTGAAAGATCTCTTTGATACTTTGAATTTTGACAATTCTCCTTTGTTAATAATGTATGTTACGTTATCAAAAACATACTTCTCATAAGGATCCTCTCCATATGCATTCGGAGTTACAGTGATTTTAACCGCCTTAACATGCTCAACAATTTTCAGATCATCCCCATTGTAAAGAACACGATAAAATTGATTCGGATTGAACCCAGGGATTTCTCCTAATCTGTTGGCAAATTCATACCTTGTTTCTTGACCGAAATTATCAATCACAGAAAAACTGAAAGATTTGACCAAATCATTATCAAAATAGAAAGGCTGACCATCCTCAAAGTATTCTACTCTGTCATGGAACGCATTGTATCGAACATTTCGAACATGTTTCTTGCCAGTGATATCTATGATCTCTCCAGCATACCAATTCGCGGATTCGAGATAGGGTGAACCCTCAACTTTATCCACTGAACCTACTCTTAAGGGTCTTGAGTCAATCCCTGATGAAACATTGGATATTTGTGCATCGGCTGTTTTTACTATTATAACTAATACTATTAAACTCAGTATTCTTTTCATGACTTGGTTATGTTATCTCTTAATAAATTTTAAATCTGTACAGTCACCTGACCCATAACAGGCAGAAAGAACATACAATCCGGGCTTTAAGTTCTGTATGTTGATTTCAGGTTTTAAATTTTTACTATCTCCCATGATTACGGACTTCATTACCCTCCCGTGAAGGTCAAAAATTTGATACATTTTTGGTTGGACATCAAACTGAACGAAGACGACATCTCTCGCGGGATTCGGATAGATAGATACCATGTCTGATTCAATAAATCCAAGAACGCTGCAATCAGGGAGCAAAACACCGGCGTTTTCGACAAACCCTTTCGCACTCAAATCCTTATTGGAGAAACCGGAGAAATTCACTGGATGTTTTGAGGCTCTGAACACCAAATTCCCTCCTGGTACATCTCCCTGAGAATAGACTATACCTGTACTACTGATAGGATTGATATATTCCCACACCACATCTCCGGTAGAATTTACTTCAAAGAAATCCCCTTTAGGTCCATCGTTAATTAGAACATTACCATTAGGAAGCATCTGAGCGCCGGAAATAAATGAAGCATAAAAATCCTCAGGAACAGGAGCTACATACTCCCACTCATAACTTTCAGGACCATATACCCCATCGGCAAACCAAAAGTCACCTTGGTCATCAAAGGGGTCTATGATCAAGATGTTTGAGTACTCCACAGGCATTCTTCCCCTTCCGTTATTAAAAAGAATGATTTTACCCTCAAAAGGCAGGCCGGATGGTATCCATTCCACAGTATGTTGAAAAAACAAGTGTTGATCACCACCCATTCGATAGGTCTGTGGATTACCCCATCTATACAAGATATCACCCTTTTCACCGCTAGCCTCTTCTATGGTGGTGTTGTGGTCTATTATCCAAAGTTCATTGAAAAAGGGTGAACTGATAATGACATAATCATTTTCCTGACTGTAATTCACTGAGTTTGCATGAATCCAGTCAGCTCCATCTGCAAACGTATAATTAATGTCCACCTTATTAGGATTCGCCATTACATCCCCGTAGTTCTCTTTTGAATCATCATAATCTTGAATTAGGTGATCCCACAAGTACCATTCCCAAATAACCTCACCGCCATTGGTTCCTACCGGTTGAATTTCAATAATGTGTTCGGACCAAAGCTCTCCTTCTGTAAGCTTCGACGGATCTCTTCCAAATGAAACTGCTTCCTCCTCCGTATGCACATCCCACGCTAGAATCAAAACATTACCATTCGGCATAACATGGAAATCATGATGTTGCAAATAGGAAGAAGACGAATATTTATAGCTCCAGAGTAAATCCCCATTCCAGGCTATATGCTCAATATATCCCCCTAATCCAGGTGCACCAAACTCGGCTTCTGTATCTTGTCCTGCTCGATAAATCGAACCATCGTTCTGTAGATAAACTGAATTACCAGGCCTTTTTGTACTCGGCCACTCGTGTACTTTTTCACCGCAGTTGTTAACTAAAAAAGTACTGGTACTTCCTGTCGGTGAAAAAATGGTATATCCGTCAAATGCTTGTTCAGAATGCAACATTCCTCCCAAAGTACGTTCCTGAGCGCATGTTAACGTATATAACGCTAAAAAAAATAGAGTGAGAATCTTGCCCTTCATTATGCCTTCTAATCGCCTTGAATCACTTATTCAATAGAACTTTTTGTTTACCAATAAGAGCCCCCTGCTTGTATAACGAAACAAAGTAAAGTCCGGGGTTTAAGTGGTTGAGATTCAGTTGAGACACAGTCAAATCTTTTCTGAAAACAATCCTACCTGAAATATCCGTAACCTCAACTTCCAAAACACTATAATCCTGTATACCCCTAATGTTGAAGGCTCCATTTCCAGGGTTCGGGGTAATAATGAAAGCAGGTTGGTCATCAACTGACGTTAAAATAATAACATATTCATCCGATATGACGTTGCAACTCTCACCGTACACAACCACTTGGTAACTACCTGGCGCATTCCGGTGTAAATAAGATCTTTCTGTGGCCCCCTCAATCTCGATTCCATTTTTTAACCACTTATAGGCGTCTCCATTGTTCAAACTGAATAAAGTAGTGCTGTTGGCGAAAATTTCATTTGCTGGTAATGTGTTCTCCATAATTACAATTGAACTTGTATAAGTATCAACTGTTACACCGTCCTCTACTTCAAGTGAAACTGAATAAACACCAGGCTCAGCAAACAATTGTGAAGGATTCGTATCATCTGAATCTCCTAACTCATCAAAAGTCCAAAAGACGGACGTCAAATTTCCACTACTTGTATTAATGAACTCGACCAATGAATTTGCGCAATTATATTCTACTTCAAAATCAGCAAATAAAACATTTTCACAGTCGTCAGTTAACCAATTAGATGAGTTTTCGATCAAACTATTTTGACCAACCGTAACTCTAGATTCACCAAGTAAGTCGACATTCGAAATATTGTGGAATTCTAAGCACACTTTTTTACGATTACTCAATTTCAAAGAAGCTCCTGATTCACTTGATATGTTGATTAAGTCCTGAGCCGTTCCATTGGAAGCATAACTATCCAGTGTGACGGTGTGTGTGTCTTTGATCTCTAAAGAGGCGCCCGGTGCTAAGGAGAGCTCCGAAACGTTCATATCATTTTGGATGAATATGTACCCAGAACTGACGAGTTTCTCGATGAAATCAATCCCTTCAATTGATAAGTCTCCGTTACCAATAACCTCAGCGTTGATTTCAGTACTTGCACCAACCAGCACCCCTCCATGCGCAAAAGTCATTTGGCTGTTGTTGAAATCCATTGTGATCAGGTTGTCAACCACAAAGCCTGATCCTATATAAAAATGAACATCCTGAGCCGATATGACCTTGAAAAAATCTGAGCTTGACTCTAGGCTGTCCAGTGTGACGTTTCCATTTAAGAATGTCAGTTCACCAGCATTCAACATCAAATTCGCTGCAGCAAAATCCCCATGTACTGTCCAATTTGCCTGGGTTCGATCGAATAGAACGTTTACGTTCCCAAAATTTTCTTCGCTGGAAATATGCGACTCCAAACCATTGAAAATTATTGATCCACTTCCAACCACCGACAAATTGTCGTTGGCGGAAAAATCTCCAGTGATAATCAAATTTCTCTCACCTAAATCTATTGTCGCTTCCAGGTCTGAGATGAAAATAATTTTTTCAATCTCTAAATCCTCGGTCAAGGAAATAGTATTTCCAGATTGTGTAAAGGAGTTGTTGTCAAAGATCAACGTCTTCTTGGTCAACCCAAAATCTGAAATTGGGGTACCTCCTGATTCTAGTGACCAATTGCCCGGATTGTCCAGGTCATTGGTTCCACCCACCCAGTATAAGCTTTCTGTCTCTCCAGATTCATAGCTTAATGCTAAATGAAGCGTTTGCGGACTGGAAAGTGTCCCTTTATGGCTTATCTCCAACGTATATGACTCTCCGGAAGCAATGAATTCCAGTTTTTCAATATTATCCCGAAAGTTATCTCCCTTGGTGGCTGCATTGTTAGGATTAGCAGGATTCAATATCCAAGGAGAATGTGTTTCCGTATCATTAAACGCAACCATATCCAAATCATTTACCAGCATTAAATCTGCAGGATCTAAAGATGGTGAAGGACTTGTACCCGCTGGATCAGTCCAACAAATGGTCGCCGTTACTTTTGTATTTACCAATGGTGTGATGGTTATAGAATAGGTCGATTCATTGTTTAGAATAATTTCTTCCATTCGCTGATCTTGCCCATTTTCTTCAATTAGAAATTTTGCAGCTGATTTAGCATCAATGAGACCCCATCCATGTTGATAGTCAGGACCTGGGGCGGCTCCAGCCTCTCTTATAGTCTGCACCACCAATCCTTTTAATGCTGCAGATTTCATGAAATCCCCATAGAGCTTTTTATGTAATTGTTGTAATAACGCCATTGTCCCTGTAGCGTTTGGCGCTGACATGGACGTGCCGCTAAGAGATCCATAAGCATCATCAGCAGTTTCAAAAGTTGATAGTAAGGAAACCCCTGCTGCAACAAAATCCGGTTTTATGCGCCCATCATCGGTGGGACCCCAACTACTAAAGGAGCTAATTCGCACGTCCGAAGGTTCGGTATAATTAGACAACTTGAATATTGCCCCTATGGTCATAATATTTTTGGCAGTTCCTGCTGGGCCAATTGTATCGAAGGGGCCATCAGGCGGATGAGACCCATCACCTGAATCTCCTCTGTCATTCCCTGCAGACTTAAGGATTGTATAATAAGGTGAATTGTAAGCTATATCATCCCACAATCGCGCATTGCCATTGTAAAAGCCAAAAGAATAATCTTCAATTTCACTGATGTTAGGATCGCCATACCAAACTCCTTCTCTCCACCCCACAATTTGACCGTATGAATGATTTGATAGAATAATACCCGACTGATCACTTCTAACTTGATCAATTATTTCGCTATCGTCATTTTGAAAATCAAATGTAATGGCACTAGCACCAACTGCCATACCCCTTGAACTTGAATTAAACTCCCCGGAACTCAAGATGGTACCTGCAACATGCGTGGCATGAAAGTTATCTGAAGTGGATTCATCCAACTGAGCAACTCTACCCGAGAATTCCTGGTGTGAAGGTCTGACCCTACCACCATCCCAAATGCCAATTTTAACTCCCGAACCATCTAAATCTAATCCCAGGCTGCCACCCACGCCTAAGGCATCCGCGCGCGTGGTTCTGCCAGCCCCTACATTGTGAGTTGTCACATAAATTGGACGGCCATTCACCACATCTTTTATACAGTATGTGCTTCCATCTTCGAATACTCCTAAAATGGGGATGTTGTTTTCGTCAGCAAAGGACCTGACTCTCTCTAACCTTTGTGCAGTCTCAGTCAGTACCCTTTCTTTAAGCTCTGAAATACTCGATTTTTGAGCCAGGGATATAAGACTCAAAAACGTTATTAAAACATATATTTTAAACTTCATACTACAAAAGACATAACAAAAAATGAAATAAAAAAGCCGTTCTTATAAGAACGGCTTTTAAGTGTAATTAATTCAATTGTTTCTGCCCTTACGGTGCAGCCGGTGCATCAAATGCTATTGTTTCGGTAGCATCTGATCCAGCATAGGTTGCATCATAGTAGCACTGGAATACAATCCGTCCTGTTCCATTTGCACCACCCTCAGGGATGAAAATACCAGAACCAACAAAAGATATTCCAAATGGTGCTGCACTATCACCGATTATATCCAGATTATCGCAAATATTTATAAACTTAGTTGGAGCCTCATAGTCTCCACTAAAGTATCCAATATCTGCATCTGATATGGTGTAAGTCTCAGTACTCGCATCATAGGTCACAGTCACTTCATGATCCTCATACGCAAATCCAGTTTCACATGCATCAGGATCTTCTGCTGCCGTGGGAAATGACGTTAAGTAAGTCCCTTCAGGAATATTGGGAGGACATGATATTTGGATTGTGTGTGTAGCAGAACCAAAATTCTCATTTATAGAGACATCAGCATCTGTTATGTTCACTATAATAGTCCACTGCTCACCAGCTTCTATATTATCTGGTAAAACCGTAATCGGCAACTCCGCGGTATAAGCACCAGCAGCAATTGAAACGCTCGTCGATGCGATGTTGTAGTGCAATCCTTCAATTGCAGTGGAACTCTCATCGATGGCGATTGTAACATTCACTGCGTCAGCCGAAGATGAAGTCACGTAAAAACCTGCTGATGGCTCAGATCCGTCATTGGCTCGGAGGAAAGTGAAAGTATCTGTTCCACTTGCCGCATCAAGACCCACGAATGCTTGTGACCCCTCGCCGCTGAAAGTTATTTCTTGGCCGGATTCATCGAAACATCCGGTAAGAATGACACCAGACACCAATGTTAAGGTTATTAGTTTTAATATATTTTTCATAATCTAATAATTTTAGTTGTATCCAGGATTCTGATCCAGATTGCTCAAAAGGTTAATCTCCGATTGAGGTATTCTTGGAAGCACCTTGTGATCACTGTAAGGAAGTGTATTCGCAAGAGATGCTGCCGGCTTAGGAATATCTCGTCCTAACCTCTTAAGATCAAACCACCTGTGTCCTTCAGCCATGAATTCAATTCTTCTTTCACGAAGAACATTATTCACAGTTGCTGAAACAGGCGCTGTTATACCTCTTGCATTTCTTAATGCATTAATATAAGCATCTCCAGCCCCAGCACCAAGTGCCTCAGCAGCGATCAAATACGCTTCTGAAAGTCTTAGGATTGGAATATTTTCCATGCCAGGTCTCGCACCGTTGATGGCACGCCACTTTTGGAATTCCTCAACTCCACCTAAAGCGGCTTCAGTATTGAACATTCCTCTTCTTACGTCACTGGGTTGATTCTCAATTTCTGTGATCAACTCATCACTAGCAGCAATAATAAACTGATTACCAGCTGGATCGTCATTAGTTAACAATGAATACAGGCTATTGTTAAAACCATCAACCGAATTCCAGTCAACTAATCTGATTTCAGATTCAAACAAAGACTCAGGGTGAATTGGGTTATTACCGTCATCCCACGAATCAACGTAATCAGCGGCTTGTACAAGGTCTGAGCCATCACCGGTAATGACCGAAGTAGCCTGAGCTGCTGCATTTGTCATATCGCCCTGATAGAGGTATACTCTAGCAAGTAACAATCTGGCTGCATTAGCATTTGCGAAGATCACATCTCCAGATCCTGCGTCAGCATCATCCAATAAAGCAATAGCATCTGTCAGATCAGTAATGATTTGCGCATATACTTCGTCATTGGTTGCTCTAGGTATATCCGGAACATCTGCTAATCCGAAAACTGGATTCGTGTTTAAGATTACGCTTTGCTCGAAACCATTAACTTCTTGTCCTGGTTCGTAACCATAGACACGAGCTAGGTCATGGTAGAAAAGAGCTCTTAAGAATAAAGCCTGTCCCTTAATGGCATCTTTTTCTTCTTGAGTCCCTACAACTGATTCATTATCAATCGTCCCAATGACAATATTCACTTCATTGATTCCATTGTATCGATTGAACCAGATTCCAAGTCCTGAATTTTCCGCATTCACGTATTCCAATTCGTATCTACCAGTCAATTGAATTAGCTCCATGTTATCAGCCAGTATTTCTGGTCCTATCATCATGGTTTGTCCATAATAACCAAAATCATTCACTGACTCATATGCTGCATTCAAAAATGACTGATATCCGCTTACATCTGCAAGAATTACTTCTTGAGGAAGCGCTCTTCTATCGAAGGTATCAAGATCAGAACAGCTAAACGCCGCAAGACCAAGTACCGATAATATTAGTATTCTTTTCATTTTTTTCAATTTTTATAGTCCAAGAGTCAAACCGACTGAAAGTTGCCGTCCCTGTGGATAAGTTCCGAAACTTGAAGCTCCAGTAGTATTGTTATTTGCTACTACTTCGGGATCAATTCCATTGAACTTGGTCCAAGTCGCCAAGTTTACTCCTTGCACAAATACGCTAGCACTTCTGAATCCTGCTGATTCCAAAATATTTGAAGGTATTTCGTACGAAAGGGTAACCGTCTTAAGTCTAACGAATCCTGCGTCAGACATGAATTGAGTACTACCCATGAAACCAAAGTTCTGTGCAATACCCTCAATGTTTCCGTTAGGAGTAAGCATTGGCACGTTAGTAACGTCACCTGGCTCTTGCCATCTTTTCAAGATGTCAACGTGTCTGTTATCAAGCCCGCCTGTATCCATGATGTTGTAAAGGTCTCCGGTGAATGCTTTGTTGCCTAATTGGAACTGGAAGAATATATCCAAAGTAATTCCGCTGTAGGTGAAAGCATTTCGCCATCCTCCAAAACTTGTAGGGATACCTGATCCTCTTACTCCGCCATCAGCAAAGCCAGGATTATACGTAAGACTTCCGTCAGCAGCTCTTGCCATTGCACGACCATTAGCAGGGTTTACTCCTGCATAATCGATTAGGTACAAAAAGTCAACTGGTTGTCCAACAATCAAGTTAGGAATACTCCCTGAAAAAATAGTATCAGAATCTACCAACTTAATCACCTCATTGTCAAGGAATGATAGGTTGAAATCAGATGTCCATTTGAAACCACCTTGGTCTAAAACAACTCCTCCAATTTCAATATCAATACCTTTGTTTCTAACCTCTCCAACGTTACTTGTTATCGAGTTATTGTTGATACCACTTACTCCTGCAAAAGGAGCGGCGAACAATAAGTCTTGGTTATTCGTTTGCCAGAAATCAATAGTACCGTATACTCTACTATTGAAAAGCGCAAAATCAATTCCCAAGTTGAATGATTCCTCATTCTCCCACGTTAGTAGGTCATTACCAAGTTGCGTGATTGTCAATGTTGACGCACCCGCGTACTGTCCTGAAGAAGCTCCGAAATTCGTAGTAGTTGCGTAGTTACCGATCTCTGCATTACCCAGAAGACCATAGCTAGCTTTAATTTTCAAATCTTCAATAAATGAAACTCCAGATAGGAATGATTCCTCAGAAATTCTCCATCCCACGGATCCAGCATAGAAAGTACCGTATCTATTCTGCGTTCCGAATCTTGAGTGACCATCTGTTCTTAGCGTAAAGCTCGCCAAGTATTTATCGTCATAATCGTAATCGACTTTACCGAAAATACCAAGTCTTTTATAATCCTGATAGAAACCGCCAACTCTTGATGGTTGTCCATCCTGGGCGATTCTAAAGAACGGATTTGCAAATTGATTGGCTCCAAAGTTTGCACCTTCTCTGGTCTCAGCTTTGTATTCGTATCCAACGATGGCCTTCACTCCGTGAACATCTCCAAATGTTTTGCTATAATTCAAATTAACATTTGTGTTCCAGTTGACAGACCTTCTGTTATTTACAAAAATCGATCCTCCACTTCCAGCAAAAACTGGAATTGATGCCGGTCTTTGGTTATCATCTCTGTTCATAGAGAAATCAACTCCAATCAAAGCTCCGATAGATAATTCTGGAATTATTTGATAAGATACGTTTGCACTGGAAACCGTTTGGAAAGTTCTTCCCAATCTAACTTCCTTATGAACACCCTCAAGGATATTATAACCAAAAAGGTGGCTAAGTCCATTCGTTGGATAAGGATTGAAGTTTCCATCTTCGTCTCTTGCAGGCGAAACTGGCATTGATGAGAATGCAGCTACCCATGGTCCATTAACGAAGTTTCCGTTTGCAATTGTACCAAATTGCTTTATATGAGCAAGACTTAACTTGGCACCAATTGTCAATTTATCATTAGGTCTATGCGTTACGTTAAGACGTCCAGTATATCTTTCATAATCTGATTTGATAATTTGCGCCTCTTGGTAATTATATGACGACCCAAAGAAGAAAGTTGTCTTATCATCTCCTCCTGTCATACTTACATCGATCGTTCTAAAGGACGCATCCTGAAACAAAGCATCAGTCCAATCGTAGTTTTCAACATTTCCTGAACCCGGCTCACCATATAATTCGTAAGCTCCACCAGGTCTTGCTGGATCCAATCCAACATTCTCTTCAGCCTCAGCTTGGATAGTGGCATATTGCTCGCCATTTAAAACTTCGTAAAGATTCATTGGTTGAACAACACCTTCCTGGAAACTGATATTTACTTGCGTTCCAGTTCTTTTGCTTCCTTGCTTGGTCGTTACTACAATAACACCATTTGCAGCTTGCGCACCATAGATGGCCGCAGCAGAAGCATCCTTCAAGATATCGATCGACTCAATATCATTAGGATTAATGGAGTTAAGTACGTTCGAACTTGCTTGAGAAGATCCACCAACTGATGCTACTTGTACACCATCAATGATAATCAATGGATCATTACCAGCATTAATGGAACCGATACCACGAATCCTGATATTAAGTGCACCCCCTGGCTGACCAGAAGCAGCAGAAATCTGAGTACCTGCGGCACGTCCTTGAAGAGCTCTGTCGAAAGATTGCATTGGCAAATTTTCGATCTCATCAGCACCAACAGATGCAACAGAACCTGTTATTTCCCGCTTTAACTGCGACTGATACCCTGTTACTACTACTTCTTGTAGCTCCTGAGTGTCAACAGACATTCCAAGATCTATTACAGATCTTGCGCCCACAACCAACTCTTGGGTCATCATCCCAACGGATGAAAAGACCAGAGTTGCATTATCATCAGGAACTGAAATGGTGTAATTACCATCCAAATCAGTAGTAACCCCTGTTGTCGTGCCTTTAATCACAACATTCACACCTGGTAAACCTTCACCGGTATCATCGGTGACTTTACCAGAAACTGTTCGCTGCGCCCATGCGCTGAACACAAAGGCGAACGAGAAAACCATACTTAAGAGTAAAATCCTCTTCATATCATACTGGTTTTAAAGATTAAACATAATTTAACAGCCTAAAACTAGTAACATTTTCACAATGAATGCGTAATAAAGGTCGATTTTCAGGGTTGTACTATTTTGTGTCGACCAAGCTGTAAATCAACTGTTTTGAGAATAATTGTGGTGAAAAACTAAGAATTAGGTCATAATCCAAACAAAATTCTACAAATCGAGTAATCGACCATATTAAGTTGTAAGTATTCCTTGCAAAACCCAGCCTACTTTTATTACTGTTTGGACAGAATTTCGAACTCTATTCTTCTGTTTTCTTGTCTATTCTGATCTGTATCATTACTTCGAATTGGCAATGAACTCCCCAAGCCAATGTAGTCTAATCTCGACTTGGGTACTCCATTTTTGATCAATTGATCAAAAACGGACCTGGCTCTTCTACTTGAAAGATCCAAATTATAGGACTTGGCTCCTGTATTGTCGGTATGTCCAGATATCCGCACATGGATAGAAGGATTGATCTTTAGAAATTCTGTAATTCTATCAAGTTCCTCCAAAGACTGATCAAGCAGTTCGTCTGAATCAAAGTCAAAGTAAATGTTTTGAAGTACCATTTTAGCACCTACCTCAATTGGTTTGAGCTGAAAATCCACTGTATCAGTTGTGGATTTGGTATCTGTTATAAATGATAACTCTTCTGGTAAATATCCTGATCTCTCCACAAATATCCCGTAATCCCTACCCGGTGGGAGTACCAGGAAATATCTTCCACTTTTGGGGTCACTTGAAGTCTTGTACTCTATCTCGCGTGACTTCAAATTGACCAATTCAATATCAGCCGACAAAACCTCTTTCGTTTTTAAATCAGATACTACACCGGTTAAATAATGAACTCCTTGAATAATTGGTTTTGAGTCAAGTTCGTAGGATCGCAATCGACTGCTAAAAACTCTACCATTTTCTATGATTTCCTTTGCGAAATACCCCTTCTGACCATCGGAAGACACAAACAGACTCACCTCATCATTATGAGTGTTCACGGGACTGCCTAAGTTTGTTATGCTACGATCAGAATGTAGACTTTCTACACGATAGAGGTCGAAACCTCCAAGGCCGATATGTCCGTTTGATGAAAAGAACAGCGTACGATCATCGGCGAAAATAAAGGGCGTTGACTCATCTTTTTTTGTATTGACAGGAGAGCCAAGGTTCTCCGGATGAGACCAGCTGTCACCTTGTAATTTTGATTTCCAAATGTCTTTTCCACCGACACCCCCAGGACGATTGGACACGAAATATAGTGTCCTGCCATCAGCCGAAAGTGTTGGCTGTGAATCCCAAAATCTGGAATTCACATTTTTACCCATGTTGCGGATTTCCACCCATTCATCACCCTCTTTTTTGGCAATAAACAAATCACAGCTGCCAAATGTCCTACGTCCTTCGCAAGCCGTAAATATAAGCGTTCGGCCATCTGCTGAAATGGTGCACGCTCCTTCGTTATACGGTGTGTTTATTTGTGCTGAAATGGACTCAGCGGTTTGCCATTTGGTTCCATCAAAAGTTGTCTGGTAAATATCCTCATCCTGTCCTTCTGATTTGATCCCAGTGAATATTAATGTCTGACCATCCAGCGTAAGAACAGGCAAATATTGAAACTGCAGCGGATTGAGTTCTGGCGGTAATTCAGAAACCACAATTTCATCCGGATTTGCAATTGATTCTATAGAAAAGCTAACGCTATGGAAAAGGACACTGTCCGGTTTATCAACATTGGAGATAAATTCAAGAGCTTTTGAATACTCTCCCTTAGAGTGATGATAAGAGGCGAGGTTTTGCCAAATCCTGGAGTCCAAAAGTTCTAACGGCACATCTTCGATGTATCGCTGTTGCCACCTTATCAAATCCTCATCTTGAGCTAAGACTCTCAAGGTGATGAATAATTTCTGATAAGCTTTTTCGAACTTAGGATCGCGTTCAATTGCGCTGATCAAAACGTCTCTGGCCTTGCTAAAGGAGCGATCTGCCAATAATTCATCAGCTTTCGAGATCAGTTTTAAGGTTTTTTTATCGGTGGTCTGCTGGGCTTCACCAGAGAGTGATGCCGCCAAAAGGAACAGACAGATGACCAATCGAATCATGGAATATCCATGTACTTGTGAGTTTGTAAAGATATGCGCCACTTCGGGTTTCTCTTTACATAGTCAACGATGAGCGGCAGCAATTCTTTTTCTTTTGACCATTCCGGTTGCAAAAAAAGTTCAGCTCCTTCATGCATTTTCATTGCATGTTCTTCAGCCCATTTGAAATCTGATTTGTTATAAACCACCACCTTGAGTTCATGGGATTCTTCGTAAAACTCATCCAGCGGTTCCTTGAACTTCTTCGGTGAAAAACAAATCCAATCCCATCGTCCGGTCAGTGGATAGGCTCCTGAAGTTTCAATATTGAGCTGCAGGTTCGCATTACGAGTTTCCTTGGTCAACTGAGTCAGGTCGTACATTAGTGGTTCACCTCCCGTGACCACAACCAGATTTGTTCCTGATGATACTGCGTTTTCGACCAATTGCGAAATCTCCGCATGCGGATGTGCCGACGCATCCCAAGACTCCTTCACATCACACCAATGACAACCCACGTCACAACCACCCAATCTAATGAAGTATGCCGGGGTACCGGAAAAAGCGCCCTCACCTTGAATGGTGTAGAACGCCTCCATCAATGGAAGACTGGAATCAGATGCCTTGCTTTGAGTCATAGGCTCTCAGCGTATTTAACAAAAGTGATGCAATAGTCATCGGTCCCACTCCTCCAGGGACAGGGGTAATTGCAGCGGCTTTTTTAGAAACTGCGTCAAAGTCCACATCACCCGAAAGTCTGAAACCGGACTTGCGAGATGCGTCTTCAACTCTGGTTGTCCCCACATCAATCACGACAACTCCATCCTTGACCATGTCACCCGTAACGAGTCCTGGCTTCCCGACAGCCACAATCAAAAGGTCGGCTTCCCGGGTGTGGGCTGCTAAGTCAGTGGTATGTTTATCACAAATCGTCACAGTGGCATGCCCGTCGTGCTGCATCATCAAGCTTAGTGGCGCTCCCGCAACTCGGCTTGCACCAACCACCACACATCGCTTTCCTTTTGTTTCGATTTTATACCTACGGATCAATTCCATGATTCCAAAAGGTGTCGCCGGTAGAAGCAGTTGCCTCTCCGATAAAATGGAACCAAAGTTCTGATTGGTGAAGCCATCGACATCTTTCTTCGGGCGTATGGCTTCTGTTACGACTTCCACAGAAATATGATCCGGCAGGGGAAGTTGAACAATAAAGCCATCCACGTCATCGTCCTCGTTCATACCCTCAATATGCTTCATCAACTTTTCCTCAGTGATGCTCTCGGTGAATTGCATGAGCGTGTAATCAAAGCCTACGGATTTACACGCATTGATCTTGCCATTGACGTAAGTATGACTTGCACCATCATCACCTACAATGATAATGGCCAAATGAGGCGGTCGCTTGCCAGCATTCTTCAATTCTTCTACTTGCTCCCTGATTTCATTTTTAATGTCCTGAGCTACCTTTTTTCCATCAATAATTGTTGCCATAATTCATTGATTCTTAGTCGTCCAATTTGAGTACCGCCATGAAGGCTTCCTGAGGAATTTCTACGTTACCAACCTGCCGCATTCTCTTCTTCCCTTTCTTCTGCTTTTCTAAAAGTTTGCGCTTACGAGAAATGTCTCCACCATAGCACTTTGCCAAAACATTTTTTCGCATCGCTTTTACAGTTTCCCGAGCGATAATTTTTGTGCCGATGGCCGCCTGAATCGCGATCTCAAACATCTGCCGTGGAAGCAAGCTTCGTAGTTTTTCGCAGAGTCTTTTTCCCCATTCGTACGCCTTGTCTCTGTGCACAATCGCAGATAGCGCATCTACTTTGTCACCGTTCAACTGAATGTCCAACTTCACAAGGTTGGAAGTCCGATAACCAATCAGTTCATAATCCAGGGATGCATAACCTCTCGAAATGGTCTTGAGTTTATCAAAGAAGTCGAATACAATTTCAGCCAAAGGAATCTCAAAACTCAGCTCTACGCGATCAGACGTCAAATAGACTTGGTTCTTAATTTCGCCCCTCTTGTCCATGCAGAGACTGATTACGGGACCAATAAACTCCGCCTTTGTGATGATTTGCGCTCTGATAAAAGGCTCCTCAATACGCTGCATCAGCGTCGGATCGGGCAGCTCCGAAGGCGCGCTCACCTTCTTGATTTCATCGGAGTTCATAATCGCGTGAAACTCCACACTCGGCACGGTGGTGATCACCGTCATATCGAATTCTCGCTCGAGTCTTTCCTGCACTATTTCCATGTGCAACATGCCTAAAAATCCGCATCGAAAACCGAATCCTAAGGCCGCAGAAGTTTCTGGTTCCCAGACAAGAGAAGCGTCATTCAATTGCAACTTTTCCATAGATGCTCGGAGCTCTTCAAACTCACTTGTTTCAACAGGATAAATCCCAGCAAAAACCATAGGTTTAACATCCTCAAATCCCTTGACCTGGCGCTTGGTTGGATTATCCACATGAGTGATCGTGTCACCCACTTTTACCTCTCTCGCTACCTTGATTCCTGAGATCAAATACCCCACATTTCCGGCCGCAATTTCCTGCTTAGGATCGTGATTTAATTTGAGTACTCCAATCTCATCTGCCTCATAATGTTTTCCGGTATTTACGAATTTTACATCATCGCCCTTTTTCAACGTGCCATTGAAGACCCTGAAAAACACCTCAATCCCTCGATACGGATTAAAGACAGAATCAAAAATCATGGCCTGAAGTGGTTCATCCGGATCGCCACTCGGAGCAGGGACTTTTTCCACGATTGCTTGTAAAATTTCGGTGATACCAATCCCTTCTTTTGCACTTGCGTGAAGGATGTCTTCTTTCGAACATCCTATAAGATCAATGATTTGATCAGATACTTCATCGGGCATGGCACCCGGGAGATCGATCTTATTTAAGACGGGGATGACCTCCAAGTCATGTTCAATCGCCAAATAGAGATTTGAAATAGTCTGAGCCTCAATACCCTGAGATGCGTCTACAATTAGCAACGCACCTTCACAAGCAGCAATCGACCTGGATACTTCGTAGGAGAAATCCACGTGACCAGGCGTGTCAATGAGGTTAAGCGTATACTCTTGCCCGTCCAGTTTGTAATCCATCTGGATGGCATGACTTTTTATGGTGATGCCGCGCTCTCGTTCCAGATCCATATTGTCCAATAACTGGGCTTGCATATCCCTATCAGACACGGTTTGGGTAAACTCCAGTAAGCGATCTGCCAGCGTGCTTTTCCCGTGATCAATGTGGGCGATAATGCAAAAATTTCGGATGTTCTTCATCTATGGCTTCAGAAAGGCTGCAAAGATATTGATTAAGGTCGGAGATGTCCCTAAACCTTATTTTTTGTGTCGATAATAATCGTCACTGGTCCATCATTTAGCAATGAAACTTTCATGTCGGCTCCAAATTCGCCAGTTTGAACCGGTTTAACAGATTGTTGGCCAATGACGGACTCGAAGCGCTCGTAAAGCGGGATAGCTACGTCTGGTTTGGCTGCTTTGATATACGATGGTCGATTGCCTTTTCTGGTACTGGCGTGAAGCGTAAACTGGCTTATCACCAATATTTCTCCTTGGAGATCATTGACGCTCAGATTCATTACACTATTCTCATCGCTGAAAATTCGTAAATTGACAATTTTCTTGACCAGCCACTCAATATCTTCTTGCCCGTCTGCCTCTTCAATGCCAAGCAAGACCAAAAGACCTGAACTTATTTGTCCTTTGATTTTTCCATCGATTGTAACCGATGCTTGTGAAACTCTTTGAATTACGGCAATCACCGTCTTAGTTGGCGAGCTGGATCATTTTTCGAGGCGAGAATATCTCCGTTCCTTCATCGCCTCTTCTGGCAATCTTGTACATCGCCAAAGCCACTTCCACGCCCCGAATGGACCACAGCCGTGTTTTGGAACCGATCATGAAAAATGACAACACAGCGCTTAAAAACTTCATCACCTCTTCCCAGAAACGGAAATCATCTCGGTAACCTAGAAGTAATGATGGTTGGAAGATTTTAAGGGATTTCAGACCCAAATTCTTTAATTGGTCTTCTAACTCTCCTTTCACCTGATTGTAAAAAAGCGGTGAATCTGAATTGGCTCCATGTGAGGTAACCACCAGGTATTGCTCAAAAAGTGGTTGTTTGGAGCAGATTTTAGCCAATTCGATTGGCCAGTCAACATCTATTTTTCTGAATTTTTCTTTGGATCCTGCTTGCTGCAGGGTTGTCCCAAGTGCACAATAAACATCGTGGGCATTCAATTTATCTGCCACGTCCTCCATTTTGTCAAAATCCTCGAGGATGACCATTTCAATTCGGTTATCCTTGATTTCTAGCTCACGACGTGAGAGAATGATGATTTTGCTGTAATAATCTTTGTCCAGCAAGAGCCTGACCAATGCTTTTCCAACTAGTCCGGTTGCCCCAGTGATAAGTGCGATTCTATTCATAGGTTGATTCGGTCAAGGTAATTTAGTAATTATTGCACTATTTCGGCTTGCTCCCATTTTCTATACTCTTCTATATCAGATGAAAAACGTCTCATGATCATCAATGCTACCGTGATATCATCCGTAAAGCCCAAAACCGGCACAATGTCCGGGATCAAATCCACGGGTGTAATGAAGTACAAAATAGCAAATACGAACATCAAGAGTGTCATGGGAGCAAATGCCCGATAAGCACCACTGATGTGCGCTCTCACCATTCGGATCAATAATCTAAGCTGAGACATGAAGCCTTTACTTTCATCACTTCCATCTCCCACCTTCGATAGTTTTTCACCGGCTTTGACAAGCATTCCTCTGAGACGGTCATTGTCTTTGACGACCTCTCGCGCTCGATCAAAAATCCGATGATAAACTCTACGATCTGACATTATTAAAACAACTCTTGAATTTCTTTTTTGACAAACTCCCCGGCTTCACTCAAAATCTGTACCTCTTTTTGATTCTGCAACTCAAATAGCGCTTTCGCTAAATCTACACTTGTCGCTTTCTCCGGCATTTCATTTCCTACAGAATTAATTTCTGATATTACCTGCTCTACCGCGCTGCTCACATACATCCATGACTCTGAAGACATATATACCTGTTGTGAAAGGTTATGGTTAAATTCCTGACGAATCTCATGGATCAAAATATGCTGAAACTCCTGAGCGGTATATTCCCCATTGTTCAGCCTTTGGACAAGATTATGTGGGGCCACTCTCTCCAACAGAAGTATAATTCGCTCATAAGCCTGAAGCCTGATAGGCAAGACCACTTCCTGATTTTTTTGCCGAATGGCGAAGACTACCTCGTCCAATTTGGATTGCAAAAATGATTTCACAATCAAGTAGGCCAAATAGGCGATGATGGCGGAAGGAATAGCGATCTTCAGAAGATCCAGAAATACATCCAGTGTTTGGTTCTGCATAAATTCAAAAATAGCCCATGAACTTCGAATGAGGCATCTGCTGTTATTGTTTCTTTGCACAAATGTTCGAACCGGTATCAATATCGCCCGAGGCAGTGGCCGAAATCAAAAATATCCTGACTAAAAAAGGGATTCCCGCAGGCTATGGTTTGCGCGTGGGCGTGAAAGGCGGTGGTTGCGGTGTGGCGTTCAAATTAGGATTTGATGAGCCCAATGAAGGTGACGTAAAGTACACTGTGGATGGTGTGCCGGTGATGATCCAAAAAAAGGAAACGATGTTTCTCGTAGGAAAAAAGATCGTGTTTTACGATGAGGCAGACGGGAGGGGTTTTGCTTTTGTGAATGCTGACTAGCCCTCTAGCGTCACAGTCGCCATTTTACAAAGCCCTTTGATCGGCGGATTGTGCTTACTGACACTGACTTTCACAGTATCTACGATCTGGAAATTAGACTTGATCTTGGAAATAACTTTTCCCGCAAGGTGCTCGAGCAAGCTGGCGTCTACGCTCATGACCTCAGCGATGATTTCGTACACGCGCTCGTAATTCACCGTGCCCTCTAACTTGTCATCTTCAACAGCTGAAGTCATATCAAGCGTTAGGAAAATGTCTACGGTGTATTTGTTGCCGATTTTGCGTTCTTCTTCATAATACCCGTGGCGGGCATAGAATTCCATCCCTCTGAGCGCTACCTCACCTTTCATCAGTCGTCATCTAAGAGATCAAAGAAAGACGCCTCTTGTGCGGTTCTGGATTGAACTGGTTGCTCCGGTTTCTTAGGCTCTTCTTTTTTAGAATCATCCGGCTCTCGTTCAGTTTCCTCCTCCTCTGGCTCCTCTTCCTCAATCTTCTGTTCAGCTCTGTTCAGGCTTGCTTCGATTGAAGGCTTTGGTTCTGGCTTAGCCTCTTCCTCAACCTGATCATGATTCTTGCTCTCTTGTGCTCTTTCCTCCTCTACTCTACGAGGCTCAGGTCGCTTTTCCTCAGAAGGATTCGAATCGATTGGTTTCGCCTCCTCGGGTGCTTCTTGTTGAGGTTTGGCAGTGTTTTCTGGTTCTGGTCGAGGTGCCGCTTCAATGTCGGAGGCTGGCGGTTTCCTTAGTTCTTGAGATTTCTTATCAGCAACTTCCTGCTGAATTTTTTCCACAGAAATTGGCTCCAGAGGTTTGTTCTCTGCTTCCAGATGTTCAGCATCAATCTTCTTCTCCGAAGCTCTGGCCAAATTTCGTACCCGTTTGATCTGGTCTTCGAGTTTGAAATCTCCTTTTTTCTTGTCAGTTTTTTCTACACGCTCCACCAAGTCAGAGGCCAGGTTCATGAGCTCCTTGATCAGGCTGTCACGATGTGCCTCTATCGTCTTATGATTTTGCTCTAGCTCCTTGACACCCTCCTGAACTTCATTGATAATCTCCTTGGCTTCCTGCTCGGCATTTTCGATGATGGCCTTTGCTTTCGACTTGGATTCGTTGAGCATTCCTTCGGCCTTCATTTGCGTCTCCTTCATGTGAAGTTCAGCGGCTTTGTTGGCTTGCTCGACCAGGTTTGCTCCGGTATCCTCGGCGGTTTTCAGCGTCTTGAAGAGTGACGTTTCGACTTCACGGAGCTTTTGAACCTCCTTCTCAGCTTGCTCTAATTTGATCCGCAGCTCCTTGTTTTCGTCCATCATCCGCTCCCACTCATTGGACAGAGATTGCAGGAAGGCCTGGACTTCTTCTTTATCGTATCCCCGTAATTTTTTTTCGAAATCTTTCTGACGAATCTCCAGTGGAGTGATCTTCATCTCAATCTATTTTTATGTCCCAAACGCCGATTGTGCGATCATCGCTACAAGTTACTAACAAGTTATCAAAATCCATCCAGAGCAATTTATTGACGGAATTTACATGTCCATCGTGCCTGGCTTTATCGATAACTTTCAACAGCGCAAAGGTAGCAGCATCCCAGATTTTAATGGTCTTATCCATACTGGCTGTCGCCAACCATTTTTCAGACGGGTGCAAAACGACATCATTGGCGGCATATATATGTGCAGGGACACTTTTTATTTCCTGGTAATGATTAAAAACATCCCAAACCCTGATGTGCGCATCTCGTCCGACACTAACAAGTTGCTGTTGATTAGGATTGAATTTGGCGGAAAATACCGATAAGGTATGCCCATTAATTTCATACTTCTGCTCCAGGGAGGTCTTGTCTAAAATACGGATCGAATTGTCACTTAATCCTACGGCCAGATCGCTCTGAAAAGAATCGATCGTTCTGACACTTTTCGGAGAGGGTCGCAGCTTTTCAAGATAATTCAAGCTTAGATCGAAAACGAAAATCTCCCCAGCACCAGTTCCGACCAAATACCGATCCTCCGATCTATGGATAGCAAAAATTGGCGCCTTGATTTCAATGGAACGAAGAACTTCCTTGGTGCTCAACTCAATCATATGAATACCTCGGCCGTTTTCTCCGACCAACAACCTGTCTCCATCCACTAGCATTCCATAAATGGTAGAGTTTACTTTTGCAATGACTTTTCCCTCTTCGGGATTCTTGACTTCCCACATAACCACTTGCCCATCGCCTCCAGCCGACAGGAATTCATGATCATTGACAGCTTGCAAGGAAAATATTCCTGAAGAATGCCCTTCGAAAGTCTGTCGCTTGGTTACCTGAATGTTTGCCATTAGTTATCTTGTGTAAAATTGTGCCATGCCCCTGCTCCTATCCAAAAAATTCAGTGAGAATGCAGCCTATGCGGTGTGGAACATCCAAGAAACTTTTCTTGAAATCCCTTACATGTCTCCGGAACCCTTCCCATCTGAGCTCCACCCAGTTCGTCAAGCCGAATGGATCGTTGGAAGAATTCTGATCAAGAGTCTCTGTGAGATTTTCGATATGGAGTACAAAGGTGTGGGAGTTAGAGATACCGGGAAACCTTTTCTGACAGGACATGACGTGGAGATTTCCATTTCGCATAGTTTCCCGATGGCTTGCGCGATGATTGACTTGAAAAAACCCTGCGGGATTGACCTGGAAAGACCAAGACAAAAAATGCTCGATGTACAGGATCGGTTTCTTCATAAATCTGAAGCAAAGTTCAAAGGTGACCTGGAGAAGGTCTGTGAAATCTGGTGCGCCAAAGAAGTGATTTACAAGATCTATGGGCGTAATTATCTCAGCATGCGAGATGAAATGAAAGTCACATTCAAAGACGATCACACCATGATTGGTGAAATCCTAAAGCCATCTGAGGAACAGAAATTCACCATCCACTACGAGTGGGTGAAGGACTATGTGCTGGGGTACAGTGTCTAGCTATTCGGCACTAAAGTAGTTGGGGTCCAACTTCTGAAGGACCTGCTTAATTTCATCGGACTTGTGGTAGTCACCGAGTTTTTCGAAAGAAACGATCAAGTTTCGCAGCATCCGGAAAATCATGTCAAGGTTAGTGCAAGGTTCGTAGAAAATGTCTCGCCTGTCCAGTTGGAGATTGTCCAGATAATTGTCAATATCTTCTTTCAGAAAGACCAGTCCTTTATTGAAAACATTGATATAAAACTGAGTCTTTTCGCTTTTGTAAGTGAGAATAAAGAGATTCGGGAGATTTACGCCATAAATGGGCAATTCAAGACGCCTCGCTATCAGCATGTAGACAGCACTCAATGAAATTGGGTTGCCCTTTTTTGATTCCAGAACGGAGTTGATCATCGAGTTGGCCGGCGAATGAAAATTCTTGGTGTTTGCCCTGAACTTGAATCCATCGAAGAGCACGCTGTTCAAGATTTTGATCTGATCATATGGCGTCATCTCATCTTTAAACTCTCTCCAAGCGTCAATATAAAGCTGCTCAAACTGCGCCCTCAGGTCATCGTATTCCAAATCCGGGTACTGATAAGTCGCCACAATCCAAAGCCCTTTCAGCAGGTCATCCTGATCATTTTCTTTCCAATCAATTAGCCGCTCTTGAAGTAATTCGAACTGTAGGACGTGAATCAGATCTTCAATTCGCTCCTGAATGATCGGGTTGAAATTCCGCTCCCATTCCTCCTCTAAAAACGGAATGATCCCCGTACCGATAGACATGATCTTCTCTTCGATTTCGGCCACCACAGACTGGTCTTCATCTTCCAGCAAGGATACCAACGCTTTGATTTCAGAATTCTTCATAATCGAATAATCGCTAAATTAACGAGAAACTTGAGCTATGAGAATTATTGCCCTGTCGCTATTCGCGCTTATTGGATTTTCTGCCTTTTCTCAACCTAACACCGACATCTACCTTTTCAGAATAGATCAGCCAGGCCCTAAGAAGCCGATCAACATTTCTAATAATCCAGGCTATGACAATCAACCCTCATTCTGGAGAGACAGTGAGTCCATTTTATATGCCAGGACAGTGGATGGACAAACCGAAATTGCTCGGTATTTCATAGGATCAGGCGAAACAAAGATCATAACCAAAACGAATCAAGGTAGCGAGTACTCTCCTTTGCAAATTCCCGGATCGAATGATATTTCAAGCATAAGACTGGATGAAGACGGCCTGCAGTTGATTTATCGCTATGACTTGAAAGGAAATTCGAAAGTACTGGTGCCAGACCTGAAAATCGGATACCATGCCTGGATCAACGAAAACGAACTGGCCACATTCGTACTTGGGGAACCTTCGGCTTTACAGCACATCAACCTAGAAATGGGTGAAGCAACGATCTTAAAGGAAAATATTGGACGCTCGATGCATTCATTCAATCCGTTCAAAGGATTCAGTTATGTAGACAAAACCACAGGATCATCCCGAATCATTTTATACAACTTGGAGAAAAAATTTCATGACGGAATCATAGATTTACCTGAAGGTGTGGAAGATTATTGCTGGAGTTCCGACTTCAAGAAATTGTTTTCTTCTCAAGGATCTGCGATCATGATTTCAGTAGAAGGGAAACCATGGAAGCCTTTTATTGATTTAAAGGCTTCAGAGTTAAATGGTACGATCAGTCGACTGGCTTGCAGTCCTGATGCAAAGTGGATGGCAGTAGTTCTGGAAGCTTCAAACTAATAATGGTTTTGATCCCCTGAAGTCACACCTTCAACTTTCGATTATGCCCATTCATCACAATCATTTTCAGAAAGCTATAAAACGGCCTAACTTCAGTTTCGAAATCGCAAAATCATGAAACTAGGTGCCTTCTCCATTAGCTTAAATGTCAAAGACCTTGAAACCTCGAAAGTGTTCTATGAAAAACTCGGATTTGAAGTGTTCGGAGGGAATCAAGAAATGAACTACCTCATCATGAAGAATGGTGACGCTTTGATTGGTCTATTTCACGGGATGTTTGAAGGTAACATTATCACTTTCAATCCGGGGTGGGATCAGTCAGCCAATTCCGTTGAATTCGATGATGTGAGAAACATTCAATCTGCACTTAAAGAAAAAGGTGCCGAACTCCTTAGTGAGGTCCAAACAGAGAATGGTCCCGGGAATTTAATGGTCGCTGATCCGGATGGCAATGTGATTCTTGTCGATCAGCATGTGGAATAAGCACATGTGACTAATTTTGCAGGTATGAGGAAAACGGGAATATCTTTTGTCGTCTTTAGTATAATTAGTGGTTTAAGTACGTTCATTGGTTGCAACCAAGTAGAATCTGGAAACAGCGCACCTCTTTTAATTGAAAATTCATTTCTTGTTGCTGAAAATGCCCCCATTGGAGAGATAATTGGAACCATTCATGCGGTGGATTTAGATAATGATGAAATAATGTATTCCATTGTTCATGGGAATGATGAAGATCGATTTCAGATTGATGTGGTTCTTGGTCAATTAACCGTAAAGAATAGTTTGAATCTCGATCAAACAAGTCAATATTCTCTCACGGTTCGAGCCAGTGACGGAGAAAAATTCAGTGAAAAACTCTATGATATCGTAGTATTGGATGAGATGGATGATAAGGTAATTAACACCAGCCTTTTGACATCCGCGCCGTGGTTATATGAATCTGTCACATTGGATGGAATAGAAGATGAATCCTGGTCAAATTTTGAGCTGGATTTTGACGGAAACCTAAATGGCGGAAACTACACCTCAAAAGAGAGTCCCAATCTTCAAATCTGGTCCTCAGATGATTTTTGGAGCTACGAAGAGCGTGGAAATAACATCATTCGAGCAATTGACAATCGACTGATCATCATTGAAGAAATATCAGAAATGCGTTTAGTAATGTCATTTACAATTGGCTCTCAAAACGCAAGATCTGATGAAATTGAGGGCGATTGGAAATTCACTTTGATCCACGAATAATCTAAGTGATTCGATAAAGAAGACAAACCCTCTCTAAATTGTAAATAGGATACTCCATAGCTTAAGTTGAGAAATAAAGAGAGATCACTAGGTTTGCCAATATGAGCGTCACCCTCGAATTAAAGGAGCTAATCAGCCTCATTTTGCTCCTGATTCTGACATTTTTAGCCTTTAGATTAATAGAACAAAAGTGGTCCTATAGAATCAGTAAACCATTTAAATGGGACGAGGCAGTCAAGAAAGGGCTCGTTTCAAAAAAACTTCAAAAGTACGAGCGCACCTATAGAGACAAAGTTCGTTTCTATACCATCTGGCTTCAAATCCAAAAACTAATTGAGCAAAATGTGGAAGGAGCCTTTGCCGAGCTTGGCGTTTATGAGGGCGAAACAGCCTCAATAATTCATGAAATAGACACTGGCAGGGAATTACACCTTTTTGACACATTTCAAGGATTTGATGAAAGAGACCTAAATCAAGAAGAAGAGACAGGTTCGAAATATTCACCAGACAACTTTTCAGACACCACACTCGAAGAGGTCAAAGTCAGAATCGGAAACAGCGCCAATATTCATTTTCATGTTGGCTTCTTTCCGGAAACGACAAAAGGTTTGATGGATCAGCAATATGCTTTCATACACCTCGATGCTGACCTTTACGCACCAAGCATGGCCGCCTTGGAATATTTCTACCCAAAGATGTCGCCAGGTGGCGTGATAATGATTCATGATTACAATCACTCATGGCCAGGGTTGAGAAAAGCCGTGGATGAATTTTTGAATCAAATACCAGAATCCCTGACACCAGTATCTGACTGGCAAGGCAGTGTGCTAATTGTGAAAAACAAGCGCTGATCTGTCAACACAGGACACGTTATATTCTTTTTTAAAACAAATCATCATCAAGATTTAAAATTTCATTTATTTCACTTTACTTTGCATTTCAAAGTACTTTTAAATGAATAAAGAAAAACACCTCAAAGACATAGAGGACATCAAAGAAATCATGAACCGCTCTTCACGGTTTATGTCGCTTAGTGGCCTGTCCGGTATTTTGGCAGGTCTCGTAGGGTTGGCTGCAGGTTACATTCTCGGTCAGAGGATCATCCCTTCTGAATTATTAACCGCCGATCGAAATATACTCATGCTTAATACCAAAACAAGTCTATTAATTGTCGCTACGATTTCCGTTCTGATGGCCATCGGACTTGCCATCCTACTGAGCTACAGGAAATCTCTAATGAATAGCGAGCAATTTTGGACCGAGCAGGCCGGCAGAGTCTTACTCAATCTGATGATCCCTTTGGTTGCCGGTGGAGTCACTTGCCTCATTTTTCTCAAAGAAGGCTACATCGGCTTCCTGCCAGGACTGACTTTGATATTTTATGGTCTGGGTCTGGTGAATGCCAGCAAATACACGCTTTCAGAGATTAGAAGCTTAGGTGTTCTCCAAGGAGTTTTAGGCCTCTTAGCCCTCCAGTTTATTCCCCACTCTGTGGTTATATGGGCAATTGGTTTCGGAGGACTCCATATCATCTACGGAGTTTGGATGCACTTCAAATACGAGCGATAATATGCTTGATGGATTTGACAAAGCATTTGAAAATAAGGTTCGCCTGGGTGCTATGGCAGCACTCATGGTCAATGAATCCTTGGATTTCAACCGTCTGAAAGAACTGCTCAAAGTGACTGATGGTAACTTGGCCACTCACCTTCGATCCTTGGAGGAAAAAGAATATATCAGCTTCAAAAAAGAATTCTCAGGCAGGAAACCAAAAACCACTTATCAGGCAACAGATAAAGGTAAAACTGCCTTCAAAACACACTTACAAGCCTTTGAAAATTTACTAAAATGAAAAACGATAACATGGAAACTTCAAACCTCAAATTATCCGTTTGGACCATCGTACTGGCGACAGCCGGGTTGCTAACCATCCCACTCATTGCCATGCAATTCTCTGATGAAGTCAATTGGCGAATCGGTGATTTTGCTATCATGGGCGTCATGCTCATTACCACTGGTCTTGGCCTTAAATGGGCACTTCGCCTCTCAGGAAGCCTCATCCACAAAGCAGCTATCGCCCTCACTTTTGGTACCACATTTCTGCTCGTTTGGGCCAATCTCGGCGTGGGTCTCGTAGGATCAGGAGCCAACATAGCCAACATTCTCTACGCCGTTGTAGTTGCAGTAATCCTAGGAGGTACACTCATCACCCGACTTAGCACCAGGGGCATGGAACTCACCAATTATGCCGCTATTGGAGGCCTTGTTGTCGTCACGCTCACTGCGTTCATTGCCGGCTTGCAACAGTTACCGAATAGCTCAGTCACCGAAATTCTGGGCGTCAACGGGTTCTTTGCCGCACTTTATTTGATTGCTGCATTGCTGTTCAGATCAGCATCGAAGAAAGAGCACTGGGGATACGGCAGCCGTGATCAGGAAGGATAAAGTTTTGCCCAAACCAAATTCCAGTCCTATACTTGCAGCGCAAATGAAAACGAACAGAACACATCATCATCACGGAAATCTCTCGGAACCCGAAAGACGGTGATGCTGTTGTGATGAAATATTAACACTAGCCCGCCCCTTTCGGCGGGCTTTTTTTATGCTTTAGAATGAAAAACGAAACTGTACTTAAAATCGCGATCCAAAAAAGTGGACGACTCAGTGAGAAGAGTCTCGATCTGCTAAAATCCTGCGGTGTGAACCTGAACGGTGGAGACCGCAAATTGAAATCCATTGCATCGAATTTCCCACTGGAAGTATTCTTCTTGAGGGATGACGATATTCCTCAATACGTAGCAGATGGAGTCGCCGATCTCGGCATTTTGGGAGAGAACGAAGTTTTCGAAAAAAATCAACCGGTAGAGGCCATCAAGCAGTTGGGTTTTGCCAAATGCCGCATGTGCCTGGCCACACGACGCGAGGTAGATTACCCGGGTGTTGAATGGTTTGAAGGCAAGAAAATCGCCACCAGCTATCCCGTAATTCTTCAAGATTACTTGAACAAGAATAAAGTGAATGCCTCCATTGAGGTCATTGGTGGAAGCGTGGAAATCGCCCCAGGTATCGGGCTGGCAGATGGTATTTTTGATATAGTGAGTACGGGCAGTACATTGATCATGAACGGCCTCAAAGAAGTAGAAACGGTTATAAAAAGCCAGGCCGTCCTCATTGGCAATCAAGACATAAGCCAAGACAAAAAGGCCCTTTTGGATCAGCTGCTCTTCAGAATGGATGCCGTGAATACGGCGAAGAAGAACAAGTACATCTTGCTAAATGCTCCAAATGATAAAGTGGATGACATTATCAAAATCATCCCCGGCATGAGAAGCCCGACAGTTCTCCCACTTGCGATGGAAGGTTGGAGTAGTGTGCACACGGTCATTCAGGAGGATGATTTTTGGGAAGTGATCGAGCAGCTCAAGGCCAATGGAGCTGAAGGCATCTTAGTTTCACCTATTGAGAAAATGATTTTGTGATGGAAGTAATTAAAAATCCAAAGCGTCAAGAATGGGCAAAACTTCTTGATCGGCCTACTGAGGAATCAGAAGCCATTGAGCGTACCGTTTTAGAAATAATGGAAGCGGTGAGAACCGGAGGTGATAGAACTCTCCTGGAACTGAACCAGCGAATAGACGGTGTTCTACTTGACAGAATAGATTTCGAAGTGGGTTATTATGAAGCCCAGATTCAGCCGGAGCTTAAACAAGCTATCCAAGTTGCCAGGCAAAACATCGAGAAGTTTCACAAATCACAGCGAGACGGTGAAATTCTAGTCACCACCACGCCAGGGGTGGTTTGCTGGCGCAAAAGCGTGGCAATCCAAAAAGTGGGGTTATATGTGCCGGGCGGCTCAGCCCCTCTTTTCAGCACCTTACTGATGCTGGCAATTCCTGCACTCGTTGCGGGTTCCAAAAACCTGATCGTTTGCACGCCTCCCCAAAAAGATGGTACACTGAACCCGGTCATTGGCTATGTCTGCCAGTTACTGGGCATCAGGAAAGTCTATCTCGTCGGCGGAGCGCAAGCCGTTGGGGCCATGACTTTTGGGACCGAGACAGTTCCCAAAGTGGACAAGATTTTCGGACCGGGAAATCAGTACGTGACCATTGCCAAGCAACTCGCACAAAAAGAAGGAGTGGCCATTGACATGCCGGCAGGCCCGAGTGAAGTTTTGGTCATTGCTACCAAAGATTCCAATCCAGAGTTTGTCGCGGCTGACTTGCTCAGCCAGGCCGAGCACGGACCGGATAGCCAAGTGATTTTGGTGAGTACGTCAGAGAAAAAAGTGAAGGAAATAGACGAAGAAGTTGAAAAGCAGGTTCGTGCACTTCCCAGGGAGGAAATTGCAAGGCTTGCTCTTAAAAACAGTCGTGCATTCGTAGTGAATGACCTCTATGAGGCTATTCAATTAAGCAACGAGTACGCACCCGAACACCTGATCCTTTGCTTTGAAGGAGCCGAGCGATGGATCGATTTAATTACGAATGCCGGAAGCGTATTTGTCGGAAATCTCGCCTGCGAAAGCATGGGTGATTATGCCAGCGGTACCAACCATACCCTGCCGACAAATGGATATGCCCGGGCATACAGCGGGGTTTCCCTGGATAGCTTTGTAAAGAAAATTACCTTTCAGAAAATTAGTAAAACGGGCATGAGTGAGTTGGGGCCCCAAGTTGAAGTCATGGCTGAGGCTGAAGGACTACAAGCCCACAAAAATGCTGTGACGGTACGTTTAAACGCAATTAAAAATGGTTGATATACAATCTCTGATACGACCAAACATCCTCAACCTAAAGCCCTACGCCAGTGCTCGGGATGAATTCGAGGGCAAAGCCAATGTTTGGTTGGATGCCAATGAAAATCCAAATGACAATGGACTCAACCGCTATCCTGATCCACACCAAGCAGACCTGAAATGGGCTATGGCTCGTGAGAAAAAACTGAATCCGGATCAGATCTTTTTTGGCAATGGGAGCGATGAAGTCATCGAACTGCTGATGCGCGCATTCTGCGAACCGGGCCAAGATAAGATCCTGCAGTTCTCCCCTACCTATGGCATGTATCGCGTGAGCGCCGACATCAATAACGTAGACGTGCTCGACGTGCCGCTCACCTCCGATTTTCAGCTTGATTTGGATGCGGCCAGGGAAGTTATCAAGGCGGAATCTCCTAAACTGATCTTCATCTGCAGCCCTAATAATCCAACAGGAAACTTGATGGCTGTTGAGGCGATAGAAGAATTGCTGAAGTCTGATGCTATTGTGGTCGTCGATGAAGCTTACATGGATTTCTCATCCCAACCCAGTTGGACGATCCGACTGTCTGAATTCAACAACCTGCTGGTAATGCAAACCTTCAGCAAGGCAAGAGGAATGGCCAGTATCAGACTTGGTATGGGCTTGGGGAATCCAGAGATCATCGCCGTGTTGGACAAAATCAAACCGCCCTATAACGTGAATGGGCTAACGCAAGATGTCGCGCTAAAAAGCCTTTCAAAGTTTGACGAAAAGGTGGTTGAAGAGTTAGTAGAAGAACGCGAAAAACTGGAATCGGCACTACCAAAACTGGATCAGGTCATTAGAATTCATCCCACTGAGGCCAACTTTATATTAACTGAATTTAGGGACGCAAAAGGCACCTACGAACTCCTTGCGAAAAACGGAGTGGTTGTTCGTGACCGCTCCAAACAAATTGCGAACTGTCTTAGAATCACTGTCGGGACACCTCAGGAAAATGAAAAATTATTAACTCTTTTACGAGGAGAAAAACTTACTGAGTCAGCAGATAGAATCGGTAAAGTTCGTCGCACTACAAATGAAACGGATATCTCCATAGAGGTGAATCTGGACGATAATTCTCAAACCTCCATTTCGACCGGTATTGGGTTTTATGACCACATGCTGGATCAGGTGTCAAAGCATGGGAAGATTGGTTTGAAAATACAGGTTCAGGGTGACCTGGAAATAGACGAGCACCACACCGTAGAGGACACGGCGATAGCTCTTGGCGAGGCTTTTTTACAAGCGCTTGGAGACAAGAGAGGGATAGAGCGGTACGGCTATATACTACCCATGGACGACTGCCTGGCTCAGGTGGCCATTGATTTTGGTGGTAGAGCCTGGCTGGAGTGGAAAGCCGATTTCTCGCGGGAAAAAGTGGGCGAATTGCCGACAGAAATGTTCTACCACTTTTTCAAATCCTTTTCAGATGCCTCGAAGTGCAACTTGAACATCAAAGCAGAAGGTGACAATGAACATCACAAGATCGAAGCGATTTTCAAGGCGTTTGCACGAGCGATGAAGATGGCGGTGAAAGTAGAGGGAAATGATTTGCCATCAACCAAAGGTGTATTATGATCGCAATTGTCAAATACAACGCAGGTAACATTCGCTCAGTCCTCAACGCCATGGATCGAATGGGGGTTGAAGCCAATTTGACGGATGATCCCGAGGAACTTCGCAGTGCGGAAAAGGTGATTCTACCTGGAGTTGGTGAAGCGAACACGGCTATGAAATATCTGAAAGAAAGAGGCTTAGACGAGGTGATTCGTTCGCTCAAGCAGCCCTTTTTGGGCATTTGTCTGGGTATGCAATTGATGTGTAAATATTCCGAGGAGAATGACACTGAGTGCCTCGGGCTGGTGGATGAGGTGGTGAAGAAATTTCCTTCTGGCCAACTCAAAGTGCCACATATGGGTTGGAACAATTTCATAGAAACGAAGAGCCATCTGTTTGATGGAGTCAATCCTGCAGACGATGTATACTTCGTGCATAGCTACTACGCGGAGATCGGGCCCGACACCATTGGTACGACTAATTACATCAAAGATTTCAGCTCCGCCATCCAGCGGGACAATTTCTACGGCGCACAATTTCACCCTGAGAAGTCTGCTGACGTGGGCCAACGAATACTCGAAAACTTTTTAAAGTTATGACTAATAGACAATGTAAACGTCATTCCGGTTTCCGAAGTGCAACGAAGGAATACCGGAATCTCATTAACCTAAATTATAAGATTCCGGCATTTCGCTGTGCTTCAGCCGGAATGACGAAAGGAGGTGCGTCGTGCGAATAATCCCAGCCATAGACATCATTGAAGGAAAGGCCGTTCGACTGTCGCAAGGCGACTACAGTAAAAAAACCATCTACAACGCCGACCCACTAGAAGTGGCCAAGGAGTTTGAAGGAGCTGGGTTGAGGTACCTCCACCTTGTGGACCTAGATGGTGCAAAGGCCGGTGAGATCATCAACTGGAAGGTGTTAGAAAAGATCGCTTCAAAAACGAGTCTCAAAGTAGATTTCGGCGGAGGCGTTAAAACCAACGACGCAGTTAGAATTGCGTTTGAATGTGGGGCTAAGCAAATCACAGGCGGCAGTATAGCTGTAAAAGATCGGGAAACCTTCGAAGGGTGGATCACGGCATTCGGAGCGGACAAAATCATCCTCGGTGCTGATGCCAAAGACGAAAAGATCGCCGTTTCGGGTTGGACAGAATCTACTGACGAATGGGTCGTCGATTTCATCCAGGCTTATCAACAAAAAGGCATTGAATACGTGATCTGCACGGACATCTCCAAAGACGGCATGCTTGAAGGGCCTTCAATGGAATTGTACAAGCGAATACTAGGTGAAGTTGAAAACATCAGGCTTATTGCGAGCGGTGGCGTTTCCTCTATGAAAGATTTAGAACAACTGGCCGAACTAGGAATGGATGGCGCAATCGTCGGAAAAGCCATTTACGAAAATCGCATTTCATTGGCAGATCTGTCTAAAATCCAACTACCAGATACCAATATCTAGCCATGCTTAAGAAAAGAATCATCCCCTGCCTCGACATCAAAGACGGCCAAACCGTAAAAGGCGTCAACTTCGTGAATATCCGAAATGCCGGAGATCCTGTGGAGCTGGCCAAGCGATACGTAAAGGAACGAGCGGACGAACTGGTCTTCCTCGACATCACCGCCACGGTGGACAAAAGAAAAACGTTGGTCGAATTGGTAACCAGAATTGCTCATGAAATCAACCTGCCTTTTACAGTGGGTGGTGGCATCAGTACGGTGGAGGACGTGTCCGCGGTGCTAAACGCCGGAGCAGATAAGGTGAGTATCAACAGCGCAGCAGTGAAGCGTCCTGAGCTCATCAACGAACTAGCTGCTGAATTTGGCTCACAGTGCGTGGTACTCGCCATTGATGCCGGATTGGTGGACGATGAGTGGAAAGTCTTTGTGAAAGGCGGACGAGAAGCCACTGAGAAGAACGTTTTTGACTGGGCAGTGGAAGGAGAACAGCGTGGTGCCGGGGAGATCCTCCTCACCTCCATGCAACATGATGGTACCAAGGGCGGCTTTGCTCACGAACTTACTGATAAAGTGGCCGAACTTGTTGGTATTCCTGTGATCGCTTCTGGTGGAGCTGGAAACGCGCAACACTTCACCGACCTTTTCACCCAAACCAAAGCAGACGCAGGATTGGCTGCTAGTATTTTTCACTTTGGTGAGGTGGCCATCCCCGACTTAAAACAAGAACTTAAAAAAAATAACGTAGCGGTACGCCTCTAGTGCCTGCCTCCTAAACTCTGTCCCCTAACTCCTGAAAAAATGAATCCAGATTTCTCAATATCCCCAGACGGCCTCCTCCCTGCCATCATCCAAAACGCCAGCACCGGCAAAGTTCTGATGCTAGGCTACATGAACGATGAAGCATTCCTCAAAACCCAAGCCGAGCGAAAAGTCACTTTTTTCAGCCGATCAAAACAACGCCTCTGGACCAAAGGAGAAACCTCAGGAAATTTCCTGCACGTGGTTTCCCTGTCACTGGACTGTGACCAGGACGCCATTTTGATACAAGCCAACCCCGACGGCCCGACCTGCCACGAGGGAACGGAGACCTGTTTCAAAGACGATTCAGCGAAAGGCTTCTTGTATGAATTGGAGCGTGTCATAGCAGACCGCAAAGCCGATCCAAAAGAAGGCTCCTATACGAATGAGCTCTTCGACAAGGGCACCAAGAAGATCGCGCAGAAAGTGGGCGAAGAAGCCACGGAGGTGATCCTTGAAGCCATGGAAGGAAACTGGGATTTATTGATCGAAGAAACCTCTGACTTGCTCTACCACCTCGTGACGCTACTACAGGACCAGGGTGTGAGCCTGGAGGATGTAGAGAAGAAACTAAAAGAGCGTCATTCTTAGCCTTTTACCGTTTTCTTAGAAATTCAATAAATTAGTGCAAGGGAGTGCGCATTATATCCGTTTATAAACGTTTACAAACATTTATTACACGGGTTTAAGCCTGGCAATCAGGAAGATAGCCGAAACACACTCTTAAAATATATAAGCTGGATATCGCGCACAGTGCGCGATACATTATTGTTAGTTTTCATTATGCCAGTCGCAAGATTCATCATATCCATATTCGTAACTCTAACTCTGACTGCTACCCATGGACAGTCAACAGAAGAACTGATATCGAATATCCGAACTGAATTCAAACGCATTAACACTGAAGCTAAACTCCGAACTATAGAGCTGAACAACGAGGAATTTCTTGAACAGATGACTGACGGTGGTGGTCAGCTAACTGGCTATTTAGAGGACAACCAACTCGTCAAGTTCAAAGAATGGGTTGGATTATCAATAGGAAACGTAGAATCCGAATACTACTTTAAGAAGGGTGAACTATTCTTCATCTATCAACAAGAAAACAGATTTGCTAATAAGGAAGATGGAGAAGTCGGAGATATAGATTACTCCAGACAAGAAGTCATATTTGAAGGTCGCTATTACCTTAACCAAGGCCAACTAATTAAAGAACTTGAAAAAGGAGACCGCTTCTTTAGTAGAGATTTTGAGGTAAGCAGAACCCTCAAGCACGCAAAAAAGAATATCCAACTTCTTACAAACGATGGGTAAGCATCAAACAGCTGAGGAAGTCAAACAAGAATACATCGAGAAACTTGGATCTGATTTTGGCATCTATTTCGACCGGCTCAGAAATGAAGTGATTTTCCTCCATTTGAAATGGAGTGAATTTGAGGAACTCTATGCTAAAAAAGAAAGAGTTGAACTAATGAACTCTATTGCCTCTAACTTCTTTTTTTATCTCCAAAATCTGCTTTTGGATGATGTCATTTTGGGCATAACCCGCTTAACTGAAGACAAGAAGGATAGAACTGGTAATGAACGATTCACTTTGCATGAACTCATTGATTTTACGAACCCTCCTCTGAAAGGTGAAGTGTCCAAACTAATTAAAAGAATCAGAACTGAAGCTGGGTTTTGCTATGATCGTCGGAACAGGAAAATTGCCCATTTTGATAGAAGTTTAACTCTTGAAGACCAAGCTGAACCATTGGAGATAGCCAGTAGGAATAAGATCAACAAAGTCTTGGACAGCATCGCAGAGCTTATGAATCTTGTCAACCTAAAACTGACTAACTCTACCACACATTTTAGAATTGACTCGAACTCTGGATTCAACTTGCTTCTTCAAGCAAATGATGGAAGAAGATTTCAGGAACTAAGATTCAAATACTTAAAGGGAGAACCTTTTGATAATTCAGACTTTGACCGTCTAGACCCGATCTAACGGCACACGAACAACTTTGCGAAAAAACGAAAACTAACAGTCGCTAGCAATTATGCGCCTACTGAGCATCCTGCCACTTCCATCGGTTAATTGCCCGCTTTACTGCCCATTCTGAAACTATTGTGCTGCTAGCTATTACTGCGGTTCTGGCTTTTGATCTCGTGAACGCAGTGTTTCATGGATACCGTTGTGGGGGTTGGGCAGTTTCGCTATTTTAGTGCTTTCTGCCAGCTGTGGGCGCACACCTGCTAGCTAGGCGTTACAAGTAATTCCCCTTAAAACAGAATTTGAAAGAACTATTAGAAAAAATAAAAGGAAACATTGACCTAAGCTCAGAAGCTGAGAAATACCTCATTTCCATTTCCCATGAAAGAATGCTTCAAAAAGGAGAAGTATTGATTCGTCAGGGCAATGCAGTTAACAAAATATTCTTTGTGCTATCCGGTTGTCTGAGGTCATTCTGCATCGACAAAAACGGAAAAGATCACACACTTCAGTTTGCCATTAGTAACTGGTGGATCAGTGATTATATAGCCATCCACAACAACGAATCGGCCACACTGTCCGTCGAATGCCTCAAAGAGGCCAAGGTCATAGAATTCAATTCCAAAAAACTTGGCAATACGCTCACCCTATTTCCGGAATACGAACCATTCAACAGAAATCTACTTGAACGTCATATAGTCAGTTTGCATAAACGAATCTTAAATCAACTACAACTAACGGCAGCAGAGAGATACCAATTGTTTCTTAAACAATACCCCGACATAGAGCAATACACCAAGAATTATTACATCGCCTCCTACTTGGGTATGACCCAGGAAAGCCTAAGTCGCATTCGGGTAAATAACTCAAAATAGCTTTCTTACCATAGATCAATTTTTTCAAGAAACTGGTCCTCTAGCTTTGTATCAAACAATCCGAAAGAAGGGTAAAAAGAAGAGTAATTGATACATATGAGAGCACTACAATTAGAAAAATACGGCGAAATAGCAGACAGCTTAACGTTTGCTGAAACCAGTAAGCCAACAATCAGTAAAGAAGATGTCTTAATAGAAGTTAAGGCAGCAGCCATCAACCCTATTGATAAAAGTATTGTTCTAGGGAACCTCCAACCTCTCCTCCCCATACCATTGCCCAGCAAACTAGCTTACGATGTAAGCGGTATCGTCACTGAAGTAGGAGAAAATACGAATGGCTTCCAAACAGGCGACTTGGTATACGCGCGTGTGCCTCAGGAGCAAATGGGTACAATCGCAGAATTTGTAGCCGTGAATCATGCGGCAGTTGCTAAAAAGCCAGCAAACATTTCATATGAAGAAGCCGCCAGTCTTCCTCTTGCTGTGCTCACTGCCATGCAGTCTCTTGAATACGCTGGCATTAAAGAAAACGACAAAGTCCTTATCCATGCAGGCTCAGGTGGCGTTGGGAGCTTAGCCATCCAATATGCGAAGGCAAAAGGCGCTTATGTCTATACCACCACTAGCACCACCAATGTTTCATGGGTAAAAGAACTAGGCGCTGACAGAGTCATTGATTACAAATCAGAAGACTATAAAAATGTGGTTGACGATGCAGATATCGTTTTTGACACACTTGGAAACGACTATACCATTCAATCTTTTGAGGTAGTAAAACCAGGTGGTAAAGTTGTTAGTGTTGTCGGCCCATTGGATGAAGCAAGCGCCAGGATGTTTGGGATGGCCGAATACAAATTGCCTGAAGAAATCGCTCAAGTGAGTAAAGAAAAGGACGTTGAATACAAGTTCATCTTTATGCATCCAAATGGAGCACATTTGACCGAAATTCAAACGATGGTGGAAGAGGAAAAGATCAAACCCATCATCGATCGAGTGTATCCTTTTGAAGACTGCATTGCCGCATTTGAACACCTGGCCTCCGGCAGAGCTAAAGGTAAAATCGTCATCAAAATCAACTAGGCAAAATCCAAACGAGTGACTAAACAAGAGTCACTCATTCATATAAAAACAAAAAATCATGTTTAAGAAATTATTAGGCCTAGCGCCAAAATTAGAATCAGACGGATCATATAGCCCGTCAAAGTTGGCCTTAAAAATGGGTACTGTAAAAAAGTCAGATTTTGAGGACATTTCTTATAAGAAATATCAAGGTCCCAAATCCAAAATCTTAGTGATCTTCACCGAGCAGAAGAACATGGAGATGCAAAATGGTAAGCTGTTTTCGACAGGCAACCATCCCATAGAAGCGCTCGTTCCAATGCTTCATCTTCGCAATGCAGGATTCGATTTTGACATAGCCACGCCAACGGGAAAGCCAGTTGTTTTTGAAATGTGGGCGTTTCCACAAGAAGATGAAAAGGTAAAGGATATCTACTCTGATCTCAGAACCAGTTTTGAAAATCCAATCAACCTTGAAGACTTTGTAGAGTCTTCATTCGATAATGTGGATTCATATGCAGCCGTATTTATACCAGGTGGCCATGGTGCAATGCTGGGCATACCTGAAGACGAAAACGTAGGTCGAGTCTTTAATTGGGCATCCCGAAATGACTTATACATGATCAGTTTATGTCATGGGCCGGGTTCATTTCTGACTACCACGCTTAATGGTCAGGAATTTCTCTATGAGGGGTACAACATGGCTGTTTTTCCTGATTCTGTGGATAAAATGACGCCAAAGATCGGCTACTTACCTGGACAGATGCCTTGGGGCTTAAGTGAAAAACTCAAAAGCTTAGGGGCGAACATTGTCAACACTAAGTCAGACAAAACAGTATGTCTCGATAGAAAACTCATTACTGGCGCTAGTCCGCTGGCATCCAATGAACTAGGCAAGCTTGCTGCCAACACATTATTGAAAGAACTGGATTAAAATACTTGTAACAAGCGCTAAGTCGGCAGATGTCTACTGCCCATCTGCATGCTGGCGAGGGACTCGCCCACTTCGGTGCACCTTCTGCCAATTTTTGTGCTTTCAAATTTTTCTGCCGCTTCTGGCACATGACTTTTGGAACGCATCACTTTCTGAAAGTTTTGAGGGATGGTGCACCTTTGTTACTTTTATCGTTACCTAGCAAGTTTCGGACATCCGCCGCTTAGCTAGACGTTAACAACTTCTCCCGATCAAAACAGCCCCGATCGAAGCGGGCACGAAGTAAAGTGAAGAGCGGGAGTTCAGTTCCTTAGTATCCCGCGGTTTCGCTCCTAATTTTCTAGGGGATATCCAATTGTTTATCTTAAAGTCCCTGGTCTTTAATACCATTTATTTCGAAGCATATGGTAACGAATGATTGCGGAGAGAATGCTGGCCGTTGATAACGCCAAGATTCGAAATGTATCCGTTCGTTCTTTATGAATGCTAACATTTAGAAATTCTTGTCCGAATGTCGAGCCGTCTATCAATCTTTGCAGCTCAAATAATAGGCATTCATGAGCGCAAAACCCATCGAGAACATTGAACTCCGTTTTTTGAAGAAATCAGATTTTCCGGATCTGAAGAAGTTGATGGTTTCTACCTACAACCATCTGCCAGATGCATATTGGACAGAAAAAGAAATTCAACGGTTGATTCGGAAATTCCCCGAAGGTCAGGTGGTCATCACCGTGGATGGGCAGCTTGCGGGAACGGCCCTCTCGATCATTGTCAATTACGACAAGTTTGAAAATCAGCACACCTACCGGGAGATCACGGCGGATTACACCTTTGACTCGCACACGGATGAGGGTAATATGTTATACGGCATAGACATTCTAATTAGTCCAGATTTTCGTGGTTTGCGTTTGGGTCGGCGACTGTATGACTATCGCAAGGAGCTTTGCGAAAAGCGAAACCTCAAAGGGATTGCCTTTGGTGGTAGGATCCCGAATTACCACAAGTTTGCCAACGAGCTTACCCCACGGCAATACATTGAAAAAGTCAAGTTAAAAGAGATAGAAGATCCGGTCCTTAATTTTCAGATATCAAATGATTTCCACCCAAGCAAGATTTTAAAAGGCTATCTGGAGGGCGATACGGCTTCTGAGGAATATGCCGTTTTGCTGGAATGGGACAACATCTATTACGAAAAGCCGTCCAAGAAAGTACAGGAGGAAAAAAGGGTCGTTCGACTGGGACTGATCCAATGGCAAATGCGGCCTTACGAAGATTTGGATCAACTAATGGAACAGGTGGAGTACTTCGTGGATGCCGTCTCTGGTTATCGCTCAGATTTTGCTTTATTCCCTGAGTTCTTCAATGCCCCTTTGATGGCAGAAAACAACCATCTGTCAGAACCTGATGCGATCCGCGAACTAGCCAAGCACACTGAATCGATTATTAAGCGGCTTTCTGAATTGGCCATTTCCTACAACATCAACATCATTTCAGGGAGTATGCCTGAGGTCATCGATGACAGTCTGCTGAATGTGGGATACTTGTGCCACCGGAATGGAACGGTAGATCGGTACGAGAAGCTGCACGTTACACCGGATGAGGCAAAAATTTGGGGAATGCGTGGTGGAACAGATCTTCGGGTCTTTGATACAGACTGTGGCAAGGTGGGCATCTTGATCTGCTACGATGTGGAATTTCCAGAGCTTGCAAGACTACTCTCTGAAGATGGCATGGACATCTTGTTCGTCCCATTTCTTACAGACACGCAAAATGGCTACTCCAGAATCAGGAACTGTGCTCAGGCACGAGCCATTGAGAACGAATGTTATGTGGCCATAGCTGGCAGTGTCGGCAACCTGCCCAAAGTTCATAACATGGACATTCAGTTTGCCCAGTCTACGGTGTTTACGCCTTGCGACTTCCAATTTCCCGCCAATGGCATCAAAGCAGAAGCTACTCCAAACACGGAAATGATTCTGATTGCCGATGTGGAGATCGATCTGCTGCGGGAGTTGAATCAAAAGGGAAGTGTGAGGAACCTTCAAGACCGCAGAGTGGATTTATTCGAGCTTCGCAAAAAATAAACGTAGTATTCTACATATTTCGATCATATAAGAGAACTAAGACTTCTTAACTCCTCGATTATAATTATATTTATGTAGTATTCTACATTTATGTCATACGATTTCATCAATCAATTGGGAGTTTTGGGATTGCCAGCACGCTTGAAGCGCCTTGGTGAGGCAATCAACCAGAGTAACCGTCAGCTTTACAAATTCTTTGACTTTGAGATCGAACCTACCTGGATGCTCGTTTTCAAGCTTCTGGAGAAATACGAGCAACTAACCGTCACCGAAATCGCAGCGAAACTTCACTTTGCTCATCCTACCATAATTACCATGGTTGGCAACATTCAGCGAGCAGGGTTTTTGAACTCCTCTCGAGATGGCTCAGATAAAAGAAAGCAGTTCTATAGTCTGTCAGAAAAAGCTTTGGATCGTATGACAGATTGGAACCGAATCTGGGAGGCCAATGAAAAAGCAATTGTCGAAATGATTCATGATCAAACCAACCTCCTAAATGAACTGGAGAATATAGAAATCCAGTTGACGCAAAAATCGTTAAAAGACCGGATCATTGGAGAATTGAATCAGGAGAAGAATGTGATCTGATCAGGTCAGATGCGTCGCATGCTCGATCTGTCCGGAGTATTGATCTGCCTCCACGCCAAATTTCCTCAGGAACTCTACTCCTTCATCCTCCTCTATTCCTTTGTAGGCAGCATACGAATTCAAGAATATCACCTTCTTGATCCCCATGGAATAAATGATCCTGGCACAGGACAGACACGGCGAAAGCGTCACATAAAGTGTTGCGCCCTCCACAGAGGTCTTGTTTTTCACAGCATAAAGAATGGCATTCTGCTCAGCGTGTATCGCCAGTGAACAACCTCCTTTTGAATCCCTCGGGCATCCATCGTCCGGCCACTGCATGTCGCAGTTATGAGTTCCTGCAGGTGGACCATTGTAGCCAATTGATATAATTCTGGTCTCCTTGGTGAGCACCGCACCCACATGTCTCTTGATGCAATGCGATCGCTTGGCCAGGTTTACTGCCAGCTCCATAAAAATATCATCGAATTCCGGACGCGACATGGAGCGAATATAGACTTGCCTTGAAATAATACCACGGATTATCCAAATACTTAATTACATTCTTGGGATTAGGCAAATAACCTAGGTTAATATCCGCTTATTCTGGTACGGTTATTGGATGGTGTAGGTCTAAATTTGTACTAAACCAAAACCAGCAAAAAAGATGATCAATTTATTAATAAGCTTACTTCTGATCTCAGCATACATTATCGTGGATAAATTCTGGGAGCACAAAGGAATTTAGGAACAATCGGTTATTGATTTTCTTAAAATAAAAAACCCAACTGACGTTATATCGGTTGGGTTTCTTAATTTCAAGCCATGATCAGGCTCCTTGCATCGGCACTTGTCCTTATTTGCTTTTCAGCACAGTCTCAAGACTTCCTTTCCTGGAAATACACCGATCGCTATTTTTCTTTTTATGTTGGGACCGGCTCTACTGCATTCATCGGCGATGTAACGGGTAAAATCCAAACCAACCCGACTAACTTCAACTTAGGCTATGAGGCTCGCTTGTTGACTCATGTCTCAGCGAGAGTCGAAGGCTATTATTATCACCTGGAAGGGCGCGACAGATGGGCGAAATTCGGTTCATTTGAGATGCAAAGAAATCATGCATTCGAGTCACAAAACTGGGAAGGTAATTTCCAACTCATTTATTACTTCAAACCTTATCAGGGAGACTATTATCGCCGGGCGCAATGGGAACCCTACGTGGGGGCTGGAGTTGGGCTAACCAGTTTCAACCCCTATCGTGAGCTCAGAGGAGAGCAATACTTTCTTCGGGATATCGAAACGGAAGCTGATAAAGAACCCTACGCCAAAACTTCATTGATCATTCCGATCACTGCCGGTATTAAATTCAAAGTCAATGATTTTACCAATTTGAATTTTGAATTGGGGTACCGAATTGCCACCACAGATTACCTTGATGATGTTTCCGGCCGATATCCAACTTTCGATGACAATGAAACTAGTCTGACAGTCATGGATCTGGCAAATCCAAAAGATCTGATCCCTACGGTAAATCAAACGGCTTATGAAGAATTGGTAGCGGGAGCAGCCAGAGGAAACAAGTCATCTTTCGACAGTTATTTATTCCTTACGCTTAAGGTGGAAGTTTATCTTCCCAGACCGTTATTTTCAGGAGGATTAAAAAAGACCTCAGCTAAATAGCTCATCACTTCATTTTCAATTAAATTTCAGGTTCAACCTTAAGAGCTTATGCGTACCCTCAAAGTGGGTCTATCGCTGGTCATCACGATTGGACTCACAATTACCCTGAATACCCGCCTGACCGTGGGTGAAACGGCAATTCCACCACTTGGTAAATTTCTAAGTCCGTTTCATGGCTTTTGGCAGAATGCCGAAAATGAAGCCATTGAGGCTCCTGCTGACCTACAGATTGAAGGGCTAAAAGAGCCTGTACAGGTATATTTCGATGACATGCTCATTCCACATATCTATGCCAAGAATGATCATGACCTGTTTTTGGCGCAGGGGTATGTCACCGCATATCATCGCTTATGGCAAATGGAATTCCAGTTGTACAGCACGGCCGGTCGAATTTCAGAACTCGTAGGGGAAGTAGCTATCGATTACGACCGTCGGAAGAGAAGAAGTGGAATGGTCATGGGGGCCAAGCGGTCCGTGGAACTTATGAAAAAAGAGGATCCTGAATATTACGCCTTGATTGAGGCTTATGCAAAAGGGGTGAATGCATACATCGATCAACTCAGCTACAAGGATTACCCGATAGAATATAAGCTACTGAACTACTCGCCGGAAGAATGGACAGCATTCAAGTCGTTTTTACTTCTCAGGGAAATGGCAGATCAATTATCAAGAGACGAAAGAGATCTTGAGCATACCAATGCATTAAAACTTTGGGGTAAAGACGTTTTTGAGAAACTCTATCCTGAAAGACACCCCGACATTGACCCTATAATCCCCAAAGGAACGCAATGGAATTTTGAGCCAATCGAAGTGGATCCCCCCACTGGCGATTACCCGTCAGTCATGACCAAAGGCGAAGTTTCCAGACCTGATCCGAAATTCGGCAGTAACAATTTTGTCGTCAACGGAGAGAAGACAGCAAGCGGCAATGTGCTATTAGCCAATGAACCAGATTTATCTCTTAACCTCCCTAGTATTTGGTACATCACGCACCTCAATTCCCCCACGTACAATGTGATGGGCAGTGCGATTCCTGGAGGACCAGGGATCGTTTTAGGATTCAACGATAGCATTTCATGGGGCTTTACCAATGCCAAAAGAGACCTTGTCGATTGGTACGCAATTGAATTTCGAGATGAAAAGAGGGAAGAATACAAGTATGACAACAAATGGCTTAAGACGCGCAAGGAAGTGGAAGAGATTACCGTCCGAAATGGTAGCACTGTCTATGACACCATTGTTTACACGCATTACGGCCCTGTTTCTTACGATGAAAATTTCAACGGACAGGAAGAACGAGTAAACATGGCCATGAGGTGGACTGCACATGACGCATCCAAAGAAGCAAAATCACTTTTTCTCATCAATAAGGCTAAAAACTACGACGATTACGTCGAGGGATTCAGCCACTATGCTGGGCCACCTCAGAATATGATTTATGGAGATGTGGAAGGAAACATTGCTCTTTGGGTCAATGGTAAATTCCCGGTCAAGTGGGAAGGTCAGGGGAAGTTTATTTTGGATGGATCCAATTCCTCCCATGAATGGCAGGCGTTTATGCCACGGGAACATTTGTATTTTGTCAAGAATCCGGAACAAAATTTCATTAGTTCCGCAAATCAGCACCCGGGAGATAGTACATATCCTTATTATGATTACGATTACAATTTTGAGCATTACCGAAACCGCCGAATTAATGATCGCTTGCGAATCCTAAACAACATCGTCCCCGAGGACATGATGAAGCTGCAAAACGACAACTTTAACTACATGGCATCAGAAAGCCTGCCCATGATGTTGTCCAGTTTAGACACCCTGAGCATGACTCGAGATGTTCGAGAGTTTTACGATTTACTGAACGCCTGGGACTATTTCAATGAACCCGAACTCAAAGAACCGAGCGTTTACCAACTTTGGTTTGACCTATTTTATCAAAATACCTGGGACGAATTCGATGATCAGGAAGTGAGTCTATACAAGCCACACGATCACATTACCGTGCAGTTAATGAATAACGATACGGCTTTTTCCTTTTTTGATTTACAATCAACAGGACAGATTGAAACCGCGCAGGATATAGTTAGAAGGTCATTTTCCGAAACTCTAGATTCACTGAAAGATTGGCGGGAAAAGAATGGGGACGATTATAGCTGGTATAAATTCAAAAACACCTCGATTAATCACATTCTAGGTCTCCCTGCATTCAGTAGGAACCAAGTAAAAATCGGGGGCAATTATGGAATCGTCAATGCAGCTAGCAAGAGATCTGGTCCATCTTGGCGGTTTGTTGTCGAACTCGAAAAGAGCGGCGTGAAGGCGTGGGGTATTTATCCCGGAAGTCAAACTGGTAATCCGGGCAACCCTACCTATGGAGATCTTATTCAAGATTGGGCCGAGGGAGCTTATCGACCGATACTCTTTAATGAAGATATTGAATCGAGTGACCGAATCATTTTTACCCAAACCATGACCCCACAATGAAGTTATTTTTAAGAATGATATTGATAGGTGTCCTTACCTATTTTCTATCCGCATTGATGTCCTGGTGGATATTGGCAGTCATCTGCTTCATCGTCGGATTGTTAATTCCAGGTGGTGGGTTCAATACTTTCACTTCTGGGTTTTTAGGAGTAGCCATAGTTTGGATGGGTTATGCCTGGAAACTTGATACAGTGAACCAATCCGAATTTTCCACGATCATACTAGAAATACTTCCCTTGGGTGACCCCATAATGCTGATTGTTTTCACTGGGCTTCTTGGAGGGGTTGTTGGTGGACTATCATGTATGACGGGATCATTTTTGAGGAAATCACCAAAAAATAAAAAATCTGGCGGTTATTATACTTAATAATAATCAAGACAATACTTCTGAGTCGACCATTTTCACGGTCGACTTTTTTTATGTGTTAAATCCTTTACGTAAAAAAGATTTCGCCGAGGTTAAAAATTATTTTACACATAATTCAATTATATTAAACTATTTATGTAATATTGAGTCAGTAAAACCCTAACTATTAATACTATGCAATCTTTAAAAAAGCTCAGTTCTCTACTTTTCGTAGCACTTATTTTAGTCGGTGCGGCATGTGGTCAAGATGAAACGATGGATGAAATCGAAAATAACGTAGAGATCAAATACGATCCAAATGAGGAAGAGAGTGGAGGAGGAGGAATGGGAGGCTGATAATTATCGAACCTTATTTCTTGAACATGATTGGAAAAAAGATCGTATAGTGCGATCTTTTTTTTTAGTTTTGGTCATTCATGTTTAGGTCACTGAAGCTTTGTATTCTTTGCGTTATTTATTCTAATTTGACATTCGCCCAGAATGCTGATCAAATAGAAGAATTATTGGACGATGCGCGAACGGCCTTTAGCATCAATCCAGACAGTGCAAGTCTTATTGAAAAAAAGGCACTGAAGATGTCCAGAACGATCAACTATTCAGAAGGTATTGTTCGCTCCAATTTTTACTTAGGATACTATTACCAGAAAGCGATACAGAACTACCCACTTGCAATCACGAATTACCTGGAAGCAATACACAATTCCAGTCCAACTCATGACAGCTTAAGTCTTGGTTGGGCGTTGTATGCAAATCTGAATGCTTCAAATATTTTCGATGAATTTGGACTTCAGGATTTGTCAATGGATTTTCTCATGAAAGCCAGAGACCTTGCCCAGTCTCTTCAAAATGAAAAGGAAATCAATAAAATAGACATCAATACTTTCATTAGACTCAGGAAGCAGAAAGAGTATTCTAAGGCAATCTCTGTTCTCGATGGTGTAATTCAACGAGTAGAAATCGATGATCCCGATTATTTAAAAGCCAAAAATGGCATTGGTATTTGCCAAGCATACTCGGGTGATTTAAAAGGGGCTAAACAAACTTATGAAGAGTTAATTGCTACTGCTAAATCACTTGGAAGAACAGATTACGAAGATTTCGGATACCACAATATCGCAGATTTATTGATAAAGAATCGCGAGTGGTCAAAAGCTGAGGAGGTACTGGAACAAGTACTAGAAACTAAGTTGAAAAGACTAACTCCAACCAAGAGAGATGCGAACCTTCTTGGGACGTATAAAGACTTATTAAAGACCAAGCTTCAGACCGACCAACCTAGATTTATTATTGAAATTGAGAATGATCTTGAAGGGTTAATACCAGACGTGAAAAAAACCGATCCAAATTACTATTTCAAAATATATCCGCTAATGGCCGAGGCATACTCCAAAATTGATCAGCCTGATAAGGCTGAACAGTATTTGATTGCCTATGAGACCGATTCTGTGAAATTCATTAAAACCAGGAAAAAATTAGATTATGAGATTAAAAAAGAGGAGCTAGAGGCTATTGTTGCTGCCTACTATGCCGAACTGGAAAAAGAAAGAAAAGCAGTTAGGAGCAGAAATCTTCTCCTCTCTGCAATTGTTGGCCTCAGTTTCTTACTTATAGCTCTTGTTGCCTACCATTTAATTACCAAGTACAGAGTAAGGAAGATGCTTGCACAAAGTCTTGAACAACTTAACTGGGACGATTAGAAATTCTTTTTGAGCTTCATTAAGGTCTTGATGATCTCGTCCTGTCGCTCATGCAATTTGATCATCTTTTCTTTCTGAGAATTATTCTCCACAACCAGTTTCTCTACCAATTCGTGCAGTTCATAGACTTCAATGAGTTTAGGGTACTCAATTTTGATCCCTTTTATCAACTCCATTACCTTGCGTTCAAGGGCGTCAGAAGAAGTATTTATTCTCTTTCCCTTCTTTCTCCAGAGTTTTCCACTTCCACGCAAAAGCCATTCTGCATTAACTTCATCATACGTAGAAATTATTTTTTGAAGAACTTCAAAACTAGGCTTGCTTCTTCTTCCTTTAATGATATTATGTATGACAGTAGGATTGACAGAAATGGACTAGGAAAATCTATTCGGAGTTACTCCCAAATTATCTATTAGTGCCGATATCCTATCATTAATCATCGAATGAGCTAATTGCCGGTTGGTGAAAATATTTCTTAAACGAAATCAAAACTCAAGTTAATCAAAATCAAATAATTACGCTTCCTAAAATCCGATGGTCTGCTCATTTCGTATGTTTAAAATAATGATCATTTGTCATGTCGCTACCAGTAACAATGATTTCAAGATAGTGTCAAAATGAACAGACCTGATTGATCTACATTTACGGTCTAACGAATAAACCAATATGGAATCTGCGTATTACAGAAGAGAAGATTTAAAAAAATTCGGGAACATCACCGACTTTCAGAAAAAACTTGGAGACAAATTCTTTGATTACTACAATACGGTTTTTGAAGATGGAGCTCTTACTGCTAGAGAGAAATCCTTAATTGCTTTGGCAGTTGCGCATGCCATTCAATGCCCATACTGTATTGATGCTTATACTTCTGATTGCCTAAAAAAAGGATCGGACGAAGAGCAAATGATGGAGGCAGTACATGTAGCAGGAGCGATCCGGGGAGGTGCTAGTTTGGTGCATGGGGTGCAGATGATGAATCAAGTGAATGAAAAATTGATGTGATGAGTTTAGCCACGCTAAAGAGACAACAGCACCCACTTTCTACACCGGAGGGACAAATTCAGATTCTTGATGACGCAGAGAGTCTTGGGATACAGCCGTTTTATTCTAAACTTGATCAGATAAATCTTTTCCCTTTAAAACCGACTCAAATTGACATTTTTCAAGTCAACGTCGGGAAAATGTGTAATCAGGTTTGTAAGCATTGTCATGTAGATGCCGGACCGGACAGGAAAGAAATAATGACCAGAGAGACCATGCAGCAATGCCTGGACGCTTTGAAAGGCAGTAGTATCAAAACCGTCGATCTCACAGGTGGTGCTCCCGAAATGAATCCTGATTTTCGTTGGTTTGTTGAAGAAATCCGAAAGCTCGGGAAAGAGGTAATCGTGAGATGCAATCTGACTATCATCCTAGCCAATCCGAAATACCATGATCTTCCGGAATTCTACAAGAAGCATAAAATCAATGTAGTCTCCTCTCTGCCCTACTTTACCGCGCGACGAACAGATGCCCAACGTGGAGATGGGGTTTTTGAAAAATCAATAAAAGCCCTGCAAATGCTCAATGAAGTTGGTTATGGCATGGAAGGGTCTGACCTTCAATTAGACCTGGTTTATAACCCTTCTGGTGCTTTTCTCCCCGGTGATCAAGCGGGGCTAGAGTCAGAATTCAGATCCAAGCTTCGAGATGGATATAACATCGAGTTCAATAACTTATTCGCCATTACTAATCTTCCAGTAAGCAGGTTTTTGGAATATCTGGTCAACTCCAATAATTATCAAGAATACATGGAGGAACTGGTGAATGCGTTTAACCCATCCGCTGCTGCGGGAGTCATGTGCCGAAATACAGTAAGCATTGGATGGGATGGCTATATGTACGACTGTGATTTTAATCAAATGCTTGAGCTCAAGGTGAAGGCGAAAAATCATATTTCAGAATTCGACCTGGCCGAACTGGAAAAAAGAGAAATTATTTTGAATCAACATTGCTACGGCTGCACCGCTGGTGCCGGGTCAAGCTGTGGCGGAACTTTAACATAAAAAATGGAAACCTATTTAGAAACCACCAAGGACGTTTATAAAAAAGCAGCAGAAACGCCTGATGTAGGACTTTGCTGCACGACCACTCCCATATGGGCATTTCCAGGACTGGACATTCCTAAGAAAATGCAAGAGATGAATTATGGCTGTGGCAGCACAGTCCATCCTCGTGACTTGATCAATGACCCGAAGATTCTTTATGTAGGCGTTGGAGGGGGAATGGAACTTCTCCAATTCTCTTACTTTTCCAGACAAAAGGATGGGGTAATTGGAGTGGACGTAGTGGACGAAATGTTGGTGGCTAGCGCTGAAAATTTCATTGAAGCAGAAAAAACGAACGACTGGTTTCAGAAGGACTTTGTCTCCTTAAGAAAAGGCGATGCATTGAATTTGCCCATCGAGGATGAGTCCATCGATGTAGCAGCTCAAAACTGTTTGTTCAATATCTTCAAAGAGGAAGATCTAAAAAAGGCTCTTCAGGAAATGTATCGGGTTTTAAAACCTCACGGTAGATTGGTCTTGTCAGATCCTGTTTGTGATCAAGAAATGCCGGAAAACCTCCGTGCCGATGAACGCCTCCGTGCGCTTTGCTTGAGTGGTTCCATTCCACTTTGGGATTATATTAAGATGATCACGGATATAGGATTTGGAACAGTTGAAATCCGGGCTAAACGACCCTACAGAATTCTGGACACCAAGCACTATGACACGCCAACTCCAATCCATATCGAAAGCGTGGAGGTCTGTGCGATCAAAGATCCAATGCCGGAGGACGGCCCATGTGTTTTCACGGGGAAGACGGCCATTTACACTGGAGACAAGGAATATTTTGATGATCACAAGGGGCACGTTCTCATGTACAATCAACCTTTATCAGTTTGCGACAAAACAGCCGGAAACTTAAGCGCGCTGGGCAATGAAGACATTTATGTCAGCGAGAGCACTTTCTTTTATGACGGAGGCGGTTGCTGTTAGACATCAACTTCAAAGCAAAAGGCTCGAATCAATTCGAGCCTTTTTTATTCCTTAATTGATATGGCCTTGGACGGGCATTGATTCACTTGAGCAGCTATGGTCCCAGAGTCCGAAGCATCCATGTTAATCCATGGTCTGGCCTTTGGATTAAAGACTTTAAACAGTCCTCTGGCACAAATGCCCGAGTGAATGCACTTATCAGGCTGCCATTTTACCGTGATCTCACCGTTAGTATATTCCTTTTCCATTTTATCAAGTTAATAAATCCTTGATGTAATCAGGCAAAGGAATTGACTTTGCCCCTTCATCCGGAATTGGTGATCCATAAGAGGTCTTCACTGGAATCTCCCCTACCCATTTCCCGAATTTTTCCGGATCAGTAGTTCCGGAATCTCCCATTCTAATCTTCACGGCAGCTTTAATTAGATCTAGCTCCGCTATTCTCGTAATAGCGATCTGATCAGGCGTAGGATCTCCGACATCCGCAATCCTCCCGGGAATATATCTATCAGTAAAAACCTTGAAGATTTCCATTTTCTCATCTTCATCGGTTATCTCCTTGGCTTCTGAAAACCCTATTGCCGAACGATAATTAAATGAGTGGTCAAAAGCTGTCGGGGCTAAAATCAGTCCATCCATGTGAGTTACTGAGAAACTCACAATCTGTCCAACAATTGAATCCATGAAACCGCTCTTGGCCGATGCATGGATATATATCTTATCCTCAATCCGGCAGTATCCCGTTGGGATCTGATGAGGAATATGCTCCCTAATAAAAGCCACGGTACAAAAAAGCCCTGTGTCCAGGGCTTCATAAAGTGCTTTCTTGTCCTCAGTAGCCCGACTTGGATATCGGGATGGTTTGAGTGAGATGGTCAATTAGATAATGATTAGGAGCAAAATAATAATAATGATCGCCCCAATAGAGATACTGACCTTATCATCCAAGCCCTCAGCTTTTTCCATCTCTTTCAATTCAGATTTCATCTCCCTAAGTTCTGTCCTCAATTTTCTTTTCTCTACTCTGGTCATTCCGCTTCGATCCATGTCTTTGATCTCATGCACTCTTTCAATTAATGAAATAGCACGCTCATTGGCAGATACGCCCTCTTTCAACTCAGTTGCATTGGCCCCAATGGATACGAAAACAAACAGGATAATGGCTAAGAATTTATTTTTCATGGTTTCTAGATTTTGGTCAACTAAAATAAAACGCATCTCAGACTAATACGGTGCTTGGGCCAAATATTTCCGCATAAAAAAAATCCCAACCTGGTTTCAGGTTGGGACTTTGATTCTAAACTCTTGTCATCCTAAGGAAGCACTGCGTTGATACTTGCATAGTCAATTACATCCACCATCGGGATGTCTGCTGAAAATTCTGCATTCAAAACCTTAATGATCTCATTGGCAATGATCGCAGCTCCTCGTTGGTTAGGGTGGATTCCATCCGCCGACCAAATGCTGTTGAACAAGTTGTCTCCAAGATCTAGTGGCACTTGATTGAATCCCCCAATCATAATTCCTAGTTCCCCATCTGCCGCGGCTTGGGCAGCCGCACTTAATTGCAGACCAGCAGCCTGCGCAGGACTAAGTCCAAAGACATCTGCGAACATTGGGCCTACATCAACAAGTTTTACATTTGGGAAACTCGCTAGCACACCTGAAATAGTTGCATTATAAGTTGCATAAGCCGTAATCACTTGCACTTGCTCGCTCATTGTCAAGGTATACTGATCAGCCAATGGAACCGCAACTCCTTGAACACCAGATCCTGCATCCACTCCAACGGCTGCCAATGCCGTCAGTGGGAAAAGATCATATTGTCCAGTGGTAGCGTTCACCTTTGCTTGTCGCATACTAACCAAGCTCGCATTATAACCTGTTAAATCTGACAAAAACTCATCCATAATCACCGGCGCATTTGCTACATCTCCAGTGAAAGTTATCTTTCTATAATCAGCCTCGGCCTGAGTAAAGGTGCCATCAGGAGAAAATTCAGTAGGTGTTACAGGAGCGCCAACCAAAGCATCCAAACCGGCGTTATACGATCCATAGGCATCCCCACTATTCAAAAAAGCGGCTGTAGCGGCATCTATACTGCCCGCAGGTAATAAGTTTACACCACCTGAGAGTGTAGTGACAATCTGAAAATAAGGCGCCAAATGAACCGGCGGAATATTCAAGATGACTCCTTCAGTTCCACCGCCTGCAGAAAGCGTACCCAGGATCGTGATCAGTGCATTTTGAAAATCACCCTGCGATGTGATCATCGCCTCGTCCAATCCACCACTTGTGGCATAACCCAGTACGTCATTATTGCCTAACCAAACACTAAAAAATGTTGGACCAGCAGCAGCAGCATCATCCAGCATAGAGGCTGAACCTGGTACAGAATTGAAATTTCCAAAGAAAGGATTACCCAATCCATACAGGTCGTTGGTAGCATCCACTATGCGGGCCCCTGGTACACCGAAGTTATTTAAACTAGTTTCGGTATTAGCAGTTAAGGCACTACCAGCTGTGAACTGAATTGCATTTGCTGGATTAGTTAGGGCAGCAGCCACATCAATAAACGCTTTTCCAACCTCACTACCTGCCTCTCCTCCACCGTAACCATTTCCAGAAGAAATGTTCGGGAAGTTAAAAGATCCACCTCCTGCAATAGCGAATTGTCCGGCAAGGATGCTTGGAAACGAATTCGCTTGTCCAAGTGGATAAAGTGCACCATCGGTAAAACCGGCAGTAAGTGAATTACCAAGAGCCACGTAATTCGTGAGATCCAAATCTCCTGCGTCTCCAGTGACCTCAACTACCTGCGGTTCGGGATTGTCATCGAGCCATTCATCTAACACTTCATCATCATTACAACTAGTAGCCGCAACTAGAATGACTGATAGAAATATGTATTTATTAAAATTTTTCATAATGAGCCTTATTAATTTAATAGGTTATTAAGATTCAACTGCAGGTAGTAGATCGCCCCCATTCTTGGGTTCCCAAAAGAGGTCGTGTACCTTTCGTTTGTAATGTTGGAGCCTCCTAGTTTCAACTTAGCCTTCATGCTAGGGATACTATATGATACTTGGGCGTCCAAAGTCCCATAAGATGGAATCACACCCGACCCGATAGCCGACTGCCATAGGTACGCATCCTGCCATCTGTAGGTCACATTAAAGCCAAGTCTATCAGTAAGCTTCCTGTTTCCAAATTTCACATTATATCTCCACTGAGGTGTATTAAAAGCCACATTGTACTCTTGTGCAACCAAATCATCCAATGAAACCATCTCGTTATTAGAAGCATTTACACCAAGTGAGTAGCCCCCACCCATGGAGTATTCAGCTCCAATTCCAAAACCTCTGGTCTTAACATCTTCTTTGATGTTTACATCATAACCATATCTCTGTACTCTTCCACCATTATCGGGATCTCCTCCTGCTACGATAGCCTCTTTTTGTTCATCATCGTGCTCTTCAGCTCTACCAGTCGAATAACCGTTAGGTACACTCTGAATATCGCTGGCATCTACCATTTGCGTTATGTCAATTTCAGCCAATAGATCCGAATATGTGCTTTGATAATAGAAGGCGTCTATAAATAGTTTGCCATCCATCAATAGACCCTTGTAACCGATCTCCCAAGTTCCAACTCGCTCAGGCTTGTAGTCTTCATAGACATCAGCAGCAACTTCCAGTCTGTCCAAGTAATTTGGATTATTTGCCGCAGCTTGCGCACGAGCGTCATTTACCGAGGCAGTTGTGTAAACTGTATTTCGATCCAAATTATAGTTATCTCTTAAGATGTCATTTCGACCGATGAGCCTTCTTGTAACCACATCCAGATCAATAAATTGATCCTGAGTAGTAGGGATTCGGAAACCTGTCTGGTACGACCCTCTTAAATTATGCCCCTCAGTAAATTCCCAAACTGCTGCCAATCTAGGAGTAAATTGTCCTTCGAAGTATTGACTTTTATCAAAACGTCCCGAAGCTGTTACTGAGAATGATTCACTCAAATCCTTCCTAATCTGGAGGTATCCACCATATTCATTAAATGAAATTTCGTCTCCGTTTTCATCCAATGTGAACAGTGTCCCTTCTGAATTTAAAGCATACGTTCTGAAATTAGCACCTACTACAATATCCGCCCAATCAATCTGATTTGAGAAATTATAAGATCCTTCGTAATGATATAGAGCTGATCTATCAAGGAATTTGGCTCCTCCATCAGCTATTGAGGTGTTTCTGATTGTTTCAGCCTCTTGATTAAATAGAGTCGTACCTGGTAAATATGCTGCATGATCCGCATTTCCATTCTGCTGAGAATCATCCGCATAGCCTCTGGCGATCGCATGCGAATTATCGATTGACTGCCCTCCCGTTCTAGCGGTGACAAATGCCCCAATATAGTCAGGAAGATAATATTTTTGATTTATCAAAGATGCCAATGTGTTGGCCGCATAAGACTTACCTGCATCCTCCTGAGTTGTATACCCTCTTAGGAAGAAATTAGAACCTCGTAACTCCAACTTACCCGTCCAGATGGTGAAATCGTCAAGCACAAAACGATCGTTTGCAGTATAAACTGACGATCCCCAACCTTGGTTGTACTGCCCGAAGATTTCTACTTTATCGCTGATTCGATAATGAAGTGCAGCTCCGAATTTTTTACTCTCGGTTGTATTGTCAACGAATGACGCTTCTGTAAACCCTGTTGGTGAGAAGTTTCCTCGTGAGTCTGAAGGCAGCAATGAAGCGACATCAGAAGGAATTACGCCTAGAGCTAATCCAGTATTGAAACTAAAACCAAAATCTCCATATACATTCACCCCATCATAAGTACGCAACGCTGGGTCTTGTCTGTAATTAGGATTACTTGGGTCAACTTCACCACTTCTCTCCACAATTCCAGTTCCTTGATCTCTGTAATCAACTCCTCTGAAATCTTGTGCATTTAACCAGGATCCGGTTAATTTAAACGCCACTTTATTGTTCCATGCCTTCGCATATCTAAATCCTACATCTTTGTAAAGAGCTTGATCGTCATCAACTTCATCTACATGATTTACTCCAAGTTTGGAATAAAAATCAAGTCCCTGATAATCAAAAGGGCTTTTGCTATCCATGAGCAAAATCCCCTGAATGGCGTTTGGTCCATAAAGGGCAGAAGCCGCTCCAGGAATCAATTCCACGCTCTCCAAGTCAAGTTCGTTGATACCTACTACGTTACCCACTGGGAAGTTAAGCCCCGGCGCTTGGTTATCAATTCCGTCAATTAATTGTACGAATCGCGTGTTACCATTAGCACCAAAACCACGAGCATTCACAGAATTAAATGTGATACTCTGGGTACTGAAATCAACCCCATTAAGATTCTTAATTGCACTGTAGAAATCTGTAGAGGCAGTATTCTGTATATCCAGAATATCCATTCTTTCTACACTTACCGGAGACTTAAGGGTTGACTCTTCCACCCTGGAAGCCGATACGACCACTTCTTGGCCTAGCGTAACCGACTCTGCCATTTGAATGGATAATCCAGTGGCATTGGCGTCAGTAATTTCTATTTCCTGTCTTGAGTACCCGATACTGGTAATGACCAACGTAAGAGGTGGTGCAGAAGAAACTGTAAGACTGAAGTTACCATCTACGTCAGTGATGGTTCCTAGAACAGTTCCTTTTACCAAGATATTGACTCCTATCAGGCCTTCTCCTGAATCCGCATCTGTAACAGTACCCGAAACGGTGGTTTGGGCGTTTGCCATGAATGCCAAGAGAAGACAACCGGAGATCAAAAAGACCTTCGTAAAATTCTTAATCATGAGGTTGAAAGTTTGGTTAAAAATTAGTTTAGCTTATGATATAACTGGAAAATTACCGTATTAAGGGCATTCTTCCAGTTTGATGCACAATTTCTTCAAAAATGTTATGCATACATAACATTTTGCTGATTTTTATTCGGGAAGGAAAGTAGAATGAATTTTATTCTTCTGACTTGAGGTGTTCAACCAGTTCGTCACAAAGGGTATTTAATTTGGAGCTAATGACCTCATCTCCGGTTGCGGTGAGCGCACTTTGTGCCAGCCCCCCAATGCAATCAATGTAAAATCTCTTCATTTCATCCACGGGCATGTCTTTGGACCACAGGTCAATGCGCATGGTGTTTTTAGCCACATGATCCCACAGTGACAAGCTTATCGACTTAGTCTCCTGAGGCACTCCATTCGGATTATCATCGGCATCCCAATATATTTTCTCCGGAACCTGCTTTTCGTCAAGTTCCACCACTAGTTTTATCTCAGATTTTTTCATTAGTTCAGATCGGGTAGGTAATCGTTCTTGAAACATTCGTACTCCGTGTCTCCGTTGCAGCCTGCTGTTGGGGTATCTGAGTAAGCTGTAGTCGTGCAACCAACCTCAGTCGATTTGGCATTTATATCCGCTACTCGGTTGTCAGGGTTTGGGTGAGTGCTGAAAAATTCCGGGGTTCCGCCAGCCATTTCATTGTCAATTAGCTTCTGAAAAAAGGCTGCCGCTCCATTACAGGCATACCTGCTGTTGGCTAGATAATCAACAGAAAACTCATCGGCCTCAGATTCGGCACCTCTCTTAAACGCCAGCCCAGATAATGTTCCTGCGATTTGGCCAACCGCTCGTTCCAGCTCAGTGGACTCTTCTCCGAGTATTATGCTTAGGAGAATTTGGATACCAAACTCGCGTTGGAGTGCCTTGGAACTGTGTCGCTGATCGGCGTGAGCGATCTCATGACCAATCACCCCAGCCAAATCGTCCGCATTGTCCAGATATTGAATTAGGCCATTATACACATAAATGTATCCTCCAGGTGTCACAAAGGCATTCAGCACATTCTGATCCACAATATGTACCTCCCATGCAAATTCATCGCGGTAGGTTACGTCCCCATTATTCAAGATGTGGGTGACCATGTCATCCAAATAATCATATGCGTCAGGGTACTGTGTTCTACTCAGAATGGGGAAACTTGCCTCAATCTCAGCATCCATCTGTGCCCCGAGTTCCTTATCATTTTGAATCGAGAATAGCAGGAAGTCGCCATTTGCATCACAACTTACAAACCCGACAAAAGCCGTTAACAAAATTCCAAATACGAGACCTTTTACCTTTTTCATCCTTTTAAGATTTTAATCGTTTCTTCTCTATCTTTCTCTAACTGCCTTTTCAGGTCATTCATATTATCAAACCTCCGTTCATCTCTGAGCTTCTTCACAAAAGAAATCCGAATGTCTTGATCATAAATATCTTCCTCAAAATTAAGAATATTTACTTCGATCCTACGCTGAGATCCGTTCACAGTTGGTCTAACTCCAATATTGGTCATGCCGGAGAACTTCCCAATCTCTAATTCAACATTGGTGGCGTATGATCCGGATGTCGGGATCAACTTATAACTCTCCGGCACCCAGATATTGGCCGTCGGGAAACCGATTCCTCGGCCAAGTTGATCTCCATGCACAACCTGACCTGACAGGCTGTAATCTCTACCAAGCAATGTGGAAGCGTCATCCACTCTTCCCTCTTTCAAAGCCTGGCGAATCTTGGTGCTGCTTACGCCTACATCGTCAATGTCCTGACGGGGAATTTCCACCACTTCAAAACCAAACTCAGAGGCATTCCGCTGGAGATATTCAAAATTTCCAGACCGGTCTTTACCAAAATGATGGTCGTAACCTATCACGAAGGAGGTGGTATTGAGGTGATCGATTAGAATACTTCGAACAAATTCTGCCGCTTCTAGCTGAGAAAACTCTTCGGTAAATGGGATCCGCACTAGATAATCCATACCGGCCTCCTGAATCAGTTCCGCTTTCTCATCAAAAGTTGTCAAGAGTTTGAGTGTTTCATCATTTTGATGAAGAACAAACCTCGGATGTGGCCAATAAGTCAGAAGTACACTTTTGCGTCCCGTAGTTCTGGCTTTATCAACTACTTGATCCAGAATTTTTCTGTGCCCTTGGTGAACACCGTCAAACGTACCACTCGTAACGACCGTTTGAATGTCGGTGGGAAAATCAGAAAGGTCTTCAATGATCCTCATTGCGCTCAAACTTCGTGAGAAAATCTTCTAATTGGTAAGCATCTGCGATCATAAAATCTCCGATTGCCATCCGCTTCAGGGATTTTAGATATGCACCAACGCCCAATTCTTTTCCGAAATCATTTGCAATGCTGCGGATATAAGTTCCCTTTGAGCAATGAATTCTGAAATGCACCTCGGGTGAATCAAATTTGATGATTTCAAACGAGTGAACCGTAACCTGCCTAGGCCTAACCTTCACTTCCTGATTTTTTCTCGCTTTTTTATAAGCACGCACCCCGTCCACCCTCACAGCCGAATGTACCGGTGGGTACTGAATTATTTCCCCGATAAATTTTTCAACCGCAGCATCAATATCCTTTCCACCGATGTGATCAAATGGGCTTTCCGAATCGAATTCAGTCTCTAAATCAAAAGAAGGAGTCGTTTTTCCGATCTCAAAGATTCCCTCATAGACCTTATCCTGCCCCTGCACTTCATCAATTTTCTTGGTGAATTTCCCCGTTGCTAAAATCAGCAGTCCGGTAGCCAACGGATCCAAAGTCCCAGCATGGCCAATCTTCACCTTTAGGTGATTTCGAATTTTCTTTACTACATCAAAAGAGGTCCAATCCTTGGGCTTGTCTATAAGAATAAATGCCCCGTCGCTCCAATTCATAAGCTGAGGATTATGGTGATCGTCCCGATGATTCCGCAATAAATCGCAAAATAGATCAGGCTGCCTTTTGTGACCAACTTGACCATCCATCGGCAGGCAAAAACTCCTGATACAAATGCAGCCAAAAAGCTAACGATCAGGGACAGAAGAGACAGTTCGTATTGATCAGGAGCTTCTAAATAATCTTTCATTTTCAGAATAGCTGCTCCGACAATTGGGATGATGACCATCAAGAAGGAAAACCTCGCTGCTTTCTCACGATCAACACCCAGAAGCAGCGCTGTGGAAATGGTCGCCCCTGATCGCGATATTCCTGGAAGAACGGCAATGGCCTGGGCAAGACCGATCACAATGGCCTTTATTGGAGAAACTGCTCCTGTTCCTGATTTGTAAAAATGTGAAAGTGTCAGAAGCGCGGCTGTCAACAAAAGCATGAAACCGACCAGCATGATATTGTCCTGAAAAAAGGCCTCCACCTCATCCTGGAAAAAGACCCCAACGATAGCTACAGGAACCATCGAGATAAGAATAAGCACGACGAAATTCCATGAATCATTTCTTTTAAACTCAAGAAGTCCAGATAATAATCCTCCGATATCCCGACGATAAACAAATACTGTACTTAGAGCAGTTGCCAGATGCACCACCACGGCAAACAAGAGATTATCAGTTGGTTCTTGAGAGAAAAGAAACGCTCCAAGCTGCAAATGGCCGCTACTACTGACCGGGAGAAATTCAGTAAGTCCCTGGATCAGCCCAAGGATCAAAGCCTCGATCCACGACATCAGTCAGCTGAATCTTCCTTCTTTGATTTATAAAAGATCGCCACGAACTCAATCAAAAATCCAAGCATCAGTATGATTGGCCCGACAGTCAACCCGAGAGTCCCGAAACCGTATGGCTGGCCGTCACTGGACATGATGAAATACCCAATGAACATAACCACCACTCCGGCGATCATGATTAAATAGTTGATTTTAGAAAAAGCGAATCTTGGATCAGACATTTCAGTATAATTCGTCTAGTGACAATTGTAAATATTTTCTAACGGCTCTCAGCGTGCTAAAGTACCCAACCAGTGCTCCAATCAAAATCAGAGCGGCAAAAAGCATATAGATTTTCTCCATATTCTGAAGACTCTCAAGTTGCTCTATTTGGGAATTCCCATATTGCATCAATCCAAAGATCATTAAACACGAGAAAAGACCAGAGATGGTTCCATAAAGAATCGATCTAATGAGAAAAGGCCTTCTGATGAACGACCCAGTGGCGCCAACAAGCTGCATACTGCGAATAAGAAAGCGCTGTGAAAACATGGCCAACTTAATGGTGTTGTTGATTAATACTACAACCACCAGCAGTAAAACCACCGAGAATCCTCCCAGCACCAGCCCAAGCTTCGTAAGGTTCTGATTAATGCTGTCGACCAGACTCTCCACGTAGGTCACTTCATAGACTCCTCTGGATTTTTCTAGTTTGGTTTTGATCATTTGCATACTATCAAGCGACTGGTAGTCGGTGGCTACTCCAACTACCAATGCATCTCTCAAGGGATTATCTCCGATGAAGTCTGTGAAATCCTCGCCAGTTTGTTCGATGAACTGTTTCGCAGCATCCTCTCGACTCACAAACCTTACATGACGATATCCGTCCTCCTGTCGGACGAAATCACTTTCTGAAATTGTCCTTTGAAGAAAATCAATATCGGATTGGGTGACCTGCTTGTGGAGATAAACTTGCAGCTCCACATTTTTCTGAATGACTTTGGTAAGACTGTTTGTGTAAACGAATAACAGCCCGAAAAGCCCCATAATGAAAATGGCCAATGTGATACTGAAGACCACACTTGCAAAGGGATAACTACCAATTTTACGCTTCTTTCTGGCGCTTTTTTCAGCCATGGCGCAAAGCTAACGATTTGCTAAAATCTTATTTGGACTTTCTAAGGATCGTCAATTCTTTTATCAAGCTCACATCTTCCACTTTTTCAAGAGAGGAGGGTTTGTCTACCGGCTCAATGTGATAGAAGACGTCCAAGTGATATAAGTACACCTTCCGGCCGGCCGCTGAATTGATCTCGAGAATCTGATAAGGCTCCTCCTGGAATTTGCCGTAGAGATACAGTTTACCCTCGTAATACTGATACTTAACTTTTGACCCCTTGGAGTCAATAATCTCAACATCAATCGGATTTTCAGAAGTAACCGTCTCCGGAGTTTCCTCTGGTGTAGGAAGTTCGTTTGATTGAAACTCCTCATCAGCCTCAACATCCCCGGCATCTGGCACTGAAACAATCGGAACAAATGAATCTTCCTTCAAGTCCGCCGTTGGTGATTTTTCTTCTTGATCTGGCTCAATGTCTCCTTCAACTATCTGTCCATCACTATGCACTGACGCAACTGGAAGTTGAGGCAATGGCTGTATTTCAGGAATCTCCAATTCCACGTTAACCGGATTGGGGGCTGTAATCTCTATGCCTTCTGTAGGTAAATCAGCACTTTGCTCATTTACGACGAAATAAGTGCCAATTCCTAAAAACCCGACGATGATGCCGCCTCCTATGAATTGTCCGACCGGAGATAGCTGAGCAATGGTCCACCAGGCTGGAGTCGGATCAAGAGCATCCAATCTCGCTTTCAATTCTGTTTTGCGGTATTGCCCAATGCCGTTAATCACTTCTGACTGAAATGTTAGCTGCTGCTGAAGCTCAGGATTGACCTCCAAGAGGGATTCGAACTGCGAAACTTCCTCAGGAGTCATCTGCCCAGACAGATATGCTTCGATTTGGTTATGCTGGTTTAAGTCCATTAGTCAAAAAAATCTGACGTAGTGTATTTCTGTTTTATAAGTGAGTCCAACTTCTTCTTACATTTATACTTCTTGGTCTTGGCAGTGTCAGTAGTTGAAAAATCAAGCTTCTTCGCAATATCCGTCATCGACAGGCCATCGAAGTAATAGTACGTGAGCACCCTTCTACAAACATCACCCAACTCGCCCATGCACTCTTGAACAATACGTAATCTTTCTTCATCCTCGTAATGCTGATGGTCTTCACCATCCACCTCCTCATACGTATGCCTCTTCTTTTTGTCTAGCTCCTTGCGCCATAAATTCTGGCAAATACTGTACAAATAGGTACTGATTTTTGATGTTAACACCAATTTCCTACTTGCAGCTCTTTGCCAAAACGCCAACAGCGCCTCCTGGTATATGTCCTTCGCCTCGTCCTCTGTCCCGCTATTCTCCTTCACCATTTTCACCATCATCCGATAGTATTTGGTATAGAGATAGTCGAGTGCCTTTTCGTCACCCTGACCAATGCGTTCCAGGATTTCTTTGTCTTTCATACACCCCCTGAGCCCAACAACTCAGTCCTTAATACCAAAATCACCCAAATAGTAACCAATGAGCGCATCTCAGTTAATTAAAATTAAGCAAAATAGCGCACTTACAGGATGGGGCTCTTTTTCGATAGTCTTTTGGAGCGTTTGATTTTGTTGATAATTGGATAGGCCAATACGGCAATTAATACCAAGGCTGTGCCTCCATAAAATCCGGCACTCATCTCCTCATTAGCTCCAAAAACAATCAAGGCAAGCATAATACCATAAACGGGCTCAAGATTCACAGTAAGGTTCATAACAAAAGGGGTAATATGTGTCATGATCTTAACAGATATGCTGTAGGCGTATACAGTGCATACAATCGCTAAAAGCCCCATCCATGCATAATCCCATCCGATTAGCGTCAGATTAAGGCCCCCATTCCAACCGGAATAAAAGGGGAAGAACAGCAATATGATCAAGGCGGCTCCTGACATTTCATAGAAGGTGATTACAAATGCGTCTTTGCCTTGCTGAATAAATCGGCCATTTATAATGGTGAAAATGGAGGCGATGAATGCCGAAATAATGGCCAGAACAAGACCCTCCCAATATTCAAACTCCACTTGAAAAACTATGGCCATTCCTGCCACAGCCAATAAACTCAAAATAATATCAACGGGCTGGATCTTTCTTTTGTAGAAAATCGGCTCAAGAAGAGACGTCCAGAGTGCGCATGTGGACATGCCCGCCAAACAGATCGAAACGTTGGAAACTCGAGCCGACTGAAAAAACAAAATCCAATGAATCGCAATTAGAGTTCCGGTCGTCAATTGTGCGAGAACGCCTTTTCTTCCAGATTGGAAGAGTTGTCTTTTTGTAAAAAGTATGAAGCCAAGCAACACAACAGCTGAAATACTGGTTCGATAGAACACCACTTCCACGGCAGGAATTGAGATGAGCATCCCAAGTATTCCTGAAAACCCCCAAATAAGAACGATAAAATGGAGGATCAAATAATGGCGCAAATTGCCCATTACCTTGGGATGGTGTTATAGAGCAGAACCCCCACAGCGCCAAAAATGATATTGGGAAGCCAGATCGCTATGGCCGGGTTCATGGTTCCAGCAGCGGCGATTGCCTGCGCAAAGACAAACAGAATGATGAAAATAAAGGCGATCATAAAGCCCAGAGCAATTTGAAAACCTGTCCCTCGTCTGCTCTTTCTAGCAGACAAAATCAGTGCGATAAAACACAAAATGTAAACTGTGAAAGGCTGCATATACCTGATGTATCTTTCCACGCGGTATATTTTCACGTCATCTGCTCCTCGAGATAGCTGTAAGTCTATATAGTCGTCAAGTTCTGGCATGGTCAAAGTGGTCTCAAGGTGGACTTTACTTTCAAAGTCCGATGGACGTAAATTAAGGAGGGTATCCAACTCTCTTCCTTCCTCGATGATCTCCTCATTGTCCATCAGAGTCCTTTTCTGCCAATTGTGTAAGGTCCACTTAGATTTAACAGAATCCCATCTTATCCTGTCCGCGGTAATCTTCTGGATCATTCTTTGATTATCGAACTTTTCTAAGGTCACCGTGTACCCCATATCCCGAGAGTTGGTGTACCTGTTTAGATAAATATAATCCTGTTCGGCAACCTTAAAATGAATATCCCGATCGAGGTTCACGTACGGTTTCTTGATATAGCTCATTTCAAACTCCACTCGAAACTTGTTAGCATCCGGGATGACGTAACCATTTAAATAAAAGCTGAGCGATGCGATGAGTGTAGCTGCCACAGCATACGGGATCATTATTCTTTTAAAGCTGACGCCTGAGGCCAAAATTGCAATAATCTCGGTTTGAGAGGCCAATTTAGTCGTGACCAGAACAGTGGCAATAAATGCGGTGATTGGTGTAAGAAGTGCCGCTATATAAGGTGCAAAGGATAAATAATACTGCTGGATTACCTCCGCGCTAATCTCATACTTAATGAACTTGTCGTTCTTGTCCGTGTAGTCAATCACACAAATGATCAGCACGAGCATAATTACCACGAACAAAAACGTGGTGATCAATTTCTTGAATATGTACCAATCAATTTTCTTCACAATCTTCTAGAAACCTGTTCGACCATTTTTTGTTTCCATTCAGGAAAAGTATCCTTCAATATTTCCTTTCGAGCTTCTCCCACCAACCATAAATAAAACGTCAAATTTTGAATGCTGGCTATCTGAGGGCCCAACATTTCTCCGGATTGCATGAGGTGTCTTAAATACGCTTTTGAGTAAAAAGTACTGGCGTATCCCCCTAATTCCTCATCAAGCGGGCTGAAATCAGACCTCCACTTTTCATTCCGAATATTTACAATTCCTTGGGTGGTGAACAGCATGCCATTCCGCGCGTTTCGAGTTGGCATCACACAATCAAACATATCGACTCCTCGCTCGATGCATTCCAGAATGTTAGCTGGGGTTCCCACTCCCATTAGATATCTCGGCTTCTCCTTCGGTAGAATGTCACAGACTAAATCGGTCATGGCGTACATGTCCTCGGCGGGCTCACCAACCGACAGTCCGCCAATCGCCATTGCGGGCTGGTCTTTTGCTCCACAATATTCTGCTGATATTTTTCTCAAATCAGGGTAAACACTTCCCTGCACAATGGGCAACAGAGCTTGACTATGCCCCCATTTTGGATCGGTTTCATTGAATCGAGTAATACACCTGTCAAGCCACCGGTGAGTCATATGCATGGAGTCTTCCGCATATTTTTTTTCGCACGGATAAGGCGTGCACTCATCAAAGGCCATCATGAAATCAGCCCCGATCATTCGCTGGACATCCATGACACTTTCCGGAGAGAAAAAATGTCTTGAACCATCAATGTGCGATTGGAAGGTCACTCCTTCCTCTTTAATTTTTCTGTTGTCACCGAGCGAATAAACTTGATATCCTCCACTATCTGTGAGAATCGGCTTGTTCCAACCGTTAAATTGATGCAATCCACCAACCTTTTCCATGATTTCCATTCCTGGCCGTAAATACAAGTGATACGTATTTCCAAGAATGATCTGTGCCGAAATATCATTTTCAAGTTCTCGTTGATGCACAGCTTTCACTGTTCCGGCCGTACCCACCGGCATAAAAATGGGTGTTTGAATTTCACCATGATTCGTAGTGATCTTACCGGCTCGTGCTTTGGAATTTTTCGCAGTATGTTGCAGCTCAAATTGCATGGCCGCAAAAATACCGAGACGGCCATCTATTTTTGTTGATCTGTGGAATTACTTCTCATCTTGTTTGGACTGGTCACCGCAACCCTCGCCATGTCCCTTTTCTATAAAGCATGGCAGGTGAAAAACTTAGTCCCACCAGCTCATCCTGAAACACCATTTGTCACCGTCATTGTTGCCGCACACAATGAAGATGCGAACCTAAAGTCACTTATTCCAATCCTTTTAAATCAGAATTACCCAAACTATGAAGTCATCATTTCACTCGACAGATGTGGTGATGGAAGCCTGAGTGACCTGCAGAAAATCAAATCTGAAAAATTGACTTATTTGGATTTGAAGGAAGTTCCAACAGATTGGAACCCAAAAAAATACGCCATAAAACAAGCAGTCGATACGGCCAAAGGTGACTGGTTACTCCTGACAGATGCAGATTGTAGAGCGACCAAGAATTGGATCAAAGAAATGGCTCAAGGCATGGAAGATGACTCGGGATTCGTTCTGGGTCTATCTCCATATCAGAAAAAAAGCGGCCTTCTCAACCACCTGATTCAATACGAGACTTTTTTCACATCGCTAGAATTTATACAGAAAGCTATCTTCGGCAATCCATACATGGGGCTTGGTCGGAATCTGGCCTATAGAAAAAGTCTTTTCGAGAAAGTCAATGGGTTTGAAGGCATCCAAAATGTAACGGGCGGAGATGATGATTTGCTCGTTCAGAAGATGGCTCGGGTCGACCGAGGCTCGGTGGTATTATCTCAAAACTCCTGGGTCGAATCCATCCCAGAGGAAAAATGGAGTTCCTACTTCTCACAAAAAACACGTCATTACTCAGTTGGGAAATATTATCCAAGTTGGGTCAAGCGATCCGAAAGCTTACGATGGTTTTTTCAGATTCTCTTTTGGGTGCTCTTTGCTCTTTCCATCCCTATAAATGCTTCAATAGCCCTGCTAATCTTTGCTTTCCACTACACGATCAGGATAATATCCATTAATATTGTTGCCGACCGATTGGAGAAAAGATTTAACCATCTTTGGCTGCCTTTCGTTGACCTTGTGTATTCGGTTGTTTTGCCGATCATAAGTTTGAGGTCATTGTTGGTTAAAAACGTCAAATGGAATTAAAGCGCGACTTCTCGGAGAAAGCCCTCCAGGATTTTAAATTGATAGATCAAGCCGTCGATGAGGGTGATGAATCTGCATTTGCCTTGCTCATGGACAGGTACAAAAAACCTGTGTATCACATGATTCTGAAGATGGTGCGAAACGTGGATGATGCGGAAGATTTGACTATTGAAGCTTTTGCCAAAGCGTTCAAAAACCTACATCGATTTAAGAAAGATTACACATTTAGCACATGGCTATTTCGGATTGCTACCAACAATGCCATTGATTTCATTCGAAAGAAAAAACTGAACACTTACAGCCTGAATACCTCCTTTAAAGATGAGGGCGGAGAATCGGTAAATATCGACGTGGAGGACAGAAACCTCACGCCAGACGAGGAAGCGATCAAAGCTCAGAAAATTGAGCTGGTTCAGATGTTCGTCACCAAACTTCCAAGCAAGTACCAGCGGCTGGTTCGTCTCAGGTATTTTGATGAATTGTCTTACGATGAGATTGCCAAAGAACTTGACGCTCCACTCGGCACCATTAAGGCTCAGCTCCACAGAGCTCGGGAACTGATGTATGAACTGGTGAAGGACAAGAAGAAGCATATTTAGGATTCGTTGCTAATCTTGCAACGTGGACACATCGATCATTTACAAGTACTTTCCTGATTTATCACAGACTCAGAAGGATCAGCTGAAGAAATTGCAGCCTCTTTATGGTGAATGGAATGAGAAAATCAATGTCATTTCCCGAAAAGACATAGACGAACTCTATGAGCGGCATGTCCTCCACAGTCTGTCCATCGCGAAGTACATGGAATTTGTTCCGGGAACCAGAATCCTAGATGTCGGTACCGGCGGTGGCTTCCCGGGAATACCTCTCGCCATTCTTTTTCCCAACTGCCATTTCCACCTCGTGGATTCCATTGGAAAGAAAATCAAGGTCTGTGAAGAAGTAAGCTGTGCCATTCAATTAACCAATCTGACTGCCGAGCATCAGCGTATGGAAAAAGTGAAAGGCAAGTACGATTTTGTGGTTTCACGAGCCGTAGCTCCGACTCGTCAGCTTTATAACTGGACAAAGCACCTGATTTCACAAGAAAGTAAAAACGAAATCCCCAGCGGCTGGCTTTTGCTCAAAGGCGGGGATCTAAAAGCGGAACTATCATCTCTTCACTTAAAAAAGAAGTTGATTCCTCTGACCAATTACTTTGATGAGCCGTTCTTCGAAACGAAGAAACTCGTGGTAATGAAGACCTCTTAGCGATTACCCCAGGGCCTCTTTCATTACTGCACCTATATCAGCTGGAGAAGCAACTACTTTCAATCCACATTTTTCCATGATCTCCATTTTGGCTTCAGCTGTGTCGTCTTTGCCTCCGATGATTGCCCCCGCATGACCCATTCGTCGGCCGGGAGGTGCTGTCTGGCCAGCGATAAATCCAACGACAGGCTTTCTGTTGCCATCTTCCTGGATCCACTTTGCCGCATCGGCTTCATACTGACCTCCGATTTCCCCTATCATCACGATTCCCTCAGTTTCAGGGTCGTTCATGAGCATTTGTACGGCTTCTTTGGTGGATGTGCCGATGATTGGATCACCACCAATCCCGATCGCTGTGGTAATTCCAAGACCCGCTTTCACCACCTGATCGGCAGCCTCGTAAGTAAGAGTTCCCGATTTTGATACGATTCCGACGTTTCCTTTTTTGAAGACAAAGCCGGGCATGATGCCCACTTTGGCTTCCCCAGGAGTAATTACGCCCGGACAATTTGGCCCCACTAGCACGGCTCCTCTAGATTTCGCATACGGCTTGGCCGTGACCATGTCCTTCACAGGAATGCCCTCAGTAATCGTAACGATAACCTTGATTCCGGCATCAGCCGCTTCCATGATTGCATCAGCTGCAAACGCTGGTGGCACAAAAATGATCGATACATCCGCTCCCGTCGTATCCACCGCATCTTTAACCGTGTTAAAAACCGGACGACCCAAATGCTCATTTCCTCCTTTTCCAGGGGTCACTCCGCCCACAACGTTTGATCCATATTCGATCATTTGCTCGGCATGAAAAGTGCCTTCCGATCCGGTAAAACCTTGAACAATTATTTTGGAATCCTTATTGACGAGAACGCTCATTGATTGGGCTTTTAATTTGGACTGCAAAAATATCCCAAAAGAGGAGAGTAACAAGATTAATCAGCTCTTAAAGGAACTCCCGAATAGTTGCCCCGTAATTTTTACTTCGCAAAAGCAATCGCCCTAGTCTCCCTGATTACTGTCACTTTAATCTGACCTGGGTATTGCATCTCCTTTTCTATTTTTTGAGATATGTTGAAGGATAATTCACTGGCAGATTTGTCCGAAACATTTTCAGCATCCACCATCACCCTTAGTTCACGGCCTGCCTGAATCGCGTAGCACTTATTTACTCCATCAAAGCTGAGAGCCAGGTTTTCAAGGTCTTTCAGACGTTTGATGTATTGCTCAATAATTTCTCTTCTCGCTCCTGGTCTACTGCCCGAGATGGCATCACAAGCCTGGACGATCGGGGAAATCAAAGAGGTCATTTCTATCTCGTCATGGTGAGCACCGATGGCGTTACAGACTTCTGGATTCTCTTTGTATTTCTGAGCCAGTTCCATCCCGACTATCGCGTGTGGCTTGTCGGGTTCCTCCGTCCAGACTTTTCCGATATCATGCAGCAGGCCTGCTCGCTTAGCCAACTTGGTATTCAAACCAAGTTCCGAACATAGTGTGGCACACAGATTGGCGACTTCCCGCGAGTGCTGAAGTAAATTCTGCCCATAGGAAGATCGGAAACGCATACGGCCCACCATCTTGATTAACTCCGGATGTAATCCATGAATCCCCAAATCAATGACGGTTCGCTCGCCAATTTCCACGACCTCTTCTTCGATGTTTTTAGTTGTCTTCGCTACGATCTCCTCGATCCTTGCGGGATGGATTCTGCCATCCTGCACCAATCTGTGCAGCGACAACCTCGTGATTTCTCTCCTCACCGGATCAAAGCCAGAAATGATGATTGCCTCTGGGGTGTCATCTACGATAATCTCAACGCCGGTTGCTGCTTCCAAAGCCCGGATGTTTCGGCCCTCACGCCCAATGATTTTTCCCTTGATGTCGTCACTTTCAATATTGAAAATGGATACACAATTTTCAATGGCATTTTCAGCGGCCGTTCGCTGAATCGACTCGATGACAATTTTCTTGGCCTCCTTGGTGGCGGTCAACTTCGCCTCCTCCATGATGTCTTTGACGTGCGCTGTGGCCTTGGTGCGGGCCTCATCCTTCAATGTTTCGATGAGCTGTTCCTTAGCATCGTCGGCGCTTATATTGGCCACTTTCTCCAGAATGTTGATCTGCTGGTCTTTTAGTTTCTCATACTCGTCCTTGCGGTGCTTGACGATCTCCAGTTGGGAGGCCAACTTCTCTTTCAGTTCTTTCGCTTCGGCCTCCATCCGCTTGGCCTGCTCGAATTGCTTGTTGAGATTGCCTTCACGTTGTTTTAGCTTATTCTCATTCGTGATGATTTGATTTTTCTTGCGAGAGACTTCTTCCTCAAATTCTGATTTGAGTTTGATAAAGTGCTCCTTTGCTTCGAGCATCTTATCCTTCTTGATTTGCTCGGCGTTGGACTGAGCTTCCTTCAGAATACGGTCTCGCTCGGCTTCAGCTTCTTTGACTTTGGAGGAACCCAACATGAACTTGCCAATGGCAAGGCCTATCAGGAGGGCAGCTACGGCTGCCACGATTATATATAGATCCATTTTAGATTCAGGTTATAAGGCCTGAGAAATGGACTTCAGAATTAAAGCTTGTCTGTGATGAGTTCGTTTAAACGGGCTATTTGATTCAGCGCTGTATCATCCGTATCTGATGCCTTCTCCTCCATCTTCATTTTTTCCACCAGACTATCAAAAGCGACCATTGCTAAAAGGTCCTGATTGTCATCAATACCGAACTGCTCCCGGTATGATTTTATGCGCTCGTGCAGTAATTTACCTGCTTTGCGTATCCGTTCTTCGTCCTCCGTTGCGACCTTCATCGGATACTCTCTATTGCCTATTCTAATTTTTATAGATAGTTCTGCCATTCGGTATTATGCTTCGCCCAAATGAGCAATACACTTGTCTATTTCACTTATATACTCACCCAACACTTTCTTCAACTCTTCTGAGTCTTCCTTCTCCACAGCCGTGTTTCCTACAATTTTACTAATATTATACTTATTCTGAAAGGTGCTGATCTTCGCATCTTGCGAGTCCAACTTTGCTTTCAGCCTTGCATTTTCATCGTGCTTATGTTCGAGCTGATCTTTGAGTCTTGAGTGTTCTGCCAGTAGCAGGTTTATCTTTCTTTCCAGGTTGGCGATTTCCTTGTACAAAATTTCCCGACTCATGAATTACTTTCTGATTATTGCTCCAATTTCATTTTCAAAATCCCGCATCAAGCCACTCATCACTTTGTCAATAAGTTTGTCATTCAGGGTCTTCGATTTGTCTTGTAGAAAAAAGCTAATTGCGTAGGACTTCTTCCCTTCCTCTATCTTGTCGCCTTCATAGACGCTGAAAACATTTACTCGATTTAACAATTTTTTGGCGGAGTTAAAAGCAATGTGCTGAATACGTTGAAAACTAATTGACTTATCCACAACCAAAGACAAATCTCGTCGCACTTCGGGGAATTTCGAGAGTGGTTCGAACACGAACTTCCCGCCAACCAGCGACATGATCACGTTCCAATTCAGCTCGGCATAATACACCGCCTGCTTCAAGTCAAAAGCTCCCGAAAGCTTCTTGTCCAGCAAACCAACTTCTCCCAATTTCTTTCCATTGGAAGAAATTTCAAGTCCCGCATTGAACAGTTTGCCAGAACCAATTGCCTCTGTTTTCAAATCAGAAATTCTGAGACTAGAGAGCAACGATTGCACGCTTCCGGTCATGTCCTGAAAAACGGCCTGGTTAGACGCCCTGATCCAATTTTCTTCTTCGAAATCCCCAGTCACATACAGGCAGAGGAATTCATCTTCCTGGAATCCTGAATCAACGGACTGGTACGTTTTTGAAAACTCAAAGAGTTTCTGATTTGGCATCCGCCTATTGAAATTATGACGCAAGACCTCAAGGCCGGAATGCACGGGAGTGGTCTTCATAAACGCCAATTCTTCTGAAGATTTATTGATAATCTCTACGCCCGTTGCGTCATTCACCTTAAGTTTTCCCTCGTACTCCGGGTGCACAATTGAGTTGGTTAAAATCTCGTGATACCCCGCCCCAGCTAGGAAATTTGTCAATTGCTGACGCACACGATATGGTTCGTACTCATTGAATTCTGCCAAATAGCTGGTTCCAGATTTCTCATCCAGTTCGATGTTATTGAACCCGTATATCCGCAGCACTTCTTCGACCAAATCTGCTTCACGGGTCACATCGTTTCTATACGAAGCAACAATGGCCATAAAGCCCTCCTCGGTGACTGACTCACACTTGATATCCAGCGATTCCAGGATTCTGGTAATCTCCTCCCTGGGTAATTCCTTTCCGATCAGTCGGTCGAAATTCTTGAAGGTCGTTTTAACTTGAACAGGCTCTACTTTCTCGTATACATCCACCACCTCGGAAGCCACGTGACCTCCGGCAACCTCCATGATCAAGTTCGTCGCATACTTCAAAGCATCTACTGTGATCTCCGGGTCTGCACCGCGCTCGTATCGGAAAGACGCATCTGTCGTCAGCCCGTGACGCTGAACTGTATTTCTGATGTACTCCGGCGAGAAATAAGCGCTCTCCAAAAAGATATTTTTCGTTTTTTCAGTAATGCCTGATCCAATGCCTCCAAAAACTCCAGCGATGCACATTCCGTCAGATTCGTCACAAATCATCAGGTCGTTTTCATGCAGCTTTCGCTCTTTTTCATCAAGGGTCGTGAAATTGGTTCCGGCTGGCATGGTTCGGACGACCACTTTGCCTCCTTTGATCTTGTCGGCATCAAAGGCATGCATGGGTTGTCCCCAACCATGGCATAAATAATTGGTGACGTCCACCACGTTGTTGATTGGCTCTAAACCAATGGCTCGTAATCGCCACTTCAACCAGTCCGGTGATTCTTTAACCTCCAAACCTCGGATGGTCAAGCCGGAATACCTCGGCGCACCATTTTGGTCTTCAATGACCACCTCAATCGGGTTGTCAACTTTGACCTGCAATTCCGAACTTTGTGGAATTGTCAACGGTCGGCCAGTAACAGCACGAACGTCACGTGCTGATCCCAGATGCGAAGCTGCATCTCCTCGATTGGGAGTTAGGCCAATCTCAAATACCCAATCTTCCTCCGGTTTGAAAAGCTCAGATGCTGGTGTTCCGTTTGGCAGGTCTGTGTCTAAAACCATGATGCCATCATGACTTGCGCCAAGCCCGATTTCATCCTCAGCGCAGATCATTCCCTCAGAAACTTCACCTCGAATTTTAGCCTTCTTTATTTTGAACGATTCTACCCCAGTTGGATGGAGCGTCGTGTTTACAGTGGCCACTACGACCTTCTGTCCTGCCGCCACGTTGGGCGCTCCGCAAACAATGGGCGATGGCTCGTCTCCACCAATGTCAACTGTCGTAATCTTGAGTTTGTCTGCGTTAGGATGTTTCTCACATGTGAGCACTTCCCCGATCACCACTCCCGCCAAACCTCCGGGGACCTTCTCGATTTTCTCTAAGCCCTCAACTTCCAAGCCCGTATCGGTGAGGATTTGCGAAAGCTCCCCTGGAGTTTCCTTGATTTCAATAAATTCTTTGAGCCAGCTAAGTGAGATTTTCATCGATTGAGGTCTGATTGCAAGGGGGCAAAAATAGATTGGTTCAAACCAACGACCAACCTATTCGCGTTTTGCCCGGGCTTCTTTTTCTGAAAATCCAATTTCCGGAGAGAATCTATCAGGACCAGTCGGAATGGTGGGATTTGCCAGACGGATCATCCACTCTCTGATAGGTGTGCGCACCGAAATAATCTCGTTGTGCCTGGATCAAGTTGGCCGGGGAGCTGGCCGTTTTTAACCCATTCAGAAAGTTCACAGCGTCAATCAAACAAGGTGCATGAACTTCCCCTTCGAGGCATCTGGCTGATACCAATTTTGCAGTAGGGTAGGTTTGCTTGATTACCTCGCTTATTTCTTCGGTCATTAGGAGATCCTGATTCGTCCCAAGAAATACGGCAATTTCTGTCATCAAATCTGATTTGATGATACATCCGCCAGTCCAAATTTTGGCTACTTGAGAGAGGTTCACCTCCCAACCGTTTTCTTCTGACGCGTGCCGGATAATTGAAAAACCTTGATGATGATTGATGATTCTCGCAAACTGATAAGCATCCTTTAACTGGCTGGGAGAAATGTCTATCGTGAATCTGTCCGTTTCAAAAACGCCTGAAATGTGGACTCTTTTTTCCTTAAAAAAGGACAGGTATCTGGCAAATAGCGCGGAGGGAATTTGAGTTGCCGGCTCCCCGGAACCAGCGATATAGGCGGTCGTCCAGCTGCCGGTTCCTTTGTTTCCCGCCTTGTCCAGCACTTGGTCTAGCAAGTAATTCTCGCCCTCTTTTTTCCGGAGGATGTCAATGGTAATATTCAACAGATAACTCGCCAGATCCTTGGACCATTCTTGGAAAACGGCCGCTATTTCTTCATTCGTTTTACCTTGATTTTTGAGGATCGCATAGCACTCCGCCAGAAGCTGCATCTCCACATATTCGATCCCATTGTGGACCATTTTCACGAAATGACCGCTTCCTTCTTTTCCTATGTATCCACAGCAAGGATTCCCTTCGTCGTTCCTGGCAGCAATTTTCTCCAGGTACGAACTCACCTTTGAATAGGCCTGCTGATCGCCGGAAGGCATGATGGCCGGACCATTGAGGGCACCCTCTTCTCCGCCAGAAATGCCAGTCCCAACAAAATGAATTTTTCGATCAAGCAGCTCGTCTATGCGTCGCTTCGTTTCTTCAAAATGGGAGTTGCCGCCATCAATGACAATGTCATCAGGGCTCAAAAAGTCTGACAAATCCTTCAAGACCATATCGACTGTGGGACCTGCATTGACCATCAGGATGATTTTCCTCGGTCGATCGAGTGATTCTACAAAAGCCTTCAGGTTGTCGAAAGGAAGGCAGTCATTCAACTCCGAATGTTCTTTTACAAAGTTCACGGCTACATGCTCCTCGCTACCTTTCACGTGCCGATTGTAGAGCGAAACGTTGAAGCCATTTCTGGCAAGATTTCGCCCGAGGCTCTTGCCCATGACTCCCAGTCCAATTAGTCCTATTTTGCCCTTCATTTTGTCAGAATTAAACCTCTAAAATATCCACCGATCACGAACAATTGGATTTTAGGCAAGAAAAAGATGGAATCGGTCACTGACTGACCTACTCGCATTTCGCCATGGCTTCTTTCTCCAAATACCTGATGGCTTTCTTCAGGCCTATGAAATAGGCAGATGAATAAATGTTGACATTTCGGTCTTTGTATTGCATCGCATTGATCCTGACATTGGTTGAAAATTGCCAATAGTGAATGTCGTCGGTCGCGTAGAGAGATGTGTACCAGGCAGATGAGCGATTGGGTACCTCTTCGTAATCAATAAAGCCTCTCTTCCTTTTGCCCTCCAATTCGGATTTCTTGTTCAGCGTGTTGCTGAATTCCATCAAAAAGACGTTCTCGTGCCATCTGTTCAATTTCTTCATTTCCTCGGGGTTCAACGCCTTGATTTCCTCAGGATTGATGCCCTCCACTCGCAGGTCATAGTTCAGTTCGTCCAAGTGAAAAAATCGGATGCACTCACTGTCAAACTGATTGGAGATCAAAGAATAATTGGTTCGTGATACATTCGTCTTGCTGGTAACAGGCAGAATGATGATCACCGAATTCTCAGGAATAAACAGCTTTTGTCCTTCCACCAAAGCGTGTTTGGTGGAGATGCAGGAGGTGGTAAATCCCAAAAAAATAAACAGGATTAAACTCCAAAGATTGACCCTTATATATTTCGAATTCAAATATTCAGGTTTTGGCAATGATAGGTCAAGCATTAAAAAAGCCACACCTAAAGGCGTGGCTTTCAATTTTTATTGAAATGGACTTCTAGCCATTCATCGACACCAGGAACTCGTCGTTGTTCTGCGTGCCTCTCATGCGGTCAAGCAAGAATTCCATTGCTTCCGTGCTGTTCATATCGTTCATGTACTTACGCAAGATCCAAACTCTACTGAGTTCTTCTTTGTCCATAAGTAGATCTTCACGTCGTGTACCTGAAGCCGGCACGTCGATGGCAGGATAAACTCGCTTGTTGGATAGCTTACGATCCAGCACAAGCTCCATGTTACCTGTTCCTTTGAATTCCTCGAAGATCACCTCGTCCATTTTAGAACCGGTCTCGATCAACGCCGTAGCGATGATGGTCAATGAACCTCCGTTTTCAACGTTTCTAGCAGCTCCAAAGAATCTCTTTGGTTTGTGAAGCGCATTGGCATCCACACCACCGGAAAGAATCTTTCCTGATGAAGGCACCACGGTGTTATGCGCTCTGGCCAGTCTTGTGATCGAATCCAAAAGGATCACCACATCATGTCCACACTCGACCATTCTCTTGGATTTCTCCAAAATGATATTGGCCACTTTCACGTGCTTTTCTGCCTGTTCGTCGAAAGTCGACGCTACAACTTCCGCTTTTACGCTTCTAGCCATGTCCGTTACTTCCTCTGGACGCTCATCGATCAAAAGGATGATCAAATAGCACTCAGGGTGATTTTGTGAAATGGCGTTAGCAATGTTTTTAAGAAGCACCGTTTTACCCGTTTTAGGTTGTGCCACGATCATACCTCTTTGGCCTTTTCCGATCGGAGCAAACAAGTCCACGACCCGGGCGGAGTAATTGTCCGGTTTGCCGCTAAGGTTCAGTCGCTCATCAGGGAAAAGAGGAGTCAGGTATTCGAATGCAATTCGGTCTCTGATTTCCTCAGTAGATCTGCCATTGACAGAGTTTACCTTGATCAAAGCAAAATACTTCTCTCCATCTTTCGGAGGTCTGATCTCGCCAAGAACTGTATCACCGGTTTTCAACCCAAATAACTTGATCTGAGACGGAGATACATAAATATCATCAGGGCTGGCCAAATAATGGTAATCGCTTGATCGCAAGAAGCCATAGCCATCCTGCATGATTTCAAGGACTCCTTCATTTTCAATGACTCCCTCGAATTCCTTGATGCTTTCGTTGTAAGCCTCTTTTTTCAAGCGAGCTGCCTCACGGGCCGCTTCTCTCTCAGCTCTGTCCGGACGATCATCTCTTTCTTTTCGATCTCCTCTGTCGCCACCTTCCTTACGGTCGCCTTTTTCTTTGCGATCATTTCGCTCAGGTCGATCCTTTTTCTCAGGCTTAGCTTTTGGCTCTTCTTCTTTGTCTGAAGATGAATCATCCTTTGCCTCAGGTTTCGCCTTTTTCGGTTTTGGCGCTCTTTTTGGCTTTTCTTCTTTAGGCTCGTCTGCTGATTTTTCTTCTTCAGGAGCGTCTCCTTTGATTTTCTTGACTTCTGCATCGTCCATGGTGGACTGAACGTCGAGGATCATATAGATAAGATCCTGCTTGGCCGCTTTTTTAGCGCCTTTGATTTTGAGCTTTTCCGAGATTTCGCGTAGCTCAGATAAGAGCATGACACTCAAATCATCTAATGTGTACATGTTGATTGAATAAAATTTGTTGTAATAAGTTGTGTGAACGTTTGGGTGAAACCCGGTCGTTCTAGAGAATGGTCCTACAAGTTTAAGGAAAAGGATTGATTTTCAAGCTATTCCCAAACGAATACAACCTTTCAATTGAATTCTTGAGGCGCTCGCTTGCTATGTAACAACGAACGATTTTCTTTGCAAACCTAAATAGATCAACGGAATGTTACAAGTACCCAATATCCAGGAGAACTGGGAAGCCTCGGTGGCCGGATTGAAGAAGCGTGGAATTAAGAACCCCGAGGAGCAATTGCAGAAACTTATCGATCTGAATGATCAGCGTAAGTCTGCACAGCAGTCGTTGGATGAGGTACTCGCTGAATCGAATCAACTTGCCAAGCAAATTGGCCAACTCTTCAAAGAAGGCAAACAGGAAGAAGCTAATGCGGCCAAGGACAAAACAACTGAGCTGAAGTCTGCGAGCAAAGACCTGCAGGAAAAGCTACATGCTGTCGAGGCAGAGCTTCAGGACGCACTGTATCACATTCCCAATATTCCGAATGCCATTGTTCCAGATGGGCAATCTGATGAGGACAATGAAATTGTGAAGGAAGGTGAAATTCCGATACCGACCCTTCATGACAAAGCAAAACCG
>CBDBUY010000008.1:0-52388 GCA_965212145.1 Cyclobacteriaceae bacterium | reverse complement strand
CGGTTCAACTTAGAGGGCATGAACTATCTCTAAAAGAAGTATCTAATCTGGTGGGTTTGAAACATCCACAGTCTTTGGTCAAATCTCTTGCTGATAGAAACATTGTTCACCTGTATGAAAAGGTCAAGGATAAATACTCCCCCGAAACATGTCAAGAAAGTCAGGATCAAAGAAGAAATTTCTGACGCAGAAACCCTGGAAGTACTTTTTGGAGAGCTGAGCAAGAAGCCTAAACAAACGGATGTGTTGCTATCTTATCTGCGAGAAATCCCTGCGGTGGAGAATAAAGAACTCAACCAAAAAGGAAATGCTAAAATCCAAGTTGGTGGCAGAGTCGAGTTCTTCATCTGTAAATACTCTGATCAAGAATGGCATTTTGGAGCAATGGGACGAGGTGGTTTCTCGTCTGCCGGAACTTTCTAATAAGGATCATGCCCATTCCGGAATTATCTGAAATGCAAATATTGGTCAAGCAGGAAATAGAGCGGCAGTTTGAAAAACAGGACACTGTGCTCCTCCGAGGAATTACCGGAAGTGGCAAGACGGAAATCTACATTGCCAAAATTCAAGAGGCCATCGATCAGGGGAAGCAAGTCCTGTATCTGCTGCCAGAAATCGCCCTGACCACTCAGATCATCCAAAGACTTCAACGGGTATTTGGAAACGATTTTGGCGTGTATCATTCGCAATACTCTGATAACGAGCGCGTGGAAGTCTGGCAAAAAGTTCTATCGGGAGAATACCGATTTGTTGTGGGGGTTCGGAGCTCTGTATTTCTGCCGTTCTCTGATTTGGGCTTGGTAATCATTGACGAAGAGCATGAGCCTTCCTATAAGCAATTCGATCCAGCACCTCGGTACAACGCCCGTGATGCGGCTATCTATCTGGCCAGCTTACATAGTGCAAAGACCTTATTAGGTACTGCGACTCCATCGATCGAAACCTTCTCAAAGGCATTGGAAGGAAAATTCGGTCTCGTGGAGTTAGACACCCGTTTTGGGGATGTGAAACTCCCTGAAGTCGAGCTGATCGACATGCGACAGGTGCGGAAGCGAAAAGAGTTAAAAGCCAACCTGTTCTCCGCGTATTTGTTGGAATCTATCGGTCAAAGTCTGGAAAAAAAGGAGCAGGTCATCCTGTTTCAAAACCGTAGAGGCTATGCTCCATTTGTTTCCTGTGAGGATTGCGGTCATGTGATGGGTTGCCCCAATTGCGACGTGAGCCTGACCTATCACCAATTTCAAAATCAACTCATCTGCCATTACTGCGGCTATCGTATTTACATGCCTCATGAATGTCCGGAGTGCGATCTGAACCACATGAGGCATTCGGGTTTTGGTACAGAGCAATTGGAGGAGGAGCTGCAGCCCTTTTTTCCTGATGCTACTATTCAACGAATGGATTTGGACACAACCCGTAGCAAGAATGCTTACGAACGAATTTTGGGCTCATTTGAAGACGGGGAAACGGATATTCTTATCGGGACGCAAATGGTCAGTAAAGGGTTGGACTTTGACAAGGTCAATCTCGTGGGGATTTTTGACATTGACAGGATAATTCATTTCCCTGATTTCCGATCACATGAACGTGCCTATCAGCTGATTACGCAAGTGAGTGGTCGATCCGGTAGAAAGTCAGGGGAGGGAAGGGTGCTGATTCAAACTTCAGACCCCAGTCACACGGTGTTGCAGAAAGTCATGAAGGAGGATTATCGGCCTTTTTATGAGGCGGAGATCAAAGAGCGTGAGGAGTTTCAATATCCTCCATTTGTCAGGCTCATCAAGATTGTATTCAAACACAAAGACGTACAAATTGTCAACGAAGCTTCCGTGTATATGGGTAACCTCATTCGCCAGCACATAGGCAAGGAGCGCATAAATGGGCCGGTCGATCCGGTCATCAACCGATTGAGAAATCTATACCTCAAGGAAATCATAGTTCGTCTCGAGCCCTCGGGATTAAGTTTATCAGGGGTGAAGGATTTGCTCTGGGCATTGCGTGATGACATTAACCAACAAAAGGCCTTCAAAGGAGTAAGTGTGGTATTTGACGTGGATCCGATTTAGGCAGTTTGATTCAAATTATCTTTGCTTCTTGAAGACGAAACTTCTTTTAGTCACTCCGCCGTTTACGCAGTTAAACACGGCTTACCCAGCCACTGCCTACCTGAAAGGATTTTTAACCGAACAAGGCGTTACTGCTTCGCAATGTGATCTTAGTATCGAGCTGTTCACTGCAATTTTTAAGTCTAAATTTCTAAGAGCCATATTCCAGGAAGCGCAAGAACAGGGAGCTTTTCAGTTTCCTGAAATCTATGAAGATAGGGAGCAATACATCTCGCGAGTGGATGCGGTCGTTGGATTTCTTCAGAAGGAGGATGTCGAATCTGCCAGGAAAATACTCACGCCAGATTTTCTGCCCATTGGTCATCGTTTGACAAACGTTAATCCGGATATTCATTGGGAGGCTGGAGTGATTGGAGAGATCGATAAGGCGAAGCATTATTCGACGTTGTTCATTGAGGAAATCGGGGATTTCATTCAGGCGAATGTGGATGAGTTCTTTTCCTTCACCAGATACGCCGAACAGATCGCAACGGCAGCAAGTAGTTTCGATCAGATAGAAGAGTTCCTGAATTACAAGCCGACGACCATCGAGGAGGAGATGCTCAGACTATTGGAAGAGAGATTGGTGAGCGATTCACCAAACTTGGTATGTTTCACGATTCCATTTCCAGGAAATCTGTTTGCCGCCTTAAGATGCGCCCAGTTTATCAAGCATTTTTTCCCTCAGACTAAAGTCGCATTTGGTGGCGGCTATTGTAACACCGAACTGCGCTCGCTTAGTGAACCCAGAATCTTTGAATATGTAGATTTCATTTCGCTGGATGACGGGGAGGGGCCATTGCTTAAAATAGCCCAGCTGATTGAAGGAAGTGCGGATACTTCCGAACTGGAACGAACTTTTATCCTCGAGAAGGGTCAAGTGGTGTACAAAGACAAACTGCCCAACACCATCTTTCATCATAGCAGCTTGCCGGCTCCTGAGTATTCGGGGTTGCCGTTTGATAAGTATTTGTCGTTCCTCGATGTGGTCAATCCAATGCATCGCATGTGGACAGACAAGCGCTGGAACAAGCTGACTATTTCACACGGCTGCTACTGGAAGCAATGTTCATTCTGTGATGTGAACCTGGACTACATCGGGAATTACCAAAACACCACGGCCGACGATCTAGTGAATAAAATTGAGAAGATCATGAGCGTCACGGGCATCACCGGATTTCATTTCGTGGATGAGGCTGCTCCGCCTAAAATGCTCCGCGCACTTGCAGAAAAATTGATCGAGCGGAATGTGCAGCTCACCTGGTGGACGAATATCCGATTCGAAAAGACTTTTGATGATGAGCTGTGTGAACTCATGGCTAGATCGGGTTGCATCGCGGTGACCGGAGGACTGGAGGTTGCCTCTGATCGATTACTGGCCAAGATGAAGAAGGGAGTGGACATAGCCCAAGTCACAAGGGTCACCCACAGTTTTTCCAAGCACAACATTTTGGTGCATGCCTACCTGATGTATGGCTTTCCCACACAGACCGAGCAGGAGACGATTGATTCACTGGAGGTTGTGAGGCAGCTGTTCGAAAAGAATTGCATCCAGTCTGCCTTTTGGCACTTGTTTACCACCACGGTTCACAGCCCAGTGGGTAAGAATCCGGAGGAGTTCGGCATCAAGATTATCGGACCTGTTTTTGAAGGATTTGCGCAGAATGACCTGTACCACGAGGACCCGAAAGGAGCAAATCATGCCCATTATACCGTAGGACTTAACCGAGCGCTGGATGCCTATTTGAACAAGACGGGCTTTGAAAAGGATCTACAGGACTGGTTCGATTTCACTATCCCTCGGACAAGTCATCCTAAGGATTTGATCGAGGGATTTTTATCAGAATCTATTACTTCAGAGACCAGCCAGTCGGCTCAGAGTTAGGCCACTCTCCTCAGATGTCCCGGAAACGGCCTGTAACTATAGTGATGCAGGACTTCCTCGATTGCTTGCTTGATAGCCTCATTTATGGGGTAAAGTGTGCTCCCCAATCGTTGATCGATACGGGCGAGTTTTGCGTAAAAATCGGAATAATGAGGAACCTGCATGCCGGCTTCAACTTTAGCGCTTGCTTCAGAATATTTATCTGATTGCTTTATGATCGTGCAGGTGGCCAGATGTGGCTTGCCATACTTGTCCCGGGAAGCAGCGAATCCAAACAATCTACAAATAAGTCCTCGATGGGCATATTCGCCACAACTTCCACTTCCCGTATTTTCCAGCGAAAAAGGAACGTAGTTCAGGCAAACTGTCGATGGGTCAGCTTCTATGCGTTGGAGAAATTCCTGGGCCTTTCCTTTTAAGAATAAATCAAATGCAAATGGGAGAAACTCGAGTGGAGTGGCCTCAATGTCCGGCTTGGTGCAACAGCGACCACATCCGGCCAAACAACCAAGACCTGTTTGCGTTTTGAATTCTGTGATCTCAGTTTCCAAATGACCAAATAACCTTTCGACCGCTTTAACCTTCAGCACTATGGACATGGAATATTTCCGGCTAAGGTAGACCTTAATACATTAGGCCTGCCTTAAGATTTTCTCCATCTTCCGGCCTCTTGCCAGTTCCTCGACGAGTTTGTCCAGGTAGCGCGCTTGTTTGGTTAAAGGCGTTTCAATTTCCTCAATCCTATAGCCACAGATCACGCCTTTTATCAGCTCTGCATTGGGGTTCAGTGTGGCTCTTTCAAAGAAAGTTTGAAAAGTGACTTTCTCTTCAATCAGCTTATCAACATCATTCTTGGCAAACCCCGTGAGCCACTCGATCACGGCATGCAACTCATCGATCGTTCGACCCTTGTTCTCCACTTTGGTCACGTAGTGGGGGTAAACTGAGGCAAAAGTCATTTTTGCTATGCGCTCATCATGTTCGGGAGTGGTTGCCATGGTCGCTTGATTTTTCTGTTTTGGAAGTCAGATGTTCTATAGACTAAGATAATGAGGGTTGGTGAGATGGAAAGTGGGGTAGGTTGGGTGCACTGTTCTCTATAAACAAGCTTTTAGTGAGTTTGTTCAGCCATGGATGGTCCTAATCTAAGGCCGTCCGTACCACTCCCGGATCACCCCCTCGGCTTCCTTGCCTTGTGGCGTGTAGCGTCGGCTGAGGTAATCGCCACTCCTGTCCATCATGTGTGGGAAGTGGTACTTCCAGAAGAAGCCGCCGGCAATAAAGTCTTCCTGCCAGATGGATTCAAAGAGGCCTTCATACGCTACCTTCTGGGCGAGGTTGCTGGTTTTTAAGGTGTCTTCCTTGTATTTCCAGTGGCCCATGTTGGTGTACTCCACGCTTTTGTACCCGAACTCCGTAAACAGGATCGGCGCATCATGTTTTTCGGAGAGGGCTTTGAGTTTGGGTGCCAGGCCATTCCAGCCGTTTACCAGTTCGTCCTTCAAGGGAATGGCTCCATCCGAGAAGGGGAAGTAAGCGTCAACGCCGATATAGTCCACCTCATCCCAGAAATCCACTTTCATGTAATTGTCCCAGTTGGCTGCATAAGTGACCTTGCCGTCATACACTTCCCGGACATCTTGTATCAGCTGTCGCCAGAAGTGCGGCCGCTTGGCAGCAGATTTTCGTACTTCCGTTCCTACACAAAATAGCTCCACATCCAGCGAGTCGGCAATTTTGGCGAAGGTCAAAATGTAGTCGGTAAAATTGGCTTCCCAGGCCTCCCATGGTTCATCCGAGTCAAAATCAAAATCTCCCAACCAGCCCTGGCCACCACCCACCCAGACGTGCGGCTTGAGCATGACTTTCATTCCTACGGTGTGGGCCATTTGGATACATTCGATGATGCCATTTGGACTCTCTCCCCACCAGTTCCCATCTCCGGCCACTCGTACGAATGTTTCGTTGGGCCGAGAAAATGCGTAGGGAATCATCGCCACCCATTCCACATTCATTTTTTTCAGATCGGTCAATTCATGACTCTTGATTTTATTTCTCGGCATCTCCAGACTGGCGCCATTGATTTTGTTCAGTGGTTTCTTTCCAGCCTGTTTATTGGGGTTGGTTAGGACAGTGGCCTCTTGCGTGTCGCTACGTGGAATGTCCTTTTTGGTACTCATGGAGCAGGCAGTAAGAAGAACGATCAAGGGCAGGAGGAATTTCATGGATGAAATATACGCTTTGTCCGGCGCGTTTTAATTCACAATCTGGATAAACGGCCTAAATTTGAATCGGATGAAGAATTTGCTGCTCGGAGGTTTTCTCACGCTCGTATTTTTTGGCTTTTATTCGTGCGACCCATGTTCGGATTGTGGGCCGTCCACGACTGAGCCTGAGGTGAAGGTCACCTTTTTCAATGGGGATAGTTTGGCACAAATGCAGGACAGCCTGGTGGTGGTGGACACGCTCATTTTTGCTGTGGACAGTTTGCTGATTGTGGTCGATTCTGTTCAGAACGGCGGTGAACTTTCGGACGAAAGAACGGCTCTGGAGAATTTTATCGATGGTTTGACACATTTGAGGTCAACCAAAACCGACAGCATGGTGGCTGATTGTCTGGATTCTTTGGGAATTGTCATCGACGACCAAATTGATTTGCTTGCAAGTGGCGTGACGGCTGTAGATGAATTGCTGCATGTGAGTGCCGGGTTTGTCTTGGAAAATCTGGACAGTGCAGATGTGCACTACCTTGCCATGGATCTTGCTGGAACCGAAAGTGAGTATGAGGCGGAAATCGCTGGTAGTCGGTACCAAATGAGTTTCTTGTACGAACAGGTAGATGAATTGGACGAAGATCGTAACCTCATCCGAAGAGCCTTGTTACAGCAGATTACCACTGATTTCGATTCCGTTTTTTGCATCTGTACCGAAACGGATACGGTGGATATTTCCAATATTGATTGTTTAGCTTCTGAAACGACCCTCCATGCGTATTTCTAAGCTGATCATATGTGGCCTCATAATTGGCCTTTCCTTGCAATTGAGTGCGCAGGATTCCCTGAAAACGGCGCGACCATTTCAGTCTGGGCTTTACCTGGATTACGGAAAGTTGCTCCAGTCCATTGATCCGGATGTGGTCAAATGGGAGGTAGGAGCAGAAGTGATCCTGATGGGCAAGTGGCAGCTGGTCGGTGAGTATGGACAATGGGACATGCAGCCACCTTCGGCCATCGAGAATGGGAGCTATCAGGTGGAGGGAAATTATCAGAGATTTGGTTTAGGCTATGTGCCGTTTGTGGATACGGAAAGCCGTATAGGGATTGGATTCCGATATGCTCAGGCTATTTATTCAGACGATGTGGTCGTGACTTTCGAGCCGGATTCAGGATTGCAGGGCGAGGTGACCGAAGCGTATTCACGTGACAATCTAGAAGCCACCTGGTACGAGGCGGTCTTTTATTCCGATAAGAAATTGAACAAACGAATGACCGTTGGGTTTACTGCTCGGTTGAGGTTCTTACAAGATTATGACGAGCAGGAATCAGTTGACGTTCTGATCATCCCCGGCTATGGCAATCCGCAGGGAAGTAGAAACTTCGCCGTGAATCTCTTCCTTAAAATTCCATTTTAGGAATTACTCCTGAAAAAGCATCATCATCGAAATTCGAGGGACTTCTACCGATCCGGAAACCGTTTGACCACTGTTGAAATCGGCACCCCGTGCTGCGACTTTCCAGGCCCCTTCTAGTGGCACTTTGACCGAGCGAGTGTTGGCGTTGTAAATCACCACGATTTCTTTCCAGTCATCTCCATTGGCATTGTTGGAAATTTGGAAACTGACCAGGCCGTCTTCGGCCGTTTTGAATTCCAGATTTTCCCGAACCGCATCTCCGGAATTCATCCAAAGCGCTGGATGCGCCTTTCGAAGGGCAATCAGGTTTTTGTAATACTCGAAAACCTCAGAATACTCCACTTTTCGGTTCCAATCAATCTGGTTCACAGAATCTGGCGATTTGTAGGAGTTGTGCTCCCCGCCTTTGGTTCTGAGCAACTCAGAACCCGCATGCAAGAAGGCCATTCCCTGAGTAGTTAGCACAATGGCGTTAGCCAGGTTGGCCATCGCAATAATATCCGCCTCGCTAGCATCTGGTCTCGATATTTTCAGTTTATCAAAGATCGTGTGGTTGTCATGGCACGACACATAAGAAACCGCTTGCCAGGGATCATTTGTCCAGGCCGTGTCGGAGTAATTCACCGCTTTGTAGTCAATCTGTGGATGTTGAATCGATCCTACCGCACCGAATTTGATTGATTCCTCCATACCAGCCTTGCCGCTGACAAAGCCTGTGTCGTCATCTTCAAAGACCGATCCTTTGAGGCCATCGCGGATATCATCGCTGAACGCCGTGACATACGGCATACGATAAGTATGCGCCTTCAAAGCCCGATCTTCTAGTGGTAGAGGAGAATCCCCGGCGGTCCATCCTTCCCCGTACACGAAAATGTTCGGATTGATGGCGTTGAGTTGATCTGCCACCTCGTTCATGGTCTCAATGTCATGGATTCCCATGAGGTCAAAACGGAATCCATCCAGGTGATATTCTTTGGCCCAATAGGCCACTGACTCCAAAATGAATTTCCGCATCATTGGTCGGTCTGAGGCGGTTTCATTGCCACAAGCCGAGGCGTCCGACCAGCGGCCGTCCTCCCATTTACGGTAATAATACCCTGGTGCTTCCAGATTGAAGTTGGAATCTTCGGTACGCCCGGTGTGATTGTACACCACGTCCAAAATCACCCCGATTCCATTGTCATGAAAGGTCTTGACCATTTGCTTGAATTCCTTGATGCGGACTTCCGCATTATAGGGATCAGTGGAGAACGAACCTTCCGGTACGTTGTAATTCTGTGGGTCGTACCCCCAGTTGAACTGTGGACTGTCCAGCTTGGTCTCGTCGATGGAATAATGGTCATAGGTAGGAAGCAGGTGCACGTGCGTCACCCCCAGTTCTTTGATGTGGTCAATCGACGTGGAGACATCATTTGGCCCTTTGGTGCCTTCTTCTACCAATCCCAAGTATTTTCCGGGATAACTCGACCCGGATTCGGGATGGATGGTCATATCCCGAATGTGCAGCTCATAAATGATGGCTTCATTTCGATAATCGATAGAAGGTCCTTGATCTGTGTCCCATCCCTCAGGGTTGGTTGACGCCAAGTCTACTACCATTGCTCGTTGGCCATTTACGCCAACCGCCTGAGCATAAATACCGGGTGTTTCTTGGAGCCAATTTCCCTTGTGCATCACTTGAAAAGTGTAGTACTTTCCTGTCAGGTCACTTTCCAACTTAAGATTCCACAAACCCTGATCATTCCTTGTCATTTTTTGAGAATCGTATGCTTGTCCCTCATGACCTGATTCGTAAAGGTTGACCATCACAAGGTCTGCTTCGGGTGACCATAGCTTGAAAGTGGTGGATTCCGGTGAGTAGTCGATCCAGAGGTTTTCTTCAGTTGGAACCGGGAATTCATCCACGGATTCGTAGGTTTTGGATGTTTCGGAACAAGACAACATGGTCAGAATTAATATAAATGGAGCAATATGATTCATGGCTAGAGACTTTAACCCAAATAAATAGGATTAGAGTGTGAAAACCATTTCGAAACCGAATTCTTGGTTGGATTTTGTAAATTGAAGGAAACAACTATTCAAAATCATGAAAAAATTATTGCTAATGTCAGCAATGCTGACAATGACTATTTTGGCTTCAGCACAGGCGGAACAAGGAAATGTCCTCTTATCTGGCTCTTCCAATTTTGGATTTATATCCACGAGTCCAGACGGTGGAGGTGATAACCAAACTAACTTCTTTTTGGACACCCGCGCTGGATATTTTGTCATCGATAATTTATCGGCCGGATTGCTTGTCAGTTTCTTCAATTCATCCCAAGGTGACAATAAACAAACCTTCTCTACTTTCGGCCCGTGGGCTAGATACTACATTGGGGGACAGGTCTTCGTGGGAGCTGCTTATGGGTTCAGTAATTCAAAAACAGAAAGTGGTGGGAGTACATTTGAGGGAGACTCCAATACGCTCTTATTCGAGGCGGGTTACCCGATTTTCCTTGGTGAAAGTGTAGCTCTAGAGCCAGCGCTAAATTATAGCACGGATTCATCCGACGGGAACAAAATCAGTTCCTCTTTTGGTGTGGTGTTGGGTTTTACTTTGTATCTGTAACCTAAATTGCAATGACTTCAAAAGGTGGCCACTGGCCACCTTTTTTTATATAAATGGGAGGATGTAGGAATTACGAAGCAAGATTTCCTCGGCGTATTCCTCGGAGACACCAATCACTTTTAAAATCTCTCGAGCTCGGATTTTATCCTTTCGGTAAACGTCTCTGAATTCATGGATTAGTCCAGATGCATTGAGCCGATCCTTTATAGAAAGGTCCTCAAGTGGAATGTCGGTTTTTAAATGAACGCTTACGATTTCGGCATTAACTATGGAAGAACCTCCATCGGCTTCAATGAGATCACCATTCAGAAGAATTTCAGCATTTTCAAATATCTTCTTTTCCTCTAATCGATCCCTTAAAAATATTTCGACATGTCTTTTGCCTCCACGAATGGTTGCAACTGCCTTGAGATAAATATGGTCTCCGCTGGCATTCAGCGTCTTAGTTTGAAATTCTGTGATCTTGAGTCTCATGAATGGGACTGGAAAATTACGGAAGAAATCTGAGAATTGTCTTGTTGGGATTTTTCTTGGTTGAATTCCTGTTTAAAGACTTTAACCAATATATTTGCTACCGTTTTTGACGATCAAGTCTTAATCATCACAATGTCCAAAACCATAAAACTTAAGCGGGGGTTTAACATCAACATTGTTGGCGCGCCTGAGCCGAAAATCACAGAAGTAGCTCAGCCGGAAACTTTCGCATTAAAACCAACCGATTTCCATCATATTACCATGCCGAAGTTTTTGGCCAAAGAGGGTGATAATGTAAAAGCCGGCACACCGATTTTCTTCGAAAAAACCATGGAGCAGGTAAGATTCTGCTCACCTGTGAGTGGTGAAATCGTAGAAATCAAAAGAGGAGCGAAGCGAAAAGTTCTGGAAGTCAAAATATTGGCAGATAAAACGATCGAGCACGAGAGCTTCAAATCATATTCGGCATCAGAGCTTCAAGGACTTAGTCGGGAAGAAACTGTTGCGCATCTAACTGAGCACGGAGCTTGGCCACAGATTGTTCAGAGGCCTTTCGGGATCGTTGCGAACCCCGAAGATCAACCGAAAGCGATTTTTGTTTCTGGTTTCGATTCTCATCCTAATGCTCCTGAAATTGGATACGCACTTGCTGGTAGAGAAGAGCATGTGAAAGTGGGAATGGAGGTTTTAAAGAAATTAACTGACGGCACAGTTCATCTGGGATTGCATACAGAGCAGGAAGTTCCTTCTGTCTTCACTGGTTTGGATGGAGTTCAGGTGAATAAATTCTCTGGTCCGCACCCAGCTGGGAACGTCGGAGTACAGATTCATCACATTGATCCAATAAATAAAGGAGAAATCGTCTGGACAGTTTCGCCATATGGAGTTGCTCAAATTGGTCAGCTGTTCAGTGAAGGAATTTTGGATTGTTCCAGAACCATAGCTATTACAGGTTCTGAGGTCAAAGAACCTTCCTATGTCAAGACCTACCAAGGGGCCTGCATGAATAAGATCATGGAGTCAATGGTCGGACCAGGCAATAATCGCGTAGTTTCAGGTAATGTCCTGACAGGTGAATCGGTTGGACCTGAAGGATACCTCGGTTTTTATGCCGGACAGGTTTCCGTATTGCCGGAGGGTGATTATGAGGAACTACTGGGATGGATTTTGCCTTCTACAGAGAAATTGAGTTTCCACAAGACTTTTGGACTGCTATCATTCCTTAACAGAAGCAAGCCGAGAAAAGTGGACACGAATATGCATGGCGAGCATAGGAATTTTGTGCAAACGGGTGAATTGGAAAAAGTCCTTCCAATGGACGTTTTACCGATGTATCTGTTCAAAGCCATCATGACCGAAGATTATGAAAATATGGAGGCGCTGGGGATTTTTGAGTTGGTTGAAGAGGATGTGGCGCTGTGTGAGTTTATAGATGTATCCAAGCATTCCCTTCAAGAAGTATTGAGGGAAGGAATTGAAATGGTTAGAACTAGCTGAGAATGAATTTTCTGAAGAAACCTTTTGATAGTATCGCTCACCACTTTGAGAAAGGTGGTAAATGGGAGAAATTCTACCCCATTTATGAAGGGCACAGGACCATTCTATTTGCGCCACCGGAAACTACTTACAAGACCGGAACGCAGATCAAGGATGCAGTGGATTTGAAAAGGCTGATGTTTACTGTGATCATCGCGATGATTCCATGTTTGCTTTTCGGAATCTGGAATGTAGGTCATCAGCATTTCATGGCCGTTGGAGAAACAGCCACCCTTATGGATAAGGTTTTGGTTGGAGCTATTCGTGTCATTCCAATGCTGATCGTTTCTTATGGAGTTGGATTACTTACAGAATTCATTTTCTGTGTAGTTCGGCAACATCCGGTAGAAGAAGGATTCTTGGTTACAGGAATGTTAATACCATTGGTGCTTCCTCCGACTATTCCACTCTGGCAAGTTGGTCTGGCGACAATTTTTGCCGTGATCATCGCGAAAGAGGCCTTTGGAGGGACTGGAATGAATATTTTGAACGTGGCTTTAACGGCAAGAGCATTCCTATACTTCGCTTATCCTTCTCAGATTTCGGGAGACAAGGTTTGGACATTCTTGGGAGATAAGACTCCAGTCGATGGTTTTTCAGGCGCAACAATTCTGGGTGTTGGAGGAGCTGCCACAACAGATTCTTCAGTAGACGTGGCAGGTCAGGTTGCAGCGAATTTTATGGACTTTGTCTGGGGAACAATTCCGGGGAGTGTGGGTGAAACGAGTTTCATCATGTGCATCATCGGAGCGATGATTCTGATCGGAACAGGAGTTGGAAGCTGGAAGATTATTTTCAGTGTATTCGCTGGAGCAATGGGGATGGGTTTATTGTTTAACGCTGTTGGCGGAAATCCTTTCCTCGAAATGCCGGCACACTATCATTTGGTGATTGGTGGTCTTGCATTCGGTGCGGTATTCATGGCAACTGACCCTGTATCAGCAGCCCAAACCGAAACTGGCAAATGGATTTACGGATTGCTCATAGGAGCTATCACAGTACTTATACGGGTTATTAACCCAGCATACCCCGAGGGAATCATGCTAGCCATTCTTTTTATGAATGTCTTTGCCCCTCTGATCGATTTCTATGTAGTGGAAGCAAACAAAAAAAGAAGATTAAAACGTGCGACAGTCTAATACATACGTCATACTATTCTCAGTAATCCTGACCATCGTACTCGGAGGGTTGCTATCGCTTACCTCTGTGGGGCTGAAGCCTCTTCAGGACAAGCAAGTGGAGCTTGACACCAAGAAACGAATTCTGGGTGCCGTTGTAGAGCTTGATCAAACATTGACTCCAGAAGAGATTCTGGCAATGTATGATAAACGAGTTAATTCAAAGCTTGTCGACATTGATGGCAATGTGATTGAAAATGCGGAGGTCACTGCTGAGAAAATTGACATTGGAAAAAATCACAAGCTGGATCCTGAAGACAGGATGTATCCGGTTTTTGAGTACTCAAACGAAAACGGAGAACTTGAAGCCTACATTCTTCCAATGTTTGGTTCTGGCCTTTGGGATTGGATTTCCGGTTTTATTGCAATGGACAAAGATTTGAATACAGTCAAGGGTATTGCTTTTGATCACAAACAAGAAACTCCGGGACTAGGGGCACGGATCACCGAGGAAGGTGTGAAGAGCCGATATAAAGGCAAAGAAATTTACGAGGGATCGGAGTTGGTGTCTATCACCATGGTGAAGGGAGAAGGAAACGACGGGCTCAACGAGCATCAAGTGGATGGCATGTCAGGAGCAACCATGACAGCCGTTGGAGTGAATAACATGTTGGAGCATTATCTCAGCTGTTACCAGGCCTTTTTTGATAAGAATAGAAAAGCTCTTTAATCATTAATTATGAGCACAGATACTTTAGAAGCAGAAGCGCAAGACATTGAACTGAAAGCCCCATCGGAGGGGTTGCTTTCCAAGCGGAGACGACAAATTGTCGCAGATCCATTGGGAGACGACAATCCTATTACCGTACAGGTTTTGGGAATCTGTTCGGCATTGGCAGTGACAGTTCAGTTCAAACCAACGTTGATCATGTCGATTGCGGTGATCTTTGTGATCGTATTTTCAAATTTGATAACCTCATTGCTTAGAAACACGATTCCTAATCGAATTCGAATCATTGTTCAGCTAGGAATTATCGCAACACTCGTAACGCTTGTGAGTGAGGTACTCAAAGCGTACAGCTATGATATGTACAAGGTTCTCGGTGCATATGTGGGATTGATTATTACCAACTGTATCGTTATGGGCCGATTGGAAGCTTTTGCAATGGGTAACAAACCTTACGATTCTATCCTTGATGGTTTCGGTAGCGGATTTGGTTATGCATGGATCATTCTGACGGTGGCATTTTTTAGAGAGTTATTCGGAGGAGGAACCATGTTTGTAGGAACGCCACTCGAACTTGATGTTTACGGTGCAATTGGAGGATTGCTTGGCACTTCGCTACAAACTAATGGAATCATGGTGGACTCTGTTGGAGCCTTCATGATCCTTGGCATTATCATTTGGATTCAAAGAACTAGAAACGGATACGTAGAGCACTAAAACTATGGAAGCATTAAACATCGTCATTAGGGGGATATTCATAGACAACATGGTCTTCGCATACTTTTTGGGTATGTGTTCGTTCCTTGCGGTATCAAAGAAAGTATCAACAGCGCTCGGACTTGGAGCGGCGGTAATCTTCGTTTTGACCATCACGGTACCAATCAACTGGATTATTCAGGAAAAGGTATTGAAAGAAGGGGCTTTAGCGTTTATGGGGGAGCAATTCGCAAGCATCGACTTGACCTTTTTGCAATTCATCATCTTTATCGCAGTAATTGCTGCAATGGTGCAATTAGTAGAGATGGTCATTGAAAAAGTATCTCCGGCGCTCTATGGTTCGTTAGGGATTTTCCTTCCGTTGATTGCTGTAAACTGTGCTATCCTCGGATCATCGCTTTTCATGGTTCAGCGTGACTATTCAATCGTGGAAGCCACGGCATTCGGCTTTGGGTCTGGTACTGGGTTCTTCCTAGCGATAGTAGCTTTAGCTGCGATAAGAGAGAAATTGAAGTACTCTCACGTTCCAAATGGTCTGAAGGGGCTCGGAATTACCATGATCATCACGGGATTGATGGGACTGGCATTCAAATCATTTATTGGAGTTTCCTTTTAGGAAAAAAACATATCAAATTAAAAGCCGACGAACGTCGGCTTTTTTTATTGTAATGCGTTCAGACTCCAGGTCGCTTATTGGTTCTTAAACCCAAGCGAAACGCCATTAATACAGTATCTAAGACCATTTTCTCCTGGACCGTCTGGAAAAACATGACCCAAGTGGCCACCGCAATTGGAGCAAGTAATCTCTGTACGGATCATACCGTGAGACGTGTCTCGTGTTTCTACCACTGCATCTGATTTTATGGGTGTGGTGAAACTCGGCCAGCCGCACCCGGAATCGAACTGCGTATCCGTCCCGAATAGCTCATAACCACAACCTGCGCACTCGTAGACACCTTTTTCTTTATTCTCTAAAAATGGACTGCTCCAAGGGCGCTCTGTGCCTTTTTCCCTTAATACACGGTATTGATCAGGGTTCAGTTTTTCCTTCCAATGATCTTCTGATTCTTTCATTTTTTCTCAATTACCATTTAGTCACCTTTCTGACTGTTAAACTATCAAATTATCCTTTTATCAATAATTCAAGGATTGATGAAACTAAACCTCGAATTTTGCATTTAATGTACTTTTAGAACACTACCGATCTAACCATGCAAAAACGTCAACTAATCATTATTGGTTCGGCTCTAGGAATCGTCTTCTTGACAATCGTCTTAAGTTCGTTTCTTTCAGGCCAGAAAGAAGAACCTGAAATCCGAAAACCACTTCGAGTTAAAAAATACGTCGAAACCAAAAAGGTAAGATACTCGGACGTTAAGACCAAGGTAAGTGCATATGGTCGGGTTAAAACAGCTCAGTCTTTGGACCTGCTTTCCGAAGTAGCAGGAAGAATGTACGAGGGTAATGTCCGATTAAAAGCCGGGCAAAGCTTCAGCAAAGGCACCTTGTTGTTTTATGTGGATGATACTGAAGCAGATCTGACCTTAAAATCTCAAAAAAGTAACTTTCTGCGCGATCTGGCGGCCATAATGCCTGACTTAAAAATTGATTTCAATAATAACTATGATGCATGGAATAAATATTTCACGGAGTTGGAGGTGGGCAAAACCTTTCCGGAATTACCTAAAGTGAAATCCGATAAGGAAAAAACGTTTTTGGCAACCAAAGGAATCTACTCCTCATATTACACTATCAAGAGTGCAGAGGCTCGGTTGAAGAAGCACCGATACTATGCACCTTTTGATGGGAGTATATCTGAGGTCGTCGTTGAGTCCGGCTCGTTCATCAACCCTGGGACACGAATTGGTAAAATCATACGCACTGGTCTTCATGAACTTCAGGTCGCGGTAGAGACTGAGGACGTTCCATGGATTAAGAAAGGCGCAGTGGCCACAATTTATTCAGATGAAACACAGCTGGCTTGGAAAGGCGAAGTGACTCGGATAAGTGATTTTGTTAATCAGAACACGCAATCTGTTGATGTGTTCATCACTATAGAGCCTAATGGCAGCAAAATTTATGACGGTCAGTTTATGCGAGCGAGCGTTCCGGCCAGGACCGTTCAGGGGGGGATGGTCATTCCGAGAAATATCATTTACAATGGTAGTGAGGTCTTTGTCTTACAGGACACGCTGCTGAAAGTACATAAAGTCAATATTTACCGAACGGATGAAGAAATTGCTATCATCGGCGGTTTGGAAGAAGGATTGGATTTGGTGGTTGAACCATTGATTGGGGCGCATAACGATATGGTAGCATTCAGTGCGGAGCAGCGGGATATCGATTTGGAGGGGACCAATACGAGCTTTAAAGATGGCGAGGCTGACAACAGAACTAAGAAAAACTAGTCATGGGAAGCATTAAAAGTTTTGTTGAGCTCTTTGTTAAATACCCGATCCTGGCAAATATCCTGATTGGCCTGACAGTAATTGGTGGTGTTGTTTCATTTGTAAACACGAAGAAATCTTTCTTTCCAACTCAGAAGGACAGACGAATAAATATTTCTGTTGCCTATCCGGGAGCATCTCCTCAGGAAATGGAGGAAGGAGTTACCCTGAAAATTGAAGAGGCCATTAAAGCCATTGAAGGAATTGACGAATTATTCTCTACATCATCTGAGAATTCTGCGACAGTGACCGTGGTTACACTGGACAATTACGACATTGATGATGTTTATACCGAAATAAAGAATGGCGTAGACGCCATAAGCTCCTTTCCTGCAGGAGCTGAAAAACCCATAGTTGCGAAACAAAAACAACGCTCCACAGCTCAATGGCTGGCACTGACGGGGGACGTTGACATGAAGGTTTTAAAGCAATATGCAGAAAGAATCGAAGATGAACTTTTGGCGACCGGCCAAGTGAGTCAAGTTGGGATTTCGGGTTTCCCTGCTCTTGAAATTTCCATTGAAGTTTCTGAGGAGACCCTTCGCAGATACAATCTCACTTTTGATGATGTAGCTACCGCTGTTCGATTGAATAACCGAGATATTTCAGCAGGTTCCGTAAAGTCTCCAACTGAGGAAATTTTGATTCGATCACGAGCCAAGGAAACTGACGCAGCGGATATCGGTGAGATCGTAGTTCGCAGTAACACGGACGGAACCAAGATTCTCGTCAAGGACATTGCGACAATAAAAGAACAGTTTGCCGATCAGCCAAACAAGGCCTACTATTCTGGTGAGAGAGCGGTTTTCATTGAAGTCAGGAAATTAGAAACAGAAGATTTAGAGGCCATTTCAGTGGCAGTCAATAAGTACATTGATGAGTTTAATGAAACAGCTGAGGGAGTCAGGCTGAGCATGACGTGGGACTTTATGAGCATGCTTCGTCAGCGCTTGGACCTACTGACCAGTAATGGTTTAATTGGCCTTGGTCTCGTATTAATATCGTTGGGCCTATTCCTCAGCTTGCGACTCTCATTTTGGGTGGCATGGGGTATTCCCTCGTCTTTCTTGGGAATGTTCATTTTGGGATCCTTCGTAGGACTAACGGTGAATATGATTTCTCTTTTTGGGATGATCCTCGTGATTGGTATTTTGGTCGATGATGGAATTGTGATCGCTGAGAATATTTATGCCCATTTTGAAAAACATGGCAATCCAATCAAGGCGGCAGTTCACGGTACATTGGAAGTATTACCTGCGGTTTTTACGTCAGTGACTACTACAATGGTGGCATTTCTCCCGTTGTTATTTCTAACGGGAGGTTTCGAATTTCTTCGTGACATGGCCTATGTGGTGATATTCAGTCTCGGCTTTTCACTGCTCGAGGCGTTCTTTGTTTTGCCTGCTCACCTTTCTTCCAAGAGTGTATTAAGAGTGAAAAAGGAGGATACTCGGAGCTATAAGATTAGAAAGTTTCTCAACGGAATCATCGATTGCTTGCGAGATGATCTGTACGGGAGAATGCTGCGATTTACGATGAGGTATCGAGCCATCTCCATGGCTATGTTGATCAGTTTTCCTATTCTGATCATTGGGCTACTGGGTGGAGGATTCATCAAGGCTACTTTCTTTCCACAAATACCGTTCAACAGCTTCAATATAGACGTGGTTTTTAAGCCTGGGGAGAATGAGCAGAAGGTAGAAAAATATATAAAGCGATTTGATGAGGCAGTTTGGGCAGTTAATAACGATCTGAAGGAAGAATTTGAGACGGAGAATGACCTAATCAGAGCTACGTTCGCTAATGTGGGTTTTTCCACGCTAGGAGAGTCGGGATCGCACACCGGATTCATCAATGTCTTCTATGAGGAGCTGGACGATTACGGCCTGAATCAGTTCGATCTGATTGGTAGAATCTCCAAAGAAATAGGCCCGGTTCCGGAGGCGGAGAAATTTGCCGTTGGAGGTGGAAATAGATTTGGTAAGCCAGTGTCAATTCGATTGATGGGCAAAAACTACGACGAGCTCAGACAGGCCAAGGATTACCTAAAGAATGAGCTGAGTCAAATTCCGGATTTGAAGGAGATTCAAGATAATGTGGCTGTTGGAAGGAGGGAAATGAACTTCGAAATGCAGGCTGAAGCGTACTTCCTGGGACTGACACACAATGATATAACGAAGCAAATGCGACAAGGATTCTTTGGTGAGGAGGTTCAGCGATTTATGAAGGGGAATGACGAGCTACGGGTATGGGTCAGATATCCCAATGAGGATCGAAAGAGCATAAGCCAGTTAGAAGATATCAAAATTAAGACTGCTGCAGGGGAGGAGTTTCCGCTCGGACAGTTGGCTGATTATCGAATTGAGAGAGGTGTGAGTGGCATAAGTCATTACGATGCTTCCCGAGCCGTGACCGTTGAGGCGGATATGGTGGATCCTTTTGGAGAGGTCCCGCCTGTCATCCAGAATATTCAGGCTAACATCATTCCGAAACTAAAAGCCGATTTCCCAACAGTTAAAATTGATTATGGTGGGCAATCTCAAGAAAGTGCGAGAGCGCAAGGAGAGATTGGACTCTTCTTTGGAGGAGCTTTTGTGATCATATTCTTTATAATCATGATCACCTTCCGATCCTTCTATCAAGCTGTCCTAATTCTCCTGATGATCCCGCTTGGATGGTTCGCCTCAATGCTCGGCCATGGAATTGAATCTTGGGTAAGTGGGCGAGAACTACCTGTTTCGTTACTCAGCGTTTGGGGAATGGTGGCGCTATCGGGCGTTATAATCAACGACGCGGTGGTCTTTTTAGCCAAATTCAATTCACTCATTAAAAACGACGGAAGGACGGTTTATCAAGCGGCATATGAGGCCGGTATCTCCAGATTCAGGCCGATCATGCTTACGACGTTGACCACTGTTTTGGGGTTATTTCCATTGATAAAGGAAACGAGTTTCCAGGCACAGTTCCTAATTCCGATGGCAATTTCTGTCGCTTATGGAGTTTTGATAGGTACGGCCATTATACTGCTCTTTTTCCCTGTTTTGATCTTGTTCTTCAATGATGTCAGAAGAGCTGCCAAATGGCTGTGGACTGGCAAAAAACCTGAAAGAGAAGATGTCGAGCGAGTGCTAATTGATGAGAATCGAATTGAGGAATATAGAGAATCAGCTTAACCAACCACAACACTACTTTAAATGAAAAAGCTATTACTCATAGGTTTTGCCGTACTGTGCATATTTGAGACAAAGGCACAACAGGAGCTTTCGCTGAGCGAGGCAATTCAGCTCGGCCTGCAGCGTAACTACGGGATACTAATTGAAAACGGAAACGTACAAGTGGCCTCTAATAATAATGATTGGGGGCAAGCGGGTCGCTGGCCCACGATTACACTGAATATTAGTCAAAACAATAGTGTTACGGATAATGTCAAAGTTGCGAATCCATTTTCACTCCAAGGACAGATCATATCCAATAGTGTGACTCCTGCACTGAATGTCAACTGGGTTCTATTCGATGGCATGAATATCAAAATGTCCAAAAGACGTCTCGAGCAGTTGCAGGCCGAGTCTCAAGGTAATGCCTCCATTGTGGTTGCCAATACAATTCAGGGTATCATACTCGGGTATTATCTGGCCTTATTGGAGCAGGAGCGCTTGGAAGAATTCAGCAAGCAACTCGCTTTGTCCAGGGATAAATACGAGTATATCAAAGTGAAAAGTGAGCTTGGCGGTGCGGTTACGACCGATAGACTACTTGAGGAAGGCAATTACCTTACTGATTCCATTAACTACATAAATCAGGAACTGCAGTTCCGAAATGCAATACGTGATCTGAACGTTCTAATGGCGGAACCTAACGTTTCCAAGATTTATCGGTTCACGGGATCGCTAGAAGTACCTTTTGAATCCTATGAACTGGAGGACTTAAGAAATCGTATGATCCAGGACAATGTAGATATCAAAAGACAGTATATCACCCAAGCGATCCTCGGCACGGATGTTAACCTCTCGCGCTCCAGTAAATATCCGAGATTAAGTTTTGCTGCCGGAATATCAGAAAACCGAGGACGTAATGATCTTTCCAATACCAGTCAGGGGGAGAATTTCCCTGACCCGTTGACGGCAGTCACGGATACTTATTTTGCCAATTTTACTTTGTCCTACACGCTTTTCAATGGAGGCCAAATCAATCGTTCAATCAAAAATGCAATAATTAATGAGCGAGTTGGACAACTTCGGGTGGATCAGTTGGAGAATTCACTGGACAGAGATTTAGCCAGAGCATTGGATCAGTATAACATCCGACAACAACTTTATCAGATTAATTCACGAAGGGAGGAAACCGCTCGGATAAATCTGGATTTATCACGCGAGAAGTTTGAGAACGGCACGGTTAACTCATTTGATTACCGCGACGTGCAGAATAATTACTTATCAGCGTCCATTCTGAAATTGCAGGCCATTTACAATTTGATTGATTCCAGAATCGAATTAATGAGATTGACAGGTGGACTGATTCGAGAGTATTCTCAATAGGCTATTTTTACTTTATGCCGAAAAAGGACTTGCTTATCGTTGGTCTAGCTCAGATTGCTCCCAAGTGGATCAATCGGGAAGCAACGACGTTGAAAGTTCTGGAATATATAGACCAAGCCTCTGACAAGACCTGTGACTTGGTTGTTTTCGGGGAGGGGCTTTTACCTGGTTACCCATTTTGGCTGGATAGAACGAATGGAGCTGAATTCGATTCGAAAATCCAGAAAGAGATTCACGCGCATTACATGAATCAGGCAGTTTGCATCGAGGAAGGACATCTTGAATCGATATGTAAACTCGTTAAAGAAAAGTCTATCTCAGTTTACCTGGGCATCATCGAACGACCTCATGATAGGGGAGGCCATAGCCTGTATTGCAGTTTAGTTTTTATCAGCGGCGCGGGAGAAATCAAATCTGTACACAGGAAGTTAATGCCCACTTACGAGGAGCGGTTGGCTTGGAGCGTTGGAGATGGAAATGGACTTGTCACACACAAGATTTCTCCTTTTACGGTGGGCGGCCTGAATTGCTGGGAGAATTGGATGCCATTGGCCAGAACGGCGATGTATGCTCAGGGAGAGGACTTGCACATTTCTGTGTGGCCCGGCAATGACCGAAATACCAAAGACCTGCTTCCAGTTATGGCCAAAGAGTCTCGGTCATACGTGATTGGTGTTTCCGGCCTTTTTCGACCCACTGATATTCCCGAAGATTTCCCTCATGCCGAACTGATGAGAGAAAAGACAAAGTCTACACTAGCCAATGGCGGATCTTGTATTGTCGCTCCGAATGGGGAATGGGTTATGGAGCCGGTGATCGATGAGGAAACTCTTTTAGTTGCCGAGCTGGATCATAGTTTAGTCAGAGAAGAGAGACAAAATTTTGACCCGGTAGGCCACTATTCCAGGCCCGATGTTTTCAGTTTCGGTGTGAATCGAGATAGACAGAAAACGGAAAATCAATAAAAAAACCCATCAGTCTGGGACCAATGGGTTTCAAGATTTATTTCAATGATTTTATTGCTCTCCTGTACCTTCAAGGCCAGGAATGAAGCTCACATCAATTTTATCGTTGCTTGCCGGTGCTTGTTTTGCCGGAGTTTTCGCAGGTGAACCATTGTCCGAAGACATGTTAGACTTACTTCTTCCCTCGGCTTGAGCCAATCCAACTTCTTTGTAAGCGTCAATTCTTGCTTTAGCCAGTTCAGCACTTAATTCGTTGTTGCTCTTAGCCAGCTCAACATTGCTTTTTGCAATTTCCTTGTCACCTTCAATTCTAGCCAGTGCAACTTCTTTCTGTGCATCTACTTCTGCCATGGCTTGCTCCATTTCTGAATCTGTTTTGTATTTCTCCAGTGCTATCCCATCTTCATGAACCTGAACGGTAAAGTTCCACTCACGATCTTCGATATCCTTATCTCGATCTCTAAGTTCTTTCACTTTGTCATTCAAATCGATGGAGAACTGCTGAACATCATCGAAGCATTCTGACATAGGATCTACGTCTGCAATGTACTTGATGGCATCAAATGCTGCCTCATAGCTTTGTTCTGCATTCCAGGTGTTTCGGGCCTGATTGAGCTTCATTTCACAATCCTTATTGATCATGTCCAAGTAAACTGGCTCAGTGGCATCAAGTGCCTTTGCATAACATTCTTTGCATACTTCAGGAACAGTCATAAACTTGGCAATTGCCTCTTCAAACTTGCCCTGCTTGGCAAGGCTCTCACCTTCTTTAAGAATGAAATCACATTTAGAATTATAGTACTCAATGATTTTATCCTTGGCATCAGTGATCATATCCTGAAGATCAGCATGTGTTGGTTTGATACCTTTGATACCGGCTAAATAAGCTTTGCGCTCATTCGTGCCTACTCCCTTTACAGGAAAAGTCACTTGTCCAAATATGCTTTGAGTCATGACATCTGCTACAAATACATCCACATCCAGATTGTAAGCAATCATTGGAGGTGCAGTAGGTGTCACGTCCTTACTGATTTGGTTTACAGCAGCTGTAATTACAAATCGGTTGTCTAGAGAAACAGCACTCATTCCTTGACGGGTAATCGCAGCTCGAAGCTTGGATTCTAAGACCCGGGCAACCGAGCTGTTCATCTCAGAGGTTGAAGGAACGTAAGCAGCAATTGCTATTCTCCCAATGTCGTCAAGTGAACCTTTTTTATTTTGCCCGATGGCAGTCATTGAGACCACAGCAGCAAGGGCGGTGAATAATAATTTTTTCATTTTTTCGCGTTTTATTCAGCCTAAGCTGATTTATTTTCCTCCAAGAATCATGACTACTTCACCTTGTCCCTTTGTCGATACCTTTGAGACAATTTCGAAATCTGATCTGAGCCATTTACTGATTTCACGACCAAATCCTCTTGCATCCATGGCTCTTCCTCTTTCGTTATAAAGAGGAATTCTTACCTGCTCAAAAAGCATGGTAGACTCTGTCGCCATTGAAGTACTGAATCTTCCTTGAACAGTATTCTCTGCCATCCAGTCTTCAATCAAGAAGCCCAATTCATCATAATCCCACTCATCTTCAAGGTCATATTCCCATGAGTCCCAAGTTTTGATTCGTACTGTGATTTCACGTCCGTTCTCAAACATGTCATCAAAGTGTGACTGAAGACTGTTGGTGAAGTTATCCATATGAGCAAGTACGGCTTCTTCTAAAAGAACCGGGAGTACTGCGCTGAAAGATGGAGCTCCCGTTCCCTGGGCGGTTGCGATTTGCTTATTCGTATAAGAATCCAACCCTTGCATGTTGAACGTGATGGATTTTTTCGGACCCACTTCATTGATCGTCCAGGTCAACTGAATGATAATATCCGCGTTAGCCGTTTTTCGAATTTTGTCAATCGGAGATTCGACAATTTCGCTTCCATCCTTGCTGGTTAATAAAGCATCCTCTGCAGATTCTTGAGCTAGGCTTTTCAGCACTGTTTCTAAGTTTTTCAATGGAAACCCTCGATCGGCCATCAATCCGTTGATTTTTGAAATCACGTTAAGAAGGTCGGAGTTTTCTTGAAACGCCATTTTATAATCCGGAAGTTTCACGGTTGATCCCTGATTATCAAACTCCATCATGTAGCCATTCTGATTACACCAGAGGTCAGATGGGACCACCATTAAGGTTGGCTTTTTTGCCTGGGACATTGCAGCAGTTGCAATGAAAAGTCCCAATGCTAGTGTCAATAGATGTTTCTTCATATCTGTTTAATTTTTGGACTCCTCTAAAGAGGGCCAAGATTGGTTAATAGTCTGTTTTTTTAGGTTTCTTTTTGAGCTGACGCTTTTTTGGATCTTTCGGAATGATGCCTTCTTGCATCAGTTCTTTCTCCATTTTCACCATGTTGATAGTGACGATTTTCGTCCAAAGTTTAGTTTTTCCTTCACCCTTGTAACGTTTGGTCGTTTGTCCTGGCGAGTCGTTCATTTTAACATAGCGCTTGTATTGACCACCGTCAGAAAAGAATCGATTGAAATACTTCTTGTGCTTTTCTCTAGCGTTCGGATCGTTTACCAATGGCGCCAAAGAACATCCTTCTTTACCGTCTCTGATGCCATTGAAGAGTACGTCTCTCATGGCGTTTTTCTCAAGCTGCTTCTTGGCATCTCGGGCATTTTTTCCAGAACCATAGGATCTGACAAGTTGGCTCCCATCCAATTCCGTTCCTTCGCAGATTGACGGATGATCGGAGTTCATGAACAATACGTCAGCCTCAGAATACCTCTGAGCAGAACTCATGAAGCAAACTCCTAACGTTAAAAAGCTTACTAATAGAATGTGTTTTTTCATGGCTGTTAAGGTTAAAATTAGAACCCGGAAGAAAGTTTTTTGATAATGCCTGCATTCTCAAGTTCCTTTCTCAAGGCGTCATACCGCACTGCAACCGCTGTGCCAACTTTGTAAGTTTTCTTATCCACTTTGGTCACGGATCGACTGGCCTTAGCTTCAGCAGATAGCGAAATAAAGTTCAAGTATAAGCCTCCATCAGCGAAGAACTTCTCAAAGAAATCAGCGCGCTCAGTTTCTAAGGAAGCACTTTTAGCCAAAGGCTTGATGCCTTGGCAGCCACCTGAACTTACCTCTGTTCCTTTGAAGATAATACCGTGGATGGCGTTTCTCTTGGCTTCATATGTTGCTCTCTCGGGAGTTTTTCCGTACCCGTAAACAGCGATAAGTTTTGTCCCTTCATTACCCACTCCAATGCAGCTGATTTCGTAGTTCTGCTTAGTGTATCCAGCAATCTCCTTTTTCTTTTTTCTCTGCGCATCTGCATTGATTACACATGCTCCAAGAAATAATAGAATGAATAGTTTTCTCATGTTAGAATGAATTAGTGTTTAATTAAATGTGTGATTGGAGGCTGGTTGAGGTAGGTTAATTCTCTTGAATTAGACAAGCAAAAATTTTCTTCACCCAAAGAACCTCCTTTTTTTTCTATAAACTTAGTTGATTTGTCTGATAAGCATTCCTTCGTAGAGACCTTTTGAACTTCCCTTAAAGGTCGTTCCAGTGATACCATCAGTCTGCTCAGTTTCTGCTCCTACGGTATACTCGTTATCCCAAACATCACCGGCCTTGATAACTGCTTTTCTCTTGTATCTAGTCCGTCCTTCTCCGTCAACTAGCTGCTCCAAGACTTCAAATTTGTCATTCTTTTCTACACCTTCTTTTGTTCCAATTTTAGCTAAAAGAGGATCGGTGCTGAATAGAGGCGTTTTAGTTCTGAATTGCTCGTATGTCTTTTCAAGTTTAGCGATGGCTTTATTTTGAGCTTTGATAGTCGCTTCGGCAATGAGCTCCTCGTTAGATTTTGTAGTGGCTTTAGTTGACTGAACGTCGGCAGTAGCCGCTTGATATCCAACCAACTTCATTTTGAAAATGTCGGTTTTGTTGAAGGCATTGACCTTAGTAGGATCCAGATTATCATCACTCGTCCAGAATTGGCTGTAAAACTGGTTCGCCACATCGGCGTTCCAGTCAAGTTGGTACAAATATGACCTTGTTCTGATAATGAATCCTTTACCTACAAAATCGACGACTTCTGCGGCTGTATTCAGTCCATCTGCCAAACCTTCCTCTCCAGCAGCCGCGGCGATGAACGCGCCGATTTTCATGGCCCCACCTACTTTCTTAGCAACTTCTTCTTTGTTAGTGAAGTTGTAGTCATTAACCAAAACGAAGGTATTGCCGATTAGCTCTTCTCCGGCATCTGCAAGAAGGGCAGTTCCTCTCGCACTACTTTCTGCCATAGCCACGTCTAATTCTGAAGCGTTATAAAATCCTCTTTTGGAGATTAACTCCATATCGAACCCTCCCTTGGGACTTCTATCGAACCACTTGGCTACTAATTTTTTCGCTACATCGTTACTGTTGATGTACTCCGTGATATTTGCAGCTTGCTCTTCCTCTTTTCTGACTCCACCTTCACCGTCAATTAGGTACGGGCCAACATTATGGTTGTTGAATTTTGAAGGAAGATCGGCATTGCCAAAAGCACTGAGGATGTAAGGATATCCGGCTCGTGTAGTATCATTTACGATTAAAGTGTAAACCGAACTTCTGCGGTATTTCAGGTTTGGAAATTCCTTCTCAAGCTTCGGGGGCTCTTCGAACTCCGCGGCTGAATAGGTACTTTCTTTTTCTGCCGATGTGGCTCCTTCTACGACTGTAAAATCATAAAGGTCAGCTATGGCTTCTAGTTGCTTCTGGCGCTCATTGTTGGCTATAACCTCCTTGATGTCCAATGGACTCATCTCCTTGAAGAATCCATCTACAGCTTCTTTCTTGAGTTCTTCCTCACTCTTCTCAGAATTGTCAGTACTGGCGGCTTCCGGAGAGGCCACCGCTGATGCCACTGCAGCAGTTGCAGCCATGGCGGCCCCCGGTGATAAGGTATTTAGGCTACCTGCTCCTTCTATGGTTATGGTGCCGTCAGTATATTTTTTGGCAAAGGATTCTCCTGATCCGGCCGATATAACTGTCCAAGTTGTGTTTTGGGCATTGACATCCGCAAGGTTTGGAGTGGTAAACGATTTCAAATAGGTGATTTGGCCTGCAGTGATATCAACATCGGTCGGATTTGATTTAAAGGGTGCCTGTGATTCCACTGAGTATCTTCCTGGTTTTAAAGTAAGTTCCAGCTTGGTGTTGGAGGGCAATGTCCCGACATTGATATTATTGATGTGCACTGGCATTTCTTTCTTACCCCAAAAAATAGTTTTGTCTTTCAGTAGAATCAGCGTCCCTGATTCTTGAGCACTTGCACTAAAAAAAATACTTAGTGTAAACGTCAGCGTTAAAAGCTGTTTGGTAATTCTCATGGTACTTGTAGGTTTTATTTGGCTTAGAATCTCGAATATAAAAAAATCGAAAGTGGTTTGAGTAAATTCGAGCATAATCTCAACTCAAATACCCTTTTATAGGTAGTTCAGTAAAAGTGACTATTAGCAAAGGATAATTTCCTCAGAGAAAATGAACATTTCCAAACTGCTCATAATTTTCTTCTTGTTTCAAAACTTGCATGTTGCTGGGCAAGATGCAAGTGATCAAGTTGCTTTCGAATCAGCCTTTTCATGGGTTGAAAGAAAAATGACATTTAACTATTTTGATCCGACAAATGAGCATTGGTGGGTAAATAGATTTCAGGCCAACGAAGATGGAACCGTCACCATCAAGAACATTGCAGCTAAGCATCCTGATAAAGTGCTAGAAAAGAAATACCATAATCGAACCCTCAATCTGTACGACTTAAATCCTCGAGCGATTTCCATAATTGATCTTCCGTCAGATCAGGGGAGGTTTGTAAAAGGTAAAATTATAAGAGTGGAATGCTTTGTTGGAGAGAAGGATATTTCAGTGAAAAAAGATGGGGTTGTCGGAAGTAAGGTAAGCTTTCTACATGTTTCGGTACCAGAAATATTGCTTGATTCAACCGAGAATTATGCTGACGAATTGAAAAGCAAACTAGCCGAAGTGGCCTTCCTAGATGCCAGGCTTTTTAACAATGGTAATGCGGAAGACAATATTACTTCAGCGTTCAAGGCCTTCCGAGGAAACTACATTAGCGAGGACAGTTCATCTGTCATGAATTTTGAAGTTCTGGATGTTGGGCTGGTCAGGTTTAAACTCACGAAAGACCACCGCCTGTTTGTTGGAACAATTGGGTATGACGTCAAGAGAAAATCAATCTTTTTCTTCCTTGCCGGAAACAAACACTACGAAGTGCGGGAATTCGGGTTTGACGCGGAAACCATGGAACTGATTCTTAAGACTGACTCAGAATCGGTTCATGTGATTGGTAGAAACACCATTCAGTTTGATTTAGAAGAAGTTCAGGGAAAATTCTATAGATACTAGCTGCTTTTAGCGGTCCATTTTTTTGCCAAAATGGAAAATCCCCAACCTATAAGCCCGCCGATGGCTCCACCGACTAAGATGTCTCCAGGGAAGTGAACTCCCAAATAGACCCTGCTGTAGCTGACAAGAGCAGCCCAGGCTACCAAAAACCAATACCATCGAATTTTGGTCAAGGATAAGTAGAACACAGCCAGGGCAAATGTATTTGCTGCATGGCTACTAGCGAATCCGTACTTTCCTCCGCAGCTTCCAACATTAATAACCATTCCTGTAAGATCGGGATCTTTGCACGGTCTGAACCTTTCAAAGAATGGCTTCATGAATCCGGAGGTGAATTGATCAGCACAAGCAACAGCAACTATTACAAGTACAAAGGGTTTCCAAAAATTGAATCCGTAATTTTTATACAGTAGGAATATCAAAGCCAGATACAAAGGAATCCAGACCAATTTGGCCGAAAGGAAAAGCATCAGTCCGTCCAAATGTGGATGTCCTAGACCATTTAGAGTCAGAAATAGTTGCTCATCCAGTTCTTTCAATCGATCAATCATGGTCGATCCAGTTGATTCCTTTCTTAAGACTTTGGACGGTTTTCAATTCCTCGCTATTGGGCTCTGGAGTATGATCGTACGCCCAGTTTGCCACAGGAGGCAGGCTCATTAATATGCTCTCCGTGCGACCGTCTGTGTCTAATCCGAATTTGGTGCCTTTGTCCCAGACCAGATTAAATTCCACGTATCTTCCTCGTCTGAGTCCTTGCCATTGCTTCTGCTGTTCTGATACAGGTAAACTTCTAGTCTTTACTGCCTGTGCGGTGTAGAGTGGGATGAATGCTTCGCCGACAGCTTTAACAAAATCCCATCGATCTGCCTTGGTGAAAGTCCCATCCGCTTTTAATCTGTCAAAGAAAATACCTCCAATTCCTCTGGTCTCCTTTCGATGTTTGATGAAAAAATAATCATCCGCCCATTGCTTGAATTCAGAATAGTGGTCTGCTGAGAACTCATCACACACTGATTTGAGTTTTCGGTGAAATTTCCCGGCTAAAGTTTGATCCACGTAATGAGGAGTCAGATCAATGCCCCCTCCGAACCAGTAATCCCCAGTTGACATTTCAAAATATCTAACATTCATGTGAATGATGGGTACGTTGGGATTCTCAGGGTGGAGTACGATCGAAAGTCCGGTCGCAAAGAAATCAGACTCTGGGAGGTTCAGCGCTTTCAAAATGTTCTGCGGTGTTGGGCCGTGAACTTCAGAAAAGTTTACCCCACCTTTTTCGATTAGATCACCGTTTGAGATTACACGGGTTCTACCACCTCCACCGGCTTCCCGGGTCCATAAATCTTCTTCAAATTTTGCTTGTCCGTCCAACTGCTCTAATCCTTGACAGATGTCGTCTTGCAGGGACTTGAACCATGAAGATATGGTTTTCTTATCAGGCATTAGAAAGGATAGCCTATACCAATATTCCAGTTGACACTGCGCAATGGTTTAGGAAAGATATCATCGCCTACCCAGCGCTTGCCAGGGGGTTGCGCAGGATCCAGAAGTTTCCATCCGAGATCGAGTCTGAATATCAAAATGGATAAGTCAAACCTCAATCCAAAGCCACTACCCACAGCAATTTCACTTAAGAAGGTCTCGGCATTGAAAATACCATCATCGCCTTCCGGATCAAGAGATGGATCGACTGTCTGGCTTCTCAAGAGCCAGATATTTCCCATATCCATGAATAAGGCCAGATTGACGAAGCTATTTGGCAATCTGTGTCTGATTTCAGCATTGGCTTCAAAAAACAAATCACCAGGTTGCTCCCGAGTGTAATCAACATTGCCACTATCATCGATGATTCCAAATGCTCCTGGCCCAAGTCGTCGTGGCTTCCAGGCCCTGACACTGTTACTACCACCGCCAAAGAAATATTTTTCGTACGGAAGGGCTTCATTATCTCCATATGGCAGAGCAGCTCCAATATTAAGTCTCATGGCAATGGAGGTTCTTCGGTTTACCTGGTGCATCCGACGGATATCAAATTTCACCTTTGAGTATTTGAAGTATTCTAACTCTGGACCGAATGGATCCTGCCCAAATAGAGAAAGTAAGTGCCCCCCGACTTCCGTATAAAATTGGAAATAATTCGAATTTCGGGTGACTCCATAGTTGTCATTGACTGTCAGCGTAAAAGATCCTGCACTGACGAAGGATGAGTTAAACGTACTGGCGAAAGATTTACTGGTCTGGGATAGCTCGTCAAGAACGGCTTGAAAAGCAGGCTCGGTTTGCGAATCTATGTAACCAATCATCATGGGAGTCAGAGTATAACTTACATGATCCTGAACTTTCCAGATATAGCTCGTAGTAGCATTCAACTGTGACCGATTGTACTCATTCAAACGATCTTCTCGATTAAACGCCAGTGCGAAACGCGTTCTGGGATTGAATTTTGCAATTCGTTTTTTATAGAATCGTCCCAAAGGTGATAGAAACTGCGGAAATGTGATTGACAGCTCGGTACCATACTGCACTGATGAGTAGGTTGCTTCTTGGGTAGTTACCCCGGGGTTACCTTCCAATTTGAAAAAGGTGTTGAGTTCTGTTATCTCCAGTCCATGAAACAAGTTCCTATTCTTGAGATTCACCGTAGCAAACGGACCCGGTAGACCCTGAGTCACACTGAATCCTGTTTCTGTGGAGGTTTGGTATCGATCTGCAGGGCTCGTGAAAATATGTGCCACGAACTCTGATCCCAGAGTGTCGAAATTGACATTAATAAACTTAAAATTATCTAGGTAGGAGAGTTGTCGCTGTGTTTCGAGCACTACATTTCTTTTGTACTCAAATCCTGGGTAGAGTTGATTGTGCCAGTTTAGTATTTTGGATGAGTACTTGAATCTGCCGTAGGTATAAGTGATGTCTTTATATTCTTCGTTCGGTATTCCTTTGGCGGTGCTACCCCCAGCATCCGTCACGAAAATAACCGAGTCCACAACGTACTTTTTATGGTAATATCTATCCGCCGGGCTAGCGATGACTTGTCTGACAATTAAGCTTTTCGGGGAACCTAGTGTTACAGAATCTATTTCAAAATGAATCTGGCTTTTTGAGAATTCATAATAGCCACTGTTGATCATGATATTATATATCCGATCTCGCTCTGCAGATATGTTTATTGTTTTAAGAACCTGCCCTTTTCTAAGATGATGCCCTTCATTAAACGAAGTTATTAACTCCTTGACTCGCCAGTCGGGAATGTGCATCTGAAGTGAGTCTATGACATAAGGTTCACCAGGTGTGACATTGTATTTGACATTAATCTTTTCACCCTCTTTTCCTTTGATTTCGGTGGAGTAGGAGACCTTGTTGGCATAGTACCCTAGAGACTTCATGTAATTGCTCATGCTCTCAATTGTCTGCTCTGATTTTGCTGAATCATACACACTTAGAGGTTCACCCCACCTCATCAGGAGGTTACCTTCTCGTAGCGTCTTATCTTTTTTGGCGACCTTTCTGAGCTTACGAGCCACTAGCCTCTGTTCTTTAGCTTCTTTTTCAGTTTCCTCGATTTTCTTATCGAACTTCTCTACAATGTCTTCTTTCTTTTCTGCAACCTTGGCAGAATCATAAAAGACATTTTCTCCAAATTTGTAGATATACAATTGATGAGCCGGTCCACTGCTGTACATGAAACGCGTGTTGGGGACTTGCTCCAATAAAGGAGTCATTTCGCTGCGTGTATTTGGACCCACACCCTCAATGGAATAGCTATTCAGTATCTTCTCACCTTTATCGAGATACTTCGTACCAATACAGGAACTAAAGAGAATCGATAGTAAGAGGAGCTGACTTACCCGCCTAGCAGTACATTTGGGTATGATTTCTAAAAATGAGCTGAGATTCATTAGGTCGCTCAAAAATAAGAAGTACCGTGTCAGCGAAAAACGTTTTTTGGTAGAAGGATCAAAAAATGTTTTGGAGCTTTTGTCGTCAGATTTTGATGTGGAGACAATTCTCGTCACAAAGGATTTTTTGGAGGAACAAGAGGCACTATTCAAGGACCATCATATTGAGGTGATTTCAAAAAATGTATTGACGGACACATCTAGTCTGAAAACCAACGAAAAAGTACTTGCTGTTGCTCATACCAAGGAATATTCTGTAGGTGACCTGGATTCTTCAAGGGTGCTTTTTGCCTTGGATGGGGTCAATGACCCTGGTAACCTAGGGACCATCATTCGTACGCTTGACTGGTTTGGAATTGATCAGCTTGTTTGTTCTGAGGACACGGTGGAGTTTCACAATCCAAAAGTGATTTCTGCAACAATGGGTTCTTTCGTCAGGGTCAAGGTTATCTACACAGACCTTCCCAAATTTCTGGAATCAGAGGAAAGACCAAAAGTAGGTGCCGACATGAACGGAACGAATATATTGGACTGGAAGCCAAGCACCTCTGAAATTGTAGTCATGGGAAGCGAATCTCACGGTATCAGGGATGAAATTAAGCCATACCTTGATGGCCTGATTTCCATATCAGGTAAGGGACAGGCCGAATCCTTGAATGTTGGGGTGGCTACCGGAATAATTGCAGGAAAATTGGTCGGGTCAATCTAGCTTGGATAAAAGTTCGACCGTTGATGGATTCGAGCTCTTCTCACCAGTGACTATCTTTTTTGCCAATACTTTCCCCAGCTCCACGCCCCATTGGTCAAAACTGAAGATGTTCCAAATGACGCCCTGAACAAAAACCTGGTGCTCGTAAAGGGCAATCAGTGCTCCCAAATTTTTTGGGCTAAGTTCATCCATCAGTAGCGTGTTTGATGGCCGATTGCCTTCAAAATTCCTGAATGAATCATGGTTCGGATGTCCATCCATCAGCGCTTCTGATTGGGCAAAACAATTGGCCAATAGTTTCTTGTGGTGCTCGTCATGCTCATGAGCGGGCTTAATGCATGCGATGAAATCAGAAGGAACGATTTCAGTTCCTTGATGTAAAAGCTGGTAAAAGGCATGCTGGCCATTTGTACCTGGTTCTCCAAAATAAACCGGGCAAGTTTCATAATTAACCCGATTTCCATTTCGATCCGTTTGCTTTCCATTGCTTTCCATGATCATCTGCTGCAGGAATCTTGGGAAATCTCTCAAACGATGATCGTATGGCAAGATGGCATGGGTAGACTGCTTACAAAAATTGACCTGCCAAATCGTAAGCAAGGCCATGATCACGGGAAGGTTGGACTCAAATGGCGTATTGAAAAAATGCTCGTCCATGTCGGCTGCACCGTCCAAAAGCTCCTCAAATTTTTTGTAACCCACCGCGCAGGCTATACTTAGACCAATCGATGACCACAAAGAGAATCGGCCTCCAACCCAGTCCCAGAAACCGACAATGTTTTCATTGGGTATCCCGAATTTATTTACCTCGTCAAGGTTGGTGGAGACGGCAAAAAAGTGCTTTGACAATGCGTCCTCACCCAATTGATCCACGAACCAACTTCTGGCCGTTCTGGCGTTGGTCATTGTTTCATCCGTGGTGAAGGTTTTGGATGCCACGATGAACACGGTTTCTTCAGCATCTACTTCCTCACATATTTCTTCCCACTGAGCTGCATCAATGTTCGACAAAAAATAAGGAGTGACTTGAGACCAATATGGTCTTAGTGCATTGCAAACCATCTGAGGGCCAAGGTCAGAGCCTCCAATCCCAATGTTTACCACATTTTTGATGCGTTTTCCTGTGTAACCGGTCCATTTACCTGAATGTATGCTGGAGGAAATTTTCTCTAGTTTTTTCAATTCAGAATTCACTAGATCCATCACGTTTTCACCATCCAGATCTATTTGATCTTTCTTCGACCTGAGTGCATAATGGAGTACGGCCCGGCCTTCTCTTTCATTAATTCTTTCTCCTCCTTGCATGGATGAAATACCCTCTTGCAAACCGCTTTCTCTTGCTAGTTGCTGAAGCAATTCCATGGCTTTTGTATCCACGAGGTTTTTAGAATAGTCCAGAAAAAGACCTGCTCCATGGATTGAAAACTCTTTGGTCCTGCGTGAATCCGATTCGAAAAGGGAACGGATTGATTTGTGTTTTAGCGATCCATGGTGATCAAGAAGATTTTTCCAGGCCGATAATTCGGTTGGGTCTTTTTTTGGTAGCATGATTGGACGTTTTTAGTTCGAAAGAGATGCTGCAGTTTCCAATGGCGCACTTTCTCTACTAATTATGAAGTAAATGTAAGCAACGAAGAATAAGAGGTATACAAAACCCTCAGCTCGATCAAGCTTGTATTTGTTTAGTGTAAACATGAAAAGGAATAACAACAGAATTCCGGCCATCATGAAGTACATGTCGACATTTAGTACCGAGTCGTAGTTCAATGTACCATTAATCATGGCCGTCGTACCTAGCACTAAAAGCAAATTGAAAATATTGGAACCAACAATGTTACCGACTGCAAGGTCTGATTTTTTCTGAAATGCCGCCACGGCTGATGTAGCAAGTTCTGGCAAAGAAGTTCCAGCCGCGATAATGGTTAGCCCAATCAGTTTGTCATCCATGCCCCATGCACTAGCAATTACGATCGCATTTTCAACTATCATCTGTCCACCGAAAATCAATCCAGCTATTCCTAATACGATCATAATGGTTGTTTTCATGGAGCTATACATGATGATATCCTCTCCATCAGCCTCCTCTGGATGGCGTTTCAAATTCATGAAAATGTATATTAGGAAGATGGCAAAAAGAACCATCAACCCAACACCGTCTAAAAAGCTGAGTGAGTCTACATCTTCACCTCGTATCATCCGGTCGTTCACCAAAAGAAAAAACATCATTGCCACGAAGAGCGAATAGGGGATTTCTTTCCAGAGCGCATTTCGCTGAACGGTTAATGGATAGATAACCGAGGATATTCCCAAAATCAGGAAAATGTTGAAAATATTGGAACCAATGATGTTACCAAAAATTACCCCATCAAGGTCTTTAGAACCCGAGATAATATTTACCACCAATTCAGGGGCTGAAGTGCCCATAGCAACGACCGTCAGGCCGATGGCTATATCGGATACATGAAATCTTTTGGCTAATGATGAAGCACCGTTCACAAGAAAATCGGCACCCTTGATCAGAAGGATAAAGCCAACGCTTACGAGAAGAAAATTTCCAAATACGCCCAGAGACATAGAGTAAGGTTACTGTTGGTTTGTGATTTTTCCAGATATTCTTTTAAAATCTCTGCAAAATAACACTATGAATGCATTTTACAAAGATTATTGACTAACTGCATCTTGTAGTGAATCTAACCTTTTTTCAAGACTTTGAAGTGTTTTTCGGTACTCTTCCGGTTTTATCAGTTGACAATGTACGGAAAAGTAAAATTTGATTTTCGGTTCGGTTCCTGACGGTCTGATTGAGACTTTGCTGCCGTCCTGAAGCACGTATTGCAACACATTTGAACTCGGAAAGTCTAACCTAATCTGGCTGTTATCTTTTATTGATGATAATGTTCCGTTCTGATAATCAAATACTTCTATTACAGGAACTCCGCCAAGATCGGAAGGAGGGCTTTCCCTAAATCGCTTCATCATGGCTGTGATTTCTTCCGCCCCAGACTTTCCTTTTTTGGTCAAAGAATAGAGTCGCTCATGGAATAAATCGAATTCTAAATAAATATCGAGAAGTAAATCTATGGCCGATTTTCCTAGCCCAGCAGCCCATCCAATGGCTTCAGCAATTAACGCACAGGCTGCAATGGCGTCCTTGTCACGCACGGCATCTCCTATTAAATACCCATAACTTTCCTCTCCTCCACCTATAAATCTCTCTTGACCCTCTTTTTTGAGAATTAAATCCGCGATGTATTTGAAGCCGGTAAGTGTTTCGTATGTTTTGATACCATGGCCGTCAGCAATTTTTGTCAACAAATCAGTGGTCACGATTGTTTTGGCAATAAATTCATTGCCCTTCAGGCCTCTGGCTTTCTCCTGGCTAAGCAAGTAATAAATGAGAATAGCAGCTGTCTGATTTCCATTGAGCAGTTGAAATTCGCCTTCTTCATTTTTCACCCCGATCCCAACTCGATCTGCATCCGGATCAGTGGCCATGATCAAATCTGCGTCAATTTCTTTTGCCTTTTTCAATGCCAGCGACATGGCTTCAGTTTCTTCTGGATTTGGATAAACCACTGTAGGGAAGTTTCCATCAGGAGTTTTTTGCTCTTCCACAATTGTCACATTCTTAAACCCAAATTGCTCCAAGATTTTGGGAACCAATGTGATCCCTGTTCCGTGAATTGAGGAGAAAACAATTTTTAAATCTGAATTGATTTCTCCGCCGTAACTCAAGCGCTTCAAAGCGGCTAGGTAGCTTTCATCAATTTCATCCCCAATAGACTTAATGAGCCCTTGGTTAGCATCGAACTTTACCTCATCAATGCTTTTGATTTTCTGAACTTCAGTGATCACTCCTTTGTCGTGAGGGGAGATCAACTGGCCGCCATCTTCCCAATAGGCCTTGTAGCCGTTGTATTCTTTTGGATTGTGTGATGCAGTGACCACCACGCCACTTTTGCAACCTAGCTCTCTGATGGCAAAAGATAGCTCGGGAGTAGGTCGCAGTTCTTCAAAAAGGTAAACCTGAATTTCATTCGCCGAGAACACTGCGGCTGTAGTTTCTGCAAAATGTCTACTGTTGTTTCGGCTGTCGTGTGCGATCGCCACCTTGATCGACTCATTTGGGAATTGAATTTTCAAATAATTCGCTAAACCCTGTGTGGCCATACCCACGGTGTACTTATTCATTCGGTTGGTCCCTGGCCCCATAATCCCACGCAATCCCCCGGTTCCGAATTCCAGATCCTTGTAGAAGGATTCAATAAGTTCTCCATCAGACATGGTTTTGATGGTTTCTTTGGTCACTTCATCCACAGCTGGACTTCCTAGCCAAAGTGCGGCTTTTTCCTTTTCATTCATGATTAAAATCCCAGTTTAGATCTAACTCTACCTAAAGTAGCTTGAGCCACTTCTGTGGCCTTGGTTTCTCCTTTTTGCAACTCCTTTTCCAGCACCTCCGTGTCTGTCATCAGTTTGTCAAATGTCTCTCGCTCTTTCTTGAACTGATCCAAAATCAACTCGAATAGAGCTGTTTTAGCATGACCGTATCCGAAATTACCAGCCAGGTACTTCTTTCGCATTTCTTCAGTTTGAGTTTCATCTGCCAATAATTGATAGATGGCAAAGACGTGACAGGTGTCCGGATTTTTGGGCTCTTCTAGAGGAGTGCTATCAGTGACGATAGACATGACCTGCTTTTTAAGTTTTTTCTCCGGTAGAAAGATGTCAATCGTGTTGCCATAACTTTTGCTCATCTTCTGGCCATCCGTTCCGGGGATTGTCATGAGCTGTTCATCTATTCTGGATTCAGGTACCACGAAAGTATCGCCAAATTGATGATTGAAGCTACTGGCAATGTCGCGAGTCATTTCCAGATGCTGTTTCTGATCTTTCCCGACAGGGACAATGTTCGCATCGTACATGATAATATCGGCCGCCATTAAGACCGGGTAGGTGAAAAGTCCAGCATTTACATCTGCCAGTTTATCTGCCTTATCCTTGAATGAATGGGCATTGGCCAACATCGGAAATGGCGTGAAGCAATTCAGGAACCATGTCAGCTCGCATACTTCCCCAATTCTGGATTGTCGATAAAAGGTGTTTTTGTCCGTATCAAAACCGCAAGCGATCCAGGCTGCAGCAACTTCATTGACATTTTGCCGCCGCTGCTCCGCATCCTTAATGGTGGTCAGCGAATGAAGGTCTGCAATGAAGAAAAAGGAATCATTCGATGAATCTTCTGACAATTTGATTGCGGGGAGTATGGCCCCCAGAAGATTCCCCAAATGTGGTTTTCCCGAGCTTTGAATTCCGGTTAAAATACGCGCCATAGATCGGTTTTTCCGCAAACCTAATACCTTTGGCTCAAGTGTTTTGTATGAATAAAAATTGAAAGAATGCGAAGGTTATTTTTTGGTGGAGGAATGATCGTGGTGATGATAGCCTTGGGGCAGGGAAAGCTGACATTCACGAACGAAATCCATGATTTCGGGGTGGTGCGAGAATCGGAGGAGTTTATTGAGCACACGTTCGTCTATACAAACAGTGGGAATCAGTCAGTAAAAGTTTCTTCTGTCACCTCCTCATGCGGGTGCACTGTGCCATTTTGGACCAAAGAGGAAATATTGCCTGGAGATACGGGAAGGATTACAGCACGATACAAGACGGTGAATCGCCCAGGCCCTTTCAGTAAGACCCTGCAAGTCAGCTCTAATGCAGAAAACGCATCTATATCCCTCACAATTAAGGGAAATGTGAACCCTGAGATTCGTTCCGTCGATCGGGATATGCCGGCCAGGTATGGGGCAATGCGCCTAAAATATAAGTCCTTCAATATGGGCACGATCACAACGGAACGCGTCCTGACCAGGTACTTCGACGTTTACAATGCCTCAGACTCAACGCTCAACTTTTACAAGGCAGAGTCGCCCGAACACATTCGGGTGAGGTTTGTTCCGGATGAATTGGAATCCGGGCAAATGGGTGAAATCCGTATTACGTATGATCCTGAGAAAAAGAATGATTTGGGTTTTCTCTCAGACTCGATCAAGATTTTCACCTCAGATAAAACTGAACCTGAAAAGAGCTTTGAGGTGATCGCAACTGTGGAAGAGTATTTTCCTATCATGACGGAAGAAGAACTTGTCACGAAACCACGTTTGACGTTTGATAAGAAACTTCATGATTTTAAGAAAATCAACCAAGGAGACACGGCCGTATTTGAATTTCTAATGACAAATTCCGGTCAGGACACCTTGAAAATAAGGAAGACTCGAACCAATTGCTCTTGCACCATTTCTAATTTGGAAAAAGATCAATTGGCGCCAGGGGAGGAGGCCAAGCTCGAGGTTGCTTTCAACACGGCCGGGAGGAAAGGCCAGCAGTTTAAGAACGTGACGATTTTTTCTAACGATCCTCTGAGGCCAACTCAGATGGTTTCCATCAAGGCGATGGTGGAGGAATGAAGTTGATTGAGTAACTCATCCGAGATCAGCTACTCAATCAACTTTATTTAATTACTTATTCCAGCTATTGTTTTCCTCATTCACATCGGCCATCAATCCAGCAGGATCGATCTCCACTTTCTGGATTTCATCGCTTGTGGCATCCACGGTGAACTCGTACGTAGGGTGTGTCCAAAACCAGTCAGTCAGAACAGTGGCATCCGTCTCTTTTTCTCCTCGCATCAATCCAAGTGGAATGTAATAATCTTGAATTGATCCGTCAGTCAAAGTAATACGAACATCCATTGGCATAGGAACTAGTCCTTCTTTCTTCAAAGTGACAATAGCGCCCTCGTTTCCGGCAGAGACGTCACTGACTGCATAGTCAATGTCGTGAGTGGTGTTTACCATGTACTCAAAGTACCAATGCAATTCCAAGCCCGAGGTTTTCTCGAAAACTCTTACAAAATCATTCAAATCCGGGTGCTTAAACTTCCACTCGTTGAAATACCTTTTCAATGCCTTTGCAAAAGTTTCTTCACCGACAATGTATCGCAACTGCCCGAGGATAACTGATCCTTTAGTATAAGATCCCCATCCGTATGCGCCATTCGTAACAAAGTGATCGGCGTGTGTGCTTAGCGGCTCTTCGAATCCGGGATAAGTCGCTCCACGCACATATCCTTTATAGTTGTTGGCTTGGGTTCTCGGATTATCTCCATCAGTGAATAAAACTGCCATTGTCTCTGCGGTCGCAAAAGTTGTAAATCCTTCATCCATCCAGGCGTAGTAGCTTTCATTGGTGGCAAGGAGCCCCTGATACCAGCTGTGAATCGCCTCATGTACCGTAACGCCAACCAAACTCCTTAGACTTCTTTCACCAGTGATTAAGGTAGCCATCGGGTATTCCATACCACCGTCACCACCTTGAATCACTGAATACTGAGGGAATGGATATTCGCCATAATTAGCTTCGATAAAATCAAAAGCCTTCTCGGTCATTTCTGGGAGGTAATCCCAGTTCTCCGTTTTCTTACTGGGAATGTATAGGAAGTGAAGCACCAGTCCGTCTTCCATCGTGCGTGTTACGTGCTCGTAATCTGAATCAGCAGCCCAAACGAAATCGTGTACGTTCTCTGCTTTGAATTTCCAGGACTTTGTTTTCTCCTTCGTTTTCTTCACTTTGACTCCTTCGTCTTCATACCCACAACCTACTTCATTTCCGTTTTGAACTACACCTGTTCCACCCAGGATGAATTTTTTGTCAATGGTGATATTCACCTCGTAGTTACCCCACGGAGCATGAAACTCTCTTCCTACATATGGATGTGTGTGCCATCCCATTTCGTCATATTCAGCCAATTTCGGAAACCACTGAGACATGGAATAATCCACGCCCTCTGCGCTGTTCCGGCCACTTCTTCTTATTTGGATCGGTACTTGCGAGTTGAATTTCATGGCGAAGGTCGCTGAACCTCCTGGAGGGATTGGTTCAGCCAAAGGCACCTCAAGAATGGTATCGACGATCTCGTAATCAAGTGATTTACCGTTCTGGCTTAGACTCTCAATCTTGTGATAGCCCATCTCTTCCGGCTTTAGCTTGGAAATTTTATCTCCAATCTTTGGGCTTGGGTCCTGAATGGTGAGGCTTCTCGTGTCCATCATACTACCAGGTTGGAAAGCATTGAAATACAAATGCCAGTAAGCATTGTACAGCGTGTCTGGGGAATTATTGGTGTAAACCAACGTTTGATCACCAGTAAAGCGATGAGTGGATACATCGAAATTGATGTCCATTTTGTAATCCACGGCTTGCTGCCAATATCCCTGTGAAAAAGCTGTAAAAGATGCCACAGTCAAAGCGGCTACAATGATTTTCCTCATTTTAAATGAATTTTTGGCAATCCTACAAACTGCCACGTTCCGATAAAACTATTTTTCGTTGAGCGGTTAAACGTCCACTTTGGCGTAGCGCGCATTTTTCTCAATGAACTCACGACGAGGGGCAACCTCGTCACCCATGAGCATTGAGAAAAGATGATCAGCCTCAGCTGCTGATTCCACAGTCACCTGCTTTAAGCTTCGGGTTTTGGGATCCATGGTGGTGGTCCAAAGTTGCTCGGGGTTCATTTCACCCAAACCTTTGTAGCGCTGCACACCTACGGAATCTTCTTTGCCTTCCCCGGCCATTTCCAAAGTTGTCCGCTCTCTGTCTGACTCAGACCAGGCGTATCGCTCCTGCTTGCCCTTTTTCAAAAGGTAAAGCGGCGGTTGCGCGATATATACATATCCTTGATCGATCAAGTCACGCATGTATCTGAAGAAGAACGTAAGGATCAATGTCCGAATGTGGCTTCCATCCACGTCCGCATCCGTCATGATGATTACTTTGTGGTAACGAAGTTTCACCATGTTCAGGGCCTTCTCATCTTCTTCCGTACCGAAAGAGACACCAAGTGCAGTGAGCATGTTTTTGATTTCCTCGTTATCGTAAATCTTGTGCTCCTGGGCTTTTTCCACGTTGAGGATTTTACCTCTTAAAGGAAGAATAGCCTGGAATTTCCGATCACGACCTTGCTTAGCTGATCCACCTGCTGAGTCTCCCTCCACAAGGTAGATTTCGCACATAGAAGGATCTTTTTCTGAACAGTCTGCAAGTTTACCTGGCAGGCCTGTGCCTGAAAGGACGTTTTTTCGCTGTACCATCTCACGTGCCTTGCGAGCGGCATGTCGAGCCTGAGCTGCGATGATCACTTTCTGCACAATGATCTTGGCCTCCTTGGGATGCTCCTCAAGGTATTCGTTCAGCATATTGCTCACGGAGTTGTCCACCGCACCCATGGCCTCAGAATTTCCAAGTTTCGTTTTGGTCTGGCCTTCGAATTGGGGTTCCTGAACTTTCACTGAAATTACTGCTGTCAAACCTTCCCGGAAATCGTCTCCGGAGATTTCTACTTTGACTTTATCCAGCAATCCAGACTTATCTGCATAAGATTTTAGTGTTCGAGTCAGCGCTCGCCTGAACCCAGAGACGTGTGTACCACCTTCTATCGTGTTAATATTGTTGACGTATGAGACTACATTCTCCGTATAAGAGGTGTTGTAGCTCATAGCTATCTGCACAGGGATTTCTCCTTTTTCAGAATCGATGCAGATAGGTTCCGGAATCAGTGTTTCTCTCGTATTGTCCAAATACTGAACGAATTCAGCCAGTCCACCTTCTGAGTAAAACTCTTCTTTCAGGTCCTCGCCATTGTCATCTTGCTGGCGATGATCGATCATGTTGATCTTAATTCCGGCGTTTAGGAAGGAAAGCTCTCGCAATCGAGAGGCGACCGTTTCGGAATTGTAAACTGTGGCGTTGAAGATGCTGTCATCCGGAGTAAAGTGAATGACGGTACCGGTGATGTCGGTTGTTCCAGCTTCCCGTACATCATATTGAGGAATACCCGTTTTGTATTCCTGCTCATAAATTTTACCGTTTCGGTGAACCGTCGCTTTCAGGTGGTTGGAAAGTGCGTTCACACATGAAACTCCTACACCATGAAGACCGCCGGATACTTTGTACGTGTCTTTGTCAAATTTTCCACCGGCGTGCAAAACGGTCATTACCACCTCTAGAGCTGATTTTTTCTCTTTCTCATGGAAATCAGTTGGAATACCACGGCCATTGTCGGTGACAGTGATGGAATTATCCGTGTTGATTTCAACTGTGATGGTGTCGCAGTGTCCGGCTAAGGCCTCATCAATGGAGTTGTCCACGACCTCCCACACCAAGTGGTGAAGCCCTTTTACGCCCACATCTCCAATGTACATCGCGGGGCGTTTTCTCACAGCCTCCAGGCCTTCAAGCACTTGAATGTTGCCTGCTGAGTAATTACCTTTGTCTAACGGTTTTTCTTCTGCCATTCTCTATTTTTCAAAGCGGCAAAATTACACAATTTATGAGGACATTTCGGGGTGTTTTCGCAAAGACTCAACTGGTAAAATGTGTTCTTTTTGGGGGCGCGCTTTTGGTGGCCTGTACGGCCTTTTCTCAGGAAGAAAAAGCTGATCAAGAACAGGAGGCGGAGCGCCGCAAAAAACAAATGGAACAAATGCATGCTCACATGGAACGCGACCCTGAGGGTTTCAGGGATTCCATGAAGATTGTAAGGGCCAGAGCGCAATATGAAACTGCCTTGGAGCGTCTGGAGGAGTATCGAGTTCATCCTCGAATTGATACACTCAGAGAGATTGACTTGAGTTATGCGCAGTTAGAGGAAATTCCGGACTTTGTTTATGAGGCGGACAGCTTACGCATGCTAATTTTGGATTTCAACAAAATAATGAAGCTGCCAAAAGAGCTGGCTGACCTGGATAGCTTAAAGAAAATCTATTGGCGGAGCAATGGAATCGGTGACAAACCCAAGATCAAGAAGATTCCTCAACTGGAGAAATTGAGTCTGGCGGATAATGAGATTACGAAGGTCAGGTCTTTTAGACGGTTGAAGGGATTGAAAATCTTGGAATTGAAACAAAATCAATTCGAGGAGATACCAATCAATAAAATCCAGAAGAATAGAAGCCTCAAGGAGCTGGCGATAGGGGAGAACCCGCTCAAACTTTCTGAGTCCCGATATGACAAGCTGGATTTTCTGAAAGTGCTCAAAATGAACAAGTCTAATCTCACTGGATTTCACCCCTCCATTTACAATATGATAGGACTGGATGAATGGCAATTGCAGGAAAATAAGTTGACGAGCCTGCCTGAGGGAATTTCTAACCTAAAAAGCCTGACCAAGTTTTCGTGCTACAAGAACGAACTGGAAAGTCTGCCATCTGATTTCTTTGACCTGGAAAAGCTGAAGGTGGTGGATCTTTATTACAACCAGTTAGAAGTGATCCCAAAGGAGATCGGAAACCTGGACAGTCTGGAGATCTTGTATTTGTCTTACAACAAGATATACTCCATCCCTCAGGGGCTCGGTCAGCTGACCAAGCTGCGAGAGTTGTACCTTCATAACAATAGACTGAGCGTTCTACCGGGTACGCTATCGAATCTGGATAGTTTGAGGGTTGTTCGGGTCAATGACAACTATCTCACTGAGTTCCCGCCTCCGTTTTTGGAAATGAAATCGATCAGTGAGATTGACGTGAACAACAATGAACTCACAACCCTTCCTTCAGAAATTGAAGGCTTGGAGAAGCTAACACTTTTCAGTTTTCAGAATAACGACATTGAATTACAATCAGAGCAAAACACCCATATCAATTACATGATTGATCGGATGTTGCGACGAGGGGTGATTTGTTTGCCGCGGATTTATCAGGCGGATCTTCCACCTGTTGATGGGTCTGAACAGAAAGGTTCGGAGTAATTAGTACTGTCCTGTCGAGAGCATCACAAGCGTACAGGCGAAATCTGCTTCTATTCCTCTTTCTGAGGCTCGTTTGGCTAACTCCGGATTTTCTGTGCCTGGGTTGAAAATAATTCTCTTAGGTTTCAGTGAAAGGATGTATTCTATCCATTCTTCCTGATTTCTAGGATTCAGATAAAGAGTGACTGTGTCCACGTCAGAGATGTCTGGTTTTTGCCTAAGGTCCAGAATTTTCTTCCCGAAAACTTCTCCTTTCTTTATTCCAACGGGGACAAATTCTTCTCCGTATCGCGAGAGCTTTTCTGCTGCGATGAATGCTGTTCTTGTGGGATTGGGTGTTGCTCCTATTATTACTGTTTTGCTCATTTTGTCAATCTTCTCTTTGGTCCAACCAGACCGAAGTTCAACCCGAACAACACCGGGAAGTACCCTTTTGATTTCACCAAGGGATCAAATTGTGCGTCAAGTGTCGTGTCAGGGGCATAGTTCTTCTGAAAATCCCGTAACCCGAACCCCATTCCGACATAAGCATCAATTGTGAATCCTGAATCTGTCAAACGCTGGACCCATCGCGTTCCAATGGTCAAGCCATAGTAGCCTCTTGATTCGGTCATTTCTCCAAGCTCCTGTTCGAAACTTGAATCCAGTACTTTCACAGAATGTCTTAAACTGCCGAATCCAAGAAGGTGACCGAAATACCACATACCCAGCTTTCGGTCTTCATGGTAAAATTTCTGCCTGAATTCCACTGTGCCTCCTCTACTGTAGACATCATTCAAGCCGATCTGCGCATCTCCAACAAAAAATGGCTCTCTCAAAATGGTAAACTGCAATTCATAGCCTAAGCGTTCCTGTTGGTAATACTCAATGGCGATGGGAAACCTGTTAATTCCAGTAAACAGTGGATTTGTGCCGAAAATTACTCCGTCGTATTCGTTGATAGTGGGCGTGAAATATCTGAGCTTATTGCTTTTAAAAAGGTATTCCGGTTTGTCAGATCCTATGGGATCAGTCGGGGTGCTGAGTTCTCTAGTTTTGAAAATGGGTGCCTCATCTTCGTAAATAGGTTTATAAGTGCCGGCTAAACTTCCGTCCTGATTATAGAGTTGCCATTCGCCCACGCGCTTGTCATCCTTCATGTCGCCTGACATTTTCACACTACCATCCGGGTAGAATCCAGTGTATGTCCCCTCACCATTCTTGAAAGTTGCTTCCCCATCAACCAGTCCTTCCTCGGAGTAAAAGACCCAGTTGCCGTGCTTTTTGCCGTTCTTAACCTGGCCTCTTGTTCGCTGCTTTCCGCTTGGGTAGTACTCTACATATTGGCCATTGCCAAGTTCAAAATCGCCCTCACCTTTCAAGTCACCAGTGGGGTAGTAGAGCTTCCAAAAACCATCGCGCTCACCACTTTCCATGGCCCCCTCTGCACTGATCGTTCCATCTTCATAAAAGTGCTTCCAGACACCATCTTCCTTACCGGCAGTGAATTTGCCAACAGCGGCCTTTTGTCCGTTTTTATGGTAGTAGATCCATTCACCAACCCTCAGACCTTCTTCGAATTTACCCTCCGCCTGCAATTCTCCACTCTCATAATAGTATTTCCAATCACCGACACTTTTTTCGTGCTCATTTTCACCTTCCATCTTCACACCACCTGAAGGATAGAACTCTTTGTAAATGCCCGTGCCATTTTCGTAATACGCCTGCGCCTTCAGCACCTCGTCTTCATAGAAGTAATTCCAAATCCCCGCCTTTTTGTCACTGTAGTAGGTTCCCGTGCTCTTCGGTTTTCCACTTTCGAAATAAAAAGTCCATGTGCCGTGCTTGATGTCATCTCTGAGCATGCCCTCTGACTTGCGGTTACCATTCTCGTAGTAATAGATCCACTTTCCGTTGGATTTTCCTTGCTTGAATTTCCCTTCTGCGCGCTTCCGTCCATTGAAATAGTAATAGACCCAGGTGCTGTCTGGCAGGCCGTTTTGATAGTGCCCAAAAGTTTGAAGCGAGCCGTTTGGATGAAAGGCTTCATAGGTTCCGTGAAGGGTGGAATCGGACTTTCGGAAATGTGCTATTTCCTTCAGCTGAGCTGAGTCTGCGTTGAAAAAAACTTCACGTTGGAATGTTTCCTGAGCTCCCGCCCCAATGAGAAAAAAAAGGAAAATGATGGTCGGTCGGGACCTATTCATTTAATTTCAGTTTTCGTCCCCACTCAGCAATTTCCTGATCTTTCCAAAGTTCAGGATAGTATTGCACCATTCGATTTTTCGGAGGCAAATATTTTTGCCAGTTTGTACCACCCGTTGCTTTTATGACGTCAGGATCACGTTGCAAGTATCGTGAGGCAGACCTCATGTGCACAAGCGGCCAGCTGACATTGGCCAAATGATCCAACTCTCGCAACGCATTTTTGATCTCCTCATTATCAGCGTAGTGGGCGTTGAATTTTTGTCGGAGGTTGCAGTCTTTGATTTTCTCAGCCCTTCGAATGAAATCTTCACGGTATTTGAGTTCGAACTGACGAAGCGTCAATGTTTTTTTGCCGGTGGCCAATTCGGTTGCACCACTTTTCCAGTAGAGTTTCTCGTAAATCTCCTCCGTGGATTTTCCTTTCATTTCATCCGGTTCTCTGGTCAATCGATAAAAATCTGTGGAAGAGATTTCTATCAGTCGGTATTGACCTGACTGGAATCCGCTGGCAGGCAGTAAGGACATCCTGAATTTCAGAAATTGGTCCGGATCCATGCCGTCTATCATCACATCGAATGAATCTACGAGGTGATTGAAATACCGACCACAACGGTGAATTCTTTTATGGAAAATTTCAGCGTCTATTGGGTCTTCAAACATGGCCTGATCTATTTCGTTCAGGATAAGCTTGAAGTACAATTCCGTGATTTGGTGATAAAGGATAAATATCTTTTCATCAGGAAAGGCTGTGATGGGATTTTGCAGGCTCAAAAGGGTGTCCAGGTGAATATAATCCCAGTAGGTCAAATAGTCCTTGTATAGCAATCCATCCAGATAGCTTGAGAGATCCTGACCCATGGAGGCATATTTCTCTGATAATTTCTTCAACTGGTCCTGTAGACCCTCATCCATTAGATTTTCTGACATTGACTGCTCGTATTTAATTGTAAATTTGCGCCGTTCTTATTGAAACCCAAAAAGTAAACCCCAATGGAAGTAACCACGGAGAATGGCGCTGTGAAGAAAAGAAATTTCGTCGACGAATTTGAGTCACCTGATTTTTATCAGCTGGACGACCTTTTGACCGAAGAGCACAAGCTCATTCGATCGTCTGTTAGAGACTTTGTTAAAAAAGAAATCACACCATTCATTGAAGATTGGGCAGAACGAAATCACTTCCCGTCTGAGATTGTGAAGAAGTTTGGGGAGGTCGGTGCTTTTGGACCCACACTGCCGGAGGAATACGGTTGTGGCGGATTGGACTACATTTCTTACGGGCTGATCATGCAGGAAATAGAGCGAGGAGATTCCGGCATGCGATCTACTGCCTCTGTGCAAGGCTCCCTCGTGATGTACCCGATTTACGCTTTTGGGTCTGAGGAGCAGCGAAAGAAATATTTACCAAAGCTGGCTTCTGGTGAAATGCTTGGATGTTTCGGGCTAACCGAACCCAACCACGGCTCTAATCCTAGCGGCATGGAAACGCATTTTTCGGATGAGGGCGACCACTATTTACTGAATGGTGCCAAAATGTGGATATCCAATTCACCACAGGCTGATGTAGCTGTGGTATGGGCAAAGAATGAAGAAGGTCGGATTCACGGCCTGATTGTGGAGAGAGAAATGGAGGGATTTTCCACTCCGGAAACTCATGGGAAATGGTCGCTTCGAGCCAGCTGCACCGGCGAGCTGGTTTTTCAGGATGTGAAAGTGCCGAAAGAGAATTTACTTCCTGGAAAGAGTGGGCTTGGAGCTCCTATGAAATGCCTGGACAAGGCCCGGTATGGAATCGCCTGGGGCGCGATAGGTGCGGCCATGGACTGTTACGATTCGGCCAGAAGATATTCGTTGGAGAGAATTCAATTCGACAAGCCGATCGGGTCGTTCCAATTGGTACAAAAGAAATTGGCAGAAATGCTCACCGAAATCACTAAGGCTCAATTGCTTAACTGGAAGCTTGGTGTGATGATGGAGAATGGTACGGCCACCACCCAGCAGATTTCCCTGGCCAAAAGAAACAGTGTGGAGGTGGCGCTAAACATTGCAAGAGAGGCGCGACAGATTCATGGTGGCATGGGCATTACGGGAGAATATCCAATGATGCGACATATGATGAACCTGGAGTCGGTTGTTACGTATGAGGGAACGCACGATATCCACTTGCTAATTTTAGGAGCAGAGATTACAGGAATTCCAGCTTTCAAATGACTGACATTCTTGCCATAGGAGCCCACCCGGATGATGTGGAATTGTGTGCCGGTGGCACGTTAATTTCTCACAAGAAAAAAGGATTCTCAACGGGAATTTTGGATTTGACGAGAGGGGAGATGGGTACGCGGGGAACTCCGGAAATCCGAGATCAGGAAGCGGCTGATGCTGCAAAAATTCTTGGACTGGACATTCGGGAGAACCTTGGCTTCAAAGACGTCTTTTTTGAGAACGATGAGGAGCATCGAATGGAGCTGATTAAACGAATCAGGAAGTATCAACCCAAAATCGTTCTGGCCAATGCGCCCGAAGACCGTCACCCGGATCATGGAAGGGCTTCAAGACTTATAGAGGACTCCTGTTTCTGGGCGGGTTTGGAGAAGATCAAAACGACCGATGAAAATGGAAATTCTCAAGCACCTTACAGGCCTGAGAAGGTTTACCATTACATTCAGAGTCGGTCGCTTACTCCAGATTTCTATGTGGATATTTCGGATGTCTACGAGCAACGCACAGAAGCTTACAAAGCTTATAAAAGTCAGCTCTTCGATCCCAAGAGTGATGAACCTGAGACCTACATATCCTCCAGTGATTTTTTCAGCATGTTGGAAGCCAGAGCCCGGGAATTTGGCAACCGAATCGGAGTGAAATATGCCGAAGGTTTCATATACCGTGGCTTTATTGGAGTCAGTGATCTATCTGACCTAAAGTAGAGGTTAGGCAAATTGCTTAATTGGATTTTCGTAAAATGCCGTCTTGAACCTGACGGTAGTTTAGAGGATTTTTGTCTTATCAATTCATCTAAAGCGAAAACCGATGGACTCATACGAAAACCTTCACGCACAATACAAATCCATGTTGAATCAGGCTTACCAGCTATCAAAATCGGATAAGTCGGAGAGCAAGCGTCTTTATGCCAAGGCGGATGAATTGAGGCAACAATTGTTTGCCCTTTAATCCAATACGGTCACTTCAACTCGGAGTAATTTCCAATCACGGTCTTTCATCCAGACTTCTGACACGGCGGCTTTCGATGGGTCGGTTAGTTCGCCTTTTGGCCCCATGTAGGTTTCAGAAACCATTCTTCTCACAAAAGCTGTTATTCCCACAATTTTAATTTCCTGAACTTCATTCGTTCGGTCACTCACCCGCCAACCATCGTTGAACCACCCGTCAATTCCTTTCAGCCATGACTCCTTGGTTTCCATTTTATCCGAGCCCATGGTCCATCTGGAAAATTCTTCAGCCAATAGCTCCCCGTATGCAGAAGGACCTTTGCCATCAGGGGCAGTAGCTGCCGACAGTTTATCGATTGCATTCAGAATTGCTTTTTGATCCTGGTTCCAGTTTTGAGCCTGGACTATGGACAACAAGAACATTGGGATTATAAAAAGGGACAACCTCATTTTTTATTTGAAAGCTAAAGAGCTCAGGCGAAAATTGGTGTTAATGAGAAGTTAATGTCAGGATTCGAACGCTACTTCTTAAATTGCGCGCAAGAAAAATGTTAGAAATATGAGCTACGAAAATATCGGTCCGGAAGAATTCGAGAAGTTAATGAACGAAGGGCATCAGGTGATTGATGTCAGACCTGAGGAGGAGTTGGTCGAAGGGGAGATCGAAGGTCACACGACGATCAATTTTTTTGATCCGTCCTTTAAAGATGAAGTGGATAAACTGGATCGTGACAAGACCTACCTGCTGCACTGCCGCAGTGGCAACAGAAGTGGAAAAGCTTGCCAAATCATGGGGCAAATGGGATTTGACAGGCTATACAATCTGGATGGTGGCATCCAGGCCTGGAATGACCACAAACTAGGCTAGATCTTTTTCTTCTTCCCGGCCGTCAGCATGTTTGGCGAAGCGGCCCCTGCCTTTTTTCAATGGTCTGTGTGCCACAGACCATGGTGGAGATGGTGGCATCCAGGCCTGGAATGACCACAAACTAGGCTAGATATTTTTCTTCTTCCCGGCCGTCAGCATGTTTGGCGAAGCGGCCCCTGCCTTTTTCGTGTACCTGGTCGTTCTTTGGCCAGGGCCAGCCCCCGAACTGAGTGCGTTGATACCGGCTCACTACTTCCTGTAATTCTGCATTGGTGTTGGTCACGAAAGGCCCGTAAGTCACGACTGGTTCGCCAATCGGTTTGCCCTGCAAGAACAGGTAATGACCTTCACCTTCTCCATTTTGGATGAGTGTTTTTTGATCAGCTCTCAATTCAATAACCCGACCCGGCTCGATGATATCATCCTCGATTTTGGTTGAGGCTCCCTGGTAGAAATACAACGATCTGTTGGCCTCTGAACTGGCAGTTGGTAGCTCTAGCTCCGCACCAGCCTGCATGCGGATAACGTAAATCGCTACTTCATTGTCAGGATCAGCCGCCCAGGAATCAGGAGTGGGGTCCAGCGCCTTTTGTCC
>CBDBUY010000007.1:0-7097 GCA_965212145.1 Cyclobacteriaceae bacterium | reverse complement strand
GACATGACTGGCTGGGCCCCTCCTGGGTGTTGCGCCGCCCGGCGCGGACCCGCCTTCGCGCGTCCGCCGGCAGCGAAAAATCACCGATTCCAATGTGTTCCGGCGAAGTCGGCCGCTCCGGGGGACGCGCAAGGCGCCCCTTTTCGCGCGCGCTCCGCGCACGCTCCCTGTCCTGGCCCAGGCGGGCGTCGGCCGCAAGTGGAAGGGCGCCGCAGTCCCTCGCCTGTGCGTGGCACCGCGCCTCGACGGTGAAGCCCGGCGCCGGTCGCGCGAGGCTTGGCGCCGCCCGGCCGTCTTTTCCGGGCGCGCCTTGGGCCGAACCGGCGGCCGGCGGTCGTCGGCGGGGGCGCGGACTCGTTCTGGTAGAATCAAATTGGCGCGTCCTCCCGCTTCGGATATCATTTCGAGGCCCGCGAGAGGCACAAGAAGAAGCGCAGGGTAAGCAAAGCAAGAAGCGCAGAAGAAGAGGCGCAGAGGCACCAGGGAGGAAAGCGATGAGAACTTGGCTCTTGTGCAGTGCAATAGCTGTCGGACTGGCGGCGGGAGCGGCGGCTCCGGCGGCGGCGCAGTCGAACCTGGAGCGGCTCGGCCAGTTCAAGACGACCGGCGTGAAGGACTTCACCTATGTCGAGCAGGGCGGCGAGAACGCCGCGGCGATCCGCCGGATCCTGGAGCGGATCGAGCTGCCGCCCGGCTTCGCCATCGACCTCTACGCCATCGTGCCCGACGCCCGCCACATGGCGGTGGGCCCCCAGGGCATCGTCACCTTCGTCGGCACCCGCAAGACCGACGTCTGGGCGGTGACCGACCGCAACAAGGACCGCGTCGCCGACGAGGTGAAGCGCTTTGCGCCCTCGCTCGACCTGACCATCCCCAACGGCCCCTGCTTTTCCAAGGACGGCTTCCTCTTCATCGCCGAGCAGAACCGCGTGCTGATGTACCCGGCGGCCGAGTTCTTCTACGAGAGCCCCGACGTGGTCGCGGTGCCGATCGTCCCGCAGGGCGAGCTGATCCCGGTCGAGGAGGAGAGCTACAACCACACGGCCCGGGTCTGCCGGGTCGGGCCCGACGACAAGCTCTACATCTCGCTCGGCCAGCCCTTCAACGTGCCGCCGGCCGAGAAGCTGGAGCTCTACGACCGCGAGGGCATCGGCGGCATCATCCGCATGGACCGCGACGGCAGCAACCGCGAAGTCTACACCTACGGCATCCGCAACTCCGTGGGGATGGACTTCAACCCGGCCAACGGCGAGCTCTGGTTCACCGACAACCAGGTCGACGGCATGGGCGACGACATCCCGCCCGGCGAGCTGAACCGCCAGACCGCGATGGGCCAGCACTTCGGCTCGCCCTGGTACGGCGGCGGGGCGGTGCGCACCAACGAGTATAAGGGCTCGGAGCCGCCGGCCGACGTGGTCTTCCCGGTGGTCGAGATGGACGCCCACGCGGCCGACCTGGGGATGACCTTCTACACCGGCCGCCAGTTCCCGGCGAAGTACCGTGGCGGCGTGTTCAACGCCCAGCACGGCTCCTGGAACCGCACCGAACCGATCGGCGCGCGTGTCATGTTCACCGCGGTGAACGAGGACGGCACGGTGGGCGAGACCATGGTCTTCGCCGACGGCTGGCTCGACGAGGAGACCGGCGAGTACCTCGGCCGGCCGGTCGACGTGGCCCAGCTCCAGGACGGCTCGCTGCTGGTCTCCGACGATCTGGTCGGCGCCGTCTACCGCATCGCCTACACCCGCTGAGCCGCCCGGCCGGCCGGTGGTAGAGGGCGCCTCGGCGGACGGGGCGCGGCCCGGCCTGGCCGAGACCGGCCCGGCCGGCCCCGTCCGCCCACCTTCGGACCCCCGGGAGCGTCATGATCCGCTCGCTCGCCCTCACGCGTCTCGCCGCGCTGCTGCTGCTGCTGTTGCCGGCGGCGCTGGTCCCGCTGTCGCCCGCACTGGCCGGTGACCCGGCGGCCGGGCGCGCGAAGGCGGCGGCCTGCAAGACCTGCCACGGCCTCGACGGCGTGGCGCGCATTCCCATCGCGCCGCACATCGCCGGCGAGAGCGAGGTCTACCTGGAAACCCAGCTCAAGGCCTTCCGCTCTGGCAAGCGCACCCACGAGATCATGTCGGTGATCGCCAAGGACCTGTCTGACGCGGACATCTCCGACCTGGCCGCCTGGTACGCCAGCATCGCCTTCACGGTGCAGATGCCGGAGTAGCGGCATGCTGCGAAGAGGGGCGGGGGTGCGCCGCGCCCCTGTCTCATTTCTGCGGTGTCGCGAAGCCCCGGTAGACGAAGGCGGTGCCCGTCTCGCCCTGCGCTTCGGCCTCGGACTCCGCGTCGGCCAGCTCCAGCAGCGCGGCGTGGTGGCGCGACTTGTGGCAGGCCGGGTCGGCGTTCTCCGCTCGGCCGGTCAGCGCCAGCGCCTGGCAGCGGCAGCCGCCCCAGTCGATCTCCCGCCGCTCGCAGGAGCGGCAGGGCTCGACCATCCAGTCGGTGCCGCGGAAGGCGGCGAAGGCGGCGCCCTGGTACCAGATTTCGGCCAGCGGGCGGCTGCGCACGTTGTCGAAGGTCAGGCCGGGAATCGTCTCGGCCGCATGGCAGGGCAGCACGCGGCCGCTCGGGGTGACGTTGAGCGAGCGCCGGCCCCAGCCGCCCATGCAGGGCTTGGGCAGGCGGGCGTAGTAGTCCGGCACCACCGCGTCGATCACCAGCCGCCCGGCCTGGGCCGTGCGGGCCCGCTCGAGCGTCGCCATCGCCGCCTCGACCTGGGCGCGCCGGGGCATCAGGGCGGCGCGGTTGCGCAGGGCCCAGCCGTAATACTGGGCGTGGGCGATCTCCAGCCGATGGGCGCCCAGCGCCAGCGCCAGGTCGATCACCTCCTGCAGCCGCGCGATGTTGTGGCGGTGGACGACGCAGTTGACGGTCAGCGGCAGGCCGAGCGCGCGGACCTCGCCGGCCAGGGCCAGTTTCTGGTGGAAGGCCCCGGGCAGTCCGGCGATGCGGTCGTTGCCGGCGGCCTCGGGCCCCTGCAGCGAGAGCTGTACGTGGTCCAGCCCGGCCTCTGCCAGCGCCGCCAGGCGCGCCGGCGGCAGGTTGACCCCGGCGGTGATGAGGTTGCTGTAGAGCCCCAGGTCGGCGCAGTGGGCGACGAGCGCCTCCAGGTCGCGCCGCGCCGTCGGTTCGCCGCCGGAGAGGTGGACCTGCAGCACGCCCAGGGCCGCCGCCTCGCTCAACACGCGGGTCCAGGTGGCGGTGTCCAGCTCGTCCGAGCGGCGCTCCAGCTCCAGCGGGTTGGAGCAGTAGGGGCAGCGCAGCGGGCAGCGGTGGGTCAGCTCCGCCAGCAGGCCCAGGGGGGCCGGGGTCTCGGCCTCGGCGCCGGTCATTCCAGGCTCAGCAGGCCGCGGGCCAGCAGCGCCTCCAGAAAGGCGCGCACATCGCGCTCGACCGTCGCCGCCTCGGCCTCGAAGCGCGCCGCCAGCTCGGCGACGATGGCGGCGACGCTCCGCTCCCCGTCGCAGCGCTGCAGAATCTCCCGCGCGATGCTGTCGAGCTTGAGCAGGCGTTCCGGGCCCATCAGCAGCCACTCGTCGCGCGTCTGGTCGTGGCGCAGCCGCACGCCGCGCGGCAGCCGCGGCACGCTCTCCGGCGTCAGGAGGGGGGCGGGCGCGCTCACGGTGCCGCCGGCCGGAAGGCGCCCGGCGGGATGTGACCGGGCGCCACGTAGGCATGCTCGAGCGCGTCGAGCTGGGCCCAGAGCACGTCGCACTTGAAGGTCAGGGCGCGCAGGGCCGCCTCCTGCTGGTCGGCCCGGCGCGCGTGCTCCAGCACATAGGCCAGGGCGAAGTCGGAATCGCGGGTCGCCTGCTCCGGGCGCTTGTCGAAGTAGGCCAGGATCTCCGGCGTGACGTAGTCGTAGTTCTCCAGCATGCCGCGCACCCGCGCGCCGATCGCCATGGGGGAGAAGAGCTCGGTGAGAGAGGAGGCGATGGCCTCCAGCAGGCTCCGCTCGCGCACGAAGTGAACGTAGGCCTCGACGGCGAACTTCGTCGCCGGCAGCACGCCCGCGGTGGAGACCACGTAGGCCCGCTCCAGCCCCAGACCGTCGGTCAGCGCCAGCCAGCGGCGCAGGCCGCCGGTCTCCGGCGCGGTGCCGTCGTGGTCGATCAGCCGCTGCCGCCAGTCCCGCCGCAGGGCGGCCTCCGTCATGCGCGAGAGGATCGCGGCGTCCTTCACCGGGATCATGCTCTGGTAGTAGTAACGGTTGAGCGCCCAGGCCTGCACCTGGCCGCGGTCGAGCGCGCCGCTGTTGAGCCTTTGGTGGAAGGGGTGCAGGTGGTGGTAGCGCGTCTCCCCGATGCGGCGCAGGGCGCGCTCCAACTGCGCCGGGTCGAGAGGCGTCTCGACGGCGGTCAGCGCGGCGGTCGGCACGTCGGTCGGCATGGGGGTCGGCATGGCGGTCGGCATGGGGGTCGACGTCGAAGGCGGCGGGCCGGCGGCGGGTTGGCTCACAGGGCGATCTCCAGGCCGTCGTAGGCGATCTCCCAGCCGGCCGCCGCGACCTCGGCGCGCTGGGGCGTGTCCGCCACCAACACCGGGTTGGTGTTGTTGATGTGCACGAAGACTCGCCGGCCCAGCGGCAGGTCGCGGAAGGCGGCGAGGCTGCCGTCCGGCCCGGACATGGAGACATGGCCCATGCGCCGGCCGCTCTTGTGGCCCAGGCCGGCATCGATCATCTCCGCGTCGTCCCAGAGCGTGCCGTCGAACAGCAGCAGATCGGCCCCGGTCACGCGGGCCTTCAGCGCCGGGGTCACCCGTGCGCAGCCGGGAATGTAGAAGAGCTGGCGGCCGTCGGGGGCGGCGATGCGCACGCCGACCGTCGCCTCGCCCTCGCCGCCGATCTCCGGCTCGCCCTCCTCAAGATAGAGGGGCACCTTGCCGGGCACCGCGAAGATCTCCGCCGTCAGCGCGCCGACCAGGGGAAAGGTTGCGTTCAGGCTCACGGGGCAGCGCTCCACCAGGTCGTGGGCCAGGGCGTCGAAGATGCGGTTGCCGCGCAGCACCTCCAGAACCGCCGGAGTGGCCAGCAGCCGGAAGGGCTGGCGCTCGCGCAGGGACAGCAGGCCGGCGATATGGTCGATGTCGCCGTTGGTCAGCAGGATGCTGGCAATCGGCGTCCGCCGCAGCGGCCCCGCGGCCGGCTCACCGTCCGGGCCGGCCTCTGCGCCGCCGGTCTCTGGGCTTCCGGTCTCTGGGCTTCCGGTCTCTGGGCCGCCACCGGCCGCGTCTTGCCGGCGCCAGGGCTGCAGCGCCGGGGTGCGCAGGATCTGCTGGCGGATGTCGGGCGAGCAGTTGAGCAACGCCCAGCGCCCGCCGTCGTCGGAGACGGCGAGCGACGACTGGGTGCGTTCCTCGACCCGCGGGTCGCCGTCCCAGAACAGCCGGCTGACCGGTCCGCGACAGTTCCACTGCGGGTAGCCGCCGCCGGCCGCCGAGCCCAGCACGATCACGCGAAACCCGCTCATCCGGCGCGTTGGTCCCCGGCCGGTCTCACGTCAACAAGCCCCGACTCACCGGGCCCCGACTCACCGGACCCCAATTCACTGGGTCCCGATTCACCGGGCCCCGACTGAAGGAGCCATGTCGCGCCCCGGCGGAGATGTTGCGGGACGCGCCCCGCCGGCGGGCCGGCGGGGGGCTCAGAGCTCGGCCGGGAAGTAGCCGTTGATCTCCATGCCGATGCAGAGCTCTTCGAAACGCGGTGCGGTCCACTTCATTGCGTCCTCCCTGGGTCGTGCCATCGTTGGATTTCTCGACCGTCCGTGCCCGCCAGGATACGCGCGGCCGGGGGCGAAGCCAAGGCCCGCCGAGCCTACTGCGCGGAGGTGTCGCCCGACGCCGGGGCCGCCTCGGTGGCATCCTGGGCCGCGACCTGGCGGGTGTCGTGGGCGCGCTGGATCACGTACTGCTGGATCGCCGCGGCCTCGGCCGCGCTGAGGCGGCCGGCGAAACCCGGCATGCCGCGTTCGGCGAGCGCGCCGTCGAGGACGATCTCGCTCCACAGCGCATGCCGCTCGGGCGGTAGCTTGCGCAGGTCGGGCAGCACGCCGCCGGACATGGCGGCGTCGCCGTGGCACATGAAGCAGCTCTCCAGGTAGATCGCCTTGCCCTCGGCGATCTGCGCGGCGCTGCCGGTGACCGGCGGCGGCTCGGGCCAGTCGGCGGCGGCCAGCTCCGGCTCGGGCAGCGCGGCTTCGCCGCCGACCCGGAAGCTCAGCACGCGGCTGACCGGGCGCTGCTCGCCCGGCGAGATCAGGCCGAAGACCGTGCCCCAGCCGACCGTCACGGCGATGTACTGCTCGCCGTCCACCTCGTAGCTGATCGGGCCGGAGACCACGCCGGTCTGGGCCTGGGTCGCCCAGAGGCGCTCGCCGCTGGCGGCCGTCGTAGGCGGCGAAGGTGCCGCCGGGCGTGCCCTGGAAGACCAGGTTGCCGGCGGTCGCCAGCACGCCGCCGTTCCAGGGGCCGGGATGCGCGACGCGGAAGACCTCCTGGTTGCGAACCGGGTCCCAGGCGACCAGTCGCCCCTTGAGCAGCGGCAGCAGCTTGCGGGCCTCTTCCGGGTCTTCGGGGAAGGAGGCGTGGGCGAACTTCACGCCGAGGTTCCAGGTGCCCGGCTCGGGCGCGAACTCGAAGTCGCTGTCGGCGCCGTAGACGAAGGGGATCTCCTGCGCCGGGAAGTAGACCAGCCCGGTCTTCGGGCTGAAGGCCATGGGGTGCCAGTTGTGCCCGCCGAAGGGCGAGGGGAAGATGAGCTGCGGGTCCTCCGGATCGGGGTAGCGCGCGGACGCGGTCTCCACCGGCCGGCCGCTGTCGGGGTCGACGTGGGTCGCCCAGGTCACCGGCACGTAGTTGTTGGCCGAGATCAGCTCGCCGGTGGCGCGGTCGATCACGTAGAAGAAGCCGTTCTTCGGCGCCTGCACCAGGGTCTTGCGCGCCTGCCCGTCGATCTCGAGGTCCAGCAGCATGATGTGCTGGGTGGCGGTGTAGTCCCAGGTGTCGCCCGGCGTGGTCTGGTAGTGCCAGACGTAGGCGCCGCT
>CBDBUY010000006.1:0-19598 GCA_965212145.1 Cyclobacteriaceae bacterium | reverse complement strand
AAGGGGATTCGTTTCCCGAAGGGCTGATGAGGACGACAGACGCAAGTATCTCTTAAAATTAACTCAGGAAGGAACGGATATCTATCACCAATCAGCCCCGCTTGTTCTGGATGCACGGTCAGAGGGTTGGTCAGGACTCGATGATGAGGATTATAATCAGCTAAAGAAAATACTGGCTAAAATTTCTAAGAATATTCAATAAAAAAAGGCGAGATAATTCTCGCCTTTTTTACTATTTGTTAGGAAATCAGTCTTTTCCTTTTTTGGGTTTCTTAATCCCGTGCTTTTCCAGTAATTCCTGAAATCGCTTAGGATTTTCCTTCGCCCATCGGATTTGAATTTCCATCTTCTTCTTTTTATCCAAATCCTTATCCCCGGTTGGAACGAATCCATCTGCAGGAATTACCTCCCAGATGTTTGGCTTTGTGTCACCTTTTCTGACACTCTCCTTTTTTTCCGTGGATTGAACATCGGAATGAAACGGGCCCTTCCGTGCCTCAACTGTTTTAGATGGCTTAGCCTTTACTCTTCTGACATCTTGCTGAGCAGAAGCCGAGATACCAAAAGCCATCATGATTATTACTAAGAAACTTATTTTCATGTTTTTCATTATTTCTATTTTTTAAGAATTCTCCAATTCAATTCATTTTTCCCATCCGATAGGTTTACAAAATACAAACCTGTCGAAAGTGAAGACATTTCCAATGTAATCTTCGTGCCTTCTCGGTTTATTCCCACATTTTGGGTTTTACCCGAGAAGTCAAATACGGAAACTTGGACTCTGTTATTCTGATCAAACTCAATCGTCAGATCTCGGTTGACCGGATTTGGATAGAACTTAACATTCAAATCACCCAACTTATCAAGTCCCAGTATCAACTCCTCAGTAGTCGCAGAAGCCACATTGGACCAAGCCGAAGCACCTATACTATTCGTAGACTTTAGTCTGTAATAGTAAGTCGTTTCATCATCTAGGCCAGAGTCGCTATGAGTAGTGGCATCAGCAGCTATTGATGTGGATAGGTCTGTCCAAGGCCCCTCTTCGGCATCAGCTCTCTGAATAGTAAAGCCATCTTCGTTATCAGCATTGTCTGTCCAGGAAAGATCGATTTGAGAGTGCCCTGAAGCAGTCGCAATTAGAGTGGATGGTGCTGATGGTGGAGCATCCCCTGCAGAAGGATCTCCCACTTTAATGTTGTCAATCTTCATTTCGAATTGATCGGTTACATCAAAGTGTCTCCAGGCAATTCTGATTGTCTGACCAACATATGCAGCCAAATCGAATTCTCTTTTTTCCCAGTCAGCTGAACTTAACACCTCAGTGGTTACTTCATTTGTGAAATCAGAGGTGTTAGTGCCAGCTGTTGAGATCAATACCTGGTACTTCTCAGCGGCCCAATTCGGATCCTGTGCTGCTACGTAATAGACAAGGAAATCTCCGGCTTCTATAGTCACCTGAGGAGAGACCAGGTAATTATCCGGCGTTAACGGGCTCGACGTATCATTATCATATGAACCAGAGACGGCAGAATTAAGTCCATCTTGTGCGTCATGTTGTGGATCTTCTCCAAGATACCAGTTGAATGAATCGCCATCGTCATCAACCATGTACCAACCTTCTGGCGGGAATGATGTCCCTTCGAAACTTTCTTCAAGCTTGAATTCACCTAAATCCGCAGCATCCGTAGTTGCTGATGCTGTTGCTCCCACAGAAACCTCATCTCCTTTTTTAGCCCTGACTTCATAGTAATATGTGGTCTCAGGCATTAACCCTTGATCTGAGTATGTAGGTGTCATGGCCGTTGGAATAATCTCCACAACCTCAAAGCTTCCTAGCTCGTCAGATAGTGACCGCAGGATTATGAATTCATCCGCATCATCATGACTCCAGGACAAATCTATTTGATAGGCTGAAGAAGCCGAAGCTGTCAAATCTGTTGGAGCGAATACTCCCTCAGGTTCGTCATCTCCAGGAAGCCCAACAAATACTTCGTCAAGTTTCAAATAGAACATGTCTGTAACATCCCAATGTCTAAACGCGATATATACATCCTGTCCTGCATAATCATTAAGTGAGAATTCCAAATTATGCCAATCGCCATCTACCAATGTTTCGGTCACAATTTCATCTGTAAAATCAGCAGTGTTGGTTCCTGAAGTTGAAATCAAAACAGAATACTTTTCGTTTGGAAAACTTGGATCCTGAGCGCCAACGGCATAGGATAGGATATAATCTGCACCGATTGAAACTTGAGGTGTGATCAGGTAATTATCCGGGTTAAGCGCTCCTACTCCGTTGATATACGACGCGCTCGAAGCACTTTGGTTACCGACGAAGGCTGTTCCATCGACATCATATAAGAACCAATTTTCACCGTCCTGATCAATGTCTTGCATTGACCATCCTTCTGGTGGGAACGTCTCACCTTCAAAGCCCTCGTAGAGCTCGGTTTGACCCAAATTGGAACCGGTTGTGCCAGCAGTATACGACGCTAATGAAAGATCGTCACCTCTTTTGGAAACTATCGCATAGTAATACGTGGATAGCTCTCCAAGTCCATTTGAATCCGTATAAGATCTATCAGCACTTGCTACGTCAGCTAAATGCACATAAGATCCTTCTTCACCTGAAAAAGATCGCAGGATGATGAAACCGTCTTCATCGTAATCATACGCCCACGTTAGATCAATTGCGAAGGCCCCATTAGCCGTGGCTTCAAAGTCTGAAACCGGCCTCAAAGCATCTCCAACACAGAAGACTCCTGAGATCTCACTTCCCCAATTCCCACCATCAATGGATAATTCTGTCGTTCCATCTACTATGACATCTACACCAGGGCCACCATCACCCCAGGAATCCAATAGTATGAATTCAAAACAGCCATCTGATAAACAGGCATACTCTGTTACAGTGATTTCTTCTTCTTCGTATTCACCACTTTCCACAACCACAGTGCCGGATCCATCTACAATAACCCAACTTGTCTCACCCGGGTAATCATCCAGATGAAGATCCACCTGAACAGAAGTAGTGGTTTCGTCTAACTCAAAAGTCACATTAACAGTTGAGTTGTCATTCGAAGGATCATCATCAGCAGTACCATTCACTGAAACAACCGAAGCGGTTATTGCATTTGCACCTTCAGTTAGATCAACTGTTCCTAATTCGAAAGATGCACCAGCACCGGCAGGGAACAGAATATCATTAAAAACATACTCATCACTTCCTAAAGCCAGCGTGATATCTGTAATAGTCGTCGCACCAGAATTGGAAACAGAAATACTAATCGGCGTTATTACTGAGCAGCTCGCAATTATTTCACCTTCAACAGGGTCAATTATTTCTATTGCAGCGTCAGTAAAAGGAACATATGGTAGCGTGAACTCTGTTGACACTTCTGTACCAAAATTTCCTGGGATGAGAGCTACCTCTTGTCCTTGGTCATCTTCAATGATAGCCGCAACATCATTACTTATACCATCACCCCAACTATCATACAGGTTAAAAGTGTAATCACCGTCTGGAAGACAGAACAATTCAACTACCTCACTATCCTCGGGCAAGGCTCCAGATGTAGCAATGATTGCTCCGCTGGCATCTTCCAAATCCCAGCTGGTTTCGCCTGGAAATCCATCTGTGAATAAGCTTAGTATGATGCCATTTTCATCAGATAAAGTGAAATTAATAGTTGCGCCATCGACGTTATCACTTGGATTAAGGTCTCCATTGCCTGAAGTATCGCTTACAGCATCCACCACCACAGCCACTGTATTGGATCCTTCGGCCATGGTAACCAATCCCAATTCCAGCTCCATTTCTTCACCTGGTCTGAAGAATAATCCATCAAGTACTTCTGAATAAAAGTCATCCTCAGTTCCAAATGAAATTTCGAATCCGCTAACAACAGTGGTTCCAACATTGGTGACTATAGCTTCCATTCCGACCTGATCAAAACAAGAAGTCACATCACCGTTCATTGGGGAGGTTAGTTCAACGGATAAATCCGTTTCTGCGGAATATGGGAGACTGAATTCAAACGAAACGCTTCTTTCATCAGGGCCGAAGGCAACATCAAAGTCTGGATGATCTCCCGGGATACTCACAATTAATGTTTCACCAACAAATAGGCTGCTATATCCGTCAGATATTCCGTCCCCATATGTATCTACAAGAGTAAAGACGTAATCGCCATCTTCAAGGCAGACTTCATCAATATTAATTGTTGATCCAAATAGCACCGAGTTTTCGTAGATAACATTTCCTGTAACATCGGAAATCGACCACAGTGTTTCATCTGGGAAGGCATCAGTAGCAGTTTCAATGACCAAATTATGGGCATTTTCGAAAATATTCACATAATATTCTGCCTGAGCGATTTCGTTGTTGGTTGGATTACCATCTCCTTCATCAGAAATTTCCACTTCGAAGAAATATTCTCCGTCGGAAGTAATTGTGAACATGTCTAACTCCGCAGATCCAATCTCTCCAGGCAGCAATGCGGGCTCAAAAGTAGCTGCAGTTACTCCAGGTCCTAGCCGACCGGCAATTGAGCTATTAAATATTGATAAATCAACCGATGAAATTGGCTGTGTTCCTGCATTTTCAATAACGGCTGAAACTGTGAATGTGATTGATCCATCACAAGCATAATAAAACTCACCATTATCAACTCCTTCGATTCCGAGAAGTATTGGATCAAAAGCCGGAGTTTCGGCCGTGTGACTTCCGGGAGTAGCAGTTTCATTGCTGTACGGGAGATATTCCCAGTTCTCACCATCAAAATTCCCATTGTTCACTTTGAGCACATAGCTTTTTCTGGTTACGTTTCCATCGGCATACTCCCACGATTGTCCCGTACCATCAACTCCAAGTTCTCCGTAAACATCTACTGTCAACTGGGTATCGTTATCAAATAGGACGTAAACATCATCACCGTTTCCAGAAATTGCGCTGCTGGTTTGATCAGCAACGGCCGTAGAGAATACGCCACCCCATTCACTTTGAAAAGGAGCTCCTGCGATCACAAATGATGCACCTGCTTCCAGAATTGTTCCGTTTGTCACAGCAACTTCATTGAATGTGTCGGTTGCGCCATTTGCAAAGACTCTAACAACCACAGTAGATAAATCATAAGCTTCGTCACTAGCATTGTGTAACTCAATGTATTTAGGAACTCCGCCAGATTCGTTACCGTCCATTACCTCACTTATTAGTAAGCTCGGGAAAGGAGCTAAGTGAACGGTTGAGTTTAGAAGAGATGCTCTTTGTGGCGAAGTGGCAAGAACCGCGTCCATTCTGGCTTTTTGACCTACTGTGAACACATTCATACAGAAATCGTCAGAGTAATCCATGTAGTTTTCGACCATATCATCGAAACCGCAGCTGGATTGATCTGTCGGACATCCAGAGGATGAAAATCCTTGCTCTGGAGTGTCTTCAACAAAATCATCGACACTACAATCTCCATCTCCCCAGATATGTCTGAGGCCTAACCAGTGACCTACTTCGTGGGTTGCTGTCCTACCTTCATTGAAAGAACCGGGACCACTAGGATTTGGCATTACCGAACTACCCATAGAACTGGTCAGGACTACAACTCCATCTGTAGATGCTGGTCCGCCATCTTCCGGCATTCCATCGAGTCCAGAAAGACTAGGAAATTGGGCATAACCAAGTAGTCCTCCGCTCAGATCCATTGCCCAGAAGTTAAAGTACAAATCTGAATCCCAGTAAGACTCTGTCTTAATAGTGACATCAATGTAATCAGACCCAATGCCATCATATGGTGGAGCTGTCCAACCCATGTCGTTTCGGTCTATTCTGTTGATTCCTGGTTCATCCAATAGGTTTCCTTCCGGATCAACAAGCGCAGGAGCGAACTCGATAAAAGTGTCGGCACCTACTGGATTTTCATTATACCCAGATGTACCTGGCGTTCGTCGAAAATCAGCATTGAGCTGGTCTATTTGCGCATAGGCCAAATCAGCACTCAGGTTATCTCCAACTCCTACGGCTTCACCATCATGGACGATATGAATAATGATTGGAATCGTCAAAACTGCAGCTGGGCCAGATTTTCTAGCCTGAACTGATTTCATGATACCGTTAAATTTTTCCTCGAATTGTTCCTTAGTGCCAAGTTGAGGATACTTAGCTCTCATTTTCATTTCATGCTCGTATGAAAGGCATATTCGCTCTTGAGACTGAGCAGAATAACCAACAAAGCTGAGCATAATAAGGAGGGAAAGAGCACCGATTTCTTGCAGTGCTAATCTGTAGAATCTCGTCATAATTACGTCAATAATTGGTGATCAGAAAGTGTGAAAACTTGAAGGTACAAAAAATCCTAATATCAAAAAAAAAAGTCTAAGCGGGAAGTGTAAATTTTATCGGAGGAGAATCAGGTTCTTTTTGACAATCACTTTCTGATCATTGATTTGATAAATATAGAGTCCAGAGGGTAGATGAGATACGTTAATGGTATTTGTGATTGAAATTCCGAGGTTTTTTGATTTGACCATATGGCCATTAAGATTGAAAAGTCGGAAAGTGAGATTTGAAACTCGCCCATTCAAAATTTGAATTTCGCCATTTGATGGATTTGGGAAAATTAGAATCTCACTTGATGATTCCTTCAATGGATCACAAGCACAAGCCATTGTTGTGTTGGAAAACGATGAAGCACTTTCTGGATGCATTGCTCTGATTCTATAGTAATAGATAGCATCTGGTTCAACGGTGGTATCAAAAAACGATTCCTGATCCTGGGGAATCGAAATTGAAACATATTGGTTGAAGTCCGATTTTGTGGATCGTTGCAATTCAAATGAACTTTCGTTATTCGAGTTGTCTCCCCAACCCAGACCGATGGAGGATTTTCGGGTGAAATCAACCTGGAAATCGGTCGGAGCGTTTACTATTACGTCAGGGTTCCATACATATGAGGCGACTGCTGACCATTCACTTGTCATGATATTAGATATGGCCTTGACTCTAAAAAAATACTGAACAGATGGTTCAATATTAGCAGCTATCCAGATGCCATTTGTGAGGTCGTACTCTTCAAAATTCAAGAAATCACTGAAGGTTGATTTTTGAAGCAAAAAACCGGTTTCCGTGCCGGACATGTGACGAAACTCAACAGTGTGATTTCCTTGAGAGTAATCAATAGAGTGAATCACCGGGGCATGAATGACTTCAAGATCATCAATATCTAGAATCTGATTAGAGATGACATTTCGTCTGGTCGATTTTTGACCACCTGGCCATGTTACGGTAACCTTATCGATTAGCTCATTGGAAGCCAACCCAAAACTTGCCTCTGCGGGCTCTTGCCCATAAAAACTGTTGCCGGAGATAATGGCTCGGGTTTGAATCTGATCCCCAATCTGAACAGTGATGGTTGAGCCAATGGCCATTCTGTTTGCTCCGTTCATTCTCGGTCGTATGATTAGGTAATTTGATTCTTCATTGCTCCCCATGGAGTTTTGAAGATATCTGATCCCCACATTGTCAGGGTTTTCAAGAAAAGTCTGTAGTAAATCTGAATCGCCATCATGGTCTGCATCAAAGGCAATTAGACTTACTCCTCTCAACGTATCATCAAAACCAGAATTCGACGGTTCAGTAAAAAACACGCCGTTATGATTGATCCAAAGTCGCGACTGATCATTCGCAAAATCATCCGTCCAGCCATTTGTAGCTACCAGATCTGAGAAGCCGTCATTGTTTACATCCAGAAACGTATTACCCCAACCCCAACCCCCATTTGCAATATCTAAGGCATTGGCTTTTTCCAGAAATCTAAACGATCCGGCATCCAATTGATTTACGAATAATCGGTTGTGGTTTGATGCTTCAAAAATATTGGTCACATACAGGTCCATGTCACCATCATTGTCATAATCCGATAAGGACACACCCATGTCGTACCCATCATAAGCCAATTGAAGAGACTGCCCCATTTCCTCAAATAATTTTCCTCCATTGTTCCTATAAAAGAGATTTTTTTCATCGTCCACACTGAGAAAAATATCAGCCCAACCGTCTTGATTAAAATCGTAGATTACAGGTTGCCAATATCGTCGTGTCAATGGCTCGCCGAGCAAACCTGAAGCATCGGTAAACGTTCCGTTGCAGTTATTCATTTGAATGATGGGGGATCCGTTCCAATAGGTAAGTATCAAGTCAACACAACCGTCATTATTTAGGTCACCAGCCGCAGCACCGCCGAAAACCGTTAATGGATCAATGGTGGATGTGGGCAGATCAAGAGAAGTATTTTGTCGAACGAATTGACCAAAAGTAACTTGGGTATACAAATGGTGGGTGGATTGGAAATCGCAATCAGAGCCTGATCTGTAGCAGTCGCCTGCAAAAAATAGATCTAATAATCCGTCTGAGTTGTAATCAAGCCATAGAGCCGCACGGGCGTTTGAATTATCACTGATTAGATTGGTTCTATGGAAATTTCCCAACTCATTGATGTAAATGGCATTGATTTTTCCTTCTTCGGTAGGCACAAACAGGTCAATATCTCCGTCCTGATCGAAATCGGAAGCTGAAACACCACTTCCATAGTACGATGCACCGGAAAATTTCGCCTGATCAATTGCTCCTGCTATCTCTTCGAACATTGTCTGACCAATGCAAGAAATTGGAAGCATAACGACAACAACTATTCCTAAATAGAATCGCATGAGAGATTAAATGTAAGAATCAACTTTCAATAGTTGTAAAAAATTTTTGGTTGATAAATGCAGTGATTTACATTTGCACTCCTTTTTAGAGGACACTCCTCCTTAGCTCAGTTGGTTAGAGCATCTGACTGTTAATCAGAGGGTCCTTGGTTCGAGCCCAAGAGGAGGAGCGAAAAATTAAAACCCCAACATCAGTTGGGGTTTTTTTTTGATCGAAAGGAATAACACTTCGGTCTTAATATTAGGAGGAAGTGTATCTACGATTAGTTTGATGAGGAAAATTTGTTACATTTAATGACCAGCTAAGTCTAAACCAGGACAGGAATAAATTTTTGTCCAAAAACCGTTTGAGTTGAAGCAGCGATATAAAGTATACTTAGCGCTATTTGTGTTGTTCGCCTTAGTTGCGATTCTCGCATATAATCTCAGTAAGCAAATCGCTGATCGAAGAAGGCAGGAACGTATGGTTCAAAAAGAGATCATACGCGACAAAGCAGTCCTTCAGTTTGAAAATTCGATTGACAAGTTCGCTGTAATTGTTGCCGGACTAAAATCTTACGTGTCCTGTGGGAACGATTTCTTTTCGCCAGAGCTGATGCAAGACTTTACCAATAAGATGCTGGAGAACATCAGTTTCAAAGACTCCATAATTATTTCTTATCTAGATTCTGCACACACATTTGTGTATTCTTATGATAGAAACAAAATAAATCATAACAGGCTTGCAGGAAGCAATGTGTCGGATATTCGCTCAGGCGAAGAAATCGAATATTTGAATATGGTCATGAAGAGTGATAAAATTCATTTGAATGATCCGATTAATTTGGTTGAGGGCTGGCTGGGGATTCCCCTGTTATTTGGAGTAACGGATGGTGAAAAGCCAATAGGATACATGGCTCCCATCATTAATTTTTCCACGATTATTCAATCCATATATGAAGAAGCGCCTGAAGGTATTTATTTCAAGTTTTGCACAGGTGATGGAATAGAATTCGATAGAGGAGCCATTTATGATGGTTCTTCGGTTTATCACCAATATGCAGATCCCCAATACTACAAAAAACACAAAGTGGATGACCAGTTTCTGGAATCCCGGATCCATCTTTTTGATAATCAGTTCGTAATTGGAACCGCTTATCAGGACGCGGATCTAGATGTAGCTAATCAAAACTTGATCTTGATTGGTTTCTTAATTTTCACAGCAGGTTTGTTCACTTACATTGGTCACGATTACAATCGACGACTTGTCATGAATAATATTCTGGAGGCTGCCAGGCAAAGAGTATCTCGTCAAAACGAAGAACTTGAAAGTGCCAGGAAGGAATTAATTGATATACTGAGCAATGTAAATGCCGGCATAGTGGAGTGTAATGCCGATGGGAGAATTACTTATGCGAATTCTAAAATGCTTCAAATGGTAAATATGGATACTTCAGAGTTTTACCAATTAGGAATTTGGGATTTTGTCTTTGAGGAAGATAAAGATCAGATGAAGGAATTCTATCGTCAAAAATTCAAAGAGCGATCGACGAATTGCGTTTATGAGTTTCGGCTCAAACCCAAAGATCAGGAACCATTCTGGGTGGAACACAGTACGACGATGCATTATGATGGCAAAACGATGGTGAAATTCCACTCTGTGACAAGGGATATCTCTGAGAACATGAGGTTGAGATTAGAACTGGAGGCAGCCAGAATCAAAACTGAGGAAGCCTCGAAAGCCAAGGATCAGTTTTTGGCGATGATGTCACATGAAATTAGAACGCCATTGAATGGGATTGTTGGAACCACTCGGCTGTTGATCAAGGACATGGTTTCGGCCAAGCAAGCTACTCGACTGAACATTTTGCGTCAAAGCGCAGTTCACCTCTTGGCTGTGGTAAATGATATACTTGATTTCAGGAAAATCGAGGAGGACAAACTAGAACTTAATAACGGCCCGTTTGATCTACAGGATCTTATTCAAAGCATTTACGAGAATTATCTCTCACAGGGATCCGAAAAAGGATTGGAGGTAAAGCTGAAAATAGCCGAGAATCTTGCCGACCATTATAAAGGGGATGAAATGAGAATTGCCCAAATACTGCACAACTTGCTTAGTAATGCTATTAAATTCACTGAAAAAGGGCGTATAAACCTTGCTATTTCGGTAGCAAAAAAGTCGAACAACGAAGACAACATTCACTTTAAAATACAAGACACTGGAATAGGGATTCCTGATGATCAGTACGAGCGTATTTTTGAGATATTTACTCAAGCCGGTGACAGACCATCACTGCAATACGGAGGCTCAGGGTTAGGTCTGGCTATCACACGACGCTTGCTTCGTCTGATGAATAGCGACATTGTTTTTTCAAGTGCTTTGCATAAGGGGTCAATTTTCGAATTTACGCTCACACTGGAGAAAGATGAGCGTCCGGCCAAATCCCCTGAGGAAGATAAAATTTCCAAAAAAATTGAAGGTAAGGTTTTAATAGTGGACGATAATAAGTTCAATTTGATGATAGCCAAAGACTTTCTTAGCGATTTTGGCTGTGAGCCCATAGAGGCTTGCAGCGGTCAGGAAGCTATTGATATACTGAAATCCGAAAAAATTGATCTTGTATTGATGGATATTCAGATGCCGGAGATGGATGGGTATGAAGCGTCGAGAATAATTCGTAAGACCAATCCAGAACTACCCATCGTAGCACTGACTGCCGATGTGATAGGGGATGTAGCTCAAAAAGTGTCTGAATCCGGAATGAATGGCTTCATTACAAAACCATTTGATCCTTCGGAATTCCATCAAAAAATTCACGGATTACTTAATGGGCAACAATGAATAGCAATTCACATTGTCATAATTTTTAAGGCATTTGGCAGGAATCCTAAGTTGCTTTTCTGGTATTTTGCGAAGAAATTATAGAATATAGCTTGAACCAAGGAGGCAGTACCATGCACCTAATTAGACTCCTTAGTTCCTAAATCACCTTAATCACTACACTTTTTAAGATGATTCTGGGGCTGCCTTCCTTTAAGCCGAAGGTAGCCTGAGAACGAACTATTCATACTTATGAAAAAGACTTTTTTATCTATACAAATTTTCACCTTGGCCATACTTGTTTCCATGGCGGTAGGGGCCCAAGAATCTAACTGCGGTGACGGGATTGACAATGATGGTGACGGATTCGTGGATTGCTACGATGGAGATTGTCAAGGATCTCTGGATTGTGATAATTTCATTTTTGGAAACGAATCGCCCGATTGTAGTTTCAGCCCAGCTCCTGGAGAGGTTTTTAATCTCGTTCGTATTTGGAAGACCGATGAAACCAGCTATCCGATGGATTCCAGACAGACCACACTCATTGGAGATGTGAATAATGATGGCAAGACAGAAGTGATTGGTATTGACGATAATCCGGGAAGAATTTATGCATTCGATGGTGTAGATGGATCGATGGTCATGGAGATTCAGACCACCAGGCAGGATAACCAGCTGAATGCCACTGCTTTTGCCGATGTAGATGGAGATGGGTTTGCAGAATTTTTCATTACAACATTTGAGGCCTCAGGAACCGGTAGAAAACTAGAAAGATATGATCCGGATGGTAATGCGCTAACAACTTCCTCTACATGGGCATCTACAGCTCTTGTTGGATATGCAGCAAACGATGACCGATGGACCCCTGAGATAGCCGACTTCAACGAGGATGGTGTGGCGGAAATTTACATGGGAGATCAGATTTTTAGTTCTGTTGATGGAAGTCTTTTGGTTTCTGGGGGTGGCACAGGTTCAATCGGGGCAATGTCGAGCACGGCAAATGAACCTTACTCGGTAGCTGTGGATGTTTTACCAGATGCATTTTGTGCTGACTGTTCCGGATTGGAGCTAATGGCTGGTAACGAGGTTTACTCAGTAAATCTTACTTCAGGTTCGGAAGCATTGACATCCCGAGTGACCATAACTTCAGGAACGCCTGCATTAAGTGATGGGTTGACCAGTATCGCAGATTGGGATCAGGATGGTGATCTGGATGCTGTCGTCAACATGGGAAGGTACGTTTATGTTTGGGACATACAGACCTCAACTCAGATAGGCACCACTTTCGATATTCAAAGTGCCACAACAACCAACACAACAGGTAACGGAGGTCATCCAAACGTGGCAGATTTCGATGCGGATGGCGATTTAGAAATTGGTCTGGCGGGAAGGAACGTTTATGTGGTCATCGATAACAACATGGCCGAATTGTGGTCGGTCGCCACCGTAGATGCTTCGCAAAGAACAGGTAGTTCTGTTTATGATTTTCACGGAGACGGATTTTATGAGGTCGTTTATAGAGATGAGGAAAATCTCTATGTCTACAATGGTTTGGATGGATCGGTAATGGGCTCCATCGCTTGTGGTGCAGGTACCAGATTGGAGTATCCGGTTGTAGCTGATGTAGACGATGATGGCCAGACGGAAATTACCTGTGGTTGTCAGGATGTTGGAGGATCCGCCAGTGCAGGGCCAGATTACATTTCAAAATTTAGAACAAATGACTATCCATGGGTATCCAGTAGATCCATATGGAATCAGCATAATTATTTTGAAGTCAATATCAACGATGATCTGACTGTTCCAAGGGAAATGCAACAGCATCACTTGGTGCCGGGAGGCAATAATTTCCTGTCACAATCCACTTTTAGACTTAGTAATGGAGCACCGGCCTTGGCGGCACCAGATGCCATTGTTGAAATCCGAAATACCAACAGTGATATTGATTTCACAAACTGTCCGGGATCAATTGATGTGACTGTTATAATCACCAATCAAGGTGACTGGCCTACGCCGGCTGATATGCCGATCACGTTTTATAATGGCGATCCTTATGCTTCAGCTGCCACAGTTATTTCAAGTCAGACGGTCGGCCAAACAATACAGGAAAACAATATTGCCGATATAACTTTCACTATACCTGAACCATCAACCTCTTATGATTTACACATCTTGATCAATGATGATGGATCAGGAGTAACGCCAATCTCTGAAAACAGCACATTTGTAGCAGAGTGTGACGACACTAACAACCTGTATGGACCCGTCCAGATCACCGGCTGTGCCGTGACTAACACGCCACCAACGTTGACTCTGGTTGATCCTGTGGATACGACTCCCGAGGATACGGAGGTGGAAATCACCTTTGCCGAAATAGCGGCAGTTGCCGATGAGGCTGATGTAGATGGCTCAGTGGTGGCATTTGTAGTCCAGTCAGTTTTAAACGGAACACTTCGAATTGGTCCAGATGCGGTCAGTGCAGTTCCATTTGTAATGGGCGATGTAATTGACGCAACGAATAATGCTTATTGGGTGCCAGCTCCTGATGATTTTGGGGTTTTAGACGCATTTGACATCCTGGCACAGGATGATGGAGGATACAATTCTGCAGAAAATGTAGCCGTGCCTGTCATTGTTACAGCGGTGAATGACGCTCCTGTTGCAGTAGATGATACGGGCTCTACGAATCAGGATACACCTGTGGTGATTACTGAAATAACATCAAACGATTCAGACAATGAGGGGTTTGTGGATGCGTCGACGATCATACTCATCGACCCGGGTAATGCGTCGAATACTGGGGACAGTACCACCCCTTTGGTTATTGCTGGTGAGGGAACCTACTCGGTGGATCCATCTGGCAATGTAACTTTTGAGCCGGAAGCAACTTTTTCGGGACCAGCAGCGGTCAACTATACTGTGGAGGATGATGAAGGATTGGTTTCGAATGTTGCGACTGTGAACATAGCCGTAAGTGCCAACACGGCACCAGTCCTGGATCTTGATGAAAACGACAATTCGGGGGTTTCCGGATCTGACTATGAAACAGCATTTTTCGATGGGTCGGTAGGGGTTTTGATTGCAGATGCAGACGCGGTTATCTCTGATGCCACGGATACAAACATTGAAAGCATGACCATCACGATTACAAACCGTCCTGATGGCACCAACGAAGCTCTCTCAGTGGATGGCACTTTGCCTCCTGATATAGTTGTCTCGCAACCATATAATCCAGGAACAGGCACCATCGTTTTGTCGGGTTCTGCCTCTATCAATGACTATGAAAATGCACTGAATCTCATCCGATATACAAATGTGACTTCCACTCCGGACGTTGCGGATCGAATCGTGACCGTAGTGGTGAATGATGGAACAGATAATAGCAATACAGCCACTACGACAATCGGAGCTGGGTGTGGGAGTTTCGAAACATTTGTGTTCAACAATTACGCACTTGAAACAGGACCAGCGGGTACTGTTGGCGCAGTTTATCGTTTTTTAGATGTTCAAGCAGGTGCTGATGCGCTCGTCGAAATTGTCGGCATGGCCAATGCAACTTTGGATGATATTGACGATACAGGAATTGGATTTGCCGATAATTTTCAACCCAGCATTATCGCGGCTGATCCGAGTTTGGATTCCACACACATTGACTTTAGAATAACATTTGTCATCGACAACACATCTACCCCTATTTTCTATAACAACTTCTCTACGTTCAGTATTGACATAGATGGGGATGGTGCTTCGGCACGTGATTTTGTCGGATACACTGATAGCCCGGGAATTACCGTTGAAGCTGTTAACAATTTGACCCGTGGAACAGATGGTGGTTTTGTAACTTTTGAAGCTACCACAACAGCTGGCGTTGTTTCTACAGATCCAACTGAAACAGATCACATGGTCTATGCGACCTACACCAATACCTCATCCATATTATTAAGAGCGGGTATAAGAGATCCTAACACCGGGAATCGGGTTCTCTTGTTTGACTTTACTGATGGTTGTTCGTATCAGAATTTTAATGATTCACGTACAACTCCATCCAGTGAAAGTAAGACCATTACCATCGATGAGGACAATCCTTATGATTTTACAGCATTGGATTTTTCATTCGGAGATATCGACGGTGATTTGTACGAATCGTTATTAATCACCGCTTTACCTTCCAATGGAACCCTTTATTACAACAGCACGGAGGTGATGGCGTCAGATGTTGGCGTAACTGAATATGTGGACCGTACACTATTCAATTTCGAGCCAGCTGCAAATGACAATGGAAATCCTTATGACAACTTTATCTTTCAGGTAAAAGATAATTCTAATCACCCTGAGACAGAATTCAGTGCTCTTTTTGATACCATTTATTTCAAGGTCAACCCGATTAATGATTTACCAGTTGCAACAGCTGATTCGTACGTGGTGCTCGAGGGAGGATCCATCAATGTAAATGATGCGAATGGATCGGGACCAGATTCAAACCTTTTTGGGGTGTTGGAAAACGATACAGATGCAGATGGAGACGTCTTAACAGTGACTCTTGTATCAGGCCCTTCAAATAATGGTTCTGCTTTCACTTTAAATCCTGATGGCACATTTAGCTACACCCATGACGGAAGTGAAACTACGACAGATAGTTTTGTTTATCAAGTAAGCGATGGCAATGGAGGTACGGCTACAGCCACAGCTACGATCACGATTACACCAGTTAGTGACCCTCCATATATAGATCTTGATGCCGACAATAGTAGTGGCACGACCAATGATGATTATGCAGTAGATTTCAATCAAGGAGGATCCAATGTGCCTGTGGCGGATACAGATGTATCGATTACGGATATCGACGACACCAATATTGAAAGTGCCCAAATCGTGTTGGCTAACCGACCAGATGGTACCGATGAAAGTCTCGCCATAAATGGGACACTCCCTGCGGGTATTACAGCTTCCACTTACAATAGCTCCACAGGTGTGATTACATTGACAGGGTCCGCAAGTCTGGCTGATTATCAAACAGCCATTCGGCAAATAGAATATGGTAATGCTGCCACATCTCCTGATCTAAGTGATCGAGTGATATTGATCACTGTAAACGACGGAGACTACAGCAGCAATACGGCAACTACCACCATCAGAATTAGATCGAATAACGATTTTGACGGTGATGGCATTATCAATACTGTTGACATTGATGATGACAAGGACGGTATCCCGGATGGTTTTGAATACTGTGCTGCTGGAGATTTTTCCTGCCTTCCCGGAGGAGTGGATCCCAGTGGTGACGAGGATGGAGATACGGTTCCAAACTATCTGGATGCGAATGATTCGGCAGTGCCAAGTGGCTGTACAGATATCAATTCGGATGGAATATGTGATACCATAGCTGCGGTTTATGACACAGATGGGGATCAAATAATTAATAGTTATGATCTTAATGCGGATGGTGATGCATGCCCAGATGCAGTAGAATCCGGACATGGGGAAACGGAAAACGGCGGTGTATTAAACGGGGACGTTGGTGCCAATGGCTTGGTTGACGCACTGGAAACCTTCCCGGATTCAGGAATCTTAAACTATACCATTGGAGAGGACACTCCAGGAACGTACGACTTTTTAAATGCTTCTTTTAGCGTTTGTGCCCCGCGTATTGATCTTGATCAGGACAACAGTTCTGCTGCCACAGGTAACGATTACAATACGTCTTTTTCCGAAGGAGGACCTAATGTGGTGATTGCGGATACAGATGTCACCGTATCTGATGCAAATGACACCCATTTGGAAAGCATGACCATTGTTCTAACCAACCGACCGAATGGGACTGATGAAGGGCTTGAGGTTATTGGTATGCTTCCATCCGGACTTACGCTGCAGGACCCCTATAACAATGTAGACGGTACCATTGTGATCTCCGGGAGTGCTTCTTTGGCCACTTATCAAGCAGCGATTCAGCAAATACAGTATTTCAATAACTCCTCCAATCCTGATGCAACCAATCGCAACATTACGGTTTCAGTGAATGACGGTGATTCCGATAGTCCAAATGCAACCACCGTTATTACGATTATTACAGTTAACAATGATCCAGTGGCGACTGGTGACACCAACGCCATATCTGAGGGAACGGTTAGCGTAAATGAAGCAGACGGTAGCGGTAGTTTGGTCAGTAATGACACGGATGATGACACAGATCCATTGACTGTCGCAAATATTAATGGAGAGACCAATCCTGCAACTGACATTGCGGGCACATACGGAAGCCTAAATTGGAGCGCTGACGGCACCTATGTTTATACGCTCGATAATTCTACAGTGGATGGACTATTTGCTGGTGAAACAGTCATTGAGACTTTCAATTATGTAGTCGACGATGGAAATGGCGGAACAGATTCGGAAGTGCTGACAATTACTATCACTGGGACCAATGACACACCGGTAGCCAATCCGGACACCAACCTCATGGTAAATACTGATCCAAGCAATTCAGAAGCTGACGGTAGTGGCGCCTTAATAAGCAATGACACTGATGTCGATGGAGATGGTCTGGCTGTAGATGCAATTGAAGGCATATCGGATCCAGGAACTGACGTGACAGGCACTTATGGTACCCTTGATTGGAACGCCGACGGAACCTATGTGTATAATTTAAACACATCAGATTTCACGATTCAAAATTTGGGATTCGGGCAGTCGGTAGATGAAGTGTTCAATTACACAGTTACGGATGGTGCAGCTACCAATCCAAGTACGTTGACGATTACCATCGTTGGTGGTACGGCTGTAGCAACCATCGTGGCAAATGATCCAAATTCAGCTGAGGCGGATTTATTGGATGACGGTCAGTATACGGTTAGTTTAGATGTGCCGAATAGTTCAGCAGGACCTATTGACATTACTTACACGGTTAGCGGTACAGCGACATCAGGCTCAGATTTTACTGCGCTCTCTGGAACCGTTAGCATCTTACCTACTCAGAGTTCAGCGACAATTAATTTGGATGCGCTGGATGACGCACTTTTGGAAAGCGTAAATGAGACGGTGATTGTAACTCTAACAGGCTCAGGAACTGCGGGTATTTCCATAGGGACTCCTTCCTCAGCAACTGTGAATATTACAGATGATGAGACAGCCACACTGAGTATTGCTCCAACAACTGACGGAGTAGAATCAGCAACTCCAACATCCATTCAATATACTGTCACTCTAAGCGAAACAAACAATACAGGCGGTGATATCACGGTCAATTATTCCTTCACCGGTGGTACTGCAACAGCTGGAAGCGGAAATGATTACGATAACACCGGCTCCTCTGTAACAATCCCTGATGGTCAGTCCACAGCGGTAATCAGTGTCCCGGTTTTTGATGATTTATTGTTAGAGGGTACAGAAACAGTGGAAATCACCCTCACGGGTGGCGGGTTGCCATCCAATATAACCGTAGGAACGGGTGTGGCTACAGGAAATATTTCTGATAATGAAACATCTTCCGTCTCTGTAACTACTTCTGATCCTGTTGCTGGAGAAACCGGCCCTGATGATGGAGAATTTACAGTTAGCCTTACTGAAACCAATAATACGGGATCACCAATTGTCATTAATTATACAGTAAGTGGAACGGCGACACCTGGAAGTCTGACGAATGACTATCAAACATTAAGTGGTAGTGTTTCTATTCCGGATGGAGCTAGTTCAGCTGTAATTCCAGTGGTAGTATATGATGATTCAGAAGCTGAATCAGATGAAACTGTCATTGTAACATTGAGCACCACAGGACTTCCACCTTATTTGAGCATCGGGACTCCCTCCATGGCATCCTTAACCATACTTGAAAACGATGATGTCCCTCCGACTATCACTATAGATGCTGTGTCTGGTGATGATTTTATTAATGCTGCCGAGGAGCTAAGTGATGTTACGATTAGCGGAACCACCGATGCAGAAAACGGACAGATTGTTACTGTTACCTTGAATAGTATTTCGTATACGGCTACCGTTTCTTCGGGCGCCTGGACACTTGATGTGCCCACTGCTAATATTCAGGCCTTAACTGAAGGCGTTCATACCATCACAGCTGATGTTGATGATGCGGCTGGTAACA
>CBDBUY010000005.1:0-383271 GCA_965212145.1 Cyclobacteriaceae bacterium | reverse complement strand
CAAGGACTCTTACAAGATGTGTGAGGCCATCAAGAAGAAGCAGTACGAATAACCCTAGTTCTTCACCGCTTTCCGTCCAACCAGTCCAAACAAGGTTCTCACAATTCTAATCCTGCGAATAACAAACTCGTACATCAGAAAGCATCCTCCGAAAGTCAACAACGTTTGCACTACTAACTTGAAATTGGTGCCAATTTTGAGAAAGTAATTGAAAAAGACCTCCTATGACTCGGGAAGAATTTATCAAAATCTGTGGCTTATTTGGACTAAGCATCCCACTGCAGGGAGCGATAAGTAACTGTAGTCCAAAAGAAGACCTTAATGTTAATTTTTTTGGCAAGGTGGTGATAATTGGAGCAGGTGCAGGCGGTCTTTCAGCGGGATACCTTCTGAAACAGCATGGTGTTGATTTTGAAATACTCGAGGCGTCTGACGCATATGGTGGGAGAATGAAAATTAACCGAAGTTTCGCCGACTTTCCGATTGCCTTAGGGGCTGAATGGTTGGAAACCGATACAGGTATATTTCAGCGAATCGCCAATGACCCAGACATTGACGTTCATGTTGATACGCATCCCGATCCACCTGACAGGAAGTTTGTTAACTACTCTTGGTTTCAGTTTTTTGAAGATTACATCTACCCATCCATTTCAGACAAAATTCGGTTCAACACGATCGTAGAATCCATTGATTATTCTGATGACCAAGTGATTATTACAACTGATTCCGGACAATTATCGGCTGATAAAGTAGTTATCTCGGTCCCATTAAAAATCCTTCAGGATGGAGACATTTCGTTTGATCCACCTTTACCAGAAAATAAAATTTCTGTTATCAACGATTTGCCTATTTGGGACGGCTTCAAGGCATTCATAGAATTTTCAGAAAAGTTTTATGATGAAGAATACGTTTTTGAGGTCAACCCTGAGACAGCTGGCGAAAAAATCTATTATGACGCCACGCTAGGTCAGAATACCGAAAAACATATCCTTGGCTTATTTGTTGTCGGCACTCCTGTTCAGCAATATGCCGGGCTAAGCGATTCGGATCTCATTGCATACATTCTTGCAGAGCTGGACGAATTATATGACGACAAAGCTTCTTCAAGCTACCTGAAACACCTGTCACAGAATTGGAACGACGAGCCGTTTATCAAGGCCGGATACATATCCGATCATGCGGACTGGCGAAAGGTGAAAATGCTTTCAGAACCGGTCAACAATAAAGTCTACTTTGCCGGAGGGGCTTATACCAATGGCGAAGATTGGGTCTCAGTGCACACGGCCTCAGAATCTGCAAAATCGGCTGTTAACAAGATTGTTTTCTAAATGAATTAGAAAACTAGAGCGGACATCAGATGTTCATGTATAATCGAAATAGCAACTTGGCTAACTTTATAGCATGAAAAAACTATTCATTGGCTTAGCAATAATCCTGGTTTTAAATATTCAAGCCCAGAACATTATCGTCTTAGGCACGGCCCAGGATGGTGGTTTCCCACATATAGGCTGTACCGCTGAATGTCAAGGTGTATACAAATACCCATCTATGGAACGCTATGTCACGAGCCTTGCTATAGTGGATGAGGAGGCTAAAAAATGGTGGCTACTGGATGCCACGCCAGACTTGGATGATCAATTGAGGTTATTTCAAGAGTTGACAAATAAAAAGTATCCTTATCTCCCAGATGGGATTTTCTTAACTCACGCCCACATGGGACATTACTCTGGGTTGATGCTTCTTGGCAGAGAAGCATTGGGTGCCAAAAACGCCAACGTTTATGCCATGCCCAGAATGAAAAAATTCCTGGAAGAAAATGGGCCTTGGAGCCAACTTGTGGAGTTGAAAAATATTGTAATCACTGAATTAGCTGCAGATGAGTCTAAAATGATCAATGAAAACATAGCCATAACTCCTTTTTTAGTCCCTCATCGCGATGAATTTTCGGAGACGGTTGGTTACCACATTTCACTTTATGGTCAAACAAGTCTGTTCATCCCGGACATTGACAAATGGTCGAACTGGGAACGAAACATTGTAGAAGAGGTGAAAAAAGTTGATCATGCATTTCTAGACGCTTCATTTTACGCCGATGGAGAGTTGCCCAATAGATCAATGGCCGAAATCCCTCACCCATTTGTAGTGGAAACCATGAAACTATTTCAGAATGAAAGTGAAGAGGTCAAAGCCAAGATCAAGTTTATCCACTTTAACCATACGAACCCGGTATTATTCTCATACGATGCGAGAAAGAAAGCCAAAGAGAAGGGGTTCACGATGGCGGAACAAGGCGACATCTACTAAATCGGAAGACGGGCGATGGATGGTTACCCGTAAACTCAAAATTCTATATTTAAGAACCAAGGAGAAAATCGAATGAGACATTTATCAATCAAACTTCTATAATTGGCTTAAATCTTAATCTCTTGAGATTAGTAGAAGTTTGGAGCTCGTATCAAACGACACTGATCCTTTTGAAATAGTAGCTTGCTCTCCTGTGTATTCGTTAACGACTGACACTCCATCTTCAAATATTCCGGAAACGTCCATCGTGGTAACATTCTCCCCCATCACCACCATTACTACGTCTTCACCACCTTCCCAACTGAGCGAGCGTTTGAAAGCATATGGCTCATCACTGATCTTCTCATGGATGCCAGCACCAATAGCCGGATGATTCTTCCTGAACTGCCCGAGTCTAGCCCAGTGATCTCTCAGGTCTCCTATCTTATACTTTCCTCTATCCACGTTCGCCTCCAAATCATCCCAATTCATAAATGACCTTAAATGAGCATCTCCTTCTGCCCCTTCCGCTCTTAAAATTCTCGCCGTTTCATCACCGTAATAGATTTGTGCAGCTCCAGGGCTGAGCATCAGCGCATTGGCCGTCTCGTAGGGCTTCTCACGCATCGCATCAAATGGATTTCCATCGTCATGTGAGGACATATAATTCATCACAGAATAACCTTTTAGTTCTGAATTAAGAAGATTCGAATACTCAGCAAAAACTTCATCCATTGGCTGCTGAGCGATCTGCCATTTCAAGGAGAAATTGATCAGCGCTTTGAAGCCATTCTCGTAGAAATTAACCGCTGTGTCCCCGTCGTAGGTGTATTCCTGTCCATGTTGGATAGCGTAGTTGTACACCTCTCCTACCATATAAAAGTCCTCGTCATCTAGTTTGGCGTCAGGGTTATTTTCTTTCCAATCCTGAAAAGCAGCCTGAGCCTCAGCGTATAGTTCCGCCCAAATCCCAGCCTCCGTGTGCTTGGCTGTGTCCACTCTATAACCATCAATCCCGAGCTCCCGGACATAATCAGTCAGCCACTTAAAAATGTAGAATCTTGGCGCTCTGGGAAATCCTGTTCTGTCAAAATACGCATCCAATTCGGAGAGTTCCTGCTCGAGTCTCCCCTCCTGCTCCCATTTCTCCAAGAGAAATTCGGGTAATTCAACGTCCTCATCGGATTCAGTGAAAATATCCGGTAGATTATCAACGAGCGTGCATTTGACCGTAGTTTCCCAATCCTGATAGGTACATGTCGGATCTTCACGCACCCAATCATCAGGCCATTTGGAATCGATATCGGTAACAGGTCCAGTGTGATTGGCCACCACATCCATTAGCACCCGAATCCCATGGGCATGCGCCGCATCAATCATTTCTTTGTACTCTTCGATCGTCCCGAAGTTTGGGTCAAGGACTGTCCAGTCCCTCGTCCAATACCCATGAAATCCGTAACTCTTTCCAGTTCCTTCATCAACTGAACCTTTGATATTCTCCACCATTGGGTTCATCCAGAGTGCTGTGACTCCTAGTTCGTCAAAATAACCCTCATTGATTTTCTGAGTGATCCCTTTAATGTCTCCTCCCATGAAACTACGCAGTACCGCTCCATCGGCTTTGCGACCCATTGTGAGGTCATTCGTAGTATCGCCATTGTTGAAACGATCTGTGAGCATGAAGTAAACTGTGGCGTTCTCCCACATGAAAGGAGGCTCTACCGGATCGTCGGTATCTGATTGATTTCCTTTTTCTGAGCAAGAAATAAAAACAAAAAGGACTAATATGGTGAGTAACTTTTTCATGAGAATTTGATTGAGTTTCGAAAATACACGAAATTCAGTTTCTCGGGTACGACAAATCCAGCGAAACAAAGAGTTTAACAGCAAAATTATACATGAGGGACTATCTGTTGGAACTTGTTTATAAATCTATGAAACCAGTAAAAATTCTTGCATTGATCTCTCTATGGTTACTTGTTAGTTGTAGGTCAGATGATCAATCAACGCCCGCTATTCTGCCAGTCGATCTAAGAGAAAATTGGCATTCGAATTCACCATCCTCAATTGGCCTTGATTATTCCCTGATCGAATTGGCCATAGATGAAGCTTCAACGATTCCAAGAATGAGAAGCTTATTGGTTGTGAAGAATGGCTTTTTGGTATCAGAATCCTATTTTGGAGGTGCTGACCGCCAGACCCTCCATGATGTAAGATCTGTAACAAAAAGTGTGGTCGCGACACTTCTCGCAATTGCGCTTGATAAGAATGAAATAAGTTCATTAAACGATCCTATTGATCTGGGTGATGGGTATTTGGTTCCCTCCACCCATCAAGTTATTACCTATCAACATCTGCTAACGATGACATCAGGTCTTGAATGGGACGAATGGACTGGGCCTTCATATGGCAATTGGATTACGTCATCCGACGAGATTCAGTACTTGCTGGATCTCAATATGGTTTCTGAACCGGGAACGTCTTTCACTTACAATTCCGGTACGACTCATATGCTTGGATTCGCCCTATCGCAAGAGGTGGACACGCCTCTCCCGGAATATGCCGATCAGGTTTTGTTTGATAAGATGGGAATAGCAGACAAAGAATGGGAAATAACCTTCACAGGCGCCAATGGCGGAGCGGGATTGGATTTGCGTGCTCGTGACTTGGCTCGATTCGGTCAACTATATCTTCAAAATGGTTTGAGTGGGGAAGAGCAGGTTGTCAGTCAGGAAAGAATCTCACAATTCACTTCAGATTTTCACAATCTTAATTGGACATACAGTCAAATTGGAGGCCTTTCCTATGGTCATCTATGGTGGACAGCTACTTCTCCATTTGAAGCATTCTTTTGCTGGGGGTACGGTGGACAATATGTGGTGATCGTCCCGGAAATCAGTATGGTTGTTGTGGCCACAACCGAATGGAGAGGGCTAAGTTCGGAGGGTGGTCCCGGGCCATTAGAAAAACAAGTGTTGGATCTGATCTTCACTAAAGTGATTCAATCCGGATATTAGACATCCCAGATTGTGCATTCAAACTGAAAATCAGTGGCAGTAAGGAGCTTCTCAACCGAAACAATCTTCCAATCGCCCGATTCTTCAGAAGAAAACTTTGGTGGTTCCAGTCCTAATGTCTCCGACATCCTGGTATAGTATTCAGCCTTGGTCGGGTGATAAGGATAGCAAACATTGAAAACTTCGCCCCAGCAGTTTTTCTCCAAAATAGTGCGAATAGCTCCAATGCAATCATCGAGGTGAATCATGTTTACGGGCACATTCCCTCCGGATAATCCGGTTTTCCCTGCAAACCATTTTCCGGGATGCCTTCTTTCGTCAATCAAGCCTCCAAACCGTAAAACCGTGTGGATTGGCAAATGAAATTTCCGTTCGGCTTTTAACAATGAAATCCCAGATCTTGATGTGGTGTTCGGATCAGCATCTTCCTCCTTGACTTCTCGATTTAGATTAGGATAAACACCTGTGGAACTTACAAAGAGCACGTGTATTCGCCTGGTTTCAATTTGATTCAAGACTATATCCAGCTGAGCATGATACGCTTCTTCAGTTTCAGCACTACTTGGTGGGATGTTTAAGATCAAAACATCGGACTCGAAGAACTCAGAAGAGATTTCCTCTCGTTGGCTCAAATCAATCCGAAAAGCCTCCATCCCATTCGCTTCGATTTCTTCAAGCTTTTCTCGTGATCGGGTGCTGCCTTTGACTTGGTAATCTTCCTTTGCTAAACTCGCTCCAAGCGGCATTCCCAGCCAGCCACAACCCAAGATGCTAATTGACTTCATTCCCGCAAGTTGGGCAATTTGGGATAAAAAAAGGCCGGTGGAATCCGGCCTTTTAGTCTTTGGTTAGTGCTATTTATTAATACAAATACTCGAGAGCTACTTCATCGTAATAGCCGAACTCACCATCTTCATTTGCGCTGAAGCAAGCAAGCATTACCGAATTAGCGTCAAAGCCAGTCGGTGTACCAGGAACGTGAATTGCTCCGACCCCCGCGCTACCTTCGTTTCCTCCTGATCCACAAGAAAGAGAGCGATTGAAATAATCGGTGTGACGAAGGCCAAGGCAGTGTCCCATTTCGTGAGTAATCACGTGCTCAGTGGTGTTTGTTCCATAGCTACTTGTTCCAGAATTAATTTGAATCCACTTGTATGGATTACCTCCAGAAGGGAACCCGGCAGATCCTCCCCCACCACCACTTACTTTATATACTACCATGTCGTAGGCGTTGTAGTTGGTACCATATGCAAGTGTAAAGTTCAGGCCGATGTTCAGCCTGTTGTAATTGTTCACAGCCCAACTGAGAGCAGTTCGCATAGTGTTGTCCAATGCATACGAGCCACCTGTGTATCCCAGCACTCGAATGGTTTGATTGTTACTGACCAAATTGGAGGTTCGGTACTGTTCTCCCACAACTCCAATATGAAAGACATCACTCTTGAGCATTTCTCTCATTTGCTCTTGGGGAATAATAATATCCCCTTCCAATTGGTATCCCTTAATTTCTTCACCGGTAATTGGGTTTTTGTGATTGACGACTTCCATGTCGCTCGAATCAAATCCCAGGTCGGCGAATTTGGACTTGATTTCATCCGTCACTGCGTCCGGATTGGGTTCAATCGACTCCTGTGTACACGACACAAAAACGATGGCTAAAAGCATTGCAACAATGCCTTTGATTGAGGTTTTTAGGTTAATCATAATAATATTTGGTTATGTTGTGCTTTGAAGATATAAATTATGTGATAAAAAATTTCAAACAATATTCTACTTTTTTAAAGCCTTATCATTTGATAATACCATATATTATTCGGCTTAAATATCTTCAAGCAATGATTTATGCAAACGTTTTAAATTCAATTCAGTAGTATCTATTATTTATTAGGAAATTCTACCAAATTTTCTTTGGTAAATTTTTTCTTGCACTATTTTCCTAATTTGGCATTCAATGAATTTCCGCCTAACCTATTTGGCCATATTTCTGATTTCCAATCAGTTAATTGCCCAATCACCTGACTGGCGAAACTTTATTTCTGAAGATCAAACCAACACGAGTCATTCGTCCTATCAGGTTATCGAGGTTCATTCAGCGAAGGGTTTAGAGGAAATTTCACACAATCATCAACTGATCAGAAGATTGGATGAAAATCATTTCATCATTCGAATCGATAAAAGGCTATCTAATGGTTTTAAAACCTGGAACGCGAATAACTCCTGGAAGCTGAATCTTGCAGACCACAAGAAGCAAGAGTACATCTACATCAAGGTCACCAAGGACTTTGACGCTTCGATCTTAAAGGCTCCAAAAGTTTGCCTCGTTCACCCGACATTTACCCTCCTTCAGATCTCAGTTAAGAATCATGATTTAGCTCAACTAACGGAACACCCTGAAGTACTGCTTATATCAGAGGAAGGAAACTCGCCGAAAACTGAATCCCGCGTAATCGACATGAACCTCAATCCTAATCGGGTCAACAAGATTCATCATTTCTACCCGGAGCTTCAAGGGCAAACTGAAACCATTTCGATTAAGGAAAATCACTTCGACCAAAATGATATCGATCTACTGAACAGAGCTATTGAAACAGGTCTTGAAAGTCCGTTTGTAGACGTGCACACGACAGAAATTGCGACCATCATTGCCGGAGCGGGAAACTCTTTTGTCACAGGTCTGGGTGTCGCCGGAGAGGCATCTTTGACCTCCTCCGATTTTATTACCGTATTACCTGATAACGAATCGTATTATTCGGACTATGGAGTTAAAACACAAAATCATTCCTATGGAACCGAGATCGAATCGTTCTACGGCATACAAGCAGAGGCATTTGATTTAAGTGCAAATGAAAATCCTGATTTGCTTCATGTTTTTTCCAGTGGAAATGAAGGATTGGAATCGAGTCAATCTGGCAGTTATGCCGGAATAGACAACTATGCCAACCTCACTGGCAACTTCAAAATGTCAAAAAACACACTAAGCGTAGGTTCGGTGGACACTGTTAAAAACTCTGTGATATATTCATCTGCTGGCCCTGCATATGATGGACGCATAAAACCCGAAATCGTGGCTTACAGTGTCGTCGGTAGCTCAAATTCTGCGGCCCTCATTTCAGGGATTTCAGCTCTTATAAATCAGCGCTACAAAGAATTACATGCCACCAACATTCCATCTGCCCTAGCCAAATCTATTTTAATAACCTCCGCTGAGGACGTTGGTGATCAGGGACTGGATTTTAGAACAGGGTTTGGAAGCGTCAATGCCTACCGGGCAATGGTGATTTTAGAGGATCAGCAATTTCTGACAGGGACGGTTTCGAATGATGAGGTCATTCAATTCGAACTCAACCTACCTACGAATGCAATGAACTTAAAAGTAACCTTATGTTGGAATGACCCGGCAGCCAATGCAATGGATCACAAAGCTTTGGTTAATGACTTGGACTTACGCTTAATCCATAATGAAACAACTCTGCTCCCATGGATACTGGATCACTCCCCTAGTTTGTCAGCACTGCAATCTCAGGCCATCCGAGCTGTTGATCGATTGAATAATGTCGAGCAAGTAACTGTTCAAAATCCCGGTAACCAGATCACGGTTGAGGTGGAGGGCTTTGAAGTTATCGGCAATCAGGATTTCTACATCAGCTACCAGTATGACATCCAGGATCACTTCGAGTGGGACTTCCCAACCGGGAGCGACAACATGCCCTACAATGGAGAAACGGGTTCTTATTTCAGATGGACAACCACTTTAAACGGAAATGGCCATTTAGAATATTCTGTAGATGATGGGGTCAGTTGGATCACCCTTGAGGAGGCTGTTGATCTGACCAGGGGTTACTGGCGCTGGTCCAATCCTCCCGACCTTAAAAACTCAGTTATTGCACGAATGATCTCCAATGAAACAGCATTTCAAACAGATGTTTTTACGGTTTCTCCTCCATTGAAAGCCGGAGTGGGTTTCAATTGTTCGGATTCATTGATGCTTAGATGGGAAAACTATGACCATGCTGATGGATATACGGTTTTCAACCTAGGCGAGCAGAAACTGGAGGAATGGGCGACCATTTCTGACACCTTCTTGATCGTCACCAAATCAGATTTTGATGACAATCGGTTTGCGGTCAGACCCAATTTACCAAGCGAAAACAGCCTCCTGCCCTCTCCGACCTTTGACTACTCCTTGCAAGGTGTTGACTGTTTTGTTTCATCGTTTTTTCAGGAAGTTGCCTTGGACACAGGCATTTACCTTAACCTCAGGCTTGGGACGATTTACGGAATAGAGGAAATCACTTTTTATCGTAGCAACAGCCTCGATCAGGTCGAAATATCGAACACCTCAGCTCCTTCCGAAACCATTCGATTTCTAGACCCAAACCCGAACCAGGGTTACAACGAGCATACTGCGGTTGTTAGATTTTCAAACAATGAAGAACTGGAGTTAACAGCCGGTACGTCTTTCTATCTGACAGAGGTACCGGTCAGGCTCTTCCCCAATCCTGTATCGAGGAACTCCCTTCTCAAAATTTTGAGAAGGGAATTGAATACTAATGTCCCGGAATTTAGTCTTTTTGACTCGGATGGAAACGAAATTCTGCGAATCCCGATGTACTCCACCGAGGAATCGATTCCACTTAAATCCTTACAGCCCGGGCTTTACTTGTACATACTCAGAGATGGTGGGAAATCATACGGTGGTAAGGTGCTTATCAGTCCCTGACCAATTCGAGGATCCCTTCAATCTGGACCATGTGCCTTTCCTCATGCGCCAACACAAAAGCAAAACACTCTCCTACATACATTTTGTACCGATCGCCCAAGGCCGTTGACATCTTGACCTTTGAGATATCCTTGGATCGTGCTTTTTCGATCAGCTCATTGAATCGTGCCTTGTTGGAAAGAAAAGTCTGAATGGTCTCATCGTGACTGGCATCCTCAACGGTTGGTTGGAAAAAGTCAAAGGTCTTCATTTTGAATTTTCGCTTCCTGCCCTTGGGCTTCATGGTGTATGCACCCATCCAACCAATAAATGAGGACTTGTACTTTGATTCGGCTCCATCTGGTAGATCATCTGCCGAACTGACGGCTTTATCGAAATTATCAAGGTACGTGTCGTACACTTTGTTGAGATGATCCACCACCTCGATCGCTGACCAGGTTTTCTCGTTGGGTTTCCTGGTCAAAACGTCCTGAGGCAAACCTGCCACTTCGTTTTCGATGAAGTGCCCCATTTCATTGGATCGCTGAAGTAATTCGTCAAGTGTGGTTCTCATTGGGATTCGGCAATGTTCCAATAAATATAAAAATAAACTACTCCTCCGCTATGTTTGAGGTGGAATGACCGACTACTCACCAAACGAAATCGCCCAGCTGACGGCCAGCTATGTCAACAGCACCGACCGACACATTTTCCTGACTGGAAAAGCCGGAACCGGAAAGACGACTTTTCTGCGATACATCGTTGAGCACACCCACAAAAACACTGTTGTGGCCGCTCCCACAGGCATTGCCGCCATTAACGCCGGAGGTGTTACGCTCCACTCCCTGCTTCAACTCCCATTCGGAACATTCGTCCCCGAAAACATCCCTCCCCAGGCCTCTGAAACACAAATCAACACCCCAGCTTCCATCGGGCGAGAGCGAAGGTTCAATGCCAATAAACGCAAACTGATCCAGGAATTGGAGCTGCTCATTATCGATGAGGTCAGTATGCTTCGGGCGGACTTACTCGACTGCATCGATCATACCCTTCGTCAGATCAGAAGGAGAAGACATCTGCCCTTCGGCGGTTTGCAAATGCTCTTTATCGGTGACCTGATGCAGTTGCCGCCTGTGGTCAAAGACAATGAATGGGGACTGCTGCAGAAGTACTACAAATCACCTTATTTCTTCGAAGCACGCGCGCTCAAAGAGAGCGAACCCATACGGGTCGAATTGAAGGAAATCTACCGGCAGAGCGATGAGAAATTCATTGAGGTACTTAATCGACTCAGGCACAACGAGCAAAACGAGTACGATTATGAGGACCTGAACAAATACTATCACGAGGGTGTGAAAGAGCAGGAAATGCCCGGCTACATCCACCTCACCACCCACAACAAAAAGGCTGATCACATCAACCAGACGAGGCTAGAGCAACTCAAAACCGATGAGCGGAAATACGTGGCGGAGATTGACGGAGAGTTTCCGGAGACCATGTTCCCGACCAGTTACGCCCTGACGCTGAAAGAAGGCGCTCAGGTGATGTTTATCAAAAACGATCCATCCGGTGAAGGCAAGTTCTTCAATGGCAAAATCGGTGAAATCTGTTCGCTCGGTAATGAACCGCAAGTGCGGTTCTCTGATGGTACGGAAATTCCGGTGGAAACCTATAAGTGGGAAAACAAACGTTATGTCCTGAACAAAACGACCAACGAAATCGAGGAGAAATACCTAGGCAGTTTTGAGCAATTTCCGCTGAAGCTGGCGTGGGCGGTCACCGTGCACAAAAGTCAGGGCCTGACCTTCGAGAAAGCTATACTCGATCTGTCTGGAACCTTCGCACCGGGTCAGCTCTATGTGGCACTTTCCAGACTTACCTCTCTGGACGGATTGGTGCTCTCCTCCCCGCTCCCGGGCAATCCCCCACCCTTCGACGAGCACCTGACAACCTTCTCTGAAACCTTCGAAAATGAAAAGGAACTAGCTGCTCAGCTGGAGCAGGAAAAGATCGCTTTTCTCAGATCCACTGCTCAGCAAGTCTTCAGCTTCGAGCCACTGGTGGAGCACCTGAGGTATCACCTAAACTCCTTCAATAAAGCGGAAAAACGCTCCGAAAAACAGCAATACCTGAGCTGGACAAGAGACCTGGTGAATTCCGTCCACACCCTCAAACGCACGGGCGAACAATTCTCACAACAGCTCCAAAGCATCCTGACCGATGAACCTGACTGGAAACACCTCACTGACAGAGTGAGCAAAGCAGAAGCCTATTTTACCAAGGAATTTGAAAACTTGATCGCACATGTGAAAGCCCACGGGAAGGAAGTCAACAAAAAATCCAAAGTAAAAACCTACCTCTCAGAGCTTGGTGAAATCTTGGAACAACTCGACGCGCAGATCAGACGGATCATGAAGCTGTCTCTCATCGTGACGGATGGCACGGACATCTCCAAAGACGACCTGAAGGAAAAAGGCTACTTCACTTCACGCGCCAATCTGAAGGTGGAGAAAAAGAACAAAATTCCTACGGCTAAGATCAGTTTTGAACTGTTTAAAAAAGGAAAGTCCATCGCTGAGATTGCTGAAGAGCGGAGTTTGGTAGAAGGCACGATCCTGGGTCACCTGGCGCAATTTGTAGAAACCGGAGAAATCCCCGTAACCGAGCTGATCGCTATGCCGAAGCTGGAGAAGATCGTGAATGAATACAAGGAGGGCAAGACCCGATCCAGCGAAATCAAGGAAGCTCTGGGTGACGGCATCTCCTACAACGAAATCAAAGTGGGCATAGCCTATTCGCACTGGCTGGAAGAGCACGGGCAGTTGGAGAAATAAACCTCAATGCGCGGTTGGCATCCATATAGCGGTGTACTCGGTCCAATGACTCCATTCAATCAAGACAAAATGATGCATTTTATCTACAGAACCTAAACTGCATTAAAAGTTAAACGTATGATGTAATTATTATAAGCAATTATTCTTTAAACGTTATGAATGATAAAACATGACATCATCAGACAGTATACCCAAAAGGTTGGTTTTAGAATTCTTTGGCAGAGTTTGGCAAGAACCTCATGACTTAGATGCCATTGATGAATTAATGACCGAAGATTATATCATTACTACTGCAGGAAAAGAAGTAACAGGAAGGGAAAAATTTAAAATTTGGGTTGGGGAATTTCAGAAGCAACTAAAAAAAGCAAAAACAGCAAGTATAGAAATATTTGATAATCAGGCTCAGGATAAAGTTGTATCAAGATGGATTTGTTCTGGTTATAATAATGGACTATTTGGGCTTGAGCCTGATGGTCGATTTATTTCGTTTACGGGTATTGCAATTTGGGCCATAAGAGATAAAAAGCTTTCCAGATGCTGGGTTGAAAGAAGTGCTTATGAATTGTTCCAACAACTGATTTCCGGAAATAAAGAAAATGATTTTGTGTAGGCACAAAAGACTACTGCCAACACTATATAAAAACGGTTATGTGACTTCAGCAGCCACGCCATTAAACACAAGTCGTCAGGCTTAATTCCTGTATCAAAAAATGAAATTAAAATATACATATCTCTGGTTAGCTTCATTAGTAATATTCTCATGCACCGAAAAGGATGAATCTTTTAACAAAGACGAGTTAATAGGAGTATGGTCGGGGTTGCTCTTTCAAACTGAGTCAAAATACGATTCGATTGTTGTCTTTCCGGCTGATCAACCAACTGAGGCTATTCTTTTTTACGATGGAGAAAAAGAAATTTTTCCATTGGTTCAAGATGCCAGAAAATTTGAGTTTAAAGGCTCCTCAGGTCTTCGTTTTGATGCGATTCTATCTGAGAACCCACAAACTCTTAAAGGCATTCTAACTAATGACCTATGGGCCCAAAGTCTGAGTTTTGAAGAAATTGAGGACAAGTGGGTGTCCAAAATTTATAAACCTGAAATCATTGACACTGACTACATGGTTTATTTGGAATTTTATAAGGACTCTCTAGAAATTGTACAGGCCAATATTCAAAGCAATAAGGAAAATAGGAGATTGCATTTTACCATCGAAGAAGTCTTGATTGATGGTACTGATATTGATTTCGAAATAACAAATAACCGCTTCGGATTAGCGGCATCTTATGAAACTGAAAACAAGAGCATCTCGCTAGAATATGGCAATGCGGGTGGCAATCGAAAAATACAACTCACTAAACTTCCGGGAGATAAATTAGAAGGCTATTTGCCAAGACCTTTAAACGATAAGTATGAGTACAAAATTCCCGTTTCACCTGATGGTTTGATGCAAACAGCTTCTTTAGACGAGGTTGGCATCAATATGTCGCTTTTAGACTTTATGGATGAAGCAAATAGAGAGAATTTGGAACATATTCACAGCGTTATAATTACAAAAGACCAAAAACTTGTCTTTGAAGAATACTTTCATGGATATGAAAGAGAATACGTTCATGATATAAGGTCTGCTTTTAAATCTATAGCAGCGCTCACTGTGGGTAAGGCCATGACGCAAAACAGTGAATTAGAAGTTGAAAATTCTATTTTGGACTATTATCCTGAATATGAAATTGATGACTCCCCCAAGAAGAACATCACTATTCATCATGCATTGACGATGAGCACAGGGATTGAGTTGGAAGATGAAGATGAAATGCAGTGGGATAACCATGATTGGGTTGGCTATAAGCTGCATTTACCCATGAAGCATGAACCTGGTAAGGAATTCGAGTACTCCTCAGGTGGTAGCAATCTGTTGACAGGGGTTATTGAGCAATCGACTGACACCTACCTCCCACTTTTTGTTTATGAGCAAATGTTATTACCAATGGGAATTGATAAGTTTCAAATGTTAACCTCCCCCAAATGGAGAGGATATCTAGCTGGTAATTTTTACTTACGTCCAGTTGATTTCACCAAATTTGGACTATTGATGTTAAACAAAGGAAAATGGAATGGTGAACAGCTAATTGCAGAGTCATGGATAAATGAGTCAACTAAGCCACATATAAAAAGTAGCTATCCAAGGGATTCTGATTATGGGTATCTATGGAGGTTGTTGGATCGAAAAGTTGGCAGTACGCAAATTAGTACGATTGAAGCATGGGGTAATGGAGGTCAGTTCTTGATTATAATTCCGGAATTGGACATGACTGTGACTTTTACAAGTGGTAACTATAATCTATTTCCAGAGATGGAAAAGCCATTTGAGATTCTGAATAATTACATTTTACCAGCCGTATTATTGACCGAAAAATAATATGAAATCAAAATTCTTATTCATTCTAATCCTATTGACTCTTTCATGTCAAAGAAAAACAGACGAATATGTTTGCAAACCTTGTGATTTGCCGTGTGATGAATCGACTTTTAACAAACCTGGAATTTGTCCACATTGTAAAATGGACCTTATTAAAAAAAGTGATTTAATTCCAGAAAAAGATCTAACCATTAATGAAATAAAGATTCAAGACGGAAGTGGGAAATTCTTGATTGATGGAGGCATACAAAATGAAAAACAAATAATCATTCATTACTTCAAACCACGCAATCTAAAATCCGAATCGCAAGTGGTAATTGTATTACCTGGATCTGGACGAAACGGAGATGAATATCGGGATGCTTGGATTGGAAAAGCTGAAAAATATAATGTTCTTGTTCTATCACCTGAATACTCTGAGAAATTTTATCCGGGATTTTGGAGCTATAATCTGGCAGGAATGATTTCAGATGTGGAAATCAATGACGAAAGAACAGCAATGACAGGATTTAAAATCAGTCAAAATCCTAATGAGTGGATTTACGACGATTTTGACCGCATTTTCAATTTAGCAAAAGATAAACTGAACCTTAAAACCAAAACGTATGATTTATTCGGCCATTCTGCTGGTGGACAAATTCTACATCGTCTTGTAATCTTTAAGTCAGATAGTAAGGCCAATAGAATATTAGCATCAAATTCTGGTTGGTACACGGTCCCTACAGATAGAGTGGATTTCCCTACTGGATTAAAGGGCAGTTTTGTTACAGAAAAAGAACTGGACTTCAGTAAAAATCTTGTATTGTTTCTGGGAGAAAAAGATGATGCCAATGAAACCAGAGGAGATTTAAGGCGTTCGCCAGAAGTTGACATGCAAGGCATCCATAGATTAGAAAGAGGGACATATTTTTATAACGAATCAAAGAGAATTGCATCTGAATTAGACTATATATTCAATTGGAAATTAGAAATCATTCCAAATGTCGGGCACGATTATAAAGGAATGAGTAAAGCTGCTGCGGATTATTTATATGGATCAAAAGAATAACTGCGCGAACTGCAAATACTAAAATATCTTAACTGTATGCTCGCAACAAGCCCGAGCGATGGCGCGACTTGTGTCCTACTGGGAAGGCGGTTTCTTACGCTTCGTTGCACTCGGCTCAGAATGACGGTGTGGATACCTGCCAGCCCGATAAAGGTAGGCTTTGAATGCACAAGTAGATAGTCTACCTTGATCCTATGAACAGGTCCGCAAGCTTGAGACAGTCGGGCGATCAAGAACAATGAGATTCTTCAATCATTCCATTTTCGTGCTACTCATTGTTGCATCCTGCACACAAACCCAAGACCAGAAAACAGCAGCTCAAAACCCATCGGACATTGATTCTGACACGAGCATTCAGCTCACAGAGAACGTTGGAGATTTTGGTGGGATCAGCATTCTTACTACCGGACCGAGGGGTGGTCGTTATTTGAGTTCTGAAGGTATCGACTTTAGATACACGGTATTTGGCATACAGATTAGTAACGACACGATCGTTCCAATCAATCTAGCCCTTGATTTTCCGACAAAACCAACATGGCTTTTGCCAGATTCTGTCGTTCAGTTAAAAGTTTTCTTAATTCCTGAAAAATTCGCTTCCGATTCAATCCAGGATGCATTCAATTTTGGTGTTAGAATGGAGGAATTCTTCGAATTAGGAAATGATCAACAGTTGACATTAGATGCTTCAATTCCTCCGGAACAACCGCTGATACTATTCATTGGGGTTCTGTACGAGCCTGAACTAATGAGTGGCGTAACCAGGACGAAATTATTCGTTGAGGGACATGATCATGGCGCACCATTCTATCCAGTAAAATCTATCGAACGTTATGAGCTCACAACGAATTCACTGAATCTATTTTACGGAATAAGCTTTGACCCACCGAATCATCACGTTTCGATACCCTGCGGGCAAATTCGAATAGGCATGGATTAAGGCCTCTACTTGCCTTCAAGCTTTTCCGCAACAGCGTCGTAATATTCCTGACTCAACTTCTCCGTCCAGATCGTTGGTTCGCTTCCATACACAGCGATGTATGAAACCGACATGTCAGCAGATGACGTGTGCCAGTGTTCAATGTCTTTTTCACACTTAAGTACATCTCCCTTTTTGATGATGATGGCCTCCTTCCCTCTTTCCTGATAATACCCTTTCCCATCCACCACAATGATCACCTGCGCAGTGGTGTGCTTGTGCCAATCCAAAGTGGAGCCAGGGCTAAACGTAGCTTGGGTGATGTTGTAGGTGAAATCCTCATCTGCTTGTGTCAGGAAGTTCAACCAGGCATCTCCAATGTGATGTGTATTGGGTGCCTTCATACCCTCGTCCAGATAGGACTTCACGTCGTAAGCTGCATCTTGTGCGTGAATAAAAAATGGAGCCAAAACGGCAAGAATGATGGATAGCTTTTTCATAATCAGATTTTGAATCAGCAAGATACGCATCAAAACTTCATAGAAACATGACCACTCAACTGTCAGACTCAATCTCTTTCGGCTTCCTCCCATTCCATCGTACATCTTTCCACTCCCGTTGTTGTTCGCTTGTCAGAAAAGTCCAGGCCACAATGCGGGTCGTTTTGTTGCCGTGTCCCATCGGGATGGTCTCCACTTTCTCCGCTCCAGCGTCTTTCAATGCTGCATAGACGGCCTTGAGGTGTGATTGCTTGGAAACCAGTGTCGAATACCAAAAACACGATTCCGAAAACTTCTTACTCTCCCTAACGAGGTTACTGATGAATTTCCGTTCGCCACCGTCGCACCAAAGCTCATGGCTCTGTCCACCAAAATTCAGCTGCGGCTCCTTCCCTTTGCCGGTTTTCAGGTTTCTGACTTTTCTGAGTGAACCGGATTTGGCCTCCTCTGCAGAGGAATGAAAAGGTGGATTGCAAACCGTCAAGTCTATTCGGTCCTCCTTTCTGATAATCCCGAAAAGAACGTCACTTTTATCTGTCTGCAACCTCAACTCCACATGCTGACCAATTTTGGGATTGGCGTCCAGAATTTTCTGAGAAGACTGTAGAGCGGTTTCGTCAATGTCTGAACCAATAAACGACCATTCGTACTCGACCCGTCCGATAATCGGATAAATGCAACTAGAGCCTATACCGATATCCAAACATTGTACTTTTTCCCCCGTCGGAATCCTCCCATAATTATTCGCACGGAGCAGGTCGGCCATGTGATGAAGGTAATCGGCTCTTCCGGGAATCGGCGGACACAAATACCCCTCAGGAATCTCCCATTTTTCGATTCCGTATTGCAACTGGAGAAGTGCGTTGTTCAGGGCGAGCACACTTTTTGGATTGGCAAAATCAATGGATTGATCACCCCGAATATTGGGGATTACGTGAGATGCCAAGTCCGGATTACAAGCGATCAATTTGTCGAAATCGTATCGTCCTGTGTGCTTGTTTCTTGGGTGCATACGCGAAGGTAATGTTTGCGGAAGTCTGGAATGAAAATCAAAAGTCGATCTCGGGTAATGTGCTTGTTCGTACCTTGCAGCCAAATTCACACATGGATCAGAAAGAAAACCTCCTCTCCGCCCTTTCGGCGCATGACATCAAAATCGAAAGCATTCAAGGCAATTACATATATACGCAAGACGAATTCTGTGTAGAAATCAAAGGCGATGGCAAGTACAAACTCAGTCAGGGCGGTTTCCAGAAGAATGTCTACAAAAACCTAGACAAACTAAGCGAAGCGATCAAACAGAACTGATCTACTCCATAATTTTCACGCTTAGTATTCTCACATCCTCTATTGGACGACTCATGGGATTAGTCGGCACTCCCGCGATTTTATCAACCACATCAAGCCCGCTGACCACTTCACCATACACAGTGTAATTCTGATCGAGGTGAGGCGTACCGCCGATGGTTTTATACACTTCCCGCTGATCCTCGGGAATCACGTGCTTCTCAAATCCGGTAAAGACCTTGGCCATGTTTCGGATGCTGTCGTCGTACTTTCTGTACGCCATGAAATCCTTTTTGTCAATGGCCATCTGCAATGAATCCACCAGAGGCTTATTAGCCGGATCATTCTTGAAATAATGCTCCGCTAGCCAACCATTGATTCTGTCTTCTGCCAGGTCGAGCGTGCTATCGTTAAAGACCCTCCCTTGAGCGATGTAAAACTGAATACCGCTGGAAGCCCTAGCCAGGTTACCATCACGAGCGGCCGCCAGTACTCCCTTTTTGTGAAACAAGTCCGGGTGGAATTCCGCATCCACGGTATAGCCGACATCTCCGTTTCCAAGCGTATCCGTTGGGGTAGCATTCCTGCTTTCAGGATCACCTCCTTGGATCATGAATTCATTGATCACCCGGTGAAAAAGCAAACTGTCGTATTGGCCATCATTGACCAACTTAATGAAGTTGTCTCTGTGCTTAGGCGTTTCATCGTATAGCTCCAGAACAATTGTTCCAGCCGTAGTGACCATCTCCACTTTAATTCTTTGTGTTTCTTCTGGCTTATCTTCCTTTTTCGTTTTGCTACAAGCAAAAATTACGACAGAGAATAGAACGATTAAGGTAAAATTTCGGATCAATTTGATGGATCGTTTTTTCATGATTTTGAAAGTTAAAGCATCCCGCCAGAAGGCCATGAAAATTCCTACAACTAAATCCAACAGATAGCGTATCTTCATCCCACTTTTTATGACATTAAATGCGCGATAAACTAAATGCGTTTCACCAGAAATACACTGATCTGGTCACCAACAGCCTTTTTGCCACGATTGACAAAAGTGTCAGGAAGGACCTGAAAGAATTCGAGAAGCTGGAGAAAGAAATAGGTGAAGCGGTCCCTGCCAAATGGGAAAAGTACGATCAGCTTATTCAGTTCAAGCAAACCACTTTGGGCATCACAGAACGAATTTGGGAAACGTTCAGTCCAGAGAGTTTCGATGAATTTGCTCAAGCCTTTGTCTCACGCCTTGAAACGGAACTATCCAAGTTTCCTGAGAACATTCGGGTCAAGCAGTCAGCGAATCGGTTTGTTGCTCAGCCGGATGATTCAGTACTTATCAAGAGCTTCAAATTTCTGAAAAACGCAGGTTTTCTTATTTCCACTGCTCCAAAGCGGGTTTTCTCCAAAACAACCAAGGAAGAGCTTTATTGGAATCATGAAGTGCCCGTTCGCTCGGTTTTGCGACAACATCTCTTGGTCAATTTAAGCCAGGAAATCAGAGAGCTGCGTGACCCTCTTTTCATGGAGATGATGCGAGCATACATCGATCTAAAGGCCTGGGAATATCAATGCATGAAGGTTGATGAAACCACCAGTTCACCAGAATTTCTGACAGCCTTAAAGAAGAATGTTTCAAGAGAAAAACGAAAGCTGAAAAAGGCCCTTATTTCCATATCGGAGGAGTGTTGGATGGAAATGGAAAAAGACATGGAACGGGTTGGTACCATGGAGCTTTCCGGCCGATTTTTCTCAACAGATACCGTCAATGACAATTGGATACAATCCTGCAAAAAGTGGTATACACGAGAGGAAGGATGGATTAATAATTTTGACGTTTTTCTGGAAGACTGGCGATCTGATTTGGCGATTCACAAGCTCATGCTTCAGGCAAATGCCGATTTGGAAATCTTCATAGAGGATCATGCCGAAAACATGGACGAGTACCTTGGTGAAGAATTAAACGCCATCCAAGGATTCATCGACGAAACGCTCGGACAAATTTCAGATGACAAGGAAGAGCTTTCCTCAGTCTTGAAAAAGCAACTTTACAACGCGCAAAAGCAACTAGATCAGGATGTTATTCCCGCCTTGCTCGAGAAGCTGGGAAATAAAAACCTCGTGAACGGACTTGACCGTTTATTGGCGAGCACTTTCAATGAGATGGAAAAACTGACCCAAGCTCGAAAAGTCCCCAAAATTTCAACGGAGTACCTGTCTCCTCTGCCATCTGACGAGATCACGACAATGTCTCCTTCCGAGCTCATTGCATTTGAAATTGCACCCGAACTCAAAACGAAACTGGATGAAACCAAAACGAAGCTATCCGCAGAGCTACAAGAAAACCTTCTAATCGCTCAGGATCTGGACCACATCATTTCCTTTGGGTTGAATACTGCCCTGGAAGAAATCACCGAGGATGCAGACCTCCATGAGATTGAAGAAATAGCTACGACCAGTTTACAACGAGCAAGAGGACGCGCAGAGGATGTGAAGACCAGCCTTCAGAAGGCCATGGACGAGACCAGTGAGAAAGTGAAGGCGGCCGTCCTGGCTTATCAAGAGTCACTCAATGAGCTTACCGAAAATGAGAACGTCCGCGATATGCGGTTGCGAATACTACGAGCCAAGGCGCTGCAACAAACGGAAGAATACAAAGCACAACTAAAAGGAACAGCTCAAAACTGGTTTCAAAGGACATTAGCCTGGATTAAACTAAAATGGCTGTACGTGTTAAATATCAGAAACCGGTTAACCAACCGGCTGATGGCGCAAGACTCGGAATTGGAGGTGGAAGTTGCCAACTTCCTGATCGACTCGGAAAAAGCGGTTGATGACTTACCGGTCATTTATCGAAACTTATATCAAATTCATCCGGTCTCTGATTTGGAGTTGTTTGTCGGTCGTGAAAGCGAGCAAAAGAAGCTTTCAAGTGCTTACGACAACTGGTGCAACAAGAAAAAGGGTGCGGCCGTGATTGTGGGTGAAAAATGGAGTGGCCTCACGTCTTTTATCAACTATGCCGAGAAGGCGGATTTGTTTAACCATCCGAGTAACAGGTACAAGCCGGTCACGTCAATAGATGCGGAAGGACCACTTCTGGATTTTCTATCGCAGGTAGTTGGAGAAGAGAAACGACTCTCATGGGATGGTCTTGTTGAAAAACTGAAATCTGATGCACGCCGAGTGATCATTGTCGAGGATATGCAATGCCTCTATCTGCGCAAAATTGGAGGTTTTGATACATTGGTTGGCCTGGCTGCATTGATCCATCAAACCTCAGGTCATGTATTTTGGATTATGACTTCAACAGGCTATGCCTGGAAGTACCTGAACCAAACCATTTCCATGAGCGAGGCATTTCGGTATGAGATAAATTTCGCAAGTCCAACATCTCTAGAACTTGAGGAGATCATCAAAAAAAGAAATCGAATCAGCGGCTATCGTATGATCTTCAAACCCACTGCTTCGGATTTGGAGAACAAGAAATTCCAGAAACTCAATGAGGAAGATCGTCAAAGGATTTTAAAGGATCGGTTCTTTAAGGAGCTCATTGATTTTGCGAGTGGAAACATCAGCATGGCGCTGATGTTCTGGCTGCTCTCTACAGAGAAAGTGACGAACGATGAAATTGAGATCGCCGCTTTTGAAAAGCCGGACTTCTCATTTTTAAATAAGTATCCTTTGCCGTGGATATTCGGATTGCACCAGCTGGTACTGCATGACGGGCTGACTCTAGATCAATATGCGCTACTTAACAGAATAAGCAAACGAAATGCTTCTATTCAGTTATTGGGACTACAAGAGGATGGAATTTTACTGGAGAAGAATGATTATTTCGTACTCAACCCGCTGATTTACAGAAGTGTCATAGCAATGCTCACCGCTAAAAACCTGATGCAAAAATGAAAAGGCTACTTACCTTCTTTATAGGACTTAGTGCATCAGCCATGGTGCAAGCTCAAAAGGTCATTCCTGAAGATACCCAAGAAGAAATCGTTGAGTCGGCTCCTGATCTATCCGAGATATTTTCTATTTCGAAAATCTTTTGGGCGATCGTTTTCTTGATCGTTGGCTACTTCGTGATCCAGTTCATTACCCGAATCCTGTCTATTGCTGCAGAACGAAGCACGGCCTACCGCATCACGCTAAAGGGTTTCGTGCCCGTAGTTCGCATTTTGGGGTGGACCGTTCTATTGACTATCATCATCGCTGGGATTTTCAAGCCACCGGCAGCCACAGTGCTGGCACTGAGTGCGTCTATCGGTGTAGCAGTAGGCTTTGCTTCCCAGGATATTCTGAAGAATGTCTTTGGTGGCATCATGATCTTGTTTGATCGGCCGTTTGTCGTAGGCGACAAAATTGAGGTCGGCTCGTACTACGGCGAAGTGACCAGTATCGGGTTGAGGTCTACAAGGATCGTCACACCAGATGACTCGCTGGTTTCCATCCCCAATAGTCAGGTAATGAATGGATCGGTCTCCAATACGAATTCGGGTGAAGCAAACTGTCAAGTGGTGGCCGAAATTTACTTACCGCTTCATGTAGACACCATCAAGGTACGTCAGATAGCCACGCAAGCGGCACAGGTTTCTAAGTTGATCTACCTGGAAAAGCCCATTGCTGTTTTATTCTTCAATGAAGTAAAAGACCGAAAGTCCTACCTCAAAATGAAGCTGAAAGCCTATGTAGCGGACATTCGTGCCGAGTTTGCATTCAAAAGTGAAATGACGGAATTGGTGATTGCAGCCCTCTATGAGCAAGGAATTATCAAAGACGAGGATTTCGATTGATCAGGGTTGTCGCTCTTTTTTGAAATACAATAAGTGCCACCCAAATCACCCAGGAGGCGTCCAGCATAAACGTGATCTTTTGAAGAAATGGCAAATAGTAGTATCCAATTTTAGTTACGAAAATGAAAAAGACCACAACACTCATAGCAAAACATAAATAGGCCAGAGTCTTGAGAGCTCCATCTGGGTATTTTCTCATTTCCAAAAAGAACGGAATCAATGCTATGGATCCAATCACCGCTGTGCCTGTCACCAGGAAATCATGATATGGAGTGAACATCAGTCCCAGCACGGCCATCGATAACATACCCATATACCTAATGATCTGGGTTTTTGCGTTTCTCCAATCGAAGATTTCGGGGAGAAAGTAGAAGAAAGACATCATGGTCAAGCTCAGGATCACGTGAGCAAAAATCCCTTTTGGCCGAGCCGTATTTTCTCCTCCTACCAGCAATTGCGGCTCCATCAAATCACAAAGGAAATTATGGAAGAAGCTGTAGCTGGAAGCCCTCGGAATATTTTCAGATCCGCCTGGGTACGCCGACGCAGCATAAACGAAAGTCACCAAAAACATACCCATCCCCACAAGGGGCATCAAAGGGGCATATTTGTAAACGAGTTTGTTCATTAAAGGCAAGGTGCTTCCGTTTGCTGACGCGATCAATAAACCTGTAGAGACCGTGTTTGGTTCACTCGTAAATTATCTCTTATGATCAACATCACGCCTCATTCTCAAAGTAGATTTTATAGAACTTTCCTTGCTCGTCCTGGCCCTTTTCGATCTTGTTGCGATCGCCATGAATGTACACGTGAAAGTTCTTGTCAAGCTTTAGAATGCTCTTGAATATTCGTGATTGCTTTTTCACCGACTGAGGAGCTATATCAAACTCATCGTGAATTTCCACGTCGTTCGTCTCTTTATAATTATTCCCGAAAGACTGGAATGACTTGATGGCTTCCTCATCTCCTAATACCGACTGTTCAAACTCCGACTTATTAAACGATTCGTTTTGCTTGAAGAAGTCAATCGACTTATTCAAAAGCTCAATCTGATCCGTCTTTTCCACCTCAAACTCACTTGGCATCTGATCCGTGATGTAGGACTTGGCCATTTTCAGGAAGTTATTCGTGCTGTTGATATTGTCCTGCTTCGTACGGTATTGGATAAAATCCTGTCGCCAATAATCGGTCTCTTTGGAGTTGCTATCAATCACCAAAATCGTAAACGGCTCCCGATCAAACAAAATCAGACAACCTTTCTCCGGTTTTTTGGTTCCCAGTCCTTTCTTATAAACTGCCTCTATCCTACCCTCATTATTTGCCGTCTCTATGAAGCTTTCCTTCTGCTCAAACTTGTAAATCCCTAAGGCATCCAGATACTTGTTTCCCATCCGGATATTCTCAAACCTCACGATAAACAAATCACCATCCTTGATATTGGGATGCGTGGACACTGAAACCAGGTGCTGGTGAATTTTTTTGGACTCCTCGTTAAAGTCGGCCCCTTCTTGAATGTCCTTGGCAATGTTAAATAAGACGTTGTAGCTCAGATCCACCTGATGATCAAACTCAAATGTCTCGTGATGGGACAGAAATGGTTTTAGCAGTAACTTCCGAAGAGCTTCAATTTCAGAAGCGCTTTTTGGATTGCCAAGTCGGGCGTTGAGGTTGGAAACTTCTATTCCGGGTACAACTTGCAACAAGCTGATGTCGCCAATGATGGCTTCTTCAATGTCTATCATAAATTCAAAAGTAAAGAGGAGTATTAATCCAAATGCTCAGTCACGCAGTGTTCTTCTAGTGTGAAAGAATCGCCATTGAAACTCAGACTGTAATAGCAGCAATTTTGATGTTCAAACTGATCCATTTCCTGTAGCGGTGATTCTGTAAGCCAACTGAGCAAGATTCTCATGGCTCGTCCGTGCATGCAGATGAGGATATTCTTCCCTCCATTTCTGAGAACAACTCCCATGGCTTCTTTTTGTCGTTGTACAACTTCCAGTGGCGACTCGCCACCTCCAACATTTGCCTTTAGATCGCCTTCTCTCCAGGCTTGCAAGGTTTGAGCATACAGATTTTTGGATTGCTCCGTGGGCACAACCCCTTCCTGATTTCCCCAGCTGATCTCATCCAAACCTTCCAACGGAATTTTCTCCTGTTGAAAATGTACCACCGTCTCATGTGTTCGCTTCAATGTAGACGTGTAGATGTGGTCGAAGGAATGATCCTTAAAATGCTCAAATGCCCTGAGTGCCTGTTGACGCCCCGTTTCGTTCAAGGAAGCGTTGACTCCTCTACCCTGCACCATGCCCTTTAAGTTAAGGTCGGTCTGACCGTGTCGAAGGATAAATAGTTTCAAATTACGATGAAATTAAGCTGCAAAACTGACACAAGTTTGGAGACCAAATTTGTTTTCACTCAGTTATATTCGCTATCGCCATGGGAAGGAAAGCCAAACGACAAAAAAAGAAAGAAGAAAAGGCATGGAAACCTCTTGCGTTTCTTGACAAAAAAAACAACTGGTTTATTGTCCTTCTTATTGGTGTTTCTGTCCTCCAGTCCAAGGTGACGATTGATCCCAATATTGCCATCAGGTTCGTGGGTTTATCGGTCTTCTTAACCGCCTATATTCTCTACTTTTTCGTCCTCAAGAAAAATACTTTTTTACGACCACTTCCATCATTGGCGAAATGGGTGTTCATTAGCCTGATTGGCTATCTTCTCTGGAGCTCCTCTGGAATATTCATCGGTACCAATCCCGCTGAAGCTATTTATTTCTTGACCAAGAATGCGCTGGAAATTCTGTTAATGTACCTTGCGTTCCATGCCGCATCGGAATCCGAATTCAACTGGGAACGACTGGTTAAGGCCATGGTGTGGTTGGGACTTTTTCATTGTGTCATCGGATTGGATCAACAATTTGGACAAGATGTCAGTGGCTTTCGTGGTACCGCCGATCCCTATGGCTTGATGGTTAACCGAAATCTATTTGGGTCATTTTTAATGATACTTCTACCCTTCTCGTTGGGCTATTTGATCATGAAAAAATCATGGAACTTCCTGGCTCTGGTGACTGGGGTATTGTTGCTGATCATGACGTATTATAGCCAAACTCGTTCGGCATGGGTGGCAACTGCTATAATTCTCGGATTTTTTGGATTGTCTTATTTCTTCAAGTCAGTTTCCGCCAAGAAGTATTATACCGCATTGATCCTTTTTGCGACAATCTCAGTTGGTGCTCTCCTTGCCTATAATCACTTTGTTCTTCAAGCAAAAAACCGGAAAGCAAATGCAAAAGCCGAACAAACGGGCGAGTCCAACTTCAGAAAAAAACAAAGCGCAAACGAGCGAATGGTGCTTTGGAAAGAGACCATGCAGATGGTGCAAGAACAACCGGTATGGGGTGTTGGATTGGGTAATTGGAAGATTGAAATCCCGAGATATAATCAGGGAGGCACACGAATAGAATATGGTGAGATCATTCGAATAAGGCCTCACAACATTTATCTGCACATTTTAAGTGAAACAGGGATTATTGGTTTTCTTCTTTTTTACGGTCCCTGGCTGGTAATCGGAGTTACAATACTTCGACTCATCCCCAGAACATCGGACTTAAAGCGGAGAATGCTAATGTTGGTTTTCCTATCCGTGGTGATTGGTATCGGTAGTGATGGGATGTTCAGCTTTCCAACTGAACGAATCAGTCACTCTACTTTTCTCTTTGTTTCGCTCGGTTTTCTTTTAGCATTGTGTGGTGAGCAAAAGGATCCAATCGCAGGCAAATCAATATCCTGGATGGCATTCCCAACTCTTCTGCTTGCAGGTTGGGGACTTTTCCTTGGAAAGGAGAAATATAATTTCGAAGATCACATGAATAAGGCTCGGGTTTTCTATATCCGAGACCGTGACGAGCAAGCACTGGAGCACGTAAAAGGAGGAACGACCCAATGGGTGACTTTGGAGATCAATAATGACCCCATTGAGCTTGTAGGTGCTCTTACACTAAAAAAGATGAAACGATTCGATGAAGCCCTGGATTACACCGACGCTTCACTCGTGTATAACCCTTACTCAAGTAGAATCTTAAACACCAAAGGCGCCATTCTCACGGACATGAAGCGCCATGAAGAGGCGATTGACAACTATCAATTAGCCCTTGTTTACAGTCCCAAGCACGAATTGTCAATCAAGAATGTAGCGCTCAATTATTATTTCCTTGGAGAATATAGGAAGTGCCTGCAGCAGCTTAGAGAAATAAATATCAAAGATGACGAGACCTTCATGAAGGTAAAGAAAGCCGCGCGTGCCAAGCTTAAGTCGGAAAAAAAGGCCTCTGATAAACAGAGGCCATCTAAGTAGTCTAAATCTTAAAAGTAAGAACCGGTATCTCGGAGTGATTCGCCACATCCTCTGCCCGGCTGCCTCCAAGAGTATGAGCAAAACCAGTTCTGCCATGCGTTCCCATCACTATGACGCCTGCCTTGATTTCTTTGGCAAAAGCGACAATGCCCTCTTCCGCAAACTCAGCCTCAGGAGCATTACAGGTATAGTCCACCAGCTCATTTCGTTTGGCAAAATCCTCTAACTGATCCATGGCCACCTCCCGAGTTAGGAAGTTATGCGGGGTTTTTACACGAGCGAGGTGCATATTCAACCCTAACATTTCTTGAAAGTCTTTCGCTCTTGCCACAACACTGTCCTGGTCAGGAGTGGCGTCTGTAGCGAAAACCATACTTTTTATGGCTTTCAAATCGACTTTATCCTTGACGGTAATGACAGGACATTCGGCATGGCGAATCACTCGTTCGGCATTAGAGCCAATGAAAACCTCTTTCAACCCGGACGCTCCCCTTGATCCCATGACGACCCAGTCCGGCTTTTCTTCAGCTACTTCCTTGCCTATGCTCTTGTATGGACTGCCAAATTCTGTTCGAATCGAGACTTTTTGACCCGCATTTTCAGCCTTTTGAGCTTGCTGATGTAGTCTGTCTGAAATACCCTCTATTAACTCTCTACGATAGACCACTTCTGCAGTGGCTGCCGTCATATCTGCCCCAAAATTCACTGAGGCAGCTGGCAATTCAAGCACATGCATAAGCGTGATTTCACCATGTACATATTCGTTCAATTGGATGGCCAAATCGAGTGCATTATCTGCATCGGCTGAAAAATCTGTCGGTACTAATATCTTCTTCATTTTATTTTAGTTTAATTCTTTAATATCCTGAAACACTTCGAGTGCCAGGGGTTCTTCATTTTGATCAATTTTGAAAGACCAAAGTGGAACATCTAAATGATTCATGACGTCTTCCGTAAGACTTCCTTGGAAGAAGTGAGCAATTCCTCTTCTTGAATGGGTGGCCATAGCCAGCATATCTGCATTGGATTCTTTGGCATGGTGTAAAAGTCCATCTTGTGGAAAAACATCTCTAATTATGTTGAATGAACTACTCGCGATCTCATATTCATTTAACAGGCGATCAAACTCTTCGTTGATCAATTCCTCGTTTACGATATCATGAGGGGTCTTCACGTAGCAGAACTCAATGGAAGCAGAGAATATCTGCTGAAGAATAGACACCTCTTTTAGAAAGGAAGACCTTATGTCATGTATTTCTACGGGGACTAGAATCTTTCTTATCTCAGATAATTTCTGTTGATTCGGAACGGAAATAACCGGGCAGCCAATAAGTCTCACAACCTTCTCCGTATTGGATCCCACTAGAAACTCCTTCATTCCCGAAGAGCCTTTCGTCCCCATGACCACAAGGTCAGCTTCATACTCCTCTACCAATGCTCTGATATCATGAATCAGAGATCCTGTGGTCAACTCTTTTTTGATTTCAATACTCTCACTCCTGCACCTTCTATACAGGTTTTCCAATTTGATTTCCATGTCTTCAATCACCTGTTCGGTGAATGATTTAAAATGGCTGGAATCCAGGTACATCGATTCATAGGTTTGTAACGAATCAATAGAATGATGAAGGATCACACGGTAGTTACACTTCTCTGCCAGTTGCAATCCAAAGTCGACAGCAGCCTCACTTACATCTGAGAAATCGATGGGTATTATTAGCGTTTTCATATCAATAAATATTTGATACAAAGCTGGCGTTGACGAATCTCTTGATTCTTGAGTAATTGCAGATCGGTAGGTGATTTTAGTCAGAGAATGCACTAGGCACAACTGATAAATCTCATATCTCTGATTGGTATTGATCATCTCGTGAAATCGATTCTGGTGGTTCATTTGTCTCAACATTTTCAACTATAACTTTTTCAATTATGATATCTATAATGATCGGATTAATCATCGTGGCAATCGCCATTTATGCAATGATTAGTATTTCTATGAGCGGAATGTGCAAGGAAAAGAAAATGGTATGGTTCGCCTTCGTGGTGTTAGTGCCATTTGTTGGCCCAGTGCTCTATTACATCAGGCGACCTGATCAGCTTCCGGCTTGAGTTCATGAAACTCCTCGCCACGGGCATTTTCTTACTTTGCCAATTTTGGAGTTCAGCGCAATTCATTTTTTCCGGGGAATTCAGGCCAAGAGCTGAGTATCGCCATGGATATAAAACGCTGCTCGAGAAAGAAACTCATCCTGCCTTCTTTATAGATCAAAGGACAAGGCTAAATTTCAAGTTCTCATCGGACAAGTACGATTCTAAATTGGTCATTCAGGATGTCCGGACATGGGGTAGTTTGCCACAATTAACGACCTCTGGAGGACAGACTACAACCATCCATGAGGCATGGGTCAGCATTAAGCTCTCAGAAGTGTCTGCTCTTAAATCCGGAAGACAGGAGATTGTACTGGATGACGCTAGGATCTTTGGGAATGTAGCCTGGGCACAGCAGGCCAGAAGTCACGATGGGCTCTTGCTTGAAATAGAGAAACCAAAGAACGTCTGGAATTTCGCTGTAGCATTCAACCAGGACAGCCCAAAATTAACCAGGACCTATTATTCAATTTCTCCAAGCTATAAGACCATGCAGTTTGCCTGGTACCAGACCACATCAGAAAAGTGGAAATGGAGTTTTTTAGCCTTAAATCTCGGTTGGCAGGCAGGTGATCTTTCCAGTCCAAAAACGTATTTTGGCCAAACTATTGGAACGAGATTCGTGACTACAGGGAAAACCTTTAACCCAAGCGGTAATGTTTATTATCAGATGGGGAATGACGCATCCGGCAACAATGTCAGCGCGCTAGAGTACACAGCAGAGCTGTCTTGGGAAACGGGAGAAAAAACTAAAGTCATTTTCGGATTCGAGCATTTATCCGGGAATTCGACAACCGGAATTGAAGATACAAACAGGGCTTTCAATCCTTATTTCGGGACCAATCACAAGTTCAACGGACTCATGGATTTCTTCTATGTTGGGAATCACATCAATTCCGTGGGTTTAAATGATGGATATGTTGGAGTCCGTTCGCAAATTGGCAATTGGAATTTCAATTGGACCACCCATGCATTCTACACCGATGGCCAGGTTCTGGATGAAACTTCGAATGTTCAGGATTCTTACTTGGGTGTTGAGTTGGATATCGTGGTGACCCACAAGCCAAGTCCAGATATTCAAGTTCAAGCAGGCTACTCCCAGATGTTTGCTTCTGAAACAATGGAAATTCTTAAGGGCGGAAACAGAAAAGCCTTGACCAATTGGAGCTTTCTCATGCTCACCGTCAAGCCCACATTCTTCAAGTCCGAAAAAGACCAATAATCAGGGTTGACAAAAATCAGTTCGTAGACTGCTGAGTCTCATGATTTTGAATGAAGTCAGTATCTAGTTTCGTTTAAAACAATTAAACCCATGAAAGCCTATCACATCCTTTTCTTAGCTCTATTTTTTGGCCTGATCTTTATTACTGGTTGCTCGACTTCCGGTGATCAGGAGCCCAAAGATGCCGCAGACATTCAAGTTGCTGCAGGTCCCTTAAAAGCCATTTTGACTGCACCGCCAAATGTCCCTCCTCCGGTCGGTGATAGAGTCGCTCGCAAAATTTCAGTAGATATGGAGATCATCGAAGAAGAGGCGGAAATGACGGATGGTGTTTCTTATGTTTATTGGACTTTTGGCGGATCGGTCCCGGGTAGTTTTATCAGAACGAGAGTTGGAGATGAGGTGGAATTCACCTTGAAGAATCACCCGGATAACAAGCTCCCACACAACATTGATCTTCATGCTGTAACCGGTCCAGGAGGCGGTGCAACCTCTTCTTTTATTGCCCCAGGACATGAGGCGACCTTTTCATTCAAAACCCTAAACCAAGGCCTGTATGTTTACCACTGTGCCACCGCGCCAGTTGGGATGCACGTGGCAAACGGAATGTATGGATTGATATTGGTCGAGCCAGAAGGTGGCTTACCTAAGGTTGATAAGGAGTATTACGTGATGCAAGGCGATTTCTATACCAAAGGTGAAAATGGTCAACCAGGACTGCAACCTTTTGATATGCAGAAAGCCGTGGACGAGGATGCCGATTATGTTGTCTTCAATGGATCCGTAAATGCGCTGACGGGCGATAATGCCATTACAGCCGAGGTTGGTGAGACTGTCCGACTTTATGTGGGCAATGGAGGACCCAATCTCGTTTCTTCTTTCCATGTAATTGGAGAAATCTTTGATAAAGTCTATGTGGAAGGAGGAAATAGCATCAACGAAAACGTCCAGACCACCCTCGTGCCTGCCGGTGGTGCAGCAATCGTGGAGTTTAAGCTAGATGTACCCGGCACTTTTATCTTGGTTGATCACTCTATTTTCAGAGCCTTCAACAAAGGAGCTCTGGGCATGCTGAAAGTAGAGGGCGAGGAAAAAAAGAAGGTCTATTCCGGGAAACAAAGGGAAGGAGTTTATCAACCTGAGGGTGGGACAATTCAGGAAATGCCAGGTGAAACCCCTGCACCACCCACCGCAGTTTCTAAAACCGAAAGAGTGGAAGTAGGTCGCGCAGTTTACGCCAAAACTTGCCAAGCATGTCATTTATCTGAAGGCCAGGGAATGGAGGGCGTGTTTCCCCCTCTTGCAAATTCTGACTATCTCAATGCAGACGTAGATAGAGCAATTTCAGCAGTCGTCAAGGGGCTAACAGGTCCGATAACTGTGAATGGCAAGGAATACAACAGCATCATGACGGCTCAGGTACTCAGTGATGAAGAAGTGGCCAATGTTCTCACCTATGTCTATGCCAATTGGGGCAACAACCAAAAAGAAGTAACTCCAACGATGGTATCTCGAATCAGAAGTAGCCACTGATGCGGAGTATCACTACCATAATTTTCTTAGGGTTGATTCAACTTTCATTAGGTCAGGGTTATTCTAATATGAAGTTGATCAAAGGGGGGACTTACACCCCCCTTTATGGGACCAGCGAGCCTGGTATCGTAGATGATTTTTACTTAGATACCTATCCTGTGACCAATGCTGAGTTTAGAGCCTTTTTGGATCAATATCCAAAGTGGAGAATCGGAAATGTTACCAGGCTACTGGCGGATAAAAATTATCTGTCGAATTGGGATGACGCCAATTTTCAAAAAGCTATGAGAGAAACACCGGTCAATAGCCTTTCTTGGTTTGTAGCACGGGCGTACTGTGAATGTCTAGGTAAAAGGCTCCCTATGACCGATGAGTGGGAATATGCTGCCATGGCCGATGAAACAAGAATGGATGCCCGAGAGGACAGCCTTTTCAGCGCACGTATCTTGGCGGGCTATGAGGCCCCAAGGACGAATCTCAAGCCTGTTGGTTCTACTTTTCAGAATGTGTGGGGCGTGTACGACCTTCATGGACTCGTTTGGGAATGGACAGAAGATTTTAATTCTGTGCTGATTTCAGGGGAATCAAGAAAAGATGTGGATACAGATAGGCAGCTGTTCTGTGCAGCAGGATCCGTTGGAGCCACTGACTTGATGAACTATGCGGCGTTCATGCGTTATGCTTTCCGTGGCAGTTTGAAAGCCAATTACTGCGTCAGGAATCTAGGATTTCGATGTGCAAAAGATGTTAATCCCGTCCCATGAAAAATCTTATAGTCCTAATTGCTCTGCTCGTGTTTGGTTGCACCAGTCCCAAACCTGAATCGTCAACGCTTGACGAATCGGTCATTACGAAACCCGATGATTTCAATGAGCTGTCCATTTACCAAATACCGAGTCAGTGGGCGACTCAAAACAACGACACCATTCGATTCAAGGACTTGCAAGGGGATGTACTTGCTGTGGTCATGATTTACACTTCATGTCAGGTGGCCTGCCCAAGGCTGGTAGCAGACATGCGAAATATTCATGAGCAAGTCCGGAAAAAGAAAAATGAGGGTGTGAGGTACGTTTTGGTGAGTATTGATCCGGAAGTGGACACGCCTGAAAAAATGAAACAGTTTAGCATCGAAAATGAAATGATCGGAAACGAATGGGTTTTTCTTCAAGGAAATGAAGGAACTGTGCGGGAGTTCGCCAACATCCTAGCTGTGCGCTACAAGCAGATCTCCCCTATCGACTTTTCGCATTCTAACATCATCAGTGTGTTTGACAAAGAGGGCGTTCTCCGGCATCAGCAGGAAGGTCTAGGTGTGGATTATCAAGAAACAATTGAGAAAATCATTGACCTAAGCCGCTAGAACCTTATAGCCATGAGTTTCTCTGGTTCCTTTACAATGATCTCGCTCGAGTCAATCTCCAAATAACCATCCTGCTTAAATTCCGACAATATTCGAATGACCGACTCCTGAGCTGTTCCGACCATTCCTGCCAGATCAGCTCGAGCTATCTTGAAGGACACCAATCCAGCATCGGTTTTGTACTTTTCATAAAGTCTCATCAGCGTATCTGCAGTTCTCTTTCGCACCGTATTGTAGGCCATGTCCATCAATTCTTTTTCTCGATCTGCTAGATTGTCAGAGAGCTTCTTGATGAATTCACCTGACACTTCTCTATTCTGAAAAATCAAGTCTTGAAAATCCTGTCTTGGAATCAATAGCAGTTCTGTTTCCTCCATCGCCATGGCGAATTCCGTGCGATCTGAATCCATAATAAGTGCCTTCTCACCCAAGAAACTCCCAGACGTAAGCAGGTCATGTATGAACTCCTTCCCATCAACATTAATCTTGTAGGTTTTCACCTTCCCCGACTTGATTAAGTACGCGTAGGAGGCGTAATCACCTTCCCTGTAAATGATATCTTTCTTACCAAACTTTCGAGTTTTTCTATTCTCTAGGACGGATTCCATGTCGGGATATTTAGCTGCTGCAGAGAGAAGCTCTTCTGTATTCTGACTATTCTTCAGACCCGCATATTTCTCCAGCCGCCGCTCGATGGCACCCAGAAGTTCTATCTCTTCGAAGGGCTTGGTGATGTAATCATCTGCCCCAAGATTCATTCCTTTTCTGAAATCCTCTTTCTCCGCTTTTGCTGTCAGAAAAATGAATGGAATACTAGAGGTTGAAGGATTTTTAGAAAGTAAATAGAGTACCTCATAGCCGTCTCGTTCGGGCATCATGATGTCACAAAGGATCAGGTCCGGTGTATGTTCGAGCGCCATCTTCACACCGCTACCGCCCTCAGCTGCTGATAAAACCTGGTAATTCGACAGTTCAAGTAGCTCGACGATATTTTCTCTAACATCATCCTGATCTTCGATAACAAGTATTATGTGTTGACTCATAATTTAGTCGGTAACATGATTTTAAATGTGCTGCCCTGTCCTTCTGTACTTTCGAATGCTATCGTTCCTCCAAGCAGGTCAAGGTACTTCTTTACAATATGAAGCCCCAGTCCGGTACCCTGAATGTTCGTAGCATTGGCGGCCCTAAAGAATCTTTCGAACAGATTTTTTTGCTCTGATTTAGGAATTCCAATCCCATGATCCATCACATCTATCCTGACTGATTCCGGGTCTATTTTACAAAACAGTTCTATTTTCTCACCCTCGTCCGAGTACTTACTAGCATTGGAGACCAGGTTATAGAGAAGGTTTTTCAATAGCCGTGGATCTGTATTTAGCAGCACATCCTCTCCTTTATGACAGATAATTTCTTGCCCCTGTTTAATGGTAAGGTTCATCTCCTGAATCATTTCTTCCACAGTCTCTTGAAGGCTGATTTCAGTCAAATTGATCTCTACAGCTCCACTTTCTAATTTCTCAAGCGAAAGGAAATCATTGAGAATCGCTGTGAGATTCTTAACACTTTTTGAAATCCGGTCTACGTGCTTTTCACGTTGGTTTTGTTGATCTGAATCCGGGTATTTCTTTATCAAATTAGCCGACGAAGCAATGGTGGTGAGTGGCGTTCGGAATTCATGGCTAGCCATGGAGACGAACCTTGATTTAAGCTCACTGAGCTCACGTTCTTTCTCCAGAGACTTCAGGATTTCCTGCTCTGCTCTTTGGACATCTTCCAGACTTTTCTTTAAAGCCTTCTCGGCAAGTTTCCGCTCTTGAATCTGACTTTGCAGACCCATATTTAAATGCTCCAATTCTTGGGTCCGGGCTTTGACTTTATCCTCCAATTCCTGCGCGTATTGCTCAAGCTTTTTCTCTTGTTCTTTTCGAACGGAGATATCGGTGATAAACGCAACTACCAGTAATTCTTTTTCATGATCCAGGTAGGTCAAACTGATTTCAATGGGAAAGGTCGATCCATCCTTTCTAAGCCCCTGTAAATCCAATCCGGAACCCATGCTACGGACGGCCGGTTTCTCCATGTACTTATTTCGATGGGTTTCATGAACCGACCTTTTCGATTTTGGTATCAACTGCTCAACCGGCTGACCGATTAATGAGGATTCTTCCCAGCCAAACATTTTCTCAGCTCTTGGATTCATCGCTACTGCGTTCCCATTACGATCGAACACCATCATTCCTTCACCGGAACTCTGAAAGAGCTTGCTCAGTAGATTTAGTCCCTTGTTGGACATAAAGAATTCACTATTCGGTTGCATCACTAAGGTCTGATGAGTAGGATAAATTTGAAATGATAAACCTAACCAACACCATTGATAAACTCGATAAGGTGCATTGATAAACTTCAAGAGTGAAACTGACAGATGTCAGCAAAGCGTGGAACCTGGCTCTCTACTTTTGAGAAGATTTTGAACATGTTTAAGTCCATATTGGTTTCGACAGATTTCTCCCCTGCATCGTGGAAGGCTTTCAAGATTGGCCTCTCTTTAAGGGAAAGATATCAGTCTGAGCTTTATCTTCTTCATATTTTCCCCATTGAGGAGCCTGAAATTTCTGAGGACTCGATACTTAAAATGAACAAAGTGAAAAGAAAAATGGAAATGATTAACTCAGAGCTGGCAGGAGAAAAACACCATGTCACTACGGTCATTTTGCCTGGACAAATCGAAAACGAACTTTTAAAATTCGTCAAAGAACAGAATTTCGATTTAGTAATCATCGGTGTGAATGGCAATGGTGAAGACAATCTTCCCGGGAGTCATACAACTACACTCTTAGAAAAGAGTACCTCCCCTGTTCTTGTGATCCCCAACAGCTTTTCGTTGAATGATTGAGACACCAGTCTGAAATTAAAATTCTTCAAGGCCATAAGGTTGTCTTTCACGAATTCGTCTTGTCTTTTGCTTAAAAATTCATAAGACTTCCATTTGCCATGACTGGGCATTTGACCCCACTTGTTTCTGCGATTCTGATGCCGATAATCTCGGTGACGGTTGTGGGTTTCGTCACTTTAGCCGTGATCCACCAAGCGAAAAAGTATCTACTGGCCTAGCCTTCTCTTTCACTTAATTCCAGCCACCGCAGTTCTTTAGATTCAAGTTCCTCCTCGATCTCCTTGAGCTCAGCTCCCATGGATTCAAGTTTTGCGTAATCTTGTTCCTGACTCATCGCCTGTACAAGGTTGGATTTTTTCTCTTCCAGTTTGGGTAGCTCTTTATTGATTTCATCCAACTCATATTTCTCTTTAAATGTCAGCTTCTTTTTTTCGACCTCAGGCTCCTTACCTTTTTCAGTTTTAGTTTCCGGTTTTTTTGATTCTGAGGGTTGCTCTTTTAACGTCAAACCAGACTGTCTGAAGTCAGAGTAGTTTCCAGGGAAATCTCGCACCTTGCCCTTTCCTTCAAAGACAAACAAATGATCCACCACGCGATCCATAAAGTACCTATCGTGAGAGACGATCATGATGCACCCTGTGAACTTTTCGAGGTAATTCTCCAAGACGTTTAAGGTCATAATGTCAAAGTCATTCGTCGGCTCATCCAGTATCAGAAAGTTCGGGTTTGCCATCAGCACCCGCATTAGTTGCAATCGCCTCTTCTCGCCACCGCTGAGTTTGCCCACGAAATTGTACTGCATCTTGGGCGGAAACAGAAACTGGGTTAAAAGCGCAGACGCACTGACCTCACTCCCATCGGCCAGTTTGATGTACTCTGCCACCTCCTTAACCACCTCGAGAACCTTCATTTCAGGTTTAAAAATCGCCTCATCCTGCGTGTAATACCCGATTTTAGTAGTTTGACCTTTGTCCATTTTTCCGGAATCAGGAGCCAGCTCTCCGGTGATTAAGTTGAGAAAAGTGGATTTCCCAACGCCATTTTTTCCAATGATCCCAACCCGTTCTCCCCGTTTAAACACGTAGCTGAAATCGTCCAACATGATTTGGTCATCAAATCGTTTGGTCACGTGTTCCATCTCCAGGATTTTTTTGCCCTGACGCTCCCCACGCAGATTAACCTCCATCTCTTGACTCTGCTTCCCACTATGGGCTTTTTCCTTGACCTCAGAGAAGGCATCTACGCGATACTTTGCTTTGGTGCCTCGAGCTTTGGGTTGTCTGCGCATCCATTCCAACTCTGTTTTAAACAAGTTTTTCGCCTTATCCACTGTGGCCTGATCGATGGCCTCTCGCTCCGCCTTCTTCTCCAAAAACTCGCTGTAATTCCCTTTGTATCGGAACACCTGTCCCTGATCGATTTCAAGAATTTCATTAGTCACCTTGTCCAAAAAGTAGCGATCATGTGTCACCATTAGTAAAGTCAAATTGGCCGTGGATAAGTAGTTCTCCAACCATTCAATGACCTCCACATCCAGGTGGTTTGTGGGTTCATCCAGTATCAAAAAATCCGGATTGACGACTAGTGCCTGAGCTAAAGCCACGCGCTTCTTTTGACCACCTGACAATTCGCTCATTTTTTGCTCTAAATCTTGAATGCCCAGCTTGCCGAGAAGTTCCTTGATTTGGTGTTCGTAATCCCAGGCATTAAGCGCATCCATTTTGGTTAGAATCTCCGTGAGGTCTGGAGCATTCGTGGGATCACTCTCCGTTTTAAACATGGCCAGTTCATAATCACGAATGACATTGAGCTCCTCAATATCATCGGAAAAGACGGCTTCCAGAATGGTGGCATTTTCGTGGTAATCAGGGTGTTGTCGAAGCATGGAAACTCGGATTCCCTTTCTGAACGAAACCTCTCCTCTGTCCGGCGCTTCGATTCCAGCTATGACCTTTAATAAGGTGGATTTACCACATCCATTCACCCCGACAAGGGCGGCTTTCTGTCCCTGCTCCAGCCCAAAAGTCAGCCCTTCAAATAATTGCTTTTCATCATAACTCTTGGCCAGATTTTCGACAGACAGGTAATTCATGCCGCAAAGGAAAACGAACCAGAGATGAATTCACTCATTCAAATCTAGATTCGTAGATCTTTACGAATTCTTTCTCAACGCATCAACAATTACCTCTTTGGGAACCACCCCCGATTGACGCCATTTGATATTTCCGTTTTGAAATAGAATTAAAGTCGGGATTCCTCTTATTCCGTATTTCAAGGAAACGCTTTGATTTTTGTCCGTGTCCACTTTAATGATGCGAATAGATTCACCGAGCTCACTTTTAACGTCCTCTAGAATTGGCGCCATCATTTTGCAGGGCTGACACCAGTCGGCTAAAAATCCACCAGGATCGGCTGATCTCCTTTTATGAGTTCGTTGAATTTGGACATATGATTTGCTTGATCAGGAAAAGTAACCGTAGTAAGTCAAAAGACTTCCTAAAATTAATGTTGCCAGCATAAAAATCCAGCGAAAATAGCCGATCATCAGTAATGGTCGATAGATGGCCCATTTTGTCGGGAAAGCGAGGAGCATACCTCCTTTAATTGTGGCTATCCATCCAATGATCGTAACCAAAGTGTGCCATGAACCGACCCATACATTATGAATACTCAGGATGGTGATGCCGAGTCCGGCCGCCATAAAACCCAAGAGAATCATGTATCCGGCATTGTCCAATAAGTCAAGAATTGCTTTCTTATAATTTTCCCAATTGAGGAGTACGCCTAGTCCAAATGACAAGTAGACAACTCCCAAGATTCGTGCAGTTAGTATTGAAGTTTCCATGCTTCGAAAGTATCGCCCGGCACTGCTTTTGCAAATGACTTTGATCAGTAAAAGTCATGATCTCTATTCGAATTGCCGGTCCTCTCTCACTTCGCCAATATGATAATACGCAATCACCTCCTTGATTAAATCGTTTTCAAAATAGTACCACACGCTTGCATCCAACCTAAAATCCTTTCCATGACTGGCTGAATACCTTACGCTTGCACTTGACTCAGCATACATTTCATCAAGTATCTTGAAATTATATCCAAGAAATTTGTTCTTGCTTGATTTGACCAATTCGACGTAGGCCTCCTTACTTTTTATCGTCCCAAAGGGACTGGTGTGCTTGAAATCACTGGTTACCGGGAGATTAATGAGTCTCCTTCCGTCCATTTGTTAAACCAAATTTTAACGAGATTCGGGTGGTCATCCACATAATTTATTCAAAACTGATAGATTAATTTGATAGCAACCGGTTATCATCCTGTTAACTTTTCATACTTTCAAACTATCTTGAACTACGTGAAACAGGCCACTGAATCTTTAGCACTTCGCTTTGACCGCATCGTCAACGAAAACCTTCCAAAGAGGTTGGAGATGTTCAAAGTGCTGATGGAGAAACCACATCCTAGTGAACTATTTGCTACACATGGGGTGGGTCTCAAAACCATTCTGACCCATTTAGGTCGGATTCAGGATTTCAAAGGGATTTATGCTTTTATTAAGGACGGTCGACCTGTCTATATTGACGAATCGGCTTATGCTGTCAATAGGGTCCTCAGGCATTACAAAGGCACGACGATATATCAGCTGAAATTAGCTTACCTGATTTTGGAGGCTAAACTAGAGACGGATCCCAATTCCTCCTTAGAGGAAGCGAAAACTGAGCTTAGCCGGTTTGATGTATTATTTCTGGATTTGCCTGACGACCTGGAGCGGCAGATCACTACGATCTACCTCCAGTGTCAGTTTGATAGCATCTATAATCGGTACGATTAAGACGCTCCTTTGTCTTTATCCTCTTTTTTAGTGGGCTTTGGCTCCTCTGGTTTTTCATCCACGATGTTGCCAAACTCGTCCACGTAAGCGATCATGTCGTCCAGCTTGCCGCTAGTCTCCTGCTCCTTCTTGTCAAATTTCTTCTGGAGCTTTTCCTGACGCTTTTTCTTTTTTCTGTTTGCCTTCTGGTTTTTTATAAAACTGTTCTGTGATCTTCCCATAAAGTCTTTTTACTATTATTAATCAATTAAAGTGACCGCTCTTCCAGTCTTCCCAGCTCGTCCAGTACGCCCGATACGGTGCACATAATCGGTGTAGGTTCTTGGCACCTCATAATTGATAACCAATGATACATCGTTTACATCAATTCCTCTAGCTACCACATCAGTCGCGACCAAAACGTTCACCTGTCCTCGCTTAAATTTCCTCAAAGCGATCTCACGCGCACGCTGACTCTTGTCGCCATGAATGGCATCTGCTCGGACATTCTCACCTTTCAATAATGTCAGCATTTTCTCTGCTCTCCGTTTGGTTTCGCAGAAAAGAATCACCTTATCCTCAGGCTTGTCCACAAGCAGCTCGTGCATCATTTTGAACTTGTCTCCACCTTTTACATGAAGTACGTCTTGAAGGATAGCATCCGTGTTTTGAGTATTTGTCGCAGCTTTTACCTGCTCTGCCGGTCCGGCGATTTCATTCACGATACCTTCCTGAGACTTGTCAATAGTCGCAGAGAAAAGAAGCGTTTGGCGCTTATTGGTCATTTTCTCGTTGATTTCACGCATCTCATCTTTGAAGCCCATGTCCAGCATGCGGTCAAATTCATCCAATACCAACACCTCAAACTGATCAAAGTGTAGACATCCTTGCTTGTGCATGTCCATCAATCGACCGGGAGTTCCGATCACCAGGTGATTCGTTCTTCTGAGAGATTTCTTCGATTCAAAAACAGAAGAACCTCCAATCAAACACGTGGAGAAAATCCCAAGCCCTTTGGTCAATGACCTGAACTCGTCGTTGATCTGATTCGCGAGTTCTCTGGTCGGTGCAATGATCAACGAATAGCGATCTCGCTTTTGCTCAATCATCTCCTGAATGATAGGAATAAGGAAGGCAGCCGTTTTACCGGTTCCTGTTCCAGCAATCCCGATTAAGTCATTTCCATCCAAAATCTTAGGAATGGCCTTGTCTTGAATTTCCGCTGGTGCTTTGAAGCCTTTTTGCTCTATTCTACTTACCAACTCCTGGTCCAACATGAAGTCGGTGAACATGTAAGTCGGTTCGTATTTTACTACGGGGGTCTTTTTCACTTCCGAATTGACGTATTTACTCAGGTCAAATCCGGTAGATTTTTTAGGTGCATTAGATCGTCTACGATTGAAATTGCCCCTCTTCTTCTTGAAGTTTCTTGTTTTATGCATTTTTTGTTTTTTCTAAATAATTATATCCCTCTGCCCATTTTTTGAGAAAATGGGTGAGCGCACAATGTACCATTACTGTTTTTCCTTGAACAGTAGGTCATTGGCCTGTGCCGTGGGTACTGATCGGGATACTAGAGAATGATGGACGAAGGGTGACGACCAGCGTCTTTCTTCATCATCGCGGAGTACAAGTAGAAGACTTTTGACGGAATGCTAAAAGGAACCCCTGCGTTTATGGGCGCAAAGGTACGAGTAATAAAAATAGAAAGTACTATAAGTTCAATTATCATTTTTCATGAGCGATACCGCCTGGTCCCTCAGGAACCGCTCTCGCGCCATTCGCTATACTTCGTGCCGCTGCTGTCACGGCTAGGTTAGTGAGTTTCAGGCTATTTAATCACCATCACTCCCGTCAACATCAACTGACGTCACTTCGAACGAGTCTCGAGACCGACCGAAGGAGGGTCGAGAACGAGGAGAAGTCTTCATGTAACGACGCTGCAAGATTCACGAGACTTCTCACGCCCTCCACAGGCCATCGCACTGGGTTCGAAGTGACGTTTTTGTATTGGTTTCGTGTCCTCACTAAAGGTTCGTTGTAGTCACACAGCTTTTTCAATCAACTCGAATTCCGCTGTTTTAGCTCCAAGTTCCTCCTCTATATCATAATCATCCTGAAGGCCCAACCAAAATTTTGGAGATGTCCCAAAGTACTTACTTAATCTTAAGGCAGTATCGGCGGTTATCCTTCTGTTCTTTCGTAGAATTTCACTGATTCGCGTTTGAGGAATACGAATATCCTTGGATAGACGATATGCGGTAATCTCCATTGGCTTTAGAAACTCTTCTGATAAGACTTCTCCGGGATGTATGTTCGCAAGTTTTTCCATTTGTTATCTCTTTAGTGATAGTCTATAATCTCGACGTTGCTGGCATTTCCTTCCTCCCAAATAAAAACGATCCTCCACTGATCATTAATCCTGATGCTATGAAAACCCTTTAGATTCCCTGCTAATTTTTCAAGTCTATTTGAAGGAGGGGTTCTCAAATCAACGATACTGTGGGAGTTATTAAGCATCCTTAACTTTCTCCTACCAATATTTTGAATTTCCATTGGCCATTTCTTAACTCGCTCTCCATTCCACACCTTCTCAGTTTCCTTAGATCCAAAGGATAATATCATACTAACGTCCTGTGTTACTAACGTATAAAGTTAGCAATAAGTTAGGTAACTTATGAAAGAATCTGTTTTGATTCGAAATAAGCACTGCATCTGACACCCCTTAATTACCCGTCACTTCGAACGAGTCTCGAGATCGACCGAAGGGAGGTCAAGAACGAGGAGAAGTCTTCATGTAACAACGCTGCAAGATTCACGAGACTGCTCACGCTCAACACAGGCCATCGCACTTGGTTCGAAGTAACGCCCAAGTATGAAGCTGGTCATTTCATCGAAACAATGGGAACCAAATCCCCCCATTCCTCCTTTAATCCTCAAATCTGCCGTAAACTTGCATTTGAAATTTTGGTATGACAAACGAAGAAGTTTTAAAGGCGCTCAGCGAGGTTCAAGATCCTGATTTAAAGAAGGACTTGGTCACACTGGGTATGATCAAGGATGTTGAAATTGATGGCAACAAGTTGGCCTTCAAAGTCGAACTCACCACGCCTGCCTGCCCACTCAAGGAAATGATCCGAAAGGACTGTGTAAAAGCCATTGAAAAGCATTTTGGAGATATCGAACTGGACATCTTGATGACCTCCTCGGTGACTAGTGTCAGAGATCAAGCTCCCCTCCTGCCCGGTGTGAAAAATATCATTGCGGTAGCCTCTGGTAAAGGTGGCGTGGGAAAATCTACCGTGACCTCCAATCTCGCAATCGCCCTTTCAAGAGCGGGCGCAGATGTCGGAGTTATAGATGCAGACATTTTCGGACCGTCCATGCCCACCATGTTCAATTGCGAATTTGAGCAGCCCGGCATCAAAAAAATCGAGGATAAAAACTGGATCGTGCCCGTGCAGCAGTACGGGGTAAAGCTCATGTCCATCGGTTTCTTAGCTCCTCCTGAGGGAGCGGTCGTCTGGAGAGGCCCAATGGCAAGTTCGGCTCTACGTCAGTTTATCGCCGATACCGAATGGGGCGAGTTGGATTACCTCTTAATCGATTTACCTCCCGGCACCAGCGACATTCACCTCACGATGGTGCAAACCGTACCGGTAACCGGAGCAGTGATTGTCACCACCCCACAAAAAGTGGCCCTTGCCGATGCACAGAAAGGAATCGCCATGTTCCAGCAGGGACAAATCAACGTACCCATTTTGGGATTGGTGGAAAATATGTCCTACTTCACGCCGGAGGAATTGCCTGATAATAAGTACTTCTTATTCGGAGAAGGAGGTGGCGAAAAGCTGGCGAAGAAACACAACATTCCGATGCTCGGGCAGATACCAATTGTGCAGTCGATTCGCGAAAGTGGTGACCTGGGGTATCCGGCAGCCATGAAAGATGATGTGACCGCTGAGGCTTTTTCGGAATTAGGCGCGGAGGTTGCTCGTCAGGTGGCTATCAGAAATGCGAATTTCAAGCATACCAAAAAAGTGGACATCACCACCTGATTCGATCAGCGGTCGATCGTGCATATCAAGTATACAAGAAGTTGTTTGTCGCATACTGAATTCGATCTTCGATCCGTTTAAATTTGAATGATGCGACTGAGCTTCCTCTTTATTCTGTTTTTGACCTCCCTTTGGGGATTGGGACAAAATCGTTGTGGGATTCTAGCATCAGACCCGGAGCATGATCTGCAGTTTGAAGACTGGATGGCCGAAATGAAACTCAGGAAGTCGGTCTTTAAATCTCAAGGTCCTTCTGACATCTACACCGTTCCTGTGGTTTTCCACATTATTCACAATGGTGAAGCTCAAGGATTTGGAGAAAACATCTCTGAAGCACGTATTCTAGATCAGTTGGACAGACTGAACGAAGATTTCGGAAAAATGAATCCACGTTCACCAGATGTACCCACTGATTTTCAGCCAGTTGAGGCAGACATTCAGATCGAGTTTGTCCTTGCCAGACAAGACCCAAATGGCCTTCCAACGAATGGAATCGTTCGCAAACAAGGAACAAAATCCAGCTACTCTTTTCCCGGAAACGATCTCAAAGCAGAGAGCTACTGGCCATCTGAAGATTTTCTAAACATTTGGGTGGCTGAAACAGGGAACACGATCGGTTGGGCAACTTTTCCGGAGACTAGCCTTCCAGGAGTCAACAATCCGGAAACAAATCCCGAAAGAGATGGTGTGGTGGTAGATGATGATTTCATTGGCACCAATCTTAGCACCGATGGCTCTTTCGATAGTTACGGACAGACGTTGACCCATGAAATAGGTCATTTTCTTGGGTTAAAGCACATCTGGGGAGACTCCAATTGCGGTAATGACTATTGCGATGACACCCCTGAAGCCCAGACGCATCATGGAAACAACGGAAGCCTGCCAGTGGAATCGCCGTGCTCCTACCCTGGACCGGACAGCTGCTCTGGAGATTCATTTGCCGATATGTTCATGAATTTCATGGATTACACCAACGACGAATGCCTGAGCATGTTCACAGAGGATCAAAAATTTCGGATGAGAACGGTCATGGAGAATAGCCCGCGCAGATTGAGTCTTCGAACATCTCCGGGCCTTGACCCTCCCATCGGCATTCTGAATCGTGACATGGCTTTTCAGGATTTTGAAAGTTACTCGGTGGTTCAGTGTGATGGCGAGGCTTCTGTCACTGTCAATTTTTCAAATTTCGGTAGTGATGAGGTAACGACCTTTGAGTTGGATTACACTATCGGTTCTTCGTCTAGTAGCATCACGGTTGACAACATTAATCTCCAGACTGGACAAGTTCATCCCACGGAGATTGAATTGAATAATTTATCGGCTGGAATCAACACCTTAAACTGGACAGTCACCTCCGTCAACGGGTCAACCGATGAAAATGACCTCAATAATGACGGCTCCTTATCGATCACTTTCGATAATAAAAATGTGTCAGCACCAATAAGACAAGATTTTGAAATGGATAGCTGGGTCGACGCGAGCACATCAGGCGAATCAAGCTGGGAATTTTATGAACAAGGTAGTAATCGTGCCAGAGCGGTTTTCGCATACAACAATGCCACTGAATTTGACAGCTGGCTTGTGAGTCCAGTATTATCAATGCAGGACATGGAGGATGCAGGTTTATTTTTTGACATGGCTTATGGAATTCCAGAAGTAGGAAGTGATCAATTGGATTTGATGATTCAAACTGGATGTGGGAATCAATTCGAAGTTTTCAAATCGTATGTTCTTGCTAACCTTGATTTCTTGCCTAACCAAGGCCCATATAATCCCGAAACCAATTGGTTGACGGAATTTGTGGATCTCTCGGCTTTTGCCGGTGAGTCTGAAATTCGCCTCGCTTTTGTATTCATCAATCGAGGTGGAAACAATTTCTACCTAGACAATATCGAGCTTACAAACAATGCTGATCCCGATCAGCCCAGACCAGAAGACAATCAAATAATCGTGTATCCAAATCCTGCTGATCGTGATTTTAACGTGACCGTCAGTTTTCCTGAAAAGAAAGACGTAATTGTCCAGCTGATGGACGTGACTGGATCAATAGTTATTGAGGAACGATATACAGCAATTCTGAACCAAACATTGAGATATGAGTCTCACGATAAAGCAGGGATTTATTTTCTTCGCGTACTGAGTCAAGATTTCACAAAAACGAAACGAATTCTAATTAGGCGATAAGGACTACCTGAGTGAATCTTCGTAGGTTTATCACTGAATTGCATCCATGGATATTGAATCACTAAAACGACTGCTGCCACTGGCCAAACATCTTTTAATTACAGTCGGAATAGGCATCCTGCTCGTTGTTATTTTCTTTTACTGGTACCTACCTCACACCACTAATCATGGAGAGACAATTACCGTCCCAGACATCCGAAATCAGCACATTGATGAATTAGAAGATATTTTACTAACGAGAAATTTAAGGTATGAGGTAAATGCCGATTCCAGCTTCTCCCCAAACCAGGAACCACTGACGGTGATAGATCAATTCCCTCAACCTAATTCTAAAGTAAAGGAAAATAGAAAAATCTACGTCACACTAAATGCCCAAAATCCGCCGTTGGTTAAGATGCCACAGCTTATCGACAAGTCATTGAAAATAGCCGAAATCACATTGCAATCGTATGGTCTCAAATCCGGAAAAGTGGAATACAAACCAGATCTCGGATTAAATGTCGTGCTGGAACAATGGTACGATGGTCGTGAGGTGCTGGAAGGTGAAATGATCCCGAAAGGATCTTCGATTGATTTATTTATTGGTGATGGACATGGGAATCGATTTTTTGAAATGGGAGATTATGTGAATCGTTCGTTTTCCGATACTCGTGTGGCTCTAGCAGGTCAAGGTTTGAAAATTGGCAACATCACTTACGTGGATGATCCCGTTATTGAAATCAATCAAGGAGATACTGCCATGGTTGAAGTGATAGTTTCCGCGGGCTATGTAACAGGCCAAAGACCCGCACAGGGGAAAATTGTACGCCTACAAGACTTGGTTGATTTATGGGTGTATCAGCCTGACTCCATTGTAAATGAGTCTTCAATTCTTGATGAGAACTAATATGCGCCTGGGATTATCGATTTGCGCTATGTTGATTTTTGGTCTGGCTCAGGCCCAAATCACGATGCGGCCAATTTTGAAAAAGTCAGTCGAAAACTTTAGAAACAGCCAGCAAAATCAGGAGGCTATTTCCTTGCCTTTTTGGGATGATTTCTCCGCAGCTGGTAACCAGCCGGATACGCTTTGGGAGTTCAGTAATGGAGTGACCATCGCGGAGAGCTTGGCATTGAATCCTCCGACTTACAAAGCGGCCACTTTGGACGGCATAGACTCCTTGGGACAAGTCTATGACGATCAGGATAATTTCTCAGGGCTTACAGACCAGCTGATTTCCAGAAGAATTGATTTAAATCCTCTAGTAGGTGATGAATCGATTTACCTTTCCTTTTTCTGGGAAGCCGGAGGCAATGCAGAAGCGCCGGAGGATCCGGGAGACTCGCTTCGCCTTCAAATGCTCAATTCCGACAGCCTATGGGTGACCGTTTGGAAAAAGCATGCCATTGACTTGACAACCACTGAAGAGTTTGAACAAGAAATTGTACAGATTCAATCGGCCTATCGGCACAAAGATTTTCGATTCAAATTCGAAACATTCGGATCACAGTTTGGGCCTTTTGACTCATGGCATATTGACTATGTGTATATGGACAATGGCCTTGACCCGGAAGACTTAGAGATTGATGATCAAGCTTTAACTGGGTCCATAAGCTCATTAATTGCCCCATTTAGAGAAATGCCAGCAGAACATTTTTTCGTTGACCCATCACAATTTATTGTTCCTCAGGCTTTTCAATCATTCGATTTGTTAAAACAACCAGCGGAAACACTGACCATGACTGCAGAATATCAAGTTAGTACAGAAGCCGGATCCGTAGAGCTAGTTACTTTTCAGGATGTCCTTGATCTTGAGGGCCAAGAAGGAGTCAACTACGACACTCTGGATGCCAACAGCGATGGTGCCCCTGATGACCCGGTGACACTTTCTGCCATCTCTCCTGCTCCGGATTCAGCAGTTATTTCATTGAAATTATCATCAAATTTTACGGATAACTATCCGGTGAACGATACAATCAGAGATTCCTACCTATTTCATAATTATTACGCTTACGATGACGGCAAACCTGAATTCGCTGCGGGTGTAGCGCAGAATGGCTCAGTAATCCTCCAATACATAATTGCAACCAGCGACGACCTCACACACATAGACATCTATTTCCCAACCATAAGCCCATCACCAGTCGGCAAAACGGTGGAAATACAGGTGTGGAGAAATAAAAACGATGAGGAACCCGTAAGAACGAAAAATCTCACCATCACTGAGGATAATTTGGATGACTTTACCCGAATAAGTCTGTCCAGTCCTCTAATAGTAACTGACACGGTCTATATCGGTTACAAGCAAAAATCAGTCGAATTCCTGGGCATTGGATTAGACAAGAACAACCAACAGGCAAAATCAAAAATGTACTACTTTCAGAATTCATGGGTACAGAATGAAACGGTGAACGGAATTCTGATGATTCGACCCGTTTTTGGTGAAGTCCTGCCCGTACCATTGCAAGCCGATCGAGAGGCGTTAAGAAATTTTTACCCGAACCCTGTCAAGAACTTCTTGACTATTAATGAGGAGTATTCTTTGATCAAAATCTGGAATATGAACGGTCAATTGGAATTTGTAGATGGCCGTCAATCGCAGCATGATCTTTCTGGCCTGAAAGCCGGATTGTATGTCATCGAAATAATTGATCAAGATCACTCCAATCGAGCTCTTCTGAGAAAAGATTAATATCCTTCCAGCACCATTGGCTGTGGGGAGAAACAGAGAATGAAGATCACCAAAGCTATCCAACCCAGAACTTTCCGCTGAGTCGTGAGCGGCGTGCTGTCAACCACTCCAGGATGCTGAATCCCTACAACTCGTCCGAGTAGAATAGCAAAGAGTAACCATCCCGAATACCCTTCCCAACCCAAAAATGAAGACAAGAAAAACTGAATGGCCAGCATGACTGCCGCGAACATCCATCGATCTCGACGATTTGGGATCATGGAAAACGTACAAAGATAAACCAGATATAAATAAACCACCACTTGAAAAACAAAACCCAGTAGTCCCTCTGTCGAATCAGTTGTCAAATGCTGCATTTTGACCCATCCCAAACCTGAATAAAAGATCAACAGTGTAAAAAGCACCGTAGAAATTCGCTTATGCAAGACAGGTCCCAGCAAACCAAATACCACATGCCCTCCGTCTAATTGACCGATTGGCAGTAAATTCAGCGCGGTGAAAAACAGAGCAAGGAAACCAGCCAGTAGCCAGGGATAGTGCATTAATTCTTTTGGGCCCGGGACATACCGATCATCAGGTGCTAGATACTTCCTGCCAGCCATCATCAGCAGGTTATCACCGAAGTAAAAAGATCCCGGTCCTCCTACCCTAATCGAATCAGGCATCATTTCATATTGATAGCGCTCTGGGTTCATGTCTTTTTTGTAGATCACGGTATCCAGCCCAACCATCTTCTGTTCAAAGCCCTCCCCGAATACCTCGTACTCAGGATGCACCTCATATATAAATTCCGTTTCTGGAAGGTTAGTGAACCCATAGCAGAGCACTGCAATTGCAACGATGAAACCGGCCAACGGTCCCGAAATGCCCACATCAAAATAATGAGTTCGACTTTTGATCGCCTCTCTGATTCTGATAAAGGCGCCCATTGTACCTAGTGATGGGAACGGAAACAGCCACCCCAGCCAAAATGGAATATAATAAGGAAGCGAAACCTTAATGTTATGATACTTGGCAGTAAAGTAATGCCCGAATTCATGGCAACTAAGAATCAGCAGGAAGGGCACAGAAAATTGCAAACCCCAAACGAAATCATCCCAGGACATTGCTGGATCCGTCCAAAATAGGAATCGACTCCAGCCCCATTCCACACCTGCAAACGTCGTTGTGAAGAACGTCAGAATGAAGAGTCCAATTTGCAATAAAATCCTGCGCTTGCCTGTCATGTGGCGAATATAGAATTTAATTCAAGACCGATCGATCCGATTAATAGCGTTACGATGAATGAGTTGATTTACCTAGAACACGATCGGCCAAAAAATGATATCCACTCTTCGATTCCTTCTTCGTCCCAAGTACGTCGAATTATCAAAAATGGGATTGTATTGTCCGAAATCCTTAATCACGATACTATTCGGATCCACATTTTTATCCAACAATTCTTGAATCACCGACTCGCTTCTCATTTGCGATAGCCATGCATTGTACTCCGCCCCGCCAATATTGTCTGTATGACTATGAATACTGATGTCATAAAGGCCTAAATCAGGAATAGAATCAAGAAAGTGGTATAACTCCGTCCTCTGAACGGAATCAACGCCATAACGTCCCCCACCGAAATAAATACTACGAATAAGATATTCAGGGTGTTCCTCATTTTGAGCAAAGGCGTCAAAAAATGACAAGGCCAAACAAATTGAAACTATCCCGCGCATTTGGTTATTTTACGGACTGAAGAGTATAAAGATACTAATGCAACCATTTCGGTGGAAGTTTGGTTTAACGTGTGACAATAAAACACGAAATTCAACGTCCAGAAAGTGGAGTCGAGTTTTGGTTCGAATTTTGCCAACAGAGTAATTATGAAAACTCAAATACGAATATTTATCATCTCGTTGGGGATGTTTACCGGGACGGTGGGTTTCGCACAAGTGGATGAAAATGAATCTCTTGGGAAGATCATTGATGATTTGACCTATGCGTGGGATTTAGAGTCTGACGAGCTGGATGACTATGCTGGGATGATGAAATTCTGTGGACAAAAGGAATATAGACTAGAGATCATAGGGATGTTGCAGGATATACATCACTATGACTCGGTGTTACTAGATAAACTTAATAAAGCATTTAGATTTTCTAAGGATCGAGAGCTGAAACGCACCTTGAAGGATATTTCAAAATTTGAGGAAGAATACAGTATGAAAGAGTTCATTGCCTTTCTGTACGATGAATGTCAGGGGATCAGCGAGTTGGAGAAAAATCGAGACGATTTAGAAGACGAGATAGCCCAGGAATCATATGATGGTCGTAGGTATGTCATAGAAACAGAAATGGCCAAATACATCCATCACATTACCAAACGTGTGGATTTAATACGAGAACACGTCCACCACCTGCACATAAAGTGACTCTTTGATGACCACTTCAATAAGTATTCCATTTGGGGAAAAAACAATCAACGGGCATTTGGATAGAGTCCAGGATGAAAAGAGCATCCTAATTCTGGCGCATGGAGCTGGTGCCGGCATGGAACATTCTTTCATGACTAAATTGTCCGATGAACTGATCCAATCTGGAATCACAGTGCTCCGATTCAATTTCCCGTACATCGATGCAGGTAGAAAATCACCCGGCTCGCCTAAGCCGAATGTTGCCGCATGGAAAGCTGTGCATGATTTCGCCATTAACCAATTTGATCGTCCAATTTTTCTTTCTGGCAAGTCCTATGGGGGAAGAATGGCTTCTCACCTACTCGCTGAAAACGAAACTAGTCCGGTTAGTGGGATCATCTATTTTGGCTTTCCTCTTCACGCGCCAGGCCGAGACTCGAAAGACCGAGCCAATCATTTAGCTCATGTGGACACACCTCAGCTCTTTCTTCAAGGAACTAAGGATGCCTTAGCTAATTCACAGCTTATCAATGAAGTATGTGAAAGTCTAGAACAGGCCGACATAATTATGATCGAAGGAGGTGATCATTCTTTCAAAGTCAAGGGAACCAAGCACGATGAAGTGATTAGTTCACTTGCTACTCATACCTCCAAATGGGTAAATTCTTTGGTTAATTAAAAATTACCGTCAAATACGGAGTGAATTTTAGGCCGAATTGGCGATTTTCGTCTCAAACCGGCATCTGCATGAAATCACTTCAGTTCAGTTCGTTACTTTTTTTCGTATTTCTAGCTACGTCCTTGATGGCCCAGAAGGCACAGCTTGTTATTCCGATGGGACATGCTCAGCAGATCAATAGCATCCAGGTTAGCCATGATTTTTCCTTAATGGCTTCAGTCGATGCTTCTAACATCATTCACATTTGGGACACCAAATCGAATCGTGAAATCCTGCAATTAAATGCACATCCATCCGGGATCGTCAGCATAGATTTTCACCCATCCAAACTAGAACTTGCAAGCTCTGATCAGGAGGGAAACGTTTTCATATGGGATGTTTTGGGGGATAAGGTCCTATCAAAAATTAAAACAGAAGAGTCTGAACCAATGGTTAAGTATGCCCCAACTGGTGATCAATTATGGGTTGGTGGGAAGGATTTGAGCATTTACAGCAGTTCAGGCCAACTTGTCAATTCTGTACAATCGGAAGGTAAAATCACAGCACTAAACTTCGCTCCCTATTACAATTATATTGTCACCGGAACGAGTTCAGGAAGTTTCACTGCCTATTCACCCGAGACGTTGGAACAGAAATATCAAGTTGCACATCATTCGGCTAAAATCACAACCATAGAAACCTATGATAATACGCGTTCCAGAATAGTTTTTGGACATGTCGACGGATATGCCACGATCATTAATATCGAAAATGATAAGGTGGCAGAACATGAAAAGATTTTTTCAGAAGGAATCTACAAAATCATTGGGAACCCTGAGAATGGACGGCTAATTATGGTTGGTGCGGATGCCGATGAAGATGTGAAATTCCGGCTCTCCAGTTTAGAGGAGGATAAGTCTGTAAGGTTCAAATGGAGCAGTGAAGAAATTGATGGAACCGGATTAAAAGCGGTCACGTGGGCAGATGCGGAAAAAGACAAAGTTTATCTGGCCAACCATTCCAATACTATTCGGATTTGGTCCTGCAAAGAAGAAGAACTCCTTCCCACCATTATCAAGGGTACCGCACGCCCAATCTACGATATTGATGTGGATGGGGCTGAAGAGAAACTAATCATCGGATCAAGGCATGGGCAGATCAAGGTAATTGACTTGACCGGTAGCCATCCGTTGGTCTTACTAAGAGGTAATAGAGGAGGAGGATTGATTCAGCTAGACTTTCATCCAGACGATCCCATCGTTCTTGGGGCCGGCCGAAATGAAGAAATAAATCTTTGGAATGCGGTAAGTGGAGAGGTGGAAGAAACGCTGAAACGTCAGGGGTATTTGGATTTTAACATGGAGTTCACCACCGAACGCGCATTCATTAGAAAGACCAGTGTCAGCTCCTTTGAGATATTTGACTACACCAATAAAACCAAGGAAGAAATTGAAATCTCGGATGCGCATGACATGAAAATCTCTCCTGATGGATCACTTATGGCATTCAGAAGATCAGCGGACATTCAGCTTTATCATACTTATGATCAACAACTGACAGAAACTGTCTCTGTCGGAAATTTCACTGATTTTGATTTCACCAAAAACGGCATCCTGACGATCGCAGGGTCCACGGTCAAGGAATATGTTGGTGGGAAAGTTTCCTGGGAGAAAAACACCATGCACGTCAAGGATCGAATCAAGGTTCTGGATAATGGTGAATTCTTCTTGTTTTCTTCTGAAAATTCAAGATCACAAGAATTCACGGCTTTTCACTTTGATGCTAAAGGAAATGAAATTGGGACTTTAGAAGGACACCATGACTATATCACTAAAATACTTGAAGTTCAAGACAGAATTCTCACCTCATCTTTAGATGGATCCATCAAGATTTGGAATAATGAAAATGGAAAATATCAGGAAGCCGGAGTGCTGATTCCGCTAAGACTAGAAGACTATGTGGTAGTGACACCAGATGACTTGTTTGATGCCACGCCAATTGCGATGCAAGAAATGCATTTCACAGTTGGGGGAGAGATCATTGCCCTGGAGCAATTAAAAGAGTCATATTACGAGCCTAATCTTTTACCCAAGCTTCTCGGGTTTGGGAATTCTGAACTGAGAAAACCTGTCAATCTCGCTGAACTCGGATTTGCCCCAGCGATCGAATTTGTGCAGCACCCCAATGTAGGAAAGGGAATTCTCAAGGCAAAAATTCTAAATAAAGACGGTGGAATTGGAAGGGTAACTATGACCGTCAATGGCAAAGAAGTAACCAGCGACCTTCGTGAAGTTAAGAATCCGGACATCAAGTCAATCGAAATTCAGTATGACTTAAAGGGCCACCCCTATTTATACGATAACAAACCAAGCAAAATCAGCATACGAGCGTATAACAAAGACGGCTCTGTGGGTAGCGAGCCAAAAGATATTTTTTTCCTGCCCATGGGTGATCAACATGAAGTTGCTAAACCAAGAATCTACTCCCTGGTTATTGGCACATCAGACTATGCCGATGACGAAATGGATCTAAAGTATGCAGCGAAGGATGCAGAGGATTTTGCGTCAGCGTTAAACATCAGTTCAGCGAACCTCATTGGGGGTGAGAATATTGAAATCAAGGTACTTACCACAAATCAGAAGAAAGACTCCTGGCCAACCAAAGCCAACATAAAGAAAGCCTTTGACGACTTTGCCAAGAAGGCCAAAGCACGTGATTACCTCATAGTATACATGGCTGGACATGGAGTCAATAGCGGTGGTGAGGACGGAGATTTTTACTACTTAACATGCACAGCTAAAGACGGCAAAGTTTTTAACGAAGAAACTCGAAAAAATCATGCGATTTCAAGCTACGAGTTTACCGAATACATCAAATCCGTCCCTGCATTAAATCAGGTGATGATCGTGGACGCTTGTCACTCCGGGACATTGACTTCTGCATTCGGAAAAGAAAAGCCCGTTAGCAAAACAATGGACTCTGAGGAAGTCAGAGCTTATGAGCGAATGAAAGACAGAACGGGAATTTTTCTTCTAGCGGGATCCGCTGCTGATGCGGTGAGTTATGAGACTACACTTTATGGTCAAGGGCTCCTGACGTACGCACTTCTCTTTGGGATGAAGGGTGCTGCACTTCATGAAGGCGAATACATCGACGTGCTAGACCTGTTCCAGTTTGCTGCAAAAAAGGTCCCACAACTAGCTGAGGATATCGGGGGAATTCAGAAGCCGGAGGTTCGAGTACCAACAGAAGCCTCTAGTTTCAACATAGGCAAAATGACAGATGCTGATAAAGCGAAGATTCACTTATTGCAGCCGAAACCTGTTTTTGTCCATGCGGTTTTCCAGGAATCAAACAATTTCAACGACCCGGAAGGAATTGGTAAAGCCTTGGATAAGAAGCTGGCCAAGTTGGGTAAATCTGATAACTCGCCGATCATTTTTATGAACGAAATGCATTTCAGCGGGGCTCTTCAGGTGAAAGGAAGATATGAACACAGCGGCCATCTCACAAAGGTGAATGTTCAGGTTTTTGAAGATCAGCGAAAGCGAATGGAATTCAAGGTTGAGGGTGTAAACGCCAACACCATCTCGGATAAAATCATTCAGAGGCTTCTCGAGCTGATAGAAAGCTCCTAGAGAAGTCGTTTGGTTTTGATCTCGATATACTTATTGATCACGTCTACCTTTAGGTGTTCTGGACGCGTATAAAGTGACATGATACCGTTCTGATGAAGCTTCGTCCTTATCGCAAGTTTCTCATCCATCAGTTGCTTTGCAATCGTTTGGTCATACACGTCTCGAAGGTTTTTTGCGTCCTCATCCAGCATTTCCTCCAACTCAGAATTTTTAAAGAAAATCACCAAGAGTAAATGCTGCTTGTTGATCAGTTTCAAAAATGGAAGTTGTCTCTCCAGTGAATAAATGGATTCAAAATTCGTAAACATCAGCAGCAAGCTGCGTTGATTCAACTTGCCTGAACAGAAAGAATAAAGGGAACCGAAATCTGTTTCGTTAAACTCAGTTTTCTGGTTGTACAAAGCTTCCAGTAGCAGGTTCACCTGTAGGTTTTTTCTTTGAGCCGGGACAAGTGTTTCCGGTCGATGTTGGAACGTAATTAGCCCTGCCCTATCCCCTTTCTTAAGCGCTACATTTGATAAAATCAATGATGCGTTAATCGAGTAATCAAGCAGCGTCATGCCTTCAAAAGGCATCTTCATTGCCCGCCCTTTGTCGATCACACAATAAACCGGTTGTGAACGTTCGTCGATGTAGTGGTTCACCATCATCGTCGTGGATCTGGCGGTCGCACACCAGTTAATATGTCTAGGGTCGTCTCCAAGCACGTATTCCTTTATATGGTCAAACTCCTGACTCTGCCCCACTTTGCGCATTCGTTTTTGCCCGCCCATGGTCAGGTTTTGAGAAATGGCTGCCAGCTCGTATTTCTCAATATTCAAGAAAGATGGATACACTTTCACCATCTCAGATTCCCCAAAAACCTGTCGTCGTTGAACAAGCCTGAGTGGCGAACTTATCAACACATTGGTTTTCCCAAACCAATACTCGCCTCTTTCCTTGGGTTCTAATTGATACCTTTTAATCAAGATTTTCTCTGGAGAAGCTGTCAAATCAAAAGTGAAATCCCTGTATTGGAACTGTTCAGGTAGTTCATCCAGTACTTGACAGGAGACCTTGATAGCGTACCTGCTTACGACTTGAATCTCAATTTCATTCTGATCGCCATTCGAAAAGCGTTCAGGAACCGAACGCTGTAAATCAATCCTGCCTGAATAAAAAAGAAAGTAAACGTCAGCGACTATGGCCAAAAGGAATAACACAGTCAGAATCCTCAATGGCCAAAACAAAAGCGGCACGAAAAAAGAAATCACGAGCAATACGGACAACCCGATCGCTACAAAATAAAATCGCTGATAAGGGAATATCTTCACTATTTCGGCACGTCAACTTGTGTGAGCAATTCGTCAGTGACCTCCCTAATATTGACCCCCTGCAATTCAGCTTCTGGTGAGAGAATCACTCGATGCTCAATCACCGGCCTGAACAATCGCTTGATATCTTCCGGCGTGACGAAATCACGGCCATTCATCGCCGCTTTGGCTTTCGAAGCTCTCATTAGATCAATGGAAGCCCTCGGCGAAGCTCCAAGAAATAGCGATGGATGATTTCGGGTCTTGTTGACCAGCTCTACAATGTAATTGATCAACTCCTCCTTGATTAAAATGCTATCCAGACTTTCTCTGATTTTCATCACCTCTTCCTTGGAGATAATCGGGGTAATGCCGGCCAGCTTTTGATGATTGGAATTTGAACTCACCATTTTCAAAATTTCCGACTCCTGTGCTACCTCAGGATAATCCACCACAATTTTGAAGATAAATCGATCCAGTTGTGCCTCAGGAAGTCGATAGGTTCCCTCCTGCTCAATTGGGTTCTGCGTAGCAAGAACCATGAAAAGTCCATCCAGCTGATGGGACACTCCGTCATTGGTTATTTGTTTTTCCTCCATCACTTCAAATAGCGAGGCTTGCGTTTTCGCCGGTGCTCGGTTAATCTCATCGATCAGCACAAGATTGGAAAAAATCGGCCCTTTCTTGTACTCAAATTCGGTCAACTTTTGATTGAAAACCGAGGTGCCAAGCACATCCGAGGGCATGAGATCTGGCGTGAACTGAATCCTTCGAAAATCCGCTTCAACTAACCTGGCTACCAACTTCGCTGTAAGAGTTTTGGCTATCCCCGGGACACCTTCAATCAACACATGTCCGCCTGAAAACATGGCTGTCAAGATCAAGTTTAGCATCTCCTCCTGCCCCATCAGGACTTTGCCAGCTTCCGCTTTTATTTCGGCTATTTTTTCAGCCAAAGCGCTGATATCCAATCTGTTTTGGAAATTACTCATGATAGTTCGTCTATTTTTTTAGAAAGTTTTAGCAGATCATTTTCCGAAATATTCGGAGTAAGTCTTGCCTTTTTTATAAGCTCAAAAGTCGATTTAATCTCATCGCCATCCTTCCGCATTTTACCGGCAAGCTTCTCGTAGAATTTGTCCGTGAAATCTACTTCCAGGAAATACTTTTCCCTGATCTGATGCAGAAAATGGCTGATCATTTTTTGTGCCGCCCGGGCATGGTATCCCTCTCTGAAATACAAGCCGCCTAAAGTTTTTGCATAAAGAATTGAAGTGTTCTTGGGTGGTGCCACAATGGGAATCAGACGCTGTTTTCTCCAGGAGTCAATAATTAACAACGTAGCAATCGTGAACAATGACAAGTACAGCGCCCATCTCAGTGGAGGTTGTCGCAAGAAGTACCTGAGCGGGGTTGATGCCTCTCTTTTTCCCAATTGATAGAACTGCGTGTAGTGAAGTGGTTCATTAGGAAGCAAGTTGAGTAATTCCTCAGCTGCCCCATGGTTTTCGTCATACAGCAAGCCAAAATTCGTGAAGACCAGTGCCGAATTGATCAGGGTGAGTCTGCCCTCTCCGAATTCCTTGGAAATCGCAGTGGGTCCATTGACGGACTCTGCGATTACCTCCCAGTCCAAACTGTCAGAGACCTCTAGAGAATTCTCAATCAACTCATAAGGAAATGTATAGACCTTGTCTCCAATGGTCAGTGAGTCATGAGGGCTTTCCAATAGTGCAGCACTCATGAACCTGAACATTCGAATAGACTCAATTCCCAACGTGTCTTGAAGTTCCGAACTAAACTCATTGGCTACCAACATGATCTGACCACCTGCGTCCAGAACTTCAAATAGTTTCTTTAAATCGGCACCCTTTAAGTCCAGTTGATTTGAAATTGCCAGGATATTCGACGCTTCATCTATTTGCGATAAGGTTAGGTATGAACTCTCCACCCCCGCATCAAACAAGTCCGGAAGCCTCTCATTGAGCACGAACGCCCCGAACGGATTTTTATCTTTTGGATCTAGTGTGATCATCCAGTGCGTCTTTGGCCCTTTGATCATGGTGTACGCGACATAGCCAAGCAGCACAATCACGAAGAAGGCCATATAGAGTCTAAATCCCCTCATGCGTCTATTTCTTCCAGCATTTGTGCGTAATTCGTTCCCTTGTCAAAATCTGCTCTATTCACCTCAAAATCGCCGTACCAAGAGTATTCGAAAAGCGAAGCAAGTCTCTCGTAAGGCTTCCTGTTTTCTTCTGACAATTCAAACTGATAGTCCAAGGGCGTTTTCCAGTCCTGAAATCGAACCAGACCTTTGTCAGACAACTGCGTCAAAGAGTGTAGGTACAAAAACCGAATAGCCAATCTAAAATCTCGTGCTTCCAGTGCTCGGGTCATTTCGTCCTTGAAATCAATAGAGCTATCAGGAGTCAAATGAATCCTAGTCGATTCCACGGATACCGAACCGGTTATTGGTTTGTTGAACCCTAGTTTCAAAAGATAGAAAACCCCAATCCCAAGAAGAGCAATCGCGACTATGAACCATGTCAAGTCCGCTCTCAGTGGATCACTCCAGAACTCCTCCCAGAGACTCAGCAGCCACCACCATATCTGATCCCAGATAGACGGAGGTTGGACATTGAGCTCGAGATATTTTGCAAACTGAGGATTTTGAGCGTACTCAGCCATCTCTTGCTCATCAAAGGATCTCTCCGTTTGTTGAAATCCCGACAGACAAATTGCCCCGATCAGAAATAAAAGAAAACTAGTCCTCCTTATCAAATTCATCGATTTCGGCCATTAATCCACGCCCCTCTGTTCTTTCAACCAGGTTGGAGTATTGGAATGCGATGGCGATAAATGGAATGCACAAAGAGCAATATTGCCCGATATACTGAAAGGCCATTGAGATGGTCATATATCCGGAAGAGAACATGTTCATGAAGGAAGTCGGATCGTTCTGAGCCTCCTCCACGATGGTGAAAAGTTCAATAAAGTATATGATCAAAAATGGCAAGGAGAAAACGATTTGTATTGCGTATGCCATCAGGTAGCCAATGACAGCCGTACCAAAAGTACTCCACCACTTACCCTTAATAAGGGTGAAAGGTTTGCTCAAAGCCTCTCCGACTGTTGCATCCTTTTCAAACAAATAAACTGGATAAGCGAGCGTGAATACGACTCCCAGATAAATGCCAGGCAGGACGAAAATGAAAAGACCAACTATCGTAGCAGCAAAGATGATAAAGCTCAAAAGCAAAAGACCCGGTAGCTTTTTCAAGGCCAACCCAAAAAGCTCTCCCACACTAAAATCGTCTAAATCACCATTGTTATACTTGATCATGAAATTGTACGTGACGCTCACGATCATCATGGTAGTGATCCACGTAAGGGACATCATTAGGAAGTAGTTGATCCCCATTCGGGAAAGAAAACTTCCTACGCCACTCTCATCTGCGACATCCATGAACTGGAACATGTTGCTGAACATGTCCCTGAATACCAAGGCAACAATCACTGCAATCGGCCCACCGATGAGTAACAAACTCCATGATAGCTTCTTGAAATTTTCCTTAATGAAGTCCACAGTTGTGGACATTTTTTCTCCAAAATCCCGCAGTTTGAAGAATGTGATACTAGGAGTTGACATTTCGTGTGACTTTATAGGGTTTCCAGAGAAAATAATAAGCTAGTAAAAACAGAGAACCGAAAATAATTAACAATTTCAAGACCAAGGGCATATCGGCATAGCGAGTGATGAATGACTCAATGAACCCAGCAATAATGAAAAAAGGCACCAACCCGATGATGATCTTCAGGCCCTTTTTCCCAGCTCTCCTAAACGACTCCCCTCGAGAGTATGTACCGGGAAACAGTAGTCCGTTTCCCATGATCAGACCAGCACCGCCGGCAATGACAATGGACGTGATTTCGATTGTCCCGTGTAGCCAAATAGTAAGAATCGTGGAGTCAAACAGTCCGTATTCGTAAAAGAGATAATGAAAAGCTCCCAGCATGATGCCATTTCTGAAAAGCACCGCTCCTACGGCAAACGATGTAAGAATTCCGAAGATGAACGCGATGAACGAAACCCGGATGTTATTAACCGTGATGAAAAAGAACATGCTGATCTGATCCATGCTGGAATAAACGCCCATTGGCTGACCTTCCTGAATATTCCTGATGGTCATATCCACGTATCCATCGGAAAGGATTAATCTGGTAAAGGTTTGATCATTGGCCGAGGAAACCGCACCAAGAAAAACTCCAGCCATGAGAATCAGGAAGGCATGAAACATGGCCTTGCCACTTGTGGCCATAACCATCGGCACCTCCTCTTTGTAAAATCGTATGATTCTGTTCTTCTCTTCCGGCTTGTTTCGATATATCTTGTTGTGTACCGTCAGGGAAAGATTATTCAGAAATCTAGTCAGCTCGGTTTTGGGATATCGAGCCTTCGAGTACGCCAGATCTTCCGTCAGATGAACGTACATTTTGGAAAGCTCATCCGCCGAAGCAACATTCTGCTTAAGTTTTTGTTCATATTCTTTCCACTTTTCCTGATTCAGTTTGACGAAAACAGATTGCTTCATTTTATTGCGGATGCGAACGGCAAAGTAGTAAGCTACAAATGACATGTCAAAATTTCTGACCAATCAAAATATTGAACTAGACCTGGAGTTGGCCAGTGTCGGTGATCGCGTGGTGGCGTTTATCCTGGATGCGCTGATCATCTTTGCCTACATTATTCTCATCTCCTTTCTTGCTAGTGCAGTTGGAGCCGGTTCTACGACCATTTTCATATTGGCCATTCCGGTATTCTTTTATTCCTTATTCTTTGAAGTATTTAGCAACGGTCAAAGTCCGGGTAAACGATCTCGAAATATTAAGGTCGTTAAAGTGTCCGGAGTAGAACCGAATATTGGAAATTACTTACTGCGCTGGATGTTCAGACTGATCGATATCTATTCTTTTTATGGAGCGGCAGGACTTATCTCCATGGCCGTGAGTAAAAACACCCAAAGACTCGGCGATATGGTCGCTGGTACGACCGTGATTAAGGTAAGGGATATCACAAGCAAACAGGCTTTCAACCTATCCACCGCATCTGATCATGACGTGACTTTTTCCATGGCCAAGCTACTATCCGATGAGCAAATTGAGCTGATGAAAAAAGCTCTGAGAATGGCTGAGGACAGTGGGAATCAAGGCGGAATTCAGCAACTGGCTATCAAGCTAAAAGAGAAGTTACAAATTCAGACAGAGCTCTCCGACCAGCAGTTTTTAAAAACTGTAATCAAAGATTACGAACACATGGCTCAGCAATAATTCTAGAACGGCTGGTCATCGTCAGACTCAGTCGGATTATTTCCCTTGCTTGGCAAAGTGATCGTGAAGTCAGAATTATCTTCTGAGGATTTCGGGAAGGTGCCAAACCCGCCAGTAGAAGACACATCCATATCCGTGAACTTGGTGAACTTTCCAATGAATTTCAATGGCACAGTATCGGTCTTACCATTTCTGTGTTTTGCGATGATTACTTCGCCCATACCATTCAAAGGCATGCCCGACTCATCCTGTGTAATCCCATAATACTCAGGCCGATACAAGAACATCACCATATCCGCATCCTGCTCGATTGAACCAGATTCTCTCAAATCCGAAAGTTGAGGTTTCTTGTCACCTCCCCTCGTTTCCACCGCACGACTTAATTGCGAGAGCGCGATCACCGGAACATTCAGCTCCTTCGCAATACCCTTTAACGCCCGTGAAATTGAAGCAATCTCCTGCTCCCGGTTACCCCCCGCATTCTTAGAGGAATCGCCTGTCATGAGCTGCAAGTAATCAATGATGATAAGCTTCACCTCATGTTGAGAAACTAGTCTCCTACACTTCGCACGAAGTTCGAGAATACTCAACGCCGGAGTGTCATCGATGAAAATCGGAGCGTCTGAAAGTCGATTGGTTTTATGAAGCAATTGCTCCCACTCATAGTCAGCCAAGTCTCCTCTCTTAATCTTCTCACTCTCTAATTCGGCTTCAGCTGATATCATCCTGTTCACCAATTGCACGGACGACATTTCCAAAGAGAAAATGGCCACCGGCATCTGAAAATCAACGGCGGCATTTCGCAATGCCGACACCACAAAGGCCGTCTTACCCATACCAGGACGGGCTGCTATAATCACCAAGTCGGATGGCTGCCATCCTGAAGTAACACGATCCAAGGCAGAAAAGCCCGAAGGAACTCCCGTAAGGCCATCTTTCTTGTCTTTTTTCACCTGAATCTCCTCGATAGCCTGATGCAAAAGGGAACTCATTTTGTCGTAATTCTTTCGAATATGAGACTCAGAGACTTCAAACATTGACTGCTCTGTACGATCCAAAAGTTTGAAAACGTCTATCGTGTCCTCGTAAGCATCGTGCTGTATTTCAGAAGCAATTTTGATCAATTCGCGCTTGATGGACTGTTCAGCAATAATCCTTGCGTGGGTCTCGATATTGGCTGCTGAGTTAACCTTGGCAGTTAGTTGAGATATGAAGTACGCACCCCCTACTAGCTCTAACTTGCCATTCTTTCGCAATTGATGAGTGACCGTCTTGATATCAACCGGCTCACTGTTGTTAAAAAGATCCAGAATAGCCTCGAAAATAGACTTATGCGCTTCCTTGTAAAAACTCTCAGGATGAAGAATATCAATGACATTAGAAAGAGCATCTCTCTCCAACATAAGCGCTCCGAGCACCACCTCTTCGATCTCCACCGCCTGTGGCGGAAGTTTGCCCATTTGGGAAGACAATTCAGAAAGTCCGGGTCGTTTTCTGGTAACTTTCAGAGTCGAAGATTTTTCAGCCATTGATCAGATTTTTATCTTTTGATAAACCAAAATTACGCAAGTCCGCATCGCCCGAAGACTGCTTTCTTAATTTAGTAACGGACAACTTCTACACATAATTATCAACAGCTCAATTCACATACTCGTTAGAACCCGCTAACCTATCTTTGAAGTGCCAATCGCCATAAAACCAATGGCAAAATTTGAGAAAATTAGAATAGATGTCCTTTAGCCTTAACCTGAAAAATCCACTGGTAGTTTTCGATTTAGAAACAACTGGAACTAGCATTTCCAATGACCGGATTGTTGAAATCGCTATGATCAAGATAAATCCCGATGGATCCGTGGATGAAAAAGACAGGCGGTTGAATCCAACCATTCCCATTCCTACGGAGGTGAGTCTGATACACGGGATTTACGACAAGGACGTTGAAAATGAACCTACCTTTCGTCAGGTAGCCAAATCTCTCGCTGACTGGCTCGAAGGTTGTGATTTAGCCGGTTTCAATGTGGTACATTTTGACCTACCGATGCTAGTCGAAGAATTTCTTAGATGTGACGTGGAATTTAATGTGGACAACCGAAAAATCGTTGATGCCCAAAAGATTTTTCATCTGATGGAAAAACGTAACCTCACAGCAGCTTACAAATTTTACTGTGGAAAAGATCTCGAAAATGCACACAGTGCGATGGCTGACACCAAAGCAACTTATGAGGTCTTATTATCTCAGATTGAGAGGTACGATGGCATGGAGGTTCTTGATTCGCTTGGAAAAAAACTAGGGCAGATCGAGAACGACATTAAATCCATCGATCGACTTTCACAAAATCGAATGGTTGACCTGGCCGGTAGGATTATTCAAAAAGATGGAGTGGAAGTATTCAATTTTGGAAAACATCGAGGAAAACCCGTAACCCAGGTACTTCGTGACGAGCCAAGCTTTTATGACTGGATGATGAAGGGTGACTTTCCACTGGATACCAAAAGAAAACTTACTCAGATCAAGCTCAAAGACTTTGGCGGTTGATTCACCTATTAAAAAGTTTCAATTATCTTCGACATTATTACCCAACCTAGATGATCGGACCTAAAAACAAGACCCAGAGAGTAGCCCTGACCTACTTTATCGGAATCCTGATTTACATGGTATTGGTCTCGCTGCTGATCTATGTAGAGAAGGATAGCAGCCAATCTGCACTGAATAATTACCAGAATGCGATTTGGTACTCATTAGTCACCTTAACTACGGTTGGTTATGGCGACATCTTCCCAGCGACCCTATATGGTCGAGCTATTGGTTATATTTTTATATTGTCGAGCTTAGTCTTTTATGGCCTGCTCGTCGGTCAATTCACGATGATTATGACGACTATTAAAGAAAACAGAAAATTAGGTGCAAATGGCACCAACTATAGAGACCATGCCGTCATCATTGGCTGGAATGATTTCAGCAAACTGGTCATTGATCAGTTGACAGGGGTCAACAAGAAAATTGCCGTGGTAGTGGACAACAAGGCTGACATTGATAGCATCATGGAAAGATATCCTGAGCAGTCTGGAACTATCTTCACTTTGTACTCAGATTTTGATAATTACGACATGTTGGACAAAGCCAACATTCGTGAATCGTCCATTGTTTTCGTAAATCATGGGAATGATACGGACAAACTAGTCTATATCCTGAATGTGAAGAAAGTCTATCCAAACGTAGATTTTGTGGTCACCCTCGATAACGGAGACCTCAAGCAGACCTTCATCAACGCTGGCGTAATCAACACGATCTCCAAGTTCGAAATCAGCTCCAAATTGCTTGCTTCATACATTTTCGAACCAGATGTGGCGATGTACAGTGAATCCATCATGTCTTACGCAAAAAGTGATGGAGATTACGATATCAAGCAATTTTTGGTAACCAAAGCAAATCCACTCGTCGGTCATTCATATCAGGAAGCTTTTTTCGAAATGAAGAAGCGATATAACACGGTATTAATAGGAATTACCAAAAGAGACAAAAACGGCATCCGCAAACTGATTAAAAACCCGCATGGCGAATTGAAAATAGCTCCGGGAGATTACTTGGTTGTGATCTTAAATGGAAAAGCGTTTAAGCTACTCACTAAGCTTTTCGGGGTTGAGGAAGGATATATTGCCAATCGAGCATCATGAAAACCGGAAAAATCATATTACTCGGCTTAATAATTCTCGCATCATGTAAGAACCGAGACTTAAACGAGGGTGAGGAATTCCGTCCTAGAGTACTACAGGACAACTTTGAGGATTCTCACTTTACCAAGGTGACCGTTGATGGTGTAGAATACTTAATGCTAGAACGAGACAACAACAACCCTCATGAAGGATTTGGTTTCATGGCTTTTCGTGGAAATGTCTTAATGGAAAAAGAAGACACTGTCATTGCTTACTTGAAGGCAATGAGTGATTTACAAATTAAATACCTGGCCAAAATCTCGAGAGAATCAGAAAGCCAGGTACAAGCTGACTTTGACGAACTACTCAAGAAACATCTGTTGGAAGAAGAGCAAGAATTGGAGAGACTAGAATTAGACAGTCTCAACGCCAAAACCGACGAATAAAAAAAGCCTCTTACGAGGCTTTTCTCTTTCATATTCATACCACGAATTACTTTCCGAAGTATCCTTTCAAAGTCTTAAGAGCATTAGACAATTCTTCATCCAACACCGGAGAAGAAGGCATGTCTTTAGCAACCTTCACAGCATCTACCAGGTCATCACGATCCGGGAATACCTCCTCCAAAATATTACAATCGTAAATCAGAGACATTAGAATAGCAAAAGATGGCGTAGGCTTAGCACTCTTGAATACCATCGCCTTTAGATTGTTTCTAATTTCTTCTTCAAACGCATAATTGGCATTATCCATCCGCTCAGAAAGCGGAATCCAAAGAAGCTTGGTTTCTTCTTTCTGAAGAATTCCTCTCTGCGCTAACAGCTGATTCAAATCCACCATCAGATCTTTGAAGTGATGCTCAAGATTCTTGACGGCTTCCACTAGTTCAATTCCCGACTGAAGCTTATGTAAAATCTGATCTAGGATTCCGTTACCGGTTCCAGAACTGTCAACAACTTCGATATGTCCACCACTTAATTTGATTTTTTTCTGAACATATAGTTCCAAAACGGCTGCACTAAGCAAACCTGGGGTTATCGATTTCTCAGCTGCTGCCAATAATCTTCCCTCTTCATCATCTAACGCAATCAAATAAAGGCCTTCTGCAATACTAAGTTTCATAGCTTATGTTAATAGGTGTTCCGCGAATATGCAATTTACAAAAAAACAAACGCGAAGGTAAGCAACTATTTTTTCATCATTTTTTCGATAGTTAGTCCTTGGACTAAAATCGAGAATACAACAACCGTGTATGTCGTAAATAAAATGGTCTGTCTTACCTCTTCTGAAATCCATTCAAAATTCTGTAGAGAGAGAGCCAAAGCCACCGAGATACCTCCGCGCAAACCTCCCCACCACAATATCTTGATCGTCCCAGGTTCAAATTCCCTAAACCTTGACATGATTCCAATCGGGATACTTACTCCAAGGAATCTTGCTGTGAGCACAATTAATATTCCGACTCCTCCTACGAGCAAACTATTCAATGTAAACGTTTCAGCAATTACCAGTATTTCCAGCCCCACCAGTATGAATAGAATAGCATTCAATGCTTCATCTAATAGGTGCCAAAATTTGTAAACGTATTCTCCAGTAGCATTGGCTAGTTCCTCATCTCTACCTTGATTTCCGATGAACAGTCCCATAACCACCATTCCCAATGGACCAGAAACATGAGTCATTTCTGCCAGTCTTCCACCAACCATGACTAAAGTAAGCGTTACAAGTACCTCTAGCTCTACATGATCATTGTCTATAAAGTTGAGCAACTTAAAGCCAAGGTATCCGAAAAGAGATCCTAGCAAGATTCCTCCGAAAACTTCTCTTCCAAATAATATTGCTACACTTCCGACAGTGATCTCTCCACCACCATGTCCACCACCATGCTCCACCACTCCATTTTGAGCCATGGCTATTTGTAGAATTGTCAAGAATACAACAACCCCTACTCCATCATTAAATAATGACTCCCCTGCAATTTTGATTTCTAATTTCTTAGATAGCCCAAATTGTTTCGTTAGAGCAAGTACTGCTATCGGATCTGTTGGCGAAATCAATGCCCCAAAAAGAAGACAATAAATAAGCTCGATTTCTACTCCCACTAAAGGGAAAATGTAATAGATCAATAATGCCACGATGAACGTAGACAATAATGTTCCTACAGTTGCCAAAACCAAAATTGGCAGCTTCTCTTCCATTAATTTTCCCAAATCAACCGACAAGGCCCCCGCAAAGAGTAAGAAATTCAGCATAACGTTCATCAGGACCTCCTGAAAATCGAATTCCTTAACAATGTGCTCAGCAGCGTTATACAAATTCGGGAAAAAGAGCCCTGAAGCCAGAATACAAAACGACATGATCAAGGCAATGGTCATGAGACCAATCGTCGAAGGCAGCTTCAGAACTGAGATATTAATCAGAGTGAAAATGGCCGCCAGAAAGATCAACAGCGTGATTAAATCAAGAATACTCATCTGGTTAGATTATAGGATTTTATAAAGTTGGATGATAAATAGAAGCCCAAAATAACCATAAAACTATTACAAAAAAAATACCCCAAACCATTGCACACTCCCTTTGAGGTCTAAATATTTGTGTCTGATGAATTCACGAAACGGGCAATGAGAATACAACCAAGAATAATCTTGATTTACCTATGCTTTTGCTTTCTCTTAGCCGGATGTAAAACCATACAACTCACCAATCAAGATCAGGCTTTGGATTCATCCAAATCTGAAGAAATTACTGAAGCAAAGGAGGAATCGAAAAAGGATGACAATCAAAGAATTATTCAGAACAATTCCTCATCTCAAGACGGATTCGACAGGCCTAATTCGAGCCTTCAACGCAACGTATCGTCATTCCTAAGTAAGTCTGAAATTTTTTCTGAACACTTTACGGGTTTCAGCCTTCTGGATGTCAGAACAAAACAAATCCTGGTAAATGTTGATGCCGAAAAGTACTTCATTCCCGCGTCAAATGTCAAGACGTTCACCCTTTACACGGTATTGAAAAGTTTCGATGAATTGCTTCCTGGCATTCTCTATGTTGATACTCCAGATACCCTCTACTTGAAACCGATCGGAGACCCTTCATTCTTGCATCCTGAATTTTCTAAGCAGCCAATTCGTGATCTCATAGCTACGACCTCAAAAACCATCGTTGTGGAATGGCCTGATGATCAACTCAATCCATTTGGAAACGGGTGGATGTGGGATGATTACGGATCTGGGTACATGCCAGAAGTTAGTTGGATGCCCGTTTACGGAAACATTGTTCAATTTAATTATGATCGTCCGAACGTACAGGCAACACCCGCCCTGTTCAATGATTTGGTAGAAATCCAACGGACCTACAACGGACGATCTAATACTATTTCTCGAGCTCCTCAATACAATTTTTTCAAGGCAGAAATTCGCTATCCAAATTGGAGTTTTGAGAAAAATGTACCGTTCAGGTACAGCAAGTCTTTGGCTTTAAATCTGATAAAAGAAGCAACCGGAAAAGTCCTCCTTTCAGGTGAATCCAGAACTAGGAAATATGACACTCTCTATTCCCAACCAGTCGATACGGTTCTCAGGCGAATGATGCAAGAGAGTGATAATTTTCTCGCAGAACAGCTTTTAATAATGGCGGCTTTAAAAAATGGCTTCACCAATACCGACGATTTCAGAGACCATGTGGTTGAAACTTGGTTTCAGGATATCGAACCAAAATGGGTAGACGGCTCGGGGCTTTCGCGGTATAACCTGATCCGCCCCATTGATAACGTTCGTTTGTTGAATAGACTTTATGAAGAATTTGGTTGGGCACGCATTCACAACTTATTTGCGCAGGGTGGTATCTCAGGAACGATAAAAGATTGGTACCCAAATCGAGCAGACCCAGAAAATCCCAACCTTCCAATTCAGCCTTATATAATCGCTAAAACAGGAACCCTCTCCAATAACCATTGCTTGAGTGGATATATGCAAACCAACTCAGGAAGGCTTCTGGCCTTTTCTTTTATGAACAATAATTTCGTCAGACCTACAAGTGAGGTAAAAGAAGAAATGCAGAAGCTTCTTGAGACAATTCGAGATTATTATTGAGAATTTCTTCTCTGTAGTAAATTATTCTCTCCCCGAAATCGTATTCGATAGAACATGAGCTCACAAATAGTTATTGAACTTTTTGTGAGGTTCCAAATGCATCTATTTTTGAACACTTAATGATCAGCTAATGAAAAGGATAGCAGTATTTACAAGTGGTGGAGACGCACCCGGCATGAATGCCTGTGTTCGGTCAGTCGTGAGAACGGCTCTCTACAACGGATTGGACGTATATGGAATCAGATATGGCTACAATGGCCTAATAGAGGGCGATTTATTCCCAATGAATTCTTATTCCGTCAGTAACATTCTTCAAAGAGGCGGTACTATTTTGAAATCCGCGAGAAGTGAAGAATTCAGGACCAAGGAAGGACGAAAACGTGCTTTTGACAAACTGAAGGAGAAAAAAATTGAAGGTATTGTCGCCATTGGCGGTGACGGAACCTTCACTGGTGCTAAGATATTTCACGAAGAATTCGGAATGCCAATGATTGGCATTCCCGGCACTATCGATAACGACCTCTATGGAACTGACTACACAATAGGTTTCGATACTGCCGTTAATACGGCACTCCATGCCATTGACAACATACGAGATACGGCCAATAGTCATGATCGGGTGTTCTTCGTCGAGGTGATGGGTCGCAAGACCGGATACATTGCCCTACACTGTGGAATAGGTGGTGGGGCTGAATTGGTTATGGTTCCGGAGACTAATACAGGAATAGACGATGTGATAACCACTCTGGAAACAGGCAGGGATAAAAAGAAAACTTCGGCAATCGTCATAGTTGCAGAGGGTGACGAACAAGGAGATGCACATACTGTAGCCGCTAAAGTGAAAAAGAAATTACCATTTTTGGATATCAGGGTTTCAACCCTAGGTCACTTACAAAGGGGCGGCTCCCCTACTTCGCGAGACCGAATACTGGCTTCCAGATTGGGTATGCATGCTGTAGAAGGATTAATAAATGGAAAGAGTGCTCATATGGTGGGAGTCATTGACAACCAGCTAGTATATCATTCATTAGAGGATGCCATCACTAAGGACAAACCCCTGCGTGATGATTTACTGCACTTAGTTGGTGTGTTGAATAGTTAACAACTAGAGTTCATTCAAAACAAAAAAGGCTACCGATTGGTAGCCTTTTTTGTTTGTTGACATTTCTTAGTGATTCACTATGACCTTTCTAGGTCTGTAATTCCTTTCCTCAGAATGTAGCTGCAGGATATACAATCCAGACGGTAAGTCGCTCGTGTCTATGGGTACGGAAGATTTAGATCCTCTATGTACGACACCTCTGATAACCTCTCTTCCCGATTGATCGGAGACTTTGTAGTACACATCTTCGTTAGGAATGTCCTTGAGTTCAAGGTTCAAGACCTCATTAGATGGGTTAGGATAAATCTCGTAACCGTGCTTCGCCAGTTGTTCTTCGATCCCCACTTCTACATTCGTTTTACCGGCAAGATCAATGAAGTTCGATTGCTCAACTGAGTTGCCCTTCTGAGAATCATTATAATACTGAACGAAGGCAATTACCCTCATTTCGTCCTCATTATAAATTCCAGAGATTGTCCAATCATAACTAAAATCAAGCGTTCCAAACACATCTTGTCCTGCAGTAAGTGGTCCTTTATAATACCAGCCCGACGGACCTGGCAATAACTTCCGTAGAACGTGATACGCAGTATCTGAATCAGCCGTGTATTCACTGTCAGGGTCATCTATTCCATCCATTTCGATAGAAGAATTCGCTGGAATACGTTTCTCCACAACAGCAACGAAGAATAGCAACTCCACGTCATCTGTTCGATCAACTTGTGATATAAACCTCACATCTCCTGACAGCACATCTGTATCTCCAATATCTACAGTGAAACCCGCATCAGGAATCAAGAAGTCCGGTGACTCAAGTGAAATCGCATCGAATCCATTTCCAAAATCCTCTGGATTCGTATCCATTTCATACGGAACAAACTGTCCAGCAACCCGTGTCGCTGGCGCGTCAGAAATGCCATAAAGAGTAGCTCTGGTTGAAGGATCCACTCTATTCCTAGCGTTAAGGGGATCGATTATATTGTTCACATCATTGTTGTAGAAATCCGTGTAGTAATTGATCCAGACCCCTACTGTACCATCCACCCAATCGATATTGTGATCCGCAGGCCCACCTAACGTTCCATTCTGGATGTACTCCTCATTTTCCTTACTGTTGAGACTAAGCGTGGATGAGAATTGTTCTACCACAACTCGCTTGTTCTTCTCGTAAATTCGGAAATCATCAAAAGCGAAACCATCGGCTATGGACCTCACACCATCCTGATCTGTGCTAAATTTCGGGTTACTACCGGCAGCCAATGCGAATCTGAATCTAATTAAGTTGGTTGTGTGTCCGCCAACGGTCACTGCATGACGTGCCTCAGCCCAATCGACAATAGCAACATCGTCTTCATCTCGTTCTGCGTCAGCAAATCCTACACCGATATTGTTTTGCGCAAACTCAGGATAGCGTGCCGATTCTCCAGGACCTGCAGATATTCCTTGATGAGTAAACCAATTTACTCCGGATGTCAAATCATTGTCACCTAGTTCTACCCAAGTTCTACCATCGTCACCCGATACCTGCACAACCAAACCATCTCTTCCTGATTCGAAATCTCTCCAATATTGAAATCCGATTGCCGGATTCTCAAACAATGTGATATCAAAAGCAGGTGAATACACATACGACATTTCGTCTTTCAAATATGTACTGTCCCAATCTGTGATGAACATGCCGTTTCCTTCTGCCGGTGTAGTTACATCCAATAAGTTGGTGGCAATAGGGCCTGGACTAAAGGTTGCGCTCGGTCCGGCTAACTCCCAAGACGATATTCTATCCGTATCATTCTTCCCGTCTTCACCGGCACGTTCAATGTACCAGCCTCCGGAGTTATCATCATTGAAACCTTCCTGATATTGAGCTCCTAAGTCCGGATCACCAACAATTTCTACAGGTAGGACAGTGATTATTCTTGTCGCATCCGGAATCAAGCAACCTTTCAATGAGCCCATAATCAGTTCTGAAGTATACTCACCAGCAGCCAGACCTGTAATTGTGACAGAAGGTGTGTCTGCACTTGTAGGAACTGGCTGATCGTCATCATAAATAAACGCTGCTGCCGATCCTACTCCGTCAATTTCATCTTCAACTACAAGTGAATAAACCAATGCGTTGCTCGCATCATACAAGTTGAATTCCAAATAATCCACACCTTGATCTACGTCTTCCACATTCAATGATGGATTATCCTCATGAATATATATATCCAAGCCATCCACTAGATTATCTGGATCATTGTCGTCTGCTGTAATTCCCACATAGGTAAATGTCGGAACTGGAGGGAATCCTTGGGTTTCGCTCTCTGATTTAAAGATGGCACAACCTGTATTATTATGCGTGACCGTTACACCAATGGTGAAAATCAGGTTATTGTCATCGAAAGTCACCGAATTATCTACGAAGGTCGGATTCGAAGAAGATGGGGCCAAATTCCAATCAAAAGTGTACTGGCTATAATCCACCACTTCAAGGCCTGTGTTAACATCCAGCAGAACTACTTCGGCTGTTTTAGGGAATCCCTGGCATAAGGCCTCAAATTGGATGAATCCTTTGACAGCATCATCTTCAGGTTCAGGAAGCGGATTCACATAAACAACTTGATCGATGAAATTCTCACATCCTTTTTCGTCAACATAAGTAAACAAAATTGTGTGAGAAGAACGTGGTTCAAATTCTGGTGCAGCACTTGCAGCATGCGTTACATCATGCGCGGCAGCAGGGTTGAACGTGGCTTTATTGTTACCGGTAATTACCACGCCAGTCCCGCTGAATGTTCCAGTTCCAAGATCAAATCTGATATTATTGTAACCATCCATTAGGGGGCCGAATAATCCATCCAACTCGATCAAATCATCATCGTAGCAGAAATGATTAGCAACCATACTTACGTCGGTGCTCGCAGGCTCATCACCAAAGAATGAGCCGGATTGCCTCTGTATATCGTAATCCGTATCATCATTATTAATGATAAACGAGACATCAGGATCCGGATAAATTGTGAAATCAACGCTGATAGTGGTCACGCAACCCGTGGCGTTCCCTTGATACATATTGTCAGTTTCATCTATGTAAGTGGCAGTTAGTGTATGAGTAGATATGTCTCCTCCAACTAATCTTCCTCCAAGGCTCACAGCACTATGCAGAGCAGTGAAATCCAGGTTTGGATTAGATCCTGAGGTTGGGCCATAATTAGCTGTTCCCCCTTCACCTGATGAACTCAATGACCAAGTGAGGTCTGCGATATTCGTAGCAGCAGCCACTCCTATCACACCACTGTTTGTTGTCAAAGTAATTACTCTGCTTAAATCTTCTGAGCAAATTTCTTCACCATCAAAAATGTTGTCGAAACTCAAATCAGGAAGATCCTGCTGTCTGTGGTCTTCGGTTATGGTGAAACTACACAGTGTGTTCGGGTTAATAATCGTTACCGAGATCGTGAAATTCTTGGTTTCCGATGAGAATGTGACCTCATTATCCCCAATAACTGAATACACTTTACCCGTAGCATCATTTTCAGTACCCGTTGCGCCAGACGCATCATTTGGTAGATCCCAGATAAATTCCCATCCCGTGTAATCACTTACTCCGGCGATATCAACAAACGCTACCAATGGTGATTCCTCGCATATTTCAGAGAATTTAATTTGATCACCATCTTGCGGAGTACCTCCTGTTACTTCTACTGGATCTGGTAGAGGATTTACGAATAAATCCTGGCTAATATCATTCAAGCATCCATTCGCATCTGTGTATGTAAATGTAATTGTATAACCAGCTCTGGCCGCATGTGGATTACCACCATGAGCCGTTACCGGATTGAAGTTGGCTCGGTTATTCCCAGTCGGAACTACGCCCGGGCCGGTGAAAGTACCGGATCCCTGGGAAATATCGCCTGTGGTGTTTGGCCCGAAAATTCCAACCAATTCTACAACCCCTTGATCATAGCAAATTTCATCTCCAGAATCATCTCCTGAAGTTCCTACGAATCCAGCATCTTCGATATCAACTCCTCCAACCGTGAAGCTAAGGTCAGAATCCGGATAGATTGTGATCGTGGCAGAAACGACATTGGTACAATTTGTATTAAGTCCTTGATACTCATTATAAGTCAAGTCATCATAGATCATGGTAATCGTATGAACAGTCGGGTCACCTCCCTCTAGGGCTCCACCAGCGTCCAAATGCCATTGGCTCATGTCAATGGTTGGGTTTCCGTTTAGCGGGGTTAGCGCACTACCATAAATATCTGTAAAAGGACCACCTTGCAGACCGGACGTAACATAATAGTTAAGGTTATTAATATCGGTATCTGGATCCACGCCAATTTCGCCAGTACCATCAGTCACTGTGAACAAGGCTAATGGAACATCTGCATCCTCAGCACAGTACTCATTACCATCTGCTATCATTGAGAAAGTGAGTTCAGGAAGCTCCTGCACCTCATGATCCTCCTCAATCACAATATCACAACCAGTCGTATTATCTGTGATCGTCACGCCAATAGTGAAGTCGTGGTTTGAAGAAGCATTCGTAATATTAGACGTATACGTGATTTGGTTGTCTACTTGACTAACCACCCCCGTAGCATCGCCAGGCAAATCCCAAGTAAATGTGTAGTTAGCGTATGAAGCAATCTCATTTCCTGGATTGTTCGGATCGTCGATTAGGACAAACGCCGTAATATCGGATTCCGAGCATATCGCAGAAAATTGAATCTGATCTCCATCTTCGGGAGAACCTGTTGCCACTTCAATTGGATCTGGTATTATGTCAACGAATAGTGTTCTTGTCACAACGTTTTGACATCCATTGGCATCTGTGAACGTAAATGTCACATCAACGCCTGTAGCATTCAACGCATGAGGATCATTGCCATTTGCTGTCTGAGGATTCCAGGTTGCCAATCCATTTCCTGTAGGGATTACACCTAGTCCTGAGAAACTTCCTGTTCCCGCAGGCAAATCAATCGGGTTTCCATTTGCATCTCTCAGAATACCCTGAAGGTTGATAAGCCCAAAGTCATAACAGAAGTTTTCTGTGTAGCCAGCGTCTCCACCAAACGAGCCGGAGGCATCTGCCAAGAAATTCACTTCAAAATCGATATTCGGACTTGGATTTACAACGAATGTCTCAGTGTAGGTCGCTTCACATGTCGTGTTAGTTCCTTGATAACTTCTATTTGGATCTATGTAAACAATTGTGATAGTATGCACCGTAGAAGGACCTCCGACACTTTGTCCACCGACATACGTATTTCCTCCAGCCATTTCATGCCAGTTCTCAAAGTCAAGGACAGGAAGAGAATTTCCATCAGCATCTACCGCAACCTGAGTAAATGTTCCCGGATCATCGGTATCATACGAATCAACACTCCAACTCTGTATATCAATTAAAGCTGTTGCTGCACCGTCATCCGTTAATGAAATTGTGGGTTCGGTATCGTCAGAGCAAAATTCCTCATTATCCGTTAGACCTACAATGTCAAGAATTGGTAGAGGTTGTTTGCTGTGTGTTTCATTAAGTGTCACCGTACATCCGTTCGTATCTGTAATGGTCACCTGATAAGAAAGATCATCTGCAGCAGGTAAGCTGATAGAATGCTGATTATCGTTCATGATAATCTGACCAAGCCCCCCATTTACTGACCATACGAAAGTATATCCGGTATAATCTGTCAACACTGTCACTCCATCTGCCGGATCAATCATTTCAATATATGCTTCTGTGCTAAGCGCATCGTCGTTACATATTTGATTGAACTGAATCTGATTTACATCCTCTGTTCCTACTGGTTCCGGACGCGGATTCACGAGTATGGTCTTAGGAAACACCGTCTGACAATTATACTGATCCGTATAAGTGAAGTTTATGGTGTGAGAACTTTGCACTGCAAATGGATCACCGCCATGAGCTCCTGATGGATTAAATGTTGCAAATCCATTACTTGTATTATTGATTCCTGCTCCACTAAATGAACCCGTGCCATTGACTAAATCCAGGTTACTTAAATCACTATAAAATCCAGCTAGGTTCACCAAACCATCATCGTAGCAGAATTCTACATTGTCTGTATCGCTATTGTTGATGGTAAATGTTACATCAGGTGATGGGTGGATCGTAATATCATGAAGTAACGTAGCTGAGCAGTTTGTCTGTGGATCCGTATAAATCAAATAGACATCAAGATTCACTTCATTGCCCGGCGTATTTGGCGTCACTCCAGACATGGCCGTGAACAAAGCATCCAAATCAAGCGTAGGATAACCAATGCCATTATCTATAGGAATAGATGGCAATATTGTTCCGTCGGCATATATTTCCCAAACGACATCATTGTCTGCATCTCCTGGTGGTGGACCGAGTAGGGAATTTACAGGTGTACCTCCAACATTTAACACCAGAACATCATCCGTTTCGTCATGGCAATACTCTGGACCAGAACCGGTAGTGGATGTCACAGATAGTGCACCCAAATCCGAGAATCTAACCTCAACGAAAGTTTGAGAAATAGACTCACAGGCAGCACCAGCAGCAAAATCATCAATATCCGTTCGCTGCGTTACTATGAAATACTTGCTCTGGGCAGACAATATATCACCTGACCCCATTCCCAAATCATCAAATGTAGGAGCAGTTGCAACTATTGGATTTGTCTGTGTAGCGAAACTGGCATTACTTCTATACCAAACGAATTCCTTAGGTCCGGCGGCATATGCCGATGACGCAGTTAGTACTGCATTTGGATCGAGTTCCGAAATACATACGGGATAGATGTAGTCAGCTCCGGCATCACCAGGAGTGCCATCTCCGAAATCTAACGAACCGTATTCAGTAGATGCAATAGCCGGCCAATCATCATCCCCCTCATCACCAATTACTTCATGTACCTCAATAGTTAATGTCATTAACCCACTTTCACAACCCACGAAATCTGTCTCATCACTAATGTTAGCTACTCTTGAAATTTGGAAATCATAAGATCCTGTAACATCATTATCATAGAAGCTGGAAATAGCTTCAAGATTAGTCGATGACATGAATGAGCCGCTACTTACTGTCGCAATTTCCACCAAGGTGACACCCGCTCCTGGATCCGTGTCTTCGTACCATACATATTCATCAATGCCAGTGGCTGTATTCGTAATGTTGGAAAATATATCACCTTCACATATATGGACCGTTCCGCCTGCTAACCCTGGGAAATCCACAGCAATAGTAGGATCTAGTGGGGTGTCAAAGACTTTTATATCAAACTGAACCAAATCACTCTCACAACCTCTGAATGCGGAAGGATTCGCAGGAGCAGCCAAGGCATCATTCCACACTTGTGAAATATAGATAGTCGTATCCTGTGCGCCAACTCCTAAACCGAAATCAGCAGCATCAAGTGTACTATTGTTAAGTGGACCTTGAAGAACCTTATTGGCGTCATACAATCTGAAATAAGCGCTTTCATTACGGGAATTTGGATTTGACAAACTTCCATCCAACACGTTTAGGTCAATTGCTGTGTAGGTATCGCAGTACTCATAGACATATCTCGAGTCAATCGCGACCTCCTCGTTATTTGCTGTTGTTGTGGCAGTTGGGACATCTGTTTCTTCATAGATATAAACCGTGAATTTTCTCAATGCGGTTTCGCATCCATTTTCCACTTTAGAGAAGTAAAAGACTGTTTCCGTACCCACACTGGCATTCTCCACTGCACCAGTATTAGGATCGTCAAATGCCTGAGAAGTAGGGATGAACCAATTAGTGGCGAGTAGATCTAAACTACTATTATACCAATTGAATAGGTTAGAGCTATTAAAACCGATAAAGAAACCTGGAATGGTATTACAATACTCTAGCACGTAACTATCGAAACCATTTTCAGGATCCGTTGTATCAATCCAACCATCACCTCCCATAGCTCCATGTCCAGTCCATAACTCTGGATCCGTTGGAACCGGATTAATGGTAAATGGCACCACGTCAATATTTGTACAACCAGCATCAGGTTGCGCTTCCGTTTGATAAATGATTCTGTAATCACCTGCCAAGTAATCACTTGGATTAAAGGTATCATCACCTGCCTGATTCACTACTACGGGGTTAATCCAGCCACCAAAGCCATCAGATTCCTCGATGACATAGCCATTGGAAATATTCCCGACAACAGCGTTGACAGATGCTTCGATGAAATAATCATTGTTATCATCCACACACCAAGAGTTCGCGAAATTCAAGGCTACCGTAGGTAGAGGCTCTATCTCAAACCCAAACAGCAACCTATAATCCTGGACATCAGTCCCATCCGCCACTTCCATGTAGATTTCCGTGTAGCCCGCAGGGAGTGTACTCAAATCAATTTGCCAGCTTGTTTCCGTGTTATGTTCCGTTTGAGGTGTTCCCGTGGAAGATGGTCGTGTAGAACCATCAACTGGCGAGTAATAAACATCCGGACCTCCACCAGTATCTGCAGGAGGGGTAAATCCAACAGGGAATGCCGTGGTGCCATTGTAATAACTCAATTTGTGGAAATAATATCCCGCTGGATATGCACTGGTGACTTCCGACAGATCAATGTTAATGCTCAGGACATCTACCTCACAATAATCAGTGTCTGGCATCTGACCAGGAGTGCCATTGACTGTAATTACCCCTCCATCTACAAATACTGAAGCGGCTACAACATCAAATGTGCTTTGGAGAATGAAAGTCTCTCCTGCTGCGTTTGTGACCGAATAGGAAATTGTATGACTTCCTACTGTGGCCGTACCAGGGTCAAATGTTGCCACTATGGTTCCGTTACCCGGACTATTCGTAGCTACGATCCCGGCTCCTGTGACTGTGACGATATGACCGGCAGGATTAGAAAAAATAATATTCTCCGATGGGTCCGTCACATTGAATGTTCTTCCGGCCGTGAAGTTTGGGACCGGTGAATTGTCCGTGTAGGTATAAATTAAATGATTGAACGTTAATGCGTCACCTTCACAAGTGCCATTGTCTTCTGTGATATTGTAAGAATGAAGTCCGACTGCAGTATTAAACCCGGGAGTTGCTTGTGTTACCGTCCCATTAAAATCAACGACCATGTCATCAGGTAACTGATACCAATTAACCGTGCCACCCGCATCAGTAGGATCAAAGCTGAAATTATCACCTGATAAACTGGCGAATTCAGTGACATTAGCACCGCCCGCTGTTAACACATCTGGAATCTGGACTGGAGGCTCGAAACTCTCCATGGTGCCAAACACCTGACCATTGGTACTTGCTCCAAAAATATCCGCATCACCGGCGAACCTTACCGCATTGACCAGTCCTCCTGAAGCTGTCCCTTCCGCTCGGACCTGCAGCCCTCCGATCGTCAGAGTATTCAACTGGCTTGTTCCGGTCACTTCAAAATTTAGTTGTATGATCGCGTTTCCAACATAGTTGGTATAGCAGGTGATTTCTGTACCTCCCCCCACGGTTACCGTAGGGGTAATTCCTGTATCAAAGAAGAAATCACTAGGTAATTGAATCATCATGAAGGTGTCATCCCCAGACCCTGCTCCCTCACCCTGTACACCAAAATTACCCGCCGCATTCTCGGTGAATACCAGATCTCCCAGCGGCACAAATCCCTGGTCAATACATACTTGTGGTGCTGATAACTGAGTAATAGCTACAGCTGAAGCAGCATCAATTTCTATTTCTGAAATGGATCCATCGCTCCCCACATTGCCGTCTCCATCAAATGTGGTCACCTCTACATCGTAGATTCCCACATCAGGGAAGTCAAGATTTACTGACCAGTTACCGGATCCATCCGGAACGGCCACCTTGCCTTCACTCCCGACTTCTACAAATACCAAACTGGCTGGCAAGGTTACCGTACCAGTAACGTTCACATTTAATGAGCCTTCTGAATTGGGGGTAGTAAAATCATAATAATCGTCATCGGGCGCACCCAGAAAGCCAAGATTAGAAACAATCTGCGCAAATGGTCCAATCTTATCCGTAGATAACGTAGTGCTTGTGCCAATCTCATTTGTGGAAATATCCGTAATTCCACTACTCGCATTAATGGTCAAGTTTGGTGTCACATCTACGTCAAATCCTGAAGTGATCTCATCAACTGTCAAGTCAATTACACCAGCGGAACTTTCGTTCGCTGCAGAAATTGTATAGGACAGATTTAATGAGAAATCACTTGCATCAATTGTTCCAGTTACATCTTCAGATAGCGTGAGTTTAATATTGTCTATTCGACCATTAGAGCCCAAAGGATTTTGCGGATGACCGGCTAAATCTTCGGTCTCAATTGATACCACCACTGGAGCTGCTAAATCATCTATGTTTCCTTGGACAAAAGTGAAAGGCAATGTCTGACTTCCTAATACCAGTGCATTGGCTCCCGATATTTCCGAATCAGAAAAAGTCCCAGAATTCGTATTATCAAAAACAAGATCGCCTTCCACTACGGTCGCAGACGAGCCGAAATCCAGATCAAAATATTGGTCCCCATTGTTTTGAGCCACGGCACTAACAGAAGCTTGTACCCCATTGTATGTAAAATCTAATCCATCAACTGACGAATCATCAATTTCATCCTGCATGTATACTCGCAGGACTCCAGCACTGATGAGTTCCACCTGAGTGAGGTTGTTCAAATTGGGTGCTGCTCCATCTATATAGGTTGCGGGAACTTCGTTATCCACAATCTCTACATTTCCTGTGTTCTTTTTGATTTTGTCGATCGAAGCTCGATCGTAAGTAGCCGTCAGACCACTCTTACCAGTTCCTACTATCGGATCTCCAGTGAAAAATAGCCTGAACGTATTACCTGCTGTGATTACATTGGTTACATCATAGTCACCAACATCTATGGTATGGAAAGTCCCCTCATCCGTGTCTTCAATGACCACACAGGTGAATCCCTCCGTCGCATCACTACATCCGCCACCTGTACAATTGTCATCGATATTGGCGTCCTCACTGAAGATGAGGTCAACCGCATCAATGTTGCCATCTCCAGTGGTATCCAGCCATTCGGCGGAAACAATCGTAATGGTTCCCGAGGCAAACAACGTTCCTTCATTCAATGGACTATACTGATTCTGTGCAGCGGCTATTCCTGTTCCATCAAAAACCTGATTCGCATTACTACCATCGGTATCAATACTGATCGTTTCACTACCTGCAGCCGGACCATCCAAAGTGTAGAAAACGGTGTAATCTTCTTCACCACCTGTTAACGTGTTGGCATCCCCGGCATCTGTGGCCCCACTTCCATTAACCACATCCACCGTGGCATTCAACCCACCAGTAACCGAAATGCCAAAATCTCCCGGGACCAAAAATGAACCCATGGAGTTGTCGGTCCAAACCGGTTCGCTAAATGAGATTTGTAAATAAGCATTGTTCACAGACGTTGTAGAAATAATTACAGGTGCCGCTGCATCTATTTCAGTAACGTCTGCATTATCATCTGCAGGTAATCCTGTGGTTTCCGATTCAAAATCATCTCCATCATTGTCTTTCGTAAAGGTTACAGCCAGACCTGTGATGGCCGTTCCTACAGTAATATTGCTAACTTCAAAAGTGACATACTCATCCGCGTCATCTGCATCCAGTGCATTGTCCACGTTTGAGCCGGTGTGTAACGAGATCGCATCAATGGATTCACTTCCACCGGATCCTGTCAGACTGAAATCATCTATGTCTGCACTCGTCTCATCTACTTCCTCGCTCAACTCCACCACCATTTCATCGATCACTCCATCATCATCCGTATCAAAGAAATGAGCGGCTATGATAGTAGGGGCCACAGCACCAGTTTGGATGCTGAAGGCGTCTGATACTCCCCAAGTGGCACTTTGATTAGGCCCTGCGGTGGCGTCTGCCCCATCTACGTCAATGTCGATATCTGTTAGGGTTTTGTTATTGTCAACTACGTCATAACTCTGGGTAAATGTGTCATTCGTGAAGTTGGTCGTGGTGAAACCTGATGCATTTGGCGTCAAATCGGCTGTCGGATCTTCTATAGGAAAAGACACCACCGGATCCGTTCCTATATTGAGACTTTCTGAGTAGACCACCTCAATACTGAATGCATTGGGATTGGACAATAGCGTCAAGTCAGTGATTATAGCTGGGCTAGGTGTTATGCTCAACGCTACCGGCTCAGCCTCATCATTGTATATTGCTGCACTGACCGCCGGAAACTCACTACCTGAAATCACTGAGTTAATAAGTATTTCCTGCCCCTGTACATAGCTAATCGTTACGCCCGGATCAGCTGTTCCATTAATAATTCCAGTGCCTGAATTTAAGTCAAAAGTGATGTCCGAAACATTCTGATAAGCAGCATCGTCATAATCCACTGTTTCAAGAATAACACCCGTAATGGCATTAGACGGGTCATCTGCGGCCGCTCCATTTCCCGGGTTTGAAGCAATGGTGATTTCATGAGTAAAGACTATTCTGACCCGATCAATATCACCGTCCTGAGGATTTTCATCCAAATAGTCCACGATCATTGTTGGGTTACCTGCAGTGGCAAAGTTCAATACGTCTGGGTCATTTGCCGCTACATAGTCATTGCCAGGTCCTCCATCATTTACAAGTGCATCATCTATCTCCACATAAAATTCTATACTGGAGCCGGGTATGTCGTCAAGTGATCCGTATGGAACCTGAATTGAACTTCCCAAATCCGTCATGGCACCCTCAGCAATGGTTTCTTTAACATCACCATTTACATAATAGATCACCACATTTCCTGTTGCCAAATCAATCGCTTCTGAGAATTGTAAAGTCAAATTACCAGGTGTCGCTGTAACAGCCGTATTGCCATCATTCGGCGTGCTTCCCGGGGTAAGAAGAATAGGTGCTGCTCCGTCTGTGTAGGTGCCTCCATTGGCTACAACCTCCCCGTCAGGGATCTCCACTCCCCCAATAACCGCATTAATGCTACTATTACCTCCCGATTGGTAGTTTATAGTCACTCCTGCAGGAGCAGCTGTTCCTGTATAAATGCTGGTCAGATTTAAAGTGACAGTGGTCACATTGTCAAAAGCACCTACTGAGTAATCAATATTTGTGACAGTGTTGGCATCAGAAAAAACCAAGGCATCCAAACCAAGTGGACCACCACCATCTCCATCTGTAAAATCTACCGGAGCAGTAAAGGTGATCTGCACCTGATCAATGTCCCCGTCCTGAGGATTGGCATCCAACCAGGTAATGTCATCTATATAAGGTGTGCCATCTCCTTCGCCTTCCACTAATACCGTATGACTTGCAGGTGTACCATCGCTATTTACATCAAAAGATCCCGTTCGATTGCCTGCAGTAGTAGGTGTAAATCGGATGACTGCATCCTCCTTGGTACCAGGTTCCACCACATTGTCTGTCAGGCTCAGGAAGGAAAAATCACCTCCCGATGCATCATCAATGTTCGCAATCGTCAGGTCACCCAGTCCACTGTGAGTGATCTCAAAAGCCAGGTCTGCATTTCCTCCTACACTCTGTAAGCCGAAAGGATTTCCGGAACCTACACCGTACGGATACACCCCGTCATCATAAAACTGAGTGCCATCGTACACGTACACTACGCCCGGAGAAGTGGCCGCCGTAGATACAAAAGCTGTAGACGCTGTATAATTAGAAGTAGCACCACCTGCAAGACCAAAACCATTCAGGGTACCATCGTTAGCTGAAGAGGACTGATCAGTCAGTGTCGTTAAGCCGGTGTTTGTTCCGTCAGGGATTCCCTGGTTGAAGTCATAGTACAGTACCAGATTGGCCTCTGATGTTGGATCTGTTAAGAGCTGTGAGGCATTGGCTCGGATTTGTTCTGGAGTTCGAGAGACGGTCCATATTCTAAACTCATCCATTTGACCTCCCAGTAAATTATTTGGATCAACATCCCACTGACCCAGTTTAATGTCGTCCGACGAAACTGCCCAACTTGTGAATCCGTTTGTGGCCAGCGAAGCAGCCCGACCATCTACATACATTGCTCCCGTTCCAGGCGATCCATTGTTCGTAAACGCCAAGTGATGCCATTCCCCATCATCCGTATAGGCTCCCGGCAATGTCTGAAAATTCCCGGAATTCGTATTATCTCTTATCTGAATCGTCCCATCGGCGTTGATCACGATGACCGTTGGTGCGCCTGATGGGTCACTTAAAATAGTATGTGCTCTGCCCAGTGGTGATGGGATTTTTACCCATGTTTCAATAGTCCAGGTGCTTAGTCCACTGATCAGTGAAGCACCTCCAGAAATATTTACGAAATCATCCGTCCCATCAAAATCCAGAGCATTTTCTACTGTCTCGAGGGTGACGGTGTAGTCAGGACTTTGATTCGTTCCGTCCGATAATTTCACCGTAAAGGATGCCGTACCTGCCGTGGAGGTTCCTTCGTATTTTAATCTATTCAGGTTTATATCACCAATACCCATTACTCCAGTGAAATCCTCGCCATCATTCACACCATTGTCGTTTCCATCCAGGAACAATCCGGTTGCCCCTGAGGTAATTTCTATGCTACTGAAGGCGTCTCCGTCTCCATCTGAATAACCGAAATCTGCTGCGACGATAGTCACCACGCGATCCACACCGACTACCACTGTAAAATCCGATCCGGTCGGGGCAGCATTTACTTCAATAGCTCCAAGGGTGAGATTCGCTCCGGTTCTGGAAGCTCCGGTTTGATCCACCAATTCTGTAGAAGTTGCACCTGTAGGTGTATCAGATCCATTTACGGCAGCCGGATCTGTCGGATGATAGCTATCTGTGTGGTCGCCATTGGTGGTCAGCAGATCAAAAACCGGATCAGTAGACACGACAAAATCATCGTCGGTAAAAGATACTGGACTGGAAGTTCCAACAATGTTGTCAGTTGCAAAGGAAGTGCCTGCCCCGGATGGCCCAAAGTCCACATCCGTTCCAGCGGCCGCTGTGACATCATCCGAGGTGTTTCCGTAGGAAATGATATACTCGGCCCGAACAATTCCCCCGTTAGTCGAGGCAATTCCATTGGAACCATTCCCTGTCACAGTTACGTGGCTGAGGATGGTCTGACCTCCCGCAGAGCCATCTACCAATATGCCCTGACCGGTTGTATTATCAGCAATTGTTGAATTTGTTATACTCAAATTTCCTCTTACAATGGTTATACCCGCACCGCTGGAGGCATCATTACCAATGATCAGACTTTGACTAACATAACTATTGCCGCCATCGCTATTGTAATAGATACCACCACCTGAGGCAGCTGAATTACCTTCAATTCGCACACTATCTAAGCGTAGATCTCCTCCACCCGGTCCCTCATCAAAACTAATTCCTCCACCGTTTGAGCCAGGATTAGTTCCTCCTGAAATGGTCATATTTGATAATATCAGATTCGGACCAGAATTGGGCGCACTGAAAACTGGCGAACTACCAAGAAGGGTCAATTGATCTGCTCCTGGGCCGATGATTCGTAGTGATTCGGTAATATCTGGTAAACCTGGGGCAAAACTGGCTGGAGTGGTGATTCCTTTAAGATCGATCACATCCAAGCCTGCCGTACTATTGGCTGAAACCACGGCTTGATAAAGTGAACCTGCACCGGTTCCACTGACATCTCCGGTCAGCACATATGTTCCTGTCACTTCTATAGCATAACTGTCAGTGGAAGTATTGTCGCCACCTGTCTCATTTGGAATTACCTCGTTATTAAGATCGGGATCAGCTGGATCGTCGGATACTGTCACTGTTATCGTGAAATTCCCTGGAATTCCCTGAGGATCATACGTGATACTTCCTATGGTTGCGTCGACTTGCGCGGGTGTTCCGAAAATCTCAAGAGATGCAGTGCCACCACCACTGGTGCTCGCACCAGCAGCAATCCCGTCAAAGTTCAATACACCTGTATCTGTTGTAAGTCCGCCGGCATTGGAAACCGTAACTGTAGCTTTAATTTCATCTTCATCAGTATCATTGACAGCACACCCCATATGTATTATAGTTGCGTCATCGGTTGTCAAAGTCCCTGGAACAGTGATAGTAGGATCAGCATTTATTTCTACCGCTCCGAGTGTGGGTGTTCCGGTTCGGTTCTCGAATCTTTGATCAATCGACTCGGTACTTCCAACGGCGTTGTTCACTGCATCCGATCCGCTCACAAGAATGGTCTCCGTGAAACCACCATTTAAAGCCAGCGTACCAATACTGAAATCCGTAATATCTCCCGGAGAATAAAGAATACCACCGTTATCCAGGAAGTCAGTTTCTGAACCGGCCTCCAAGTTTACAATGCTCGTAAAACCACCAGCGTTGCTTGAAACAGTCGATTCCAGATATACTCCGTCATTAAAGATGGAAAACTCCATAACTCCATCCGCACTGCTTCCCATAAAAAGGCCGTTACCGGCATCTGCAGCCGTATTTCCGTCTGATGTAACATGATACATGTTAAACGTGCCACTGGTCAGGTGCATTCCTCCACCATCTTGAGCTGCGGTTGGAGCCGAGTTCCCTTCAATCGTCGAATTGACGATAGTCATTGTAGGGATATTTGTTGCATACAGACCTCCGCCTAAACCAGTTGTGGCAGTATTACCAGTGATCAGCGATTGACTTAAAGTAGCTGCAGTCGTAAGGTTATTTAAATATACACCACCGCCATTGGTTGCACTCGATCCCTCAGCGGTCACTTCATCCAATGTCACACTATTTCCATCCTGCACATAAATGGCTCCTCCCAGGGTGTTAGATCCATTGATCAATCGGATAGCCCGAATGATAGTATTTCGTCCAAGGCTTGTATTTTCAAAAATTCTAAAGCCATTTCCATCTATTGTTAACAATTGTGGCCCCTTTCCTAAAACCACCAAATCGGTTGAGTTGGTCGGCACAGGTAAATCCGCCGACAGGGTTATTGTACCTGTTATGTTATTGGGCTGGAAATCAAATATATCTTGACCAGTGCCTGCACTGAACGCATCGGTCATTGCTGCACGAAGTGAACCCGGTGCTCCGGTATCGGTAGGATCCAGTACAGCAATTTCCCATCTCCCGTTTCCAAAATCAGCAGGATCGGTTGTGCTAACTCCCTGAAGGGAGCCGCCCACGCCTGTCCAGTTATCCACCACAGAGTAGTCAATTTTCCTTGGTCCGGGATCATTGTCAACCTTGAATTCAAGAGTCGCCAAGATGGCATTGATTTCATCCAGTGTTCCTGAAATATTCAGTGTACTGCTTTCATCGCCTGTCAGCGAGGTATTGGGTAACGTCTCGTCCACATTGAACATGCCATCGCTGTTCCCAAAAGTGCCATTGTAGTATGTATCTAGGACTAAGTCATATAAGAAGTCCGAACCTCCATCGTCCTCATCGGTCAAGCTGACTGAGAGACCGAAATAGGCGGATGAGGTTCCTGCATTTAGGTCGCTTGGCCCAGTCAAAACAGGCGCGACATTGATTTCAAGGGCGCCCAATGTATGCGGACCATTTCCACGGTCAATCCCCGTTTGATCCTGTTCGACAAAATTCGTGGTTGCGGCATTGACTGCCGCAGAGCCTGAGACGAGCAACGTTTGAGTCGTGCCGCCATTGTCGGCAAGAGTTGTAGAAAGTGTAAAATCAGTGCTGCCGTCATTAGCCGTACCAGTGATCGTACCACCTGAACTCGTGGGAGTCCCCACGATGTTTGAATCAGTTAAATCCAGTATTCCGGACGCCACATCAATGTCGTTAGTACCATTACCCCAGACGATGGAGTTATTCAGATCCAGTGTTCCTGTTTTACTATTTATTCCATCTTTAGATGCTCCTCCAGTTGTTTCATTGTTGTAGAAAGTACAATTGGTGATGGTATTGTCCCCTTGCAAATGAGCTGCACCTCCACTGAGTTTCGCTTGATTTCCCACGAAAGTGGAATTCACTACATTTCTGGTGTAGGCACCTTGCACAAGGAATAGCGCCCCGCCCTCACCATTGGCCGAACTTCCATTTCCTGCCACATTACCTTCAAAAAGTGAATTGGCAATAAAAACATGTGTACCAAGACCAAATGTGTAAATCGCACCTCCCTCACAAGCACCCAAATTGAGGACTGAATTATTCAAAAAGTGGACGTTAGAAACGGCGAGTTCATCTATGCCATTGGCATAAATAGCCCCTCCACGTTGATTATTACTCACTGGGTTTACTCCAGATCCTCCTTGCAGCGTTACATTAGATATGTAAAATTTCGTCGCTGCTCCGGTTACATCAAAGAGTGTATTGCCGTTTCCATCAATCGTTATTTGATCAGCACCCACTCCGGCCATGTACAACTCCTCTGTGATTGCCGGTAAGTCCGATGCAAGAGTGATTGTTCCAGTGGTATTTATTTCGATGATATCGGGACCGACATTAGATTCAGCATCAAGCATAGCCTGGCGAAGTGATCCAGCTCCACTGTCATTTGTATTACTGACCGTGAAAGTTCCTGCCGCTGTTGTAGTAGCCTGTCCTGTCACACCGGTGGTTTCATAGATCGGTGATCCGTCACAATCAGTGTACCCGTAAATTTTGAAATCGTACATCGTGCCTTGATCCAAATCGCTGACCGTAATAAACGGTGCGTCAGACGATCCAACGTAAATAGGCTGGGCACCTGCGTTGTTCCATGTGTCATCTGCAGTAGGGAAAACGCCATCCGTTGGTGTTGGGAAGGTATTGCTCGTATTGACGTAAACGACATAACCATCCACACATCCCACTGGAGCGGTCCAGCTTTCAAGCTCAACGGAAAACGGAGTAACAGCCCCAAAAATCGGCGCTGTAGCGACCCCCGGAGGCTGGCAATCCAAGGCTCCATGAACCCAGTTAGATGAAGTGCCCGAAAGTGCGATGGACTGAAGTGATCCATTGTAACCACTTGGCCCTAAGTCAGGCAAGGTGTTAAGTCCTGAATTATTGCCTTCAGCTACACCAATGTCGAATGAATAATAAGCAAGTAAACCTGCTTCATTTCCTACTAGTGAGAAATCACTTCTGTCTTCTATCTCAAAGTTTGAGAGGGCATAGTTCCAGAAGGCAAGTTCATCCATCTGAACGTCCGCATAATTGGTTCCTATTTGCGAACCTAGAAAGAGCGTACCGGCGGTATCATCCAGGAACCCAATTAAGCTGTTTGAAGCAAGTGATTGCTGAACTCCATCCACAAAGATGGCTCCATCCGTAGCTCCAAAATTCTGAATCACCACATGGTGCCAACAGTCATCTCTTGGAAAAGCACCATCCGTTGTTGCTAAGCTTCCATCACTAATGAGGTTAAGACCACCACCGCTCGTAAGGATTAAATCCATCAGGCCACCACTGTTACTCATCAGAAACTGATCAGCTCCCGCCGAAGCTTTCAGCCAAAAATCAAGAGTGAAGATGTTGAGGTTATTAACGATATCCGCACCACTCGCAATACTTACTCGATCATTAATTCCATCAAAATCCAGTGCATTGTCTGCATTGGCGGACAAAGTAAAAGTTGATTGCGGTGTTGCACCACCTGATCCATCATCGAGTATAACATCCAGGACACCATTTCCTGTACCATTCGGTAGATAGACAAGTTCCTTGGCGAAATTATTTAAATCTACCGGCGTACCTGATAAAACTAATGTCCCATCTGATCCATCTCCGTCGGTAACGGTAAGTCCATCCGAAGCACCACTCAGAAATTGTCCCTGTGTTATTGAAAGGTCCAATTCGACAATGTCTTCATCGCTATCCTCCACACTAAAGACATTCGACATGTTCAATTGTCTCGTCACTGAGACATTTGTGAATCCGCTTATAGTTGCAACTGGTAACTTGTTTTGCTCCACGGCACCCAGTGTGAGATTCGGGCCCGTTCTGGTTGCTCCGGTTTGATCAAATTCTTCAGAACTCGCGTTGTTGAAGGAAGCATTTGTAGCAGGTCCGTTTGAAGCCGGATAAAACGCGTCGGAGTGATCACCATTTACAGTAAGGCCTGCGAGAAGCGGATCACTTGAAATTATATAAGTTCCTGCGTTGCTATTAGGGATACTGGCAAAAGCAATATTAGAAGAACCTACGACATTGTCTGTATTCTTAGCATCTAAAGCAGCTGCATTAAAAGCCACGAGATCCTGTCCCGTGTTATCAAAAAGAATCGAATATGAGAAGTCAATTAAATCAGTGTCTTCGTTACCACTGACTCCAGGTCCCACATTGCCAGTGATCGTCGTATGAACAAGGTCAACCATAGCTCCACCAACAAAATCACCATCTACATGAATTCCTCCAGAGGTGGTATTATTGGCAATTGTGGAGTTTATAATCGTGATGGCCCCATCGGCGACTTCTATTCCAGCCCCGGTCAAGGCGTCATTGTTTATTATCAATGATTCTTCAATAGTGCTATTTGTAGATGAGCTTTGGTAATAAATCCCACCCCCTGAGTTGGTCGCAGAGTTACCATCAACCCTGACTCTATACAATGATAAATCCCCGGTTCCTGTAAATCGGATTCCACCACCATCGGTGTTAGAACCTCCTGTGATCGTAAGATTCGAAATCTCCAAATTCCCACTTGTCTGATCAAAAATCGGCGAACTTCCCAGGAAGGTCAATTGAACGCCAGTAGGTCCAATAATAGTGAGGTCATCGGTGATAACACCAAAATTCGGCGCTATGGTCAGTGCAGGTGTGACACCAGATAGATCGATTATATCCGCACCTGGAGTACCGTTAGCGTTTGCCAGTGCATCCTGAAGATCCGAAATGAAGCCAGCTTCGTTTCCAGAGTAGTCACCAGATACCACTATGGGCTCATTAGGCTCGTTTGAGAATGCCTGAATGGTAAATTGATGTTCCAAACTAGAGCACCCACTGTTTATATCCGAAACCACCAGTGTGTAATCACCCGGCGGCAAGTTTTGTATCGAAGCAGTGGCGCCAATAGGTTGACCGGCAGTTCCGACTCCCTCAAACCAGTCATACTGGTAGCTTCCGCTTCCGCCAGACACAGCCTGAGACGCATCTAAAAAGCCATCATTCGCTCCGGCTGAAGATTCATGCCCGATGGACACCTGACCAACAGTGGGATAATCTTGTGAATCTAAAATTGTAACAATACTTGAGTTACCACAAACTTGAAAATCGTTGTTGAATACTTCGATGAAGTAATTACCACTTGATAGATTCCCAGCAAACGCTCCTCCATTTCCCTGGATGGATGGGAAAGTCGCAACCGGAGTAGTAGAACCGTCTGTACCAGGATAAATATTAATAGCATATCCATTCACCGGCTCACCCTGATTACTCGACACAAATACCTGAATGCTGCCATCAGGATTCGTACAGTTGAAATTGTCCGTCACTGTCGGAGAAACAATTGGCGGATCACATTGTGCTGCTCCTGGATTGATCGTATAAAACTCCTGGTTACTCACACAACCAGTCTGAGTGTCCACGACTATCAAGGAATAATTCCCTGGAGCTAAATTGGAAATCATTGCAGTAGACCCAATTAAGGTAGATTGATCATCATACCACTCGTAACTGTAGTTTAAACTACCTCCTGACACTGCCTGAGACGCATCTAAAAAGCCATCATTCGCTCCGGCAGAAGATTCATGCCCGATGGTTGCCTGGCCTACCGATGGAGGATCCTGGGAATCCAGAATGGTAACTATGCTAGAGTTACCACAATCTTGAAAATCGTTATTGAATACTTCGATGAAATAATTACCACTTGACAGATTCCCTGCAAACGCTCCTCCATTTCCCTGGATGGATGGGAAAGTCGCAACCGGAGTAGTAGAACCGTCTGTACCGGGATAAATATTAATAGCATATCCATTCACCGGCTCACCCTGATTACTCGACACAAATACCTGAATGCTTCCATCAGGATTCGTACAGCTGAAATTGTCCGTCACTGTCGGAGAAACAATTGGCGGATCGCATGGTGCGCCATCAACCGTGTATTGAAATGGCCCAAAGTTACAGCCACCACCATTCGAAACCGTCAGCGAGTAAGTATCTGCTGTCAGATTCTGAAAAAATCCATTATCAGGAACCGGTCCGCTATCATAGCCAGTTTGAGCAGTCCCTATGAGCTGGAAAGTAAAACTACCATCCCCAGGATCAGCAGTCAGTGCAATGTTCGCATCTATATAACCGTCTCCTCCTTGCATTTCAGGCTGTACGAATACAGATTGCTCGTCAAAAAACGAATCGCACTGTGCCATGGCAATATTAGAAACGAGGAAAAATGAGACCGAAAGGAACAAGGCGAGGTGGCGGGTATCGAAGAATTTCATAGGTCCAAGCGTAGGGTAAAATCTATCGTATAAATATATCGTATTTGAGGCGTACGAACAGGGTACACCTCAAGTAAATCTAAATCAAAAGTGAAGTTGAAAAAATACCGCGGGAAATAAAAAGAAAATGTAACTTTTTTAGGAAAAAGTTACATTTAATAAAGTTGTTCAGAAAGGCTCTGGGAGGTTTATTGCTTCAACAATCCGTCTGGGTTGAGTTTAAGAACGGCAATTTGCTGTAGCACCTCACCAAACTGGTAGTTTCCTACCACCACTACGCTTCCATCAGATAGAGAAGCTGCTCTAATCGCTGATTCGCTTCCGTTTACCAAGCCAAATTGCATGATTCCAGATTTTCTGTTACCATTTTGGTCGGTTGTGAAAACCATCATTTCCTTTCCATTATCATTGGACGTTCGCGTATCTCCTACGTCATCGAATCCGTCAATTTGCCCTACAATCATTAAGTCATTGGTGGGCGTTTTAGTCACACCAATGGCCTGACCGGTAATACTCGCATCTACAGGAATCCCTGCCGTGGATTCCAACCCATCCACATACCAGATATCATCCACGTATAATTGCTCAGTGCTTGTGGCTCCCTCCAAATCAACGTTCATTAAAAACGGAAACACTTCTCCCGAACTACTTGTACCAACAATAGTAAATCCATTAGGTCGCTCAATAACTCCAGATGGAATATCATCCATCATGGTGTTACCATCTCTGGTCATTCCATAAACCGCAGAATTCTGAATCACACCATCGGCATCAATGATGGTTCTCTCTACGTTCACTCCTCCTTCTCCATCATCACTCAAAGCATCCGTTCTTCCCACAAGTGCGTAATTTCCATTGTCCAAGGTAAGTGCTCTGACCAATTGATCATCGGAACTTGGCCTGGCTTGCGTGCGCTCCCATTCGTCCTCAGTTCCACCTATTTTCTTGTAGAAGTAATCATTACCTCCATTACTGTCTGTGTAACCTGCGATAAGCACACCTCCATCAGCCATTTCAGCTATATCAACACCCACATAATTGGCTGTGCCATTGCCAACAGCATTCCAAGTCCCAACAGGCTCAAAACTGCCATCCAACTCAGCCCATGCAATCAATAGCGGATCAGTACCGATTCTGTGAGACCCTATGACTAAATAGCCAGTAGCTGTTGCCGTAATCCTGGAGGGTTCAGTATCATTGCTGATACCAGACAAATCAAAGGGCAGTATCTTCTGATCAATTAATTTTCCGCTGGCATCCAAGTGCACGATATAAAACCTGGCTCCAGAGAAGATTGTACCACCATCATCTCCAACGAATTCCCCATCTCTTCGTGCTAAAATAACGATCTCCTCATTTCCATCATTATTCACGACAATCATGTCTTTTACATCAAAGAACGCTTCATCTCCATAGAACTTAATGAAGGTTTCATCAGGTGTAACATTCTCAATGTCACCACAGGCAAATAGGAGAAATGGAATTATGAATGTTAGTTTTTTCATACCCTTACTTCTCAAGTTTTTCTGGTTTAAATATGGACAGTACGTAACCGACCTGTATGCTTACAAAATCTAGATAGATATCATCTTCTACGTACTGTAAGTCTCCCACCACACGTTGGTTGGAGTACCTCTCTTCTGGAACATTATACAGGAAAATACTCTTATCAAACCTGGCTTCCAGGAAAAAGAAGTTTCCTTTCTTCATTCCGATTTTGGCTCCCGCCCCTGCAATAATCGACACCCCAAGTTCATTCACCTGGTTAAACTGTTTTAAATCCGTATCGTTTCCAGATAACGTGAAAGATGTTCCTCCACTTCTACTGGCACTTGAGTATTGAGCAGACACTATGTAATCTAAACTTCCACCTAGGAACACATAAGGAATGAATTTCCCATCTATTGAGTAACCAACATTATACCTGGCAAAAACAGGCATTCGGAGCATGAATTGAGAATTGACTATGTCCGTTTCATATGGCGTACTCTCTGGCGCTGATTTAACTGAGTATGCAGAGGACCTGGCTTCAAACCCTGCTCCCACTTCGACTCCATATACCAAGTCCTGTAAGTGCTTAGTTATTCTAACTCCGCCCTGAATGCCAATCCCAGGACTGTCGCCATAATCTTTCTCACTCGCATCTGATGTGAAAGTGCTAAAACTCTGGGCTTTTGAGGCCATTGACAAATTAACTCCTCCATAGGCCTCCAATCGATAGACAGGCCAGGTCCGAAACTTGCTCATCAAAACGGTCATTTCACTGGGATCCTCCGGTTGAAGTCTGTGAACCGGGTCAATTGTCAGCAAGTTGATTAATTCTTCTTCTGCCTTAGGTTCATTATCTGTGAATATGGCCACCTTGGTCAGTAGTTTCCTGGCCCTGATGGCCTCACCTTCTGTGAAATTCCCAAAGCAATTTGCAATAAGGGATTCAATTTCTAGCAATCGTCCTGCATCATACAAATCCTCCGCCCTATTCAAGCGTTGAGTACAGCTTTGTGAGGCGGCATAACCGGCTATCAGGAAAAATAAGGCAAACGAAAGTCCTCTATTCATTTAAAGCAGTGTTCTAAAATTTCGGTTTATTCAGCTCCTCTTTTTGGTTGTCCTACTATCGTCTCTTCCCAATCAATTTCCTCATCCACATACTGATACCACTCCGTAGTGCTCATGTTTCCATGAATCAAGTCGGCATTCAATTTCTCGGCCATTTCATCAGATTTCAGTGGGAAATTACGAACGAGTCCATCTGAAGAAGCTGTTGCCAAATGTTCACCATCAGGGTTAAAGCTCAAGTCCCAAACCCAGTCCTGGTGATCACCCAAAACAGTTGGCAAATCATAAATATTTTCCAAATCCCAGAATCTCACGGTTTTGTCTCTACTTGAAGCAGCTAGAATTCTCGAGTTAGGACTGTATTCTACATCTGTGATTGCAGAAGTAAAACCAGTTAGGGTCACACCAAATTGTTCTTTGGCATCCAGATCCCACATCGTAATACTGCCTGATTCATCTCCAAACGCCAAATACTTTCCGTCAGAGTTGAAAGTGACTGCCTGCACCGGCTGAGCGTCTTTCTGCCAAATCTTGGTTGTGACATACTCGGTCGTGCTTAAATCCACCAAATAAACATCACCATTCCATGCACCACAGGCCAACGTTTTACCATCTGGAGAAATGGCCAGGGCTTTTACCGGACTGTTTACTTTAAGAATTTCCGTGGAGTTATTGAAGTCACTTTTCAAAATTCTATTGTCTCCTCCTGAGGAGATAAATCCGTTCCCATCTGGCAAGAACACCATGTCAAAAACGGTCCCTCCCAGGTGTCCATCAACCTTACGTGGCTCACCTCCTGATCCGAGATCGTGCAGAAGTATATTGTTGTTAGATGTACCCATGGCCAGATATCGCTCATCAGGACTCACATTTACCACCCTCTGTACATCAGCAGATTCGTAAAGCACCTGACTTCTCTTGGTAGCTACATCCCACTTCAGGACTTTGCCATCACTACCGGCAGAATACATGGTCTTTCCGTCTTTGGAGTGTTCTACTGATCGCACGGCATCATTGTGTCCGCGGAATTGATTAAACCTAACCTCCTGCCCAGACGTATCCGTTTCTGCAGTCAGACGAGCGAATGCCTCGTAAACCCCTGCGTAGATGTCACCGTCATATACCTTGTCTTCGTCTTTATATTCATCGAAGTAATCAAACGCCTGCCGAGCTACCAGACCTCTCAATTCTTGATCGTTATTGACATTCAGTGATTTAATGGCCATGGATGTGGCCAATGCTTGGAGTCTAAGTCGCTGTGCTTCCAGCGTAGCTATTCGCGCATTTTCCGCTTGATCCTTAGCTTCAGCTTCAGCCAATGCTGCCAATCTCGCCTGTTCTTGGGCCTCAGCCTGAGCCTTCCTTGCTTCTTCAGCATTCTTATCTGCTTCAAGCTGCGCTTGACGGGCCCTTTCTGCAGCGAGTTCAGCATCTCGCTGCGCCTGTTCAGCTTTCTGCTGAGCCAGTTTGGCGTTTGCCGCTTCTTCATCTGCTCTAGCAGCAGCGTCTAAAGCTAATTGTTGCTGCTTTTCGGCTTCCAATAAGTTAGCCGCAGCTTCATCAGCCTTCTCAGTAGCCAAATTACTCTGGATATTCGCATACACTACAAAGAATATAGATATCAACATCGCAGCTGCCAGGAACAACACGGTAAACCGCATTCTGCGCACTTGGCGCTTCTGCAAGAGTTCTTTGTTTCGTTGCTCAGTGATATAGGCCTTCTCAGAAGTTTCCAAGAAAACCATGGTACGCTCATACGCCGGGTTGTATCTCTGTCCCCAGACTAGTGTAGGGCGGTTTTCCTCTCTCCAGTTCAACGCAAGTTGAAGGTCAGGCATTTGCCATAGGCCTGCTTTCCCTTCTTGATATCTCTCAGCTGCTTCCGAAAGTTTTAGATACATCTCGGCTGCTTTCGCCTCTTCGTCCAACCACCTCTTCAACCGCACCCAAATCCGCATCAAACTTTCATGCGAAATATCGATAACCGTTTCAGATTCCAGACGAACTCCATAAGGAGGCATCAATAATGATCTACCCGGCTCACGGAATCTTTCTACTACCCGAGTCACGTCATCTTCGGTCACTCCGGCAATGGCCGCAATGGTCGAAAGCTTAGTTGGTCTTCTGATTCCCTGATTCTCGCTTCCTCGTTCGATCAAGGCCTTAAACATGGTCTCGCAAATCTCCTGCTCTCGCTTGCTTAATGAATCAAATGCTTCATTTGCGTGCAGTGAGAGTGCTTCTCGAAGTGTCCCGATGGCGTTGTAATGGCGCAAATCCATTGATTCCTCCGGCTTACGATTTTCGGTCCAGAAAGCCCATGTTCTCATCAAGGCGTGCTGAAGAATCGGCAACTGATCTGGATTGTCTCCTACGTCATTCAGTAATTGTTGCGTCAATCTCGGGGCAATTTTACCCCCTCCAACTGCTACAGGTCCTTCAATCGCCAGTCTCTTTTGATCCCTTGTCATTTGAGGTATCAAATAGTGGGAGTCATTAATCATTTGCGTCAAGTCCGGGTAAAGCGCACATTCGCCGATGAAGTCAGAACGCATGGTCAGAGACACATAAATCGGCTCATCGAATTGGTGGACAGCTTCTAATAAAAGGTTGATAAATGCGGAAGACTCGTCCAGGTCTGAAGTAGCCGCTTCCAATCGACGATATCGGAAAAGCTCTTCAAACTGGTCAACAAGGATCAGGATATTTTGATAATCTGTAGATTTTAACTGACGAATCACCTCAACAAGCCCGAGGGAGCTACTTCGAAGCACGGTACTGATAATGGTCTTTCGAATTAGCTTGTCTTCCTCTGACAGGTTAGAATATTCCTTGTCCTGAATCAAAAGTGCCTCAGCGAGATTGTCAATGGGTCCACCGCCGGGGCGGGTCACCACAATTTTCCAGTGCGAGCCGGCTTCCGTCATGAAACCTCCATAAAGGGTCGGAATAAGCCCGCAATACATCAATGAGGACTTACCACTTCCCGAGGATCCAAGGATAGAAACGAATCTATTCTCAGAAAGCTTTACAAGAACCTCGTCACTTTGCCCTTCTCTACCGAAGAACAGATGACTCTCCTCGATCCCGAAGGGTCGGAGGCCAGGAAATGGATTAATCAACTCGGTAATATCGACCATTTGGTCGCCACCTTGTTGTTGTTGGATATCAATGTTTTCGTCGCTCATGATTCCTTATTTTAATTTCGTAATAAATGGCTGGAGGTCAGAGGGGTTAAATGTCCCATTCTTGCCTAGAACCATCGCGTTATTTTTCTCAAATTGTGCTAAATCAACATCTTCTTTTTCGCCTTTCACATATATTGCCTTAGCTCTTAACGGCTTAATTCTCCCAAAACCAGGAGCTTTAAGCAAATCTTGTAGTTTCGTTTTAATCCAATCTTCCGTTGACGATCCATAGTATATAATGGATGCATCGCATCTTCTAAGGTTTTCCTGATGAATGTACCTTAAATCCACCAAATCTCCTTCATAAGTTGGCGAAACAACCTTATATCCTTCCTTTGTTAGATATTCCTCGAGTTCTTTGGAGTCTGCTCCGTCCCGCTTATCATGAATTAGATAAATCAGTGGGGTTGTATCCTCATCCTTCTTTTTGGTATCAAAACCCTGTATCTCCCGTCTGGCCTTAAACCTTCCGCCGGTTACCAACTCCTCCCTTACAATGTTTTTAAGCTCTTGCAACGTGATTTGAAGAACCTCTGCTTCTTCCAATGAGGCCGCATCACTTTTGAGGTCTTCAATAAATATTTTTTGGCGCTCCGTGACATTTTTTAGGTCAGGTGAAACCCAAACAAGACGACTGAAAGGCTCCCTTTTGTCTGAATCAAGTTTCTTGTTGTACTCGACCATCTCATAGGTGTGCTCCGAAGCAATTCTATTTTGTATATCAACAACCGATAATTCAGAGCCTTTGGGCTTATAACCATAATCTTCACCTACCATGTGGATGGCAAGGCGGCATTTTGTCAAGTCTTCACGAACCATCCTATCCAATGATTTGGCCTCTTTTGGCAGGGAGTGGTTCGGTAATACTTTATACCCGTGTCTCAGAAGTTCTCTTTTGATAATATCACGTTGAATGACCATATCCACCCCTGTGCTAGCCAAATAGACCGTTTTTTCCCTTGGGAATTCCTCCTCCTCTATCAATCCTTTCTTTTGATTAATGAAAAGCTGATTGATGTCGTAGGCCATGTCGACCAATTTCATCCAATAACTACGCTCAGCTTCACTGCCAAAGAATCTTGTGAATTCTTGAGGTTCTCCGGTGAGAGGGTCAACTAAATAGAAGTCATAAGAAATCAGGTCAGCATATTCAGGGAAAAAGCCGTCTGGATCATATGGTCCCTTAAGGATTTTGAAAAAACTAGAAATCCCGCCAAGCACCAGTTCATTATTTGCTCTTTTCTTTTTTCCGTATTGATTTAAAGCATTTACGAATCCCTTGTCTTTACAAAGATTGGATGTGATGACAGCAAGGACTGCACTTGACTCTTCGAAATTTACAGATGAATAATTGGACTCAGTGACAAGTTTGATATTCGGAACATCCCTGCTTATTTGAGAGAGCAGCGTACTCAGAAACTTGTGGAAATTGGTTATCCACCCCTTTAACCCGCTTTCAACCGGAATGTCATCCGGCTCGGCGTAGCAAAGCAATATCTGCTGATTTTCGTCCATATTCTTTTAGGCGGTCTCTATTGGGTTCAAGTAAAATTAAACAAATACTTCCATTGTATTACTCTCATCAATTGTCTCAGCTGCTCCCTTCAAAACGTGCAACATTGCTTCCGTTATTTCCAGGTGTAAAGACATTAAATCCAGAAGCTCTTCCTTTGTCAGAACGAGCAACTTCGCATTGTCCTTTGAAACATAGGACATATCAAACTTGTCTGACTCCAGCAGTAATTTTTCACCAATGATGCCTTTCTCTCCTATCTCGTCAATTTTTTCACCGTTTTCTATGACTTCAATTGATCCTTCTAAGACTATATAAATTGGTGCATTTCCTCCATCTCCTTCCTCTATAAGGACGGTTCCGGGGCTAACCATGATTTCATCCATTGCCTCAGCTAAGTGAGTAATCTCAAGTCCTGGAATTCGTTCGAATGCGTCCATTTCTTTTAACATGAGTATCCTCTCGATAAGCAACTTCTTTTGATGATAAATCTCATCATCGTTCTTAAAGACAGGTGGAAGAATGGCCTTATCAAGTTCTTTTTTGGTTAATGGCTTTAACCTTTTTGAATTTTCCTGATACGCATTTTTGTCTATACAATAAATGGCATATGCAGCCGTCTGTAGAATAACCGGATCCGGATTGAAAAGATTAGCTATCAAATCCATCGGAACCGTTTTACTCACTTCACTTAGTCTGTACAGAGCTAATGCCTTTGTATACCTATTTACCCTGTTATAATCACGATTAACAATTTGCAGCAGTAGATCTTCGTAAGATTCAAAATCCTCCGGAGGATAGAAATTCTGGAGCTTAGTTAACCTGTCCTCAGTCTTGAGTTCGTCCATGATGGGGAACAACTTCGGTTTCAGATCTTCACCCACAAAAACATCCATCATCTCAACCGCAAATGATATGCTCTCTGTCGTAGACAATTCTATATTCTCTCTAACAAGAAGCACGTTTTGAGAATCATACATCATAGAAAGAAGCATGAAGATGTTGTCGAAATTAGTCTTGTCTTCTTCGACAAAAGCACTTCTAATAAGTGAGTCAAGCTTCGTGTGTCTAGGAACTTCTTCTAGAACTTTAATATTCCAAGCTACATCCCCTATTTCTGCTTCGACCATGAGTTTAATTCTGGCAGCTTGGAATTCTTTTGCTCTAAAACCCAGGTAACTCAGTGAAAGCAATAGTTCAGAAACGATCTTTTTGTCTGGGAAATCAATTTTCTTCCAAAGAAGCTCTTGGGCCTGCCTACCACCAATTCTTCCCATCAATTGTACAATTCTCTGCATTGTTGGCAGGTACTGTCCAGTTTTATAAAACGACGAATCAATAGAATGGAAGGTGGCATCACCCGCAGAGGTTAAAGCGGACATTGCCACGTTACTGTAGGTAGCCAAATGCAAGTTTTCCACCAAAATGGTCCAAAGCTCCGGTCGTCGCACCTTGCCGGCCGTTATCATTGCCGCAGTACGAACCATCGGATTGATATCTCGAAGCAGCTCTACCAAAAAAGCAATATGCTTGTCTTCGGAAGCCTTAATTAACATCCGTGCACCACGAACTCTATCTCGTGCTTCTGTAGACCTCACTAGCTTTCGTAATTCAACATCTGAGAGCTTGAATTTCTTAGCATCTTGAAGTGAATTCATACAAGACTTTGCAGCCTGAAGCGCATCCTCATCACCCTCAGTTTCTGCTTCACGAGCAACTATCTCAACGGCATCAAAGCACAAGTACTCCTCCAGTTTCTTGTAAGCATGTTCCCGAATTCTGCCGCTTCGATGATTAAGCATATCCAACAAAGAATACTCGAATTCAATTGGCTCTAACTTTTCAAGGATTTTTAAGGCATGCAATGCAGTGTCGGCATCTCTGGATTTACAATCCTGCTTAATGATATTGATAATGGATCCTTCATTCTTTTTACCAGCATCTTTAAGCTCCATTCGTTGCTTTTGCAGGGTCTCTTTAAGTGTAGATTTATACTGAACAAAGAGCCTCGCAGCGAGCCAAACGACCATCCCTGCCATCGCCAGAATAAAGTAGGAGTAATGGATTAATTCAAAGAATGCCAATAGCCCAAGTGCAAGCTGCATAGCACCGGCAGTCAGCTTGGCAAATTCATTCACAACTCCCTCAATTCTAGTCTGAATATCGAACCTTTTTTGAATCTCTATTGGAAGAAAAAACAACTTAAATGCCGGGTTCTCCAGAGCATCTTTTAAGGAGTCTGTAAAAAGCTTAGCGGATGCCGTAAAGAGGAAAAACAAAATGTATTCGTCGGTCCTTATTTCATACGTGAATATGTGACCTGAGACAATCGCTCCCAAAGTGAAAATCACTAAGATGAACGGCATAGTCATCAACGCGATTTTCAACCCAAACTTTCCTATTATAAAATCATTTATGAAACTCTGGATCACAAAAGATAGTATGATAATCGCCGCATTAAAGAAAGATAAGAAATCGCTTAGTCGTTGTTCCTGAAGGGCTTGATCGGTTTCTGAGAGTGCGTTGAAAGTATCAGGATCCATCTTAAACCAAACTTCAGTGGAGGCGATGAACGTATAGTTGGCGAATACGCTGGCACCCATTGAGAACACTAAAAAAATGGATAGAAGCCTTAAGTACTTATTGGTAAAAAGATCCAGGTAAGTAATCCGCTTTTCTTTTTGATTTTTCGATTTAGCTGTGGCTTTAGCCTTCTTGACAGCTCTGTCCAAATTATAATTTACAGTCAGAAGAATTGTAAAAATAAACACACCTAAAGCCGCTATAGCTGATATAACTAATAGGTCATAGGTCTCATCAATAATAAACCTCGTCAATAAAGGAATAGAAAAGAAGGCAATCATTGTTGCAAACAGTTGTCCGGTATCAATACCCCCGATAATTCTTTTTTGTTGCTTCAGATTGAATACACGACCAAAGATTCCCCAGAACCCCAACAAGGTAACTGCAACCAAAGGGCCAACCATTATAAACAAAACAAACACCAACTGCTGGTAAAGCTCCGTCGTTTCATTATAATCATTTACATGAAAGACCACCCTTAATGCCACGATAATAAGCAAAGTCAAAAAGGTCATTGTGGTGACCAACGTGGAATAGTTTATCCTCTTTTGAGCAGATACGAAGATTGCTGTGAATACAATCCCTGCTCCCCCGGTCCAAAAGAACGCCTCAGATAGCCGAGCTTCTCCTATTACTGAGATAAACAATGACTCAGCTCCTACCTTATAAGTGGCCAACATGATTCCCATGAAGAAGCCTTTGCCAAGCAGCAGTAGCATCTGTTTTTCTTCACCGGATTCTCCACCAAGAAAGCGTAGTAAAGATTGTATCACATCGGTTGGTTTTGGAGGTTAAGGATTCTAACTTCTAAATATATTTCAATTTTCAGAGCAATCTCAAATGAAATTAGATTTTTTTAAGGTTCTGATTCACTCTGGCTCATTTCACGACCCTACAAGTTGAATTTTTTACTGAGAAGATTTCTTCTTCGATTTAGCAGATTTCTTAGTCTTCTTTGATTCACCGCTTGTGCTTCCTCCTTTTCGTTTAAGCTGAGTATTATACTCAAACATATAAGCAATGGAGACACTCACCGTATTGTGTGTGTACTCGTAATTTTCCTGATAACCAGAAAGCGGAATATTCGGAGGATTTATAGTGAGCGTACCCTCGGGTTCATTATAGTCTCTATTGAATCCCATGTTGGAGTGCCCCCAATTGTATCGGAAATCAACCATTACCCTGGCGCCATTGGCTAGATCCAAATAGAAACCACCACCCGCAGTAAGAGCATATTGAAGTCTATTGGCCTCATATACATGATACGGTGGATCACCACCCTCTCCTGCTTTCGATCTACGCCACACGACTTTATATTCATGTCTCGTAAACCCATCAGGCCCTCCTTCATCATCAGCATATGCTAGATTTCCCCTTCCACTCATCCAAAAGCTAACTTTTGGTCCTCCATTTACATACCAGTGAACCGGGGATTTACCCATACTCACTCTCAATAGAATTGGAAAAGACAAGTAATTATTACGAGTCTCACTGTCAACTTCGAAATTGGATCTATTCTTTATCCGATTTCCAATCTGCTCGTAATAGAGTTCGCCATGCACCGCATACCTTTCTGATGCGGTATAGGTGACCACAACTCCTGCTTCGAAATTGTGATTATTTAAAGACCTATAGTCATCTAAATAATTATCATCTTGATAATCGTGGATTGTATAATGATATCCAAACTTAGGCCCTATCCAATATTGCGCCGTGGAGTATAGTGTGATTAAGGTCATACACCCCATTATAAGAGCTAATCGCATAAAATTCATTTTCTGTAATTATACGAATTTATCCAACCAACTCTAGCTCGCATGGATTCGATTGGATTATTTTCCTTAAAAAATCCAGTTTCAGGATAATTTTACTGTCTCTCAGATTATATTCGGATTATATGGTACAAAAACGTATTTTTGGTAACAGTTTAGTTTGTTTGACGGCTGTATGAATAAATTTTCGAGATTGCTTCCCCACCGACTGACTTTTATGGTCATCGGAATTGTCCTGCTACAATTTTCAGCTTCTGCGCAGCAAGGGCATGTCTATAATCAGTTCTTCATGAACCCATACATATATAACCCTGCTTATGCCGGGGTAGATGGGCATGGGGTGGTCTTTGCAATGTATAAACAGCAATGGTCAAATATCCCAGATGGACCAAAGCTATCACATGCCACCTATCACGTACCTATGAAGGGCGGAATTGGTTTTGGAGTTGCTGCCTTTCAGGACACTCAAGGACCATTAACAACAAGTGCTGGAAAGGTTTCTGGTAGCTATTTAGTCAACATCGACCGCAAACACTTCTTAAGGCTGGGAATGTCCCTTGGAATGGGCTCACATCAAATAGTGCTGCCTGAAGATGCTATTGGAGACAATGCTTTTGCTGGAAGTGGATCTAATTATCTAATAGGTGACTTTGGAGCCACCTATCATTTTGATCATTTCAATATTGGCTTTTCACTACCCAATCTCTTCGTTTCTGAGCTAATCCCCGAAGACGGTGGTTTTTCCAAATTTGAAGTGAAACCGACCGATCGTATGCTATTCAAGATGAACTATCGTGGACACATAAACCATGAATTCGCCATCGAACCTCATATATTGTATAGGTATAGCGCAGTTCTTCCAGATCAATTCGAGATTGCGACGGTTGTCCATGTAAAACACATTGCCTGGGTTGGGGCGACCTACCGACAAGATGCCGGAATGGTAGGATTGCTGGGCTTCAAGCTAAAGAAGAAATTTGCGGTAGGAGCTGCGTTTGAACTTGGAAACCCTGATATCAGCAGTCAAACTGGATCAACCTTTGAAATCCATATAGGAATGCATATGGGATCGCACCATAAAGAAAAAGGTGGCCATAAAAAATCTCACGTCGATCACCATAAGTCATGGTTTTTGACTCATAGTGATGAGCATCTAGCAAAAGCTGCGGCTAAAAGACGAAGAGATTCTTTGCTTGCCCTTCAAAATAATCCGACACCAGTTGTCATTGACGACACACCATCTACACCGGATGAAGAGATTGGAAGCTGGGATTTGGACAATGATTTCGTCACAAGAACTAATGCAGCTGGAGAAATCCAATCGGGACAGATGATGGAGCGGGCCTTCTCCGACGGTACAAAGGAATTTATTGTTGGATTCCCCCCTGCGAGAAATGGTGGGTCTGCCTGGGCTATGGCACCTGGAGTGCAAAAACTCGAGGAAAGAACCAGTGCAGATGGAACTAAAGAGATAGGTGTTAAATGGGTCAGACTTGGAGCGGATGGAGCTCTGGAATCTAAAATCGTTTGGGAACCGGTGATGGACGAATCAGAAGCAGCCGCCTTACTGGATGGCGGTTCGATTGACGAAACTCCTACAAGTGATCCTGTGGAAGAACCTTTAGATGATCCGGTCGAAACGCCTGTTCAGACACCTATTGAAACTCCGGTGGTTCCGGTGGTTACCCAGCCATCAGATCAGGAGCTAGAGGGTACAAATGAGCATCACGAAGTGACTAGAGGTGGAAGCCCGGTAGAGTTCCCTCCTGGTATCTACATTGTTGCTGGATCTTTCAAAACCCTTCAACAGGCTGAGGATTTCTCACAGAGAATGTTCCATAGAGGGTACAAAAAAGGGAATAAAGTCGGAAGAATAAATGGTAGAGATAATTGGTACGTAATTCTCGAAGACCATGGTAGCCTGAGTGCTGCCAAGCAGGCGAGAGACAGAATACGTCAATCAATTAAGGGTGCTTGGGTCTTAAAGGTCAATTAATAGAAATGAAGAAATACATTTATATCATCGCCCTTTTGTTCACAGGGCTTGCATTTGGGCAGCAACCATTTATCAATGGTTTGGATAAAATAACTGGGACCCCTAACGAGATAGTCACAATTTCAGGAAGTAATTTCTCCACTCCGGCAATTTATTTTGGAAACGGACGGGTTACTAATATTGAATCAACATCCCCTGACCTGCTTCAAGTGAGAGTCCCAGCAACGTCAACCTATGGGCCGATCACAGTGATAAATGGAAATGGCCTATCGGCCACTTCTAGTCAGCTTTTCACCATGGCTTTTGACGATGATTCAGAATTAGCTAGTTGGTCTAATCTGCCCGCTCCTGCGACGGCAATCCCGACGACTTTAGCATTTACTTATGACCTGTGTTTGTGTGATTTTGATGGGGATAACCTTCTCGATGCAATTGTGACAAATAGTGAGGCTGGCAGTTTTTCTGTTTTATCAAACACCACGACGACCCCTTCATCACCGAGTTTCTCCTTATCAAATAGAACTGAAGATGATTCAAACACATCGCACAATGTGGAGTGTAGTGATCTTAACGGGGATAATCTCCCTGATTTAGTTTTCACCTCAAGTGGATCAGGTGAACCGTTCGTTCATGTCTATGAAAACACATCTACAGCCGGGAATATCACTTTCGTAAAACGCCACAGGTTATCTCTTCCAATGTTAGGAGCAAATCAAAGAATTCCGAAGAGGGTGAGAATAGCTGATTTTGATGGAGACGGTAAAAAAGATCTTGCGGTTGGTAGCTTTTCAGAAGATGATGATCAGCTTTTTATCTACCTAAATACTTCATCCGGAAACGTGAGTTTCAACACTTCTCAAAGCGCTATTACGTTAATTGGAATATCCAGGACGTCATCACTATATCCCGGTGATTTTGACAATGATGGGAGAATTGACCTTGTAGTTCATCCGGTAGGTGAAACGGATCCAATTTCAGTCTTGAGGAATGTGAGCTCGGGTGGGGCTGTGAGTTTTGAACATGGCGGAATAATTGGTAATGCTGCGGATAGACGAAACATTATCGTTGCAGATTTTAATAATGACGGATTTGATGATGTTGCCTCAACGACATCTTCCGGCGTGGATATTCTTGAAAATGATGGCACGCTGACCAATGGAGAATTTGATTTCACTGTTAGAGCGGCCTTAACAACTGCGGGCACGTCTTGGGGTTTGGATGCAGGGGATCTCAATGGAGATGGCTGGGTTGATATTGTTTTCTCATCGCTTGCCGGTTCTCTGGTTTATCACGAGAATTCTACGAGCACAATTGGATCGGCTATCAGCTTCGCCACGGGAGTCCTTGAATCGGGAACAGGTAACGTCAGAAATAACAGGATTGGAGACCTCAATGATGACGGCAGACCTGATATTGCTTTCGTTGATAATTCAGCCACGGGAGGTCAAATAGGTAATTTCAGATATCTGATAAATGATTTACAAATGACTCCAGTGATTGAACCTGTGAGCGGTATTTATTGCACAGGTCAGGAGTTTTTGCTCAGAGCTACCGAAGGCCATAACCTTACGTATACCTGGTCAGTTTCCGGAGAAACAACGCCTCCTGAAACGACAAATACTTTAGATATACAGGGTTACACGGGCGCGAAATCTATCACGGTTATTGCTCAAATGGCTGATGGATCGAATAGCAATGCGTCATCGGCGGCTTCAATCACTCATGATGCGACCTCTGTAACTGCACCCACTATTCAAGGAGGAGCAACGACATTGGATGTTTGTGTTCAGGAAAACATCACCCTGTCTACTACGGACGGAGTAGCAGGATCTAATTATTATTGGTACGGTCCAAACGGATTGCTTACAACTTGCACGACAAATACTTGCCAGATTTCATCCAGTGCAGAAGCAGTTCATAGTGGATCGTATTATTTGAAAATAGACAGTGGAAATGGCACATGCCAAAGTCCTGAATCCAACTCAGTACTTGTGACCGTGGCAGGCCCTCCTGTTGTGAACATTGGAGAGCAGAATTGTGATGATGGAACCATAACTCTGGGTGCTCCTGATTATACCGGATCTTTCACATACCAATGGAAAAGAGACGGGACCAATAACGTGGGTTCTCCCGGAGATGTTACTGTTCAGGTGAGCACTCCCGGAGATTATACGTTGGAAATTTCAGACGGAAGTTGTACTCGTATTTCAAACAGTATTAATATTCCTACAGGCCCCTCTTCTTCTTTCGATGGTCCTTCATTTGGAGCGATAAATGAGGTGTGCGTTGACGTTCAAACCACGTTCACGTCAACCTCTACGGACAATTCTGGGCAGTCATTAACTCTGGGATATATATGGACAGTATCGGGTGCCGGAGCAAGTACGACAAGTGGAACCGGGAGCACCATTGATGTCACATTCGGAAGCGCTGGAACAGCGACTGTTACACTAGAAACTGTCTATGAAGATGGAGTTGGCTGTGCGATTGCAGAAAAAACAATCACTGTTTCAGATGTACCAGCCTACACTGCCGATGTGGTAGCTCCTAATGACGATACAGGTACGACCACTGTTTATGAAAAATGTCCTAGTGAATCTCTAACATTTAGTTTTGATGATCCCGGCATTTTATCAGTCACATGGGACGACCCTGATGTTACAACTGGTTCGTTGACCGTAACAGAGCCCGGGACTTACACAGCAACTTACGTGACTGATACTGGCTGCTCAAACACCGATGTGGTTGTAGTAGATAATCTGGCCGGCTTAGGGTTGAGCGCAGATGATCCTGCTATTGTAGATGGTGAAGTTCGACTAGCTGAAGGGCAGCTATCTGTAACCCTGTCTGTGGATGCAACTGTGGTCAGCCCGGTTTGGAATATTTCAGCTGGTCAAGCTACAGTTGTCGATAATGGAGCTTCTTTTGAAGTAACTCCCACAACCCCTACCGTGACAATTGAAGTAACTGGAACCACCGTAGATGGGTGCGATGAAACTGAAACCGTGACCGTCATCGGCGGTACTTTTCTAGCTCGAAAATCTTTTTCTCCAAACGACGATGGAACCAACGATTGCTGGAAAATAATAAACTCTTCTACGCTAAGCGGCTGTACTGTTTATATCCTGGACACCCGTGGGAAAAACATACTCGTTCAAGAACTTCCTGGTGAAATTCCTGAAGACGCAGATTGTATCTGGGATGGAACGAGTGCTGGAACTCAAGTACCCGAAGGAATTTATTATTATGTGATGAAATGTTCTGATGGTAGCAACAACCAATCGGGCTCGATTTTACTAGCCAGATAATCTCAGTTATTTAACAATTCCCATTCTTAATTTCACTATTCAAAGTTAATAATCCACGAATAGTACAATTTTTTATATACAAAATAATATTAGCACGATTCTTGCTAACTTTATGATCCTTATTCGTACCTTTTGACTTTAATGGCCTTTTATTACCTTGCCTAATGGTTACAAAAGTGCCCAGACCAGTATGTATGGACACACTATTTAGATTACTCACGACTATGAATCGCCAATCTAGGATACTCCTATCTTCTTGTTTTTTACTAAGTACATTTTTTGTCAGCGCACAGGTGACTGGGGATGAAACCGATTGCTCCAACGGTATTGATGACGGAGGTGATGGTTTTGTGGACTGTTATGACCTGGACTGTAAAGACGACAACTCATGTTCTGAATTCTTCTTTGGGAATAATGTGACTTGTGCAGATGACCCAGATGTAACGAATTTCAGTATTCGTCAACAATGGGGTTCTGCTGATAAAACGGCCAACAGTCATGCCACCCCGGCAGTCGGAGATCTCGATGGCGATGGTATTCCTGAAGTAGTGGTAAACAACAGACAGCTTGAAACGATGACGGTTCTGGATGGGAGAAATGGCAATACCCTTTGGCAAGTGGACTTGGGATGGCAGCCGGAGAATGTTCTCGCATTGATTCGATTCAATACTGACGATGATATGGCCAATATTTTTGTCTACGAGGACCGAGGCGATGACATGGCCATGTATGAGTACATGAACAACACTCCAATCTGGACAGCCAAAGCCTCTGAGTTCAAGGGGATGGGCTATCCAGCTTTTGCAGACTTTGATCAGGACGGAACTCCCGAATTATACGAACGAACTACTATTAGAGACGCAGAAACCGGGACGCTTCTTATTGATGGAACTGACTACCTCGCAGGTGGTGAAACTTTGATGAATAGCGTTGTAGCTGCGACGGTAGCTGCGGATTTCTTAACACCGGCCGATGGATGTATTGGTGATTGTAATGGTTTGGAAATTGCGGCTGGTAGATACATCTACTCAGTCGATCTTGCAACCAATACCATGACGCAGGAGCGTGATATGTGGGATCTACTTCCCGGAAACAATAACAAATTTTATCCGAAAGTCAGGAATTCTCAATCCTGGACTGGAGTCTCCATAGCCGACTACAACCAAGACGGTAGATTGGATGTTTTGGTTTCTGGTGCCCATGGAAATGATAACACTGATCAAACAGCAGTATTCTTCTGGGATTTCATCAATGGAACCATCGATTATTTCGAAGACACTGGAAATAATCACAACAAGGGAACGGGACGTTTGAACATTGCGGACCTTGACAATGACGGTGAACTAAACGTAAACTACGTCTCTAATAATAAATTATATTCTTTGGATGAGAACCTGAATCTACTTTGGAAGAAGACCATTGACGAGGTTTCATCAGGTTTTACTGGTTGTACCCTTTTTGATTTTGATGATGATGGTACGATCGAAACTGTATACAGAAGTGAGTCACGTTTGATCATCATTGATGGAACCGATGGAAGCGATCGTTTTTCCATTCCATGTGTTTCCAGGACACAAGAAGAATACCCCCTTGTAGCAGATGTTGATGGTGATGGTGCTAGTGAAATTTGCGTCACTTGCTACACCAGTAATTCAACAAGTTTTGACCCCTATAATCCAAACACCACTTTTGGTCACGTCCGAGTTTTTGAAGCGGATGGGGGTGAGTCATGGCAACCATCAAGACCGGTCTGGAACCAATCATCTTACTTTAATGTCAATGTCAATGACGACCTTACTATTCCACAACAGCAACAAGATCATGCGGTAGTTTTCTCATCAGGAGTATGCACCACTGGAGATAATAGAGCCTTGAATCAATTTATGGTTCAATCTGCACTCTTGAATGAAGATGGTTGCTCGAATTATGTGACTCCTGATTTAGATCTAGGTTCTACCATTACTTCTACCAATGCGCAATGTCCGGAAAGTGAATTAGATGTGACTTTTGATATCGGTAATTCGGGTGATGTTGCTGTTTCTGGAACAGTCCCAGTTTCCTTTTATGCCGGAGATCCATTTTCGGCTGGTTCGACTTATTTGAATACTGAATTTGTACAGTTAGTTGACCTTGATTCCGGAGAGTTCCAAAATTTCACCCTCACTGCTAACGGTATTGGTGGAGATTATGACCTTTATTTAGTGATCAATTTTGCTGGAGGAAATCCGCCTATCACATTCAATCCAGCTAGTATCCCTGAATGTGGAGATGGGACAAATAACGTGGGGTCAGTGGGGGTTTCTTCAGATCCATTTACCCTGACGGTGAACAAATTATTTGACAACAGGAAGTGTTCTCCAGGTGGTGATTCATTGCCTGATAACGGCCAAGCAGAAGCCTATTACGATGGAAGTATTGTCCAACTTCAAACTATTTACCAAGAAACATTCGATGGATTAGAGAACGCCACTGACGATTCCATCGATCCCATAAGTCCATGGTCCGCTTCCCCGGGAAGTTTTGACGTAGTTGATGAAGGTGGGAACTTGATGTTTGAGGTGAGTAATTCAGATCAGGATATCGTGTGGACCACTGGGATACTTGACCTTCAGGGTTTCACCAATCTGAATAATATTTCGATCACGGGTGACATGTTTGCTCAAGGTCCCATGGAATCCGCTGATTACATGTACATGGAGTATTTTTTCTATGACGCCAGTGACACTCAAACGGAATCGGGAACTATTGCCTCAGATGTTTCCAATTTCACTTATATCGGCGCTTCTGTTTCCGGTCTTCCAAGCAATGCCAATAGTGTGAAGCTGGAAGTGAGGGTGACCATGAGAAATTCAGCCAATAATGAGGATTATCTATTGGATAATGTGACCATCCAAGGCTACTCTACTATCACTGGTCAGTTTACGGAGCCGGAGGGTTTTAGTTTCGAGTGGTACGATGATGCGGGATTAACCAATTTAGTCCATACAGGCAGCACCTACCCTACCATGGATGATGGTGATTATTGGGTGAGAGGTTTCTATACTGATGGTGGTTGTTATTCAAGTGTTGAAACGTTAAATATTGGACTGGATGCAAGTATTAATTTCGATGCGGGAGCTTTCGAGGTAAGTCCATTAACGGATTGTGGAACTCCCGATGGTGCAGTGAAAGCTTATCCGCACACAATTGGTGATCCCAATGATACCATTTTCACTGGATACACCTATGAATGGAGATTGGCCTCTGAAGATGTGACTACTTTGAGCACTGCTCAGACAATGTCTAATCTGCAGGCAGGAATCTATAAAGTTTACATCACTGAAACACTGACCGGCTGTGTGAACACCACCACTGCTGAGGTAACCACTGGCTTAATTGATCCGAATGATATAAACGTAGTGGCAACACCGGTTCATATCACTTCGTGTGGTGGAACTGGTGAAATCTCTGCTTTTGTAGCCGATGACCCTAACCCGGGAGATGAAAACACCACTGACTTCACTTTCGAATGGTCTGATGGCACGGTGGTAAAAGCAACCCCGGATTTTACTGGAATAACATACTCTGGTATCACTGCAGGAATGTATACTGTTCAAGCCATACAAAATGGCACTCAGTGCCCTTCGAATGCCGTCACAGTTGAATTATTGAATAACTCCACTGAACCAGCCCCAACTGCAATAGCCACGGACAACACTTCATGCGGTACCAGTGGAAACGGTACACTTTCAGCGGACCCGGATGGAGCCGGTAGTGCTGATCCGAATGACTACACTTATGAGTTTTTTGTAGGAAATAATACACTTGCAGGTAATCAATTACCGGCTGCACAGGCAGGAGCTGCCATAGGTTCTGATCCATGGATTATGACCGGTTTAGTTGGCGGAACTTACACGATCCGAGTCACAGAGACTGCAACATCATGTAGTGCAACAATTACTCAGGACATTACTGATAACATCACCGAACCTGAGTTCAATTTTCTGACTCCAATAGATGCTGGCGAGGTTTTAGAAACGATCAGAAAGGGTTTTATAATTATCCCTCAGGCACTCGCAGGTCAAACAGCCATGACCATTTCATTTTGGGTTAAAATAAGCCCAGATAATTACGCAAATGATCATGCCTTATTTCAAGCAGGAGATAATGCCCAAAGTGTTATGGGTATATGGGCAGATGATGCCAATGGGATTTCGTTCTCGTTAACTACTGTAAATGGAGGGCTTTCAGTCGTATCTTCAGGCTTCCAATCCTCAGGATGGATCAACATTGCTGCAACTTGGGATGAGGCAACCAGCTTGCAGCGCTTATACATTGATGGTGTACTAGCGGGAGAAGTCACCTTCGCAGGAACTGGAGGATTAGATGACGGAGGGCCGGATATGTACTTCGGACGGGATTCCAATTTAGGAGCAAATAAGTTCGAAGGGCAATTAGATGAGTTCAGAATCTTTGATTATGCGGTGGGTGAAACTACGCTCTTGAATGCGGTATGTGACCCGACAGCTGCAGCAAATGATGCGCTTCTTTATTACGATTTCAATAATCTAACGAGCACCAACAAGGGGGATCATATTCCAAACCTTGGTACGATGACTCTTTCCGATCCTCAAAATCCAGGAGCTGACGCGATAATTGATAAACCTGGTAACTCACCTGGTGATGTAACTAACCCTGCTGCAGATTATGATTGTCCTTTGGTTGGGGCTGTAAACAATACTAGTTGTGATCCCGCGAATCCAACAGGGATGATTGACATGACCGACCTAGTGGATCCTCTAGGTGCAAACTATGAGTATACCCTATTTGATGGCTATGGAACTACAACCCAACTGTCACAAAATACCACCGGAATTTTTGGGAGTTTGACGGATGGTTTTTACACCATGGTCGTTCGAGACACTGACTCAAATTGTGATACTGATCCATTGTTCTTTGCTATTGCCTCCCAACCTGATAATCCAAATATTGTTACTGCGACTGTAGATGATACTAGCTGCGATGGCGCCACAGTATTTACAGGAGAAATTGAGGTGACCGCATCATCTACAACGAGTGCAGGACCATACACTTTTGAGTTGTTTGATGGAGCTAATTTTAATCTACCAACGATTGCAACAGTTAATTCTGTCACGAATCATACATTCACCGGGCTTGAAGATGGGGCTTATCGAATCAGAGTAACCGATGAGAGTATCCAATGCGACAATTTTGTTGATGTTATAGTTGGCGACAGTCCTGGTAATCCTACCTTCACAGCAGCCTCCGCTTCCTCCGTTCCTAATACCTCTTGCGCAACTCCTAATGGTCAAATCATCACGGGAATTCAAGGAGAGGATATTAACGATTACTTGTTCAACTGGTACGACGGTGCTGTTGAAGACCCGGGTAATGAATCTCAGTCCGGAGTTGGGCTGAATGAATACAATAACATAGCTGGTGGAACTTACACTGTGGTGGCAATTAACACAACATCAAATTGCGAAACCATTGCTTTAGTAGTGGATGTTGATGACAATCCTACTTTCCCTTCCATCAACCTGGTATCTAAACAGGATCAGACTGACTGTTCTGGTGGGAACGGGAGACTCGAAGTGCAAATAGATGATCCAACCGAACAATATGGTTGCGACGGAGGAACTTTCTGCAATGATAATGATATATCAACCATAGGTTTTACATATCAATGGTATGTAGGAAGTGGAACAGGTGGTGCCACAATTGGAAGTAATTCCGTGATATTGGAAAATGTGCCGGCTGGTACTTATACTTTTGAAGTTATTGATAACCAAGGTTGCTCTAACACATTTGAGCAAACTGTTGCGTTAAATCAAATCAATCCATCTATTTCACTAAATGGCCCAATAACGCCAAACACTGCCTGTGGTGCTTTTGCAAACGGTGAAATTTCAGTCAATGTTGGTTTCAATGGAGAAGATCCTGTAGCTGATTTAACAGGATACACGTTCACATGGTATGACGGCTCTGGAGCAGGTAAAACTGTTAATAATTCATCCACAACTCAAACTCTTTCGGGAATCGAAGGTGGAACTTACACTTTAGTTGTGACTGCTCCAAACGGATGTACATCAAACGATTTTGTGCAAACAGTCACCGAAACAATCGATTATCCTGTAATCAATTGGGTGGTAAATGATAACACCATCTGCGAACCTAATCCACCATCGAATGGAAGCATTGACACGGAAGTTACAAGTGGTTTCCCACCCAACACTGGCGGTTATACTATTGAGCTATGGGAAGGACAAGATGGTGGCGGACATGCCCTCGTGAATTTCATTGAAAGTGTAGTGGTTAACCCTGATGGAGGCGGTGTTGCCAGCGTTCAACTTGGGGGAAATTTGGGTGCTGGCCATTATTCAATTGTTGCGACAAATAATGAAACAGGTTGTGTAACTCAAGTAGGTAACTCACCTAAAATTCACATTAAGGACGAACCGGTAGATCCGCAAACAGATTCATTTGCCACTACTGATGATACGACCTGTGATCCCTCTTTGGGAACTGGCAGTATTTCTATAACCATGGTTGGCGGGAATGATGATAAAACTTTTGCATGGTACACCGGTGACAATGATGATCCAGCAAATTTAATCGCTGGTGAAACCGGACCGACGATATCAGACCTTGCTGATGGCAAATACACCTATGTAGTTACCGACGACCTCACAAATTGCATTAGCGATAAAGAAACTGTCGAAGTTGGTGAGACACTCGCCGTGATGTTAGCGAATGAATCAAATAATATTGGGAATTCTATTTGTGACCCTGCCAATAATAGCCCGACCAATCCAGATGCGGATGGTGGTATCACTTTCACTCCTACAACTGATGGATCGAATAACACATACACCTTCGCACTAAGAACTTCTGGTGGACTAGCCCTGCCGGATGCAACGTATCCGGATGCCGCGTACGCTACTAATGGTGCCAACACCACCGTCACAGGACTACCTACTGGTAACTACATCATGAACATCTCCGATGATGCTTCAGGTTGTGATATTGATCATCCGTTCACTATCGTGGATGCCACTTCTGATCCAGTACTCGACGATGCTACTGTGACCGCTAACGCTACACCAAATGCTTCTTGTACACCAGGTGCTTTCACAGGATCAGCCACCATTAACCTGGCTGACATCACCAACGGATCAGGAGACTACTCTTACTTCTGGGCAACTGCTGCCGACCCTACTACCCAAATCGATGATGATGCAACCCTCGACGGTTCACTCATCGGACAAACAGGCGTAGAAGATGGTGACTATGTAGTCACCGTAACCGATAATATCACTGGATGTTCTTCTGCTACCGGTAATGTGACTATCGGTGTTGATCAACCTGCCCTACTCGCCGGCGAATCTGCACTCACTGGTAACACCGTCTGTGATCCTGCTGCCAATGGCGGTGGTAATCCAGATGCCAATGGAGGGGTGACTCTTACGCCTACTTCAAACGGATCAAATGAAACATACACCTTCGCACTAAGAACTTCTGGTGGACTAGCCCTGCCGGATGCAACGTATCCGGATGCCGCGTACGCTACTAATGGTGCCAACACCACCGTCACAGGACTACCTACTGGTAACTACATCATGAACATCTCCGATGATGCTTCAGGTTGTGATATTGATCATCCGTTCACTATCGTGGATGCCACTTCTGATCCAGTACTCGACGATGCTACTGTGACCGCTAACGCTACACCAAATGCTTCTTGTACACCAGGTGCTTTCACAGGATCAGCCACCATTAACCTGGCTGACATCACCAACGGATCAGGAGACTACTCTTACTTCTGGGCAACTGCTGCCGACCCTACTACCCAAATCGATGATGATGCAACCCTCGACGGTTCACTCATCGGACAAACAGGCGTAGAAGATGGTGACTATGTAGTCACCGTAACCGATAATATCACTGGATGTTCTTCTGCTACCGGTAATGTGACTATCGGTGTTGATCAACCTGCCCTACTCGCCGGCGAATCTGCACTCACTGGTAACACCGTCTGTGATCCTGCTGCCAATGGCGGTGGTAATCCAGATGCCAATGGAGGGGTGACTCTTACGCCTACTTCAAACGGATCAAATGAAACATACACCTTCGCACTAAGAACTTCTGGTGGACTAGCCCTGCCGGATGCAACGTATCCGGATGCCGCGTACGCTACTAATGGTGCCAACACCACCGTCACAGGACTACCTACTGGTAACTACATCATGAACATCTCCGATGATGCTTCAGGTTGTGATATTGATCATCCGTTCACTATCGTGGATGCCACTTCTGATCCAGTACTCGACGATGCTACTGTGACCGCTAACGCTACACCAAATGCTTCTTGTACACCAGGTGCTTTCACAGGATCAGCCACCATTAACCTGGCTGACATCACCAACGGATCAGGAGACTACTCTTACTTCTGGGCAACTGCTGCCGACCCTACTACCCAAATCGATGATGATGCAACCCTCGACGGTTCACTCATCGGACAAACAGGCGTAGAAGATGGTGACTATGTAGTCACCGTAACCGATAATATCACTGGATGTTCTTCTGCTACCGGTAATGTGACTATCGGTGTTGATCAACCTGCCCTACTCGCCGGCGAATCTGCACTCACTGGTAACACCGTCTGTGATCCTGCTGCCAATGGCGGTGGTAATCCAGATGCCAATGGAGGGGTGACTCTTACGCCTACTTCAAACGGATCAAATGAAACATACACCTTCGCACTAAGAACTTCTGGTGGACTAGCCCTGCCGGATGCAACGTATCCGGATGCCGCGTACGCTACTAATGGTGCCAACACCACCGTCACAGGACTACCTACTGGTAACTACATCATGAACATCTCCGATGATGCTTCAGGTTGTGATATTGATCATCCGTTCACTATCGTGGATGCCACTTCCGATCCAGTACTCGACGATGCTACTGTGACCGCTAACGCTACACCAAATGCTTCTTGTACACCAGGTGCTTTCACAGGATCAGCCACCATTAACCTGGCTGACATCACCAACGGATCAGGAGACTACTCTTACTTCTGGGCAACTGCTGCCGACCCTACTACCCAAATCGATGATGATGCAACCCTCGACGGTTCACTCATCGGACAAACAGGCGTAGAAGATGGTGACTATGTAGTCACCGTAACCGATAATATCACTGGATGTTCTTCTGCTACCGGTAATGTGACTATCGGTGTTGATCAACCTGCCCTACTCGCCGGCGAATCTGCACTCACTGGTAACACCGTCTGTGATCCTGCTGCCAATGGCGGTGGTAATCCAGATGCCAATGGAGGGGTGACTCTTACGCCTACTTCAAACGGATCAAATGAAACATACACCTTCGCACTAAGAACTTCTGGTGGACTAGCCCTGCCGGATGCAACGTATCCGGATGCCGCGTACGCTACTAATGGTGCCAACACCACCGTCACAGGACTACCTACTGGTAACTACATCATGAACATCTCCGATGATGCTTCAGGTTGTGATATTGATCATCCGTTCACTATCGTGGATGCCACTTCTGATCCAGTACTCGACGATGCTACTGTGACCGCTAACGCTACACCAAATGCTTCTTGTACACCAGGTGCTTTCACAGGATCAGCCACCATTAACCTGGCTGACATCACCAACGGATCAGGAGACTACTCTTACTTCTGGGCAACTGCTGCCGACCCTACTACCCAAATCGATGATGATGCAACCCTCGACGGTTCACTCATCGGACAAACAGGCGTAGAAGATGGTGACTATGTAGTCACCGTAACCGATAATATCACTGGATGTTCTTCTGCTACCGGTAATGTGACTATCGGTGTTGATCAACCTGCCCTACTCGCCGGCGAATCTGCACTCACTGGTAACACCGTCTGTGATCCTGCTGCCAATGGCGGTGGTAATCCAGATGCCAATGGAGGGGTGACTCTTACGCCTACTTCAAACGGATCAAATGAAACATACACCTTCGCACTAAGAACTTCTGGTGGACTAGCCCTGCCGGATGCAACGTATCCGGATGCCGCGTACGCTACTAATGGTGCCAACACCACCGTCACAGGACTACCTACTGGTAACTACATCATGAACATCTCCGATGATGCTTCAGGTTGTGATATTGATCATCCGTTCACTATCGTGGATGCCACTTCTGATCCAGTACTCGACGATGCTACTGTGACCGCTAACGCTACACCAAATGCTTCTTGTACACCAGGTGCTTTCACAGGATCAGCCACCATTAACCTGGCTGACATCACCAACGGATCAGGAGACTACTCTTACTTCTGGGCAACTGCTGCCGACCCTACTACCCAAATCGATGATGATGCAACCCTCGACGGTTCACTCATCGGACAAACAGGCGTAGAAGATGGTGACTATGTAGTCACCGTAACCGATAATATCACTGGATGTTCTTCTGCTACCGGTAATGTGACTATCGGTGTTGATCAACCTGCCCTACTCGCCGGCGAATCTGCACTCACTGGTAACACCGTCTGTGATCCTGCTGCCAATGGCGGTGGTAATCCAGATGCCAATGGAGGGGTGACTCTTACGCCTACTTCAAACGGATCAAATGAAACATACACCTTCGCACTAAGAACTTCTGGTGGACTAGCCCTGCCGGATGCAACGTATCCGGATGCCGCGTACGCTACTAATGGTGCCAACACCACCGTCACAGGACTACCTACTGGTAACTACATCATGAACATCTCCGATGATGCTTCAGGTTGTGATATTGATCATCCGTTCACTATCGTGGATGCCACTTCTGATCCAGTACTCGACGATGCTACTGTGACCGCTAACGCTACACCAAATGCTTCTTGTACACCAGGTGCTTTCACAGGATCAGCCACCATTAACCTGGCTGACATCACCAACGGATCAGGAGACTACTCTTACTTCTGGGCAACTGCTGCCGACCCTACTACCCAAATCGATGATGATGCAACCCTCGACGGTTCACTCATCGGACAAACAGGCGTAGAAGATGGTGACTATGTAGTCACCGTAACCGATAATATCACTGGATGTTCTTCTGCTACCGGTAATGTGACTATCGGTGTTGATCAACCTGCCCTACTCGCCGGCGAATCTGCACTCACTGGTAACACCGTCTGTGATCCTGCTGCCAATGGCGGTGGTAATCCAGATGCCAATGGAGGGGTGACTCTTACGCCTACTTCAAACGGATCAAATGAAACATACACCTTCGCACTAAGAACTTCTGGTGGACTAGCCCTGCCGGATGCAACGTATCCGGATGCCGCGTACGCTACTAATGGTGCCAACACCACCGTCACAGGACTACCTACTGGTAACTACATCATGAACATCTCCGATGATGCTTCAGGTTGTGATATTGATCATCCGTTCACTATCGTGGATGCCACTTCTGATCCAGTACTCGACGATGCTACTGTGACCGCTAACGCTACACCAAATGCTTCTTGTACACCAGGTGCTTTCACAGGATCAGCCACCATTAACCTGGCTGACATCACCAACGGATCAGGAGACTACTCTTACTTCTGGGCAACTGCTGCCGACCCTACTACCCAAATCGATGATGATGCAACCCTCGACGGTTCACTCATCGGACAAACAGGCGTAGAAGATGGTGACTATGTAGTCACCGTAACCGATAATATCACTGGATGTTCTTCTGCTACCGGTAATGTGACTATCGGTGTGGGACAACCGAATATTTTGGCCAATGAATCTGATCTAACCGGGAATTCTGTTTGTGATCCTGCAGCAAACGCAGCGGGAAATATTGATGCGAATGGTTCAATTACTTTGTCACCAACTTCAAGCGGCACACCTACCAATTACACTTTTGCACTCAGGACTTCTGGTGGAACGGCAATTCCGGATGGTGGAATTGCAGGATACGACGATGTTACCTATTCATCAAATTCAGCTTCGACTTTAGTCGAGGGTCTTCCTGAAGGAAATTATATTATGAACATCATGGAAGATGCTTCTGGATGCGATATTGATTACCCATTCAGTATTGTGAATGCAGAAGTTGACCCGACCGTCAATGAAGTGAATGTTAACGCTAATGCCGTTCCAAATACTTCCTGCGATCCCGGCAATTATACAGGATCAGCGACAGTGGATATAACAGATATAACGGGAGCTGGCTCAGCACTAACTGATTACGCTTTCTATTGGGCTACCGCAGCAGACCCCAATACACAGATTGACAATGACGAAACTTTAGATGGCTCATTCATTGGCCAAACAGGTGTTCAGGATGGAGACTATATTCTGATCCTTACAGACTTGGTTACAGGATGTGCATCCGGTAATGTAGATGTGACAATTGGTGAAAATTTCGCAACTATAACTCCTACAATAACCAAGCTGTTGGATAATTTCAGTTGTGATCCAGCCAACCCAATTGGTAGTGCCAGTGTAGCTATTACTGATTCCGACGGAGGGACTAACGCAGACTACTCAATTGAATGGTATTTTGGAACTAGCACCGCCGGCACCCCAATCGATTTGAGTGATCAGATTGATGACCGTATTCATGGAACGTACACCGTTCTCGTTCAGCATAATACAACGATGTGTACCGAAACGGCTCAAGTCGTAATTGATGAATTTGACCCGGCACTAACTGTTACGGCAACTTCAACAAATGATTTCACGGATTGTTATCCTTCGAATGGTGTAGTTGAGGCTACTCCAAGTCTTACATTTAATCCGGCAGGCCCACCCACTGGGCTAGCTACCAACTTCACTTATCAATGGTATTTTGGGACTTCTGCAACAGCAGGAAATGAACTTCAGGAGGGCGTTGATCCTGGAAATTTGTCAACTCCAACGAATGTAAGTACCGCGACCGTTTCAGGCCTTTCTGCGGGTAATTATACAGTGGTAGTTACTGAAACTCAAACTGGCTGTGTTAGTTCAATCGCTACTGCAACAGTGGTGGATGAAGTATCGCCTTCGAAACCTACGGTTGAAATTATCGCTGATATAATACCAAATAGTTGTGAAGCTGATAATGGAAGAATCACTGCGACCATTACAGGTTTAGGAACTACCAATGCTTCTGGCGGTGGGACGGACTTCTCTTTCGAGTGGTATGAGGGAGCTCAAGATTTCGCTACGCTATTTACAACAGGCTCTGGTCAGGAATTGGTTAGTGGAGAGGCCCTAGTAGCAAACCCATCTCCTCCTGGTCAAGCCGTCTTAATCAGCAATGCTGGTGGCTCAGGAGTAGGTGCAAACACAACACTCGATCAGATCATATCTGGACTTTATACTCTTGTAACGGTTGATTTAAACACCGGGTGTAGATACTTTGATGTCTATGACTTAGGCTTTTCAGGCCAGCAGGTCACAACTACGCTGACGATTGATAACGTTACTGAGTGTCCTGACAATGGAACTGCTCGAGTTGGATTAGCGGATAACATAATTCTGACCGTTAGCGGTCAGGGAGCTACAGAATTCGTGGTTGGGGAGACGTTCACTACCTCCGGTGGTGCTTCAGGGATTATTGCTGCAGATAATGGATCCGGACAAGTTCAGGTAACCTTGGATAATGGTTCTCCTGCGCTCTCAACCACTGAAACAATTACATCAGCCAGTTCAACAGGAACAATTGATGTGATTGACAAAGTTGGTTTCGCAACAGGTTTAGAGGAATACGATGATATTTCTCAATATACTATTTATCTCTACTCTGGATCAGGTGTACCGGCAGACCGATTTGCTCCTTATGAATATGAAGGAAGGTTCTTTCCATATTCCTACAATCCATCAAATGGTGCAATCCTTGATGGTAACGGGGATCCGTTGGCATCCAGTCCTGGTGCTGTCTTGGCGGCTGGGGATGAGGCACAATTCCCAGAACTTCCAGCCGGAGACTATATAGCAGTGGCAAGAGAAATTATCAATCCTGCCTTTAACCCTGGAGCAACATCCGAATGCTGGACGGCTGCTTCTAGAGATGAGCAGATTCTTGACCTTGCATACGAGCCAATTGTCCAAAGCACCGATGTTACGCATAATACAAGTTGTGATGTAGCGAATCCTAGTGGTCAGCTTTCGATCACAGTTATTGAAGATCCGGATGAGAGTAATAATCCAGCTCTAAGCCAACAGCCAAACGGGTTTAGGTTTACGTGGAGAGACGCGACAACTGCCGTTGTTTTCGGACCTCATGATGTTTTAACTGAAACTGCCACATCCACCACAAATGCAGATCTACCTGCCGGCGATTATACCGTGACGGTTGAAAGACTTGGAGGTGCGGGCAATACGCCAAATATGTGTATTGTAGAACAGACATTGACAGTAAGTTATAATCCAGAACAGCATCAGATCCTTAGCGTAAATGTCTCGCAAAATCAAGATTGTAATCCTCTTGATGGATCGGCTTTTATAAACAATACGGATATAACGGATGCTGCAGCTGATTATAATTACACTTGGTACACGACCTACATTGCGGACGGTGATCCTGGGAATGTCCTTCTTGGTAATGCCTTTATAGATGGGGGATTGAATAACGGTGATGCTGGAGCTAGTAGTATATCAGGTCTTGAAGCAGGAACATATTTTGTACAAGCCGTTCATACCGTAAAGACATGTGAGACTCCTGTCTTCCAATTTGAAATCGAGGAAGAAAGAGCTACCCCAACCTTCGAAGTGGCTCAAACTGCTGAGGATATCTCTTGTGCCGACAATGGTGCATTCCCACCTACGGGTGAAGCGACCGTTACTCTTACCAACGGATCCATGAACCCGGCCGATTACACCATCGAATGGTTCGAAAGCGATGGAACGACCGCACTGGGAGGCATCACTGCGACCGCATCACTTAACGGAGACAACACCGTCGCTTCAGGACTGCCTAACGGTAACTACTTCGTCATGGTCACGGACAATACCAACCCTGGTATCGGTTGTGAAAGTGCCACACTCGAAGTAATCATCGAACAGTTCGAAACTATCATCTCTGTAGGTCCTACTGCAGGTACTGATTTCGTCATCACTCATTCCGATGATTGTACACCTGAAAACGGTGGAGTACTGATCAACAACATCACCGAAACAAGACCAGATGGCTCTACAACTGCCATCCCGGCTGACTATGCACTCGGTGATTACACTTTCACTTGGTTGGAAGATGACATGACAACCGCCATCGCAAACGGCGCTACATTCCCGGATGTCGCATTCCCTTCTGCTGCCAATGGAGCTGCTGGCGCAAACCAAGTCACTGGACTACCTGCTGGTACTTACTACCTACAAATTCAAAACACTGCAGCCACAAACGGTACAGGTTGTACCACTGATGCCAATGACCTTGTAGAGTTTATCATCGAAGATCAGGTCATCCTGCCAACCTTCGAAGTGGCTCAAACTGCTGAGGATATCTCTTGTGCCGACAATGGTGCATTCCCACCTACGGGTGAAGCGACCGTTACTCTTACCAACGGATCCATGAACCCGGCCGATTACACCATCGAATGGTTCGAAAGCGATGGAACGACCGCACTGGGAGGCATCACTGCGACCGCATCACTTAACGGAGACAACACCGTCGCTTCAGGACTGCCTAACGGTAACTACTTCGTCATGGTCACGGACAATACCAACCCTGGTATCGGTTGTGAAAGTGCCACACTCGAAGTAATCATCGAACAGTTCGAAACTATCATCTCTGTAGGTCCTACTGCAGGTACTGATTTCGTCATCACTCATTCCGATGATTGTACACCTGAAAACGGTGGAGTACTGATCAACAACATCACCGAAACAAGACCAGATGGCTCTACAACTGCCATCCCGGCTGACTATGCACTCGGTGATTACACTTTCACTTGGTTGGAAGATGACATGACAACCGCCATCGCAAACGGCGCTACATTCCCGGATGTCGCATTCCCTTCTGCTGCCAATGGAGCTGCTGGCGCAAACCAAGTCACTGGACTACCTGCTGGTACTTACTACCTACAAATTCAAAACACTGCAGCCACAAACGGTACAGGTTGTACCACTGATGCCAATGACCTTGTAGAGTTTATCATCGAAGATCAGGTCATCCTGCCAACCTTCGAAGTGGCTCAAACTGCTGAGGATATCTCTTGTGCCGACAATGGTGCATTCCCACCTACGGGTGAAGCGACCGTTACTCTTACCAACGGATCCATGAACCCGGCCGATTACACCATCGAATGGTTCGAAAGCGATGGAACGACCGCACTGGGAGGCATCACTGCGACCGCATCACTTAACGGAGACAACACCGTCGCTTCAGGACTGCCTAACGGTAACTACTTCGTCATGGTCACGGACAATACCAACCCTGGTATCGGTTGTGAAAGTGCCACACTCGAAGTAATCATCGAACAGTTCGAAACTATCATCTCTGTAGGTCCTACTGCAGGTACTGATTTCGTCATCACTCATTCCGATGATTGTACACCTGAAAACGGTGGAGTACTGATCAACAACATCACCGAAACAAGACCAGATGGCTCTACAACTGCCATCCCGGCTGACTATGCACTCGGTGATTACACTTTCACTTGGTTGGAAGATGACATGACAACCGCCATCGCAAACGGCGCTACATTCCCGGATGTCGCATTCCCTTCTGCTGCCAATGGAGCTGCTGGCGCAAACCAAGTCACTGGACTACCTGCTGGTACTTACTACCTACAAATTCAAAACACTGCAGCCACAAACGGTACAGGTTGTACCACTGATGCCAATGACCTTGTAGAGTTTATCATCGAAGATCAGGTCATCCTGCCAACCTTCGAAGTGGCTCAAACTGCTGAGGATATCTCTTGTGCCGACAATGGTGCATTCCCACCTACGGGTGAAGCGACCGTTACTCTTACCAACGGATCCATGAACCCGGCCGATTACACCATCGAATGGTTCGAAAGCGATGGAACGACCGCACTGGGAGGCATCACTGCGACCGCATCACTTAACGGAGACAACACCGTCGCTTCAGGACTGCCTAACGGTAACTACTTCGTCATGGTCACGGACAATACCAACCCTGGTATCGGTTGTGAAAGTGCCACACTCGAAGTAATCATCGAACAGTTCGAAACTATCATCTCTGTAGGTCCTACTGCAGGTACTGATTTCGTCATCACTCACTCCGATGATTGTACACCTGAAAACGGTGGAGTACTGATCAACAACATCACCGAAACAAGACCAGATGGCTCTACAACTGCCATCCCGGCTGACTATGCACTCGGTGATTACACTTTCACTTGGTTGGAAGATGACATGACAACCGCCATCGCAAACGGCGCTACATTCCCGGATGTCGCATTCCCTTCTGCTGCCAATGGAGCTGCTGGCGCAAACCAAGTCACTGGACTACCTGCTGGTACTTACTACCTACAAATTCAAAACACTGCAGCCACAAACGGTACAGGTTGTACCACTGATGCCAATGACCTTGTAGAGTTTATCATCGAAGATCAGGTCATCCTGCCAACCTTCGAAGTGGCTCAAACTGCTGAGGATATCTCTTGTGCCGACAATGGTGCATTCCCACCTACGGGTGAAGCGACCGTTACTCTTACCAACGGATCCATGAACCCGGCCGATTACACCATCGAATGGTTCGAAAGCGATGGAACGACCGCACTGGGAGGCATCACTGCGACCGCATCACTTAACGGAGACAACACCGTCGCTTCAGGACTGCCTAACGGTAACTACTTCGTCATGGTCACGGACAATACCAACCCTGGTATCGGTTGTGAAAGTGCCACACTCGAAGTAATCATCGAACAGTTCGAAACTATCATCTCTGTAGGTCCTACTGCAGGTACTGATTTCGTCATCACTCATTCCGATGATTGTACACCTGAAAACGGTGGAGTACTGATCAACAACATCACCGAAACAAGACCAGATGGCTCTACAACTGCCATCCCGGCTGACTATGCACTCGGTGATTACACTTTCACTTGGTTGGAAGATGACATGACAACCGCCATCGCAAACGGCGCTACATTCCCGGATGTCGCATTCCCTTCTGCTGCCAATGGAGCTGCTGGCGCAAACCAAGTCACTGGACTACCTGCTGGTACTTACTACCTACAAATTCAAAACACTGCAGCCACAAACGGTACAGGTTGTACCACTGATGCCAATGACCTTGTAGAGTTTATCATCGAAGATCAGGTCATCCTGCCAACCTTCGAAGTGGCTCAAACTGCTGAGGATATCTCTTGTGCCGACAATGGTGCATTCCCACCTACGGGTGAAGCGACCGTTACTCTTACCAACGGATCCATGAACCCGGCCGATTACACCATCGAATGGTTCGAAAGCGATGGAACGACCGCACTGGGAGGCATCACTGCGACCGCATCACTTAACGGAGACAACACCGTCGCTTCAGGACTGCCTAACGGTAACTACTTCGTCATGGTCACGGACAATACCAACCCTGGTATCGGTTGTGAAAGTGCCACACTCGAAGTAATCATCGAACAGTTCGAAACTATCATCTCTGTAGGTCCTACTGCAGGTACTGATTTCGTCATCACTCATTCCGATGATTGTACACCTGAAAACGGTGGAGTACTGATCAACAACATCACCGAAACAAGACCAGATGGCTCTACAACTGCCATCCCGGCTGACTATGCACTCGGTGATTACACTTTCACTTGGTTGGAAGATGACATGACAACCGCCATCGCAAACGGCGCTACATTCCCGGATGTCGCATTCCCTTCTGCTGCCAATGGAGCTGCTGGCGCAAACCAAGTCACTGGACTACCTGCTGGTACTTACTACCTACAAATTCAAAACACTGCAGCCACAAACGGTACAGGTTGTACCACTGATGCCAATGACCTTGTAGAGTTTATCATCGAAGATCAGGTCATCCTGCCAACCTTCGAAGTGGCTCAAACTGCTGAGGATATCTCTTGTGCCGACAATGGTGCATTCCCACCTACGGGTGAAGCGACCGTTACTCTTACCAACGGATCCATGAACCCGGCCGATTACACCATCGAATGGTTCGAAAGCGATGGAACGACCGCACTGGGAGGCATCACTGCGACCGCATCACTTAACGGAGACAACACCGTCGCTTCAGGACTGCCTAACGGTAACTACTTCGTCATGGTCACGGACAATACCAACCCTGGTATCGGTTGTGAAAGTGCCACACTCGAAGTAATCATCGAACAGTTCGAAACTATCATCTCTGTAGGTCCTACTGCAGGTACTGATTTCGTCATCACTCATTCCGATGATTGTACACCTGAAAACGGTGGAGTACTGATCAACAACATCACCGAAACAAGACCAGATGGCTCTACAACTGCCATCCCGGCTGACTATGCACTCGGTGATTACACTTTCACTTGGTTGGAAGATGACATGACAACCGCCATCGCAAACGGCGCTACATTCCCGGATGTCGCATTCCCTTCTGCTGCCAATGGAGCTGCTGGCGCAAACCAAGTCACTGGACTACCTGCTGGTACTTACTACCTACAAATTCAAAACACTGCAGCCACAAACGGTACAGGTTGTACCACTGATGCCAATGACCTTGTAGAGTTTATCATCGAAGATCAGGTCATCCTGCCAACCTTCGAAGTGGCTCAAACTGCTGAGGATATCTCTTGTGCCGACAATGGTGCATTCCCACCTACGGGTGAAGCGACCGTTACTCTTACCAACGGATCCATGAACCCGGCCGATTACACCATCGAATGGTTCGAAAGCGATGGAACGACCGCACTGGGAGGCATCACTGCGACCGCATCACTTAACGGAGACAACACCGTCGCTTCAGGACTGCCTAACGGTAACTACTTCGTCATGGTCACGGACAATACCAACCCTGGTATCGGTTGTGAAAGTGCCACACTCGAAGTAATCATCGAACAGTTCGAAACTATCATCTCTGTAGGTCCTACTGCAGGTACTGATTTCGTCATCACTCACTCCGATGATTGTACACCTGAAAACGGTGGAGTACTGATCAACAACATCACCGAAACAAGACCAGATGGCTCTACAACTGCCATCCCGGCTGACTATGCACTCGGTGATTACACTTTCACTTGGTTGGAAGATGACATGACAACCGCCATCGCAAACGGCGCTACATTCCCGGATGTCGCATTCCCTTCTGCTGCCAATGGAGCTGCTGGCGCAAACCAAGTCACTGGACTACCTGCTGGTACTTACTACCTACAAATTCAAAACACTGCAGCCACAAACGGTACAGGTTGTACCACTGATGCCAATGACCTTGTAGAGTTTATCATCGAAGATCAGGTCATCCTGCCAACCTTCGAAGTGGCTCAAACTGCTGAGGATATCTCTTGTGCCGACAATGGTGCATTCCCACCTACGGGTGAAGCGACCGTTACTCTTACCAACGGATCCATGAACCCGGCCGATTACACCATCGAATGGTTCGAAAGCGATGGAACGACCGCACTGGGAGGCATCACTGCGACCGCATCACTTAACGGAGACAACACCGTCGCTTCAGGACTGCCTAACGGTAACTACTTCGTCATGGTCACGGACAATACCAACCCTGGTATCGGTTGTGAAAGTGCCACACTCGAAGTAATCATCGAACAGTTCGAAACTATCATCTCTGTAGGTCCTACTGCAGGTACTGATTTCGTCATCACTCATTCCGATGATTGTACACCTGAAAACGGTGGAGTACTGATCAACAACATCACCGAAACAAGACCAGATGGCTCTACAACTGCCATCCCGGCTGACTATGCACTCGGTGATTACACTTTCACTTGGTTGGAAGATGACATGACAACCGCCATCGCAAACGGCGCTACATTCCCGGATGTCGCATTCCCTTCTGCTGCCAATGGAGCTGCTGGCGCAAACCAAGTCACTGGACTACCTGCTGGTACTTACTACCTACAAATTCAAAACACTGCAGCCACAAACGGTACAGGTTGTACCACTGATGCCAATGACCTTGTAGAGTTTATCATCGAAGATCAGCAGGTCGAACCACTTCTTCAGGTGAGTTCTACAAATGATGACATCACTTGCGATGACACAAATTATATACCTACTGGTCAAGCCACTGCGAGCGTCACCCTGAATGGTGTTGCGCAACCGGCGAACAATTATCGTTTCACTTGGTATGAGGATGATGCTGCCACGATCCTATTGGGCACTACTATAACAACGGCATCTTATCCTGCAGCTAATGGAACAGCTGGAGCCAATATTGTGAATGATTTGCCACAAGGAACCTATTACGTCGTTGCGGAAGATTTAACCAACTCAATAGGTTGCGAAAGCCCAATTGAGTCTGTGATTATTGAACAATACGAGTCAGATATTGAAGTTGGCACCACAGCTGGTTCAGACTTCAACATCACCCACACTGACAATTGTAATCCTGTTAATGGTGGATTTGAAATACTCAACATCACCGAAACAAGACCAAATGGTGCTTCTACTTCTATCTCAGGGGGCGATTATACGATCGGTGATTACACCTTCGACTGGTTCGAAAGTGATGGAACCACTGCCATCGCTGTAGGTAACTTCCCTGACGTCACCTTCCCGAACGGTACTAACGGTGACCCTGGTGCTAACGAAGTAGCCGGTCTACCTGCAGGTACTTACACGGTTCAGATTCAAAACACAGCAGCTGTGGATGGAACTGGTTGCATTCAAGACGTAGGTGGCGATTTGGTCGTGTTTACGATTGAGGATAATCGAGTAGATCCTCAAATCGTTCTGAATGGCGCTAATCCGGGAACACAAATTTCTACTTTCTGTAATGATGCCAACCCTAATGATGGCAATGGGACGCTAAATATTGAAATATATCATGATGGTGTACTTCAATCACCTACCGACTATACCAGAACTTGGTATCGTGGAAATGGAACAGTTGCCGGAACAGAATTATTTATTCCTGCCAATGAAGGGACCGCAGTAAATAGCAGCGGGGATTTCACAATGCTCACCGGCTTGAGTCAAGGATTCTATACATTGGCCATTGAGAGAATTTCTGGAATTCCAGGTCTTGGATGTACAATGGAAATGACATTTGAGGTAACTCTGCAACAAGATATCCCGAGCCTAGATCAGACGAGCATTTCCGGTAATGCCACTGATAACACCATTTGTGTACCTGGATACAGCGGAGGATTTGTTGCCAATGGTGAAATAATCATTGATGATACGGACGTTTCCGGTGGTGATCTAGGACTCTATGAAATCACCGTGGAAAAAGGATCTGTCGGAAGTGGTGATATTAGATTTAACTCGACAAACCCGGCAACAACATCTGTTACCATTTCGAACCTTGAAGATGGAGCTTACTTCATATCCGCAAGAAACACAACCACAAATTGCGAAGCTTCTGCAGTAAGAGTGAATATAGAAGACCTTAGCACTAATCCTGAAGTCGTATTGGTTGAATTGGTCGACAACCTTAACTGCGCAGCTGGCACGGATGCCATTGGGTCAATTACTATTACGGCAGACGGAACTGATGAAACAGATCCTTCTTTAGACTTCCAATGGTTCCAAGGAACTGGAACCGGAACTCCGCTCGTGGGAGAAACGAATGCGACAATTCAAAACTTGAATGCCGGAATTTACACAGCTAGAATAAGAAACAACACAACAGGCTGTGAGACCCTTCGAGAGTACGAGATCGAAGATCTGGAAGACCTACCAATAATGTCGAGCTATGATTTCAGGGATCAATCGTTCTGTAATCCAAACGGAATGTTCGTACTGTATGAAATAATTCAAACGGGCGTTACTTTGGATACCACAGCAATGGATGCTGAAGGTTACGTTCTTGAAGTATTTACCAACCCAGGTAACGTCTCCCAAGGAACAGCAACAAGTACTCCATACGAAATCACCGGTTTGCCGATAGGGTCTTACTATGCTGTGATAACCAATAATGGTTCAAACTGTACTTCAGAGAGAGTGGAATTCAATGTGGAAGACGAAATCGTTTATCCATTGATTGAGATCACTGTCGACATCAATGATGATCCTTGTTCATTAGGTAATGGTCAAATTTCAGCTACCGCTGATGACAATGACGATACCAACCTTAATTATCAATTCACATGGTATGAATACGATAATGGCTCAATGACTCGAGGAGCACTTGTTGGAAACACAAGCACGGTTGGCATGCTAGAAGGAGGCTTCTATGAAGTAGAAGTTACAAATACTAACACTGGTTGTACGATAAGTCAAGTAGCGGAATTAACCTCTAATCCAGTCGTTTCTCCTGCTATTGTCAACTTTGAGGTTCAAGACGCATTTGACTGTAACCCAGCTGATGGTTACATCAGAATAACTGGAATGAATCAAGACACTCCACAGGAGTATGACTTTGAGTTATTCTCACCTGACAACACCACAAGTCTTGCGACTATTACTGCTGGATCTGAAGATCCCGTGGAGTTTGAAGGCCTATCCGCTGGCACGTATTGGATAACTGCAACCCACGCCACAAGAGCAAATTGCATCAGCGATACTCAATTGGAGGTGATAGTTGAAGATATCTCAACACCGCCTGTCATTGTGATTGATTTCGTTCCCAATACGAGATGCGATCCTGCAACTCCAAATGGAGAACTACATGCCACAGCTGATGGATCAACAAGCAACGACCCAGTGACAGGTTACACTTGGGATTGGGTTGGTGCAAATGGCACCCCTACTCCTACCGTGGCTCAAGGTCAAGGTACAGCAGACCTTACGAATATCATCGAAGGTGATTACGACTTGACTGTTACTAACAATGTAACAGGGTGTGTAACTGTAGCAGATACTTATACATTGACAAATGAGTCGCCTAGCCCGCTTCAAATTTCTACAAGTACTTCGGGCAACACGAATTGTGTGAACCCGAATGGTAAGATGGCCGCAACGGTTATTCAACCCCAATACCCAATTGCACAATATGACTACCTGTGGTTCATTGGTAATGTTACGAATCCAGATTTGAACAATCCAGACTATACAGGATCTTTGGTTGAAAACCTAGTTGATGGCGATTATACCCTAGTGGTACGAGATAGTCCTGCTTTCGGAAATGACATTTGTCAATCTGCAGTACTACCTGTTACAATTGAAAATGAAATAGATGATACTTACTCGCCAGCCGTAGAGGTTGTTAGAGACAAAATCTATTGCTACGATGAGTTTGTACAAGGGCTTGGGTTAGCTAAGGTCACCAACGAAGATTTAGGAGAGTATAGCATTGAGTGGTACTTGTCAGATGATAATGATCCGGCGAGACCATCTGGACCTGTGATTCAGACAGGCTTCTTCGCAGATTCATTATTTGTCGACAGATATGTGGTATCCATGACCAACCTGATTTCAGGCTGTGTGTATTATTCAGAATTTGAAATCATAGACGATACAGATCCTGTTTCAAATCCTGAGGTCACATTGTTATCAGAGAATACGAATTGCACCTTCCCTAATGGTGAAGCGGTAGCCACGGTTGATGGTCAAAAATCTGGATATCAGTTTGACTGGTTTGATGGGGCTGACACAAACTTGACAACAGTACTGTTTTCTGGAAGCCAACCGAGCACGCTCGTTGAAGGTGATTATTTAGTCAGAGCCACAAACCTGGAAACAGGTTGTCAATCTGCAGCAACACCACTTTCTATACAGCAAGTCATTACTGACCCAGTATTTGAAATTTTCGCCACTAATTCCTTGTGTTTGAGAACGGAAGATGGAGCAATTAACCAGTTCAATGGCGAGGCATTCATCAAATTCTCCTCGTTGAATTTTGTTGACTCAGCCGCTTGGTTCTATGAAAGTGGAGAACGTATTACTAGCAATGCCTCTGGTGAACCAATTCAGGATGGAGCGGTTAATGACCTTGGGCCGGGTAATTATTCAGTGACGTTTAGAGCAGATAATGGTTGTACTTACTCTGCAGACTTCACCATTAACACAGCGGTTCAAGTATTCAACTTTGTGACTGCAAATGGTGATAGTAAGAATGACTTCTTCTTGATTGATTGTCTGGATTTCTTCCCGAATAACACCGTGGAGATATTTACCAGAGCGGGACAAAGTGTTTATAAGACAGAGGGCTATAACAATGCAGATAAAAGGTTCGAAGGATATAGCGACAGAGGTAAAGCACTTCCTGACGGCACGTACTATTACATCATTGATAGAGGTGATGGTTCTGAATTAATTCAAGGTTATATCGAACTACTTAGATAATTTAGGGATATGAAATCAAGAGCATTAATCGCATCGCTACTCATTTTCACGGCTCTGTTTGGTTTCAGCCAACAACGCCCTGTCACCTCGACCTACATGTTCAATGGGCTAGTACTTAATCCCGCGTATGCTGGAAGTCTGAATATTTTCAGTGCGGTAGTAACCAACAGGGATCAATGGATAAATGTAGATGGAGCACCTGTCCTACAGTCTGTCACTGCTCATAATTCATTTAATTCCAACAGAGTTGGGGTTGGTCTTTTGATGTCCCGAGACAAAGTAGGTGTTCATGAAGACATGGGTCTATATGGTAGTTACGCCTATAAAATAAGAACGGGTGTTGGTATTCTGTCTATGGGAATCCAAGCCGGATTTAACAATAGACAATCAAACTATACGGATGCTGAGGCCTTCGATCCTAGTGATCCACTCTACACCAACATCAGTAAATTCTCTCCAAACTTTGGAGCGGGAATCTATTTTGCCAATCCTCGTATGTACCTTGGATTTTCAGTGCCTTACATCTTAACGAATAAGGTTTTCGATATTCAGACCGATGTTCCTGTCAATGGTCGTGAAAGTAGATTCTATTATGCCACAGGGGGTGCAGTTTTTGAAATCAGTCCTCTTGTGAAATTGAGCCCGGCCTTTTTACTGAGGATGCAGGAGAATGTCCCTTTTGGTTGGGATTTGAATGGAACAGTGATTTTTGAAAACATCGCTTATGTGGGTGTGTCTTACCGCAGTGGAGATGCAGTTGTTTTTATTAGTCAGTTTATCTTGAATGAAAACTTTAGGGTTGGATATGCCTATGACGCCATTACCTCTCCCCTGACTCAGTACACAAAGGGAACTCACGAAATTATGATCAACTATCGAATAAAGATCAAGAATAACAAGCGAGACCCTCAGTGTCCGGTCTACTTTTAAAAAAAATGAAGGAGCTTATCGAGCTCCTTTTTTCTTGTCTGATTCACCAGTTACGTCTTTTAAAAACGAGTTAACTAACCAAAGAACCAGGCTAAAAAGTAAGGCCCACCAAAATCCCTCCACAGCAAAACCCGAGAGCAGCCAATCCGCAATCAAAATCATCAAGGCGTTTATCACTAATAGAAAAAGGCCAACTGTGACAATTGTCGCCGGGAGCGTCAGGAATATTAAAATTGGACGCACTGTGGCATTTAACAAACCAAGTACTACGGCAAGGACCAATGCCGACCAGAAACCTTCCAGGTATACACCAGGAAGCAAATAGGCGGCCGTTAAAACCGCGATTACATTCAGTATAAATCGTATCATTTCCTTTTTCTAGTTATCAAACCAAGAGGCATATTTCACGTAATTCCCGGCAATCCGTTGCATCATCGCAATGTTGGAATCATCTACCTGCTTCACCTTCTTCGCCGGTACCCCGGCATAAATTGAATTTTCCTCTACCATCGTATTTTCCAATACCACAGCACCCGCAGCGATTATTGCACCGGATTTCACTACCACATGATCCATCACGATTGCGCCCATTCCTACCAAAACATTGTCCTCCAACGTACAACCATGCACAATGGCATTATGACCAATGGTCACATTTGATCCGATCGAGGTTGGCGCTGTTTTATATGTACAATGAATCGTAGCATTGTCTTGAATATTTGTGTTGTTACCGATTTTAATCGAGTGAACATCTCCCCTAACCACTGCACTGAACCAAACCGTGCAGTTCTCACCCATTTCTACTTCGCCTACTACCACGGCATTTTCAGCAAGCCAGCAGCCCTCCCCGAATGATGGTTCTTTTCCTTTTACTTCTTTGATTATTGCCATTAGACAAAGGAAATCAATAGGCGGTAAACTTCATTATATCTGCTGACAGATTGTCACATAAGTAATGACAAGTCTATCTTTGTGCCCGAATTATGAATGGATTAATAGCTGATATCGATCTACTGGACAAAGTAGAAAATGGTGAAAACTGTGAAATGAAGGTTTCAGAGGAAGGAAATTCGCAACTTTCACGAAAGCTCTACATTGAGAGCTACGGCTGTCAAATGAATTTCTCTGACAGTGAAATCGTTACTTCCATCCTGAAAAATGAAGGTTTTGACACTACTGCGAAAGCTGAAAATGCAGAGTTGATTTTGATCAATACTTGCTCGATTAGGGAGAAAGCCGAGCAAACCGTAAGAAACCGGCTTAACTATTTCAATGCCATAAAAAAGCAAAATCCGGCAGTCACAATTGGCGTTCTGGGATGCATGGCCGAACGGTTAAAGGCAAAACTACTCGAAGAGGAGAAAATTGTAGATCTGGTAATCGGACCAGATGCGTATCGTGATCTTCCTAAGCTCGTGGAGGAAGCCAATGATGGAACAAAGGGTGTGAACACGTTTCTTTCCAGAGAAGAAACGTATGCAGATATCACTCCTCTAAGACTCAATTCCAATGGTGTCACCGCCTTTATCTCCATCATGCGAGGGTGTGACAATATGTGTTCGTTCTGTGTAGTACCATTCACTCGAGGGAGAGAGCGAAGTAGAGATCCCCATTCAATCGTCAAGGAGGCGAAAGACTTATTTGAAAAGGGATTTAGAGAAGTAACTCTTTTGGGTCAGAATGTGGATTCCTACAAGTGGTCTGAAGACGAGAACAATAAGGCCAGATTAGAAAAGAAAGAGATCTCTGAAATCATAAATTTCGCAGGATTACTGGAAATGGTTGCTAAGGTTAACCCCGACCTTAGAATTCGCTTTTCAACTTCTCACCCCAAGGACATTACGGATGAGGTACTTTATACCATGAAGAAGTACGAAAACATCTGTAAATACATCCACCTACCTGCACAGAGTGGGAATTCTAGGGTGCTGGAGTTGATGAACCGCACCTATGATCGGGAATGGTATCTGGATCGGGTTAGTGCGATTCGAAGAATTCTTGGGGAAGAATGCGGCATCAGTTCGGATATGATCGCCGGGTTCTGCTCAGAAACGGAAGAGGAGCATCAAGACACAATTTCCCTTATGGATATTGTGAAGTATGATTTTTCATACATGTTCTTCTATTCTGAACGCCCCGGAACTCTTGCCGCCAAAAAGTACGAGGATGACATCCCTTTAGAAGTGAAGAAAAGAAGGCTTCAGGAGATCATCAATAAGCAACAAGAAATATCTCTGCAGCGTAATAAGCTCGACCTTGGGAAAACATTCAAAGTACTGATTGAAGGCAAAAGCAAGAAATCTGACAAGCAGCTTCAGGGTCGAAACACAGCAAATAAAGTGATCATTTTCGATGATCACGGGTTTGAGAAAGGCAGCTATGTAAATGTAAAAGTGAACGACTGCTCAGCTGCCACGTTATTTGGAGAAGTAGTATGATACCAGTTTCAGATCAAGAAATTTTAAGCGTAAAGCAGCGCTTTGGAATAATTGGAAATTCCTCTAAGCTGTTGCACGCCTTACGAGTGGCTTTGCAAGTGGGTCCTACAGAAATGTCTGTTCTGATCACCGGTGAAAGTGGTGTCGGGAAAGAATCCTTCTCTAAGATTTTACATTCGTTGAGCCACCGAAAGCATGGTCAATTTATTGCCATAAACTGCGGTGCGATTCCGGAGGGCACGATTGATTCGGAGCTTTTTGGTCATGAAAAAGGCTCTTTTACAGGTGCTCATGACCACCGAAAGGGCTATTTCGAAGAAACGAACGGCGGAACTATTTTCCTTGATGAAATCGGTGAAATGCCGCTCGGCACACAGGCGCGTTTGCTGCGGGTTTTAGAGAATGGAGAATTCATCAAAGTGGGCTCGTCCAAAGTTCTGAAAACTGACGTTCGGGTCATTGCAGCCACCAACGTGAATCTAGCTGAGTCAGTCTCCAAAGGTAAATTCCGTGAAGATCTATATTACAGACTAAGCACAGTTCCTATTTTCGTCCCGCCACTTCGAGAGCGTGGTGAAGACATTGTCTTGCTGTTCAGGAAATTCGCTTCGGATCTCTCCGAAACATACCGAAACAAGCCCCTGAGTCTCACTGAGGATGCTAAAAAGCTCCTAATGAGCTATCACTTTCCAGGAAACATAAGGCAGCTAAAGAATATCGTGCAGCAGATCAGCGTGCTGGAAATGCAACGCGAGTTGGATGCCGATCTTCTAAGGAAATACCTGCCCTCAGAAAGACATCTACCCGCAATCATTGGGGCAAAAGATCATGATTCATTGTCGGAACGAGACATTTTGTACAAGGTTCTATTTGACATGAAAAGTGACATGAATGAGCTAAAAGATCTCGTTCATAAAATGCTCAAAAGCGATTCATCAGGTAAAGAAATTTTTGAAGATCACAAGCACCTTTTTGAATCTGATAAAAAGGCTGATCTGAGACTTCCTGAACCCCCACCTGAGAACAACGAACCGATCATTATCCAATCACAATCGGACGATGATTACGACGTTGAGATTGAAGACATTGTACATGAAGACGAAGAAGAATCGCTTTCTCTTGAGAAAAAGGAAAAAGAAATGATATTGAAGGCCCTCAAGAAAAACAACAACAAAAGGAAGTATGCGGCCGAGGATTTGGGAATTTCTGAACGAACACTTTATCGAAAAATCAAGCAATATGAGATCGATAATTTTTAGCACTCTGATTTCACTCGTTGCTCTAAGCGGCTGCTCGGTCTATTCCTTTACCGGTGCAAGTTTGGTCAGTGGAGAACAAACCGTCTCAATTCAGCAATTTTACAACAACGCCCTGCTTGGACCGTCTAATATGAGTCAGGTGTTCACGGAGAAAATGAGGGACTATTTTCAGCAGAACACTAGTTTGACATTGGTGGACGATAACGGAGATCTTCAATTCGAGGGATTCATCTCCAGTTACACGGTGACTCCAGTGGCCCCCAATGCAAATCAGGGAGATGGTCTACAGGTGTCTGCGACCACCCGTGTTAGCATCTCTGTGCAGGCCACATACACCAACGTTAAGAATGATCAATTCGATTTCGACCGTAGTTTCCGATTCTTTCAAGACTTTGATTCAGAATCTAACGACCTTCAAAGCGTTGAGGATCAATTGGTGGAAGAAATTTTTGACCAGATAATCTTGGATATATTCAACGCTTCGGTGGCAAATTGGTAATTTTCCTTAATTTTAGTCAAAACACCGACCCGTGAACAAGCAGAAATTCGTTGAGTATTTACGAGCACCCGAAAGCCTCGACGAGCAGCAATTTGATGAATTCAAACAGCTGCTGGTTGACCACCCATACTTCTCAATCGCCAAGTCGATTGCGGCAAGGGCTGCCAAAAACTTAAACGATGACAGCAAAGGGCCACTTATTTCATCGGCCGCTATTTACGCTACGGATCGCAAGCGACTTAAAAAATACATCAGTGGGGACCTAATTTTCCTGACAGATAAGCCACAGGTTGCAGAGTCTGAACCTGAGGCGCCCACACCAACAAAATCTGAGTCTAGAGCTTCGAGTCCGGAACCGAAATCTTCCAATATTGATGTAGAAAACCTCAAACCACCAGCTCCAAGTGAAGTGGATCAAATACTTGATGAATTGGAGCATGATATGGAGGAGCTGCGGAAATCAAGGATGCATTTTGCTGAAATCCAAAGTCAGCTAGATGCCGTTGATGCACCGCAAGCTAGAAAAGATCCTAAACTAGCGAAGGAGGAACCTGCTGAAGTTCAAAAGTCTGCACCTATCGTTGAGGAAAAAGCCGAAGAAGAGAAAGCTGAAAGTCTGAGCGGTCTCATGATTGATTTAGAGGCTCTGAAGAAGGAGTTTGAACAAGAAGAGTCGGATGACGAATCCAAGCAGGAAACAAAAGAAATTTCAAAAGCGGAATCACCTACTCCAGAAGTAACGAAATCCGAACCTCCGATTATCGAAGATGAAGAGGAGGAAATATCCACCCCTCCCCCTACTCCTCCAAGATCTAAGAATGTCGTCACTAACATGAGTGAGGATGAGGAGAATGATGACAATGAGCCTGGTTATTTCGACGAAGGTCCAGCCCCAGAAACTCCTAAACCAAAACCAACACCACGAAAGAAACGTCCTGCCAAAGCTGACAGGGACTCGAGAATGAAAGTCAAGCGTTCGGAACTTGACCAACTGATGGGACTAAAATCCATCCCGAAACCAAAAGCCAAAGAAGAACCCGAAGAGGAGAATGTACCTGAAAAAAAGAAGCTGGCGACTAAAAAAATCGGTAAGACACCTGCAGCAAAAAAGACTGAGGAAAAGCCGGCTGCCAAGCCACCAAAAAAGAAAGTAGCCAAAAAAGAAGAGGCAAAACCTGAGAAAAAAACCAAAGCAGCTCCGAAGAAAAAAGCGACCGCTAAGAAGGCAGTCACTAAGTCTGCTGAGGAAAAAGAGACTAAGTCCACAACTACTGCAAGAGCCTCAAGCAAGAAAACAGCAGCTAAAAAGAAAGAAGAGGCCAAAAAAGAACCCTCTCCAAAGAAAGCCGCACCGAAAAAAGAATCAACATCCGGTCCCCAGGAAGATCCAGGGAGCGATCCGGTCACAAGAGCCACTAGAAAAGCGTTGCTGGATTTTGGAAAGGCTGAAGGCCTCAGCATGTCGGTATCCAGAGCCTCACCTTCTAAGCGACGTAGAAAATCAAAAGGCAAATCAGAGGATGGTGGCCCAGCCAAAAAAGATGATGATGACAGTGGTGGTGCGAGCACGATCATAGACAAATTCATCGAAGAAAATCCCTCGATCAGTCGCAAGGCTGCTGCCACAAGCAAACAAGATCTCTCAGAGAAAAGTACATCATGGCAAGATGATGTCGCTTCTGAATACCTGGCCGAAATTTATCTGAAGCAAGGAAATAAAGCACGAGCCAAGAAAATCTATCAAGCATTGAGCTTGAAATTCCCGGAAAAAAAATCTTACTTTGCGGGTCTTATTCAAAAGCTCGAGGAGTAAATCATGTATACAGCAATTATCGTATTGATCATTATAACAGCAATCTTGCTGATGTTGGTAGTTTTAGCTCAGAACCCAAAAGGTGGAGGACTTTCCAGCCAATTTGGTGGATCCGGAGCGACCCAGATGATGGGTGTTAAGAAAACAGGTGATTTCCTTGAGAAAGCAACCTGGACGCTGGCTGTTGCAATGCTGGCTTTGACCTTGGTCGCCAATGTGATGATTCCTGAGTCTGGAACTGAGGGCTTCTCTACACCTAACTTGGACAATGCCGGACAGTCGCCTGCACCTGCGCTTCCTACTAATGAAGCAAATGATGAAGCACTTGAGGCTTTAACTGCAGAGCCCGCTGAGACTGACAGCACCGGAGAGTAATCTCTATCCGGAAATTTCTCTTACTAGCATTCTTTTAGCCACGGGAAGTACTGTCTCCTGAATGGGGAACTTGATTTTACTCACGGCCAGGTAAGTTGCCGGGTTAGGCAGGTCTGTGTAAGTTTTAGCAAGCTTCATCTTGATGGCCTCATAGGTACTCGAGATAGATCGCACTTCCTCTCCTATATATCGAGTATTCAGGCTCCTGTATTTCTCATCTGCTTTGGTGAAGAACATCATGTTGTAGCGGAATAGCGCAACCGAAGAATCGCTATCCTGACTTAGTAGTAGATATCCCTCATCTGCATAAAGTGGAGACACACCTATCGGACTGAAATCAATATTCTCCTCTACAAACTCGTAGAGTTCCTTCCCTTCTTCCAAAGTTCTCTCCATGAGCGGCAATGAAAACTCGATAATCTCCTCAATGACTTGCATCATTTCATCATCGTTGATCAGCTTCTGATACGTCAGCTTTAGCTTGTCAAAGTCCGCCTTGGAAAGAGTCTTAGGGAAATTTTCAAACAATATCTCCTTGTTGGATTTTACATTCACAAGGTTTCTGTAATGAAAGACCAAGTCTGACATGAAGGGATAAAGTTCAGATTTGTTGAATCGATTCTTGATGTCTTTCAGATAAGCCAACAGTACATATTTCTTGTACTCGTAATCGATTAATCCTTCCGTCAACCAATCATGTTTCAATGTTTCCATAGTGTCATGTTTTATCCCGTGATTAAAATAGAAACGAACGACGATTAATGCAAGTTGTAAGCGTAGATAAAGTCCACAAATAGCCTCGACCGAACCGATATCCTACCAGTCAGGAATGGCCTGAGGGAAGGTTGGGAGATAAAGGTGAGGGCGAGTTGACAGCCTCCAGACTGCCACGACATTTCGCTCCTTCTCCCCTCTTGACACATTTTCCTGTCAACCCTGCAATTATGTCAGACAAACTGTCATTTTTCAGCATTGGCACACAAAATGATCATGAGTCCAAAATCGAATTAATTAAACCTAAACGTTTATTACACATGTCAAAAGTTAACTTCAAACCACTTGCCGACAGGGTTCTAGTGGAGCCTGCGGCTGCTGAGGAGAAAACGGCTAGCGGAATCATTATTCCTGATACAGCCAAAGAGAAGCCTCAAAGAGGAAAGATCGTCGCAATCGGAACTGGTAAGAAAGACGAGCCTATCAATGTCACTGTAGGCGACCAGGTTCTTTACGGAAAGTACAGCGGTACTGAGATCGCGATCGATGGTACAGACTATCTGATCATGAAAGAATCAGACATTTACGGAATTATTTAAATCACAAACTCTTAATAGATAAGAATAATGGCTAAAGAAATATTTTTTAATAGCGACGCGCGAGACAGCATCAAAAAAGGTGTGGACGTTCTCGCTAATGCGGTGAAGGTAACATTGGGACCGAAAGGACGAAATGTCATTCTTGACAAGAAATTCGGAGCTCCTACTGTAACTAAGGATGGAGTTTCAGTAGCAAAGGAGATTGAGCTGAAAGAGCCAATCGAAAACATGGGTGCACAGCTTGTGAAGGAAGTGGCTTCCAAAACTGCTGATGATGCAGGTGATGGAACAACTACTGCAACTGTACTTGCTCAGTCTTTGTTCAGCCACGGTATCAAAAACGTAGCTGCCGGAGCTAACCCAATGGATCTGAAAAGAGGAATCGACAAGGCTGTAACGGCTGTTGTTGAAAACCTAAGAGGACAGTCTAAAGAGATCAAAACTGGTGACGAGATTTCTCAAGTTGCTTCTGTTTCTGCCAACAATGACGCTGAGATTGGTAAGATGATCGCTGACGCCATGGACAAAGTGGGCAAAGACGGTGTGATCACTGTAGAGGAAGCGAAAGGAACCGAAACTGAAGTGAAAACTGTGGAAGGTATGCAGTTTGACAGAGGTTACTTGTCTCCTTACTTCGTGACCAACACGGACAAAATGGAAGCTGAGTTAGAGTCTCCATATATCTTGATCTACGACAAGAAGATCTCGAATATGAAGGAATTGCTTCCTGTTCTTGAAGCAACTGCTCAGACTGGAAAGCCTCTTGTAATCATCGCTGAAGACGTAGAAGGTGAAGCGCTGGCAACTTTGGTTGTAAACAAAATCAGAGGTTCACTGAAAATCGCTGCTGTGAAAGCTCCTGGTTTCGGTGACAGAAGAAAAGCCATGCTTGAGGATATCGCCATCTTGACTGGTGGAACTGTGATCTCTGAAGAGCGAGGTTACAAACTTGAGAATGCGACGCTTGATTACCTCGGCACTGCTGAGAAAATCAACATCGACAAGGACAACACGACGATCGTGAACGGTGCTGGCAAGAAAGCTGATATCGATGCGAGAGTTGCTCAGATCAAGCAGCAAATCGAAAACACAACTTCTGACTATGACAAAGAGAAGTTGCAAGAGCGATTGGCTAAGCTTTCTGGCGGTGTAGCTATCCTTTATATCGGTGCAGCTACTGAGGTAGAAATGAAAGAGAAGAAAGACCGTGTGGATGATGCGCTTCACGCCACTAGAGCGGCTGTACAAGAAGGTATCGTAGCTGGTGGAGGTGTTGCCTTGATCAGAGCTATGAAGTCTCTTGACAGCTTGTCTTTGGAGAATGAAGATCAAAACACTGGTGTTCAGATCGTGAAGGCTGCCATTCAGTCTCCTTTACGAACCATCGTGGAGAACGCCGGTGGCGAAGCTTCTGTAGTTGTCAATGAGGTCCTAAACGGAAAAGACGATTATGGTTTCAATGCTGCTAATGGCACGTATGTCAACATGTTCAAAGCTGGTATCATCGATCCTACGAAAGTGACTCGATTGGCGCTTGAGAACGCTGCTTCTATCGCATCGTTGCTATTGACCACTGAGGCGGTTGTAGCAGACGAACCTGAAGAAGCTGGTGCTGCAATGCCTGCAATGCCTCCGGGAGGCGGCATGGGCGGCATGATGTAATGCTGAATAGATAATTAGATTCCGGTATTTCTTCGCTGAAGCTTCGAAAACCGGAATGACGATAAGAAAACCCCTTGCGAGAGCTAGGGGTTTTTTGTTAAATTAGAAGTATGCACCCAGACACCTCCACCTTCAACCAAAATCTAGAATTGCCTGATCAGCAAATCTGTGACCGCTTGGCCAACATCATTGATCAGCATCTTCCAGAAGCGGAAAACAAAATCTGGCACAAACATCCGGTTTGGTTTCTGGATGGTAATCCAACTATTGGTTATAGCAAACAGAAAGCAGGCATTCGCCTGATGTTCTGGAGTGGAGCTGATTTTGAAGAAGACAAACTCAAGCCCGGAACGGGCAAATTCAAGGACGCCTCGGTCTTCTTTAACTCCGTTGAAGAAATCTCAGAGGTTGAGTTGAAGAGATGGCTTCAGAAGTCCCGAGAAATTCAGTGGGTTTACAAAAACGTCGTGAAGAGAAAAGGGGAATTGGTGAGGTTGTAATATGCATCGCACTTAGTCACACTGAACCCTAATTAAAATTACCCTACCCAATTTTTATTGTCAAAATCTCAGCAGCGTATGTAAGGAAAATTCATTCCATTTTCCAGAAAATAATACCTCCTGCCTGCTTTCCCATATCTGCAGATGCAACTTTCTCACCCTTCTTGATGTCGATTACATCCATCGTACCCGGCTCACCACCTATTCCTTCTATAGATACAAATGCATATTTGCTGTCAGATGAAATGGAAACTCCATGACTAACCTTTCTGCTATTCGGGATTCGAGCTGTTTCTTTGCCCTTCTTTAGATCCCAAATGCCTGTTTCAGCGCTTCCTTTATATGTAGCCACTAAGTACCTGCCATTCGGTGAAACATCTACATTGTAAGGAGCCTTACCCGTCTTCATTCGATTCGTGATTTCCCATTTATCCAGATCGATCTCCAGGATTTCGTCAGTCCCATTTCCAGCCACATACACTTTCGGCTGACTCGGATGTGGCATTGCCCAGGTTGGCTTCACTTTACTATGATGCATTCCCTTGCCCATTTTGGAATGATCCATTTTACTGTGATCCATACCATTCATTGAAGCCATAGGCTTGTCTTCCATCCCATCTAGGTTGAGCTTCCTGATGACTTTCATTTTTGTTGTGGAAATTTCAAATAGCTCCCCTGACATCATTCCAACTGAATAGTGAAACATTCCATCGGATGAAATTCGCGATCCATGTGGCATTACTCCATGGTCGATTCGTGTAATCTCAGTCATCGTTTCAGGATCCACCACCGATACCGTGCTTGGCTCCATATCTCCATGCAAATCAAAATTCACACAATACAGAAGTCCGGTGGCATGAGACACCTGCAATGACGCTGGAAACAACCCCAACTCCACCTTTCCTACCACCTCGTTTGTCTCAGTAGAAAACTTATAGAGCGTCCCATACGGATTTCCATGAGCCAGAGAAAGGTACCAATACTTTCCATCAGGACTCACATTGATACCATGAGGCCCTTCAATCTCTGCAGGCCAAACACCCACTGGAATTGTTTCTTCCACAGTTGCATCCTTGCCATCAAACTTGATCAGGGACACCTCGTCTTCAGATTCAGCAGTCACATAGACATAATAATTTTGGGCACTGGCTGAAAAACCAATTAAGAGAAAAAATGTAACTGCAGAATTTCTAAGTTCAAGTAACCTTTTCATTCTTGTATTATTTTGACTCAATTTCAACGTTCTCTGGAATTACGGGCTTCAGCTTCGCGGACCACAATCCACTGTTCCAGTCAGAATAAAATATGTGCCCCTTATGTGGTTGCGCACCCCAAGTGAATGGTGCATTCTTAATGTACCCATCAGGGTCTTCAGGAATGATCCATGCAATTTCGCGCCCTTGCCGATTTAGATCTCCAAGAAGTTCTCCACTCAAATCGACAACCCGAACACCGCCATTGTAAAATGCAGCGTAAAGAATATCGTCTTCAATCCAGTAGTTATGAGAACCAGCCAGTGGTACTTTAAACCAGGCTACTTCTTTTGGATTCTTGAGGTCGGTAAAGTCAATAACATGTAGGAATCCTGCCGCTCGCATCGGTTTTCGCCCATTCGGATCCAAGCCGTAAGGAAACTCTTCGTCTCCTAGAATGACATAGAATTTTCCAGTTTTCTCATCCTTATATGGAAACGCCGCGTGGTTTGATCCACTTGGATATGTGTAGCTGGCAAATTGAACCGGATTGGAAGGTGAACCTCCTGCAATGCCGTTTCCTACGTCTACCAGCTGTACTCCATCGTCCCAATTTGAAGAGTATGCTATTCCGTCATGTACCCAGACATCATGTATTGAATGACCTGGTGTATCCAACTCAAACTCACCAACAATCGTCGGTTTGGAAGGATCTGCGATATTGATTGAGTAGTACTTTCTTCCAGCGCTCAGCGCGTACACATGATCCTTGTAGATAAACAAGTTATGCACTCCTCCGGTCAATTTTTCGGAAAATTCAGTGATCACCTTCACATCTCTCGGGTTCCTCACATCGAGGATGACTATCCCATTCTTCCTGTTAGATGCACCCTCCCTTGAGATAATGCAGACTGTTCCGTCTTCAGAAACTTTCACATCATTTACCGTACGGGCATCAACCTGGACCGAATCAATTTTCTTGATTCCGGCAGGATCCGTCACATCCCAGAAATAGGCTGTGCCATCCGCACCCCAGGTTCCTGTGACAGCATAATCCTTTCCGTCAACTCCTTCCCATATCCAAAAGTCAGAAGTGTGTTTATCATCAACCGATCCTTGACCAATTAGATTAATTTCTCGACCGGTGTTTCTTTGGTTTGCACTGATCGTAACTGATGCGGCCGCCGATCCGCAAGTCGCGTTTAGGACATAAAGACCAGGCTCGTCGGCTACAAATTTTCCTTCTTTGGTCATCAGGCCGGACGGAGCAGCGGACACATCATACGATTCTCCAGTGAAGGAGTAATTAATCGGTGCATCCGGGATTTCTTTTCCGTTTTTGTCAGTCGCAACTGCTGTCAACGTGACCACATCCCCAGTTCTTCCATCAATCTTATCTACAGTCAAATCAATTTTGGCTACAGGATTATCAAGAACCTCCAGCTCTAAGGTTTCATTGACACCATCTATTGAAGCAGTAATAACCGCCTTCCCCTTGGCTCCAGTTATCAGCCTATAAAAAGGTGCAACGGCTACCCGGTTTTCATCGCTCGATGAAAGTTCCACCTTCGCCTCTGGTCGATTAAATCCTGCTTCGTCTGTTACCGTTATAGAAAGAGGAACAGTCATCCCACTGTAGATTTTACTCGGAACCTCATTGAATGATATGCTGGCAATAGCTGATGGCTGAATCGTTATTGTCACATCAGCCCTCAGTCTGGGATCACCGGGACTTATGACAATAATATCGTACTCCCCGTGCTTGATTGCAGTAGCTAGTCCAGTGCTGTCAACCACCGACAATGCACGACGATTTCTTGAGAAGTAGTAAAACTCTCGATCTTGCACAACTTTACCGTTAACGTCAACGACTTTGGCTTCAAGTTGCAGAGAGCCTCCGATCTTCATATTGAGATCTTCATCATTTACTTTCAATGACAATTCTTGAGCCGCAGGTGCGCTCGATATTCCAAGGAGGATTAGAAGGAGGGTTAGATTTTTCATGATTGATTAGGAATTAGACTTGGAAGTTAAAGAATGTCACCTTTCCGAGTCTTCAATATTGGCATCTATCTCATAGGACGAAATGAAGAAATTGCTCCAGAAGTCCCGAGAAATTCAGTGGGACTACAAAAACGTCGTGAAGAGAAAAGGTGCGTTGGTGAGGTTGAAATGATCTGTCACCAAAGAACTTAAAAAAAGCCCCATCGTCTTGATGGGGCTTGTAGCATCTAGATTAGGTTTTATTCTTCTAACGGAAAATTATGATTCTCTTGGAAATGCTTTCACCACCAATGCTCAGGCGTAGCAGATAAAAACCAGCCTTTAAAGATCCATTAGTATTCGAAATGTTCCAAGTAGGCTGATGAATACCCGGTGCTTGAATTTCATTCATAACATTTGCAACGATTTTACCCGTGACATCATACACATTTATCACAACTGGAGCAGATTCTTCCAGATAGTACTCTAATGTCAGCATGTCTCTTACAGGATTGGGATAGACTTTTAACTCCTTGTCGAATGAATCTTCTTCCAAATTCTGTTCACCATTAGCCTGAGTCACTTCCGTTGAAGTCCTGGCTGAAGAAGATCCCTTGGCTGATATCACGATTTCATCTAGATAGATGTCATTGCCATCGTCGTTCGCATCGCATCTGAATCTTACGCGCGTCTGATCGTTTAGTCCGTATCCAAGCAACTCAAAAGATTCCTGATAGAAATTATCGTTTGAATAGTTCGAACCATCGATTACATAGGACTGAACCGTGGTATAATTGGATCCCCCATCCGTAGAGACTTGCAGCCAGAAATCGTGACCGTTATCCATTCCAACCGGCTTAAACCAGAAGTCAACTTTCAAGTCAGCATAAGAAGCCAGAGATAAATTATTGGTGGTCACAACTGACGAACTACTGTTGTTCTCAATGTTGAGGGCAGCAGAGCCCTGATGGGCATGAGTTCCTCCTGTGTATAAACTGGCATCTGAGCCGCCATCGTTCCAAATACCCCATCCCGATTCAAAGTCTTCATCAGAGATGGTGTTCCATGAGCTTGGTGGTGGTGGAGTTCCAACTCTGGTAGAAATTTCCACCTCATCAATGTAAACATCATCTCCATTTCCACTGGCGTCACATCTCAATCGAACTCTGGTTTGGTCATTGAGTGAATAGCCTATGAGCTCTACAGATTCCTGGTAAAAATTATTATTTTCATAACTGGATCCATTGCTAATCACCCACGATTGCACGGTAGTATATGAAGACCCTCCATTCGTTGAAATCTGCAACCAGAAATCTTCACCGTTCTCCATACTCACTGGCTTAAACCAAAAGTCAATCTTCAGGTCATTGTTTCCAGATAAGGAAATATTATCGGTAGTTACGACAGATGAGCTGGTGTTGTCCTGAATCGCCATGGAAGCGGATCCTTGATGAGCATGTGTTCCTCCTGTGTAACGTCTTGCATCAGAACCTCCGTCATTCCAGATTCCCCAGCCTGACTCAAAATCTTCAAAAGAAACTTGTGTCCATGTGCTTCCACTTCCACCGGAATCCACCGTAATGGTACTTATGTCTGTGAATCCTCCATCAACGGTTGTTGCAGTTATGGTGGCTGCCCCATCACTCACTGCCGTAACTAATCCCGAAGAATTAACGGTCGCAATAGCAGGGTCACTCGTGCTCCACGTTACATTCTGATTTGCAGCATTGGAAGGGCTGATGTTTGCTGACAATTGCTGCGTTCCACTTGGCACAAGTGTCACCGAAGAAGGAGTCACATCCACTCCCGTCACAGCAATTGGACTGAAATTGGCGGTCACGGACAAGTTTGAGTTCATGGTTACATTGATTGGGTTCTGTGAGCCATTTGCACCTCCACTCCAGTTGTCAAACTGATGATTAGCATCCGGTGTAGCGGTCATGCTAACCACCGTACCTTCATTGTACGTGCCTCCTGCAGGATTTAAGGAAATCGATCCATTTCCTGCTGCATTAGTCGTTAGCGTATAGGTCGTCGGAGGGTTAGGTGTTCCTTCATACAACTCATCAAAATAAGCAGTTGCTTCACCAGCATCCTGAAGATATACACCGGCTTTCCAATAACTCGGGAACGTCCAAAATGAAACGTCCACGTTGGCTTTTTCCACTCCATCGACTTTTACGATCATATTGCCACCCACGAGCTCTATATCGCAGGTAAAATAACCTGATGGTGCAAGGCCTAAGTCGATGTGAGTTGTATTTGCTCCTCCTGCGTCTGTTTTATAAGCTGCCCAAAGGTGATTTACAGGAGACTTGGTTTGATGCTTGTAAATCCTTACCAATGGCTTATTAGGGCCACTCCCGACATTTGCATCGTCATGAATCTGCATGACAGTAACCTGGTCGCAGGTTTGTTGAACAATGTTGATCCTGGCATGAAGGGATCGATCACCTTCTGACAAAGTCCAATTAGTCAAATCTCTCAACTCTGTCCGCTGGCTGGCACCCGATTGATTGAAAGCAACTTTATCCCCATCGGCAACATAAAACCAGCTGGATGTGTATCCGTTGATCAAGTCCGATTGAGTCGCTGCTGTGGAGCTGGTTGGAGCCTGAAGTTTACATTCACCAATGAACCCCTGGAATCTGGGTATATCGTATGGTGCATTGTAAGTGGTTCCGGTTTGGCTAAAAGTTGCCGTAACGGTCTTGTTCGCATCCATGGTGACGTTGATTGGATTCTGAGTTCCTGTGGCATCACCACTCCAGCCGTCAAACTGGTAACCTGCATCCGGTGTTGCTGTTAAACTCACAACCGTTCCATCGTCGTAACTTCCACCCGTTGGATTTGCCGATACAGTCCCCAACCCTGATGTATTGGTGGTTAAGGTATACTGCACTGGTGGTGCATTCACCGTTATATTCACGATAGCAGAGGTAGTAGAAGCACCGCTATTGTCTATGGCCACAGACGTCAATCCATAACTGCCTGCCGCCACATTGTTCCAGGTAAATGAATAAGGTGACGAAAGGTCTTCACCCAACTTGGTGGCACCTTGAAAAAATTCAACAACTGAAATTGAACCATCACTGTCGGATGCATCTGCCGTGATCGTAACATTGGCTCCCTCGTCAAAAGTGGCACCATCGGTTGGTGAAGTGATGCTGGTAGTGGGGACACTATTTACAGTGATAGAAACTACCGCTGAGGTACCTGTTCCACCTTGATCATCGGTAGCTACCGTCGTTAGGTCATAGCTGCCACCAGATACATTCGTCCAAGCATAAGAATAAGGAGATGTAAGATCTTCTCCGAGTTTGGTAACACCCTGGAAAAACTCCACTTTACTAATGGATCCATCTGAATCTGCGGCATCTGCATTTATTGTAATGTTATCGCCTTCCGTGAAACCGGTACCATTTACTGGTGAGGTTATGCTGGTAGTGGGGTTCACATTTGGATTGCCTCCACCTTCTTCTCCAAACACCCGCAATTCCTCCAGACTTACCCAGGAGCCTGTGTATCCCGATGCGCCTGATACGGTGATCCGCACGTATCGTGCATCAACCGGAGAAAAGTTGTCTGTAATGGGTGAGGTGTTTGTTCCTGGGGTGGTATTTCCACTTCGATCAACGATCAAATTGTAAGAGGTCCCATTAGAAGAAGCTTCAATAATGTACTGATAGGCCCTGTCACTAAAGCAAATCACTTCTGTGTTGCTTAAGGAATATGTCCCTCCGAGATCCACTTCTGCCCATTGTGGATAGCCAGATGCAGACCATCTGGAATCTGGGTCGTCATCTACTAAGTTTGGTCCAGGATTGCTGGCCTGTTCACTTGAAACAGTGACGGGCTTATTTAAGGCTAAATTGGATCCTGAAGGAGGCGCTGATGAAACCGAAACAGAAACTGCTGAAGAAGTTCCTGTGGCTCCCTGATCATCGGTAGCTACTGAAGTTAAATTGTAATTTCCTGCCAGGACATTGTTCCAGGTATAAGAGTAAGGAGAAGACGTGTCTTCGCCCAACTTAGTAGAACCCTGGAAAAATTCCACTTTACTGATTGATCCGTCCGAATCTGAAGCATCGGCATTGATCGTTATGTTGTCTCCAGTAGTAAATGATGCTCCGTTCGAAGGAGCGGTAATGCTGGTGGATGGCGCACTGTTATTGGTTGAAGAATGCGTGTTGCTTAAGGCGAAAAAGGACACTTGTGCATAATCACCGGAATTACCTGAATTGTTTTGATTATAACACCCAGCCTTGAAATACATCCAATCATTGGCAAATCCACTGTTGCTCATGTCCACTATTTCTACCACATCAGGCTTTCCAGGTCGAATGATAGTTACGGTTAGGGTATTTCCAACCACATCAATTTCGTAACTAAACTGCTCTCCGAGCGCAATTCCGTCTGCTGGGTCAGAAGCGCTGCTGCTTCTGCTTCCGATCATATCGTACCATTGCTCAGCATTTCCATTTCCGGGTTCATGTGCGATGTAGATGGAGCCTTTCGTGTTTCCCGGAAGTTTGCGATAATAAAGCCTACAAGGTTCGTCACTACCGGCATGGATTTGTCCGATAATCACTCGACCGATCATACTGGAATTTCCCGTAGTGGACACATGGTCCACAGCCACGGTTGCCGTGAGAGTTCCGTCCACACCTCCCGAAGCATCCTGATTGGATTGGCTGGAGGTGGAGAAGACCCAATTATTGAGGCCAATGCCGGTCGTGCTAATACTGGTGTTTCCGCGGCGCAGCATTTCTCGGAGCTCACTTCTAGGATAGGTACTACCTCCCGTTGCTCCATTGTTGGGGCACCTGAAGACCATTGCCCCGGTATTGGGATCGGTGTAAAACTCATTGGGACTTTCAAATCCGCTGGACAGTGCCTGCTCTTTTACTTCTGTCTGATCTGGCAGGGTAATTTTCCAGTCTATCAGTTCAAAATTTCCACTCGGTGGAAGGTTCGGGTCCTGAGCAAACAGTTGACCCGACATAAGAACAAACTGCATCAAAAGAAGCAGGGTAACATGGAGAGAATTTCTCCCCCACGGCACTATTATTTCAGTGCCTCTAAGGGCTGAGGTTGGGGCATTCATTTTAGTAATAGTTTTAATAATTAACTGTGTATTTAATACACAATATAGAGAATAAGTTTTAAAATCATTTCATTTAAAACGTTTTAAATTCAATTTGTAACGTTTTAATACATTTTTACTCATTTACCCATAAGACTACTATTTTTTATAATTCGTGAATATTCTGATCGAGATGCAACTATTTACATCCCCTTGACATCCTTTAACCAGACAATAAGTTGTGGACTTGTAACCTTTTAGCAGATGGAAAGTAATTCCAATAAAGTGGTGAAGAAGATGGCAAGTAATCGAGACGAAATACTCTACCTGATCATTGGACTGATCATCGCAGGTTTCACGCTACTTATTTAGACATATACACTCAAATAAAGGACAAAAAAAAGGCTCCCCGATAATCGGAGAGCCTTTTTTGATTTCAAATCCTTTTTCTTATTCTGATTTCTTGGAAACAGAGATGATACTCTTGTAAAGGAAATACATGATGGCTATGAAAATGATCAAGCCCATCCAAGCTGATGGATTGGCAACTAAGCTCATGAAGTCTTTTTCATAACCGAGGTTCAATGCACCTACGATTGTAAAAGCAATGGCGATTCCCATCAGTGCCTCGCCTGTGATTAATCCGGATGCCAACAGCAATCCGGCATTCTCTGCAGTGGATTTATTCGATGAAGTTTTGATGGACTTATTGATCATCCAGGCAAGAACACCCCCTATGAAAATGGAAGAGTCTAATTCAAACGGTAAATAAAGCCCCACCGCCACGGCCAGCACCGGAAGTCTAAAATCCGCTCCTCTTGATTTCTGGATTTGATCAAGAACTATAATCACCGCTCCAATGCCAGCTCCTATGTAAACCAGTGTCCACGGCAAACCAGCTCCAAATATGCCTTCTGCTACACTTTGCATGAGGGTGGCTTGAGGAGCTGTAAGCGAGTTAGGGTTTGCCACAGTAGGGGCTCCCATTCCAAATGCAATTAAAAGCGCGTTCAATACGAATGGTATAGCCAGAGCTCCGGCCACTACCCCGACCATTTGCATAATCTGTTGTCTGAACGGTGTGGCACCTAAGATGTGTCCGGCTTTCAAATCTTGCATGTTATCCCCGGCTATGGCCGCTGCACAGCAAACCACAGCTCCAATGAGAATTGCACCGGCTGCTCCACTTGCTGCGCCATCTGCTCCCATCAACGCCGAAAGAATCAGTGCGGCTGAAAGAATGGTAGCTATCGTGACGCCTGAGATCGGGTTATTGGAGCTTCCAACTAATCCGGCCATGTACCCTGCAACCGCCGAAAACAAGAATCCCGCTACAATCATGATCAGTGCCATAGTTAAGGAAATCGGAACGTCTCCAATAACCGACTGATAAATAATGAAGATCGGAACGATCATTACTCCAACCCCAATGATCACCCAGGACATTGGCGTGTCTAGCTCTGTTCGGATGGTGTCTCCCATCGCAGCTCCTCCTTTTTTGAAAGCAGCAGCTCCTGACTTGATAGCAGTACCTAAGGTTCCGGCCAGACTCAGCAAAGCCCATAGACCTCCGACGACCATCGCTCCTACTCCCAGATATCTTAGTTTGGCACTCCAAAGTGCTCCACCGATATTGTCGGTAGTCACGTCGCTTACGGATGCAAACTGTCCTAATTCGACGAGTTCAGCAGCTACAGCTTCAAAGCCATTCGACCCTATGTAGATCGGCATGGCAATCCACCAGGTGATCACTCCTCCCATAAAGACAAGTGTCGCAATGTTCAGCCCAACGATGTATCCCACCGCCATCAAAGCTGGTGAAAGATTCAGGCTGAAATACAGATAGAGTTTTTGCTGCACCAGAGCGGCCCTTTCAAAGACGCCATTCCATAGTGAAAAAGCTCCATCACCCAATTTGAATATGGCACCAATGACCGCACCCCAAACGAGGTACTTCACGGCCTTTCCTCCCTCCTCACCTGTTTTCAGCACTTCAGCCGTGGCAACGCCTTCGGGAAATTTTAATTTTTCTTTAACGATGAGCGCGTTCCTTAATGGGATCGTAAAAAGCACCCCCAGTACTCCTCCACACATGGCGATCATTAGTGTTTCGAAGTAGTTGAATTCCTCCCAATACCCCATGATGACCAAAGCCGGAATGGTGAAAATCACTCCAGCGGCCAGTGACTCCCCTGCCGAAGCTGCCGTCTGGACCAGGTTATTCTCCAGAATATTTGAATTTTTAAAAAGCTTTAGAACAGCCATGGAAATAACAGCGGCCGGGATGGAGGCAGAAACGGTCAGTCCAGCAAAAAGTCCGAAGTAGGCGTTGGCCGCAGAAAGAACCACCGATAAGATCGCTCCCAGAAAGACTGCTTTGACTGTGATTTCAGGTAAACGCGTGGACGCATCCACGTAGGGTTTATGATCCATGATTTTTGGTTAATGGTTGATAAATCAGCGCTAAAGATAAGCAGAACTCTAAAAGACAAGCAACCATTATTGGAGGTTCACTGATATCGGTTAAAATCAATTCAAAAGTTATTACAACATGGGGGCTGTCAACCTGAATCAAGGAATTACAAGTTGACAGTATCCCTTCAAATGACTCTTATTCTGATGATCGGACTTGCTTGACCAGTTGGGCTAGAGGAAAGAGCCTTGGCTCTTAAGGTGTCGAAGAATCTTAATCTGCTGAACAAAATACCATGTACGCATTTAATAGACATCTGTTAGATTTATGTATGGATTACATCATTTGGCACTCAAAAGCTGACAATGAATTCAAGCTGGATAAGCAGGTAAACCGAGACGTTTTCGAATGTGACAGAACAGAATATTTAAGGGTCCTTCATCGGTTTACTCGTGCCCAGGCAGAGGAAGCTAAGCGGATTTATAGCAAACTTCAAAATGCCTCGAAGGGTTTTACTTAAGCGGAATTTATTCGGTATTCGACTAAATCGGTTAGATTTTTTTTGATCGTCAAGATATTTCTAACCACAACCTGAGCCGTTGACTTATTCGGTTGTGTTGCATTCCGAAAATCATTTATCTTCAAACCTCCAAAACCAACAGCATGACCTACCTGATCGTAACCATTGGCTACATCGCCATTTTGGCCGGAATCATCATTTACAAAAGTCGATTTGTCAAAAACGAAGATGATTTCGTAGTAGCCGGGAGAAATGTTCCAGTGTATCTACTCGTGGGAACGCTGGTCACAACCTGGATCGGTTCAGGAAGTTTGTTTGGTACAGCAGGCCTGACTTTCCAGGTTGGATTCTCTGAACTATGGTTCTCCTTGGGGGCATGGGTCGGAATTTTGGCAGTCTATTTCATTGCTGCGAGGGTTAGAAGAATAGCTCAATATACGCTCACGGATATTCTGGAGAAGCGATACGCTCCTATGGCCAGACTCCTTGGGACGATCACTATCATGGTGGCCTACCTGATCATAGCGGGTTATCAATTCAAAGGTGGAGGCAGGTTTTTGTCCATCTTAACAGAGGGTGGAATATCGGTCGAACAAGGCACTTTAATCACTTTTCTAATCATTATTGCCTTTACAGCCTTGGCAGGCATGGTGTCTATTGTTTCCATTGACATTTTCAACGGCATCATCATGATCACCGCCATTTGCATTGCGGTTCCAGTCGCCATATCCGGATTTGGTGGCTGGGGAAATGTGGTAGACACGATCAGCCAGGTAAGTCCTGATCATCTAAAAGTTGCTGGAGGCCATGATGTTTCATGGTATTTTGCGATCGCATTGCCGACACTGATTCTCCTGCTCAGTGAGAGTAGCGTGTATCAAAAATTCTCTTCGGCCAAGGATGCAAAGTCTGCCAAGAAGGCTGTGATGGGGATGTTCTTTGGTGTGGTCTTTATCGAGGTGCTGATGTGCGTTTTGGCCATTGTAGGTTTCGCCATTTATTCCAGCGATCCAAGGTTCATTTTGGATGGTGTCATTAACAAACCCATGTCTGAAGAAATTATTCTGAGAATTGGTTTTGAGCAATTGCCGGCAGCCGTCGGTTCGTTGCTTTTTGCTGGTGGTGCTGCGATTATCTTGTCAACAGGAAACACCTTCCTGATGGTAACCTCAACCAATTTCTCCCGAGACATAGTGGAGAAGTATTTCATCAAGGATGCTTCAGAAAAAAAGAAGTTGATCATTCAACGTACGGCCATTTGTATTTTGGGATTCTTGGCCTACCTGATCATGACCCAGTTTACTGAGATCCTGGACATGGCCTTAATCTCTTATACGATGATCGGTGCTTCTCTGGCTCCTGCTCTCCTTGCGACCTTTTTCTGGCGAAGGGTCACGAAACAAGGAGGAATTGCTTCCATATTAGGTGGAATGCTCTCAGTGGCGCTCATTGAGGCATTGAATCGATCTGGGGTTGACATGGATTTAGGGGTTATTTCCTTCCCATTTGATACGCAATTCATAGCCATTCCGGCTTTGCTTGTTTCAATATCCGCCCTGGTAATTATCAGTTTATTGACGAAACCGACACCAAAAGAAATTGTTGATCCCTTTTTTGAGGATGAATGAAAAATGACAAAGTATTCTTAAAAACCAATATCATGTTGAATCTTTGAATCAGCAGCAAAAAGATACTAGCTCATGAGTATGGAAGCTTTTTTGGATTTATCTCTTTGGAAGGGACTTTCGGTCACCATTCTGGTGATTTGTATACCAGGATTGATAGCTATTTTTCTTGGCAGAAAATTGACCAACGGCCACATGACCAAAGGTCATGAGAAGATTGGCAGGCTGCTCTTTAGGGTTTCTGCTTCGTTGATCGCTCTGTTGATTTCGTTGAGCTATGCCAATGAAAAAATCAATTACGATAAGGTTAAAAATTCACTTGAGCAAGAGGCTTCTTTGATCTCTAGCGTAATGTTGAAACTCAGGGTTCACAACACAAAGCAGGCCGAGACCATCCGTGAAAGCTTGATGGATTACGTGGATTTCACCATAGATGACCCGTGGGTCAATGATCATAACAATCCCTATCTGACCAAAGTAATGGCTACTGTTGAACGGATCAACATCATGGTGCACGGCTTGCCAACTGAAAATGACAGGCAAAAAATTCTTAAAGAAGAAATCATTCGAGATGTGGGAACGATCACGAGAACCATGCAAATCCGGTTTCACAGCAATAGGTTTCACTTCCCTTTTTTGTCATACATTCTAGGGTTCGGACTTTTGATCGCCTGGTGTTTTTACACGGTCTACCCGATTGATCGGATTTCCATGACGTTCCTTACGCTATACAACACCTTCATTGCCATCCTGCTATATTTCGTAATCATGTTGGGCAATCCGATGGTGGGACCTCTCAAAATAGACCCTGAACCATTTACCATACTTCAGGAAAGAAACAATAATATCCCATTTTGATTCTATTGAGCGTAGGATTTTAAAAAAATGAATACTCATTGAAATGTTCTGGTCGGACATTGCTTAACTTTGCGCAACCGTTATAATAACGTTTCAAGGCCCATTTTTTCTCAACAACACCCGAAAAACTAAATGCAAGAAATTGGATTGAAGTCCACCAAAACAGACCTAAGCGCAATGGGTCTCACGGTGAAAACAGCCAAATGGAATCTCGCCCCTGCTGAATTGATCGAAGAAGCAATCAAGAATGGAGAGGGAGTCCTGACCGACACAGGAGCACTCATGTGTGATACCGGAAAGTTCACTGGTCGATCACCCAAGGATCGGTTCATCGTGGAAGATGATAAGACCCAAGACTCAGTCTGGTGGGGAAACATAAACATCCCCATCTCTGAAGAAAAATTTGATCAGATTCATCAAAAGATGATCAAGCACCTGGAAGACAAGGAAGTTTTCGTTAGAGATGCGTACGCCGGGGCAGATAAAACCCACCGCCTGAGAGTTCGTGTGATCAATACCATGGCTTGGCACAACTTGTTTGCTTACAATATGTTCCTCCGGCCAGAGCGATACAAGCTGGAGAGCTTCGATCCGAATTTCACCATTCTTTGTGTTCCTGAGTTCAAAGCCGATCCGGCTACAGATGGCACCCGTCAGGAAAATTTCGCGATCATCAATTTCACCAAGCGGATGATTTTGATTGGTGGCACTGCTTATTCAGGAGAAATGAAGAAAGGAATTTTCTCGATCCTTAACTACTTACTCCCTCACGAAGAAGGCGTTCTCAGCATGCATTGCTCAGCCAATATGGGAATGAAAAAGCAAGACACGGCAATTTTCTTTGGGCTATCGGGAACGGGGAAAACCACATTGTCAGCTGACCCATCCAGACTGCTGATTGGAGACGATGAGCATGGCTGGACGGCTAGCAATGTCTTCAACTTCGAGGGAGGTTGCTATGCCAAGGTGATTGACCTATCGCCTGAAAAAGAACCGGATATTTATGATGCGATTCGATACGGTGCAATCCTGGAAAACACACGCTTCGGAGATGAACCAAGAGTGGCTGATTACATGAATAAAGAGGTCACAGAGAATACTCGAGCCTCCTACCCGATTCATCACATTAGAAACGCTGTGGATCCTTCTATCGGCGGAATTCCAAAGAACATCTTCTTTTTGACCTGCGATGCTTTCGGTGTAATCCCTCCTATTCAGAAATTGACCGTTGGTCAGGCGATGTACCACTTTATTTCCGGCTATACTTCCAAGGTGGCCGGGACGGAAGCTGGTGTCACTGAACCAGAGCCGGTTTTCTCAGCTTGTTTTGGAGCTCCATTCCTTCCACTTCATCCGACGAAATACGCAGAGATGCTTGGTGAGAAATTGCACCAGCACGAGACCAATGTATGGCTGGTGAATACCGGATGGACAGGTGGACCATACGGGGTTGGAGAGCGCATCAGCTTGAAATACACGAGAGCCATGATCACAGCCGCCCTTACCGGATCACTGGGCAATGCGGGCTATCGAACTCATTCCATCTTTGGAGCTGATATACCTACAACCTGTCCTGGAGTGCCTAATGAAATCCTCAGTCCCCGCGAAACCTGGAGAGACGATGTGGGGTTCTACAAAATGGCCAACAGTCTGGCGGTGAGATTTCAGGAGAACTTCAAGAAGTTTGAAGAATACGCCAACGATGAAATCATGGCAGGGGCACCAAAAGAGAATCGCAAATACGTATAGTCAACATCAACCCAAACAAAGGCCACTTGAGAAATCTTGGGGCTTTTTTTATGTATTTTTCAACAGGTTTACAACCTTCTTGCAATAAACACATCCTTTACTTGAAACTTGACCTGAGTGACCGAATCGCAGCACGTATGGATCCGAGAAACCCGCAAGGGCAATGAACTGGCGGCCTTCAATCTGTACGAGAGCTATTCGAAAGCGATGTATAACACGCTTATTAGAATGGTAAGCGATGCGGATCTGGCTAAGGATCTTCTTCAGGAGGCCTTTATTAAAGCCTTTAAAAACCTGGAGAATCTTACCAACGATCAGGCATTTGCCGCATGGCTCAAACGGATAGTGGTCAACACCGGGCTGGAGCATCTTAGGAAAAGGAAAATAGTGTTTGAAGAAATTGATGAGGAACGAGATGATTTGGAATATGAGATTCTGGAAATACAAGAAGTGGATGTCAAGAGCATCCATGCTGCCATCAAGGAACTGCCGGATGGTTGTAGGACGGTTCTCTCTCTACATGTTTTTGAAGGACTGAAGCATATCGAAATAGCCGAACAATTAGGTATTTCAGAATCGACTTCTAAGACCCAATTCAGACACGCTAAAAAATTATTGAAGGTAAAACTGGAACAAGCATATGAAAACAGATATTGAAAAACTTCTAAGAGACAAACGCGAGGAATTGGACCTTGAAGAAGTTCCGAAGGGAGCTTGGGAAGGCATCAGAAAGGAAGTTGCGCTAAGTCCACAAAAGGAGTCATTGTCATTCCAGTGGTGGAAGGTTGCGGCTGTGGTCTTTCTGACAACTTCGATTGGGCTTCTGGTTTACAACTTCTCACTGCAACAGCAAGTGGAGGAATTAGCCAGCCTGGGAGATATTTCGGAAGAGTATTTGGAAGTTGAGCAGTCCTACAAGGCGCAGATCAATCAACTCACTTCGCAGATTCAGGTTAAGAAAGTCTTAAAATCTGAGGATCTGGCTTGGATGGCAAAAGAGCTGGAGGCACTGGAAGAGGTCAATCAGCAATACAGAAAAGACATTGGAACAGATGCTGATGAAGATCTTTTGGTAGCAGCATTGATCGATTACTACGAAAAGAAAATACGGTTATTAAGAAAACTTGAACTCGAATTAAACAGACAACAAAATGAAGAAAGGAATAATCCTGCTTTTAGCACTAGCTAGTGCTGCAGCTATAAAAGCAACTGAAAATAAGGATGGGGAAACCCGGACTGCTACCAAGACGGTGCAAATTTCCGAGAGTGAATCAATAAATATTCTCGGCAAGAATACGACGCTGAGACTTGAAACCTGGAATAGAAACGAAGTGGAAGTTGTAGCCACTGTAACCTTTGATGGGGAGCCCAACAACCGAATGCGGGAATTCCTTGATGATTTCGAAAACATTGTTAAGAACAACATATCTCTATCCGCGGGCAGTTTGACCATTGATGCAGAATTGGAAACACCCAATAAAATCCAAATTGGATCTCGAAACGCCGGTATCGTAGTTGGCTATGGCGATGATAAACTACGTATAGAATACGCCATCAAGCTGCCCGGAAAGAATCGTCTGGAATTGCGCACCTCCTACAAAAATCTCGTAATGACTGGTGACTACAACGATGTGGAAATCAACGCCTATTCTTCAGATTTAAGAGCAGGAAAATTTGCCAAAGCCAAGTTATACCTGAAATATGGAGACGGAACCATTGAAGGCATTGACGATGGCTATATGGAATCCTACGAGAATGACATGGAATTTGGAGATGTCGGATCATTTGAGATAAATGATAAATATTCGGAACTCAAATTCAAGGACATTGAGAATTTGGAAATCCAAGGGTACGAAACGGATATCAAGGCAGACAACATTGTAAAAGTCAAGGGCAACCTTAAATACGGCGAGATGGAGGTTGATGGCAAAATTGGGGCTGGGACATTCACGCTTTACGAGTTTGACATTAAATCTAATGCAGCCGGGAGTTTGAAGTTTGACAATTCAAAGTATTCCAATGTGAAGCTGGACAAAGCGCATGAGCTGAAGTTTATGGAGTCTTATGAAGATGAACTGGACATTCGATACATCAACATCCTGTACGCCAAATCCAAATACGGAAACTATGAAATTGCCGAACTGGGAAAATCAGTAGAAATCAACGGATACGAAGATGATCTGGACATTCAGTCGATCACCTCTGATGCGGAAAAGGTTTCAATGGAAGGCAAATATCTGACATTAGATATCAATCTTGGAGGTAAGTCCTTCGCCTTAAATGCCGACACAAAGTATGGTAACATTGACTTCAATGAGGATGATCTGGACGTGAGAAAATACATCAAAGAAAACGACAAACTCTACATTGAAGCGGGAGCCAAAAGCGGCGATTCAAACGCCTTTCAAGTTTGGCTCAAGGGCTATGAAATAAAAGCTGAAATAGACTAATACGAGCAACCAATAAAAAAGAGCCGATCAGTCGATCGGCTCTTTTTTCTGATTCCATAAGTACTACTGTTTCACAAATCGCTTAACAACAGATCCGTCTTTGGTTTTCAAGCTTAGTATGTAATTTCCAGGAGCCAGATTCCCAACGCTAACATCCTCAGCGAGCTCCCTATCGGACTTACTCAGGTTATGCTTCATAACCATGTTGCCTGATAGGTCAATGATACTCATTTCAACCTTACCTTGATAATTACCCTCCAGTCTGACATGGATATTTTCCTTATTGGTCGGGTTAGGATAGATTATCATACCAGCCAGGTCATCATCGATACCCAGTATGACCACAGACACCTCGAAGGTATCAGAACCAGAGCCTCCAATTCCGTCTTCAGCTGACAATGTTATTGTGGACGTTCCGGTACCTCCACCATCCGTGAGGGTAAGGTCATCATCAACAAGTGAAACTGTCACAATGCCTTCATTGGAACTGGATGCACTGTAAGTAAGTGGGTCGTTATCTGCGTCAGTAAATACACCCGAGATATCCAGCACTTCCGGACTGAACCCGAAGGTCAGAGTCTGGTCAGCAATCGGGGCTGTTACTGTTGGAACGGCATTAACGGTGAATTCGAAAGATGATTCCGCTATCGAACCTTTTCCATCAGTTGCTACCAAAGAAATAGTAGATGTTCCAGTGCCTGTTTCTGTCAAAGTAAGAGTGCCTCCAGAGACGCTCGCCGTGGCTACACCCCCGTTACTGCTCGCTGCAGTGTACGTCAGAGCATCTCCCTGTGCGTCCGTGAATATTCCGTCCAAATCAACAGTCGTGGATCCGAATCCTTCCTGTACTAGAATATCATCAGCGTCACCTAGAATTCCATTCACAACTAAACTTACACTTAAAGCAGGCGATGCGGTCACATTGTCATTGCTCAGGATCAAGAAGTCTGCACTGTAGCTGCCCTCCGAATCACCATTGGGGTTAAAGGTTACAGTGATAGTCTGGCTAGCTCCAGCTGCAATCATTCCCGAATTAGCTGAAAACTCCGCCCATGGCAGTGGGCCAAATGCTGGGGTTCTGGTGTATCCAAAACCTCCACCATCATTGCAGCAAGTCCAGTTCAGCCATTCAATATCAAAGTACAGGTTCTCGTGATATAAGAACATAGAACTGGTAGTCCCAGGTAAATCATCAATATCAAATGAGACATGTTCGCTCCATTCAGTATATTCAGTATCCACTGATAAAGAGGACCCAGCTGCCCATAAAGTACCACGAGGCGAACCTTGGAAGAATGGATCCGAATCCGCTACCCGGTCTCGGCCACCGTTTCCTACATAACCCGTCTCACTTGCGATATTAAAGATTCCTTTCTCTTCCTTTCTGGTAATCCAAACCCCATCTGTAATTCGATCTTGATTTTCAGGCAAGGTCCAATCTGCACCATCTGCCTTGACAAAAGTTACCGTTTCACCAGCTGCTCCAAACTCCCAATAAAGGGGTGAATCACCGGTATTTTGAATCGTAAACGTACTTGATGAAGACTGTCCGTAGAAGAATTCAGCACTTAACTCGTTCTGGTCCACTACAATTACCGGCGGGCCAACGCCAAGTCCGTTTAGCGTAACCTGCACGTCAGCAGTATTTAGAGGATCATTGTGCACAATCGTGAGCGTGCCATTGTACGAGATCGCATCTGTTGGCAGAAAGGTCACTTCCAGATCATAAGACTCTTCAGGTGCGATTGATAACGTAGTTTCAGAAATACTAAATGCGCCATCGTCTATGCTTAAATCCGAAATCTCAAGATCATCATCGCCTGTATTCGCTATAGACACGACCAAGGTCTCTGTCTCTCCAGTAATGACATCTCCAAAATCCAAATTATCACTATCCACCGAGATTTCAGGAGTTCCTGTCACGGTGAAATTGGTTTCAATAGAATGAGTGGATACTTCCTCCAGGTTAGATTCAAAAATCACCTCGCCGAGATAGTTACCCCCATCAAGATCTTCAGCCGATAATATCACTGTAATTTCCTGGGATTCTCCGGCTGGAATTGTTCCATTGTCCACTGAAACGTCCAACCAAAAGGCAGCTTGTGATCTGATGTATGCAAAACTGATAGGTGCAGAGCTTCCTCCACTCTTCCAATTCATCCATTCGATATTGTAGTAAGAGTCAGTATTTGTGATATACATAGTACTGGTTCTTCCAACCAAATCAGGAGTACTAAATTGGCTTCTGAAATGTTCTCGCCAGTTAGTGAAACCAGCCGTACCAATGGTCTCAGTCGAGCTTCCCAATTTCCACAACGTTCCGCTTGGTGAGGAACCGTAATTGAATCCGGTCTCAGCCGCGATATTGAAGATTCCACGATTATTACCTCGAGTAATCCAAACATCAGCAGTAATACGATCCTGGTTTTCTTCGAGATTTACATCCGCGCTGTATTTCTTTTCAAAATAAACGAGAGATCCAGGAATCACCTTCCGGTCTGAACTCCAACTCAAGTCAAGCGATCCATTATTTTCGATCGTATAAGTTTTGGTTCTCACTCCCCCAGTAATGGCCGTGGCAGTAAACACTTCATTTGGTACAAAATCGAATGTCGGTCCGGATATACCATTTCCGGTGATATCGAAAGTCATGGCACCATCAGGATCATTGCTCTCTACCGTAATGGTAGCTGTCACAGCCCCTTCAGCAACCGGACTAAACAAAATATCAAATGTTCTCTCAGAGAATGGAGCAATGTCAGATACTGTCGAATAAATGGCAAACTCAGCCGAACTTGAAGTAATACTTGATATTTCAACAGGCAGATACCCATCGTTTCTGAGTGTAATTGTTTCCAAAACATTTCCGGTAACATATACATCTCCTAAATCCACATTACTCACCTGATCCAGCTCAGGTTGAGCTGTCACATTCATGGTTGTGCTTAAAACAACCGGATCAGCATCTGGAATGTTAGTATGGATGATCACATCTGCTAGATAGCTGCCAGTAGCCAGACCTTCTCCACTGAATCCAAGATCGATCGTCACCGATTCTCCTGCAGCGATCTCAAACGAGGGTTCGCCACTTGGCTCAATCCACGTAACTGCTCGTTTTCTGGTGTAGCTAAACCCACCACCCTGAGCTTGCTCAGTCCACGAATGAAATTCCACATCGAAGTATGCATTTTCATTTGTAAGTTTCATTGCGTAGGTATTTTTCAATATTTCGTCACCGGCATCCCCATCAACCGCCTCCAGCCATGAATCATACCCTTCGTTATTCTCTACTGAACCAATGGCCCACTCGGTACCGAGCGGTGACCCATCACCCAGATCGTAATCCCTTACAAATTCATCTTCAATCGCAATATTGAAAATGCCACGCTCATCTGCCCTGGTTATCCAGACATTGTCAGTAATACGATCTTGATTTTCCGGTAGTGTCCAATCCGCATAGTCGGCCTTGGAAAATGTCACCGTACCATTTGGCGAGACCACTTCCGGCTGCCAGAATAGAGTACTGCTTCCGGCGTTGGAAATGGTTACAGTTTCAAAAATCGTTTCAGAGCCAGTGACATCAACAGAAATGGATGCAGGTGTAACCTCAATACCTGGCAATCCAATACCATCGGCAGTCCAGGACACCTCATAACTACTCTGTATAGGATCATTGCTAGTGATAGTCAATGTACCTGAGTAAGCTTCCACATTGGTCGGGGAGAAAATTACCTCAACTTCTGCAGTGTTAGTTGCTCCAGGGAAACCCAGTGCAGGCACAACAAATGATGTCTCAGGAATTGTTAAGGCAGCATTATCACTTGCGATATCTGTAACAATCAACTCTCCATCTCCGATATTTGAAATTTCAAAAGTGAGGGTATTATCGTTACCTATGTAACCATCCCCCAAATTGATCACGTTTGATGTGCTGGTAATATCAGGGGTACCTATGAGTTCCATCTCTACCGGAATCTCAATCATAGGATTGACCGAAGAACTGGTGCAAAGTTCAACTATACCATTGTAGACCCCACCTGGCAGACTTTCATCTCCAAGGTAGAAAAACAGGGTCTCACTACCTCCTGCTGGGATTGTGAAATTATAAGAAAACTCCCCATCGATCCAATTCGGAATTTCTCTTCTCGTGTATGAGACTCCTCCACCACCTCCACGGGTCCAATGGTGGAATTCAAAGTCAAAATACTGATCGTCCCATGTGAACATTGACATTTTAGTGCCAGGTACTAGAACTCTACCGATATCACTGTCAAGCGCATCTCGGAAGAAATCGTATTCCAAATCCGAGTAGAAACTAGAACCCAGTGCCCACTGAGTTCCTACAGGTGAATCGGAATCTTGTTCCTCATTTATCGCAATATTAAACAGACCTTCCCTGGTAGCTCTTGTCAGCCAAATGTCCGATGAAATTCGATCCTGATTTTCTTCCAAGGTCCAGTCTGCATTATCTGATTTCGAAAAAGCAATTGATTGACCATAGTAGGCCAAAGTGAAATTGACATCTTCATCACCGGTGTTGGAAATTTCAACGGATTGCTCAAAAAAGTCTCCCGTTTGGCCCGAGACTTCAATACTTGACTGATCCAAAAGAATTTCATCCATAACCACCAATTCTCCTGTTACTGTAAGTTCTACTGGGATCGTAAAGCTGCTTTGTAATGGATTTGAAGTTGTCACAACAATGTCCCCATTCAAAACGCTGTTTCCCAGCATGGTTGCATCGAGAGTTAGCGTAACTGTGGTACTTTCTCCAGGTGCTAAAGTCCCATCCTGTTCGCTATCCAATTGCACCCATGGAACTTTGATTATTTCGGTTCGCTTGTAGCCGAAACCACCTCCGTCACCACTGGACGTCCATGACATCCATTGAATATCAAAATAAAGATCTTCATCTATTAAGTGTAGGGAACTGGTGTGACCAGGAAGCATGTCCAAGTCAAAATAGTTTCTCGCATGATTTCGCCAATTCGTATAAGTGTATTCACTATCTAAATCCATTGTTCCTCCCAATCGCCATTCAGTACCTACCGGAGAGCCATTATCGTAGCTTTCATTTTCGAAGTAATTGAAAAGACCTTGCGATTCACCCCTGGTTAACCAAACTGTCTCAGATATTCTATCCTGATTAATTTCTTGTGATTCATCTGCATAATCTACCTTCTCGAAAACCATGGATCCTCCCTTCTTAAATATCTCATCGAGATTCTCCAGATCGACCTGCCAGTCCAAATCAACCGATCCTGTATTTTCTATGACAAATGATGCTGTATTTGTTGCCCCAGTTGCCAGTGTCTCAATGATTTGTGTTTCAGAAATACTTACTGCAGAAGGAGGATCGCTGCTCACAGTTAGCTCCATGTTCACAATCAGCTCTGGATCATTTGGGACGTTGGTTTCTACTACTAACTGCCCAGTGTAATTTCCGGCCAGCGTGGCTAGTGAACTAAATGTTACATCGACTGTTGCCGACTCTCCTGGAGCAATTGCCAGCGTATTTTCTGACAAAGAATACCAGCTATTTAAGGAGGATCTACTGTATGAGAAACCACCCCCATTGCCACTTGAAGTCCAGGATAAAAACTCAAAATCTAAATAAACTTCCTCCTCTAAAAGGAAGAGCGAAACTTGCTCACCAGGTAAGTCACTTAGTGAACCGAGTGATTCTCTCAGTTCCCTGAAGTTGGAATACTCTGATGTTGGATTTTCAGTCGTTCCAGCGGCCCAGAGCGTTCCCTCAGGTGACGAGTCTCTGGAATAACCGTCTTCTAAAGCCGAATTATAGAGCACTCCACTCGTCTCTCTAGTTAGGACGACATTTGGAGTGATAAAGTCTTCCTCAACACCGTAATCTACTTTTTCAAAAAAGACTGTTCCTCCGGTAGCCAAGCCGTTTTCGTCCACTAAGTAAGCTCCTTCGTTAGAAATTTGAACTTGCAATTCGCTTGCCCCGGTATTCTCAAAGGTTAGAGTTTGGGTACTTACATTTCCTCCGACAAGAGTCTCAGTTAGGTTGAAACTCGAAATGCTAATAGCCGGTGGCAATACTCCATTCCCTGAAAGAGCGATTTCATATGATGCGTTATCCGGATCATTGGTTGTTAATGTTAAGGTCGCATCATTGACTCCTTCGGTATCTGGCGTGTACCTTACTTTGACCGTTTTTTCCTGCCCAGGCTCCAATGAAAACGGACTCGATGTTGTAGAAAATTGGGCATCTGAGAAGCTAAGTGCTGAAACTTCCAGAACATCAGTCCCAACATTATTCACCTCAAATTCTCCTACAGCTACATTGCCTATCAACACGTCTCCAAAATCGATTGAGGTTGGCGCGTCTATCATCCCATCCCCATTGACTTGCAAAGTCAAAGCGATTTCTATGACTGGATTTATGGGGTCGTTGGACCGTAATTTTAGTGTGCCTTCATAGGTGCCTTGAATAAGGCTTGTCACATCAAAAGTAAGCACAACTGTTTCACTTGCCCCGACTTCTAATAGTCCACTTTGAATATCCACATCTACCCAAGACGGGATGCCCGGTTCACTTCGAACATACCCGAAACCAGCTCCTTCACCTCGTCTCCCATAGGAGGTCCAAAAAATATCATAGTACTTATCTTCCTCTTCAACATACAATGAGCTTGTTTTGCCAGGCAATTGATAAGAATTAAACAGGCTTCTGTAATGTCCATTGAAGTTAGTATATGGCACACCTTGAGATTGCGCTTCCTCCGTGCTCCCAAGCGCCCATGATGTTCCAGTAGGTGATGAGTTGCGATCATATGATGATTCTAGGGCATAATTATAAATACCTTGCTGGCTCTGTCGGGTTAACCAGACATTTTCAGAAATGCGATCCTGATTTTCTACGAGCGTGTAGTCAGCATAATTAGGCTTATTAAATTCTACTCGCTCCAAAAGCAACCAATCCAATGGCGCAGCTCCGTTGTTGGATATAGTGAGCGTTTGAGTAGTCACCTGACCAGCGTCCACAGTTACTTCAAATTGCGTATTGGATGGAGCCATTACTGGAGGGTCTGAAACTTCCAACGATGTTGAGATCACGACAACTGACTCGTCCGGATCATTTGTATTTAGGGTTACAGTACCAGTCAGAGACTTAGAGAAAAGTGAAGATGCGTCCAACGTGATCACCAATTCTGAACTCCCGCCCGCACTGGTCGTTCCGGATAGTTGTGAGACATCCATCCATTTGTGCATTTCCGTTCTGGTGTAACTAAACCCACCACCGCTGTTACCTCCGGTGTAGCTGAGAAATTCCACATCAAAATATCGATCTGATTCCAGAAGATGTAATGCGGTGACCTGCCCAACCAAGGATCCCGGATTTCCACCGTGATGAGCGACGAAGGCATCATATTGGTTGGCCAAGGCGACATTCGCACCTCCAATCGCCCATTCTGTACCCAGCGGTGAAACGGAGTTGTCAGAGCCATCCTCAAACTTTGCATTAAACAAACTCTGATTGTCCCTTCGCGCAATCCACACATCTTCTGAAATACGGTCTTGATTTGCCGCGGCTGTGAATACCGCAAAATTGTCCTTGGTGAAGGTCGTAGATTCACCTGAGGTAAATAGATTAGTAAAGTCAATGGACCACTCAAGGTCTGAACTTCCAGTATTTTCAATGACAATCAGGAAGTCTTCACTATCTCCAGGCACTAAAGTTGCCGAGACACTCGTTACTTCAACATTGATATCAGGATCTTGGGCAGTAGCAACAAGACTTAAGGCACCCAAGGCCAGGGTTAACAGGGATAATTTCATAGCAGTAGTTTTTAGGAATAAACTTCAATATCCACGAAATCGCTGAAAAACGCAAAGATTCAGAAAATTAACCTTTGCAGAGTCGAACCCTCTGATGGTCAGAATTTCTTAAGTTTTCTCATCCCCTTAAAGTAGGCCCACATCATTTTAAGCTTGGACGAATCCTTCTTTCGCGCCATCTCCATGGCATCCCAGAGCTCATCAGGAATGGCATCTAGCTGATTGAATTCCCCGGCACCTTTCAACCACTCACCACCATCTATGGTGATAACTTCTCCATTTACGTAAGCAGAAAAATCAGACACTAAATAAGCCGCTAGGTTGGCCAGCTCCTGATGCTCCCCTACCCGCCCTACCGGTACTTTCTTCGCAGGATCGTATTTTTTCTTGAGATCTCCCGGCAGTAATCGACTCCAGGCTCCTTCAGTTGGGAATGGACCCGGAGCAATGGCATTCAATCGGATGCCATACTTGGCCCATTCCACGGCCAATGATCTTGTCATGGCTAAGACCCCAGCCTTAGCACACGCACTAGGCACCACATACCCAGACCCAGTCCAGGCATAAGTCGTAACAATGTTCATGACAACCCCAGGCTGCTTCTTTTCGATCCATTGTTTTCCCAGTTCCAAGGTGAAATTGTAAGTTCCCCTCAACACGATTTCTACCACCGTGTCAAATGCCCGATGCGATAGACGTTCCGTAGGGCTTATGAAATTGCCAGCAGCGTTGTTTAGCAAGACATCTATTTGACCAAATTCCTTGGTGGCCTCCGCCAGCACCATTTCCACCTGATCGTATTCTCGTACGTCACAGGCCAATGGCAAGACTTTATTTCCAGTCTTCTCAGACATTTCTTTGGCTGTTTCTTCCAGCACTTCCAATCGCCTGCTGGTGATCACGAGGTTAGCTCCCAAGTGAGAAAAGTACTCGCCCATGGACTTACCAAGACCAGTCCCGCCACCAGTAATCAAAATCGTTTTGCCTTTAAGCGCACCTTCGCGCAACATCCCTTCAGTGTAATTCATAATCGTGGTTCTCAGTTTTGTGACCGAATTTCAGGAACGTTCACGTTTTCCTTTTCCAAAACCCCTCGAGCCGTCTCAATATACTTCTTCATTTTATTATGCGACCAAGTGTCCATCATTTGCTTGTTCTGTTCATACTTCTCCGCTGGCAAAACGTAATATTTACGCTTTCCATCCCGGATCGGCAGCCAAACCCAAGTGAGTCGATAAGCCACATCATCCACTCGCACTCCTAATTCGTCCTTAACCAAACTTAAATCCACCATGGCACCTCCATCCCTTGGAGCCGTTCGTTGATTGCTGATGAAATTCCCTAAAGAGTAAACAAGCAACCGCTCAGAGATTATAGAATCTTGTTTTTGGAAGATCATGGGTTGCACGACATGCGAATGTGCCCCTATCACGATATCAGCTCCATGATCAAAAAACAATTGAGCCCAGTCTTTTTGCTTTTGGTTTGGCTTGTGTGTGTATTCCGACCCCCAGTGGACAAAGACAATCACTTTGTCAACCTCCATTTTAGCGGCCTCTGCCAGATCAGCTTTTATTGAATCCACCGCGATTAAGTTTACCCGTGTCGGCTCTTCAATGGGCATTCCATTCGTCCCATAAGTGTAATTCAAGAGTGCCAAACGAAAACCCTTCTCCTCAATGAGCATGGGGTAAAGAGAGTCTTTTTCAGTCTGATTTCTAAAAGAGCCTGTGTGTCCAATTTCCAATGAGTCCAAAACATCCAGCGTTCGAATCACGCCATTCTTTCGTCGGTCACACGTATGATTATTTGCTGTGACCAAAATGTCCACTCCCGCATCTTTCAAAGCAGAAACAGTGGCATCAGGTGCGCTGAACATGGGGTATCCCTGATAAGGAGGACCGGCTAATGTGAACTCCAAATTGGCAATAGTGATATCCGACTGAGACATCTCCGTTTTCAGGTACTGAAAACATTCTGTGTAATCGTATGTCCCGGATTCAGAATCATACGCGCTCTTGATTTGAGGGCCATGCTGCATCACATCCCCGATAAAGGTCAACTTCAAAGTATCTTGAGCTGAGGCCATAAAGGCGGCCAAAAGGAAAAAAAAGATCGCGGATTTTCTCACCTGGCGAAAATAAGCCGAAGTAAAAATCTTTCGCACAAAAAAAGCCCCTCCTTCTGAGGGGCTGTGAGTGAAAACCAGTGATTAGCTAATTACTCAAGTATAGCTTTAACAAAAGTGTCTCTAGAATTCCGGCGCAGCAATACCCAATTCTGGGTATTTTGTCGTTGGAAAAGAGGATCAAAAACCGAGTCATATGAAAAAACTAACACTACTTGCTCTATTATTTCCATTGGTCACACTGTCGCAACAGAATGCGAAAGATCAGATATGGTCCATGCTGGAATCCCATAATCCCGATGCGCACATCATGATGAAACGGCTATATGATCTTCCTTCCAAGTTCAAATTGGGCACTGCAACCATGACCGTCTCTAAACCATCGGATTTCATGGTGTACATCAGTGATGACAATTTTGAGCAAGTGCTATCCAGCATCTCTACGGCTGTACACGAGGCATGTCACATGTACCAGTCCAAAAAAGGATTTCAGATCATCGTTGAGCAAAATCTGAATTACGAGTTCGGGGCACAATATGCCGTTTACTACATCAATGAGGCTAAAGAATTTCTGGTAAAAGAAACCGAAGTTTTCCCATCGATTCAGATTGCCAGGTTGGTTCCCAAGGAACTTCGTAAGTCTAGGTACGACACATACATTGATTCAAAAAACAAAATCCTCGGAACTCAGCAATCGGGTGTTTATGGACTTATGGATGAGTGGTCTGCCTACTACAATGGCTTCAAAACCACAGTACTCAATTATCCATTGTATGAATCCAATGCCACCGAAAATGTCGGTTATTTCCTCAACTACATCAGTGATGCATCCAGTACAAAGTTGTCGTATTACGAATTCAAATATTTCATTCTCCAATACCTCAGCTACGCCAAAAGCAAGGAGAAGAAAATCCACCAGGAATTAATGACCAACGCGGAAATGAAACAAGCTTATACCGCAATTGATCAGGCTTTTTTAAACATCATTGATCACTACGATGGTAAGGTGAACGAAATTGAGAAGCTCACTGAAAGCCGTGGAGAACGTTTCGAGCGCACTGCTGATTTCATTTGGATTGGGAATCGGGGAGTCGGAACCTATGAAGATGAAATAATGGATTTCAAGAAAGCCTTGGCTAATCCGGATTTTGCAGCAATTTTAGCCGACTTAATGAATTAACGCCACTTGAGCCTAACTGACGTCCTACTTCTTATCGGAACCGGTATCATCGCCGGATTCATCAATGTTCTGGCCGGTGGCGGATCCTTACTCACACTTCCAGTTCTTATTTTTTTGGGTGTCCCCTCTCCCATGGCCAATGCCACCAACAGGCTTGGTATTTTTTTACAGAACGTATTTGCCGTTCGCGGATTCAAAAGCAAAGGTGTTGGGGTATTTCCGTTCTCGTATTGGGTGGCGCTTTCTGCATGTGCCGGCTCATTTGTTGGATCATCCATCGCCGTTGAAATTTCTGACGACCTCTTCCGCAGAATTCTGGCTGTCGTGATGATACTGGTGGTTGTCTTGACCGTGTTAAAACCAAAGGTCGGATCGGACAAAGCACTAGAAAATTTTAGCAAAAAGACCAACATCAAAAGTGTGATCATTTTCTTTTTCGTAGGTGTCTACGGTGGGTTCATTCAGGCCGGCATAGGTTTCTTGATGATCGCGGCGCTGACGCTGGTTCACAACCTCCCCATGGCGAAAGTGAACAGTATTAAGGTATTCGTCGCTCTGTGCTATACGGTCATTGCCTTGGCCGTTTTCATTTACAATGACATGATTCTCTGGAAGCACGGACTGATCCTGGCCATTGGGACAGCAACCGGTGGTTGGTTTTGTAGTCGATGGTCTGTCGGCATTCCCGATAAGTATGTCAGGATTTTTCTTCTGGTCACAGTATCAGCCTTGGCCGTCAAACTTTGGTTTTTCTAATTCAACCCAACCGCTTACATTTGAGTAATTATTTTACTCAAAGATGAGTTGGTTCGTATTCCACACCAAGCCTAGAAACGAGAAGAAAGTAGCCAATAGACTTGAAAGCAAAGGTTTTGAAGTCTATCTCCCGCTTCAGAAAATGCTCCGTCAATGGAGTGATCGAAAGAAGAAAGTGGAGGAGCCTCTTTACAAATCCTATGTTTTCTTAAACGGGACAGAAACAGAGCGACAGGAGGCGATTCAGACACCTGGAATCGTTAGATCCTTGTTTGACAATGGCCAACCCGCTATCGTCCGAGACGAGGAGATACAGGCCATCCGAACCTTCTTAGGTGAATTAGAAAATTATCCGGAGGCGACCATCAATCAATTCAACATTGGAGATAGCATTGACATCAAGTCCGGTGCTTTGAAGGGCCTTCAGGGAAAATATGTAGATCGTCATGGAGACGATCTTTTCCTATTGGTAGAAACCATGGGAAGAATCGTGCACGCAAAGTTGCCTGCACGCTATGTGATCGACTGATTCTTCATCTTGATTGATCAGGCAGTTCCGTGCATTTGCATGGGACTTATAAGGCGGAGCTGTAAGAATCCCGCTCCTAATAAATGTTAGACACACTAATAACCAGTAAAACCCGGGTCAAACTTCTGCTGAAGTTTTTCCTGAATCCAAAACTAAAAGGATACCTGCGAGGACTGGAGCAGGAATTCGATGAAGGAAGTAATGCCATCAGAATTGAGCTCAATCGATTCGAAGAGGCCGGTCTTCTGGAAACCAGCACCTCAGGGAATAAGAAATTCTTTCAGGCCAATCAGAATCATCCTATGTATGACGATCTCAACTCCATTGTCAAAAAATACATTGGAATTGATCACATCATTGATTGGTTGGCTGAGCAATCTGGTGATATCCAGGCAGTTTACCTGACAGGGAAATTGGCCAGAGGCTTGGATTCTAATCTGGTAGATTTAATAGTTGTCGGAGATGACTTAAACGAAGACTTCATACAAAACATCAGCGTTAAGGCTCAAAAACTTGTAAACAAAAAAATAAGATGGGTTAAGTATAGCTCAGTGGAATATGAAAACAACACTTCTGAATTTGAGAATCCGTTGTTATTATGGAGAAAGTAGAACGTCATACTGAGGAATCTTTTGCTTTTGCTTTTGTTTGTCAGGCTGGTGATTTAGAGATTCAATCGCTGTATTTAGTTGCCAGTCTGAAAGAGTGTTTAATAGGAAACTACGAATTATATGCCGTTATTCCGACGGTTAAAGGAATATTGGAGTTGCCGAACGATGAAACGATCGCCTTATTAGAATCCTGGGGAGTGAGCGCGTACTATGTGGAGAACGAAATACTATCTAAACACTTAAATATTTCAAAAGAAAAGCTTAGACGAAATCACTACATAACGAATAAACATTATGCGTTGACTATTCCCACGAAAGCGGACAAAATAGTTTTCATTGATACCGACGTAATTCTTCTAAAAAAACTACGCTGTATGGAGTTTTTTCATAACTCCTTCATGATGCAACGAGTTGGTCGACACGGTGCACAGGGTCATGATTACAAAAACATATTTAAGGAGGCCGGTGTTCCCTACCCCTCTGAAACATGGGAAATAAAACCAAAGAAACCTGGAGAGCATGTGATCTACACGCCACCCCATTTTAACAGTTTCCTGATCTGCATTGAACGCAAATTCGCTCGAGAACTGCATGAAACTTGGACCAACTACTGGTTGAAATTGTTTTTTGCCTTGCCCGTGATCACACACATTGGGCAATTGGCGCTTATGGTGTCAGTCCATCACCTGAAGGCGAAGTATGTGCTGTTTAAAGACATCCCTGAATATTTTTTCCACTACCACAATACCGAACGAATCCTAAATCCAACAGATCATATTGATACAATCAATCACATACATGCAATATACCCCGAACTGCGATCAGCAAGACAAAATTTAATTCGTGAAAAAAATGTCAAATCCAAGTTCAAGTCAGGCTTTTCTACCATCCAATCTTTTTTTAAAGGAGCGAATACCCAACGATAAAACACTGTGCTACAGAACCCATCCGATCAACTAACTATTTATTCCGCACAAGGTCGATCAAGGTCGTTCCTTAAAGCCCTCTATACAATCTTAAAAGAGGTGCCTGCTGCTCATAGATTGGCAATCAGGTTATTCAAAAGAGACCTCAAGGCTCAATATCGACAGTCCTTCCTTGGTATTTTTTGGGCCCTTATCCCTCCCATCACAACCTCGGCATTGTGGATATTTTTAAAAGGAAACAAAGTGGTGGATTTTGGTGAAACAGTTATTTCTTACCCACTGTTTGTAATTACCGGAACATTACTTTGGCAAGTATTTACTGACTCTTTTAATGCGCCTTTAAAAAGTCTTAAAGCCAACAAAAGCATTCTGGTCAAGTTGAATGTTCCTAGGGAGGGTTTACTTCTATCCGGTGTGTACAGCATGTTCTTTAACCTGTTCATTAAACTTGTACTGTTAGGGGTAACATTTGTTTATTTTGGTCAATCCGTCTCAATCAACCTTCTACTCTTTCCTCTGGGTGTCTTATCTATTGTTATTTGTGGCCTGGCTCTTGGCCTTTTGTTTGTCCCCGTAGGCATGCTCTACGGAGATGTCCAGCGAATCATTTCGCTGGGTCTACCATTTGCCATGTATTTGACCCCTGTAATTTATCCCCCAAAAACGGAAGGGTTTATTGGCTTACTGCTTAAAATTAATCCGATGGCAACCCTACTCAATACAACTCGAGAATGGTTTACGAATCAATCCGTGACGGATTATCCAACTATGATATACATATCGATTGGTTTTGTTCTGTTATTATGCGTTGGCTTGGCCATTTTTAAAATATCTATGCCCGTTATCATTGAACGAATTGGCAATTGAAAAACGAAAAACGAAAAATACGTTCTATTCAGTTTTCAATTGCCAAATTGAATATATTCAAGCATGACAAAGAAAATAGAATTCCGATATTTCATCATATCCCAAAATGTGGTGGACAATCCTTACTGAAAGTCCTGGAAAAGTGGTTCAAACTTGAACAAGACTATGTTATTTACGATTGGGATAAACGGATCAAATCGTATCCTGCCCCAAAAAATCTTTTTGATTTAAATCCAAAGACATGCCTGACGGGTCACTGGGATTCGCCCTTTAGTCATTTAAGTTTGGAAACACGATACCCCCAAATTCTAACAGATCAGAATAGGTATTTTTTGTTCACCTTCCTTAGAAACCCATTGGATCTTAGAATTTCTTGGTACTATTTCAGGCTCCTTCATTATAAAGGTCGACTTTGGGAGCTGGAGACGGACTTGGCTATAGAAACAAATTTCATTGCAAAGACACTTGGAGTAAATCAATCGAACTTTCGATCACGACTTGATAGATACGACTTCATCGGATTTCTTGAAGACTACAATAATTCGGTGAAAGAACTTGCCAATCTACTTGGCAAACGCATGATTTTACCTCCGAAAATTAACATCAGTCCTAGAAAAAAAGATGCAATAATGACCGATGAACAGGTTTCTGCTTTCAAGGAAGCAAATGCTCTTGACTATATGATTTATGACTATGCCATTAAGAGGCATAAATCATAATCAGCACTAAATATTCTGAAACGGAATTCAAGGATGAAACAGATATTAATACAATTTTTAAAAAGATTTCTTCGGATAGAAATTGAAAATATGGTCAATCGAAAGGTTAACAATAAACTACGCGACCATGTCAGTAATGAAATGAACTTTAGATCCTTGCTTTTCGATTCTCTGCAAGGTTCAGGCCTAAAAAAAATCCATCATCAACTCGATAATGGACTTAGGATGAACGTTTATTTTGATAGTATCATATGTAAACAAATATTCCAGAAAAAATACGAAAAAAAAGAAATCCATTTTGCCAGAAATCTACTTTCAAGCGGCGATATATTCATTGATATTGGAGCTCACATAGGAATTCATTCACTCTATGCAAGCAAAGAGGTTGGAGAAGAAGGAAGGGTCTATTCTTTTGAACCCACACCTGAAACATTTGGAAGGCTTAATGAGAATGTTTCCTTAAACAGGATCAGCAATATTTACCCTGTCAATAAAGCTTTGGGAGACAAAAATGATAATGTTGAATTCTTCATTTCAGGAAACGGGTATGATGCATGGAATGGGCTCACGAATTCACCTGGCAAGGGATTAAATGAGGTGATAAGAACAGATGTGATCACGATAGATGATTTCCTCCAAAATGAAAATATTGATCAGAAGAATATTAGGCTCATAAAAATCGATGTAGAAGGGTTTGAACTTGCTGTATTAAAAGGAGCTGAATTCCTTCTAAGAACATATTCTCCTTTTTTAATGATTGAATTCAGTGACGAAAATGCACAAAACGCAGGTTTTACATGTAAGATGGTTTACGACTATATGAAGTCATTGGATTATGAGTGGTACTCTATTGAAAATAATATGCTAGTTCCTCACGATCTCCAAGAATCTTATTTTTATGACAACCTAATCGCCGTTAAGGGCTCAGAGAAAGCTGTAGATTTCAATCATTCGGCCGATAAGGCTAATTATCAGAATAAAAACGTTGGTAACCGTCAGAAAAAAGACACCCTTGCCATTCACTCACTGAAAAAAAAGGAGCAAAATAAGCTTTCCTGGCTGGCAGATTTAAATATTCAGACGATAATTGACATAGGTGCAAATGAGGGACAGTTTATAAAGTCAATGCTCTCAATTGCACCACATGCTAGTATAATCTGCTTTGAACCTTTGCAGGATTGTTACCAAATTTTAGTTAACGAATTTGAATCCAAATCAAAGTTCAAAGCTTTCAATCTTGCCCTTGGCGAAAGAAATGGAACTGATCGGATTTTTAAGAATGCCTATACACCATCTTCTTCTTTGCTACCCATGTCAGAAACCCATACGACAGCTTTTACTCATACCAAAGATTACACTGAAGAAACCATAGAAATCCGCAGACTTGATGACATAATCGTCGAGGAGTCTATAACCTTTCCATTGTTGATTAAAATCGACGTACAAGGGTATGAAGATCTTGTAATTTCTGGAGGTTCAAAAACTGTCTCAATGGCAGATGTCGTGATCATTGAGGTAACATATTGGGAGCTCTATGAAGGACAGAAACTATTCCATAATATTTATGAAGCCATGATCCGAATAGGTTTTTTTTATGCAGGAAATATTGACCAACTAAATCACCCCATTGATTCAAATCCACTTCAGGGAGACGCAATTTTCATTAAGCCAGATTATTTATCAAAACGTAAACCATGAGTTCGGAAATCACTCAGAATGAGACTTCAACTAATGAGGTATTGATCTCGGTTACTGGGGTTTCAAAGAAGTTTTGTAAAAACTTTAAGAAATCTCTTTGGTATGGCTTACAAGATATCCTAAACGAATTTTTTGGTTCCAAAAAGGAAAGGAATTTACGTACTGATGAATTCTGGGCTGTAGACGACATCTCGTTTCAGTTGAAACGAGGTGAGTGTCTTGGCTTGATTGGTCACAATGGAGCTGGTAAATCCACCTTACTTAAAATGCTGAATGGCCTTATAAATCCAGATCGGGGAGAAATTAAGCTAAAAGGTCGAATTGGAGCATTAATTGAATTAGGTGCAGGATTTAACCCCATCCTAACAGGCAGAGAAAATGTGTTCAATTACGGCATAGTGCTGGGGTTTACACACCAGCAGATTCTTGCCAAGTACAGGGACATTGTGGAATTTGCCGAGATGGAGGGCTTTATGGAAACTCCCGTGCAGAATTACAGTTCCGGTATGAAAGTCCGGTTAGGTTTTGCCGTTGCGGCACAGATGGAACCGGATGTCCTCATTATTGATGAGGTGCTTGCCGTTGGGGATATGAATTTCAAGAAAAAATGCTTTGAAACCCTTCAAGAGCTTGCCCAGAAAACAGCCATTATTTTTGTTTCTCACAATGTGGCTCACATTTCCAGGGTCAGTACGAGCCTTATTTACCTAGAAAAAGGAAAAGCCGATGATTTCGGAGCTGAAATTGAGTCTGGTATTGAAAAGTATCTTTTGGATAAACCTCAAAAATCAAAAAAAATATCTTCTGTCAAGAGAGTAGACATTACAAAGAAAGAAATTCAGGTATTGCAAGAGGATATCGTCGTTGATCTGGAACTTAGTAGCAATGAAATTCAATCGGAGTTCGCAATAGAGATTTTGATAAGAGATAGCAATGACAATGCAGTCGCCATTATCAATTCGGCACAGGACGAAAAATATTACCGTTTTCAAAACGGTGTAACCTCATGTCAATTCAGGTTACAAAACCTATTTACAGTCGGAACATTTTATTTTACCATACGGATTCTTGATCCTACTAGCAATCGAGCATTTGCCGTTGTAGAAAACGCACTCATCCATAAGGGTAAGACCAGGCAGTTTTCAAAAAATGCAAGGATCAACCTTCCAGTCACTTGGCACTAGAACCCTTGCTGCCGTGTTAATTAGCCACGAAAAGAAATTCATTTATACAAAGACCGCCAAAACAGCAGGTACATCTGTGGAGGTCTACTTTGAAAAGTACTGTGCTCCATCAGATGAATACCAGTTTAGTCATTCGCGTGATTTCATGGAATCGAATGTCGGGATAATCGGAGCGCGTGGTGCTTTCGATGAAAAGCCCAAATGGTACAGCCATATGAGTTTAAAACAGATTAAGGCCCAATTGACTAATCAACAATGGTCAAACTACTTCAAGTTCTGTGTGATAAGATCTCCCTTCGACCTGATGATTTCATATTTTTATTTCAAACATCGAGACCTTGGTGTTAAAGACATGACCAAGCAAAAGCAGCTCCGATTGTTCAGAACATGGCTTCAAGACAACCATGTTCGAAACAAAAACAAATATCAAATAAATGGGAAGCTGTGTATGGATTATTTCATTCGATATGAGAAATTGAACGAAGGTATACAAGACGTTTGTGCTAAAATTGACGTCCCTTTTGAATCAGACAGAATACAAAAGCTAAAGTCTGGCTATAGAAATTCAGAGATTGCAATCTCTGAATTTTACGATGCTAGATCCAGGAAGATCATAGAAACCAAATTCGCGTTCGAAATAGCCCACTTCAACTACAACTTTGAGCATAGTTTGGCCATCGCATCAATTGAACAATGAGACTTAGCCAGGTCATAAAACAACTATTCAATCCTCAGCCTGTCTTTGTGTTCCATCACATACCTAAATGTGCGGGTACGTCTCTGAAAGAGGCATTCAGGGGACATTTTCAATTAATTCCAGATTATTTGAAGTTGGAAATGCTTTCGAATGAACAACCTATTCATCCCAAAAGAAAACTTTCTAATTCGAGAAGGCAAATAATCCTTTGTGGTCATTTTGAATTACCGAAAAACCACTTGCATATTAGATACCCCGAGGTATTAAAAAAACCTAAAAAATTCAAATTATTTACCATTCTACGTGATCCGTTACACCTGCGCATTTCACTATACTACTATGAATTAAAAAAGAAGCGTAGAGATCCGAATGGAGAGACCTTGGAAGAATACCTATTGACTCAACCAAACTACATATCCAGAATCCTGCCCTGTTCTGAGAACAATTACGAAAGCATCCTGGCTCGCTATCATTTTATCGGCATTCAGGAGTACATGGATGAATCTGCCCGAAAGCTTAGTGATTTTTTAAACAGAAAATTGGAAATTCCAGTAGCGAATACTTCCAAAAAAGACGAACAAGTCAAAAAACTTTCGAACGTTACTGTAAAAAGATTTAAGGAAATAAATAGTCTAGATTACGCGGTATACGAATACGCACTAAACAAGTTCTTTAGTGACTAATTACCCTGAAATTTGATTTATTCTTCGACAAATGAAAGCAATGAAAAAAACACTTCTGAAATCATTCAATCGTTTCGGGTATACACTGGCAAAAACACATGATTTAAGCAAGTTGAATTCACAACTCAAATTCAAAACCAGTCAACTCAAAAAGGTCCAAATAATTAATAAAGAACTGCTGAAAAGTCATCAAGAAAATCTTATGGCGCAAGCTTTGTTAAGGTTAAAGGATATTGGGATAAACCCGTCGGTAATAATTGACGTAGGGGCAGCCGAGGGCGAATGGACCAAGTTGTCATTGAAAAGTTGGCCCAATGCCAGCTACCATTTAATTGAACCCTTGACAGAGCAAGGCACCAAATTAAAATCCTTAATGAATCAGGAACATAATATTCAATGTCATTTTGCCGTTGCTGGGAACCATATAGGAGAAGTTCAATTTTCAGTTTCCGAGAACCTACTGGGCAGTGGTGTTTTTGGAGATGACGCACCTAACAAACGCGCGCTCCCAACTATTACAATTGATTCTATCTTAAACAAATCAGCTGAACCAAATTTAATCAAGCTGGACACACATGGATTCGAACTGGAAATTCTTAAGGGGAGCATGCAGACGTTAAGACATACCGAAGCATTAATCATAGAGGTATATGGCTTCTACATTTCACCAACAGCTCCATTATTTCATCAGTTATCTTCAAAAATGGAAGATTTGGGCTTCAGATTGTACGATATCGTCAGTCCAATGAGAAGAGAAGTAGACAAGGCTTTCTGGCAAGCTGATGCTGTGTATCTCCCATCAGACAATCCAGTGTTTTCGAATAACAGCTACGACTAGGCAATGGGACTTCCAAAAATCTCAATTGTAACCCCTTCCTTTAACCAAGGAGATTACATTGAACGCACCATCCAAAGTATATTGAATCAGGGATATCCAAATTTGGAATACATCATCATGGATGGGGGAAGTTCTGACAACTCTGTTGACATAATTAAAAAATATGAATCCGAAATTGATTTTTGGGTTAGTGAGCCGGATGATGGTATGTATGACGCCATTAACAAAGGCTTCAAAAGAGCCAGTGGAGATATATTGGCCTGGTTAAACTCAGATGACGTTTACTTGAATGGGACACTTTTCACAGTTGCTCAAATCTTTAATGACTACTCTGAGGTCCGGTGGCTCACCTCTAACAGACTATGTATGAACGAAGAAGACATTTTGGTGTCGAACGGATGGACAGAGCCGTGCGATTTTAGAAAGTTCATTACGAATGATGTCAAAATTATACAGCAAGAAGCAACTTTTTGGAGAGCAAAGTTATTTGAAGCCTATGGACCGATCGACCTGCAGTATAAGTATGCCGGAGATTACTACTTATGGACACAATTTTATCAGGGCTCAAGACCGGCAATTGCGCGAACCGTTTTTGCTGCATTCCGATTAAGGTCAGAGAACCAAAAAACACTCGATTCCATAGACACCTATCTGGAAGAAGTGGAGAGAATCAGGCTTAATGCACTTAAAACGGCTCCCGGAATGAGAAATAATGAACGTACATTTCTGTTCAAGGTGTTCAATAGACTTAAACTGGTCGGAATTCTTGAAAAAGCAGGTCTCAAAGTGAGGGTAACCCGAAGAAATAAGCTGACATTTCCAAAGCCGTATATTTTGAAATATGATCGGAAAAGTGAAAAATATCTTTTGGATTAGTCTGCGAATCGAATAAGTGCATAGGATTTCCATCATAACACCCGTATTAAACGGCGCACAGTATATAGAAGCGTGCATCCAATCAGTACTTAATCAAAAGTACGAAAATCTTGAGTACATCATCATTGATGGAGGAAGTACCGATAATACTCAGGAAATAATTAAAAAATATGAAAAGCATCTTGCTTATTGGGTTTCGGAACCAGACGATGGTCATGGCGATGCATTGAATAAAGGATTTAAAAAAACAACAGGACAAATCTTAGCATGGTTGAATGCTGACGACCTTTATCTACCCTGGACCTTCAAAACGGTTGCACAGATTTTTTCAGATTTTGATGTAAACTGGATTCAAGGTGTTCAGACCAAAATTTCTGCTGACGGAATCCCGATTTATCGAAAGCTACAACCGAAAAATATTTATGACTTTGCTTCAGGTAACCATAGATGGATCCAACAAGAATCATCATTTTGGTCCCGTGACCTTTGGGAAAAAGCCGGAGGGTTCATCAGTCAAGAAATGGACTTCATGGTGGATGGAGAACTTTGGTCTCGGTTTTTTACCATTTCGCCGTTGGTTACCTTGGATGTTCAACTTGGAGCACTCCGCGAACATGATCTAAGGCGGGGAAAACTCTATGCGGATCAGGTTGATAAAGAAATGAAAGTCTGCATTGATCAGCTTAGATCACAAATGACCAGTCAGCAGTTGGAAATCTCAGATAATCTTGAGCGTTTCAAAGTAAAACGCGAGAATATGTCTATGAATAAGGGAATAGGATTTCAGAAATACATCCAATCGATAACCGCCTATCTCAAATTACGAAAAAACATTGCCCAATTACAGAAAATAGACCAACTGGATTATTCCATTATCAGGCATGTGAAAGGTCATTTCAAATTGCAAAAAGAAAAGTACCCCCTTTGGGATATTCATTAAATCATATTATCAATCCCGTTACGGTAATAAGATCATCAGACCTCTTCATTGCTCAGCCAATAACATTCGAAAGTCTTATTATCGCTAAGAAAAAGTCAGAGGCGAAAAATCGAATTAGACTACTAACCACCCAATTTCCTGAAGACCGAACCATCATACCTGATGGTTTTGTAGTTTTAGCCGATCTCGAAAAATCCACACAGGATAACTCTACCATTTTTACCAAAAAACTCCCATTTATTGCAGAAATTCTTTCCAGAGCGAGTGAAGTATCTGACGAGCAGGATTATATCATTTATTCTAATGTAGACATTGCTGTACAACCACATTTCTATGATTTCATTTCCGAACAAATAGAAAAGGGAATCAAGGCAATGGTCATAAACCGAAGAACAATTTCGAACAAATACAAAAACATAAAAGAACTCGAACAGATGTTTCTGGAAACAGGCGAGTCACATCCGGGCTTTGATTGTTTCGTTTTTCCAGCCTCTTCGCTACCTAAGTTTTATCTCGATAAGACCATTTTGGGTGCGAACTGGATCGGTAGAATTCTCTTGCTAAACTTGATTGCCCACCATGATTCGTTTCGATTGTTCGATAAGGAATTCCTAACCTTTCACATAGGTGACGATCGTTCCTGGCAACAGCCTAAAAACGACCCTTTACATAACTGGAACATGCATATCCTACTGAATTTCATTGACAAAATTCAGAATAATCAGAACATTATGGAATCCGAGTTAGCACAAGAGATGATTTGGCGGACAAACAAATTTGACAACAAGCCATCGAAGCAAAATTGGGTAACAAAGCTTCTTACAAGAAGATGAAAATCGGTTCGGATAAATTTGTTCTTGGGTAATGAACCAGTATGCCTTCTTGATGGGTTTCCCACGATCGGGTACAACTTATCTTCAAACACTCCTTGCAACTCAGAGTAAAGTCGTCACCCTTCCAGAAACACACTTCTTTTCATTGATCAGCAAACATCAATTCGATCAATACGGACGATTCACATCGGATAACCTGGACCTCATCGAACAAAGAACTAACGAAATGATGCAGCACAGGCTATCCAAAAATTCGATTGATGATTTAAACAATCAGAGGGCAGAAGATTCACTCTGGAAAAAAACCGTTTTTGGCAAGATAGTCTCGGATTACTTTGATTCCCAAGGCATAGGAACCGATAACAAACTAATTCTGGAAAAAACGCCAGACCACATCAGACATCTGTTCGATATTCAACACGCATTTCCAAAAGCCAAGTTCATCTGCTTATTCAGACACCCTTTTTTGGCGATCAATTCATTTTATGAAAATCTGATTGATTACCGACAACCTTATGATAAACTCAGTAAGCAATGGAAGGAGTCCTATCGGATCGCCATGAGCTTTCAAAGGGAATATCCTGATGCTATTAGAATACTAAAGTTTGAGGATCTGGTTTCTGAAAAAGAAAGCCGAGTTGAAGGCCTCTTGAAGTTTATGGGATTGGAAGCGGATTTGACCAAACTCCAAAACTATAGGTTGGTAGCTGAGCAGATAACGCATGATTCAGAGATATGGAAAAAAGCAAACAGAGAAGGCAAACCAATATCTTCCGCCATCAAAATTCCATGGATCGATCGACTGAAAATGGCTCAGAACTTAAAGAAGGAAATGCGCGAATTGAACTATAAAATTCACCCGTTGACCATGCTCCCCGCCGAATGAAACTGGCTGCATTGCGTGAAGGATTCAGTCATATGGGACAGCATAGCGGATATGATTGTTTATTTAATGCTTTAAGTTCAAATGTGAAGTTGACAAGCATTTGGAAAAATGCCTCTGAAAGGAAAACGTTTAAAATCCCTAGATACTCTCACTGGAAGAAGCCCTTTCCTTTACACTCTGGCATTTGGAATGAATTCAATTTTCACTGCAGGCCGGCTCATTACCAAACTAACCTGCTTAGAAATATCAAACATCAAACCAGTCGAACTTCCACAAATTTTTACACGCTGGATTCTCTTGGTGCCGAGATGGATCTTCTATACACGCTTCAGGATTCTGATACCGATTTGATTCACTACTCCTATATAGAAAACCAGTGGGGGTTGTTCGCCAGTCCTCTTTTCATAGATCAATTACTTCAAACCCCTATGATTGGTACCCTTCATCAAACGTATGAGTGGTGGCTTGAAAATGGCCATATTGAAGCCTTAGATCGTTTTGATCAGTTGATAGTTCTGACTGAAGCTGAAACTCCGAAATGGCAAAAGCATTTTTCAGAGAAAATAACCTTTATTCCGCACGGAGTAGATACCTCCTTTTTTGCACCTAATGATTCAAAAAATAGTCGTTTTACCTGCGTTTTCTCCGGTTATTGGATGAGGGATTTTGAATTCCTTAAAGCAGTCATAGACCGTACTTTCTTAAAGTTGAAGTCCGTTCAATTCAAGCTGATTATACCGGAAAAGAACATGAATGAAGTTCAAACCCTAATTGGATCTGATTCTTCCCAGATTGAATTTCTTAGTGGGCTGACAGATGAAGAACTAGTGAGAGCTTATAGTGATTCGCATATATTAATTCTCCCACTCAAGAGTTGCACCGCCAATAATGCCTTATTAGAAGGTCTTTCGTGTGGACTGCCGGTCCTAACTTCAAAGATTGACGGTGTGAAGTCATATCTATCCAGTAATACGGGAAAAGCCTGCTCGAGTCCTGATGAAATGACGGAGCATATCATCAAATATCACGATAATCCTGAGCTACTTGCTACCCACGCGGCTGAAGCACGAAAAACCGCACTCAACTTCAGCTGGTCTATGGTTGCATACAAATGGGAAGATCTGGCCAATCAGACTTTAGGAAGATGAAAAGACAAAAACCTGATTTCTTATGCATTGGTTTTCATAAATGCGGCACGACTTGGTTGAACAAGGTACTATCAGAGCATCCGGAAATCTCTATGCCATTGGTAAAGGAGATTGATTATCTCTTGGAGGGACGAAATGTGCCTAAATACTCCATTTTCAGGGGGCTTTTTGACCGTAATACAATTCACAGGTTTAAGCGAAGACAGTTTATCGGCCTGTTGAGAAGTAGCGCGGATAATAAATACAAATACATCCTAAAATATTTGTGGCCTATCCATACGGACAGCTGGTACAAATCCTTGTTTCATTCTGAAAAGATATCCGGTGACGTCTCCCCTACTTATTGCTTCCTTAAGAGTGAGCACGTTGAAGATATTGCACAAAGGTTTCCTCACCTCAAAATCATCATTTGCCTGAGAGAGCCCACCGCTCGGATGTGGTCACATGTCAAAATGAACGCCATGCTAAATAGACAACCATTAAATCCTGAATCTATTTCCGACATTTCAAACCAGCTGCTCTCATACTACCCTAAATATCTTAACGTCATTAAGCTGTGGCAAAAGTTCTTTCCCAAAGTTCATATACTTTTTCAGGAGGATATTGCCACGAGACCCGCATCTGTTACTAAGGATGTTTTCAAATTCCTTGATTGTCAAAACACAGAGTTTTTACCATCCTCTGTTAGTAAAAGGGTTTTGAAAGGTTCTGAAAGGAGAATCCCTTCAGAACTGAAAACTGATTTGATAGCTCATTTCACACCATCAGTAATCGAACTTTCAAATCACCTTAAACTGCCTAATAAGTGGCGACAATTGTACATTTCGAATACTACAGACCATGTCTGATGTGAAAACATATAATAAACCTGATTTTCTATGTGTTGGACTCCACAAATGCGGCACAACCTGGTTGAATAAGCAATTGAAACTTCATCCAGAAATCTCTATGCCTGTCATTAAAGAATTAAGGTTTTTTTTAGAAGGAGATATAATACCACGATTCAGCATTCTCAGATTGATATTTAGTCATCATAATCACTTTCGGTCCATGCGGACGAAGGCCATAAAAAGATTCTTTCCAAATGGGAAACTTCGCAAAAAGGACTTAAACAAGATGTGGCGCTATTACACGCATAACCATACGCTTGACTGGTATTTCAACAACTTTGATCAGCATAAAATAAGCGGCGATGTTACACCTGGTTATTTTCTGGTTTCAGATCAGCAGATATTACGGATAAAGAAGCATTTCCCGGATATCAAGATTATCATCATGCTTAGAGATCCAGTGAATAGATTGTGGTCAAACCTTAAAATGAATCATTCTGGAGGTAAGCTAAATAAAGACCTCAATTCCCTGAGCGTTAACGACATCTCAGTGAAAAAATTACTGGAGTCGAGTCAAGATTATGTTGAAATCATCCAAAGATGGCAAAAGCATTTCGAACGAGTTGGTGTTTTTTACTACGATAGGATACCCAGCGAACCTGAGGCTCTTATGAAAGACATCTACAGTTTTTTAGGATGTAAAAACACTGAATTCAAAGACCCAAGAATTCGTAAAGTGTTAAATCCCGGAAAAAAAATAATGATGCCATCTCAACTCAAACTTGATCTGAACAAAACCCTTCTTCCTGAAGTACAAAAGCTGGTTGATTATACAGATCATCTGATTCCTAAGCAGTGGCTTGCAGACTACCATGCATTCTTGGAAAAGAACCCATAAGCATTGTCAACCGTGACCAATGAACCCCTGAGACCTGCATTCTACGCAATCGATACGGATCAATTAGTCTCTGGCGTCAACACTTGGATCAAGAATCTAAGCGTAGAACTGAAGAAGCAAGGGCATGAACCAATTTTAATCATCAATACCGGCATGGGGTCTGGTGGTGAATTGGTTTCATTCTGCAATTCCTATGCAATAACCCACCTACAGGTAAATCGTTTAGAACTGCTTGTCCAAGAAAAAACACTTCCGCGAATCATTGCATTTCTTGTTGAAAACAAATGTCAATATTGGCTGCCAGGGTATTTTGATATTGGCTATTACATTACAAGCAGTTTGTATAGAATCGGTATTAAAACCATCACAGTCCTACACTCAGATGACGCCCGATACAAAACATATTTCGAAAATTTTGTGATTCAAAAAGGGCCTAATCAGTCTCACGCCTTGGTAAGTGTGTCAGAGTATCTTGACTCCTGGTCCGTAAATCAACCACACGAGTTGCCCAGAAGAGTAATAGGGTATGGAGTGAATGTGCCTGAATCAAAAATAAATCGAAAATCGTCCCTAAAGCTTGTCTATTGTGGGCGATTAGAACAGGAACAAAAAAGAATTAAAGATGTTTTATCAGCTTTCCAAATGGCGGTTGGTCGTTATAAAAAAGTAGAAGCGACCATAATTGGTGACGGATCTCTAAGGGATTACGTGGTAAATCAAATTCAAAAAACTGCAAATCCGAGATTGATCTATGCAGGCAGTTTTCCAAATTCCAAGATTCAACAAAAACTCTCAGAACAAGATGTGCTGGTTCTTTTATCGGAATACGAAGGACTTCCCCTCATTATGTTGGAAGCCATGGCGGTTGGCTTGCCAGTGATAAGTCTAAATCTGCGAAGTGGAACGAATCAATTACTTAGTCATGAAAAAACAGGTCTGATTGTTCAAGACCGAAATGAATCCTTTTTGGCGGCCATTGAATTTTGTCTAAATCACCCAGAAAAAATACGACTAATGGGAAACAATGCCAGAACCCTAATTAAAGAAAAATTTTCGACCGAGAGGAATGCCGCCCATTGGATTGATTTTCTGCAATCGCTATTGGATCGAGAGAGAAAAGCACCTCAGCAATCAGTTGATCTTTCAATTCCTACGAAATTCAAAAGAACAAAATTTCAGATCTGTCTGGCCTCCTTCTTTCTCCAAAATTGGAATGGAAGCCAACAGAATTTGGAACGTATTCTCTTCCTAATATTAAACCCTAGCAAAGTGCCTAATCTCCTTTTTAAGAAACTCAACAAAAGATCGATTAGTCTCTAATGTCTTCCCAAAAGTTAAACATCGTCTATTGCCTGGATAAAGCATACCTAATCCCTTTTTGTTGCTCCTTGTCCTCATATTTGGATCATAATCTCACCTTGACTAATAACATCTATCTAATCCATGATCTGGGGGTTGAAGAAGACTGGCGCCTGGCCCAAATCAAGTCATTCATTGATGAAAAATATAATCGACAAATTACAAGCATACTGATTGATTCCGATAGGTTCCGTTCGCTCAGAAATGACCTACATATTAGTCCGGCCACTTACTACAGGTTTGAAATTCATGAGAGATTAAAAAATGAGGATTGGGTGTTAAGTATTGATTGTGACACAATCGTAACTGGCTCGATGGACGCACTTCTTGAATACAGATATCCAACTTACTATGCGGCCGCAGTAGAACATGGATTTGGGCACGTTCCGAAGAGGATTGTGGAGTTCAATCCAGACAAAACATCTTATTTCAATGCAGGAGTCTTGCTGCTCAATGCTAAAAAATTGAGAGATGACTTTTCGAGTAAGGATTTTATTGATTTTGGAGAAACTAACAGAGCCAAACTGCCGCTTTGGGACCAGGACGTTCTCAACATTTATTTTGGCAATAATTGGAATGAACTCCCTCTAAAATACAATGACTTTACAGGCCAGAAGCGGAAAGAACTCCCCAAAGTCATTCATTTCACTGGAAATAGAAAACCCTGGAATTACTTCTGCGATCATCCATATCGAGACCTATACTGGTGCCAGATTAAGAACACTCCATTTTATATTAAGAGTTTGGCCAGTAAAAATGTTATTGGGAAGTTCATTAACACTCTGCTGAAAATCAGGCTCAAATTCCCGTGAAAACCAAGAGACCGGTAGTTGATTTCATCATATTGGGCGCTGCGAAGAGCGGGACATCTACACTATACAATTACCTCAAGCAGCATCCAAAAATAAGTGCAAGCCGCAATAAAGAGCCATCATTTTTCCTTCCTCCCGGCCATCCCAAAAGAAGGATAGCTAGCTTAACGAGATATGAGGGTTTGTTCAAGGACGGGACGGATCGATTGCGTTTTGAAGCCTCTGTTAGTTACACTTCAGATCCTAAATGGAATGAAATTATAAGTGCCTTGATGTACGAATCTAATCCTAAAATGAAATTCGTTTATATCTTAAGAAATCCCATCGAGAGAATAATTTCGGGTCATAGGTTTTTGTACAAATTGGGATTTATTCCTAGAAAGGAGAGAAACATAAATCGTCATTTAAAAAAAGATGATTCTCAGGTCAAAATTTCATTATACCATTCTCAACTCAAAGGTTATATACAGACTTTTGGACAAGAAGCGATTCACGTACTTACAACAGATGAACTTAAAAGTGATCCGCTTAAATCACTGAATAAAATTCTTGAATTCCTAAACTTGAAGTCGATTCAATCTTTGCCTGAAGGACCAAAAGTGGTTAACTCCAAATCCCGGGTTATCGTACGGAAAAAGCACCAGAAAATTTATAAACTCACCGCTGTTAAAAAATTAAGCGGGAATAAACTATACGGTTTAACAAAAAGGATCATTTCGCCTTTTGTCCAAAGGAGAATCACTCATGCGGATTCCATTATCGAACCAGAAGCTCTGCTCCCATACGCTCCAATCCTGATCTCTGAAATTGAACAGATAGAACAACTTACTTCCAAAGACTTAACATCTTGGAAAATGTCAATTAACGAGCTAATCAGTAAAAAAAGAACTAGTTGACCTTGTAATAATTTAATCCGTTGAGTCCTTTTTTTTCGATCGTTATCCCGACCTACAATAGACAAAGCGAATTGCTCAGGTCGATTAATTCAATCAAGAATCAAACTTATGAAAACTGGGAGCTCTTGGTGGTTGATGATGGCTCAACCGATGAAACAGAAAGTCTATTAACCGAATTTTGTCAAAATATTAGCAGCATTCGATTTCTGATCAGGCCTGAAAATCAACCCAAGGGTGCCAACTGCTGTCGTAACATAGGAATTGATCATGCCAAAGGTGATTATGTTGCCTTCCTGGATTCGGACGATGAATGGCGACCAGACAAACTTCAAAACGATTATGATTTCATCAATAAATTCCAACCAGATGCAATCTTCAGCGGGGCTATCATTGATGATGGCACTAAACAGATAAATGCTCCATCAAGGGGTTTATCTGAGGAAGAAACCCCAGTGGATTACATCTTTTCTAATGATGTCATGGCAACCACTTCAAGCTTCGTGGTGAAATCCGATTTAGCCAAAGACATCAGATTCGATGAATCTCTACAACGACACCAAGACATGGACTTCTTTATCAGGTTTGGAAGTAAATACAAATGGACATTCCGAGATGACTTTGACACCATTTTACATTGGCTAAAGGGTCAAAAAAGAGGGCATCATTTCGAGTCAATGATACAATTTTATCAAACATACAAGCGTGAGGTTAGCGCAAAAAAATCGCTAGGTCGCTATTTGATTTGGTCATGGGTCAACGCTCGCAGATACGATCGAAAGCACACGACTTTCTACCTGAACGAATTGAAAGAAATCCGAAGTGGGCTGAATTTAAAACAGAGAGTTTTTTCCCACTTCCCTGAGCTGTCTTACAGGGGTTGGAGTCTTCTCAAAAAGATCACATCATGAAGTATGATGCCCTTTTTTTGACGAATCTGCCCAATTACTACAAGGTGAACCTATTCAACGAAATTGCTGCAAAACGCAAAATCAAAGTTGTTTTTATCGCCTCGCATGCCAATCAAAGAAACGTGGACTTTAACGCGGCTAAAGAATCCAAATTTGATTTCACCATACTCAACGAAAAAATTGATAACAGAAGCCTTTTTAAAAGTCTTCTAGGACTCTGGCGCGTTATTAGAAAAGATCAGTTCAACAACTTGATTCTCGGCGAATGGGTTGAACCTGAGTATTGGTTCGCATTGCTCTTATTCCCAAAGAAAAAAATTAGCCTAATGTTAGAATCCAGCATTCATAGCATCAGTGGATATGGATTCAAGGAGCATATAAAGAGAATCTTTCTATCTCGAGTGCATCGTGTTTTCGCAAATGGGGAAAAACATAAGACTCTGGCCAAATTCTTGAAATTCAAAGGTATAATCATTAATTCCAAAGGACTTGGAATAATGAATTACGGATTAATCAAGACGGCTGAAAGGTCAAACAAATTCCTATATGTTGGAAGGCTCTCGGAAGAAAAAAATCTACCCCATATTATTCGTGTATTTAATAGATCAAAATATCAACTGACCATCGTTGGCGAAGGGCCATTGGAGAATGAACTTCGAGAACTAGCCGGACCAAATATTGAATTCAAGGGATATCTAAGAAATGTCGAACTGGGAAAAATCTTTCAAACTCACCGTGCTCTGATCCTTATTTCAAAACACGAACCATACGGCTTGGTCGCGGAAGAAGCCATGTACTTTGGAACCCCGTCTATCGTAAGTTCAGTTTGTGGTATCGTGGACACCCTTTGTTTTGATCGCCAAAATTGCATCCTGGTAGACCCTGACCAAGAAAATGAGTTGGAGCAAGCCCTTAAAGAAATATCCAAATCTGATGTTTTTCAGAAGCTATCTTCGAACTGTGGGCCCGAAGCGATCCTAGAGAAGAATAAATTTCAAGTCTTGAATTACGTCAACGCAATAGGCTAATAATGTGCCCGGTATGTTAATTTTCTTCGGTCCCTACTCCCCGCCGGATACCGGACAATCCTTGGCATTCAGAAAAGTGGTAGATCACTGTGATGATGATTATGTTCTCGTAGATACCACCAAATATGGGTCGAGATTTATCAACAATCTTCACTCTATTCTTTCATTGCTCATGCTGTTCATAAACTCTAAGGGAGTAAAATCAGCTTATTTCACATGTACAAGAAGTTTCCTGGGCAGTCTGAAGGATGTAATCTTTTTGAGATTCTGTAAAATGAACGGAATAAGAGTCGTGAACCACCTTCATGGAGCCGACTTCCGTTCCTTCTATGAGAAAATACCTGACTGGTACCAGCTAATACTCAAGAAAGCCTATCGAACAATTGATACATCCATCGTCCTGACCAAAGGAATGGAATCGGAATTTTCGGAATTCCCCGAAATGAAAAAAATAGTAGTTAATAACTTCTATCCCGCTGAGTTTGATCATATGGATTCTGCTACCATACCAAAGGCCGGATTGACCATTTCATATTTTTCCCATCTTATGTTTAGCAAGGGGATTTTCGATTTTTTGGAGTCGGTGAAAATCGTAAAGTCCAATCATCCCAAAGTTGCGATTCAAATTGCCGGTGAATTCATGTCAGATGATCAAATGTCCAAGACGGAAGTTGAACGAAGGTTTTTTCAATTCCTGGCTTATAATCAATCTTTAGGGATCACGTATATCGGTAAAATCAACACTTCAGAAAAATTTCATTTTTTATCGATATCAGATATTCTTGTCCTACCCACTTTCTATAAGTCGGAGGGCATTCCGCTGGTGATTATTGAGGCCATGCGATGCGCAAATTCCATCATCACAACTGACCACAACTACCTGCATAAATTCGTGACAAATAAATCCGGAGTGCTGGTTGAAACTCGGAACATAGCAGGCCTGGCAGAAAGCATGGTTGACTTAATCGATAACCCAGATAAACTCGAGAATATTCAACAATTCAATTCAAATACTGCTCGGACAGAATTTACTGAAAGCAGGTACTTAAAAGCTATTAATCTGCTCCTGGACCACACGTGAAAATCTCCATCATCACGGTTTGTTTTAATTCCGAAAAAACGATTGATAGCACACTGGAAAGTGTTGCTGAGCAAACGCATGATGACATTGAACACATTGTGGTCGACGGAGGATCATCAGACAATACACTTTCCATTGTTCAGGGATACCCACACATTTCCAATGTGATCTCTGAATCGGATGACGGGATGTATGACGCGCTGAACAAAGGAATTAACCTGGCAACTGGCGATTATATTGGCACACTTAATTCTGATGATCAATTGAACAATTCGTTTATTATAGAAAACCTGGTAAACGAAATCAGCAAAGACTCTCTGGACATCTATTTCGGAGATGTCAGGTTCATCAAATCAGGTGAGGCAAATAAAACATTGCGATATTATTCATCATCCAACTTTAGACCTTCAAAATTTGCCTGGGGCTATATGCCAGCACATCCATCTGTTTACATAAAACGAGAATTGTTTGATGAATTTGGCCACTATAAGACAGACTATGAGATTGCAGCAGATTACGAGTTGCTCATTCGCTTCTTACACACGGCCAAAGCTTCTTATCGATACTTGCCAGAATTGATGGTGGACATGCAGCCAGGTGGACGTTCGAATGCTTCAATTAAAAGCAGATACATCCTAAACAAGGAGATTGTTCGTGGCTGTCGAGAAAATGGCATTTCTACGAATATGGCCAAACTGAGCTTGAAATATTTTCGAAAGGTGTTTGAGTATTTGCCAGGAAAATGAAGATACTGCTGACAGGTGCTTCTGGTTTTGTCGGTAGCAGGCTTCAGCAAGTCTGGAAGAATCCTGATGAGTTGGTGCCCGTATCGCTGCGCTATGGGGATAGTAATTTGGCTTCAATAAACTGGACCGAAATAAAAGCAGTGATCCATTTGGGAGGGCTCGCCCATCAAACCGGTTCCATCCGAGAGGAAGAATACTTTCGTGCAAATGAGGCCTTAACTGTAAATCTGGCCAAAGAAGCCAAGGAAAATGGAGTAAAGAATTTTATTTTCCTATCCACTATCAAGGTCTTCGGGAATCACATTGACAAAATCCCAAAAGCAAGTACTCCGAAACCAGATGATGCATACGGCCAAAGTAAATTCAATGCTGAGCTGGCCCTTCAAGAGCTATCAGATCAGTGCTTTCAGGTAGCCATTATACGTCCTCCGCTTATCGTGGGTTCAGGTGCTAAAGGTAATCTCCTTAGCCTATTACAGCTTCTGAAAAATCCTTTACCTCTGCCTTTTGGAAATATTCAAAACAAACGCTCAATGCTTTCATTGGTTGGATTGATCCAGGTTATTCAAGACCTGGTTTTGAACCCCCAAAATGGAATTTTCCATGTTTCCAATGAGCCAATTTCCACGACTGAGATTTGCGAAAATATCCGAAGTACAATGGGATTCAAAAGTCCAAGACTATTTGGATTTCCGGGTTTTTTTCGGAAAATCATTAGATTATTAAATCCGGCCATGTATCAAAGACTCTTTGGGAATTTAGTTGTGGAAAATCCTGACATTACGACTGACCATTCTCTAGACGAAGCAATTCGGGCAATGGTTAAAGAATTTGAGGGAACAACATGAGCTACGCCATTCTATTTGTTGCGCTCTTCGTTTTGCAGACGACCTACATCAAATGGGCTGAACGAAAAAACCTCCACGATATCCCAAATGAGCGTAGTTCGCACACTTCACCGACCCCAACAGCCGGCGGATTCGTGATTGCATTGGGCATTCTAATTTGGGCAGTTTACTTTCAATTGTTCAGCACAAACTTCCTGTGGTGCTTGGTAATTCTGGCAATCGTTGGTCTTATTGATGACTTCAAGAATCTTCCATCCTATCTTAGGTTGGCCATTCATATCGGCATAACGGGTTTTGTTGTTTGGACAATGAGAGATGGATATGAATTGACGCTTATACTGATTGTTATGATTCCACTGGCCTTTACGGCATGGATCAATGCGTTCAATTTCATGGATGGAATCAACGGCATCTCCGGCTTGTACGCTCTTGTCACCCTTGCCTCATTTTGGTATATCAACGATCACATCGCATCATTTACCCCTCATGCATTGATCCTTGTTTCCGGACTTGGAATCCTCGCTTTCAGCTTCTACAACTTTCGCTCAAAGGCAAAAGTCTTCGGCGGAGATGTAGGCTCCATTTCGATGGGGTATGTGCTAGGTTACCTCATGCTTACATTGATTCTCATCACTCAAAACATCTTGTTCCTTCTCTTTTTTGCAGTCTTTGCTGTGGATTCAGGACTAACCATCGTTGACCGTCTCCTTAAGGCAGAAAACATTTTCAAACCACATCGGCAGCATCTATATCAATATTTGGCCAACCAAAAGGGTCACAATCATTTGGTCATTTCAAGTATTTACTGCGGCCTACAAGCGATCATCAATATTGGGTTGATTTTGATCCTAGCGAAGTATTCAATTCTAACTGGATGGATTTACAGTTCGACAATCATTCTCATTTTGGTGATCGCATACTTTGGCCTGAAAAAACAGATTGTAAACTCAGAATTGGACAAATTGCAAACGGATGAATAAGCTCATACGATATTTTTCCAGTAAGTACCTGGCTGCCTGGGTTATTCTGTTGTCTGATGTCAGCCTTGTTTTTGTGAGCTATGTGGTGGCCTCTATTCTGCGCTACAATTTTGAAATCCAGCAAATCGAATTTAGTAGACTGCTGATCCATGGGGCACTTTCCACGGCCATTTATGCTGTGATTTTTTTTACTTCCGGCACCTCCACTGCAGTACTTAGGCACTCAGGATTGCTCGACCTGATCAAGGTGGTTAAGTCTTCTTTTTTGGCTTGCCTGATTCTGGTGGCTGTCGCCTCGGTTCTTTTATACGGATTTGAATATCGCGGTATTTGGCTGATCCCAAAATCAATTCTGATCATTCAGTTTCTCCTGGCCAGTTTCCTTCTCTGTTTGAGCAGATTGATTGCCAAAGCTACCTATGCAGCTTTCTTAAGAAACAACTCCGACTTAAAAGTGAACATCCTCATCTTCGGAGCAGGTGAATCGGGCCGAATTACCTGCCAGACCATTCTATCTGGCAGGACGCAAAAAAGAGAGCTCAGGAACGTCATTGGGTTTGTGGATGACAACAAATCACTGCAAGGAAAATCTCTGGAAGGATTGCCGATTTACCCTGCCAACAGGGCTCTGAGCGGGAAATTCATCACAAACCAAAAAATCAATCAGGTGATTATCTCTACTCAAAGAATATCCCCCGAGAGAAAAGCTGAAGTGACTGACATCTGTCTGGAGCATGGCGTAGAAATCAAGGAGATTCCTCCATACGATCGATGGATTCATGGCGAGTTGTCAATGGGGCAGATTCAGCCGGTGAAAATTCAAAATCTTTTAGGCCGTAGCGAAATCGAATTGACCAGTGAAAACATTGAACGCGAGCTAAAAAGTAAGATCATCCTAATAACCGGTGGAGCCGGCTCAATAGGACGGGAATTGGTCAGGCAGGCGCTGTATTTTCATCCAAATAAAATCATCGTTCTGGATCAAGCCGAAACGCCACTTTATGATCTGAAAATTGAATTGCTTGATGAATTTGAAGACGCAAAAAATCTTTGTGAATTTGTCGTGGGTGATATCAATGACCAAGATCGGATAAGATATGTTTTCAGCAGATTCACGCCAGAGATTGTCTTTCATGCGGCCGCCTACAAGCATGTACCCTTGATGGAAGTCAATCCATTTGAAGCGGCTAAAACCAACATCCTGGGTACAAGAATAGTCGCCGATCTGGCAATAGAAAATGGGGTTCAGAAATTCGTTTTGGTTTCTACTGATAAGGCAGTAAATCCAACCAACGTTATGGGCGCTACCAAACGTGTTTCAGAAATGTACATTCAGGCACTAAGTACTGAGTCATCCCGAACCAAATTTGTTACCACCAGATTTGGAAATGTACTAGGATCGAGCGGTTCAGTCATACCTCTTTTTCAAAAACAAATTGAGCAGGGTGGTCCAGTGACCCTGACCCATAAGGACATCACCCGTTTCTTCATGACAACCACTGAGGCTTGTAATCTGGTGCTGGAAGCCGGATCTATGGGAGAAGATGGTGAGATATTCGTTTTTGATATGGGCAAACCAGTCAAAATCTATGATTTGGCAAGAAAGATGATTCAGCTCAGTGGCCTTAAAGTTGGTGATGATATTGTGATAGAAATCACTGGACTCAGACCGGGCGAAAAGCTGTATGAAGAGGTTTTGGCCAACAAGGAAAATACCATCCCTACACATCATGACAAAATCCTTAAAGCCTTGAATACCGAAGTGGAAAGCGAGAAAATTCGCTCCTTTATTATTGAACTGGAGAATCAGCTCTCACTAGACGATGCGCTGGTACTCGTGGCTACACTGAAAAAAATGGTTCCAGAATTTATCAGCAATAATTCTGAATTTGGACAGCTGGATTCCGTTCAATCCAAGTTGGTAAATGAAGCTTAATCACACAATTCAGTGGGCATAATTATTCGTCAGAGTTTCTGGGGGACAGCCATGGCCTATGTCGGTGTGCTGATCGGCTATTTCAACACCCTGTATTTGCGCCCAGAATTGCTGAGCATGGGAGAAATCGGGATTTTCAGCCTGATTACCGCGAATGCCATGATGATCTCGCCCTTTTGTACTGCAGGAATGCCGGCCACTTGGATTAGGCAATTCCCAGGGATTCGGCACGATGATGAATTGAGAAACCAATATTTCACCTTCCAGATGCTTGTAGTTCTTGCTCTTAATGCTGCTGTCATCATTGCGATGTTCTTGGGCAAAGATTTGATCGTGGCATACTTCAGTCAAGGTGCACCAGAATACGTTCAGTTTCTGAGTATCACTGCTGTCATCATTGTGGTTAACAGTCTATTTGAAATGCTCTTTGCTTATTGCCGATCCATGCTTCAAATCGTGGTTCCGAGCTTTCTACGAGATATATTCTTGAGATTAGGCGCCATGCTTCTGGTGGCAGGTTTGGCATTCGGATGGTGGGAATTTGAATTTGCCGCCTCCGGCCTGGCAGTTAATTACTTGCTCGTTTTTGTCTTATTATTCGGTTATCTAATGATTGGAAAGAAATTGAAATTCTCCAGTTCATTGCATCGGATTACGGCTGCCGATAAACGCTCAGCCATCAAATTCGGTGGTTATTTCATGCTCCTCTCTCTGAGTTTTGCTTTGATGACGAATGCGAGCTATGCACAGATCAGTGCCTACATTGGCGATGATGCCACGGGCATTTTTGCCACTTGCTTTTTTATAGGTGTGATCGTGGAAATGCCGCGACGTAATATGCTCAAAGTCCTCTCACCGGTTTTCTCAAAAGCTATGGGTGAAAATGACATGTCCCAAGTGGAGCGCATGTATAAAAAAGGATCGACAACTATGACAATCATCGGTGTTTTGCTGTTGATCGGAATACTAACCAATGTAAACGATTTGTTTGCTTTCATTCCTCAGGGAAGCGCATTTGCTACTGGCTATTGGGTGGTGGTAACCGTCTGTGCGGCCAAACTGATCTTGATGCTGTTCAGTTTTAGTTCAGAGATATTGGTTTTTTCTGAAAAGTACCGATACTCATTGTATACGCAATTAATTGCTGCGGCAGTTCTAATAATCCTCAACATTATTTTGCTCCCTCGGATCGGTTTAATCGGCGCTGGAATCAGCTACCTGGCTGCCATGTTTGTGCATTCCTTTAGCAAATTTATTTTAGTTCAACGCTGGTTCAATATGCATCCATTTACACGTGATCATTGGAAGCTTCTAATTATCAGCATTGCGGTATTTCTTTTGTTTTTGTATTTGCCATTCCCCTTTGACCCGATATTGAACATCGGTATTAGGTCTGTTCTGACGACCGTAATTTTCGTTGGGCTAATATTTAAGATGAATGTCTCGCAAGACATTAATCAATTGATTCAAACTACTTTTGAAAAAATTACTTCTAAATGAATTTCAAGTCATTCCTGCCACATCTACTGGCTATTCTAATATTTTTCCTGGTCACCATCGTACTTTTTCATCCCGGCATCCTTAAGGGCAAAGTGCTTAACCAACATGACATTTTACAATGGCAAGGAGCTGCTCAGGAGTTGATTGATTTCAGAAATGAAAATGGAGAAGAGGCGCTATGGACCAACTCCATGTTCTCCGGAATGCCGGCCTTTCTAGTATCTACTAAATACTCAGGGGATCTTTTTTTATATGTTCAAAAAGCCATTGGTCTGGGGATTTCACGCCCCTTCAATTTGGTCTTTATTGCCTTCATATCCTTATACATCCTTCTTAGTTGCTTCAAAGTATCACCGGGTCCGGCGGTGTTATCAGCCATCGCATATGGCGCCACCACATTTGTGATAATTGGTCTGATGGCGGGACACAACTCCAGAATAGCTGCGATCGCATTTTTACCATTGGTGGTGGCTGGCGTCAAACTGGTTTTCGATAAAAAATACGCTTGGGGATTTTTATTAACTGCGTGCGGACTTGCCTTGGAAATTCGCGTCAACCATCTGCAAATCACCTACTATCTATTATTGATTCTCGTGGTATTTGGTATTTTCCATTTGGTGTCATGTATTAGAAATAAGAGCTTTGATGTTTTCAAAATACAAATCCCCATCCTCCTCCTGTCAGTTATTTTGGCAGTAGGAGCCAACTATGGGAAGCTGAAATCCATTCTTGATTATAGCAAGTATTCCACAAGAGGTAAATCAGAACTCAGTGTTGCATCTTCAGAATCCGGGCTCGAAAAGGATTATGCATTTGAATTCAGTAATGGCATTACGGAACCACTGGTCCTGTTTATTCCAAACATATATGGTGGAGCCTCAAATGAAAGTTTGAGTGATAAGTCCAAAGTCGCGCAAGCTTTAAAAGATCAGGGTGTTTCCAGAGTTCAGATAAATCAAATGCTAAGCTCCGTCCCTACTTATTGGGGTGATCAGCGGTTGTCAGCTCCTTATTATGTGGGTGCAGTTGTGGTCTTCTTATTTGTACTCGCTTTGTTCGTTTTGGATTGGAAAACGAAAGGATGGCTCCTCATAGTGACTATTTTGGGAGTAGTGCTTAGTTGGGGAGACAATTTCTCTGCTTTCAATTATTTCTTCTTCGACTTTCTACCTGGCTACAACAAGTTTAGGTCGGTAACATTTACTTTACTGATATCCATTTTCGGCATATCGGTGTTAGCGGCTCTTGGTCTTGATAAATTCCTGAAATCTGGTAACGAAAACATCAAACAGCTTCTATACGCCGGAGCAGTTACCGGTGGTCTTGCAGTTCTTGTCATGATATATTCAAGCATGGGCAGTTTCCGAGGCGCAGTTGATGCTCAGCTGCAGCAACTGCCGGATTGGTACATTGATGCGCTTCGGGAGGATCGTGCTCGGCTCATGAGGCTTGATGCTATCAGATCAGGATTTCTAGTAGGTGTTGCTATGCTTCTTTTATGGTTGACGTCTCAGGATAAACTCAAGAAAGTTCATGCCGTTGCACTAATAGTGTTGGTTTCTGCGGCAGATGTCATTCTGGTTTCGAAGCGGTATCTCAAGGCTGACTTATTCCAGGAGGAAGTGAATGAAACTTATTTTCAAAAAACAGCAGCTGATCAGTTGATTTTGGAGGCAACCAATCCCGGTGACCGAGTTCTAAATCTTCAAAATCCATTCAATGAATCCAAAACTTCGTACTTCCATAATTCGATTGGCGGATATCATGGAGCAAAACTCGGACGGTATCAAGAACTAATTGAAAATCATCTATCCCCTGAAATCAATGAAATGATTACTGGATTGCAGAGTGGCCAAACGGATTTTTCCGGGCTTTACTGTATCAACATGCTGAACACCAAATTCCTGAAGTATGGTGATCAAGCTGGAAATGTGATCCAGAATCCAAGTGCCTTTGGCAATGCTTGGTTCGTGCAGACCGTAGAGGAAGCCAATAATCCTGATGAGGAAATTGAATTATTGGGGCAGCTTAATTCCAAGAATGAGGTAGTCGCAGATATTACCAAGTTCGATGTACCAACGGAATTCGAACTTGACAGTATGGCTATCATCAAGTTGGAAAATCGGCAATTGAACGAGATTACCTACTCGAGTTCATCCTCAAAAGACGGGTTAATCGTCTTCTCAGAGATATATTATCCCGAAGGTTGGACTGCCCAAATTGATGGAAACGAGGTTCCAATTCTACGGGCTAATTATGTCCTTCGGGCTTTGGAGGTACCTGCCGGAAATCATCAAATAACCTTTGAGTTTAAGCCAAAATACTTCAAGAAAGCCAATACCATCATGGCAGTGTCTTTCTTCCTTATCATTGGACTTAGTGGTGGTTTTTTCTTTGTATTCAGAGGAAAATCAGATAATGAGAATGGAGAGAACGATTCAGAGTAACGATACCACTCTCAGACTTTGTAAATCACTAAAACACGATGATTTCCATGAGGATAAGGATCATATAGTTTTTGTTAGAGGAAATGGTTTCTGGTTAGATACAGAAATGTGGATTTCCGCAGAATCCGTCCTTTCCAGATTTAAAACTTCAGGACTCAAGTTCACGGATGGAACTGATGGACAATTTCAAGTTGCTATCCTTGATAAACACGTTGATAAGTTTCATTTCATTACCGATCATCTCAACTTTTTCCCCTTCTACCTCAACCATGATGAATCAGGTTACGTGTTATCAGACTCCTTGACACCATTTGTCCATTTCAATTTTGACAATACCGCCATTAAGCAGCTATTTGCCCTCTCATCAATTATTGGGAACAGAACGCTTTTCAAAGGTGTCATGAAACTCGCCGCTGCATCAGTTACATCACTGAAATCCGGTGAACTTAAAGAAGAAACCTACTGGCAATGCAGGCCGATTGAGACAGATTCAGATGCATTCAAAAAGCTTTTGACCAAAACAATTTCGCGAGTCGCGAAACTTTCTAAAAAACCGTCTCTAACACTCACCGCCGGACTGGATAGTCGGATGATATTTTCGGAGTTAATCTCGCAAAAAATCAACTTCGACACATTTACGTTCGGTTATAATGGTGCAACGGATTGTAAAACTGCCAAACGAATTTCTCAAGATTTCGGAATTGACCACACGGCATATGTCACGGATCCTTCAAATGCTGATTTCATTGAAAACTTTGAGGAAAATTTCAACACTTGCCTTGAATTCTCAGATGGAATGATCCCAACACTAAAGGGAGTGCCGGCATACTATTGTTTTTCGCAGGAAGCTAACGATCACGATATGATCATTACGGCAACAGGCGAGTTGGTCTATTCTCATTATGCCGAAGTTCCTACCCTTCTACCGAAGGACAATTCCAGTTTGGAATCCATTATTAAGTTTTTGGTGCACTTCAATGCCGACCTCAGCAATCCGGATATAAAAAAGTCCGCATCTAATTTGGAAACCGAGATGCTCCAATATTTTGAGCAGTTCCACTTCGATCGAAAGATGCACTATTACGACGCATTTTACCTGCAAAAACTCAGCGGGCTAACGTCATATTACCAACAATACCTCTCCTCCAGTGTGCGGATTTATAATCCAATCTTCACTAAGGAAATGATCAACAGCAGTATGGGGCTTAGTCAATCCCTACGTGATCACAGAAAACTTCAGCGCGACATTATTGCAGAAAACGATCGACGATTAAATCAATATTTAGTAAACGGCTTTAAAGTTGTAAAACCTGGGGCAATGAATTTTGTGAGAGCCAAAATCAACTATGCATTCCGATTGGGCTCGAAACTGATTAATCGGCTTTTAGGCCAAGAGATCTTCAAGATGAGTTATATCTATTTCCCACCCATAATTCAAAAGTCCGGAATTCGTAATTCAACCGAAGACCTACACACCTCTATAAAGTGGCTGAAAAAGCCAACAAAAACCTCCTCAGAAACATACCTTCTTAATTTCCTCTCCTTTGTGGAATGGATGAAAAGCAACTCAAAAAAGTCCGCTTGAATTTCTCGTTCGAATACATCTCCTGATAGACCAACTTTGACTTCTTGGCCGCTTCTAGATAATTGGTGAAGTTCAGCAAATCAGAAAAATCCTTTTCCAAAACACCACACCCCAACTTTACCTTATCATAAGTTGGCCCCCTCCTATTTCCAACGAACGGAATGCCCATCGCCATGTAGTCAATGTCCTTATTAGCCTCCTGCGTTTCGTAGCTTCTGTGAACTGTTTCAATAAGACTTGTACCTATCAGGTTGAGTGAGCCGGACAGTTTACCGAGCTGATTTTTGAGCTCTTCGAAATCCAAATTGCCATAAAACCTGACGTAATCTTCCTTTACAAATTCTCTGGTTTCATCGTCTACTGGAATTCCAAAAAAATGACAGTCCATTGAATGCTCTTCACAAAGGCGTTTAATATTACTCGTGCCTTTTTCAATTTTCAGCTGCCCCAAGTAAAGCACTGCAAAGGGATTATTTGGAGACATTTCAAGTTTCAGGTTCTCGAAAGGTGAAGTGTAATAATTTAAAATAGATGGGGACAAGTAGTCATTCAGAGCAGTGCTATTTACCAATGTCGTTTTAGCCTTTCTGCTTAATCCTCTTTCGACCTTGCGCATAACCCATTCAAGTAGCCTGGATATCAAGCCAATCAGAAATAGTCGCTTAGTTAGCTCGTAAATCGTATAACTGACATTGTCATCCAGCGTCTGGTAAATCACATTTTTTTCAGGTGCAATAAATAAGACCGAGGGCAGAGTTTGCAGCCCGTAAAGCACTACATGGTCAAAGTCTTTGGATCGTCTCCTGGATTGAAAAACCTGATGAAAATTGAAAAATTTAAGAGATAAGTAGGTGAGGATCAATGTAAACAGGGAATACTTTCCTTCGAAATACTCCACCTCTACTTGATAACCTTTCGATTTCAACAGATCTACTTCATAGAGCAATCGAGCTTTCTTCTTCTCCTTGCTGAAATTGGTGACAAACAAAACCCTTTCCATGTCAGCTTCCTTTTGAAACAACAAACATGAAATTCTGGCTGTAATACTTCCTGAAGCTAATAAAAATGTTGGCCAAAAAATTGATCACTTTATTCTTGAATCCCACGATTTTTTTCTGCTCTTTCAACCAACAAAAGTCTTTGATAAAGAATCCTCCTCGTGAAAAAATCTCCAACATAGTAATCGGATCCAGGTTGCAGGTGTGCTCCTCGTTCATGCTCGGTTTTCCATAGAGAAAAACATGCATAAACTGCCTGAATGAAAAGGGGTTTGGCGTGGTGATCACCATTAAGCCATCCTGTGATAGATGATTTGCGTAAAATCTCAGAAATGATTCCACATCACCAATGTGCTCAATGACATCACCCATTACGATGATGGGATAGCTGTCTGTTGGTTCGAGATCATCGATATGCCTGATATCGTATCCTTTTTTATTTAGCTTATTAATCCCCTCTCGATCAATATCAACCCCCACAACTTTTTCAGCTACAGTGATAATCTGATTGTGAAGCCAATTCGGATCTTCATAAGACCTCTCCTGCCCTACGCACCCCACGTCCAACACTTTCATATCCTTGCAATACTGAAGTATCTCGGTATCCTTATCTGATAATCGGGAATGCTGAATTTTCTTTATTTCGTCGGTTTTGTTCATCAGACTAGTAGAAACGAATGTTATGTTCTTTTTTGATCAAGTCGTTTGACTCCTTATAAAAATCCCGAAAATAACCTTCCAAACCATGTTTCTTCACATAAGACTTTCGAGGTGAAACCCATCCCATAAGCGGGTCAATTATCTTCACAAAGATCCTCCAAATCACGCCTGAAGATATTTTTTTCGAAATCAAATGATTCGGCGAAACACTGCTGTAAGTGAAATGGTTGAGAAACCTCAACCAAAAAATTGAAAAATTAGATAATGACGTGTTATGAACCTGATTCGCTGCTATGCCAATTTCAGAATGATCAAGAAATTTTAATAACGGCTTCATAAAATCATCGGACACTTTTAAATCCCCGTAGTTCAGAACGAGAACATTTTCTTTTCCAAAAACCTCCGAGTAAACATTTATCAGTTCGGCGTATTTCAAGAAGGACGGGGCAAAATATTTATCCGTATAAATCCTACTATCTGCCAAATCTATGAAGTCCCTGAAGCTCAACATCCCCCCATTGGCGATAAACTGCCGATAGTAGGAGTCAATGGCCTCTACCTGATCTCGAACCACGACCAGAATCTTATTAAACCCCAGTTTTTTTAAAATGAGTGGAACATTAGATCTGTTCAACCCTTTGTAATAAAAAGGAGATCCAACGAGGTTTTCTAATGAAATCAAACCCGCATCAACCCCAAAATACTCTTCAATTTCGGTTTTTATTTCTTCGCTATCATAATCCAGCGGATCAGCGTAAATAGGCTTTCGAAGCAAGCGCATGGACTCATGAAAACCCAGGTATTTATAATTTACCAGCTTCGGGAAGACCTCTCTTTGAAGAAAAGTCGAACCCGTCTTGGGATAGCCAATATGCGCAATTCGATCAGCCATTTAGTGTTTCTAAAGCTTTTGCTATAGCACTGACATCCGGCAGTTCAGCATACATCGGCAGTGAAAGTGTCTGAGATGTCACTTTTCTGGAGACTGGGAAATCAGTATCATCATGCCCTAAATAAGCATAAGCATCCGTTAGCGGTACGGGATTCGGGTAATGAATTGCACAGCCAATGCCATTCGCTTTCAATTGTGCCATTAGAACATTGCGACTTGCGGCCTGAATGGCATAAACATGGTAAACATGACGATAACCTGCTGGCACAATTGGTGTCAAGTGTTCTGACAAAAAGGTGTCATACTGTTTTGCAATAGCGATTCTGTTCTCTGTCCAATCTTCCAAATACTTGAGTTTTACCAAGAGAATGGCGGCTTGTAAGGAATCCAAACGACTGTTTCGGCCGATTAATCCATGCTGATGTTTGACTAACTGTCCATGGTTGCCCAGTCTTCGCACCCTTTCTGCCAAATCAGTATCATTTGTGATCACAGCACCTGCATCTCCATACGCCCCGAGATTCTTTCCCGGATAGAAACTGAAAGTGGCAATGTCTCCAAAAGTCCCGACCTTCTTTCCATCAACAGATGCTCCCACGGCCTGTGCAGCATCCTCGATAACCAAAAGATTACGTTTTTCGGCAAGCGACATTATTTCGTTCATTCGAGCTGGCAATCCATACAGGTGCACGGGGATAATGGCCTTGGTCTTTTCGGTGATGTTCGCTTCCAGTAAACTTGGATCAATGGTGAATTCATCTTCCAGGATATCTACGAAAACGGGACTGGCACCAACATTAGAAACAGCTCCTGCCGTGGCAATCCAGGTATGAGCTGGAACCAACACCTCATCTCCTTCACCAATTTCCAAAGCCTTCAATGCGAGTTCAAGCGCGTCCGTACCATTCGCGCAACCGATGCAATACTCGATACCGATGTACTCTGCAAACTGTTCTTCAAATGACACAACCAAATTCCCTCCTACAAATTGATTCGAGTCAAGGCAGGTTTGAATGGTCTGATCAATTTCTTCCTTTATCGACAGATACTGAGCTTGAAGATCAACGAACGGGACACTCATAAGTCTCTTAATTTTTTGGCTGGGTTACCGGCATAAACGCCGGGTTCTTTGATGTCTTTAGTAACCACAGCTCCTGCCCCGATTACTGCATGATCACAAATTTCAACAGGTAATATCGTGGCATTGGAACCTATGGAGACATGATCTCGGACGACTGTATGTTCCCATTTTGATGAATCACCGCCGGCCGGTCCGCCCTCGCTGAATCGATCGTTGATAAACATCACGCCGTGCCCAATGAAGCAGTCAGTTCCAATTATCACCAACTCGCAAATGAACGAATGGCTCTGAATTCTTGTGTTCTTACCAACTCTAACCCCTTTCTGTATCTCCGTAAAGGGCCCTATAAAAACCTGATCTCCAAGCTCACATTCATATAAATTGGATGGGCGAACAATGGTAACATCATTCCCCATCGTCACATTTCGTATATCCGTATGTTTCTCTATAAAGCTCATCGCATGCTGATGTACATCTGTTCAATCATTTCGACCACCTTCTTGCCTTCCTCGCCAGTAGTGGCAATTTTTCCGCCATTCAAAAGTACATCAACTACGTTCGAATACACTTTGTCATGGTTGGACATGCTACCCTGATAATCGCCGTATTCATTCGCTGGGTTCCCCTCCTCGAGCGCTCCAATTGGCTCACCTTCCCATTCCTGATAATCCAGATTATTTAGGTACTGCCCTCCCACTTTCACTGTTCCTTTTGTACCGAAAAGCGTGATGGAGCCTTCCATGTTTTTGTCGAATGAATTTACCGTGTAATTCACCGTACCAATTACCCCATTCTTGAATTTCATTGACAATACTCCTGAATCCTCGAAATCGATTATGCCCTGATGTAGGCTGTTTTGCTTGTACCCCTGAACCTCCTCAATATCACCGAGCATCCAATATAACAGATCGACAAAGTGCGAGAACTGAGTGAAAAGGGTTCCGCCATCCATTTGCTGAGATCCTTTCCAGTCAGAATCCTGGTAATACTTGTCATTTCTGTTCCAAAAACAATTCAACTGAACACTAAGAATTTCTCCAAGATCTCCCGCATCAACTTTGCCTTTCAATGCAGAGATGGCTGGGTTATATCTATTTTGTTTGACGACAAAAAGCTTTTTCCCTGATTGCTGTGAAACCTCAATCATCCTTTGGCAGTCCTCAGACCGGATGGCCATTGGTTTCTCACAGATTACGTTGTATCCAGCATTCAGACAATCAATGGAATGTTTTGCATGCAAGCCATTTGGTGAACATACGGCTATCACATCTGCGTGACTATTGACAATAAACTCCTCATAGGAATCGAATGCCGTCCCTCCAAACTGTCCCACAAGAGCCTGAGCCCGATTGGCCTTCTCATCATACGCGGATACCAATTCACCAAAAGATTTAATATGCTTTGCATGACGCTGAGCGATCCTACCACATCCGATTATACCAAACCTGATTTTATCCATGTACTTTTCTGATTACCTCTTCCAATTCTTTCGACAATCTGGCATGGCTAAATCTTTCCAATAGTTCGTCCCCTTTCTTGAAATCGTTTTGATTCTCAAAATCTGCAATCGCCTCCCTGATTCCATCCTCATCTTCAAAATCAAGCATTTTGAAGCTTGTGACTCCTTGCGCCAACTCAGCCAAATCACTGTCAGCAGGACCAAGTGCAAGGATATTTCTACGAGCGGACAAGTATTCGAAAAACTTCACTGGGATGATCCATTTGGCATTTTCAGTCCGATTCAGGAGTAAAAGCAAAATATTACAATTGGCATATTCTCCAGGCAATTCATCGTGATCCAGATACCCGAGGAACTTGGTCACCGAACTTAAATTTTTAAGATCGTTAATCTCTGATTTTATAGATTCCGAAACAATCCCGCCTAACCGCAATTCAACATCTCGATCATTGGCCAATTCTTCAAGTGCTCTCCAAAGTTCCGATGGATTTCTCATTTCATTTAGCATTCCATAATATCCAATGGTGAGTCCCTGACCGACTTTTTTGGGGGTTGATTTGGCTAATGAAACGCCATTGTAAAGTAGGTGGACGTCCCCTCCCAATGACTCCAGGCTTTCTTTAAGATGCCTGCTCACGGTCAGAGTCTTATCCGCAATGGTCAAGACCTTGCGCTCGAGTCTTCGGTGCTTTTTCCTTGCCCCAGTTCCTGTCCTAAGCTTATCCATTACATCCCACTTCGACCATGGATCCCTAAAATCAGCGATCCACTTGACATCCAATTTCGTCTTAACTCCAAGGCCAATCAAGTGCATGCTATGAGGTGGCCCAGTAGTAATAATTGCGTCTATTTCTTCTTTTCTGATAAAATCCACGAGAAACCTGACGGAAGATTTTACCCAATATTTTCTGGGATCAGGTACAATTAAGTTACCCCTCACCCATACGGCCAGTTTGTCTTTCCAACTAGAATTTTTCTTCTCAAGAACCAATCCTTGCTGAACTTGTCCCTTGTTTTTACCACCCGTCAAGGCATGAAAAAACCGAAATGGCTCCCAAATTTTGGTCTTGATGACCCGAATATTTTTGACCTTCTCTAGAACAGATCGGTCCTGAATTTCAAATTGCGGATTCTGCGGTGTGTAGATAATCGGCTCCCATCCCTCTTTTTGCAAAGCCAGAGCATAATTCATCCAACGCTGAACACCCACTCCACCACTTGGCGGCCAGTAATAAGTGACGATGAGAATTTTGCGATTCTTCATTTGAGTTGCAAAGAAGCCATAATTTCTCTGGCTGACGTCCCCGCATCGAACCATTTAATTTCTGGATCGGCCTTGAACCAGGTCATCTGACGCTTGGCGTACCGACGAGAATTTCGCTTCAATAATCTGATTGCCTCTTCCTTATCGTAATCGCCATCCAGATAGCCAAATATCTCCTTGTAACCTACCGTTTGCAATGCATTCTGATTTCGACGAGACATTAGCTTTTCAGCCTCCGCGAACAAACCATTTTGGATCATATGATCCATCCGAACGTTTATCCGTTCATTGAGTTTTTCCCGATCCATTTGTAAACCGATTTTCAAGTTCTCAAAACGTCGACCTTGTTTTGTAGATGATTTTCGGAAATCTGAGAACGGTTTGCCAGTTCCTCTAATGATCTCCAACGCCCGAATGACTCGTTGGTGATTATGCTTGTCTACTTGAGAATGAAAAGTGGGATCACTTTCGTATAGCTCTAACAGAAGAGGCTCCAAACCACCTTCCAGAAATTCATGGTTCAGCTGTTCTCTGTATTTTTCATCCACTTCGGGAATATCATCAAAACCTTCCCAAAGCGCCTTTAAATACAATCCTGATCCACCAACAGCCACGGCATTCTGTTGAGATTGAAATAAATTTTCAAGAAGAAGCAGCGCGTCCCGTTCAAAATCTCCGGCAGAATAAAACTCAGAAATAGAATGCGAATTGATGAAGTGATGCCTCGCTCTCAAGAGTTCAGCATCGGTGGGTTTTGCCGTCCCAATGGTCATCTCACAATAAAACTGTCTCGAATCTGCAGAAACGATCTCCGTTCGAAGCAATTCAGCGAGTTCAATAGCCAAGGCTGTTTTACCAACAGCAGTGGGTCCGACAACTGAAATCAAACGGGGCTTTTCATGACTCATTTGAGGAGGAAATGGGTAATTTTAGCACAATGAAAATCGCTGATGGCGACATAAATCTACTCCAACAAGAACTCGACGAGCTCAAGGCAAAGTTGCGAAGATCCTACCGTGACTACTACGATCTTACGGAAAAAACAGACCGAAACTTAAAAGAGGTTTTTGACACATCAAATGACCTCATTTGTATCTTCAAACCCACTGGGCAGTTTCGATTCGTCAATTCAACTTGGAAAAACAAACTCGGATATGATGACGATGATTTGCTGGATCTAAAGTTTGTTGATGTAGTCCACCCCGACCATCAAAAGGAAACGATGGAGAGTTTGATGAAGCTGACCGCAGGTGGAGGAATAGAGCGTTTTCAGACAACACTGATTGCTAAGAATGGCAAGAATATTTTCGTCAATGGCAAGCTCTCATGCGCCTTTGAAGAGGACCATCTCGTAGAATTCCGAGGAGTATTTTTTGATGTTACGGAGCGAATAAGGGCAGAGAGTTCGCAAGCACTTTACTATAAGATTGCCAGTCTGACTATAACCTCTGCAAACCTGGAGACGCTTTACCGCAACATCCATGATCAACTTGGACGAATGCTCAAAGTTCGAAACTTCAGCATTGCATTTAGAAAAAATCACAATTTCGAATATGCCTTTCGCATCAATGAAAAGGATGAGCCTAAACTTACGCGGGATGTTGAAGACCTCTTGGCAGATTACACTCTTGAACGCGGCACGCCCAGTATGATCTACGAGCCGGGCATTCAGAAAATTGCCGATCTTAAAAAGAAAGCTTTAAATGATCCTCTACCGAAAGTCTGGCTGGGAGTAATCATCAAAATCGAAGGTAAGCCGTCGGGGGTTCTTTCGGTTTATTCCTACCGAGATTCTTCGGCATACAATAACAAGGATTTAGAGCTGATTGACTTTGTCTCCGGTCAGGTAAGTCTCGCTATGGAGCGTAAGATCAGTGAAGATACGATCGAAAATCAAGCGGCCAGATTAAAGGCGATATTTGAAAGCAGTACCCACCAAATTTGGTCGTTAGACACCAATGGGTGTTTCACTTCCTTCAACCAGAATTACGCGGAAGATTTCAAAAGTTATTATGGACACTATCCTAAAATTGGCGAAAAACTCGAAACGTTTGGCAAGCAGCATTTGGACGATGAAACAGTCAAGTTTTGGAAGAAGAAATACGTAGAAGCCTTTACCGGAAAACCCACCAATTTCGAGTGGCATCAGACTGACTTGAAAGGGACCAAAATCTGGCGAGACGTTTTCATCAACCCTATTTTCCTCCCGGATGGGAAAATTGAAGAGGTATCGGCAATTGCCAATGACATTTCTGAAAAGAAAATCGCAGATGTTGCGCTTAAGGATAGTGAGGAGAAATTCAGAAACATTTTCGAGTCATTCCAAGATATCTACTTTAGGTGCACCCTTGATGGAAAACTGACCATGATCAGCCCAAGTGCACAAGGCATGCTTGGCTATCCATCGACTCAGACATTGGATAAACCTATTACCAATTTCTTTTCCTCTGAGGAAAGTCTGTCGAAGCTATTTAAGCGGGTGATGCGTGAAGGAAACGTTCTCAACTTTGAAGCGACTGTCATTGACAAAGAGAAGCGTCAAACGCCAGTCTTGTGTAACATACGACTCATTAAGCGCGATGGAGAACCGGATGAAATTGAAGGAGTAGCCAGGGACGTGTCGCAACTGGTACAGTCCAACGAAGAACTCCAGCAAGCCAAGGAAGTGGCCGAAAGATCCCTAAAAGTCAAAGAACAATTCCTGGCCAATATGAGCCACGAAATCAGAACTCCGATGAATGGGATCGTAGGAATGATCGACTTGCTGGGGTCAACAGAATTGAATGAGGAACAGTCGGACTATCTGAAAACGGTCAAGAGGTCATCCGAGACCCTCCTGAATATCGTCAACGACATTCTTGATCTCTCCAAAATAGAGGCCGGAAAAATGGAGTTGAAACTTGCCCCGGTTCAGCTCGTCAAGACGTTTGAGAAAATCTATGATTTGTACTCGCAACAAGCACACCTGAGCGGCAATAGCTTCTTCTATCATCTAGATAAGGAACTCCCAGATTGGATCATGATGGATGAAACACGCTTGTTTCAAATCCTTTCCAACCTGACATCCAATGCCGTCAAGTTTTCCAGAGAAAAAGGCACGATCAACCTGAGCATCAAAGTCCAGGAAAAAAAGCGAAACGAATACACCTTCAAGGTTTCAATAAAAGATTCCGGAATCGGGATTTCAGCGGACGATCAGGAAACGCTCTTCCAGAATTTCAGCCAGCTAGATAGCTCCAGCTCCAAAAATTACGGGGGAACAGGCCTTGGTTTAGCGATTTCCAAACAGCTAGTCAGTAACCTTGGTGGCGAAATCGGAGTGGTTTCTACACCCGGACTTGGTAGTACTTTTTGGTTCACTTTCAGAGCCAAATCCACAAAAGCGCCGGCCAAGGATAAACTTCATAAAGAAACTAGAATAAGGCAATTCGTTACCGAAAACCCAAAAATCCTACTGGTCGATGATAACCAGATCAATCGGACGGTTGCCAGCAAAATTCTGGCTAAATCAGGCTGTGAAGTGATAGAAGCGGAAGGCGGTAAACAGGCCATTGAATTGGTGAAAAAGAAAAAATTCGATCTGATATTCATGGATATTCAGATGCCGGAAATGGATGGCATAGAAGCGACTTACCGCTTGAAATCCTTGGAAAAAGAAGACCTCCCGCCCATTGTGGCCATGACGGCCTACTCCATGGAAGAGGACAAAGAGCGTTTTCTTGGACAAGGAATGGATGACTACTTGGCCAAACCAATCAAAGCAGAGAGACTAATCCAGACAGTAAAAAAATGGACGCAGTATGAACCGGTCAAAGTGGGGTCGGAACATCTGGAGGAACAATCTGAACGTTTGGTGCTCAACCAGAACACCCTGAACCAGCTACGTAAATTCGGTGGAGCCGAGCTGATTGAATCCGTGCTTACAGAATTCGACGAGGAAGCGTCAGAATTGGTAGGAAATGTCTCCAAGCATCTAAAAACCAAAAACTATAAGGCCATCAAAGGGGACATGCACACGCTCAAAGGCAATGCCGGGACGATTGGAGCTGAACTACTCTCTGATTTGGCAGCCAAAATGGAAAAAACCATAAAAGAGAATAACTTTGATAAACTCGATTCAATTCTCCCTCTTCTCGAGGAAGGCCTGCGTCAGTTTAAAACCAGCTATAAGACCATACTAGAAACGCAATGAGCAAACGAATCTTAGTTGCAGAAGACAGCTCCGTGATTCAAAACCTAACCCGAAAGATACTGGGAGCAAAGAATTACGACATTGATGCTGTAAAAAACGGCGAGGAAGTAATGAACAAATTCGCCTCGGAAAATTATGACCTGATCCTCATGGACATTCACATGCCCAAAAAAGACGGCATGGATTGCGCACGTGAAATCAGACAATCGAACGCTGATTTACCAATCATCGCGATTACGGGAAATGCGAATAATTATTCCATGGAAGATTTCAATGCAGCGGGCATCAATGACTACCTCCCCAAGCCGTTGAATTACGACGAGATGTTGGAAATGGTAAACAAGTACATCGGGGATGCAGGTTAAGTACACCAAACATTTTCTGAATAAACTGGAGGATTTGATGTCCGAGACCGACTATGTCCTCCGCTATGAAAAAGGCAATTTCCAGTCCGGCTACTGCATCCTGAAAGAAACCAAGGTGGCCATCATCAACAAGTACTACGCAATTGACGGCAAGATCAATAGCCTCATCGAGATCATCCGCTCCATAGAACTAGACAAGTCTAAGCTGAGCGATGGCAACATGAAACTCTTCAAAGAAATCACCCAAACAGAGCTGCAGTTTTGAATGTCACATTTCTCGGAACGGGCACTTCTCAGGGTGTTCCCGTCATCGGGTGCGAATGTGAGGTTTGCTCTTCGGTGGATTTTCAAGACAAACGCCTCCGCTCCAGTATCCATGTAGAAATCGACGGACTGAGTCTGGTAGTAGACACGGGCCCGGATTTCCGCCAGCAGATGCTGCAAAATAGAATCACCCACCTGGATGCCGTGCTCTTCACCCATGCACACAAGGACCATACGGCGGGGATGGACGATATCCGAAGTTTCAACTTCAGACAAAAAATGGACATGCCCGTGTATGCCGAACAGCCCGTACTTGATCAGTTGAAAAGGGAATTTGCGTACGTCTTTGCAGAGCACAAATACCCGGGTGTGCCCAGAGTGCAGACCATGCCCATTACCACTGAGTCGTTCCAGATTGGCAATACAGTCATCAACCCCATTAGGGTGATGCACCACCAGCTGCCCGTGTTAGGCTTCCGGTTTGGAGACTTCACCTACATCACGGACGCCAACTTCATAGACGAGGATGAAAAAGACCTGATCAAAGGCTCAAAAGTGGTGGTACTAAATGCCCTGCAAAAGGAGTCACACATCAGTCACTTCACCTTCGAAGAAGCCGTGGAACTCAGTAAGGAACTGGGAGCCGAGAAGACTTACTTCACCCACATCTCCCACAAACTAGGCCTCCATAGAAATATCAATGAAGAACTCCCCGATAACATAGAACTGGCATGGGACGGCCTGAGTGTGGAATTGCCTTAATAACCGAGAGGTGATTGCCCGTCATCATCCCGAAGGAATCAACCCAAAATTTTCTAAATTGAGAGACCGTGTTCCCTTGATATGCTTTTCAAAAAGAAATTCCTGTCATCTATTGCCAATGGTAAGGTAAAGTCTGCCTTTAGAAAATGGTCCCGACCTTCAGTTCGTGCCAATGGAACCCTGATGACCTCAGTTGGTCAACTGCGAATACTATCTCTTGTACAAATTGATTACGGGAATATTACGGATTATGACATTGAAATGGCGGGATACCGAGATCGTCTTGAATTTGATCAAGAACTATCTTCAAGAAACGAAGGAGTCATTTACAAAATAACCTTTGAACTGGAAAGAGTGGACCCGAGAATAGCCCTTAGGGAGAATACCCACCTTTCAGAGAAGGACTTAGACGAAATTATCAAGAAGTTGCAGGGATTTGATTCCCGTGCTAAAGTTAAAAATTGGACCCTTCCAGTACTGGAGTTTATAGCTGGAGAACCTGGGAAAAAAGCTTTAGAATGTGCCCGTGCACTGGGTCTTGAAAAAATGTGGTTTAAACAGAGTGTCCGAAAACTAAAAAATCTGGGCTTGACCATCAGCCTGGAGGAGGGCTATGAAATTTCACCGAGAGGACAAATTGTATTGAAGAGAATGCTGGAACAGAGTTAGATGTTGTCGTGAGACGAATCAAAAAAAAGAAACACCTGCGTTCGAGAAAATATTCCAGCCCTGAACGATGGCGCAATGCGGCTATTTCAACTTATGCCATGACCTCTTGCACACCGACTCTGAGTTGATTTGTCAATGGCAAATATTGGTGGTTTCCACAAACCATGGCTAGAGTTAACCGTGCCATTTGAGAGAGCTCTTTCTCCGCTATTAATTACTTTTATAGATACAGCCCCATGTGAAAGGGGCATCAGCCTTCGCATCTTATGAGAAAAATCCTCGAAACACTAAAAAGCAAATGGGCCGAGTATCTCTTAGAGATATTAGTTATTACCATTGGTATCCTTGGAGCCTTTATGCTTAACAATTGGAATGAGGATAGGAAAGATCGAATTAAAGAAAAGGAGATTTTAGTAAACCTCGTTGAAAACTTTGAACTCAATGTAGCCACCCTCAAATTGGATATAGAGCGTCTTCGGGAGTTCAATGTGTCATCACGAATTATTTTGAAAGTCCATTTAAGGCCGTATCCATGTTTCTCCCCCCTGGTCTGTGGCACACAGACCATAAGTTGATTCCCCGATTGCCCAAAATGGTGGTTTGTGAGCCACAAACCACGGTAAAGGATTTATAGAAATCTTAAACCCCCAAATGTTGGACTGCAACCGAACTGCCAATAAACAGGCCTATACCCCCAGGACTCTTAGTTTTGTCATGTTTGGGCATAACATCCATCATTGTGATTTTATCTAGAAGAAATACCGGAAGAATAAGGAACTCTGAAAACAACTAAAACGATAAATAAATGAACATACTAAAAATCGCCCAGGATTGGGCCAGAGCGGAGGTTTTCTCCACCCGATTCTTCATCATTTTCGCCCTACTCTTTTTGGCTGCAAGCGCAGGATTTTGGCAAATGGGCAAAACAGAACTCGCCAAAGCGTACATCATCCCTTTGCTTGTGGCTGGTGTACTTCTGATGACCATCGGACTAGGCTTATTTTTTACCAATAAGGCCCGTATCACGCAATTTGAAAAGGCCTACAACGAAGATATATCAGCTTTTGCTGCGTCTGAAATGGCACGTGCCGAAAGCACCTTGAAAGAATACACGGTAGTTTTCAAGGTTATTCCAATTATCATCATTGTGGCTGCCTTAATAATTCTTTTCATGAACACTCCAACCTGGCGAGCAATAGGCATCATCACGATCGCCATGATGATTGTAATCCTGCTGGTAGATGGAACGGCTCATGCGAGAATTGCGGCGTACTATGAGCAGTTGCAAGCACTCTAAGAAGGTTGAGGGGATGCTTAGAGCTTAATAATCAAACTCGTAAACCGAGGCATAGCGTCCATGCTGCTGCACATAGTCCAGCATTTCCCCAAAGAAGGGATCGGTACCCAGGGTGGCAGAGTCCCCAATGAGCACGAGCCGCTGCTTGGCGCGTGTCATGGCGACATTCATGCGTCGGTATTCTTTTAGGAAACCGATCTCGCCTCGATCATTGGATCGCACCAAGGAAATGAAAATAACGTCACGCTGCTGCCCCTGAAAGGCGTCCACGCTGTTGATGCCGATTTGCGCTCGGTATGGCGCCAATGCCTGAGATTCATTGACTAGCTTCGTCAGTACCTCCACCTGAGCCTTGTATGGCGCGATGATACCGACGGACATTCCCTCTAGCTTCTCCAAAGCCAGCAGTTTGACCACCATCTGTGCCTCCTCCGTGTTGTAGGTGCTCAGCGTCTCGTCCTTCACGCGCTCATCATATCCTGCGCCGGCCGTGTCCACCCACATCACTGGCTCCTCAAAAACGGGAGGTCTGGACAATATGGATTCGTCGGCTTGCAGCTTTCCGTGGTAAAATCGCTCACTCGAAAAACCCATGATTGCCGGATGCATCCGGTACTGTTTTTCGAGCATCATCACGGCCTCCGGCTGACTTTCCTGCCCCCTGGCGAAGAGCGTGTGCTCCAGTCCTTCCCTCGCTGCTTCGATGGATTTGATGGTGGGCGGCAACTGAAAGTGGTCACCCGACATGATCACCCGCATGGCTCTGATGATCGGGATCCACGTGGCGGCTTCCATAGCTTGAGACGACTCATCGATGAAGACCGTCTTGAAAATTCGGTCGCTGATCAGCGAGTTGGCCGCTCCGGTCACGGTGCAGGCTATTACCTCCGCCTGATGCACCAAGTTCTCCGTGATGTATGTTTCCAGATCGCGAGAAGCCCCTTTGAGCTGTCGGGCTTCTTTGTAGAGTAGCTCGCGCTGCTTGCGCTCATTCTGCCCGAAGTTGCGCTTGTATTTGCCAGCTAGCTTTCGGTATTCTTCGGACTGCTGTCGGAGGTCTTTCAGCCTCGCAAAATCCGCGTGCTTGCTGATGCGCACGTCCAGGCTGTTTTCGACCACCTCTGGCGTGAGCCTGGCAGGGTGGCCCAGACGCAGCACGTTCAGCCCCTCATTGATCAACTTCTCCACCAATAGATCCACAGCTGCATTGCTCGGTGCACAGACGAGCACCTGCTTCTCTTTCTTGGCTACTTCCTTGATGCATTTGGTGAGGGTGGTGGTTTTGCCCGTGCCCGGCGGGCCATGCACAAAGGCCACATCTTCGGAGTGCACGATTTTGGCGAATGCCTGATTTTGTACCTCATTCAAGGTAGGAAGCTCGTAGGTTTGTTCGTTGGAAAACCGTGCTTTGGTTCCTCCGTAAAAGATGGATCTCAGATCACTCAACCGATCATTCTTAGCATTTATTACCGATTTGATCGCCCGATCCATTTCACGATACGTGCCATCATCGAAAAGCAGATTCACTCCTAGCGCGTCCTCCTCCACCCAGTCTGGCAAATTCGACTGATTCAGCACGATGCGCATGGTGGCGTCCTTGAGGTAGCTCACCACGCCACCGAGGGTTTTGTCCTTGTCCTCCGTGCCGGAAAAAAGTCCTACCACCGAACCCACTTGGAACGAATGCCTTTGGTCGTGGTTTTTCTGCTTTGTGATCTCCAGCGTGATTCGCTCGCCGGTGCTGATGAAGTCTTTGACGATACGGATGGGGTACCACGTAACGCCGTTTTTCTCCCGATCAGGAATGGACGTGTTCATCATCCGTTCCTCGAAAAATTTGTAATCTGCTTGTTTCTCTTTTTTCAGGAGAACGAGCTGATGCTTCAGCGCCTCTATGGTTTCCTCGCGTGTCAAGGATGCGAAATTAGTCCTATACTATTTTCTAAAAATGCTGATTTCAGAATTCGGTAACTTACAGGAGACCAAAATTCAAGGAAATGAAAACGATGACCTGCAATCAGCTAGGTGGCGCATGTGAACAAACATTCAGTGCGGAGACCTTTGAGGAGATTTCAGAAATGAGCAAAAAGCATGGGATGGAGATGTTTCAAAAAGGTGATGAGGCACATCTGGCTGCCATGAGAAAAATGAAGGCATTGAGTCAGGATCCGGGTGCCGTGACCAAATGGTTTCAGGACCGAAAGAAGGACTTTGACGCCATGCCTGAGGATTAAATTTCAATGAAATGAAAAAGGGAGAAAAACTATCGATTTGGAAATTCACGCTATTTCAAACTTTCATGTTTGGAATCGGGGGATTGATTTGCGGGGTACTTTATTCTTTCGGAGGATTGATCAGCGATCTTTTTGAATTCGGCGAATGGAACCGAGGAACGGCCCTGGCTTTCGGAGCACTCATTGGTATGCCACTTATTGGAGTGATGGTTGGTGTATGTGTCGGATTGCTGGAGGCATTGGTCTACAACCTGCTCGCTAAGAAATTGAAGAGTTGGGGAATCGCATTTGAATTTTGAGCAGTACTCAAAAGATTGGATTCCTTCACATGGTCAACCTGTCAGAGAATGAAAGGGTAAATGGTTCGTTATAACTTCACAACCTGATCCTTGGTCCGTGAGATTAATAGTTACCTTTTTTGCTCTTTCCATTTGCTTGACGACTCGATCTCAGACTTCTGAAAATCTCGTATCTGTGAGCATTGAGGATGACGGCAACCACGAGGGTTATGAACTGATCGAAACTGAGAATAAGAAAGTTTTCATTTTAGCCGAACATTGGCACAACATCCGATCCGTACCTAAAGCCACGCTGAAACTTCTGAAATATCTTCATGAGGAGGCGAATGTCAGAATTTTAGCAATAGAACAAGGGACGAGCACCGCGCTGTTGATCAACGATTACCTTGAATCCGGTGACTCATTAATTCTAAAAGACATTACCCGAAACACCATGTTTTGGGCCAAGGAAAATCGAAAGTTCTTTGAGGATCTTCGCTCCTTCAACCTGACACTCCCTCCCTCCGATCGTATTTTTATACGTAGCGTAGATGTTGAATACAAAATGGAATCCGCTATTTTCATTCTGAATCAATGGATGGGAAGAAAAGAAATCCCGACCGTATTGATGAATACCCTCGGCCAGTTCAGGCAGCTTTTTATCCAAACCAAATCGCACAGAGAGCAATTTGACGGACTGGCGGTGATGTTTTATTACGACAAGGAAATCGTCACCGATTTGGTGGGATACACGCTGGGCGATCTGAAGGCCAACCCCGAAAAATTCAGGACATTCTTCGGCGACCGATATGATGATTTCTCCACGCTGATTCAAGACATGTTTGATGGGCTGATCTTTGATTACACTAACCCCAACACGAATTACAAATTCAGGGACAGGATCATTTATCAGAAATTCATTGACCTACTAAATGAACATCCTAATAAAGGAATTCTCTGTGTTTTTGGATCACGACATGCAACGAAAGGTTCGTCACTTTATAAACTAAATACGCTAGACGTTTCTCCTGTTCAGAATCAAGTTTCGATCATTCGCGTTTCTGCGCTCTACAACCGATCAGTAATTTCAAATGACCTCAGAAGAATCAAATTCAACTTCCCAAATCTTCTTAGAAAGCAACCAGCGACCCTCATCAAACACGACCCCAATGACCCGACCTTCAAATCAAAAAAGCGCTTTCATTACACACTTTTCATCAACGAACTTGGCAATCTCACGCCATTCGAGAAAGTTTACTCAGAGGATTATTAACTTGTCCTCGGACTAAAAAGACAGCCGGTGATCATTTCACATAAGCACAAATTCATTTTCATAAAAACAGAAAAAACCGCCGGCACCAGCATTGAAATTGCCCTTTCTAAAATTTGCGGTTCGAATGATGTCATCACTCCCATTTCAAAAGAGGATGAAAAGTACAGAGCTGAATTGGGCTACCCTGGCCCTCAGAATTTTCGATTTTCGTTAAGTAGTTACGGCCTGAAGGAGGTGCTCGCATTACCAAGATCTAAGAAGACCAGAAAGCGAACCTTGGGCTTTTACAATCACATGTCAGCCAGTGCAATTAAAAAGCATGTTGACCCTCAAGTCTGGAATTCCTACTTCAAGTTTTGTTTTGAGAGAAATCCGTACGACAAGTTTATATCCTGGTACTACTGGATGAACAAGGAAGACCAATATCCGGATATTAAAAGCTTTATCGATTCGGGTCTGGCCGAGAAGGTGCAAGGGCGCAATCTTTACACCATTGATGATGAAGTAGTCGTCGACAAGATTTACAAGTTTGAAGACATTCCCGGGGCACTGGAGAATTTAGAAGATCGACTGGGTTTAAATGGCCAGCTTGAGATGCCTTCAAGAAAAACCAAAGGTGGAGTGAGGAAAGAAAAACGACACTACAGAGACGTGCTTGACGAAGAAGAGCAAGCCTGGTTAACAACCACCTTCCAAAAAGAAATTAACTTGATGAACTATGAATTTTAAGCACCTGATCATCGCATTGTTGGCGTTCACCGTTTTAAACTGCGCCAAAAAAGAAACATCCGATCACATTACCTACCCTGCCGAAACCGGTCCACTTGGCGACTCGGCCATGGTGGCATCTGCCCATCCTTTGGCTACAAAAGTTGGTGTTGAGATCATGAGGAATGGCGGAAACGCCTATGATGCAGCGGTAGCTGTTCAATTCGCACTGACCGTGGTTTACCCTCAGGCTGGGAATATAGGTGGAGGCGGTTTCGCTGTTGTCAGAGAAAATGACGGCTCCATTGCATCGTTGGATTTCAGAGAAAAAGCACCAGCGGCAGCTACTAGAGACATGTATCTTGACTCAGCTGGGCAGTTTATTCCGGGACTTTCCAGGCTTGGACACTTGGCCTCAGGTGTGCCCGGTTCTGTTGCCGGAATGTGGGACCTCCACCAGAAGTACGGATCAAAACCATGGGCTGAACTTGTTCAGCCAGCCATCAACCTTGCGTTCGATGGATATGAGCTGACCAAAAAGGGGGCCGGCATTCTTAACTACGTTCAAGATCGATTCAAGAAAGCCAATACCTACGAACCATGGGTCATTAATCCGGAAGGTTGGAAGGAGGGAGACTTGGTCGTGCAGAAAGAACTTGCTGCAACGCTTTCATTCATCCGAGACAATGGCAGGGATGGATTTTATAAAGGCATAGTGGCAGATCAGATTGTAAAGGAAATGGTCAGAGGAAACGGGATAATCGCAGCTGAAGACCTTGAGTCCTATCAGCCGGCCTGGCGTGAGCCAGTCGTCACCGAGTACAAGGGTAACAAAGTCATCGGAATGCCTCCAGCGAGCTCCGGTGGTGTTGCAGTGGCTCAGCTTTTATACGGTGCTGAAAAGGTAGGACTAGGGAATTTGGAGCACAATTCTACGAAGTACGTTCACTTGATGGCCGAGCTCGAAAAAAGAGTCTATGCAGACAGAACCATTCATCTGGGCGACATGGATTATTATGACGTCCCGATGGACATGCTGCTCAACTCGGATTATTTAGATGAGCGATTTGAAGACATCAGTTTGGATCAAGTCACTCCATCCACTGAGATTACCCACGGAGACATATTCATGGCAGAGTCTGAAGAGACCACCCATTTTTCCATTGTAGACCCACAGGGTAATGCCGTTTCGATTACTACAACTCTGAATGGAAGTATGGGCAGCTGTGTGATTGTCAAGGGTGCGGGATTCCTTTTGAATAACGAAATGGACGACTTCAGCGCCAAGCCGGGTGTTCCTAACATGTTCGGTCTTTTGGGATCGGAAGCGAATGCTATTGAGCCGGGCAAAAGAATGCTGAGTTCCATGACTCCTACGATCATCGAAAAGGATGGAGAATTGAAGGCGGTGATTGGGACTCCCGGAGGAGCGACCATCATCACTTCTGTCTTCCAAACTATTCTAAACGTTTTAGATCATGACATGGGCATGCAGAATGCCGTGAACGCCGCTAAGGCACACCATCAGTGGTACCCTGATTCTATTCAGCTAGAGAAGAATAGGTTTCCTGCTGACGTCATTGAACAACTAGAAGAAATGGGGCACGGTATTAAATACCGGAACTCAACCGGACGCATGGACTGCATTTTGATTAGACCTGATGGCAAACTCGAAGGAGGTTCTGATTACATCAGAGGTGATAATTATTCGGAAGGATTCTGATCCTCGAAATACCATTTTACCGTTCTTCTGAGCCCTTCATATAGGGCAACAACTTCATGGAAGTTCAGTTCTTTAACAGCTTTATCAATGTTGGCTGATGAGAAAATGATGTCACCTTTCCGACCAGGACCATGATGTACATCCACGTATTTATTACCGGTTACCAACTCTGCAGCTTCTGAGATTTTCTCATAAAGCTCATTCAAAGTAGTGGTGCCGCCCAAGGCGATATTGTAGACAGATTCTTTCTGAGGTGTGAGGGCAGCTAGCAGATTGGCGAAAACAACGTTTTCTACAAATGTGAAATCCCGACTAATGCTGCCGTCACCATTTATTGTACTTGGCTTTTGACTTAAAACCTCGCTGATCCATTTTGGAATCACTGCTGCATAGTCTCCGTCAGGATTCTGCCTTGGCCCGAAGACGTTGAAATAACGCAAACCGATGCAGGAAAAATCGTAGCATCGGCTGAACGTCTGTGCAAACAGCTCCCCAGTCCGTTTACTTGCTGCATAAGGTGATAACAGATTTCCAAGTTCACTTTCTATTTGAGGGATGACCTCTGTATCACCGTATACTGAACTGGAGCTCGCATAGACGAACTTACTGACCCCACAACTTCTCGTGGCATCTAACATGTTCACAAAACCATCCACGTTGTTCCGATGGGTTCTTTGAGGATCCTCAATGGATCTTGGAACCGAGCCGACTGCCGCTTGATGAAGAACAATTTCGACATTCTCGCAGGCATTTAGACAGGTATCCAAATCGCAAATATCTCCTTCAATTAACCTGAAATTTTTGTCAAACAAATCCAATCCAACTTGCTCTTTTACACTTTCAAGATTATGATGAAAGCCATTAGAGAAATTATCCAACCCAACAACCGTTTGATTCATTCGAAGCAGATGTTCGAGAAGGTTAGATCCAATAAACCCAGCCACACCGGTTACCAGCCAAGTTTTGGGATTAGACTTTAATGTGGAAAATTCGGGACGCTCCGAGATCATAACGCAATGATAGGTCGCTATCCAACTAGGAAAAAGTCAGAAAAGAATTAACCTTTAAAAATCTTTATAGCTGCCATCCTTCCAAACTCGACACGACATAGCATCTCGTAGGACTGCAGGTTTGAACATGGACTTGCCCATCAGCATCCGGCCGCATTCCTGAATTCCTTCGATGATGGATGGATGTGGGTGAATCAATTCGGCTAAGGCCTGAATGCCTTTGTCCATGGAAATTAAAAGTGCAACCGCCTGAATGGCGCTGGAAGCATGCTCGCCAACTACGCGCATCCCGAGAATCTTCATCTTGTCGTCATTTGTGACAATGATTTTAATGAAACCCTGTGTATTTCGCATAGCAATGGCCCGAGGAATACATCCGTAATCCAGACTAACTACTTTGTATGAAAGCCCCTCCTTCTGAGCCTGGATTTCGTTCATGCCTACGCCCGCAACCTCCGGCTTCAGGAACATGATCGTCGAGATATTTTCGTAAATAAGTTCCTCTTCCGGCTTCCCAAATATCTTTTCGACAGCAAAACGACCTTCCAATTCACCCACGTTTACCAGGGAAATGTCCGCCGTGATATCGCCTATCGCAAAAATGTTTTTGACACTTGTCTGAGTGAGTTCATCTTTTATCCCGCGAGCATCCATCTCTACTCCCACCGACTCGTCAAATAGGTCCTCGTGGTTTGGTACGCGTCCAACAGACACAAGAGCCTTTTCTACTTGGAAGACTTCCTTTTTCCCATCGTCGTATTCCAAAGTGTACACGACTTCATCATTCTGAATATTCATGTCCACCAACTTGGAGTTCCTGTGGATCAGAACGCCATTGGCCTCCAGATTTTTTTCGATGACCTTTACGACATCCTCATCCTCGAATGGCAAAATGCGGTCTCCTTTGTCGATCAGGTGAACGCGGGTTTCTCCGAAACTTGAGAAAATAGTGGCAAACTCACAACCAATAACCCCAGCTCCCAAAATCACCATACTCCGGGGAAATCTATCCAGATTCCCCAACCCATCACTGGTGTAAATATGGTCTTCATCAATTGGGATGTGATCCAATTTCCTCGGTCTGCTCCCTGTAGCACATAAAATATAATCAGCCTGAATCACCTCATCGCCTCCCCCATTCTGACTAATAATCAGCACTTCGTTTTCCTTGATGACCTTGGCTTTTCCATGAACGTAGGTGAATAATTCAGTATCCATCCCTACGTTGATGTTGTTCATATGATGGCTAAGAAGATTGACCCGCTCTTTCACAGCAGCTCCTACTTCCTCACTCACATTTTTATAAGTGAAATGCAGCTTGCCCAAGTTCAGCATTTCATTATTCTTTCGAAGAATGTCAGCCTCTCTTGCCAGTTCCCACCAAGTTTTACTCCATAGGGCTCCTTGATGAATTCCAGCTCCGCCAAGTTTATTTTTCTCAACGAGCAGAACTTTCTTATTGAAATCTATCGCGCGCATGGCCGCCGCGTATCCAGCTGGTCCGGCACCAATAATGCAAACATCATATTTCTTCATAGGTCAAGTGATTTGTGCTTTGAAGCTAAATAAATTAGGACGAGATACAAAATCAGTCCTCAGCCAGCAATTGCTGAAATTCTTGCACAACGTACCTCAGTGAACGATAAGATGAAACTAAAGCCTCCTGCATTTCATCCATATCCATCCATCGAACGTCCTTAATCCCTTCCTCCTTTTGAGGCTTCATTTGACTGTCATCCTTGCAGGTCATGGCGTACCAATGCGTTTTCTTCAAGATATACTTTTGATTCTGCATATACGTGTGCCAAATAGCCGTGATCTTGTAGTCCAATTGCACCTGAACCCCGGTCTCCTCTTCGACTTCCCTATTGGCGCATTCCTCGATAGATTCCTTCTTTTCTTTTTTACCCTTTGGTAAGTCCCATTTCTTCTTTCGCAGAATCATCAAGTATTTGCCGTCCTTTTCCACGATACCTCCTCCTGCTTCCACCACCTTAAACCTGGTTTTGATATGATAAACAATCTCCGCTTTGTCCGTACTTGCAAACGTGATCATGGAGACATTCTTGAATTTCTTCTCAGTCATCAACTGTAGAAGGTTGTCAACGGTCTCAGGAGTTGGATTCTTGAAAAGAATATTGTCAACCAGGAGTTTTGGGTTGATCGTTTGGGTGGGGCCAATGATCTGACTGAAAGCATGCTGGGAGCTCAGTTTCCTCAAATTAATGATTCGGATCGGAATGTCGTTGAGGAAAATTTTCACCTGGCCATTTTAAGATTGAGTAAATAAACGGCGAGACCGATTAAAACGAAAATGAAATACTTCATTTTTGGGATAAATTTTTACGCATGAAATTTTTCTCATCGCTAATTATCGTCCTTAGTGCTTGCGCACCTGCTTCAGAAAAACCAACTGCTGAAAACGACTCCATCAAAGTTGGAGCTGAGGTGATGCAAGAATATCTACCGCTTTTAAAAGATAAAAAGGTAGGACTTCTAGTAAATCATACCTCCAGAGTGGCGGATCGGCACTTGGTGGATACGTTGATGAGTCTGGGGATTGATATCCCTACGATCTTTGCGCCGGAGCATGGATTCCGAGGCAAAGCTGATGCTGGCGAACATGTTCAGGATGAGGAAACTGAGAATTACCGACTGATCTCCCTTTTTGGCGAATCTCGCGAACCGAGTGACGCAGATGTTGCGGGATTGGATGTCATTGTTTTCGATATACAGGATGTGGGTACTCGTTTTTACACCTACATCTCCAGCATGCATTATTTGATGGATGCGGCTGCCAGAAATGGCATTCCTTTTATTGTCTTAGATCGTCCCAACCCCAACGGAAGCTATGTTGACGGGCCTTTACTCAAGGAGGATCAACGATCTTTCGTGGGAGTGCACCCTATACCGATAGTTCATGGCATGACTGTGGGAGAACTGGCCAAAATGATCGTTGGAGAGCGGTGGCTCCCTAGCGGCGAAGAACTTGACCTTACCGTGATCCCAGTTGAAAACTGGGAACACAACGCGCCGTATTCGCTACCCATCAAGCCCTCTCCTAACTTGCCAAATGACTTGAGCATTGCACTTTACCCCAGCAATTGCTTGTTCGAGGGAACGATCGTTTCGGTGGGTCGTGGGACCCCAACTCCCTTCCAGCACATTGGACACCCAGCCTACCCAGATTCCACTTATTCCTTCACTCCTTCTCCGATGGAGGGATCTAAAAACCCAAAACTAAACGGCGAAAAGTGCTTTGGAGTGGACTATACCAGTACCAAGCCTGAATATCGTTTCACTATCCAGTCACTGATTGACTTCTATGAGAAAATGGGCAAGCCTGATGATTTCTTCAATTCCTATTTCAAACTGCTCGCAGGTGATCTGGATGAGCAGATCAAGTCAGGAATGACAGCTGAGCAAATCAAAGAAACCTGGCAGGATGACCTCCGATCTTTCAGAGAAATGAGAGCCAAGTACCTGCTATACGATTAAAATCTTGGGTAGGCCAGAATGTTGAACTTGGTGTCCGTGTTCATCGTTTTTCGATCCTGATTATAGATCGTCCATACCGTTCCTCCCCACCATAGTGCCGGTATATGGACATTGTATGGCCCTTTCGTGCTCCAGTTTTGGGTCGCAATAAGGAAGGTGTTTGGATTCATAATGGGCATTGTGGCCAGGTAATCACCCCATTGATTGTTTTTATCTGTGGTTGTTACCGTGTAGACATCTGCATAGCCACCTGTCGAATTGGCATATCCTTCCTCTTGAATCAGCACATTAAACGTGAGGCCCGTTGGCAACTTTGAATTGTCTTGATTGAAAATTGACCATTTGGAACCGTCATACCATACCCCGATTGGTTTAGGATTATATGACCCTTTCCAATTCTGCGTTACGAACACAATCGCATTCGGATTGTCATTAGTCATCGCATGATCTATGAGTGTCCAGGTGTCCTGAATGTTTGTGATGTCCACCGTATGGGTAAAAACATTATCCCCGGCCGGGAGCACCAAAACATTAAACTTTGTTCCCTCTGGCAAAGCGATTCTGTCTTCATTATAAATCGTCCAGGTGCCGTTGTTATACCACACGCCCACTTGATGATTGTTGTACTTTCCATAAACCTGAGTTATGAACAGAACGGCATCAGATTTCCCGTTCACCGATGGATGGCTCAGGTTAGTAATGTGTCCATTGGTATTAGATTTGGATGTCGCATGAGTGAATATGACCTGAGAGAGGGTCACAGAGGTGATGAATAGAAGAGCAATTGTTAGGAGATTCTTCATTTCAGAATTTCCCCCAATAATAGCTAAAAAGTCAGGGCAATCAATTTTTTGTTATGCGCCGTATCATCCCTCCAAAAATTAGCTCGTGCAGAGGACTAACCGCATACCAGTATAACCTACCTGCCAGACCTTTCGGACGGAATGTGGCATTCTGAGTCAGATGATCTTTCTCAACCTTGAATTCCAACCAGGCCTCTCCGGGCAGCTTCATTTCAGCAAAAAGTAAAAGCCTTCCCTCCTCTTTATCAGCATAAAGCACACGCCAAAAATCTACCGCGTCTCCAACGTTCAGATTGGTGACACTTGTTCTACCCCGTCTGAGCCCAACACCTCCCACCAACTGATCCATGAACCCCCTGATCTTCCACAGAAAATTCGCATAATACCACCCGGTATCGCCTCCAATCTGCCAGATTCGCTCTTTGCACTTCTCCAGATCGTTGATTTTTCTTTTCCGAGAATCTACGTACACGCCGTATTCAGGTACTTTTATGAAATCCGAAATATTGTACTCAAGCCGCCCGCTCACCTGAGAATCTTTCCAACTGGAAACAATTTCATTGCTGGCAATCTTGTCGAGAGTTCGTTCAAGCGCCTTATCATAGATGGCAGGTTTGATATCGAGCATTTCAGCCAGCCGGTTGTCTCTGCAAATCACCTCAATCTTCATACTATTGACCAATGCCACCGCCAGCTTATACGAAGTGGAAGTGACAAAATAGAGCCAGTACGATGACAGCCGTGGAGTCATCACTGGAACAGTTCTAATAATCCGCTTTAGCCCCCTTTTCTTGGCGAACTGTAACAACATCTCCTTATAGGAAACAATGTCCGGTCCACCAATATCAAAATTCTGATCATAGGTTTCTTTTCGTCCTAATGATCGCTTCAAGAACTCAATGACATCCTGTACACCAATTGGTTGACACTTGGTGTTCAGCCACTTCGGCGTGATCATAATTGGTAGTTTTTCCACCAAGTCTCGAATGATTTCGAAAGACGCACTCCCTGATCCAATGATTATTCCAGCCCTAAGAGTTGTCAAATGATAGGTTCCCTTTGCAAGTTCATTTTCGACATTTAGTCGAGATTCCAAGTGCTTTGATAGCTCGTCTTCATTAACGATCCCACTTAAATAGATTACTTGCTCAGCTGAGGTGCTAGAAACCGCTTCTCTAAAATTCTCGGCAGACTCCAGTTCCAATTGCTGATAGTCTGAGGAAGTGGACATGGAGTGTACCAGGTAATACGCAGCATCAATGTCTGCAGGAATTCTTTTAAGTGATTCGGCATCCAACAAATCACATTCAATCGTATCAATCTTGTTCCAGATGGATTCCGGTGGACTAAATCGGTCGATATCCCTCACGCCACAAACGACATGATGACCTTGTTCGATTAAAACTGGAAGTAGTCGCTTGCCTATGTAGCCGGTAGCCCCGGTTAGAAAAATCTTCATAATCTCGGCTCTTAACCGAAGATGCGATTAAAAAGGTTCAAAGTTGTTAGCCAAATAATTCAATGGGGTTTGGCAATCCGGAAGATTTAGTGGATTTCAGAGTACGCCAACTAAATCCAAGGATCAATGCCGCGACCAGAATTCCGGTAAGCAGCAAGACGATTTTTTGACGATCTTTCATGGTTGGCTTTAAGGCAAAACAAATAATCGGGACTACTACCTTAACCGATTGCCTAAAATTTTCTAAACATTTCGATAGTGTAATCAAGCAATTCCGATCCTCCAAGAGCTCCGTGACCTGGCACGACGATTTCGATCTCCTGATAAGTTTTCCTTATTCTTTCAACAGTCACTGGCCAAGCCAGGGTATCAGCATCTGCCAGATTCCCCTTGCCCGACTTGAGAGATTTAATCATGCACCCTCCGAATAGCACATTCTCCTCCACAACATAACTGGCAATATTCCCAAGGGCATGCCCTGCTCCGAAAAATGAATGAATCGTCATCAAACTTCCAACGGAAATTTCAAAGGACTGCTCAAAGCCAACATTTGGAGTGGTTACTCCTTCCTCCTCGGCTAATTCCTTGGTTACAGCGCTTGAAAAAGATGAAATGCCTTGATCATGAAAAACCTCCAAACTTCCCAGGCAGTCCACGTGATGATGATTGATGACCACCGCCTTGATTTTCGTGCCATCTCTTTCGATCCAGTTGATTAGCTCCTTTCCGGCTTGTTCTGTGACAGGGGTGTCCATAATGACTGCCTCTGCTCCATCCATGACCAATAATCCATTGCAAGACACCTTCCCCCACTGCTCGGTTTCCAGATAGGAAATGTGGAGATAAGTCTTCTCAGAGATGCGTTTAATCACCAAATCTTCCGATTCGTAAATCTCATCCTGACCAAACAGGGAGAATGAAAAGTGGAAAGCAATTATTAGCAATAGGCTTTTCAAAATCGGAACATTTTTAATCAAGAGACCTGATCCTACTAAGATACATGGGTTATATTCGAATAATCACGCACTATGTCCGAAACTAGAAAATTCCGTACCAAAAATGGCTTCTGCCATGTTATGCACGATCGAATTGTGTTTACGCACTCGGGCTGGGTGGGTATTTTGGGAGATTTGGTGGGAGAAGGTCAGATGAGAAGGGTTCTGATCTTTTTTTCCACTCTTGCTGCATTGGCACTCTATCTGGGATATTACAATTATGACCAGAATCGTCTATTCTGGGCCGGGTTTTTCGGCTTAGTGGGTCTATATATGATATATGGAATCTTTAAAAACTGGAACACCACCTTGGATCCTATCTTAGAACGTAAATCAATCAAAGAAGTCATTTACCACCAAGCGAAAGACTCACTGGGTTTTCCCAGCTTTGAAGTGAGAATTCAAGACGAAAAAGGAAATCGCAGAAGAATCATCGCATTACCAAGGATGTCGAAGGAAAATAAAAGAGACGTACAGTCAGCAGTAGGCATTATGGTTCAGGAAGGCCTTATATCCGCACCTTAAATTCACCAATCTTCCCGTCAGGTATTTTTATCCACCTCAATTAATCGTAACTTCGCGCCCTGAAATTCAGCGGATTATGATATCAACTCAGAATATTTCACTTCAGTACGGCAAGCGCGTTCTTTTCGATGAAGTCAACATCAACTTCACTCCTGGGAATTGCTATGGCATCATTGGCGCCAATGGAGCTGGTAAATCCACATTCCTGAAAATCTTATCCGGTGAGATCCAAGCCAATTCCGGTACTGTCACTATCGAACCTGGAAAGAGGATGGCCGTGCTCAAGCAGAACCATTTCGAGTATGACGATGTACCCGTGCTGGAGACAGTAATAAGAGGTCATCAGGCACTTTGGGACATCATGCAAGAGAAAGATGCCATATATGCCAAGCCTGATTTTTCAGAAGAAGACGGAGTTCGTGCTTCGGAGCTGGAAGCCACCTTCGCCGATATGGACGGCTGGAACGCTGAATCAGATGCAGCCGCCCTACTTAGCGGATTGGGAATCAAAGAATCTGATCATTACGTGCACGTCAAAAATCTCAATGGAACCGAGAAAGTCCGCGTGCTATTAGCTCAGGCTTTGTTCGGAAATCCTGACATTCTCATTCTTGATGAGCCTACAAACGACCTGGACATTCAAACCATTTCGTGGCTTGAGGATTATCTATTAGACTTCAATAATACACTCATCGTCGTTTCACACGATAGGCACTTCCTGGACACGGTCTGTACGCACACCGCTGACATAGATTTTGGTCAAATCAAACTATACACTGGAAACTACAGTTTCTGGTATGAGTCTAGCCAGCTAGCACTTTCACAGCGTTCATCAGCTAACAAAAAAGCAGAGGAAAAGAAAAAGGAACTTCAGGACTTTATCGCTCGATTCAGTGCCAATGCGTCCAAATCCAAGCAAGCCACCAGTAGAAAGAAATTGCTGGACAAGATCAATGTCGAAGACATCCAGCCATCAAACAGAAAGTACCCGGCGATCATTTTCAATCAAAACCGGCCTGCAGGTGACCAGATTCTGGAAACCAGCAAATTGACCAAAGAACTCAATGGAGAAACGCTGTTTAAAGACCTGGATTTATTTGTAAATAAGGGAGACAAAATCGCAGTGGTTGCCGACGAAGGCTTGGCTGTGACCAAATTCTTTCAAATTTTGACAGGAGAAGAGCAGCCAACCTCTGGTTCATTCAAATTTGGGCAGACCATCACAAATGCTTATTTGCCAAATGAGAATGCGAAATACTTTGACTCAGACGACAACTTGATCGATTGGCTCAGAGAATATTCGGACGGTGAAAAAGACGAAGTGTATATCCGTGGTTTCCTCGGAAAAATGCTTTTCTCTGGGCAGGAAACCCTCAAGAAGTGTAACGTACTTTCTGGTGGCGAAAAGGTACGTTGCATGGTTTCGAGAATGATGCTTCAGGGCGCCAACCTCTTGATCTTGAACGAACCGACCAACCACCTGGATCTTGAATCAATTCAGGCGTTCAACAACGGGCTCAAGGAATTCCCGGGTACGGTTTTGTTCACCTCTCATGACCACACCTTCACTCAGACCATTGCCAACAGAATCTTAGAACTTAGACCTGATGGCTATCTGGATACTTTGAGTACGTATGATGAGTATTTAGACAAGAAGCAGGCAGTACTCGCATAGTTAGAACCAGGCTATTTTGATGCCATTTCAGGGGTATTCTCAAAGAGAGGGAGTTGAACAATGAACTCCGTCCCCGTTCCTTCCTTGCTTTCCACTCGAATGGAGCCGCCATTCATTTCTATGAATTCTTGGACCAACTGAAGCCCAAGGCCCAGCCCTTTTTCACCTGAAGTCCCGTAGGTACTCTTTTTGTCCTGCAACTGAAAAAGCTTCTTCAATTTATCAGCGGGAATTCCTACGCCCGTATCGGTTATCCTGATCTCTGCTTGTCCCTCACTTTTATTTGCGCTAATTGTCACCGAGCCTCCCTCCGGCGTAAACTTCAACGCATTATTGAGCAGGTTCCTGAGAATGGTCATGGTCGTATTTTTATCAGCCCACAAATAAATTGATGAATCGACCTCTGATTTGAGGTCAATACCTTTCGCATTCGCCATGTTACCAAGGGTTTCCACCTGTTCTTTGGCAATTTCTTGAAGGTCGAGTTTCTCAGGAACATTCGGAACATGGCCTTGCTGCTGCATGGCCCAGTTAAGCAAGTTGTCGAGCAAACTCGATAGTCGATCCACTGACTTTTCCATTTCATCAGCAATTTCGATCAGTTGATCGGTCTCCTTGGATTCCACGAAATACTTGATCAATCTGCTCACTCCGTGAAAGGAGCTGACCGGCCCTCTCAAATCATGCGAAATGATGGAGAAAAATTTGTCCTTGGTACCATTCAGGCGTTCCAGTTCGTCACGCTGCTCGGCCAGTATTTTATTGACGCGGTTTTTATTTCGGTAGTACTTGTAAATGATCCCAGCGAGGACGAACAGAATAAGAGCAAATCCCCCAGTCGCAAATAGGATTACCCGCTGGATTTCTTTCTCTGCTGTCAGAAGGTCCACCTCCGCCTGCTTCTGTCCTACTTCAAATTCGGTACGTTGGTTGGCCAACTGTCGGATAAGGTCAGCATTGATTAAACTGTCTTTGTTAGCTGAGAATTTAGTGAAAGCATCAAAAGCTGACTCATAATCCCCCCTCATCTTGTACAATTCAGCTAGTACTTCGTAACCGTCTCTTTTATATTTTCTATAATCATTCTTTTCCGCAAGCATGACTCCTACTTGTGTCGACTTCATCGCTTTTTCGTAAAGACCATTTTCAAAATAAATGATTCCCATTTGTATACGATAATCAGCAATCGCATACTCATCATTGTACTTTTCCAAAATCTGAATAACCGTATCTATACGAGCTTCGCTGTGTTCTATATCTAAATTTCTTGCTTCAGATAAAGCGAGATTACCCGCGGCATATGACCAGTAATAGTCATTATAGGCTATCGTTGTATCCTTAAAAATCTCCACCGACTCTCTTAGGGTAATAATTGATTCCTCATACGCTTCTTGTAGGTATTGTAAGTATCCTAATGACACTAAGGCAGAACCCAACTGAAGCGGTTTGTCAATATTTTGAAGAATATTAATAGACTCTTGGTAATGATAATTAGCCCTTTGAAAATCATTATTTTTCTGATACGCGGATGCTAGGTTGGAGTGAGCAATAGCCGACTGAGTCGGACTTTGTGCTTTCTCTAGACTCTTATGAAAGTTCTCAACTGCTTCCTTAATCATACCCTTTTGAGAATATGCCGTAGCTAGGTCTCCGTATGCCCCGGTTAGTCCTTCAACGGTATTCAACTCCGTCAAAATTTCAATTTGAAGTTGAGCATATTTTAATATTGAATCACGATTTTGCTCGTTCTTCAGCAATTCACCCAATAGCTCCTTTTTAATTACCAAACTGGTCTCACTTGCGAAAAGCACCTTGAGACTATCCGCTTTGGATTGAACCTGGGAATACCCTAAGAAGGGGATCATTAACAACATGATCCCCGCTATAACTATATGTAAATGGAACTTTCTCAATCTTCGTTCGGTACCTTAAGATCAGGATCATATTCCTGATAACCCCCACCTGCCGTAGGCTTTACTTTTATCGTGTAGGTGTCGGAAGAACCTTTCGCCGCATCGGACTTGACATTGCCCTTGGGCTTTTTGGTATCATTCCCCGTTATATTTCCATTAGGAATGATATTTCCATTTTTAAACTTGATCTTGACTTGTTCAATGCTGCCATCGGCATCCCAGTCCACTTCATCTCCTGGATTAACGTCCGTAGACGGAGATGTCGCCTCCACTTTGGCCCAGGTAGTTTGGTCATAGCTCCATTGCAGTTGATAGTTTGGCTTACTGCCGATCAATTTTAGATAGATTGTCTTGGTACTCATAGCTTGTTCTTTAGTTTAGAATTGATTTCGACTAAGTTATCAAATGCCAAAGTAATTGCTAATACAAACATTAAAAACAACTGTACTTATTTTGGTATAGATGGGCACATGGTCTCAGATTTCTCCACACATCTCTCTCAGTCATGATTATTATCATTTGACAAAAGTTGTGAGTTTGAGTAAATTACCTCAACACCTAGCTATAATTCATGAAGTGGTTTTTAAATGCCGGCCTCACGAGTGACACGCCCCCTTCGGAGTATCTAAGAGTCTATTATCTAAATAGACTGATACTGGTTTGCATGATTATCAATGTCAGTGTTTTCGTCATTGATATGTTTCTTGGAGTGTATGTCAATGGATTTGCGAACTTAGGTTTGCTCTCAATCTACCTACCGCTTTACTATCTACATCACAAGGGAAAATATGTCTTAGTACGGAATATTTTCAGTTTTATCATGATCTCATTTATTATGATCATGAGTGTGGCAACCTTTCATCAAAACCGATGGACAGAAACAGAAAATATCTTTTATGCAGTTTTTGTGGGTGTATTTAGCTTGTATCAAGGCAAGCCAAGAATCATACTATGTGTATTGGTTGCTGTCATTTTAGCTGCATTAAAATATTACAAAACCATGTATTTCAACTTACCTCTAGACAGTGACTTTACTTTGACCATGGTCAATACCTCGATCACGTTGGTCGGAGGATATTTCTTCTTATCTCAATTTCAATCAGAACTTTACAGAGCAGTAAAGAAAGTCACGGACCTCAACGATCAGCTTGCTTCTACAAGCCAAGAGCTGATGGAAAAACAAGAGAGACTAAAAGTTCTAAATGAAAGCAGAAATAAACTCTTTTCAATTGTTACGCACGACTTGAAAAATCCTTTAAGTCAATTGACCTCCTTGATAGAATTAAGTGACAAAAATTTTTTAGAAGCAAAGCAACAACGTGAGTTCAATGCCGAGATCAAAAATAATCTGTTGCAGGTTAGTGCTATGATGGACAAAGTGATCCAATGGACAAAAACGCAGATGGAGGGTTTCGAAGTACAACGAACCAATGTCAATGTACAAGACATTACTTCGAATGTCATGTTATTCTTTCAAGCAGAAGCTGAAAAAAAATCATTGAAATTCAAGTTGGAAAGTGTTGATGATCCCATCGCTTATGTCGACGCTGAGATGCTAGGGGTGGTATTGAGAAATCTAATAAGTAATGCTATCAAGTTCACTCATCAAGGCGGTACGATCACCATAGGAATCGAGTCGAACAACAGCTCAGTAGATATTAAAATAAAGGACGAGGGAGTTGGGATTTCCAGCGAGAACTTAATACTCCTGAACAAAGGTGAAACCCCAATAAAACTCCAAGGTACCTCGGGAGAGAAGGGTGCTGGTGTTGGACTCATGCTTAGCCATGACTTGCTCGAAAGAAACGGATCGACATTAAAGTTAGAAAGTGCAAATGGCAAGGGTACCACGGTGACTGTTTCGATTCCACTTTCTTCAACCTCGCACAGTGAAAAAACTGCGGCAATGTGAGTCCATCTAACCTTGACTTTTACCTTTCTCACGTTGATCCCAGCAAGGGCAGTCTTTTGGCTTTGAGAGATGCTTTGATTCAAAACCAACTTGAAGAAACGATCAAATACGGCATGCCTTGTTTTACCTATTATGGAAAAGCCCTTTGCTACCTATGGACAGACAAGAAAACGAATGAACCATACGTCCTATTTGTCGATGGAAATCTTATGGAACACCCAATACTGGAGTCTGGTGACAGAGCCAAAATGAAAATTCTAAGGATTGATCCAAACTCTGATTTACCAATAGAATTGATTCGAGAATTGATCGGTAAGGCAGTGTCCTTAAGGAAATAAAAAAAGCCCAATCATTTCTGATCGGGCCTCAATTTTATCTTGAGTTTTTCTAGCAAAACTCCTCGTAAACCTGCACCAGGTGATCTGCGATCATCTGCGCATTTCGTCCTTCGATGTGGTGTCTTTCAATGAAGTGAACCAATTCCCCATCCTTGAACAATGCAATGGAAGGTGATGACGGTGGATACGGCTGATGAAGTTCTCTCACCTTCTGCACGGCTTCCATGTCGAAACCTGCAAACACAGTGGCCAATTGATCAGGTTTCTTCTCAGACACCTTCAATGAATGAACAACACCCGGTCTTGCCGCTCCGGCTGCACATCCACACACGGAGTTGATCACCATCAACGTAGTGCCCTTATGGTCTGTCAAATGATTTTCTACGGCTTCTGCCGAGAGCAGCTCCTCAAACCCTTCGTTTGTGAGCTCTTGCTTCATCGGTGCTACTAATTCTGCTGGGTACATATTTTTCTGGTATTTAGTAATTGGTAAAGAGTAGTTGGACTTGTCCACTACTAAAATCTTTTCTACATAAAGCCTAATTCGAGCTTGGCCTCCTCGCTCATCATATTCGTCGCATAAGGTGGATCAAAAGTCAACTCCACCTGCACGTCATTTACATCTTCGATGGCCTTCACGTATCGCTCAACTTCCGCAGGAATTTGTTCGGCCGCAGGGCAACTTGGAGAGGTCAATGTCATCAAAACATGGACATTATTAATTGGAAAAACATTGATCTCATAGATCAACCCCAACTCATAAACATCCACAGGAATCTCTGGATCATAAACCTTTTTAATAGCTCTGACCACATCCTCTTTAAGTGCCAATGAATCCTTTTGTTCTACTTTCTCAGACATTTGATTTCTGACTTAATGCTAATGCGTAATATCTAATCTGCTTGATCATCGCCGCAAAACCGTTTGAACGCTGAGTTCCTATGAACCTGTTCATTCCGATTTTTCCGGGAAAATCAATCTCTGCTTTCAAAACATCTTCCGGACGCTCATCGTTCACCACCTTCAACAACATACTCACTAAACCTTTGGTGACAGCTGTATTTGAGTCTGCCTCAAAATGGATATGGTTCCCGACTAAATCAGCGGCTAACCAAACTTTAGACTGACATCCTTTCACAATATTCTCCTCCACCTTCTTTTCCTCCGGCATGGCCGGCAACTCATTGCCCAATTCCATAATGTAGGTCAGGGTCATTTCCATGTCCCCGTCCAGCATTTGGAATTGTTCCACAATTTCCTGTTGTTTCTCAGAGATTGCCATCACGTAAATTTCTTAACTATTTCCTTCACTGCGGAAACAAATGCATCTACTTCCTCGATAGTGTTGTACACTCCAAAAGAAGCCCGAACCGTCCCTTCTATGCCCAAACGCTCCATCAATGGTTGAGTGCAATGATGACCCGTACGTACTGCAATACCTTTCGCATCCAGAAACATTCCGAGATCGTAAGCATGCACACCATCCAAAATGAATGAAATCACACTGGCCTTGTTTGCAGCCGTTCCAACCGGGCGAAATCCTTCCACTTCTGATAGTCCGGCCATTGCATGCTCCAAAAGCTCATGCTCATGTGCTGCGATGGCATCTTGACCTATTTCTTCCACAAATTCCATCGCCTTTCCAAACCCCACGACATCTGCGATATTCGGGGTGCCAGCTTCGAATTTGTATGGGATGTCATTGTAGCTCGTTCCCGAGAAATGCACTTCGCTGATCATCTCGCCACCGCCCTGATAGGGCTCCATTGCTTCTAACAAGTCTCTTTTTCCATACAAAATGCCCACCCCGGTCGGGCCGTACATCTTGTGCGATGACAATGCCAGAAAATCAGCATCCAAATCCTGAACGTCAATTTTCAGGTGTGGAGCCGCCTGAGCTGCATCCACCAGCACCTTCGCTCCCAATCCATGAGCCAACTCTATCAATTCCTTCACAGGATTAATGGTTCCCATGGAATTGGAGATGTAATTGAGCGCAACAATCTTCGTTTTGTCATTCAACAATTTCTGAAACTCCTCCACGATCAATTCCCCATTGTCGGCAACTGGCGCAACTTTAATCACAGCACCTATCCTGCCTGCAATCAACTGCCAAGGCACAATGTTGGAGTGATGCTCCATTTCAGTGATCAGGATTTCATCTCCTTCTTTCAAGAAAGTATGCCCAAAGGATTCAGCCACCAGATTGATGCTTTCAGTCGTTCCTCTGGTGAAAATTATTTCCTCGGACTCCTTGGCATTGATGAATCGAGCAGCTTGCTTTCTTACATCCTCATAAGCGGTGGTAGCTCGTTCCGCAAGGGTATGGAGTCCACGATGGATATTGGCATGATCATGCTCGTAATAGTGCACGAGCGCATCAATAACGGATTTTGGTTTCTGAGAGGAGGCCGCATTGTCAAAGTAGACCAATGGATGGCCATTTACCTGCTGATTCAGGACAGGAAACTGGCTTCTGATTTTCTGAACATCCAATGTGGCCACTACACTCATACGTCCAAACGTTGGTGAATCAGATTTATAATTTCCTCATTGATCAAATCCAGCTGCACATGCGCCAATGATTCAGCAGCAAATGCATTCAGCAACATGGCCTTTGCTATCTGCGGACGAATACCTCTCGATTGTAAATAGAAAAGTGCCTCCTCGTCCAGCTCACCAATTGTACAGCCGTGCGAACACTTCACATCATCTGCCCATATTTCTAGTTGCGGTTTGGTGTGAATGGTCGCCGAATCTGAAAGCGAAACGTTATTGTTGGCCTGGAAGGCATTTGTTTTTTGCGCCGGCTGACGAACGAAGATTTTTCCGTTAAAAACCCCCGTTGCATTTCCATCCACGATCCCTTTATACATTTCGTTGCTATCGCAGTTCGGGAATTTATGATCAACCACTGTGTGATTGTCTACATGGGTTTTACCATCAAGCAGATACAGCCCGTACATGTTGGCTTCCGAGTGTTCGCCATTTATCGCAATTTCCAGGTTGTTTCGAATCAAAGCGCCTGAAAGTGAAAATGTGTTGGCGTAAAAGTGGCTTTCCTCAGCTTGATCTACGAATAGATTATCTAAAGTGAAATCTGTAGAAGTATGATCCTGAATTTTGGTGTATCGAACGCTCCCGTGTTTAGCCACAGAAATGGTGGTCACGTGGCTGGAGAAGTTACTCCCTTCACCCATTGAATAGGTTCTTTCATAAACCCGCAAGTGCGCGTTTTGCTCTGCGGTAATGTGAATAGCCGGGCAGCTAATCGAATTTGCAGACCCACCTCTAAAGTGATAAATGAAAATCGGTAAAAGTGGTGTAGCGTGCTTGGCGTGAATAACAAGGCCATTTGTAATAAATGCACGATTCATAGTCACGGATGCCCGCTGATCCTGAGTCATTTTCAGGATGCCTTCCACTTGCTCATCCTCCAATTCATCGAAACCGTGAATATCGATCTCATTCTGTGAAAGTTGAGAAAGATCTTTTCGGTACTCACCATTCAAGAAAACCAGATGATGGCCTTCTACTTTGTAAAACTTCTCTGCTGCACTTTCGGCTGTGAGTGTCAACTCATTGCTCACATTATTGAAGTCAAATCCCTTTTTGAGGATTTGAGCCAATGGTGTGAACTTATATTCTTCATCCTTCCTTGTCGGCCAGCCCGACTCTTGAAAAGTTTCAAAAGCTTGGGCTTTCAATTCAGAGAATCGGCCTCCGCTTTGTCCTTCGAAGATTTCCGTCATGATATCGTTTTTCACCAATTCCATTTAGACAGCTACCTCTTCTTTGATCCAATCGTATCCTTCTTTTTCCAATTTCAAAGCAAGGTCTTTGTCACCCGACTTCACAATTCTGCCCTGATACAGTACATGCACAAAATCTGGCACGATGTAATCGAGCAACCGCTGATAGTGCGTCACCACGATCGTGGCATTTTCAGGTGAACGAAGTTTGTTTACGCCATTGGAAACAATTTTCAATGCATCAATGTCCAATCCGGAATCCGTCTCATCGAGAAGTGCAAGTTTTGGCTCCAACATGGCCATTTGGAAAATCTCGTTTCGCTTTTTCTCACCACCCGAAAATCCTTCATTCAACGACCGGCTCAGAAGACTTTGTTCCATTTCCACCCATGTCATTTTCTCCTTCATCACCTTCAAGAAATCGACTGCATTCAATGGTTCTTCCCCTCTGCTCTCTCGGATTTGATTAATAGCAGTTTTCAGGAAGTTGGTGGTGCTCACCCCGGGAATTTCTACCGGATACTGAAACGCCAGAAAGATGCCCTTTCTAGCTCTTTCATCAGCGCCCAATTCCAGTAAATCCTCATCGAAATACTCAATCGATCCTTCAGTGACTTCATAATCCTCTCTTCCGGCTAAGACAGATGCGAGAGTGCTTTTGCCTGAACCATTCGGGCCCATAATGGCGTGGATCTCGCCCGCTTTCACTTCGAGATTGATTCCGTTTAAGATTTTCTTATCCTCTATCGAGGCGTGTAAATTCGTGATCTTTAACATGTCCTTTTTTGATGTTTATCCAACACTTCCCTCTAGGGTCAGTGCTAAAAGTTTTTGAGCTTCTACCGCAAATTCCATTGGGAGCTTATTCATGACTTCTTTAGCGAAACCATTGACGATGAGCGCTACCGCACTCTCTTCATCTAGCCCTCTTTGCTGGCAGTAAAAAATTTGATCTTCTCCAATCTTGGAGGTTGTAGCCTCATGTTCTACCTGCGCCGTGCTGTTTTCCACATCGATGTATGGGAAAGTATGAGCACCACATTTATCTCCCATAAGCAAGGAGTCACATTGCGAGAAGTTTCTTGAATTCTCCGCCCGCTTCATGATGTGAACTTGTCCTCGGTAGCTGTTTTGTGATTTACCAGCTGAGATACCTTTTGAAACGATGCGAGAACGGGTATTTTTCCCGATATGGACCATTTTGGTTCCGGTATCTGCTTGCTGATGATTATTTGTCACAGCCACTGAGTAAAACTCTCCGCTGGAATTGTCTCCCTTCAAAATACATGACGGATACTTCCAAGTCACAGCCGAACCAGTTTCGACTTGTGTCCACGAAATTTTAGAGTAGTCTCCGGCACAAATTCCCCGCTTGGTTACGAAGTTGTAAATCCCGCCCTTGCCATTCTTATCTCCAGGATACCAATTCTGAACGGTAGAGTACTTCACTTCTGCTCCCTTGGAAGCATAAATTTCAACTACAGCAGCGTGTAACTGATTTTCATCTCGCATGGGAGCAGTACACCCCTCTAGGTAACTCACATAGGAGTCGTCTTCTGCCACAATCAGCGTTCTTTCAAACTGACCCGTATTGGCCGCATTGATTCTGAAATAAGTGGATAGCTCCATAGGGCATCTCACCCCTTTTGGAATATAGCAGAAAGACCCATCAGAAAACACCGCTGAGTTCAACGCAGCGAAATAATTGTCGTTTCGTGGGACAACTGAACCCAAATATTTCTTAACCAACTCCGGGTGATTTTCTACCGCCTCACTAAACGAGCAGAAAATAATCCCAAGCTCTCCTAATGTTTCTTTGAAAGTTGTGGCAACAGAAACAGAATCTATCACTGCATCGACAGCCACGTTGCTCACTCCAGTAAGACGCTCCTGCTCAGTTAATGAAATTCCTAATTTCTCAAAAGTCTTTAATAGCTCCGGATCTACTTCATCCAGACTTTTAGGCTTGTTCTCTTGCTTAGGTGCAGAGTAATATTTGATAGCCTGATAATCGATCTTTGGATAGTTGATATTCGCCCAGTCCGGCTCCTTCATTTCGAGCCATCCTCTGTAGGCTTTCAATCGCCATTCTAACAACCACTCAGGCTCCTCCTTCTTGGCAGAAATGAATCGGACAATATCCTCATTAAGGCCCAATGGAGCCTCATCCGCCTCAAAATCGACGTGCCATCCATGCTCGTATTCTTTGGAGGTAAACTCCTCTAAAATCTGATCGTCATTCATTGCCGCAAAGGTAGATTCTATTTATATCAATTCTAAATGTGATTTAGTTCCTATTCCTGCCGTAAACTGAAGTCCAAGTGCTTATTAACACTAGTATCAAGGGATATGAAAGTTTCAGTACTCTCGATACCCTCAATTTGTTGAATCTTATCGTGCAAAATGTCCCGAAGGTGACGTGTGTCACGGCAGTGAATTTTTGCGAAAATATTGTAGTTACCAGTTGTGTATCTGATGTTGACAATTTCGTCGACTTCTTTCAGTTTATCTACCACTTCATCATACAACGAGCTCTTCTCAAGGAAAATTCCAAGAAAGCAAGTGATATCGTATCCGAGTTTGGAGTAGTCCACCTTAAGAGAGGTTCCGGTTACAACACCCATCTCTTCCATTTTTTTCATTCGCACGTGCACCGTACCCGGTGAGACGAACACTTTTTTAGCTACCTCGGTGTAAGGTTTCTTGGCATCTTCCTTCAGAATGTTCAGAATCTTCAGGTCGATGTTGTCGATTTCATAATTTTTCACAGATCGAAACGGTTTGCATTATTAAATTTTCATCATTCTAAACGAATTGATAATTAATCTATAATTAATTATAGCATTCATTGAATAGAATATCAGCAAATATAACTTTGTATTGTCAAATTCACACTGAAGCACCGATCGGGGGCTTGATGGTTCGAAACCATACCTTCAGCTATTTTTGGGTTAATGTTGTTTATTGGGCCTTGATCTGGGGAGATCAAGGCTCTTTTTTTTGCTCCGCATTATATCTTAGCGATCAAACTCCCGACTCATGAGCAAATTTCCCTGGTACGAGAATTATCCTGAAGGCGTCCCGCACGAAATAAACCCCGATCAATACGATTCATTAATTGAGCTTCTTGAAGAATCTTTTCAGGAATTCAAGTCTAATGAGGCCTATGAAAACATGGGCAAGAGGTTTACTTACGAGGAACTTGATGATTTAACGAAACAATTCGCGGCGTATCTACAAAATGATCTCGGACTAAAAAAGGGAGACCGAATTGCGATCCAGATGCCAAACATTCTTCAAACTCCTATCGCGATGTTTGGGGCAGTTAGAGCTGGCATTACCGTGGTGAATACGAATCCTCTCTACACCCCTTCAGAGATGAAGCATCAGTTTAATGATGCCGGTGTAAAAGCAGTGGTCATTCTGGCCAATTTCGCCAGCAACCTGGAGGAAATTTTACCAGACACATCCATTGAACACGTGATCGTGACAGAACTTGGTGACATGCTTGGTGGACTGAAAGGGGGGATCGTGAGCTTCGTCGTTAAGTACATTAAGAAAATGGTACCGGCCTATAATCTTCCAAAAGCCATTCCATTCAAAACCGTAATGGCGAAAGGCGATGCTGCTAAGTATCAAAAGCCCGAGATTAAAGCTGGAGACATTGCTTTTCTTCAATACACCGGTGGCACGACAGGTGTTTCCAAGGGTGCCATGTTGACTCATGGAAACATTGTCGCAAATCTCGAACAGGTCCGTGCCTGGATGGGTGCATCTAGCCTACAAACCGGTCAGGAAATTTTTATCACTGCGCTCCCACTCTATCATATTTTTGCGCTGACAGTCAATGCTTTCGTGTGTGCGAAACTAGGAGCAAAAAGCATCCTCATTACCAACCCGAGAGATATGCCGGGTTTTGTCAAAGAACTGGGCAAACATCCTTATACTGTGATGACGGGCGTAAATACGTTATTTAACGGCCTATTGTCTACGAAGGGGTTTGCAGAAATCGATCACTCCAATTTAAAAATTGCCATCGCTGGCGGCATGGCCCTGCAGCGTTTCGTTGCTGAGAAATGGGAAGAAGTAACCGGCAAGGCAGTAGCGGAAGGCTATGGCCTCACCGAAACCTCCCCTGTGCTTTGTGTAAATCCTTTGAACGAAAATGCGCGGATTGGATCAATCGGCCTTCCAATGCCGAGTACTGAGATTATCATGCTGGATGATGACGGCAAAGAAGTACCTTATGGAGAGCCAGGCGAATTGTGTGCAAAAGGCCCTCAGGTCATGAAAGGCTATTGGGAGCGACCTGAGGATACAGAGAAATCTTTCGTTGATGGTTGGTTCAAGACCGGTGACATTGCCATTCAGGAACCAGATGGATTTATCCGAATTGTAGACCGGAAAAAAGAAATGATTTTGGTCTCAGGATTCAACGTCTATCCAAATGAAATCGAAGACTGCATTTCGAGAATGGACGAAGTGCTGGAATGTGGAGCTATTGGGGTGCCCGATAGCAAATCCACAGAAGCTGTCAAAGTCTACATTGTTAAAGCTGATCCCAGCTTGACCGAAGAGGCTGTAAAGGCGCATTGCAAAGAGCACCTGACAGGTTACAAGCGACCTAAATACATCGCCTTTACGGATGAATTACCGAAATCCAACGTTGGGAAAATCCTCAGAAGAATTTTGAAAGAAAACGACCTGAAAAAGAACAGCTACGATTGACCCTGAACTTTCTACAACTCATTTTGTTAGTCTAATTATATGAAATCACGCTCACTACTACTCTTATTGGGAGCTCTTGTATCCGCTCTTGCATTTGCTCAACAAGACACCACCCAAACTGACACGACATATTGGACAAAAGGTGGTCTTTCACGAGTCACATTTTCTAACGTGTCCTTGTCTAACTGGGCAGCAGGAGGTGAAAATTCTACCTCTGTCGCCTCTTTCTTAAGTGTGTTTGCTGACAAGAAAAAAGCTCGGCATAAGTGGCAGAACTCTCTGGACCTAGCATATGGCGTGCTCAAGCAAGGTAGCCGACCGGTTCAGAAATCAGACGATAAGATCAATTTTGTCATGAGACATGGTTATCTGCTAAATGACGAAAGACCGAAATGGTTTCTAACCGCATCACTTGATTTTAGAACACAATTCGCGCCCGGATTTGCGCAGGAAGATCAGGATAGTGTCATTTCCAGATTTCTGGCTCCCGGATATCTTACTGTGGGTACGGGAGTTGAATTTGCGCCGAATGAATATCTGACGTTTAACTACAAACCCCTGACAGGGAAAATCACCATAGTCACGGATGATGAAATAGTTGGCGAAAATGGAGCCTATGGGGTGAAACCAGGTCAAAATATGAGAGCAGAGCTTGGGTCCTATTTTGGTGCCAACTACAAACAAGAAGCTTTCAAGAATGTGAAAATTGATTCGCGACTCGAGCTCTTTACGAATTACCAAAAAGAAACTTTTGGGCTCATTGATGTCAATTGGCAAAACAGCATTGTCATGCGGGTGAACGAATACCTATCCACCAATCTCTTTACGCAATTGATTTACGACGATGATATATTGACCGAACGAGTGGACGATCAAGGGAATACCAGCACGGGAGGTGCCCAGGTCCAGCTGAAAAGTGTGTTTGGAATCGGGCTGGTCTATGAATTCGGAGCTGAAAGAGCGAAGAAATGATCACTCCATCGTAAAGGCAAACGAAATAATATTAGCTCCCATTTTCAGAGCTTCTTGCCTCAGAGCCTCTGGATCGTTGTAAATGATTTGGTCTTCCCATCCGTTTCCTAGGTCGCATTCGTAGGTATAAAAACAAACCAACCGTCCCTGATATATCAAACCAAAGCCTTGCGGTGGTTTACCATCGTGCTCATGAATTTTCGGCAAGCCTTTTTTGAACTCAAACTTTTGGTCAAAAATCGGATGCTCAAATGGCAACTCCACAAACTCTAATTCTGGAAAGACCTTTTTCATTTCTACTCGCACAAACGGATCTAAGCCATAATTATCATCTATGTGCAGGAAGCCACCCCCAATCAAATACTGTCTGAGATTTTCTCCTTGGCTATCGGTCAAACGCACATTGCCATGCCCCGTCATGTACACGTATGGATAGCTGAATAGATCAGGGCTGCCAACATCCACGATATCCTCCTCGGCTTTGATATTGGTTCTGAGATTGCGATTGCAGAACTCGATCAAATTGGGCAGTGCCGTCTTGTTGGCGTACCAGTCCCCTCCTCCGTCGTATTTGAGCTTGGCGATTTTTATTTCTTGCGCCTGCATTGTTCCACACACCAACAAAAACAAAATGACGATTTTTCTCATGTCCACAAATAAAATGCGTTCGATCTAAACTGACAGAGGAAATCTAAAGACTAATTTTGCGCGCATGTCGCAAAAGATTCTCATCCTCGATTTTGGGTCGCAATATACCCAGCTTATAGCCAGACGAATTCGCGAGCTAAATGTTTACTGCGAAATCCATCCATTCAACAATCCACCTGAAATTGATCCCGAAACCATCGGTTTGATTCTAAGTGGTGGCCCATGTTCGGTGCTGGAAGAGGATGCTCCTGAGTTTGATGTGGACTCAGTGAATATTCCAATCCTCGGTGTTTGTTATGGTGCCCAATTGATGGCGCTGAAAGGTGGCGGGGAAGTCGCCAGATCTGAGCACAGAGAGTATGGCCGAGCCAATCTATCAAACGTTCAGGATCATGAGCTGTTCCATGGAATCGCATCGGGCAGCCAGGTATGGATGTCACATGGCGACACCATTTTGAACCTTCCGGATAATTTCGAATTAATCGCATCCACTGAAAGCATCCCTGTGGCCGGATACCACATCAAGGATACCAATCGATATGGCATCCAGTTTCACCCAGAGGTGACGCACACGACCGATGGCCTGACTCTATTGCACAATTTCGTCATCAATATCTGCGGGGCTCAAGGTGATTGGACGCCCGATCAGTTTGTGGAGACGACTGTTAATGGATTGAAAGAACAACTAGGTGATGATAAAGTCGTACTTGGACTCTCCGGAGGTGTCGACTCATCAGTCGCTGCAGAGCTCATTCACCTCGCCATTGGCAAAAATCTGTACTGCATTTTCGTGGACAATGGACTGCTGAGAAAAAATGAGTTCGAGAAGGTGTTGGAGTCCTACAAGGCCATGGGACTAAACGTCAAGGGCGTGGATGCGAAAGATAAATTCTATTCAGCATTGGATGGCTTAACCGAACCGGAAACCAAGCGAAAAGCCATCGGGCGAGTTTTCATTGAAGTGTTTGATGAGGAGGCGCATAAAATAGAAAATGTAAAGTGGCTCGGGCAGGGCACAATATATCCGGACGTGATCGAGTCTGTTTCTGTGAAAGGTCCGTCCGCCACGATCAAATCCCATCACAATGTGGGCGGTCTACCGGATTTCATGAAACTGAAAGTGGTGGAACCGCTTAACACACTCTTCAAAGACGAGGTAAGGAAAGTGGGCAGAACGATTGGCGTCCCTGAGACGATTCTAGGTCGTCACCCGTTCCCCGGCCCGGGATTAGGCATCCGAATCCTCAGCGACATCACCCCCGAAAAAGTCAGAATCTTACAGGATGTTGACGACATCTTTATTCAGGGACTTCACGACGAAGGACTCTATGATGACGTATGGCAAGCTGGGGCGATGCTCCTCCCTGTGCAATCTGTAGGTGTAATGGGCGATGAGCGCACCTATGAAAATGTAGTGGCCCTGCGGGCAGTCACCAGCTTGGATGGCATGACTGCCGATTGGGTGCACCTTCCTTATGAATTCCTAGGCCGCATCTCTAACAATATCATCAATCAGGTAAAAGGTGTAAACCGTGTGGTGTACGACATCTCCAGCAAGCCACCTGCGACAATTGAGTGGGAGTGATCAGGATTATCAAATTGTTCGATCACTTCCCTGCTGTCCTAGCCGCTCGGTAACCATAAGCCGCATTTCTTGGACCTCCGCTCCAGGCGCCATAGGTTCTGAAGCCAATTGGACTGAACGGATTGAAGTCGGTGATCTCTCCCTTCACCCCGTAATACCCTCCACCTCTGTACCCGTACCCTTTTACTTCCTGAAATCCAGAAGGCCAGTCGTCCACATCGGCGTATCCGTAATAAGTGATCGAACCATCGCCGTGCTCACCTATGAATGACCTCCCTACTTCGTCACCCACAGTGATCACTTTCTCCCACATACTGCCAGCCAGGTTCATCACCCAGTAATAGGATGCCCCAAATTGCGCTCGGTTGCTCTCGTTCATATCTGCCTCAGCCAGTCCATTCAACATCACTTGTTCCTGTGTATTGGGGTCAATTCTCAACGCCATTTCATCAATAGAAGACGTATTCCATGGATACTCTTTCGGTTTTGGTTTGGAGGGCCCTCTGGATGCTTTGGTGAATTCAAATTCGGTATAAGGCCGTAAGGCGGCCCAGTCGGTAAAAGCCATCATATCATCCCAGTGGAAGTAGACGTTTCTTCGGTCAGGAGCTCCTGCGACATATTTTCCATCTTCGAGACGGATGGTCCCTCCGTGTTTCTCATATCTCGGTGATCCAAAATTGACCCTGACGGTTGCCGCAGTGCTTCCGATCAGGTTTAAGAATTTGGCGTACAAGCCTTGTGTCACCTCATATTTCATCAAATAAAATGCTCCGTACCCGTTCGGGAAAGTTGCAGGAATCGGCCCCTGTTGATCCCCCTGGTAAATGGCGTCTTCGCTTTGATAATACAAACTTCCCTTTTCCGGCCCTACCGGTATTTCCTGATTAGCAGATTTGATCTGAAAAAGTTTATCGAAATCTCCATTTGAATCAGACTGATAAAAAGCTCCAAAACTCAATGAGATTTCATCCGGATCTCCCAACGTAAATCCTCCTTCTGGAATATATACCATCTCAATACCCACTGGCTCCACACGCTCAAAACGGGTTCTTAAGGATGTCTTCGCAGTGTCTCGCTCCACACTGATGTGATATTTCAGATTTCCACGGTATGAAGATCCGGCGTAGACAAATAATCCGGCTCCATCTTCAGAGACTTCTATTTTAGCATCCGGCATAGTCTCCTCACCTTTCCACAGCATCCGGCCTGTTCCAGATTTCAGGAATTGATGGGTAGACCTACTGTTTTGATCCAGCTTAAAGAACACCCAAGCCGCATCGTGGTTCCGTTCGTTGTGCCAGCTATTTTTCCATTCTACCGTAAAATTGATGGCGTAAGTTCTGTCATCAAATGCACTGACCGTTTCAGCATAGGTGACTTTTAGATCAGTGGAAAATGCTTGCAAGCAAATTATAAAAAAGAAGGATGTGATGATTTCTCGGAACTTCATTGCATACTTATTTGATCAATGAAGATACTCAGGACTGAGGGAAAAAAGAATTGACCAAGATAACCATGGTCATCTGCCCCCCTGGTCCGTAACTCCCTGAGCACGCATAAAAATCGGCCTGTGGGTCACAGACCGTGGATCAGGACTGAGCGAAATGAATTACCATGGTCATAAAAAAAGCGCCAACAGGCGCTTCTTTTGTTTTGATTGAGAACGATTTTAGGCCATCTCAGCTTCCTGCATTTCCACTTCTTTCTCTGCTATAAACTTCTCTGCATCTAAGGCCCCCATACAACCACTGCCGGCAGCTGTTACGGCTTGTCGATACACCTTGTCCTGCGCATCTCCAGTGGCAAAAACACCAGATATGTTTGTTTTGGATGTGCCAGGGATAGTTTTGATGTATCCGGTTTCGTCCATATCTAGCCAGCCTTTAAAGATGTCTGTGTTTGGCTTATGACCTATCGCCACAAAGAACCCCTGAACGTCAAGCGTAGATTCTTCGCCTGTCTCGTTGTTTAAAATTCGAACACCGTTTACTTCTTCATCACCTAGGACTTCCTTCGTCTCAGTATTCCACAAAATCTCGATGTTCGGGGCGTTTTTCACACGCTGTTGCATGATCTTGGAAGCTCTCATTTCGTCTCGTCTGACGAGCATATAGACCTTGTTCACAATCTTGGAAAGGTAGCTTGCCTCCTCTGCTGCTGTATCTCCAGCTCCTACGATTGCCACGTCTAATCCTTTAAAGAAAAAACCATCACACACTGCACAGGCGGATACCCCACGTCCGTTCAATCGTTGCTCACTTTCGATATTTAGCCATTTTGCGGAAGCGCCTGTGGAGATAATCACAGATTCTGCTTCAATTTCTTCTTTGCTGTCAACCGTCACCTTATGCGGCCATCCCGAGAAGTCCACGCCAGTGATCATACCTGACCGAATGTCAGTTCCGAACCGCTCGGCTTGTTTCTGAAAGTCTACCATCATCTGTGGCCCCATAACCCCATCGGGATATCCCGGATAATTTTCAACGTCGGTTGTGATGGTCAGCTGGCCTCCAGGTTGACCTCCCTGGTACAAAACAGGCTTAAATCCTGCTCTGGCAGCATATACGGCTGCTGTGTATCCGGCAGGTCCCGACCCAATGATCAATACTTTTATTCGCTCTTTTGTCATAATTCTATCGTGATTTCTTGCCTAACGAAATAGGCGATGCAATGATCGCAAAGATGAGACCATTTGACAAGGATATGTCAGATTGACTACCCTAGGTATGGTTTCAGCGTCTTACTTCGGTTGGTATGTCTCAACCGTCGTACAGCTTTTTCCTTGATCTGCCGGACACGCTCTCTGGTCAAACCCAGACGATGACCGATTTCTTCCAGGGTCAACACTCCCTTTCCATTCAGTCCAAAGAAGTACACAACTACTTCTCTTTCTCTTTGTGTCAATGTGTTCAAAGCTCGATTGACCTCAGTTTTCAGGGAATCAGACATGAGTTCGTCATCCGGTGTGATTTCATCCTCCGTGATCAACACATCCAACAACGTGCCGTCTTCACTTTCACCTATAGGCGTATCTATTGAGGTGTGTCTATTCCGAATCCGCATAGTGTCAATCACCTCTTCTGTGGTCATTTCCAACTGAGCGGCTATTTCCGATTCTGTTGGCTCTCGCTCGTATTTTTGTTCCAAGTCGCGAAATACGCGATGAATCTTGTTGATGTTGCCGATTCGGTTCAATGGAAGCCTTACCAACCTGGCATGCTCAGCAATGGCCTGCATTATGGATTGCCTGATCCACCAGACGGCATAGGAAATAAATTTGAACCCGCGTGTCTCATCAAATCGCTGAGCGGCCTTGATGAGCCCAAGATTTCCTTCAGAGATGAGGTCACCCAAACCCAGTCCCTGATTTTGGTATTGTTTAGCGACGGATACGACAAAACGCAAATTGGCCTTGGTTAATTTTTCCAAGGCCAATTGATCACCGTCTTTTATTTTTCTTGCCAGCTCAACTTCTTCTTCTGCGGTGATAAGTTGAACCTTGGCTACTTCCTGCAAATACTTGTCGAGAGAAGCGTTCTCCCTATTGGTTATTTGCTTTTGTATTTTAAGCTGTCTCATTATAGTGGTGAGTTTGACACTTACGAGTTAGTTGCCTCGCAAGTATCATACCACTAAAATTATTCAGCCTTTGCTTCTTTCTCTGGTTTTGGAAGTAAAACTTTTCTGGAGAGTTTGAATTTCCCGGTTCGTTGATCGACATCAAGCAACTTCACTTTGATCATTTCGCCCTCTTCCATGATGTCTTCTACTTTTTCAACACGCTCCCATTTGATCTCTGAGATGTGAAGTAGGCCTTCTTTACCAGGCATGAACTCAACAAAAGCACCGTAAGGCTGGATAGACTTCACTTTACCGTCATAAACTTCTCCAACCTCAGGCATTGCCGTGATTCCCTTGATCCAGTCTCTGGCTTTTTCCATTCCCTCTTGGTTATCAGAGAAAATCGTTACTTCACCACCTTTCTCTGTTTCCTCAATTGTCACAGTAGTTTCTGTTTCTCTTTGGATTTCCTGGATGATTTTTCCTCCAGGTCCGATTACTGCTCCAATGAATTCCTTGTCGATGACCATGTGGAAGATTCGTGGTGCATGTGCTTTGTAATCTGTTCTTGGTGCATCAAGAGTCTTCTTCATTTCATTCAAAATGTGAAGTCGACCTTCTTTTGCCTGATTAAGAGCCTCAGCAAGTACATCGTATGAAAGGCCATCAATTTTGATGTCCATCTGGCAAGCCGTGATTCCTTTCTCCGTTCCAGTCACTTTGAAGTCCATGTCACCAAGGTGATCCTCATCTCCAAGGATATCAGAAAGGATCGCGTATTTCCCAGTTTCTGCATCTGAGATCATTCCCATTGCAATACCTGAGACCATGCCTTTCAATTGTAATCCAGCATCCATCATGGCCAAACATCCCGCACAAACGGTAGCCATGGATGATGAGCCATTTGATTCCAGAATGTCAGAAACAACTCGAATCGTGTAAGGAGTCTCTTCAGCAGGAATCATGCCTTTCAACGCTCGCATGGCCAAGTTTCCGTGACCTACTTCTCTTCGTCCCGGACCTCTGTTTGGTCTGGCTTCTCCAGTAGAGAACGCAGGGAAATTGTAATGAAGGATGAACTTGTTGTATCCGGAGATCACTGCTCCATCAATCATCTGCTCGTCCATTTTGGAACCGAGAGTTACAGATGTCAAAGACTGAGTCTCACCTCTCGTGAATACCGCAGAACCGTGCGCACTTGGCAGGTAATCAACTTCTGACCAGATAGGTCGAACTTCGTTGGTCTCACGACCGTCGATTCTATTTTTAGTATCAAGGACGAAATTCCTGATGGCTTCCTTCTCCACGTCGTGGTAATATTTACCCAAAAGGAATTGATCCATTTCTTCTTGCTCTTCCTCAGAAAAACTGGCTACATATTCTTCCTTGATTGCCTTGAACGCCTCACTTCTTTCCTCTTTGCTAAGTGCCTTACCAGCTACTTCGTAAATCTTGTCGTATGTTTTAGCTCTGATGTCTGCCTTAAAGTCTTCATCTTTTGGCTCGTGATCGTACTCACGTTTAACCTCATTTCCAGTTTCTTTTTCAAGTTCTTTCTGAACTTCACACTGAACGATAATTTCTTTGTGAGCAAATTTTAACGCTTCAAGCATTTCGCTTTCCTGCACTTCGTGGCTTTCACCTTCCACCATCATAATGTCTTTGGCAGAACCAGCTACGATAAGATTTAAGCTTGCTTCCTCGATCTGAGCAGGCGTTGGGTTCACGATATAATCATCCCCAACTTTCACTACTCTCACTTCTGAGATAGGTCCATTAAATGGAATGTCAGATACAGATAGAGCCGCTGATGCCGCAAGAGCCGCCAATGCATCTGGCCTCACGTCAGGGTCATGCGAGATCAATGAGATCATGATCTGTGTCTCTGCATGGTAATCATCCGGGAAAAGTGGACGAAGCGCTCTATCCACCAATCGGCAGATGAGAATTTCGTAATCTGAAAGTCTGCTCTCTCTCTTCAAAAATCCACCAGGGATTTTTCCAGCTGAGGCAAATTTCTCTTGATAGTCAACTGACATTGGAAGGAAATCAACTCCTTCTCGTGCTTCTTTATTTGAAACTACAGTGGCAAGCAACATCGCTTTGCCCATTCTAACTACAACGGATCCGTTGGCTTGCTTGGCCAACTTACCGGTTTCGATGGATATTTCTCTACCATCAGATAAATTGAATTTCTTTACAATATGTTTTGATAACATGGTAATAATAAGTTTGGGGTGACCCCCTTGAAATAAAAAAGGGAATCCGAGCGGAATTCCCTATAATGTTTATTGTCGATTACTTTCTGATTCCCAACTTGGCAATGATGGCACGATATCGCTCGATATCATTCTTCTGCAAGTTGTCTAGTAATCTTCTTCTTTTTCCTACAAGTCTCAGTAGACCCAATCTGGTGCTGTGGTCTTTCTTGTTTGACTTCAGGTGCTCAGTCAAGTGATTAATTCTTTCGGTGAAGAGAGCAATCTGCCCTTCGCTTGACCCAGTGTCTTTTGCAGAGCTACCGTGCTCCGCGAAAATCTTTTCTTTTTTTTCTGCTGTTAAGTACATACTTAATCTCTAAAATCTATATCTCTGTTTGCGAGGCGCAAATTTAGATTTTAATTGGTTAATTAACCAACTTTTTTACGCTTGAGATATTTCTCCATCATGCGATCCCACCAGATGATGTAAATGTCTTTATCAAAGAGACGTGCATCGACCCTAGCTTGGCGTAAAAAGAACAAGCCTACTGGAAAAAGTATCACATTCGCTATCCAAACAGCATACTGCCCATCCATGACGTCAGCTTTCGCGTATTCTTCACCAGAAATACTCAGGACGTAGTAAATGATAAAAAAGAACACCGAAATAATTACAGGAACCCCGAGCCCGCCCTTCTTGATTATGGATCCCAATGGTGCCCCTATTAGGAACATGACAATGCATGCAAAGGCTTGACTGTACTTTTTATATTTCTCAACTTTATAACGGTTCAGTGTACTACTAAGATTAGAAATACGAGTGTCATTACTCACTACTGTGTTTTTTACATTTCTAGCCTGTTGCAACGCACCGGTTATGAGCACTTTCTTAGTTTTCAGTTTGGCAATAGCCATAGAATCCAAATGCTTGAGCGTCAGAGTATCCAAACCTTTTTTGGGTTTCGGGATTTTCAATTTAGCGACATGTTGAGGAGCATGTTGATTGGAATCTGGTTTAGCTATCTCAGGTTCCTTACTTGATATCTGCGTGTCAGTCCGCTGTGTTTGTTCCACTCTTGCTATTCTCCCATCATCGGTTTCAACCGGCTTGCTCTCAGTTTTATTAATGCTCGGTTTTATCACATCGAAATCGTCCTTAAATCTGAAAAAGCGAAGTGCCCCTGAAAAGGATGTTTCCTTAAGATCACCGACTCGACTTTTCATGGAATCAATGGCACTTGTCAGTTGGGTTATTTGCATCATCTGTCGGTTACCTCGAAACAAATCCTCATCCGTAGGATCAAATTCAAAGGACGCCAAGCTAAAAACCATGTCCAGACGATCGTATTGTGTGCGATTAAACTGATCTATTTTCTTACCTCTGACTTTGGCTTCATTATAGTAATATCCATTGAACAACTCCAGTTTCAAATAGCGGTCATTCATGAAAAGATACATCCTGCTCGAATCCGCCAGTATCACCCTTTTATTACCCACTGTATTGGAATGGTCATAAATTATCACATCCTTCAACGTGATATCATCAGGGAATTTCTCCTTGGCCTTAATGATGTAATTGGGAATTCCTCTATAAAAAACCCCTTCCTGAATATCCAGTGTGGGCTTCTTGTGCTTTATGTCATATAACAAACTATAAGCTTTGAGATTGGCTGCTGGCAATACGCGATCATTGAAAAAGAAGGCCCCAATAGAAATGATCAAGACGAAAACGAAAATTGGCCTAAGTGCTCGCAGCAAGGAGATTCCTGCACTTTTGATAGCTGTTAGTTCGAAATGCTCACCTAGATTCCCAAATGTCATTAATGACGAAACCAAGACGCCAAGCGGAAGGGCGATTTGCAGCATGTTCAAACTGAAGTAGAAAAGAAGCTTCGCGAAAACAAAAAAGCCCAAATCCTTGCCAACAAAATCATCGAAATATTTCAGCATGTGCTGAATAAGCAAAATGAACGTACTGAGCGCCGTGGTAAGAATGAATGGACCTATGAACGCCCTGAGAATGAGCAGATCGAGTTTGCGCATGCGCGAAATTACAGATGGATTCTTATCCTCCTACGATTTCCTTGAGATCATGGATGAGACTTTCCCATAATTCTTGGGCCTCCTCGACCTCCATATCGGAATAATCGGTGATTCGGATAAATGTCGTATTGGTCAGTTCGTTTATATCCAAAACAAATTCCACGTAATTTGGATCTTCATCTTCTGAGATGAATTCGAACTTCATATGATGATTGATTCGACTAGATACGATTTTGGCTTTATTCTCTTCACCATCCCAGATAAAGGTCAAGCCCTTATCTTGGTTATTGACATTGACATCATCAGCGAACCATTGAGAAAGTCCTGAGGCAGAACTGATAAAAGGATAGAGCATTTTCTTAGAAGCTCTCATCTCGAATTCCCCTACATACTTTACTTTCTCCATCAATTGAAATTTTCGATAAGGTAAATAAAAAATCGATTTTGGAAGGACTATAAAAGAAAAGTTTCTTCTATACATTTGCACTCCGAAAAATTAATCACCCGGTCTATTACTAGGTGATTTTTTCATTTCTAAGGCGTGGTAGCTCAGTTGGTTAGAGCGTCGGATTCATAACCCGGAGGTCGGGAGTTCAAATCTCCCCCACGCTACTCTTTTATTTCGATTTCTACTCTTCGATTTAGTTTCCTCGTTTCTTCCGTTGCATTACTCGCGATAGGATCATCCCCACCCAAACCAATGCTTTCTATTCGTTTTCTGTTAATCCCCTTTCCAATAAGGTATTTTCTAACTGTAGCAGCTCGTTCCTCAGAGAGCTCAAGGTTTTGTTTGGGATCACCGTTTCCATCCGTGTGGCCTTTGAGTAGAATGTTGATGTCAGGATTATTCTTCATCATGTTCACTACCCTATCTAATTCCTCAAATGAGGATTCGATAATTTGAGCCCTTCCTCTGCTGAACAATACACTCTCCAAACGTATCACCCGTCCAACTTCCAGAGGTTCTAATCTCACTGTGACCAGACTATCAGAAAACGTTTTGAAGTTTACGGGCAAGTATCCCCGCATCTCGATTTCACCCATCTGCCCGCCATCTAATTCCAAAATTCCATTATCACTCAGGTTCACTGAACGCATTGCTCCCCCAACTTTCAGTTTCGCTTGACCCGAAATTGGTACAGATCGCATGGCATCCACGAGTCTTAATCCTGTGATCATCGGATTCTCCTTCACCTCCACAATAGCAGTGCTGTCAATTTCCAACAGAACCATGGTAGTATCCACAGTAACGTCATCGGATTTGAACTTGATTCGACGAATGTCGCCGTACCCGTCACTGTTTCGAGTGGAGACGAAATAGGCGTATTCCGAACCAGCACTAAACGCCATAGCAGTCTCCCGACCAACCGTATTTATGGCTTCACCAAGGTTTCTTGGGGTGCTCCAGTTCCGCCAGGTATCGTCCAGTCGCTCGGTCACAAACAGATCAAAACTGCCAAAACCTTTTCGGCCATTGGTGGCGAAATACAATGTCTTGTTATCAGGGGCCAGGAAGGGCGTAATCTCCTGGAACTCCGTATTGATTAGGGAACCCAGGTTCTTTGGTGCATTCCATTTGTCTCCATTTCGAGTAATCACATACAGATCCTCCACTCCCCGGGTCGAGCCGGATTCCATGCTCAAAATGATGTATCGATTATCTGCGGAAATACACCCGCTTTGATGAATGGATTTGTTTTTGAAATAGCTTATTTCAAGCTGTTCTAATTGTCCCTGCGCTATTGCCCATATCTCCGTTTTTAATTCCCCACCCTTGGTACTTACTCGATTAAAAAGGAATGTAGAGCCATCGGCAGACCACCCTATCGGATTGGAAATTTGGTCGTTGTTTACTTCATGCCAGTTGGTAGCGGCATGCCAGATGGAATCAAATTTCGAAATCCAGATATCACCTTCATCAAATCTCCCCCCTTGGTTGTAAGGATGATTGGCACGTGAAAAGGCAATTTGCCCCCCGGAAGGATGAACGGCAATGAATTCCTCGTTGTATCGCGAATTCAATCCGTTCATCGGTTCACTCGCTCCCTCAAATTTCTGAGCCATCAGTGATGGAACCACCATGAAAACACTCAAAAGGACATTAATTAGATTATTCACGTAATTAATTTAATTTTTTATAGTTTTAATTTGTGATATATGAATATTTCATTATAATATTGTAATATATTCTCATAGCTGGTTGATTTAGGTTATGCAAAGTACACGATACTTTGCCGGAAAGCCGAACCCACTCAAGGTTCGGCTTTCTCATTTTTTACTCACATATTCATTCCCATTTTCATAAAATCGCCAGGGCAATTTGGCATCCTCTCCGGCATAGTCCACACCAACTCTGGTTGTACTGATTATTTCCGGATGGTTTTCTTCTCGTCTTCCCAACCAAATCGCTCCATCCAATTCGTCACCTGATTGATTCAGTTTAAAACCCATTGCCTTCCCCACCAAGCCCGGCCCTGAAGCCAAACGCTTATCTTTTTCACTTTTTCCGGTATTAGCTCTCATAATGTCTGTTCCTTCCATGGGTTCCAATGCCCGTATTAGAACAGCATCCGCTTGCCCATCGACATTCGTCACGATGTTGAATAAACGATGAATGCCATAACACAGATATATGTAGGCCCTGCCCCCGCTTTGGTACATGACCTCCGTGCGAGGCGTTCTTTTCTGAAACGCGTGACATGCCCGGTCATTTCGGCCATTGTATGCTTCTGTTTCAATTATTTTCCCTCCTATCAGACCCGCTTTAGTGTCGTGAAAAAGATAAGTGCCTATTAAAGCCTGAGCGATTTCCACGACATCATCCCCTTGGTAAAACGATAAAGGGATAAATTCGTATCCTACTTTTTGAAACATTAAACAAACCTAATAACATGATGAAAACCATACGTACAGCATTATCCATTGCATTGGCGGCATTTGCCACCGTGGCGGTTGGACAAATCAACACGCCACAACCAAGTTCGGCCGGTTCAGTGAGTGCAACTGTTGGCTTGACAGAAGTGACGATTGACTATTTCCGTCCAAAAGTGAAAGGCAGACAAATCTTTGGTGAAGGAGGGGACTTTTTGCAGCCATTCGGGCAGCTATGGAGAACAGGCGCCAACTCTGGTTCAAAACTTTCCTTGAGCACGGATGCCAATATTGGTGGCACGGACGTACCAGCAGGCGAATACCTGATCTTCTCTACTCCAGGAAAAGACTCCTGGGAGGTTATGCTTTATTCTGACTTGAGTATTGGAGGTAACACTGGGGCTTACGACAAGTCGAAAGAGGTGATGCGAACTTCAGTGAAGCCTATGTGGACTGATGGGATCACCGAGACGATGACGTTCAACATCTCTGATATCTCTGAAGACAATACTTCAGCAAACATCGAATTGGCCTGGGCCAATGCCGTGGTGAAAGTGCCTGTTAAAGTAAACTTTCACGATATGGTCTTGAAGGACATTGAATCCAAAATGCAGATTCCCGCCGGGAACTATACTGCCGCCGCGAATTACTATTTGGCAACCAACACTAATCTGGAGAAAGCGTTGGAGTACATGAACACGTACCTGGCCATGGAAGGTCGAGGTAATCAATTCTGGCACATCCATACCAAAGCGAAAATCCTGAAAGCACTTGGTGATAAAGAAGGCGCTATGGCCGCTGCGCAAAAGTCTTACGACATAGCTGCTGCTGCACCGAATGATTTTGGCTACAAAGCGAATAACGAAAACCTAATGGCTGAGATTAAGAAAATGAAGAAGAGCAAGAAGAAGTGATAATTCCAACTTTATAAAAAAAGGCGAGCCGAACGGTTCGCCTTTTTTAGTTAAACCCAAATGAGTAGTAAAGGAAAAGCCACGCAGATGTAGGTTTTCCATTCATTCTCGCCGGAGAATATGTCGATTCCTTTATAGCAGTCTCAACGGACGATTTATAAACAGGGTGTGATTTCAAGTGCTTAATTTGAGTTGGTTTACCCTGCTCATTTATTAGAACAATGGAGATAATTCTTGCACCTGAAGATTGAGCAAGAGCTCTTGTCGGATACTTTGGTGCAACGGCATCAACTGTACCTGGAGGGTCATCAAAAGGAGACAAAAGAGCCAACGCTTCCATGATGAACTCACCTTTGGGAAAGGATCTGAAATATTCAAAAATGTACGTGGTGTCCTTAGTCGCTTTGGCTTGAGCCCACAGAATTCCCTCACCCTGATATGCCAGGTTTTTAGGGTCTTGTTCCTGAGTCTGTGCTAGAGCAGTCGTTAATCCAGCTGCACAATAAAAAAATAAAACAATCAACTTCATCATTACTCATTGACCAATTCAGCCACCTTTTCCTTGAATTCTTTCTGGAAAGATTCGTAATAGTCGCCAGTGGCCGGACCATTAAAATAGCTATGGACGTACCTCGCGTACCCTTTTTTATCGACCAGCACCGTGGTAGGAAAGGCCTTGATTTTCTTCAGAAACGGAAATGGCAGAGCTGCTTCACTTTTACTCATTCGGCCTCCCACAAATACATCGTAGGGAATCTTCAATTGAGAGACGTACTCATTGACCCTCTCCAATCCATAACTCTCAGAGACCACCGGCTCATAAGTCACAGCAATCACCTCCACATCCTGTGGTTTCTCCGCGTACCAATCACGCAGAAATAAGGTCTCATCCAGCGAATTGGGACACCATGTCCCAAAGACTTGAATAACGACCACTTTTCCTTCCAGTTCAACCAGGTCGATGGCGTTTTTGCCGGAACCGGCTGCCAACAAATCATAGTAAATCTGGTGCTTGCCCTTTTCTACCTCCTCCATCGCGAAAGGGTCGGTCAGGTCAAAATCGTCATCCGGCTCGGCAACCCATTCATCAGTATAATTCGGGTCGTAATAAAGCTTCCCTCTCCAGCCTTCTTCGTTTTTATTTCCAACCACCAGAAACGCATGCGTCCCGTCAAACTGGGACATAATGACCGAGTCATCTGTGACCACTCCTTCAAAGTATCGGTAATCCCCGACCTCCGTTCGGATATTCATGGTGGCCCGGTCTTTAAATTCCGAGAAGGTACCAACCGCCATTGATTTTCCACTTTCATCTGGGTTCAGCGTCATTTTCCATCTGGCATCTTCCATTCCTGACGACTTCATTGGGTATCGCACATTTCCTTTTTGGGTGGTGAATGGTAGTTTCAATCCACGATAGGGCTTTTCCCATACGCCTGAAATCAACTCCCCATCAAATCGACCTTTCAGAAAAGCATCGAAGGGTTGAAGGTCCACATGGAAGCTGTCGTTTTTCCATTGGATTTTTTGATTCACCCGCTCGATTCCATTGATCAGTGTGAGGTTCTCCCCCGCTATTTCAAAGTTGAAGCGAAGTTCGTGATCTCTGTAATCAAATGCTCCCACCCATTCACCGTCTTGAGCAGCGCAAACAGCCGTGCTCATGATCCCAACTGCGAAAAAGCATTTCCTTAAGGGTGAATTCATCTTTCCAAAATAGATCACCTTTGCGGCAATGAAAAATTCGCTTCGCATTGTTTTTCTGGGTACACCGGAATTTGCCGTGGAGAGTCTGCGCATATTGGTTGAAAACGACATAAACGTTGTGGCTGTTGTGACAGCTCCCGATAAACCAAAAGGACGTGGCAAAAAACTGGGAACCTCCCCGGTCAAGGATTACGCGGTTTCGCAAAATCTACCAGTACTACAGCCGACGAACCTCAAGTCGGAAGAATTTCAGGATGAATTAAAATCCTACAAGGCTGATCTGCAGATTGTGGTGGCCTTTCGGATGCTTCCTGTGGCAGTTTGGGACATGCCACGATTGGGCACCTTCAACTTGCACGCTTCCCTCCTTCCGCAGTATCGGGGTGCTGCTCCCATTAATTGGGCCATTATGAATGGAGAAAAGGAAACGGGCGTCACAACCTTCTTTTTAAAACATGAGATAGACACGGGCAAGATCATTTTTCAGGAAAAGGAGGAAATTCGAGCAGACGACAATATGGGCACTTTATATGGTCGATTGATGGCCAAAGGAGCAGAATTAGTACTCAAGACCGTTCACGCAATTCAAGAAGATGATTACCCTCAGATCGATCAACCGGACTTTGATTCACTGAAGGCGGCTCCAAAAATTTTTCGGGAGGATTGTGAGATCCGTTGGAACCTACCCAACGCAGACGTGAGGAATTTCATCCGTGGACTCTCGCCGTATCCAGGAGCCTGGACAACTTTAAGGGATCAAACGCTGAAGGTCTTTTCGGCAGAAGTGGCGGAACTGGTTGCGAGGCTCAAGCCAGGGGAATTTGAGTCGGATGGAAAAAATTTCCTAAAGGTAGGGACGCAATCTGGTGTGTTGGAATTGAAGGAAATCCAACTCGAGGGGAAGAAGCGAATGGAGGTGAAGGAGTTTCTTCGTGGTTATGAATGGTGAGCAGAATGCCACTGAATCGGCCAGGAAAGCGGTCCGACCAAAATGGAAAGGGCAACCCATCCAAAAAATGAAGTACGTCGATACTGTGCAATTCCGTAGTTCCCAAGAATCGCAAGCAAGGTGATGAGGATTAGCGATAGGATCATAATGTAGGTTTAAACGATTATAACATAGATTCGGTTATGAAAATTTCAATGATTGCAGCGATGGGTAAAAATCGCATGATTGGAAAAGACAATGACATTCCCTGGCACCTGCCGGATGATTTTCAATATTTCAAGGACATGACCAAAGGCCATTGTGTCATCATGGGCCGTAAAAACTGGGAATCGCTTCCTCACAAATTCAAACCCCTACCCGGTCGAACAAACATTGTGATCACCAGGCAAGCAGATTACGAAGCGGAAGGTGGACTGGTCACAAGTTCGTTGGAATCAGCTTTAGCTATTGCTCAGGAAATAGGCGAGACTGAAGCCTTCATCATCGGTGGTGGTGAGATCTACCGGATGGGCCTTGATCTGGCGAACAAGATTTACCTGACTGAAATCGATGGAGAATTCGATGGTCAGGTCACATTCCCTGAATTCGACCCAAAAAAATGGAAAGAAACCTCCCGAATTCACCATCCATCAGATAGCAAGCATCTTTATTCATTTGATTTCGTAGTGTATGAGACACACTAAACACTACTTACATGCAAATTGATTCTCACAAACGCACACTTGCGATCATTCACCTGGTCGTGGGTATTCTCGAACTTGTCATTTTTTCTCTGGCAGGTCTTTTCTTTTCCACGTTTCTTCCTTTCATAGAACGAGAGATTGTCAAAGAGGAAGGCCCTGATGCAGCCATTGTTATTGATTTCATATCTAGTGGACTATTCAGCATTTTCACCATCATCATTTTACTGACGGCCATCCCATCTATCATTGGCGGAATTGCCACCTTGAGGAATAAAGAATGGGGTTTGACCCTTCTATTGATCGCAGGATGTATTTCCCTTTTATCTTTCCCTGTCGGAACGGCCATAGGTGCGTACAGCATCTGGGTGTACGTGGAAAATTCCCGACAGCAAAAGGATGAACAACTCAAAGAATAAAGTCATTTGGATAACCGGAGCTTCCTCAGGCATTGGGGAAGCACTGGCTATCGAATACAGCAAACAACCCGTTTTTTTAATCTTGTCAGCTCGACGCAAAGAGCTTTTGCAAGAAGTTCGTCAGAAATGTCATAACTCGGAAAACGTCAAAATCCTGCCCTTGGACTTGACTGAAACGGATAGTCTTGAAAGCAAAGCTCAAGAAGCCATCGGTTTATTCGGTCAAGTTGATATTCTCATTAACAATGGTGGCATAAGCCAAAGGGCTTTGATCAAAGACACGGATCTATCCGTCGACCGTCGGGTCATGGAAGTCAATTACTTTGGCACAGTGGCCCTCACTAAGGCGATCCTTCCTCAAATGATTGAAAGAAAGTTAGGCCACATCGTGGTTGTTACATCAGCAGTTGGCATCATCACCACCAAGTTCCGGTCAGGGTACGCTGCATCCAAACATGCCCTTCATGGATTTTTTGACACGCTTAGAATAGAACACTACCAAGACAATATCAGCGTAACGGTCGTTTGCCCGGGATTTATCCAAACAGAAATTACCATGCACGCCTTAATGGGGGATGGATCACCTCAGCAGAAAATGGATGAAGTGACCGAAAAAGGCATGCCTGCAGATGTTTTCGCCAGAAAAATGATTCGAGCAGTGAATCGTAAAAAGGAGGAAGTCTATATATCCGGAATCAAAGAGAAATTCGCCATTTACCTGAAAAGATTCTGGCCCGGTCTTTTCTCAAAAATGATTCGGAACGCAAAAGTTACCTGAGGCGTTCGTATTTTAGTTTTTCAAATCAGGATAGTGGCGCGGATCATTTTCATTTCTTTTTTTCTCCTCGGAGCATTCTGCTCAGATGCACAGCGATTTAAGCCCGGTAACATCGCGGTTAAAATTCAGCCATCCGTGATTTCCAGAACAGACGGATTTCCGCTAAACCCACCGGGAATGTTGGATGTCCAGGAGGTTTTAAAACCGAATCCAGGTAAACGTTCAGGAAGTTCCATTTTGGATAATGTTTACATTATTGAGTCAGACAACCGGCTATCCACCCTGTCGTGGTTAAAAGCACATCCATTGGTCATTTACGCCGAGGTAATCCCTGAAGAAAAACTACTCCATTTACCTAATGATCCGGAAGCTGATCCTAACTCCGGAGGACAAAATTATCTGGCTGTCATTCAGGCCTATGAGGCCTGGGATATCACTACTGGTAGTGAGGACATAGTGATTGGCATAGTGGACACAGGTATGGCCACAGATCATGAGGACTTGGTTAATAATTATTTCCATAACCCAAACGAAGTAGACAATGGGATTGACGATGATGGGAACGGCTACATTGATGACATTCTGGGATATGATTTTGCTGACAATGACAATGACCCCCATGCTGAGACGGACATTACATCCACGCTAAACCATGGAACACACGTAGGCGGAGTGGCCGGTGCGACCACCAACAATGGACTTGGCATAGCCGGAATCGGATACAACACCAAGATCGTGCCCCTCAAGGGATTCACTACCATTGGATTGAATTCTTTTGGACTTTGGGAAGGTGTACTCTATGCCGCAGAGAATGGATATGATGTTGCCAACCTTTCCTGGGGAAACACCGCGGGTTTCAATCAATTTTTTCAGGATGTCATTGACTACTGTGTTTTAGAAAAAGACATGGTCGTCATTGCAGCTGCAGGAAACACGAACGCCGATTTGGATTTCTACCCAGCCAGTTATGAGCACGTCATCTCCGTTGGAGCATCCACAAATTCAGATACCAAGTGGAGCAGTGGCACTTTCGGTGATCATTTGGATATTATGGCCCCAGGCGTTGGCATTTTATCCACTCAAAAAGACGACACCTACAGCTCCGACAATGGCTCCTCACATGCTTCACCCATGGTGGCAGGTGCAGCTGCCTTGGTGAAATCGGTTTTTTCGGAATTCAACGCCCGACAGATCATGGAGCAATTGAGGGCTACCACAGATGATATTTATGATCAAAATCCCTCCTATCCTTATCAACTAGGAAAAGGCAGATTGAATGTCCATCAGGCGGTGACGGAGACCACAGCCAAATCTCTGAGAATTCACAATTTCTCATATAACAATGGGTTTGGTCCGTATGCCTTTCACGGAGACACTATTACACTGACTTTTGATCTCGCCAATTACCTCGCACCCATTGCCGATGGATCAATTTCATTGGAAAGCGATTCTCAGTTTGTGACCATACTGGATGGTTCAGAAAATGTAGGATCATTCGATACCATGCAATCCAAAAGCAGTCAAACTTTTCAGATAGTCCTTGATCAATCTACCCCTAATGAAACAGAAATCGACCTCCGTTTTTTAATGAGTGACGGGACCTATACTGACTTTCAAAATCTTTCTTTTGTGACTGAACCTGATCGTTTCACTTTTGGCGATGAAAACCTCGCCATTAACGTTTATGGTCAAGGCAGTCTGGCTTTTGAAGACAAGGATTATACAGAAGGGACTCCTGCGACCTTCAACAGCGTTCCAGTTTTAAGGTATTCTGGACTCATGATTGGAACCTCGGGAACAGACCTATCTGATAATGTGACCAACACATTTTCCATCCCACGAACCAGAGATGATGACTTTACCGGAGTTGACAAAATAAGGCTGGAAAAAAGAGATTCTGTCCCCATGGTTGGCACAAGTATTTTCAATAGCATGGATGGAAATTACCGGGTGGAGCAAACCATCCTTCAGGGAGAAAGCGATTCGTACATTCTGATACGATACCGAATAGTCAACACCTCAGGGGTGCAATTGAGCAATGTACATTCCGGCTATTTTGCAGATTATTTCTTGGGCAATCAAACGGACAATCATGCCGACTGGGACGCAGGTCTAAACGCACTCATCATGTACAATGACGCTGCTACCACATTTGCGGCACTGAGCGTGATGGCAGATAACTATACCCGACTGGCCCTGGACATGCAAGCCCAAAACGGTAATTCGCGAGACATTGACGATGATTTCACAGATGCGGAGAAATTCGCTTATCTGTCGGGTGCTAACATTGATGCAGCTGGCACTGAGAGTATCGGAAATGACGTGGCGCTTATGGCCGGGCAAAGTATCGGTGAGCTTAATCCAGGTGAAGGGACGGAGTTTACGGTAGTACTTGCCATGGGGAATAATTATAGCGAGTTGTCATCAGCCCTAAGCGAAGCTGCCACGCAATTTCAAAAGTTGATAAATAGCCCAAAGACCAAGGAAATATTGCAGACATGTTTTGGTCTGGACTATGATCTAAATCCAATTGACGGGGAGCAATTCGAATTTTACAGAGATCCAATGGCAACCGATCTAGTAAGTAGTGCGGAAAGTCTTACGATACCAACTCTTTCAAATGACACAATCATTTATGTCAGAAATATTGATCCACCTTATGAAGGGGCTATAGAGCAGGTTAAATTATTTCCTAAAAACCAAGTTGCGAATTTTACCTCGAGCTCGGACACCCTCTACTTGGATGAGTCAGCTAACTCGGTAACTTTCTCTGACCTCAGCAAACAACCCATTGATTGGGCCTGGGATTTTGCCAATGGCATCCAATCTTCACTTCAGAACCCCACGGTCTTTTTTGACACGCCAGGCACCTACTCCGTCACCCTGACGGTCACCAGCAACCTTGGCTGTACTGATTCTTTCACGAAGGATCTGGTGGTAGCAAATCGTCCTGAAATGCCGCAATTAGACGATTTTGAAATTTGCTTGAATGAAACCGTCCAACTCACCCACCCGGAGGCCTACTCGATTTTTAACGGGCAAGACGAAAGGGTGACAAAAGGTTCCAGTCTAACACTAGGTCCATTTTCAACAGACACCACTTTATTGGTAGCGCAATGGAATAACGGATTTGAGAGCTTGCCTGCAGAAGTTCAAGTGCTCATCGATCCCATAACAGCCCAATATGCCGTGTACCCTGATACCCTTTCAACAGAAACGGCGGCACTATTTCTATTCGCAGGAGTGAATGCTGATTCGTATGAATGGCGAATTGACGGTAATCTGGAGAGCACAACTGACCAATTAACATTCCCTGTTCAAGCGACACTAAACCTGAGTCTGGCCGTGAGCAATACGAATTGTAGTGAGGTGATCTCTGAAACCATAACTTTCAGCGCCTCTCCCGAGCCGGAAGTCTCTGCCATACAGGTTTGTTCTGGTGATGATGCGGTGCTACGACCCGGCAATGGGACATATTTCGGTTTCTACGCTGATTCGGAGTTGACAGGTTTGTTGCATAAAGGGACGCAACTCCGGATTGAAAACATCAACACGGATCAATCCATTTTCGTCGTGGGACTGGATGATGTTTTGCCTAGTCAACCGGTTGAAGTGACGATTAGCGCCTCGGACTTTGATCCTGAAATATTGGCAAATCCAGAATCCCTTGACTTAACAACCGGATCAACCGTACAATTTTCCATCAGTGAGGATGTCGTCATAGCCGAGTGGTACATCAATGACGAACTTGTAGAGACTTCCCAGAGTCCGATTCTCTTGTTTACGACCACTGGAGAATATGACATTCGACTTGAGGCAATGGATGCAGCCGGATGTATTCAAACTAAGAACCTCACTTTTTTAGTTTTTGAACCTGTACTAGGCGTGCATGACGAAAGTAAAATTCAGGTGTTCCCAAATCCCACCTCTGGACAGCTTCAAATCCAGTCTGATTCGCCACTTCGTTCACTCAGATTGCTGAATCTTGCGGGAAAGTTGGTGCAGACTCTCAATCCAAATTCGGAAAGCCAATCTCTTGATCAAGCAAACGGCGTTTACCTTCTTGAAATAAAAACATCCCGTCACACCTTCATCAAAAGAATAAGAATTCAATAGAATCCTAATTTGAATGAATATCATCTAATCATTTAGATGAATTGTTACGGATTACATCGATCACAATAGCTTTGCTTCGCAATGAGACAACACCTCTTACGCGAAGGAGCGAGCGAACTGTCCTACGAAATTCGGGGGATTGTAAAAAAAGCCGAGCAATTGGAATTGCTCGGAGAGACCATCTATTGGGAAAATATTGGCGACCCGATTCAGAAGCATGCCAAGATTCCAAACTGGATGAAGGAGATCATCAAAGACTTGGTTTCGATTGATGAAACGTATGGCTACAGTCACTCCAAAGGTTTGCTTGCCACCCGGGAATATCTTGCTAACAAAACCAACCGAAAAGGAGGCGCTCAGATCAAACCTGAGGACATCACTTTCTTCAACGGTCTGGGTGACGCCATTCAGAAAATTTATCAGTATCTCCGACCAACCGCCCGTGTGATTGGTCCGTCTCCAGCCTATTCAACTCACTCATCAGCTGAAGCAGGGCATGCTAATCACCATCCAATTACCTATCAACTGGACCCGAATAACAATTGGTATCCCGACTTGGAGGACTTGAGAAACAAAGTGAAATACAATCCACACATTGTGGGGATCATGGTCATTAATCCGGACAATCCGACGGGAATGGTTTATCCCAGATCGATTTTGGAAGGGATCGTAGATATTGCTCGAGACTACAATCTGTTTCTGGTATTCGATGAGATTTACACGAACCTGATCTATAATGGCGCGGAGAGCGTAACTCTTGCCGAGATTATTGGCGATCTGCCTGGAATATCCTTAAAAGGCATCTCGAAGGAATTTCCATGGCCCGGTGCAAGATGCGGCTGGGCAGAGTACTACAATCGCACTTCTGATCCGGAATTTGAGGCGCTGTGTGAGACCATCGACAATGCGAAAATGATTGAGGTGAGTTCAACGCGACTTCCCCAACGCTCGATTCCGCTGGTTATGGAACATCCAGAATATGGTAATTTCATTCAGGAAACCAATCGAAAAATCGGCGTGAAAAGCCGTTTTATGGAGCAGGAACTTGGTGACATTCCTTATATCCAGTTTAACCGAACGAACGGAGCTTTCTACAACACGATCATTTTCAAAGAGGGCGCACTAAAGCCCGCACAAAAAATAAAAATTAATCGTCCGGAAATTCAGAAACTCCTGGATCAGTGGACGGATCGGGAGATGCCATTGGATCAGCATTTTGTTTACAACTTGTTAGCTGCCATGAATGTGTGTGTGGTGCCTATTTCTTCTTTCGCTTCAGATTTACTTGGATTCCGTATCACCCTTCTCGAGGAGGACAGAGAGATCATGCAGGAAACTTTCAGAAGAATTCGAGAAGGAATTGTTGAGTATTGTGAGTCTATTTGATCACGACGAACAATCCAAATGCATGGTCTGTCTCAGAGAAATTTCTGGAAGAATTCCCAATTGTTGAATACCTCAAATCCAGACCCAGGCTGATGTTATCATTTAAATGAAATGATAGGCCAGCCGCTGCTTTGGCCCCAGTCTGAAAAACTTCAGATACTGGAAAAGTTTCTCTCTCAGACCTAATTGTTACCATGTAATCCCCAGGCATAAAGTTCGCACGTAATAGAAAATAGATACCGGCATAAGGTTGTAAAATTCCAAATTTGGGAGACAATCGGTAACCAATCGGCGTTTCAATAAAAAGGCTATTTATCTCTACAGAATACTCGGTTCGCTGTACTTCGCCTTCATTTATGAAATTAATCTCACGGGATTCTGAGAAATTGTGCTTCCCTAGAGTTCCTCCAAATACAAAATACGAGTTAGAGGAACCTATTTTCCTAAATAACTGAAAGTCAATACCATAAAGCTGTCCTTGTTTTTTAAGAATAGATGATAAAAGGGGGGAGTTGCCAGCTTCATCGGAATAAAGGAGTGAACTAGCATAGAATGCTGATAAAACCACATCAGTTTTATCTACTCTGTCACAGGAAAACAAATTCTTTAAGTGTCTTGGTGTTAGTTTAAGTTTTTCGAATTTTTCTTTTGCCAAATCACAAATTGGAACGAAAGCTTCAAGTTGATCTTTGTACGAAACTTCATTCAATTTCTCCAATGAATTATCCGTTGAAATGTAATATTCCTCCTTCCTCCTCTTTACATAGAGTAATCTTAATTCTTCACCTTCATAGAGCACTTGAAAAAAATATTCCTTATCGACAAAATCAGTTATCAGTCGTTGAGATATGAATTTTCTACCATCAGTCAAGATGTACCCGAAGATAGATTCAGGGGTAAACGCCTTGATATCTCCATCTATTTCTACAGTGCAACGTAGGAAGTTCTCATTTCCACGATCAACAATATTCATTGATTCTTTAGATCTTTCAGATCTCAAGATGAATCCTTGTGCCAAGGATTCATTGGAAACAAAAAGACCAATCAACAAAACCCCAAAGACAGAAGGGCTTCCGAATCTCACAGGATATTCTTCAAATCCGCAGGTGAATAGTTAATCGACTTCAACGTCTTATTATCGCCCTCGCGATAAACCAGAAACTTACCATCTTCCTCCTTGATGTAGGCTTTGGTGCCATCCTTGTCCGCATAATGCTTCACGGTAGCCTCCGCTTCTTCCATGGTGTTACAAGCCTTGCTCATGTTGGAGCGCTGTACTTCATTGAATAGCTCTGCGAACTTGTCACCCAGTCCAAACTCCAGAACCGCTCCTGAAAGAACGTACTGAATGTCACAAAGTGCATCTGCCACTTCCACGATATCATTATCGGCGATGGCCTCCCGTAACTCGTCCAGTTCTTCTGCGATTAAAGAAACGCGTAACTCGCATCTTTCCTTGGTAGGAATTTGCGGGTCATCCAAAATTGGATGTTTGAACGTTCTGTGAAAATCTGCGACTTGGTTTAGCGGATCAATTGGCTTCATTCTTTGATTTTTCTTTTTTCATTGCTCTGAGCAAAAAATACACAAATCCCCCCACGACAATGGTTAGGTTTAGCACCATGCTGAGTATCGATAAATTGCTCATTGCTTTACAAATTTCTTATACAAATATCCATTTACAAGGACGCCTAGGAGTAGAACAATACCCCACTGAGTTACAGTAGATGCATTGCTGTAAACTCCCATCCAGTCCCAATTTCCATCTTCATTGAACCACGTAGCACTGTAGTCCTGCGACAACCACCAGTAGATTAGAATTAACGCAAGCGGAATATTCAACCAAATAAATGCTTTAAAATACCAGGCCGGCACATTCATATCAGAATCTAAATCGACTAACTCAGCTTTAAACTTACCCGGACCATATTTTGCCACGGCAAACAGGATGAACAATCCTGACACGATCAATCCCACGCCCCAAACCCAGTCCTGATTTGAGAAAAAATCCAGCGACCAGGCCGATGGAAATCCGAACAAAATAAAAATGGCAATCACAAGAGCAAAGGCTCTCTTTCGAGTCAGCCCCAAGTCTCCCAAGTTGCGCTGCAGTAATTCGATCATCGGAAGGAAAGAACTGAAAGCTGCAATGGATAACGCTAGAAAGAAAACAATGGACAGCAACTCACCAGCAGGAAGCTGGCTAAACAACATTGGGATGATCGTAAAAGTTAGCGCTTGATTTCCGGCCTGCAACATCCCAATCGCATCGGCTTCCGTAGCACTTAAGGCGAAAACTGCCGGAAGGATGGCCATGCCTGCAAGAAGTGAGGCGGTGTTATTTCCGAATGCGCCAACGAACGTGTTGAGCGTCACATCTTCTTTACTTCGAGTGTACGACGACAAAGTCATCATCAATCCCCAACCTGCACCTGTACTCCAGGCCGATTGGGAAATAGCCTCCAGCCAAATCTTTGGATCCTGGAAGTCTGACCAGCGAATCGCAAACATGTATTCGAGTCCCTTCACTCCATTTTCCATGTTCAATACCACAATCACGATAATGACTAACAGGACAAATAAACTTGGAATCAAAACTCGGTTAGCCTTCTCCAATCCATTTTGAACTCCCTTGATCAGCAGGAATGCCCCGAGCACCACAATTACAGCAAAGACAATCACGGTAGTCCAGTTACCAGTGGACATGCCTGCCCAGAAATTATTTAAATATTCAGGGTCGGCGGTGAGCTTTTGAGAAAGTGTCTCTCCCCCGCTCCAGGTATCGGCGGCATTTGCCACGGCGAAACCCAAATACCTCACGGCCCAGGCCGTAACTACGGAATAATAGAAGGCAATACCCAGGGTACAAATGGTAATAAACGCTCCCATAAAGGTGAATGGCTTGCCAGCGATTTTGGCAAATGAGCCAACTACACCGGCCTTGAATTTCTTACCTATTGCAAACTCTGAGAGCAGCAATGGAATGGACCAGATAAATAGAAATAGAATCCATAGAAGAATGAATGACCCACCGTATTGACCTGCTAATCTTGGAAATCGCCAAAGGTTTCCTGCCCCAATTGCCATCCCAAGGGAAGCCAAGATGATGCCCCACCTATTACTGAACTGTTCCGCTTTCGACATAAGCGGCTAAAATAGTCAAAGGATTTCGAATGCTACCCGATAGAATTTTTGGTCAACTCGGCGAGGAGTCTGAGTCCCTCTTTTAAGTAAGGATCTTCAGAAAGCCGAGTCGCATTTTCTTCGTCGGTAAAGTCACCAGTTTGAATTTCTGTGGAGAGGTCTTCCTCGGAAGTGTCTGTGTTTTGTCTTTCCTCCAAATTCAGGGATACTTTTCTATTTGCACGGTCGGTCTTTGATTTTTCGATCTCCTTGACCAGACGCTGAAGGTCTGGATCCTCGTTAAGGTGGATTCTATAAAGTGCGTTTAATTGATCAATGACGTCCTGGGAAATTTCATTCGTGGGCTCAAACTGTGCGCTCAGAATTTCATCCCAAGGCAGGGCGTTTGGTCGGCTGCTCTCCCCTACTTCATCGGGCTCGAATGCTGATGGAAAATGAACATCCGGAGAAATCCCAACTCGCTGGGTGCTGTTACCAGTCACACGATAAAACTTGGCCATGGTCATTTTCAGCTGGCCAAGATCTATTTCATTTTCTTTTAAGTACGATCGCAACTCCCTCAGTTCGGAAGCTGTTTTTACGTCACCGCTCTGGGTGTAAATGGAAATCATCCTATTCAGCTGACGTTGCATCTGAGGACCTAGATCCACGATATTTTGCACAGTTCCTTTGCCAAAAGAATTCTCACCAAGAACCACACCTCTTTTATAATCCTGAATAGCGCCACCGAATATCTCAGAAGCAGATGCACTATAGCGATTAACCAGAACAGTCAAAGGCCCGTCATAAAAGACCTTGCCGTTATCAGGATCAGTAAGTTTATCCACTTGATTGCGCATGTCCCGAACCTGCACCATGGGGCCCTCCGGAATGAAAAGTCCCGAAAGCTCCACCGCCTCATCAAGCGATCCTCCTCCATTGTATCTCAAGTCGATCATTAGACCATCCATGCCTTGCTCCTTCAATTCTCCGATAAGCCTTTTCACATCTCTGGTGGTGCTTTTGTAATCTTTCACACCTCGGTTTCTCTCATCGAAATTGATGTAGAAGCTCGGAATCGTGATAACTCCAAGGTTAAAATTCTTTCCATTTTCTTTAATCGGAATGATCTCGGCCTTAGCCTCCTGATCATCTAACTTGATTTTATCTCGAACGATGCGAATGGTATCCGGAAGTGCATTAATCCCTTCGCTCTTCTTCAACACCTGCAAGCGAACCACCGTGCCTTTCGGGCCTCTGATTTTTCGGACCACATTGCTTAATCTCCATCCGATAACATCCTCGAATTCAGTACCATCTCCTTGAGCTACGCCTATTATTTTATCTCCCTCAGCCAGTTCCTTGCCTTTGTATGCTGGTCCACCAGGGACGATATCCGAGATTACCGTGTAATCCAACTGCTGCATGAGTCTCGCCCCTATTCCCTCCAGCGACAAACTCATATCGATCTGAAAATCCTCAGCGGCAAATGGTGAGAAATAATTTGTATGCGGATCATAGGCCGTCGTGAACGCATTCATGTACAGTTGAAACACGTCCTCACTGGTATACTGATAGAGCGCCTTTTCCACGCGCTTGTATCGGTTAGTAAGAAGCTCCGAAATGTCCTTCCATTCGCGCCCTGCCAGCTTATAGCTCAATGCCTGATTCTTGATGATTTTTCTCCAGAGTTCATTTTGCTCCTTCTCGTTCTTTGGCCATGGAAGCTGATCCCTTTCAAAATCGTAGTATTCCTCCTTACCAAAATCGAATTCTTGCTGAAGCAGATCGTACACGTAATCCATTCGTTCCAAAGCCTGAGTACGGTAAGCTTCGAAAATCTCAAATCCTATTTTCAGGTCACCTTCAGGCACCTGATTATCAATTTCGTATCTGTAATGCTCAAAAGCGTTCACCTCTTTCTGCAAGAAGTAAGCTCGATTCGGATCTAAGTCGTCAAAAAGATTATCAAACACGACAGACGATAGTGAGTCGTTCATCCTGGTCTTATTGTAGTGATACCCTGACAAAAACTGAGAAATCAGAATGGCCTCACGGGGATGTTCCTTCTGAGGCTCAAGGTCAACCAGTACATTCTCTTTGGGAGCCTGAGCAAAGACCAAGTGGATGGCGAATACGGCAACTACGAACAACTTCAACTTCTTCATAAAAACTTTTCTATCTGATGGCATTACAACGCAAGAAGCGTGCAAGGGATTTAAAACTAAAGAATTTTTTTACTAGCGGGGATTTTGGCTAAGTTCAAACAACAATTGAAACCAAACATGAAAACAATCCGAATAATTTCAATGGTGGTGATGGTGCTGGTCACCCTTTTTTTCATTGTCTACGCGAATATCCAGGCCGGACTAGCCAGTGAAAAGGCAAATGAAGCCGTAGAAAACTTGATGGAAGCCTCTAGACAGAGGGACTTAGCAGAGCGAGCAGCCGAAGACGCAAAGGCTGCTGAAGCCAAAGCCAGGGCCGCTCAAGCCGAAGCAGATCGACTAGCACAAGATCTTGAAAAATGTAAAAACCCATGAAAAAGCGCGTAACCGGAATCGGCGGCATCTTCTTTAAATGCCAGGACAGAGAGGCCATGAGGACATGGTACGATAAACACCTGGGAATACCCACCGAAAGTTGGGGTGGGCAGTTTGAGTGGCGTGACAAGGACGATCCGGATAAAGTCTGTGTCACGGCCTGGAGTCCTTTCGATGGCAAATCTGATTACTTCGGACCAAGCGAAAAAGAGTATATGTTCAACTACCGTGTGGAAAACCTAGTGGAGTTACTGGAGGAGCTGAAAAAGGAAGGCGTGGAAGTCGTGGGCGAGATTCAGGAGTTTGAATATGGGAAATTCGGTTGGATCATGGATCCTGAGGGAAGAAAAATTGAGCTGTGGGAACCGATAGACGCACCCTTCTTAGGTGAGTGATTTCATAAAAATTGCTATCTTCATGGAAACCGCACTGAGCTATGAGAATTCACATTCAAGGCATACAATGTATGCTCAATGCCGAAAGTGACGCTGATGAGGCGTTCTTAAAACACAAGGGAAAAAGATTCTGGCCGGATCATGGTCGCTACCACAAAATGAACTCCACTGAAAGGTGCGAGGTAGATTACATCATAGATCACAACCCTGGGGATGAGCTCGAGATTGAATTATGGGATTGGGATTTATTAAGTCCAAATGACCTCATTGGCACTTTCAAGATGCACATCACCGCTGACGATTACGGCAATTATTCCACACCCCTCCAAAAGAAGGACCTAAGCAGCACGGCTAGTTATATGCTCTACTGGGAGGTTTTGCAGGACTAGTTTTTCAGCATTTTCTGGATGTATTTTCCCAGAATGTCAAACTCGATATTGACACCATCTCCTACCTTCAATTGGTGAAATGTGGTGTGTTCATAGGTGTACGGTATTATCGCTACCGAGAATCCTGAATCAGTCACATCAAAACACGTGAGGCTTGTGCCATTGATGCAAATACTACCTTTATCCACCATGAGCTCTGTTTTTGAGTCAAATGAGAAAACCCAACTCCCATCCATCTCTTCAATGGATTTCACCGTGGCAGTTGCATCCACATGCCCCTGCACGATATGCCCATCGAAACGGCCATCGGCTTTCATGCATCGCTCCAGGTTTACTTTTTTACCTTCCTGCCAGTTTCCCAGGTTTGATTTCTTGAGGGTCTCGTCAATGGCCGTCACCCAGTGTGCGTCAGGTTCCAGTCTGGTAACCGTCAAACAAACTCCCTCATGAGACACGCTCTGATCCACCTTTAGTTCTGAACTGATCGAAGAAGTGATCTTGAAGTGAACATTCGAGCCATCCTCAACTTTCTCCAAAACAGTCCCAACACTTTCTATAATTCCGGTAAACATCTCAACTGATTTTGTGCGAATTTAGCCTCACTTTGGAAGACAGTTACAAACATCGCGGCATGCGCAAGCAACTAGTGAGAGAAGTTGCCTCGAAGGGCATCAAATCTGAGCAAGTATTGGCCGCCATCAGCAAGGTGCCTCGTCACTTTTTCTTTGAGCCAATATTCGACATCCACGCGTATGAGGACAAAGCCTTCCCCATTGGTGAGGGTCAGACCATCAGTCAACCTTACACGGTGGCCTTCCAAACGGAACTGTTGAATGTACAGCCAGGGCATAAGATTCTGGAAATTGGGACGGGATCGGGATACCAGGCGACTGTCCTTTTGGAGCTCGGAGCAAAAGTCTTCACCATTGAATATCAGAAAAAGCTGTACGAAAAAGTCCGGAAATTCTTACCTCAAATCGGCTATAAGGCGAAATTCTTCCAAGGCGATGGCTCCAAAGGAATGCCCGACCATGCCCCCTATCATGGGATCATTGTCACAGCTGGGGCACCTTCAGTTCCAGACGAATTGATCAAGCAGCTCAAGATCGGAGGACGACTGGTTATCCCTGTCGGAGACAACAAAAGACAAAAAATGATCCTGATTGAAAAAATATCCCGAACCAAAATCAGTCAAAAGGAATTTCCCTATTTCAGCTTTGTACCTTTGCTCGGCGAAAAAGGATGGAAATGACAAAAACTAAAACTTGCGAGGACTCGAGAGTCACTATGACCGAATTGGTGTTACCCAACGATACCAACACGTTGGACAACCTGATGGGTGGTCGATTGATGCACTGGATGGACGTGGTTTCAGCCATTGCAGCTCAGAAACACAGCAACAGTATCGTGGTGACCGCCTCTGTCGACAACATTTCATTCGCTCAACCGATTCAGCTAGGTGATGTCGTAACCCTCAAGGCGTTTGTGACGCGAGCATTTTCAACCTCCATGGAGGTTTACATTGAAGTGTGTGCTGAGAATATTCCTGCCGGAGAATCTGAGCAAACGAACAGTGCCTTTTTCACCTTTGTAGCAGTTGACAAGAAAGGCAAGCCCAAGCGGGTGCCTGAATTAACTCCTGAATCCGATGAGGAAAATGAACTTTTTAAAGGAGCCCTGAGAAGACGACAGTTGAGACTCGTTCTTGCCAAACGTATGAAACCCGAAGACGCTCAAGAACTCAAATCAATTTTTAGTTGATGGAAGACTTTTCTCAATTCATAACCGAGGAGATTTTCATCATTGATGAAAGTAGAACCACCGAAAAATCAGTGGAGCCCAAAGAGGTTAAGCAATCTTCTGAGAATCCACAAACTGAAACCTCTCCAATTGTTGAAGAACCTGTTGAGGAAACGGTCGCAACCCCTTCTTACAAAATTGGTGTAGTCACTGGCGACATGTCCAAAGATGATCAGGAGTTGCTCGGAAAAATTTTAGGAGCGATTGGTGCCACTAAGTCCGAAGCAAACCTTACAGCTAAGGTCGATGCGTCGGCCGGGAGATGGCTCGTTTTTGATGCAGCTGTCGAGTCAATTGATTTTAAATCAAAAGGCGATCAGAAAATTATTTCATGCAGACCACTTAAAGAGTTGCAGCAAAATGTAGAACACAAGAAAGAACTTTGGGGTCTTTTAAAGAATCATTTCGATATTTGAGTATGAGGTCATTGCTCCCATTGTTTTTTCTCCTGCTTGCATGCCATTTGCAAAGTCAGAATTCTGACGATTGGGAAATCGTTTACCTAAATGATTTCAGTAAAAAAGATCCTGAGTGGTTCACTACAGAAGCCATGAACAACATCAGCAGAATTGCTCCAGAAAACAGTCGACTGGTGTTGGAGTTGTTTGACCATGGGACCAAACGAGCAATTGATTACACGGATATCGATTTCAACAAAGACTTTATTCTGAAGGCAGAAATCGGATCAAAGGGAGACGCCAAATTGAATAAAAAGGAACGCTCTGATTTCGGTTTGTACTTCGGCTATTCAGCGCATCGATACCATCAAAACCAAGGCATGTATGCCTTCTTGCTCAACTTTTACGAAAAAGGAGTCCACCTATTCGCCCAAAATGAAGATGGCTCTAGGGCCTTCAAGACAATCATCAAAAATGTTAATTACAATCCCAGAGCGTATACGAATATTGGCGTTAAGAAAGAGGGAAATACGGTGACCTTCTACCTGAATGGTGAATTGATCCTGACTGAAAAGGCAGTGAAAACTACAGGAGGCGCGATGACGTTTTTGGCTTTCCGGAAAATGAAGGCCTTTATGCGAAAACTGACAGTCTATCACAAGCCGGAGGACATTGACCGACAGAAGTTTGAATTACCCACCGCCGACTATCAAGACGAGCTTACAGAGATTTTAAGCAAAATCAAATTCGAACCGAATTTATCTGTTCTCAGGGCTTCATCTGAGAAACACGTAGCGTCTTTGGCAGAACATTTAGCCAAAGTCGAGTCAGCACGAATTCAAATCGAGGTACACACGGATGATCATGGTGACCCTGACGAGTTACAAATGGTAAGTCAAGACCGAGCGGAACTTCTCAGAAATATACTCATCGAAAATGGCCTGAATCAGGGTAACCTCACAGCGCAGGGATTCGGTGATTTATTTCCTTTAACCGATGACTTCTCCGAGAAAGGCCAAAAAATGAACGAGCGAATTGAGATAAAATTTAGCTCAATTGCTCCACAGGAAGTGCAGCCAGCAGAGCAGAACTAGCTTTCCCCAAATAATTCTTCAAGCTTGTTGTCGAGGCTAGCTCCTCTTAAATTTTTGTCGACGATCGTACCATCAGGACCAATCAAATAAGTAGCTGGTATGAAATTTATGTTATACAATTGAGCTGCTTCCGAATCGTAATATTTAAGGTCAGAAACATGAAGCCATGGCAGCCCATCATCATCAATGGCCTTGATCCACGCATCTCTTGTTCGATCCAAACTCACCCCCAGAATTTCGAAATTTTCATTTCTGTACTTATTGTAAGCTCTGACCACAATCGGGTTTTCTTGTCTACATGGCCGACACCATGCCGCCCAAAAATCAATTAAAACATACTTTCCTCTCAGATCACTCAAGGCAATCATTTCACCATCTGGATTTGGTAATTGAAAGTCAGGGGCAGGCTGTCCGATTGCTAAGTTTCTGATGGCTTCAAGATTGGTTCGTAATTCCACCACCCAGAAGTGGTCCTCCCCAAGCTCCGCTGACGCTTCGGCCACAACCTTGTCGAAAAACTCGAACTCCGCGTCCATATCCAGATAATTCAATCCATACAAAGAGGCCAGTACATTCGATGAATCCTCAATCAACTCCTTTATATCATTTTGAAAATCAGCCTGAAGTGTCGTGAATTCAGCTCTCAGCCTTTCAACTGCTATGGCATCACCTTCTTGCATGGCCTGCATCCCGGATTGATTGATGGTGTTGGAACTGGCTTGAAGTTCCGCAGCGCGCTGATCAATTTGATTGACTATCTGCGCAGATTCCGATCCTGAAACTTCCTTGCCGTCTTTCTTTAAATCTATATCTATCAAATCTTCCGTCCCTTCAATCACCAAATTCATAAAATTCTGTCTGGCAACATCCACTCGATAAAATCCGACGCTATCCACCTTTTTGGTCAACTCAAATTGACCGGAACTGTTCACAGCAAATGTGTCAACCGGGTTAAATCCTTCTGCGGTTAAAGCAAAGAGCACCACCGCACCATTTTCAGGAATTTCACTCTCTACGCTTACTGAGATTGTTGTACCCGAATTTTCTTTGCAACCAAGCAAACTACCTCCTACCAAAAGCACTACACCTACCTTATTCCAAAATCTCATCTCACTTACAATTTTTCGTTTAATAACTCTTTTCCTCTTTCAATAGCGGCGTTCAATCCACTAACATCTTTTCCGCCCGCCGTGGCATAAAACGGTTGACCTCCCCCTCCGCCTTTAATTTCTTTAGCCATCTCTCTGACCATTTCACCAGCGTTGAGCCCTTTCTCCAATAAACTTTCACTTAGCATGACGCTCAGCAATGGTTTTTCATTCACTTCTCCACCAATCAGAATTGCCGTGTTTTTCAAATCATTTTTAAGATCGAATGACAACTGCTTGATTATATCAGCAGATGGGAATTTCCCAACGGACGCCACAAGACTAATTCCATTAATTTCTTTGGCTGACTCTTTTAGCTCTAACTTCTTCGCTTGCATCTGAACATTTCGAGCTTCTTCAAGCTCCTTCTGAAGCTTGGATCGCTCATCCAACAAATCATTTATTGATTTTTGAATATCCTTTGGTTGCTTCAGTGCCTCCTTTATTTCGTTCAGGGTTTGAATATGAGCATTCACAAAACCCAAGGCACCAGATGCAGTCACAGCCTCAATCCTTCTCACCCCTGCGGCAATAGATGACTCGCTGGTAATCTTGAATAAACCAATTTGTCCTGTGGCAGGCACGTGAGTACCTCCGCACAATTCCACAGAGTAATCTGGGTCGAAAGTCACAACCCTCACGAAATCACCATACTTCTCACCGAAAAGTGCCATTGCTCCTTTTTCCTTTGCCTCTGCAATTGGCACATTCGCATCGACTCGGCGAGTAATATTTTCCTGAATCTTTTCATTGACGATCTCCTCAATCCTTTGAATCTCATCATCTGTAACTTTCGAGAAATGAGAAAAATCAAATCTCAAAACCTTGGGACTTACAAGCGATCCTTTTTGTTGAACATGATCTCCCAGAACTTGTCGAAGGGCGGCATGAAGCAAATGAGTGGCAGAGTGATTGTTCTCAGTCAAGCGGCGCTTATCCCGATCAACTTTTGCTAGAAATATACCTTCAAGGTTCGTTGGTAATTTGTCCGTGAAATGAACAATAAGATCGTTTTCCTTTTTGGTATCCTGAATTCCAACAACCTCGCCATTTCCTTCTAGGATTCCTGTATCTCCAACCTGCCCACCACTCTCGGCATAGAATGGAGTTTGATTCAAGACCAGTTGAAAAGACTTTTTGCCCTTGGTCTCAATCTCTCGGTACCTTAAAATCTGGCATGTCGATTCCAAGTGCTCATAACCAAGGAATTCAGTGTTCTCGCCCTCATTGACCAAAATCCAATCTCCGGTACTCTTCTTCGCATCTGACTTGCTTCGGAGCTTCTGCTGCTCCATTTCTTTCTTGAAGCCGGACTCGTCAACCGACTGGCCATTTTCTCTCGCAATAAGCATGGTCAAATCCAGCGGAAAGCCATAAGTATCATAAAGTTCGAAAGCCGTGGAGCCATCCACCACTTTCTCTGACTTCAAATATTCTAGCTTTTTCAGACCGTTTTCTAACGTGCGTAAGAAACTCAACTCTTCTTCCCTGATCACATTTGCCACGAAATCTTCCTGCGCTTTGAGCTCTGGAAACGTTTCATCGAATTGTGCAGCCAACTGCGACACCAACTCGGTCATAAAGGGTTCCTTGAAACCAAGGTAGGTATAACCATACCGCACAGCTCTTCTTAGAATTCTCCTGATCACATAGCCAGCACCAGTATTGCTCGGCAGCTGACCATCCGCGATAGTAAAAGAAATGGCCCGCAAGTGGTCAACGGCAACCCGAAGCGCAACATCATTCATCTCATTATCACCATACTTGATTCCGGCTTTTTTAGCCACAGTCTGGATCAAAGGTTGAAATACATCTGTGTCATAATTGGACTGCTTCTTCTGAACGGCCATCGCCAACCGCTCAAACCCCATACCCGTGTCCACATGCTGATTTGGAAGATTCTCAAGTGATTGATCTGCCTTTCTGTTGAATTGGATAAATACCAGATTCCATACTTCAACAACCAATGGATGATCCTGATTGACCAATTCGCTTCCAGGTTGTCTTGCGACTTCTTCATCACTTCTCAGATCAATATGGATTTCCGAACAAGGCCCACATGGCCCGGTCTCTCCCATTTCCCAGAAATTATCTTTTTTGGATCCGTTCAGGATTCGATCCTCCGGCAAGTGCTTCTTCCAATGTGAAAAAGCCTCTTCATCTCTTTCCAGTTTTTCACTAGTATCTCCCTCGAAGATTGTCGCGTACATTCTGTCTTCAGGAAGTCCAAATTCCTTGGTCAACAACTCCCAGGCCCAGTCGATGGCTTCCTCCTTGAAATAGTCACCGAAAGACCAGTTCCCAAGCATCTCGAACATCGTGTGGTGATAGGTGTCGAATCCCACCTCTTCCAGGTCATTGTGCTTACCTGAAACCCGAAGACATTTCTGGGTATCAGCCACTCTCCCAACTTCTGGTTGTTTATGTCCGAGGAAGTAATCTTTGAACTGATTCATCCCCGCATTGGTAAACATCAACGTCGGGTCATTCTTCAGCACAATGGGTGCGGAAGGAACGATTTTGTGGGATTTATTCTCAAAAAAGGCAAGAAATTTTGCTCGAATGTCCTTTGAATTCATTCTAACTTACTGATAACTAGTTTGATACAGGAATTAAGTACGACGAATTTGCGTTATTGATTAAATTGCAACTGAAAACCGTAAGCCACCTAACTTCGTAAGGCAAAATTACGCCAATTTATTTGAGTGTTTAGCTATGGCAAAAATTAAGTATTACTACGATACCGAGTCCTGCAGATACGAGCGGATCAAGGTCACAAAATGGGATATCTTCTGGAATACCATGGGCTTTTTCGCTGTGTCATTGGTGATCGGTGTAGGTATATTTTTTCTGATGGACAGGTACTTTGAATCGCCTAAGCAGGTGGCCATTCAGAAAGAAAATGAAGAGCTCAAATTTCACCTGGAGCTACTCGAAAATGATATAGAAGAAGCGGAAAAAATGCTCGCCGTACTTCAGGACAGAGATGACAATCTCTATCGAGTCATGTTAGGAGCCGAGCCTATTCCTTCCAGCATTCGAGAGGCCGGCTTTGGCGGTTCAGACAGATACAAAGAATTGACTGGCCTTTCGCAGGAAGAATTGATCCGCGACAATTATGAGGAACTGGAGTCCCTCAAAAAACAACTCTACATCCAAACTAAATCTTATGATGAGGTGGTGGATTTGGCTAAGGTCAAAGAAGAAATACTACTCGCCATGCCGGCCATCCAGCCTGTATCCAATAAGGAGCTCAAGTGGTTAACATCTGGTTATGGTTGGAGGATAGACCCTATTTATAGGAACCGTAGAATGCACCCCGGAGTTGATTATTCGGTTTCGTTGGGCACTCCGGTTTATTCCACCGGAGACGGAACTGTTGAGCGAGTGGAAACTCGGTACAGCGGATATGGGAAGCAAATTGTAGTTAATCATGGGTTTGGTTTTAAAACACGCTACGCTCACTTGAATGGATTCAATGTCAGAAAAGGACAAAAGGTCAAGCGGGGTGAGTTGATCGGATTCTCTGGAAATTCTGGAAAATCCACCGGGCCGCACCTCCATTATGAGGTTTATGTCAATGGAAAGCACGTGAATCCAATGTATTACATGAGTAAGGATTTCACGGCTGAGGAGTATGAAGAAATTTTGCGCTTAGCTTCCATTGAAAATAAGGCCTGGGATTCGTACTAAACCAGTCTGCATAAGTCTGTCAGTAAGTTGTGGATAAGTCCTAAAGATGGAGCCCCATACACTCCATACTTTTGCCCACCTATTTATCAAATGTCAAGACTGCTCATTTTTCTTTTTCTCTTAGCCAACTTCATAGTTGAGGGACACAGCCAGGATTCTACTTCTGTGAAATTAGTGGCCGTTGGAGACATGATGATGGGCACCAATTATCCGTCGGAAGCTTATTTACCAAAAGGGGATGGAGCCTATTTATGGGACAATGTCAGAGACATTTTAAAATCTGGCGACATCACCTTTGGAAATTTAGAGGGCGTACTTCTGACCGAAGGAGGCACTCCAAAACGATGCAATAACCCAAAAGCATGCTATGTTTTCCGCACGCCAGAAAAGTATGCATTCAACTTTAAGGATGTAGGTTTTGATCTGCTGAGCACAGCAAATAATCATGCAAATGATTTCGGGTCGGTGGGTAGAAAAAACACTCAGAAAGTTCTTGAAGAGCTGGGGATTGCTCATGCTGGATCAACTGAAAAAGGATATACCATCATTGAGAAAAATGGTCTGAAAATCGGCATGGCAGCTTATGCACCGAATAGCGGATCTCGAAGTTTGCACAATTTGACTGAAATCAAGAATACCATGAAGCTTCTCGACGAGCAATGCGATATCGTCATTGCGTCATTTCATGGGGGAGCTGAAGGTTCGAAAAATAGAAATGTCACACGCCAAAAAGAGACCTACTATGGCGAGAATCGAGGAAATGTATATGAGTTAGCTCATATGATGATCGACAATGGCGCTGATGTAGTCATTGGCCATGGCCCTCACGTGGTGAGAGCTGTTGAGGTTTACAAAAACAAATTCATCGCCTACAGTCTGGGAAATTTCCTGACATATAAAAGATTTAGCATGAGAGGCTATGCAGGCGAATCGCCAATTCTGGAACTGGAGATTTCCCAGGCAGGAGATTTTATTTCTGGTCAGATTCATTCATTTAGACAAGAATATGATCATTTGGGTCCAAGACCAGATCCAAAACAGGGAGCAGCCATGTCAATCAAAAATTTAACTGAGGTTGACTTCCCAAATTCCAAAATTGCCATTGATGATTCTGGAAGAATTACCTATCTTGAAACTGCAAACTGAAAGAGGTGCCTTACAAGGAAAAAGAAATAGAAAAAAGATATTTTACCATTGGCGAAGTTGCCGATGAACTTGGAGTAGCCACCTCTCTTATTCGATTTTGGGAAAGGGAATTTTCCATCATCAAGCCCAAGAAAAATCGAAAAGGCAATCGTCAGTTTACTCAGCAAGACCTGAAAAGTGTGAAACTCATTTATCATCTCGTAAAAGAGAAAGGGTACACGCTTCAAGGTGCAAGAGACTTCTTAGATAGTGGTGGACCAGAATCAGCCAACGATAAGATGGAAATGATCGAGTCACTCAAGAAGGTAAAATCTTTCCTAGTCCAACTCCGACAAGAACTAGCCTAAATGTCTGAAAATTCGCTTGACCTGCTGGCGTTATCGCTCGTACCTGGTCTGGGCGATCGAAATGTCAAGCAACTGATTAGTTATTGTGGTTCAACAAAGGCTGTTTTTGAATCCTCCAAAAAGAAGCTCGAAAGCATCCCCGGCTTTGGATCAAAAACCGCTTCGATCATCCTCAATCATAAAACACACTCCGAGGCTGAATCTATTTTAAAGGAGGCTGAAAAAAAGAACATGGAAGTCATCTCCTACCTCGATTCGGCCTATCCACAAAAACTAAAACTGGTAATCGACGCTCCTACCATTCTTTATAAAAAAGGAAATGGTGATCTCAATCCTCCCCGATCCATCGCTGTGGTCGGCACCCGCCGTGCGACCGATTATGGCAAAGAAGCTACCAGGAAAATCGTCGATGATTTGAAAGCCTTAGGAGCTCAAGTGGTCAGCGGTCTTGCCTATGGAATCGACATTGAATCTCACCGTGCTGCGCTGAAAAACGGAAATTCAACGGTCGCGGTGCTCGCAGGTGGTTTGGATAGAATCTATCCGTCAGTGCACAAAAAGAATGCGGAGGAAATGCAAGAAAATGGAGCAATTATCTCTGAGAGCAGACCGGACACGAAACCCGATCCGCATTTATTCCCGGCACGCAATCGGATTATTGCCGGCATGTCTGATGCTACGATTGTTGTGGAAGCGGCGGAGCGAGGGGGTGCATTAATAACCGCAAAGATTGCCGACTCTTATGGTCGAACCGTCTTCGCCGTGCCGGGAGATTTAGTTCACACCTACTCAGCTGGCACGAATAAGCTAATCTCTACCCAAATGGCCTTGATTTACACAGGAATGGAAGATCTGAAATATCATCTAAATTGGGAGGAAACAGACGGTGCACCCGCTCCAGTAAAGAAACCTCCTGCTTTGACAGACGAGGAAAAGAAGGTTTACGATCTTTTGGAGGCAAGCGCCGGGGCAATGGAAATCGATCAGATTGCCATCAAAAGTCAAATCCCAATAAATCAACTCGCCTCCCTTCTTCTGAACCTGGAATTTAAGAATGTGGTGAGAAATTACCCCGGGAAAAAATACGGATTGGTTTAGTCATCGTCCAAGAAAAACCGAAGGTGCCATATTCATTGCGGCTTCAAATTCCTTTTTCTTGATGTTGATTTCATGATCGTAAGACTCAAAATACTCGATCATTCTCTCGGTGGCCAGGTTGCCGACAAGCTTGTCTTCCGCCATTGGGCATCCACCAAAACCGTTGATTGCGCCATCCATTCGGCGACAACCGGACTTAAAAGCGGAGTGGATTTTTTCCCTTGTAGAATCCATCGTGGAATGCAAATGGGCTCCTAATTCAATATGAGGAAATTTTGGGATCAATGACGAAAACAGTTCCGAAATATTCTCTTCATCGGAAACCCCTATTGTATCAGCAAGAGAGATGATCGAAACACTCATATCATCCAACTTGGTGATGAATTCACCTACATAATCAACTTCATAGGGATCACCGTAAGGATTACCGAATCCCATGGAAAGGTAGACGACAAGGATTTTCCCATTCATCTCGCACAATTCCTGAATTTCTGCGAGATCATTGAATGCGTCATCAATGGATCGATTTGTGTTTCGCTGCTGAAAAGTTTCTGAAAGCGAAAGCGGATACCCCAAATAGGTAATCTCATCGAAATCAACTGCAGTTTTAGCTCCTCGGACATTCGCGATGATTGCTAGTAACTTGGATTCAGACTTGTACAAGTGAAGACCGGCTAAAACTTCCGCTGTGTCGGCTAGCTGTGGGATTGCCTTAGGGGATACGAAACTGCCAAAGTCTATCGTGTCGAATCCAACCTTTAGCAATTGATTGATGTACTGAATCTTCAGATCTGTGGGAACGAAATGTTTCAATCCCTGCATGGCATCACGTGGACATTCAATGATCTTCATTGAAGTCAAATTTACCGAAAATCCGGGCTAGAAAAACTCTCCGGCTATTCGTTTAATCGCGTCAGATTTTCCCATGCTATAAAAATGCAGAACAGGTGCTCCTTTGGCAATCAACTCTTTGCACTGAGCTATCCCCCATTCTATGCCGATTTCTTTTATAGCCCCATTGTCCTTGGCTTTCACCATTTCTTTCTCCAGGTCCTCTGGCAAGTCGATCTTGAAAATTTTAGGAAGGATCGTCAGGTGACTTTTGGTTGCTACCGGCTTCAGTCCAGGTATGATTGGAACATCAATGCCAATGGCTCGACACTGGTCGACAAAATCGAAGTAGGCCTTGTTGTCAAAAAACATCTGCGTCACAATGTACTCAGCCCCTAGCTCGACTTTTTTCTTTAGCCAATTGAGATCAAAAGTCATGTTGGGAGCCTCGAAATGTTTCTCGGGGTAGCCCGCTACACCGATGCAAAAATTAGTAGGAATGGCATTTTGAAGCTCGTCATCCATATACTCCCCACTATTCATTTTCCGAATCTGTTCCACCAGTTCAGAAGCATACTTATTGCCGTCCGGTTCCGGAACAAAGCGCTCTTCACTTTTGATCTGATCCCCGCGCAAAGCCAGCACATTATCGATTCCCAGAAAGTTCAAGTCGATCAGTGCGTTCTCGGTTTCCTCTTTACTGAATCCTCCACAGATCATGTGAGGTATTGCATCTATATCATAATAGTTCTGCAAAGCGGCACAGATACCCACGGTCCCGGGTCTTTTTTTAATGCTCTTTTTTTCGAGCAGACCACCCGGATGCTCCTTATAAACATACTCCTCCCGGTGATATGTCACGTCGATAAATGGCGGCTTGAATTCCATTAATGGATCAATCTGCCCAAAAAGATTTTTGATACTATCGCCCTTCCGAGGGGGTATAATCTCCAAAGAGAAAAGGGTGCGATCCGCTCGCTCAATGTGTTCTGTAACCTTCATTATTTATAATTCAAATTCGGGGATAGCCATTTTTCCATTTCTTCAATGCTCATTCCTTTTCGCTCGGCGTAATCTTCTACCTGGTCTCGTCCGATTTTTCCGAGTCCGAAGTACTTGGATTCCGGATGTGAGAAGTAAAACCCACTCACCGAAGAGGCCGGATACATCGCGAAAGATTCAGTCAATTCTATTCCTGTGTTTTCTTCAACTTTAAGCAAATCAAAGAGCAGTCTTTTCTCCGTATGATCAGGACATGCTGGGTAACCTGGCGCAGGGCGAATTCCCTGATACTTCTCTTTGATTAATTCTTCATTCGATAAAGATTCATCGGCCGCAAACCCCCAGATTTCTTTACGTACCTTTTGATGCATCAATTCGGCAAAAGCTTCTGCCAGGCGATCCGCCAGTGCTTTGACCATAATTTCCTTGTAGTCGTCATGATCGGCTTTATGTTTTTCTATCAACTTCTCAATTCCAATCCCCGCAGTGACCGCAAAACCTCCGAAATAATCTTCCTCATTTACAAAATCTGCTAGCGACAAGTTTGGAATGCCTTTGGCTTTCTTGCCCTGCTGACGCAAAAAATGGAAAGTCGTATCTCCGACCTTCACATCCTCACCTATTCTTTCTGCTTCAAACAAACCAACCACAGCATTGGCTTGAAGAGACTTGGAACCAATGATTTCTTCCAGCATGGACTGGGCATCATCGAATAATTTCTTGGCCTCCTCACCCACTGTTGGATTCTCGAAAATCGCAGGGTATTTCCCTTTCAGCATCCAAGTGGAAAAGAAGGGCGTCCAGTCGATGTATTTTCTGATCTCAGCCAGATCATAATCCACGTAAACAGAAATGCCCGGCTGATTAGGTTTGTATGTCTTTTTACTTTGAAGAACCACTCCATTTTCTTTCGCCTGAGCAAATGGTATATAGTTCTTCGCTTCCGTGCGGTTGGCATGACCTTCAGATAAATCAATGTATTCTGCCTTGATAGCGGAAGTAAACTGGTCTTTTTTCTCACTCAAAAGATTTGTTGAAACGCCGACACTTTTGGACGCATCCAGCACATGAATGACGGGTGCGTCGTACTTTGGCGCGATCTTCACAGCCGTGTGAATCCGGGAAGTAGTTGCCCCACCGATCAGCAAAGGAGTGGTCATTTTTCTTCGGGTCATTTCCTCGGCAACCGTGACCATTTCATCCAGAGAAGGCGTAATCAGTCCGCTCAGCCCGATAATATCAGCCCCAATCTCCTCGGCACGATCGAGGATTTTTTGAGCGGGAACCATGACCCCTAGATCCTCAATTTCGAAATTATTGCAGGCCATTACCACCCCCACTATGTTCTTTCCTATGTCGTGAACATCACCTTTCACTGTGGCCAAAAGAATTTTCCCTTTGGTATTTCCTGAGGCCTTTTCCTTTTCCAAATACGGTGTTAGAAACGCAACGGATTTTTTCATGACACGAGCACTCTTCACTACTTGCGGAAGAAACATTTTTCCACTTCCGAAGAGATCACCAACCACGTTCATCCCGTCCATTAGTGGACCCTCTATGACTTTCAATGGGCTGTTGTATTTCTGACGTGCCTCCTCAGTATCTTCATCAATAAAGTCTATAATGCCTTTGACCAATGCATGAGAGAGCCGATCTTCTACCGGTGCTTCTCGCCAGCTCAGGTCTTCAACTTTCTGCTTGCCTTTTCCTTTTACATTTTCTGCAAATGCCAGTAGCCGCTCCGTCGCATCGTCTCGTCGATTGAGCAAAACATCCTCCACATGCTCCAGCAAGTCTTTTGGTATTTCATCGTACACCTCGATCATTCCGGCATTGACAATGCCCATATCCATTCCTGCCTTGATTCCATGATACAGGAACGCTGAATGCATGGCCTCTCTCACGACATTGTTACCTCTAAATGAAAAAGACACGTTGCTCACACCTCCGCTCACTTTCGCTCCCGGTAAATTTTCCTTGATCCAAGTGGTCGCTTGGAAGAAATCAACGGCGTTGTTGTTGTGCTCCTCAATCCCAGTGGCCACCGGGAAAATATTTGGATCGAAAATGATATCCTGTGCCGGAAATTTCACCTGATCTACGAGGATACGATAGCCGCGCTCGCAAATCTCAATCCTTCGCTCAAATGAATCCGCCTGACCGTCTTCATCAAATGCCATCACAACTACAGCTGCGCCGTATCTCTTGACTTTCCTGGCCTGTTCAATGAATTCCTCTTCGCCACCTTTCATGCTGATGGAATTCACAACACCCTTCCCCTGAATACATTGAAGACCCGCCTCGATAATCTCCCATTTAGAAGAATCGACCATGATCGGAATTCGGGCTATTTCGGGCTCTGAAGCGATTAAATGAAGAAACCTGACCATGGCCGCCTTACCATCCAGCATCCCTTCGTCCATGTTAACGTCCAGAATCTGTGCACCTCCACGGACTTGATCCAATGCAACTTCCAACGCTTCATCGTAATTATCCTCGGTGATAAGTCGTGCAAATCTTTTCGAACCGGTGACGTTGGTTCGTTCGCCGACATTTACGAAGTTGGTATGCTCTGTTACAATCAGAGGTTCTAAACCAGATAGAATTAATGGCTTCAAGCTAGCACCTCCTTTCTTCTCGGCTCAAACTGGGTCGCCAATTCTGCAATTGCTGAAATGTGATGAGGTGTCGTGCCACAACACCCTCCAATGATATTGATCAAGCCTTCTTTCATGTATTCTCGAATCTGATCGGCCATTTGCTCCGGGCTTTCATCGTATTGACCAAACTCATTTGGCAGACCCGCATTCGGATGAGCACTAATGTGAAAATCGGATTTATCCGACAGTACTTTCAAGTAAGGTCTCAATTGACTGGCTCCCAGTGCACAATTCAAACCAACACTCAGCAAGTCCATGTGTTGAATGGAAATCAAAAAAGCCTCCGCGGTTTGACCGGACAAAGTTCTGCCTGAAGCGTCTGTTATGGTTCCAGAAACCATCACCGGAATGTCCAGTCCTCTTTCTTCTTTAAGCTCGTCGATTGCGAAAAGCGCTGCTTTCGCATTCAGCGTGTCGAAAACTGTCTCAACAAGCAACAGATCAACTCCACCATCGATCAGGGCCTCAGCTTGTTGTCTATAAGCCACCCGCAAGTCCTCGAAAGTGACGGCACGAAATCCCGGATCATTTACATCAGGCGAGATGGAGGCGGTGCGATTGGTCGGCCCCATAGACCCAGCGACAAACCTCGGCTTGTCTGGCTCCCGAGTAGTGAATTCATCTGCAACTGCTCTGGCTATTTTTGCAGAATCAAAATTGATCTGATAAACGAAATCCTCCAGACCATAATCTGCCTGGGCAATGGTCGTTCCGGAAAACGTGTTGGTCTCGGCAATGTCTGCTCCAGCCGCGAAATACTCTGCGTGAATCTCTTTTAAAAGGTCAGGTCGTGACAGGGCCAACAAATCGTTATTTCCCTTCAAAGAATTAGGGTGATTTTTCAACGCATCATTTCGGAAATCCTCTTCTTCCAGCTTATAGCGCTGGATCATCGTGCCCATAGCGCCATCCAGCACCAGAATTCTATCTTTCAGTATGTCTTTGATGTTTTTCATCTCCGGTTTTTGATGCTTACCAGAGAAAGAGAGATGGCTCATCTGGTGGGAGTTAGCACCGGAAACCAATCGGTCAGGTTGCTAAGACGTCAACGGGCCCATTCCCTCGGTCTTTCTTGATAAGCAGTTGCGAAGTTAATCGTAAAATGGAAGGCCACCAACGGGTTTCTGTTTTTGCTTAATTTCAATGTATGAAAGCAAAACACGGACTCTACTTATTGATACTGAGCCAGGTGCTCAACGTGATCAATCATATTGCTGGAAGTCAAATGGCGGATTTTGATTGGACTTGGAAATTATCAAGCGTTGCTTGGACGCTTGGTTTGATCATTATTTTTATCAAAGCGCTTCAATCCAACAAGCTGAAATCATTCCTGGAAGAATGACCTGATCTCATCCCAGGGAACTTGGAAATGATGATAATCCAGTGGTTCCCTCCAAGCACCACCCCAGTCAGTATAACCGATATTCGAGAATATAGAAACGATTGGCTCCACCATGCCTGGAAGCTTCTGGTCACGATCAAGAAACGGTGATGATTGATCAGGATAAACTTCCTCCTTTTCGGTTCCCGGATTCAATACATATGGGTTCTGTCTTGGGTTAATATCGATGGCGCATCCATACGCATGACTCGACCAGCGATCAGTGTGCATAATTTTTCGAGGATTGAATCCTGAGGAATTATTCGCCTCCATACTTTTCACATCATCTCCTTGAAATTCATCCACCGGAATCGCAGAATGAATGGGGAACTCAATAACATAAAGCTTCCTGAACAATTCCAAGACATTCTCTGCAACTGCATCCAGGATATGGATTTGTCCTTTTTGCGTCCCTATGTCAAACGTCTCATGTAGAAAGTACACCGCCACAATCTGCTCCAACGAAACTGGAGAATCATCAGAATACTCCGTATTAGTCCTAATTGACTCTATTCGTCTTTCGCTCAGAGGTCTTATATCAAAATCAGCCATTCTTCTTAAATCCGTAAAAAATCTGTCCCAAAAACCCTTTCGGGAATTTCCAAACTTTATCAAATCCTAATTCAACGACAAAGATAGATGAGCTATTTCTTGAAACATGAAATCTGAAAACGTGGTGCGCTTCGTAAGTGAATCATGACACAATTAATTATAGCCGGAGTAATCATTACTTGCATGATCTTATCAGATCGGATCAAATATTAAATCCTCAAGTATTATTTGTCAGGAATTCGAAGGATTCTGGCACTTTTAACTCTGTAAATCTTTACAGATTTGTCTTCTATGTTTCACTAAAAGAAACGAAATCATGATACAACTTATAATCGCCGCTGTAATTATTATCGCCATGATCATTGTCGAGAGGAATTGGGCAAACGGATAAATCTGAAGTTATAAACATCAAAAAAGCCGGCTAACAGCCGGCTTTTTTTAGCTATTTACTGATCACTTCTTTGTGTCGATCTTGGTGTCATTTACCACATCACCCTTCTCGTCCAAATCAACAATTTCGTATCCTAGCTTTTCAAGTTTAGGACGATTCGAGGCTCCATCACCTACCACCAAAATGTATAACTTGTCATCCGTTAAGTATTTCTTGGCCAGACCATTCAATTCTTTCTTGGAGATCGTCGCAATAATCTTGTTCTGCTCATCTACAAACTTCTTATCCAGATTATAGTGATTAATCCTCCTCAGGAATCCCGCCTTTTGTCCTGGTGTCTCATAACTTCTTGCATCTCTTTGACCAATGGCACTTCTCATGAATGCAAGCTCATCATCAGTGATTCCATCTTCACGATAATTCCTAATTTCTTTCATGAACTCCACCACCGAACTGTCGGTGGCCGCTCCTTTTACCCCCGCTGAAGCCATGTAAGGCCCGGGATCATCTCCACTATTGAAGTATGATCTTGCTCCATACGTCCAACCTTTATCCTCTCTCAGATTAAGGTTAATTCGACTGTTGAATGCACCTCCCAGTGGGAAATTCATCAGGTACGACTTAAAATAATCTCCGGTCGCATCGTATTCGAGATCCGTGATGTAACCGATTCGGATTTCAGACTGAGGAGCTTCCACTTTGTCCACAAGATAAATTTTGGTGTCATCCGATGGTTTCGGCTCTGGTAATTCCGGAATCTGCGTGTTCTTGGACTTCCAATTCTTCACAAACCCGAGCATTGGATCAACCTCCTTTTTCGAAATATTACCGACGATCACCAGTTCAGAAATATTTGGAGAGTAGTATTTGGCATAAAAATCCTTTACGTCTTCCAGGGTTATGTTTTCAACAGTTTCTTCAATTCCTTGAGATGGCACTGAGTAAATGTGCTCATCTCCATACATGAGTCGGTTGAATACCTGATTTGCAATACTTGATGGGTTCTTCCTAGATGCCTTAATCCCTTCCAACTGTTGATTTTTCACTCGGTCAAAATCCTCCTGAGTGAAAGCCGGCTTATACAAAACCTCCTCAGCAAGCTTCAAAGTGGCATCTAGATTTTTCTTCAAAGAAGAAATGGTCATGGTAGTGGATGAGTTGTTACCAAAAACATTGATGCTACTACCAAGTTTCCTAAACTCCTCCTGAATTTCCTCAGACGTATAATTTTCTGTTGACTCATTCATGAGACTTGCCGTCAAGGAAGCAAGTCCAGATTTTTTCGGAGCATAAGCATCCATTTTGTGACCTCCATTGATCGTCAATTGCATGGCCACAATCGGAATTTCATCAGATTCAGTTCCAATGACCTTTACTCCATTCGTGTATGTCTCTTTCCAGAAATCCGGCACTTTGATAGACGGGTTCGGTCCAAGCGGAGGTCGTATGCTTCTATCAAACTTATCGCCGGTTGGCCTCTCGTAGGAAAGTCCCGAATAATCTGTACTTAGAAAAGGATTATCACCTTCTCGAGGAATTTCAAAATTGTCAGGTTTGGCGGTTGCAGTTTCTTCGCCGGGAATTACACTTTGAATAACCGCAGGTTTTCCTTTGATGTATTTGTTGAAAACTCGCATTACATCCTCCTTAGTGATACTCATATAGCGCTCAAGATCGAACTGGATTCCATTTGGATTACCATAGAACGTCTCGAAAGAGGCCAGCTGACTTACTTTTCCACTCACACTGGCCAGACCATTTATCATGCTCGATTCCTGATTGGCCTTAAACTTGATGATGTCATCATCCAACACACCATTTTGCTCAAACTCATCAAGTATCTCTCGAATCTGAGTTTCGAAATCAGCGAGAGTTCCACCAGGAAACGGAAGGGCGAACATGGTAAACTCTCCCGCGTGCTCGCTTGTTGGGTGGAAGGTTGAAGCTTGGATGGCCTTTCTGGTCAACACAAATTTCTTGTAGAAATAGGAGCTCTTTCCAGTCCCTAAAATCTCCGCTAAACAATCCAAAGCCGCCTCATCTTCATGGAATCTCGGAACCGTTGGGAATGTGAACAACAATGCCGGGAAGCGAATATTGGTATCCACGTATGAAACGTATCTGTCAGAATCCAATGTAGGCGCATCAAGTTCGAGTGGCTCCACTTCCGGACCTCTTGGAATGACTCCAAAATATTTCTCGACCTTGGTGATCACATCCTTTACATTCACATCACCTCCGACAGTAAGGGTGGCGTTGTTAGGCCCGTACCATCTCATGAAAAATTTCTTGAGATCCGTCACATCTACGCGATCCAAATCTTCCAGCCTTCCAATGGTCAACCACGAATAAGGATGGCCAAATGGATAAAGTGTTCCTGCATTGACTTCACTCCAGCGACCGTAAGGTCGATTGTCGTAGTTCTGCCCTTTCTCATTTTTCACAGTTGCTCGCTGTACCTCGAATTTCTCCTGAGTAACCGCGTCAAGGAAGAAGCCCATACGATCGGCTTCCAGCCAAAGCATCGTCTCAAGTTGATTACTTGGTGCGGTTTCGAAATAGTTGGTACGGTCCCGATTGGTCGTTCCGTTTAGAGTTCCTCCAGCTTCTGTTACAATCTTGAAATGCTCCTCGTCCGCCACATTCTCTGAACCCTGAAACATCATGTGTTCAAAGAAGTGGGCAAAACCAGACTTATTTAACTCCTCTCTGGCCGAACCGACGTGGTACGTCACGTCCACGTGAACCAAAGGATCAGAATGATCCTCGTGAATGATTAGCGTCAGACCATTGTCAAGAATGTACTTTTCGTAAGGAATGATGATCTCATCTCCTTTTTTGGTGACTTTCTCCACCAGTTTCGTTTGTGCGTATCCCATCGTTCCGTAGGCAACAATTGCGATAAGCAGTAATAACCTTTTCATATTTTCAATTTTTGAATGGTGTTTTAAAACAAGCAATTTGCTAAAAATTCAACTAAGTGACACTTAACAATGTGCTAAACGGTCAAGCCTTAGAACATAAATCTGTCTTGTATACTTGAATTCATATATTTTCGAAAAAAAGAACATCCTATGAAATCATACAAATCAATACTATTTCTCTTCTGTCTCGCCCTTTTCCTTAACACGAAAGGTCAAACTTTCCTGAAACCGATGAAGGATTTAAATTTCAAGAAGGCAGCCGCTGTGACCATTGATAGTGCTGTGTTCTCGGGCAATATGTCTGGCGCAAGTATGACCATGGGCTACTTGAGCAGTGTTCGCATCAAAGACGATTCTGGTGAAGTGATGAAAGTCAATAAAGAAAGTGCGGTTCGCATTGATGTGGTACACCAGACCAAACTTGACAGAGAAGATCTGTTTGAAAACGGAGAGATCACCAGTCTAAAGAAAGCGTTAAACTCCGGCGATCTGGCCAAATCACTTGGGACTTTGATGCTAAAAAGTGCTGAACTCAAGGACAAGTTGCAACAAGAACCACAATACAATTATCTGACCTTCGAGCGGGTAGAAATGCCATCTAAAAACAAGAAGAAGTACAAATTCTTACAGCTCTTGAATCCAGGTTTCGATAGCCGAATCAAAGTGTATTTCAAATACTCAGGTGAAGAAGCGGACGCTGCAAAAAAGTATTTTATCGTAAAAGATGGAGGTGCTCCTCTGGATATTAAAGAAAAAGACTATCGAGACGTTTTCGGAAAGCTCTTCGGTGATTGTCCAAAGATGAAAACGCTGTTCCCGAATGGCAGCAAGAACTATCAAAACATTTCAGTGCACGTTTATTCCTATGATCAACTGTGTGGGAGTATGTAATGGTTAAATACTTGTGTTTTCCTGTGGCTGTGACGTTCGTCTTGAACTGAGCTTGGGAGTAAAGGGAGAGGAGGATAAGCGCTATCGTTAATTCGCTTTTCATAGTAGCGTTCTGATTGTCTTCAAGCCAGACAGGCTCATACTTTTCACGGGCGAAAAGTATGCAAAAGCCCTTGCCTGAGTTAACCCTATCTACCCACAACCGCCACACGCCCGGGAACACAGACTGGCCAGCCCGCTGATCGTTTTTCCCAATGGCCTTGACGGCCAATAACATCCACTGAAGTTTCGCTCAATCGCGCAAAGCGCGAGAGAATGGCCTGTTTGGGAATGGCGATCAGGAAGTGAAGAATGGAAGCGGCCAAAATACTCAGCTGTCTGAGGCGACCAAAGGGAGACGAGTTTTGAGGATTTTAGCTTCCATGATGAACTTCCCGCCATTGACAAACCAGCCTTGACTTCTTTGTTACTTTCTGTGTCAAGACAGAAAGTAAGGCCTCCCCGGCCCGAGGGAAATAGACCCCAGATCCAAGCTCTCCAATACAACCTCGCAGTAGTCCTGACGGGTGAACACCCCCTTATAGCGCAAGTCTTCCTGCCAGGCCTGTGCGAAGGCGTGACTTGTGCTTAAAAATAGAATCATATCTCCACACCATCGTATATTGAAATTACTTTCATTAAACCTCCCTTTCCGGCATAGTTGCCAGCACTGGAGTACAAGTAGTCTTCCGGCTCCCTCACTATTCCCGCTTCTACCGGATTATTGTGCACATATTCCAATTTCTGCTCCAGCCAATCTCCCGCGAGTTCAATGGCATGGTTGTCCTGCTGCCAAAACTGGAATTTCGTATTATTACTGTTTTTCTTAGCCGCCCGCTCCATCATCCAAAGCATCCATTCCTTTCGACTTTCCTGAGGATGATCCTGAATCTCTTTCAGAATCTTCGATGAAGTGAACTTCTTGAAATCCCGAATGATAGAAGAAAAGCCTGATCCATTTTCCCTTCTCCCAATGATCAAATGAATATGACTCGACATGATCACATAGCCATAAACCACCAAACCCTTTTCTCGAACACAGTATTTCAAGCTCTCCAATACTACCTCGCAGTAGTCCTGTCGAGTGAACACATCTATCCAGTTCACTACTGCCGTGGATAGGAAGTAGATACCCTCTAGATTATGGAATTTATATTTCGTGCTCATTTTTTATACTACTAATTTACGCACAAGTCCTGCTTACCCGCTTCCGCACGTTAGAAGACTTGCGCGATAAGAGGGGCACATGGTTGGGCGTGGGATGGCCGATTGCCGGAGTTCAGGCGAAATGAAGGATTTTTAGCCTTTTTCATACAGCCCTGTCCGCCGTACAGGTACTCTGGAAGGCAGGCTTGATCTTTTGTTTCTTTTCTATCAAGAGAAAAGAAAAGGAATAGGCCACTCCGGCTCCAGGAGAACCCAGACAAACAGACCAAAACAAATGATATAAACAACAGGTATTTCACCTACTTAGCCTGAAATCCATAAAGGAATCGAACCCTGGCTTCACAGTTCAGTTTTCCTAAGACTATCGGCGATTTTCCAAAGTTTGATCTTCTGACTTTTGCGTTTAGTTAGACTTAAACGTATAGAAAATGACAACACAACTTATAATAGCCGGCATTATCATTATTGCAATGATCCTGGTAGAAAGAAAGTGGGCTTGATTTGATTCCCACTGATTTAGGTTAGGCAGGCCGGACGCAAGTCCGGCTTTTTTATTTCTCTAAAAACTCAGAAGAGTTTCAATGAATTCCTTGATGCAAGGTTGATCTAGAAAAAAACAGGGGGATCCAAAGAAGAGTCAAAACAAAAAAAACCGAGCGATGCTCGGTTTTTTTTTGTAGCCCGTAGGGGAATCGAACCCCTGTTACCAGGATGAAAACCTGGCGTCCTAACCCCTAGACGAACGGGCCATTTTTTTGGAGGTGCAAATATAGGCTCCTCTTTAAATTCGCCAAATATCAAAATGAAAAAAGGCGAGAAAATTCTCGCCTTTTTTCAAATCTACTTTTTCACTACTGAACAGAAATCGGATTTCCGTACCTGTCTACTTCAATAGGATTTCCAGGACCCTCTACTGAAAGCCTTTCCATCTGCGTCGCTTTATCTCCTACCACTACAAAAATGTATTTGCTCAGATCAAAGTACTCACCAGCTGTTTCCTGAATGCTACTAATTGTTGCATTATTCACAACTTCTTGCTGATCAGCGATGTAATCTTCAGGAAGATCATACGTGCTGATGTTATGCAAGATCCCTAGCAAGTTGCCTAGAGTCTCGAAGTTTCTAGCGTTTTCCTTAATCATTGAGGTCTTGGTTTTGTTCAAATCTTCCTCAGTGTAAGTGTCAGCATAAGTACCAATTACTTCCTTGAAAGTATCCAAAGCATCTTTTGTCGTACTAGATTTCACGCTAGAGAAGGCCGTAAACGTCGCTGGTGCAAAAGCATTTCTACCCGGGAAGGAATACGCCCCGTAAGTGAATTGCTTCTCCTCTCTAAGAATTTGAAACAATCTACCCGCTGACCCATCACCAAGTCGATCGTTGGCTACCATGATTTCATTATAAGTGTTGTCACTTGCCGGAACAGTGAGTCTGGCAATTCGAATGACTGATTGCTTAGCTTCAGGAATATCCACGAAGTAAAGAGACGGCTCATTCGGAGTAGCTGGCACCTCGAAATCAGGCATGACCACATCCTTCTTTGCCCATCCTTCTTCAAGTTTAGAAAGGGCCTTTGTGGCCTCCTCTTGAGAAAGATCCCCAGCAATATGGAAGTTGGCAATATTCGGCGCGAAGTTTCTAGAGTAGAAATCTTTTAGATCATCGATGGTGATCGTTTTAACCACGTCCTGATATCCAATAGACGGATGCCCCAAGATGTGATCTTCGCCGTAAAGCATTTTATTCATCACTACAGTCGCAATGTTATTCGGATTGGTCTCACGCTGCTGGATAGTGTTTACCGTGGCATCAATGATTCGACCAAATTCCTCTTCATCCCATCTTGGCTCCAGGAGAATTTCAGTAACCAAATCCATGGTTTCGTTGAAATTTCTGGAAAGGCAGTTACCGGAAATCTGAATGTATTCATTGGCAGTGAACATGTTAATGTTTGCCCCCAATTGTCCAATAGCATCTTCCAATTCCTCAGGCGTTTTATTGGCCGTACCTTCCATCATGATGTCGGTCATCAAATTCGCAACACCCACTTTATTGATGTCATCCAGGTAATGACCGCCTTTAATCCGGATGGAGAAATTAACCAACGGAAGCTCACGTGACTCTACGCCAAGTACGCCCATTCCATTGCTAAGTTCCGCATTCCAGATAGTCGGAGGTGTCACCAATGGAGCTTCTCCAAACTCAGGCTCTTTCGATCTGTCAAAAGAAGACTCGGTTTTTACAATCGTGAAGTCTTCCTCACCTTCGATGATTTCACTTTGTCCAAAATCATTGATGCCTTCTTCTTTGATGTCTGCCATCACTGCGCCCTCGGCAGCCAAATCAGGTGCGCCTTTAGGAACGAAGTTGGTGACGATGCGATTCTTGTCAAGAATGTACTTTCTGAATACCCGCATCACATCTTCCTGCGTGACAGCTTTGATGTTCTTGATATCCTGAGTGATAAAATCCGGACTTCCTGCATACTCGTTATAAGCAGCAAGCTGAAAAGCCTTGCCGAACACACTGCTAATGCCGTTGTAGAAATTGGTCTCCTGTCCCGCCTTGATTCTCTCCAAATCTCGAATATCGAACCCGTCCTTGTCGAAATCAGTCAGGGTCTGGTCAATGACCAATCTTACAGAATCCAGGTCTACACCACTGTTTGCTCGCACTCTGATCGTGAAAGTTCCCGCTAGTTCGCTCGCATTATGATATGCCGACACATCCGGGGCAAGTTCATTTTCCTCGACAATGGATTTATAAAGCGCTGCTCTTTTTCCATTAGAAAGAATCTGTCCCAAAGCGTCCAAAGCCCATTGATCTTCGTGGTATTGCTCCACAGTTGGGAACGTCAATCTGATCTCTGGTAGCTGAGCGAAGTTGTCTTCGTAATAGAAAGATTTTGTTTCAGAGAGGGTAACCGGCTGTGGTTCCATCGGGGTGTCAATTCCTCTCGATGGAATCTCGCCGAAGTATTTCTCCACCATCGCCTTTACTTCATCCTTCTTGATGTCTCCTGCGATTACCAGCGTGGCGTTATTTGGGCCATACCAGGTTTCATAGAATTCCTTCACATCATCCAGCGTGGCATTTTGCAAATCCTCTAGCTCTCCGATGACCGTCCAATTGTATGGGTGACCTTCAGGATAAAGCGCTTTCAGGATTACGCTCTGTGTATGTCCGTACGGCTGGTTATCTACTCTTTGTCTTTTTTCGTTTTGAACGACGGGCTTTTCACCTTCTAGGCTTCCAAGAGAAACCGCATTGATGAAATAGCCCATTCTGTCAGATTCCATCCAAAGAACTTTTTCCAAGGCATCCTTCGGTACAACCTCAAAATAGACTGTTCCATCTGTCCAGGTTCCCCCATTGAAGGTTCCACCCCATTCGTTGATGTTTTTGAAGAATCCACCGTCAGGAACATTCTCCGAGCGCTGGAATAACATGTGCTCAAAATAGTGTGCAAACCCAGTTCGACCGGGTTTTTCACGGTTAGATCCAACATGCACAATGATGGAAACCGCTACAATCGGATCAGAAGTATCCTCATGAAGGATTACGTCCATTCCGTTTTCGAGGGTGTATTTTTCGTATTCAATTGAAAGATCTTCCTCAGAAGAACCTCCTCCACCGCAAGAACTTAAAACGAGCGCACCAGCCAGAATGGCCGATGCAAGAAAACTGAGTTTTTTCATGATTAATGTTTTGATAAGAAACCGCATTTTAAAGAAAGTTCGGCGAACAACGAAGAGAAATGAGTCGAGCCAGCTCTATGATTTTGTGAACGGTAAACTAAAATATTCTTCCTAGCTTTCCATTCTCTGAATTCCGAACACGTTTACAGGATGAAATAGATCAAAAATCGCCCTGATAGCCCTCCTAGTTTTAATAGTCACGAAAACTTTATCCTCTGCTATGCTGTTCTGATGAATCAAGTAAATTTGCGCTTCATAAATCAAGAACAAAAGCTAATCGACATGTCAAAAACTAAAATTGGAATAAACGGATTTGGACGAATCGGACGACTCGTATTCAGAGTGGCCGTTGATCGACCAAATATCGAAGTGGTTGGAATCAACGACCTGGTAGATGTAGACTACATGGCTTACATGCTGAAGTACGATTCGACACACGGAAGATTCAACGGAACCGTGGAAGTGAAGGACGGCAACCTGATCGTCAATGGGCAAACGATCCGTGTGACTGCAGAAAGAAATCCAGCAGATCTTAAGTGGGGCGATGTAGGAGCTGAATACGTTGTGGAATCAACTGGGTTATTCCTAACAAAAGAAAAAGCACAGGGTCACATTGATGCAGGTGCTAAAAAAGTGGTCATGTCCGCACCTTCCAAGGACGACACCCCGATGTTCGTTATGGGCGTGAATCAGGAGAAATACTCTTCTGACATGGTATTCGTTTCGAACGCTTCATGTACCACCAACTGCCTGGCTCCTATCGCCAAGGTGTTGAATGACAACTGGGGTATCAAGGACGGTTTGATGACCACCGTTCATGCGACTACTGCTACTCAGAAAACAGTGGACGGTCCTTCTATGAAAGACTGGAGAGGCGGACGTGGGGCCGGACAAAATATCATTCCTTCATCTACCGGCGCTGCTAAGGCGGTGGGAAAAGTAATTCCAGAATTGAACGGAAAACTGACTGGAATGGCATTTAGAGTTCCTACTCCGGATGTTTCTGTGGTGGACTTGACAGTGAATCTAGAAAAGCCTGCTTCTTACGATGAAATCAAAGCGGCGATGAAATCTGCTTCTGAAGGTTCTATGGCTGGCGTACTTGGATATACTGAAGATGCAGTCGTTTCTAACGATTTCATCGGCGATTCCAGAACCTCTATTTTCGATGCAGGTGCTGGCATTGCGCTGACTGACACTTTCGTGAAAGTGGTGTCGTGGTATGACAATGAGTGGGGATATTCTTCGAAAGTCGTTGAGCTTTTAGAGTTCATGGCTGACAAAGACTAATCGTCATTCAACTAAAAAATTAAAGGCGCTCCTTCGAGCGCCTTTTTTTGTTACATTGGTTCTAACCAACAAATCATCGCATGCCAAAAGACAATCACATCAACTACGTAGAACTCAAAGCAAAGAATCTTGACGAAATCAAGTTGTTCTATTCCAAGGCATTCGGTTGGGAATTCACGGATTATGGCCCCACCTATGTGGCTTTTTCTGAAAGTGGCCTTGAGGGTGGATTTGAGCTAAGTGAAGATTCGATTATCAACGGAGCTCTGATTGTTCTTTATCATCAGGATTTAAATACGATTAAAGAGCAAATCGAAAAATCCGGAGGAGTGATATCCAAAGACATTTTCTCCTTTCCAGGGGGCAGTAGGTTTCACTTTAAAGATCCATCAGGAAATGAACTCGCCGTGTGGTCTGATAAATAAATTCAGTTTGTCACTTTTTGGTGTCTCAGCTCGAATTCCCTTGCGAATTCATTCGCTAAACCTTTCCAGATCATCTCATTCTCTGAGATGTTCACTAGCCAACTTGAATCATCATCAGGGCCAGCATCACTGTCCAAATACAGGTTCCCTTTCTCATCAAAAGAGTATTTCCCAGTATTAGGGCCAAATGGATCACCACCTGATTCGAAGGTGCCATCCGGATTGAAATTTATAAACCGATTTCTCTCAGGGTTATGCTGGTCGGTTACATCTTTTCCTGTTTGAAGGACCTTACTCATCTCCCATCTACCCAGAATTTGATCTTCCACATTCGTTTTGGCACAAGAAACCAATACCATTAGCGTGGAGATATATAGTAATTTCCTCACGCTATATTCGTAAATACCTGCTGCACGTCCTCATCGTCCTCCAGTTTGTCGAGCATCTTCTCGATCTCGTCCATTTGCTCTTCAGTGAATTCAACTGGTGTTGTCGGAAATCGCTTCAGCGCTGACTTCTTGATTTCGATATTCTGCCCTTCAAGTGCCTTGGATAGCTCGCCGAATTGCGTGTAATCGGCATATGCGAGCACGGTTTCTTCTCTTTCTTCGAATTCCTCTAATCCGGCATCTATCAACTCCAGCTCCAGCTCTTCCAAGTCCAGACCCTCGGGTTTCTCGAATTCCAAGACTGCCTTTCTGTTAAACATAAATTCGAGTGAACCTGAAGGCACCAGTGAACCTCCAGCCTTGCTAAATGCCGCTTTGACATTGGAGACGGTTCGGTTGTTATTATCGGTCATGCACTCGACAAACACCAGCACGCCATGAGGGCCCTTTCCTTCGAACGTGACCTCCTGCATTTCGGCCGCATCCTTCCCGGATGCACGCTTGATTGCTGATTCGATATTGTCCTTCGGCATGTTTTCCGCCTTGGCATTCTGGATGGCAGTTCGAAGTTTCGCATTCATTTCCGGGTCCGGGCCTCCCTCTTTTGCCGCCACTGTGATGGCCTTAGCCAGTTTTGGAAACACTTTGGACATCTTGTCCCATCTGGCCTCTTTGGCTGCTCTCCGGTATTCAAATGCTCTTCCCATGATCTTTCGTTAGTGATGGCAAAAATGAATCATCAGCCATTGATGACAAACTCTTCAATTCATTTTTCTTTCTTTTTCGTGTTACGAATTAAGAACAGTGCGAGTCTCCACATGATGATGACCACAACTATTTGATACCATTCATTTTTGAATTGACTACTCAGGTGAACCTTCGGCTAGCTTCTTAGGCAAAGTCATTTGAAAGATGCTGGCGATAAGAATTGTCATAAGCGCACCAACTGCATTGTACAGCAGATAGCTGATGTGAAATATGTCATCCGGCAGGAAGAAAGCGACCAACACTACGATCTCAGCAATGACGGCAGCATAGAACACAGCCGTTCCTTTGATGAATTTGAAGAAGAAAGCCACCAGGAAAATTCCAAGTACGGTTCCATAAAATAGTGATCCGACTATGTTCACTGCTTCGATCAGGTTCTCAGAATTTTCAGCGAAAATGGCAAATGCGATCGCCAGAACTCCCCAACCAAATGTTAGCAGTTTAGAAGAGTTCACATAGTGCTGCTCTGTTCCGTCGGGCTTAATCAATCGCTTGTAAATATCCACCGAAGTAGTTGACGCCAGGGCGTTTAATTCACCGGAAGTCGAAGACATGGCAGCCGAGAAGATCACCGCAATCAGTAGTCCAATTAGACCGTGAGGTAGATAGGTTATAATGAAGGTCAAAAAGACGTAATCCGAATCCTTGGTTTCCAGTGAATCGTCTGTCGCTGTGATCAGATCTTTCACATCCGACCTGATCTCAACTACTTCACCATCCAGATTCTTTAATCTGGCTTCATTTGAGGAATTATCATTTTCAGCAAAATCCCTAACCGCTTGTTCGCGCTGCGAAAGCACTTCATCGTATCTGTTCTCCAGCACTTCAAGCTGCCCTGCATTTTCTGAAGCTCTAACTATCTCTAGCGAACGTTCTTTAAAATGGACAGGTGGTGCATTGAAAATGTAAAACACATACACCATCACTCCTACGAACAGGATAAAGAACTGCATCGGAATTTTCAGGATGGCATTGAACATCAACCCCATTCGGCTTTCACTGGCATTTCGTCCTCCAAGGTATCTCTGCACCTGTGACTGATCTGTTCCGAAATAAGAAAGTGACAAGAAGAATCCGCCCAAAATACCCCACCAAATGGTATATCGTTTGTTCAAGTCAAAACTCCAATCCACAGCCTGCAACTTGTCCAGCGCCCCCGCCACACCTACGGCTTCTTTGAAAGTCAAGTGATCGTTGATGTACCCGATGATCATGAAGAAGGCGATAAACATCCCACCCATTATGACCATCATTTGTTGTTTTTGAGTGATGGAAACGGCTCGAGTACCGCCTGAAACGGTGTAAATAATTACTAGAACTCCAGTCACGACGATTGTCGCCGTAAGGCTCCAGCCCAGAATTGCTGAAATGATAATCGATGGAGCGTAAATGGTAATCCCTGCAGCAAGTCCTCTTTGTATCAAAAAGAGAAAAGCCCCCAGGAACCGCGTTTTCAAATCGAACCTTTGCTCTAAAAACTCATACGCCGTGTATACTTTGAGTTTGTAAAAAATGGGGATAAAAACTGCCGAAACTACAATCAGGGCAATAGGTAATCCAAAATAGTTCTGGACGAATCCCATCCCGCTTTCATACGCCTGACCAGGAGTTGACAGGAAGGTGATCGCACTGGCCTGGGTCGCCATTACTGACAAACCGATGGTTCCCCATTGAAGGGTGTTGCCACCTAAAAGATAACCCTCTATGTTCCTTTGCTTGCGGGTTTTCCAAACGCCATACGCCACAATAAAGAGCAGCGTTCCGGCTAGGACGGTGATGTCTAGAGCGTTGAGGGCGTTCATTTATAGGAGACGCTGAAAAAGTGAAAAAGGAGGATTAAAGCAATCAAATTCACCACAACGAAAAGGTAGAGGTATCTCCACTTCTTAAACAAGGGTGGTTTATCAATCCCCTTTTCAGTTATTAATTCGGTCATTTCCCAGTTCAATAAGATTAGTGAAAATTCTGTAAGCTCCTGGCACACCCGCCGGTAACTCGCGGAACCATGAATATCCTGTGTACACGTAATAGCCTTTTCCATATTTGGCGACCAATAACCCACCATCACGTGGCGGTTCACCTGGATCGTTTGAGCTCAGGATTGGTGTGAATTCATCGGCCCATTCATCGGCGAAGTACAGACCTCTTTCCTGTACCCATCCGTCAAAATCCTTTTGGGTGATTTTATTTGGCGAATTCACGACAGGGTGATCTTTCGCCAAAATCCTTACCTCAGCTTCCTCTACAGCCACACGCTCTCTGCTGATCGTGATATCATAAGGAGAGAATGGTTCATCGGGCAACCCCCATGTTGTGATATATTGGACGATCACATTGCCTCCATTCTGAACATATTCAAAAAGTTCTTTGTTCTTGTAAGCGAGCCAGTCCTCGGTATTAAATGCCCGTATGCCCACGATGACCGCCTGAAATTTCCTCAGCTTTTCAGCGCTCACATCGTCCTTACCCAGAAGAGTCACATTGTATCCAACCTGCTCCAAGTTTTTCGGAATTTCATCACCAGCTCCCATGATGTATCCTACCTCATTGCTTTCTTTTTTAAGATCTAATCTGACCACTCGGGTAGATGACTCAGGAAATAGGGTTTGTGTTGGGATGTGATCGTATTCAATGATTTTCCTTCCTCGATCATACCGCTTCCCATTCAAATCGATCACTGCCCGAATGGCTCCCTCGGATGCCTGACTTGGCGGCTTGATACTAAAATTAAACACTTGCTCCTCGTGTTTCTGAAACAACTTCAATGTGTGTTTTTCAGGGACAGTGCCCCATCCTTCTGGTAATTCCAGACGGAGGTCACCATTGACATTTTCTCTTCCTGCAATCACCCTGACCGAAACTTCCTTTGGTTCATCCGATGCGAAAATCAATGCCGAACTTTCGATATTAGCCATGACCGCTGGTTGGATGACTAGCGGACGATAAACTTCTCCATCAACCCGATCAGTCTCTTTGAAAATAACAGGCACTCTAACCTCGATTCCTTCTTTGCCAAACGTTAAGGTGATATCAACATCAAAAACCAAAGGATTTTCGGGTAAGCCTCGCAGCATCTGATCATCCACTCGATAGCGACCCAACTCCCCCTTGTCCCTCAACCAATACGGCTGTGAATAAGGCATGTCCGTTGGAATCCTGACCTTTATTTTGTCAGTGACCGGCCGATTCTCGGCCAAGGGAGAAAGAATTGGCATTTCTACATTCAGTTTTTCGATATTCACGTTTACGATTCCCAATTCCTCGCTACTTCTGTTAACCGCCTCTAAAGTCAACTCAATTGAGTCCCCCGGAACAAATGCATAATCATTGGCTCTTATTTCCAAATAGGTCCCTGTTACTGAAATAAGCAGTTCATCGATTTCCTGAATCTTCGTGTCCTTCCAAAATTCGTCTTTAACGTGCGCCTGAATCGCTTTTCGGGTTTTCAGAAGATCAGAAACCAATTTTTCAGGATTCATGGGATCAAATGAGGCCAACAACTCATCGATCATTGGTTGAATTTTTTCTCCCCCCTTAACTCTCCCCCAACCAGTTTCAATGCCTTCAAAAGGTTGCACACTCTTTTCTCCCTCATACTGGAACACAAAATCGTCTCGCTCTCCTCGACTGCCCGTGGCTCCAAAGCCCTGGCTCTTGTGCATACTTCGACTCAAAGCGGAAATCTCGGTATAGGATAATCCAATCGCAGGGTTAAAGGCCCCAATGGGTATTTGCCCATAATTATCGTCGATTTCCATCCCCTTCCTTCGAATCGTCCAAGGGCTTACGTTCCAGTAGACTCTTTTCGGTTGCCAAGGTTCAACATATTTTAACTGCTCAGGAAAGGCATTTTTATCACCCGCTAATTTGAAAGCCTCCCTGGCCAGAATAACAGAGGCCGTGTGGTGACCGTGATTGGGTGGTTGATCGTCAAATCGAGTAAGGATGACATCAGGTCTAAATTTCCTGAATACCCAAACAAAATCAGAGAGGATTTCCTGTTTGTTCCAAAGGTTAAAGGTCTCATCGGGATTTTTAGAATACCCAAAGTCATTCGCCCGGCTAAAGAATTGCTGTCCTCCGTCTGTTCGACGTGCTGCCAACAACTCCTGTGTTCGAATGATTCCAAGCTGTTCTCTGATTTCAGGTCCTACCAGATTTTGCCCTCCGTCTCCGCGGGTAGCCGAGAGATAAGCGGTTCTGAAAAGCTCTTCATTGGCATAGTAAGCAATGACGCTGGTGTTTTCGTCATCAGGATGAGCAGCGACGTATAAGACCGAACCCAAAACATTGAGTTTCCTAAGCTGCTGATGAATGTCTCCCGCGTCATACCGTTTTGGTTGGGCCAAAACCGCGCAAGACATCAGGAACAATGCTAAGAGTAGGTAGGTCTTTTTGGGCATTTGTCTAGATTGGTTGTTGATACGCAATGCTAACGTCAAAGTTTTGAAAAAATGGACAAGCGGTGACTTGTCTTGCCTTAATCGGGAATAATTCCCCAATTTATGGAAGAGTCAATTACAAGCTGTCCTTCTTGAATCCTCATCGGTGACCAGATATTGTTGCTAAAAAGCCCCCCGGTTCCCAATCCATGTGGAATACCTAGTTTTCGATCCGTTTCAGCCGTGAATTGTGCGATAGCATTCAGACCGATATTGGATTCCAGGTAAGACGTGATCCACCAATCGATATTTCTGTCTTCCGCTAACTCAATCCATTCTTGGCATTCGGCCATCCCTCCAAGCAGCGTGGGCTTCAAAACTAGGAAATTGGGATTAAGATTTTCTAAGAGTTGACTCTTGGCCTCACGATCGTGAATTCCGATCAATTCTTCATCGAAGGCCACCGGAATGGGGGACTTTTCAATGACCAACTTCATTGCTTGCTCTTGGTGAGGCGCGATGGGCTGTTCAATGGAATGAATATCGTAAACAGCTAGCTCATTCAGCTTCTTCAACACTTCATTCGTTTCAAAGGCTCCATTGGCATCCAGTCGTATGGTCACATCTGGAGCATTCTTCCTTAAATATGTTAAAACCTCCAACTCCTCCTTGAAATCCAAAGCTCCCACCTTCAATTTGATGCAATCAAATCCAGCCGCAAGCTTCTCGTCCACCTGACGAATCATTTCGTCCTTTTGGTCCATCCAAACTAGGCCATTGATGGGGATGGATTTCTGTCCTTTTGAAAAGTCATTATCAAATAGGATTTTCTGACCTCCATTTAATAAATCCAATAATGCCGTCTCCAACCCAAAACGGATGCTTGGATATTCATTGCCAACCAAGTCTCTGGCAATGATCAGACAATCTTCAGCAGTTGAAGGAGGGCTGATTTTCTCCAGATCAGATTTCAGGTCCTTCAATTTCTCAGGAACGGTTTCAACGTTCTCCGGACTCAGTCTTGGAATGGGTGCCACCTCTCCTACTCCTGTTTTGCCATGACCGGATAGGTGTAAGAACCACACCGTTCGTTCGGTCATAGATCCGCGGGAAGTGCGTGCGGTAAAGGTGAAATTGAGGGTATAGGGTTTAACTTCGAGCTCCAAAATTTGCATGATGTCTATCGACCTTAAAGATTATCATTATTCATTGACTGAGGAAAAGATTGCGAAGTTTCCGCTGAAGGACCGGGCAAGTTCCAAGTTGCTTGTCTACGAAAAAGGCGAAATCGACCATAAGCATTTTCTCGATCTGGGTGAGTATCTTTCGCATAATACTTTACTGGTTTTCAATGACACCAAGGTAATTCCGGCGAGGATCATATTCCAACGAGCCACTGGAGCTCGGATCGAGGTTTTTCTTTTAGAGCCCTGCAATCCTTCCAACTACGAACAAAGCATGTCTGCCAAAGGCCGATGCAGCTGGCACTGCATGATCGGGAATGCCAAACGCTGGAAAGACGATGAATTGGAAGTGCCGGAGATCAGTCTAAGGGCTACACGGAATCAAAATGAGGTCACGTTTACATGGGAATCAGAACTGACTTTTTCTGAGATACTGGAAAAAGCCGGCAGAATTCCTCTTCCACCGTACATCAACAGAGAGGTGGATGAAGCAGATAAGGCCACCTATCAAACGGTCTATTCCAAGCACGAAGGGGCCGTTGCTGCGCCGACAGCCGGGCTGCATTTCACTGATGAGCTCCTTGACTCATTGAAAGCAAATGGAGTCAAAGAAGATTTCCTTACGCTCCATGTTTCAGCCGGTACGTTTCAACCCATCAAAGCTGATTCTGTGGAAGAACACCCGATGCATCGTGAGCAGATCATTGTAACCAGGCAAAACGTAGAGAATTTATTAGTTGCTGAAACTGTGATTCCGGTTGGAACGACGAGTATGCGGACGCTGGAAAGCTTGTACTGGTATGGTGTAAGGCTGCTAAATGGAAAAGATGACTTCTTTATTCCCAAACTTTATCCTTACGAAAACAAGAACCCTCCAACCAGAGTCGAAAGCTTGCAAGCCGTCCTTAAACACCTGGAAAAAATCGGGTCAGACCACTTGATCGGACATACCGAAATTTTCATTTTCCCCGGTTATCAGTTCAAAATCTGCAAGGGACTGATTACCAACTTCCATCTACCCGGTTCTACGCTGATCCTGCTGGTCGCAGCGCTGATTGGAGAAGATTGGAGAAGAGTATACGATATGGCACTGAGTAATAACTACAGGTTTTTGAGTTATGGGGATTCGTCGTTTTTAAAGACTTAGTCGTTAATTCTTGGAAAGTAACCAGTACTCGAGTAAGATGACAATCGTGAGCTTAGGCTGACCACTTCCACAGTTCATCCACCTAATTCTACAGTTCGGTCAGTTTAATTATTGAGTGGGGCACTCTCACCCCAAGTTTGGAGCATGATAAACGAATCGGTCATGCAAAAAACACTTCTCACACTACTCGGAATACTTGTCGCTGTGGTCTCCATGGCACAGGTCAGCGGTACCATAACAGATCAATCAGGCGAGCCGCTTATTGGCGTGAATGTCTACATCAAGGATACCTACGATGGAGCGACAACTGACATAGAAGGCAAATTCTCATTCACCACCACCGAAACCGGCGAGCAAATCCTCATCGCCAGCTACATCGGGTACAAGGCCATCGAAATGCCCGTGAACCTGAATGAACCGCTTACCCTTTCCATTGCTTTGAAAGAGGACGTCAATCGGCTATCAGGAGTAACTATCACAGCTGGGAGCTTTGAGGCAAGCGACGAAAAAAAGGCCGTGGTTCTCAAGCCGCTAGACATTGCCATGACGGCCGGAGGTACTGCAGACATTACGGGCGCACTCAACACTTTGCCCGGCACGACCACAAACGGAGAATCTGGGCGACTTTTCGTGCGAGGCGGCACTTCCACTGAAACTCAGGCTTACATAGACGGGGCGTTGGTGCACAGCTTTTATACCCCTTCACCCAACAACGTCCCGTCCAGAAGCCGTTTCTCCCCTTTCCTTTTCAAAGGCACATTCTTCAGCACCGGAGGATATTCTGCAGAATACGGCCAGGCGCTTTCGTCTGTCATTTCTCTCACCTCCAATGACCTGCCCGATGAAACCCGAACAGACATTTCCCTCATGAGCGTAGGTGCAGATGTAGCCCACACCCAAAAATGGGAACGAGGTTCGATCTATGGACAGGTTCAGCACACCAATCTTAATCCTTACAACAGTCTGGTCAAGCAAGAGTACGACTGGGATAAAGGATTCAGCAGCACAGCGGGAACATTCATGCTTCGTCAAAAATTAGCGGACAACAATATGCTGAAGGTGTACGCCAACATGGACGAAAGCTCCATGGCCCTTAACTATCCATCTATTAACAGCCCCACCCCTGAGCATGTGGATTTGACCAACAGAAATTTCTACCTGAACTCGAGCTACCGTCATGCAGTCGGGACGAGTGGAATGGTGTATCTCGGTGGTAGCTACGGCACTACCAAAGAAGACATTCTTTTTAACGAAATGGATGTGAATGATGAGCAAGAAGCTTACCATGCCAAAGCATACTACAGCACAGACATTGACAATGTGACCATAAAGGCTGGTGGAGAGATCATGTCCAGTGATCACACGGAGTTTGTTATTCTCGAAGACAATTCAGAGCGGCTTTCCAGCTACAATTCTACCATTTCGGCGGGATTCGTGGAGAGCGATTATTACGTCTCCAACGACCTGACCTTGAGGACCGGCTTGAGGTTTTCCAACTATTCTCTTTACAATCAGAACTTGCTTTCTCCACGTATTTCCATGGCGTACAAAACCAGTGCACATGGACAGGTATCGGCTGCTTATGGCAAGTTCCATCAGTTGCCCACTGGAGACTTATTGATTCGGTCGACTCAGCCGACATACGAAACCGCAGATCACTACATGGTCAGCTACCAGCAGATTCATGACGGCATCACCTTCCGTGCAGAGGTGTACCGAAAGCAATACGACAGATTGGTAAAATTTGATGATCAGTTTGATCCGTTCAGCTACAGCAATCGCGGCAATGGGTATGCTCAGGGTCTGGACTTGTTCTTCCGAGACAGTAAGACCTTCAAAAACATTGATTATTGGGTGACTTATTCTTACCTAGACACTCAGCGAGATCATCTGAATTTCCCAACTGAGGCCATGCCTGGCTTTGCTGCAAAACATAACTTCTCAGTCGTCTACAAACATTTCTTTGACAAGTTGAAGACCTCATTCGGTGCTTCCTTTCGCTACAACTCTGGTCGACCATACAACGACCCGAACGAAAGCACCTTCAACGGAGGCCGCACCAAAGACTTTGCAGACCTGAGCATGAACTTCGCTTACCTGCACCGCCAGAACGTGATTTTATATGTCTCCGCAACCAACCTGCTGGGTAGAGACAATGTGTTCGGTTACGAATTTGAAGAGGATCCCGGAGCGGACAACTACTTCGATTCGCGAGCCATCACCCAGCCGGCTAAAAGGTTCTTGTTCGTGGGGATTTTCATCACCCTGACCAAGGACAAGTCAAAAAACAATTTAGATAATCTTTAAACAAACCATTAAATACAACTAATATGAAAACGATTAAATTATCCATCCTATTCGCCCTTGCAGCTGTCACCGGATTTGCTCAGGGAAATTATGAAAAAACAATGGCCAGCTCGATCATGGAAGTGTACCAGGCCAAAGATGCCGCGACGTATGACCAACTGGCCAATAAATTCAGCCGCATCGCACAGGCCGAGACAAACAAGTGGGAACCTCGTTACTACGAGGCATTGTCACACGTCTTCAAGTCATTCCAGATTCAAGATTCAGCAGCCAAAGATGCCGTATTGGATCAGGCGCATGTGGCCTTGAATGCTGCGACGAAAGTGGACGCCAACAACTCAGAGATAGTTGCGCTTCAAGGATTCGTAGACATGATGAAGGTGTCAGTTGACCCGGCCAACAGAGGACAATCGCTCACTCCCAAAGTCATGGCAGCTTTTGGTCGGGCTATGGCGATAGACCCTAACAACCCGAGAGCCACACTCTTTATGGCGCAAATGCAGATTGGTACCGCACAGTTTTTTGGCACGCCGATCGACGAGCCCTGTGCGATGATCAACAGGGCCGACGAGTTGTTCAAGAATACCAAGCCTTCATCTCCTCTGGCTCCAATGTGGGGGCAGCAGATGGTAGGACAGTATCAGCAAATGTGTGCGGACCCAGGAACCAAGTAATAGAAAACTTATCGGGATCGGATGTTCCATCCGATCCCATTAATTTGCGCAGATCATGACAGCCAAAACGAAAAAGATAATTAATGATTGGTTCACCATCCCTTTTGTAGGGGCACTATTGCTGGGCCTCCTCTTCGAATTTCGCCAACTCATGGTTTGGGATATTCCGGAGGTGATGGAAACGGTAATCATCTCATTTTTATATTGGACGGTTTTGGCTAATGGAAACACCTATTTGATCTGCAAGATAGATGAGCGATATTCCTGGTTGGAAGCACCCGTCAAGAGAACAATAGTGGGTGTCATTGTGATGTTCGTTTTTACATTCATTGCAGCGACCATCATCCTTTACTTCCAGACCGAGTTTTATTTCAATGTTCGGTTTATCGATGTGCTGAATTATCAGGGCTGGACTGTCTATGCTATTCCTTTCGGAATCACACTGATCATGTCACTTTGGGGACATGGGAGTGGTTTCCTGACAGAATGGAAGGATGCAGCCACGAAAGTAGAGCGCTTGAAAACGGAGAGCATGAAATCCAAGTTTGAGTCGCTTCGAAATCAGGTGAATCCGCATTTCCTATTCAACAGCCTCAACGCGCTTTCGTCCTTGGTATATGATGATCAGAGAAAAGCTGTGGAATTCATTCAAAAGCTGTCGGACGTCTATCGATATGTGCTGGATACACAAAAAGAAGAGGTCGTGCCAGTCCAGGAGGAGCTTAAGTTTTTAGAATCGTTTGTTTATCTGAACAGAATTCGATTTGGTGAGAATTTCTCGGTTGAAATTGAAGGATTCGATCACCTTTCAGATCATGAAGTAATTCCACCAGTAGCCTTGCAGATGCTCATTGAAAACTGCATCAAGCACAACGAGATTTCTAAGGATCGAAAACTCTCCATTAAAGTAACCAAAGATGGCGATCAAATTGTTGTGGAGAACAACATCAATCACTTGCCAGAAGAATCGGTGGATTCCAAAGGTTTGGGACTGAAAAACATCATCATGCGCTATGAAATACTTTCAGATGAAAAGGTTGTCATTGAAAACGATGAATCCACCTTTAGGGTCATACTTCCGGTCTTAAAAATGAAGAAATGAAGGTGCTGATTATTGAGGACGAAGGGATTGCCGCTGATCGACTTAACCGACTTCTGCTAGAAATAGATCCTGGCATTCAAGTGCTTGATCGACTGGATTCTGTCCGAGCATCCGTCGACTGGCTAAACAAAAACCCAGCTCCGGATTTGGCATTCTTTGACATTCAATTAGCTGACGGAAAGAGCTTTGACATCCTGGATCAGGTGCCATTGAATTTCCCCATCATTTTCACGACCGCTTACGATCAATACGCCATTGATGCCTTTAAAGTCAATGCCATCGACTATTTGCTCAAGCCCATTGTTCCAGAAGAACTGAAAAATGCTTTGGAAAAATTCAACAGCCGTCAGGCTCCCGCGCTACCCGATCCCAACGCCCTCATGGCTCTACTCCACCAGCAATCCAAAAAGTACAAAGAGCGTTTTGTGGTGAAGGTAGGTGACCACCTGAAATCAGTCCTGGCGTCCGACTCACTGGTCATCTATAGCCATGATAAGGCCACCTGGAATTTTGTAAAATCAAAAAAGACTTTCCTACTGGATTACACAATGGATCAGATTGAGGACATGCTTGACCCGGAACAGTTTTTCAGAATTAGCAGAAAATTCATCATCAATTTGGACGCCATTTCAGACATCATCACTTTCTCCAACAGCCGATTGAAAATAAAAGTCGACGGATTTGATTCTGAAGAAATGATCGTAGCAAGGGAGCGAGTCCAAGATTTTAAGACGTGGCTGGATCGCTAAAATGATCATCTCCCATTCAGTGACTATATTCACCCAATGGACTTTCAGAAAATTTGGGATTCGATAAAAGGATTCTTTGAGTCAGGTTGGAAATGGGTCGGAGAACCACTTTTTAAACTAGGTGAGACCGAGATAAGCACAGGTACAATCCTGTACATGCTGCTGGCTTTCGTCATCTTGTCCTTTGTTTCCAAAAAGCTCAAGAACCTTCTCGTCAATAAAGTCTTTGCCAGAGTTGGAATGGAGCGTGGAGTTAGAGTTTCAATTGGGAACCTAATTCGCTTTTTCCTTATGATCTTAGGTGCGCTGATCATCATTCAGAGTGCCGGCATTAATTTGAGCGCTCTGACAGTTCTCTTCGGTGCATTGGGGGTTGGTATTGGATTTGGTCTTCAGACCATTACGGACAATTTCATTTCAGGGATTATTATCCTATTCGAAAAGCCCATAAAAGTCGGAGACAGAATAGAACTGGACGATGTAAGCGGGAATGTCATGAACATTTCTATCCGCGCCACAACTATTTTGACCAATGACAATGTTTCGATCATTGTTCCGAACTCAGAATTTATCTCCGGTCGGGTGATCAATTGGAGTCATAACGATCGAAACATCAGATTCAGGATTCCTATAGGCGTGAGCTACAACGAGGATCCTAAAAAAATCAGAAAACTCCTGCTCGAGGTTGCAGATGAAAATGAATATGTCTTGAGGGAGCCCAAGCCAGCGGTTTTCTTTGATGAATTTGCTGACAGTTCCCTCAATTTCAAATTGTGTGTTTGGACTTCAGAATTTACCGATCGTCCCGCACCCTTCAAAAGCGATCTTTACTTCGCGATTTTCGAGAAGTTCAAGGAGCATGATGTTGAGATTCCATTCCCACAACGTGATCTCCATTTAAAGACTTCCCCTTTGGAAATTCGGAAGTCTGACTAACCCACTCTCTTGCCATCTCTGCTTGAATTTGCTTAGCCGTTTTTGACGATCCATCCGGACTCCAGCCAGGCTCACCAAATGTATACATGAATGCTTCCTTCAAATTTTTTGACTTTTTGATATCCTTGAAGATCGCCTCAAATTCATGCGTGTTCAGTCGAATTGGATTATAAGTACCCGGATCCTTCAATATGCCATACTTTGGCTTCACTTCTGGAATGATGTCCTGAAATGTACCGAAAATATGATCCCAGATCATTAAGATCCCACCGTGGTTCTTGTCCAGGTATTCGTGATTGCTTGAATGATGTACCTGATGCACGTACGGGTTATTGAAAATCTTCCCGAAAAAACCCAATGATTTCACTAATTGCGTATGTAGGAAGTACTGATAGGCACCATTGATAATCATGGCATAACCGATCATCACCGGCTCAAAACCCAACACAGCCAACCATAACCAGAAAATTGGCTTGTAGAGGCTTACGAACCATCCATTTCTGACACTCACTGCCAGATTGTAATTATTCGAGGAGTGATGTGGGACGTGTGCTGCCCAGAGTAAGCGAATGGTGTGAGAAAATCGATGATGCCAATAAAAATTAAAGTCATCACAGATAACACAGATGATCCAAGCCCACCAAGCCCAGCCGACGGAAGCATAGCCTAGGTATTCTGCGCGCATGGGTTCGAAGAAATCGAATACCAATTGGAAGACAACTACTACTGTGAAAAGCTTGGTGAATGATGCAACAATGGAAGCCCCAATGGCAATTCCGAAACCTGCAAGTGAATCTTTTTTGGTGTAATGTTCTTTGGCGAAGATGAACTCTAGAATCATGAACCCAAGAAGGACAGGATATAGATACTTCATGTCCTCCGCCGGATTAAAATCGAGCATAAAGAAAATGTTGTTAAAGAATAACTGAGCCTGCAAGTTACGGTCAAAAAGCTGCCCCAAGGGCTAAATTAGCCAGTGAAGTTGGATTTTGACCAGCGGGTGAACAAAAAAGGCCGTCCCTTTCGAGACGACCCTAAACTACCTGATCTATAACCAACCTAAACTATGCTGCGTCTTGTCCCCTTCGTGGACGTAAGGTGATTTCTCTTGTTTCACCATTCACAGTCACAGTGATTTTTCTGTCGCAAGTACCATCACCGTAATCGATGGTTGCTTGTCTATCACCGACAACCAAGGTCTTGATTCCCGAAACGGGTACTCTGAATGGGCAAGCTCTCAAGAACAACAGTGGAGTATTTGGACTCACAGTAGTAGAGTAATCAAACCCATTGATATTGATTCCCGAAGCACTTCCGCTCAGTTTCACTTCACCCTCTCCCACATACCATGTTCTGACCCAGCTGGCATCTCTCGTCACAAAGTTTCCATCACCAAAGTCCAGTTTACCTCCTGTTAGGGTCACAGTAAATTGTCTCTCGGTATCTGTGGCTGTCGTATTCTCGAGTCTACGTGTGCCTTCTACGCCAATCTCATTGAAAAAGAAGTTTACAAAAGTGATTTGACGAAAAGCTCCAGGCTGATACAGTCGCTGATTATATTCGATCACGATTTTTCCAGCGAACGTATTGCCATGCCTTCCCACGCAACCATCACCAAAATCAATGGTGACTGTTTTGTTTTCCTCATCGTGAGTGATGTTGACGCACTCACCTAACTCATCTTGTTCTGTGCGCATTCCAGATTCCAAAGATTCAAAGCCAATTTCCACTACCTGATCTACTTCTTCGTAGGTAGTCTCCAGTGCGGCATCAGACTCCAACTCCAATGCATCGATATCGGATCCTATTTCGTCCGAGTCTTGCTGACAAGCCGTAAACATCATAAGCATACTGGCAAGTCCTAATGTGATAATTCCTGATTTTTTCATTTTTTTCTAAAGTTTAATTCCCAAAATTCAGTCCTAAGACAAAGGCCACTATAAAAGGTTTAAAAGCGGACAGAAATTTTTCTAAAAAAACTATTATTGTACTATGCATGGTTCGTATTGCAAGATTTTAATGGTCGTAGTTTTCAGTTTCTCTTGTCTGATAGGTTCAGGACAAGGTTGTAGTGATGCTGGTTTTTGTACCATGGGAGCCATGCGGCCCGATCAGGCATATAGCAAACGAATAGATCTGAAACTTAGATCACTGGAGCTGAACCTTTATCGTGGAAGTAGTCTACTCACCCCTATGATTTATGTAGCAACAGTGGACGCTACCATCGGCCTGAACTCAAAAAACTATTTACAGATTAAGCTTCCATATCAATATGCTGAAGGAAATCTCGGTTCGGCTGGCGGCATGGGGGACATTTCCATGAGTTATACGACAGTTCTCAAGGCGACCCAAAAGTTCACCCTGAGCGGTACGCTAGGCGGTAAAATCCCAATGGGCGATAGCAACGAAACCATTCAAAATGATCTGACAACAAATGGGGAAGACCGACCTCTGCATATGTATTACCAGCCTAGCCTCGGTTCATATGATGTTGTGGCAGGGTTATCTTGGATCAATGACAAATGGTTGCTGGCCACAGGAATTCAGATTCCACTTACTAGAAACAACAACCAATTCGTTTGGGGTGATTTCGAAAATTACCCCGATCAAGAATACCTAAGAAAGTACAATACCGGTCCTGAACTTATGCGTGGAACTGATGTAATGCTGCGGGTAGAGCGAAATTGGAGATTCACTAACTATAACTTCTCTGTAGGACTGCTACCCATTTGGAGAATCACTAAAGACAACTCATTAGTTCCCGATACCACGGTTCCTAGGGACCAATGGGTTCGTGAAGACAGAGACGGAACCACAGGCATGGCTCTTTCTGCATTGGGTAGTTTCGGTTACAACTTTGATGTGAACAATAGCGTCAAATACATTTTTGGGTTGAAGCTTATGGACAGGGAGTTCAATCCGGATGGACTAACCCGACACAGTGTGAACAGCGTCAGTTATATTTATAAATTCTGATGCGCAAAATTCTATCTCTCCTTTGCATTGTCTTAGTTGCCTCAGTTGCCGGTCAGGATCTTACGACCGACGCTGAAAAAGCATTCGCTGAAGCTGATTATCAAAACGCCTATTATCTATTCAAAAAAGCCTCAGAAAATTACATCCAACAGGATGAGGCCGTGGCGTATGTCCACTGCAACCTAAAAATGGCAGAATGTAAAGTCCTGATGGGCGAGCCAAGCCAGGGACATCAAATTGCAGCTAACACGATCGATTACCTGGATCGGTACTTTCCTGAACAAAACCTGGTCAAAGGAGAAGCCCTCACACTACAAGGTCGGGCTTATTTAAACCTTGGAAGAAATGATTTGGCGCTTGAGTATCTTCAAAAAGCCGAGAAACTACTGGGCCATGAGGAAACGCTGGAATTGGCTACATGCTTCAATGATATGGGGGTGGCTTTCTTGAACAATGGGAACTACGAACTTTCACAGCAGTACATGGATCGTTCGCTCTCGATACGTCAGAAATTTCTTAGCTCCACGGATCTTCCAATCGGAGATTCTTTCAATAACCTTGGGCGCTATCATCAGGAGACCGGGAATCCGCTTCAAGCACTCATTTATTACAATCGGGCGAAAAAAATCTACGAGCGAACGCTGGGATCTGATCACCCTAAAACCGCACTGGTCATTAACAATCTAGCATTTGCTTATGCCAGTCAAGACGATTTTGAGGAAGCCCTTGAACTCCTGCAGGTGGTCCGGGAAAACCTGAATTCCAAAATTCAGGGAAATCACGAGCGCAAGGCGTTTGTCCTGTTATCAATAGGTCACATCCAATTTCAAATGGAGGCATACGATGAAGCGATGATCACCCTCAGTCAAGCCCTGAAAATGTATATATCGCTATTCGGGGCGAAGCACCCAGAAGTGGCCAACACATATTACCTCAAAGGGGAGGTGACCAAGGCACAAGGAGAATTCAAAGATGCAGTCGTGAATTTCCAGAACGCCATCTACGCAAACCTCCTCAATCAGGAGTTCGAAACGGTCTATGACTTACCAGAGGTTCGAGACTATTTCAACGCAGATTATCTCCTATCCTCATTAGAGGGAAAAGCCATTGCACTCGAAGCGCTGCATTTTCAAAAGTCTTTGAACAAGATTGACCTGACCTCAGCAGTGGACGCCTACACGAAATGCGATGAATTGATCTCGGTAATTCGTCAGATTCGACAGAATGAAGGAGACAAAATTAAACTGGGTGAAATCTCCAAGCGCGTTTACGAAAACGGCATTAGGCTTTCTCTGATTCTTAGCGATCAAACATTTCAAAAGAAACTCTATCGGGAAAAGGCGTTTCAGTTTTGTGAACGCAGCAAATCAGCCGTCTTACTGGAAGCTATCAATGAAACAAAGGCAAAAAGCTTTGCCGGTATTCCGCAGGAATTGATCAGCATGGAAGACAGCCTGAAAGCGGAGATAGCTTTCTTTGAGCAGCAACTGGCCAGCGGCCGAGATCAGGAGAAATTCAAGAATCTTTTATTCACTTACCAAAGCGCATATCAGGATTTTATCGTGAATCTGGAAGCCAATTTCCCCGCGTACTACGAACTCAAGTATAGTCAGTCGATCGCGTCAGTTGAAGACATCATGAACTCCATGGAAGATGGCACTAAACTACTCTCCTATTTCCTTGGCTTATCTCAGATTTACATTTTCGAGATTGATAAAAGAGGACTAAAGACTCACACCATCCAGAAGGACTCAACACTTGAAACCAAGGCTGCAGCCTTCCGAAATGCCATCAAATATCAAGTAGAAGAAACCATTATCGAGTCAGCTAAGATGCTCCATAGTCAGCTGATCCCTAAGAAAATCGGACAGCCGAGGAAACTCATCATATTGCCGGACGGTATTTTGGGGACATTACCATTTGAAGCGTTCATTCACCCCGACAGTCAGGGAACAACTTTTAAGGAACAAGATTTCTTAATCAAACATGTATCAGTGGCGTACGATTACTCTGCTACGCTTTGGGTCAACAGAAAACAATCTGACAGCCACGGTGAGGAAAAGGTTTTGCTATGTGCTCCAATTCAATTTAACAAAAATGAAGTACAGATGGCGTCTCTGCCCGATAGCGAAAGTGAAGTGAAGGAAATCCGTTTGTTCTTCCTGGCCAATGGAGATGCTGACATGGTTTTGAATGCTGATGCCAGTGAGCACCTGCTGAAATCAGATGCCTTGATGGACTATAAGTACTTGCACTTTGCCACACACGGACAGGTCAATGAATCTAAGCCGGAACTCTCACGGGTTTTTCTCTCACCTACTGATGAGGAAGACGGGAGTTTGTATGCTGGGGAAATTTATAACCTAAAAATCAATGCAGATTTGGTCACCTTGTCTGCATGCGAGACAGGTCTTGGTAAAATCGCAAAGGGCGAAGGAATTGTGGGTTTGAGTCGGGCTTTTCAATATGCTGGTGCAAACAACCTCATCGTTTCGCTGTGGCAGGTGGCAGATAAATCTACTTCGGATCTGATGATCAAATTCTACGACCATCATCTCCATAACGACTACACCGGATATAGCATGGCTTTACGCCAGGCTAAGCTCTCACTATTGAGAACTGACCAATATTCGAACCCTTACTATTGGGCTCCTTTCATCCTTGTTGGTCACTGATTCTCTCCCAAATCAAGGTATTCCAAAGCAGTAGAAACATTCCGTAAAAGGCATCCTCCATCGGAATGGTGCCCATCCGAATGCCCCAGTTTTCTGCATCGTTGTACCACACTACCTGATCATCAATCCAGCTTCCGGTCAAGACCCCATTGATCAAGAAAAACGGAATCAGAATGATTAGGTAGCTCACAAAAAACTGAAACAAGAAAGTGTATTCACGCCATGCGATGTAATAAAACAGCATGCCGAGTCCCAGGAAAGTCGTGAATGTGTACCATTGATCTTTGAAGACAAAAGCCACCACCCAAGACGCTATTGCAAGAATCCGAGGAAGATAGGTCGGACTAGCTGGCGCCTTCCAAAAATGCTTGATTGCGAAATAGGTGAAAAGACACGCATACGGAATGGAAATGAAAAATAGCCATTCTTCAATCGGTAAGTTGAACAGGTAAATCCCAGACAGGTATCGCGGATTGAAGCCCCAAACTCCCATGTCTGTGAACCAGACATCCCAGGCAATGAAAACGATCATAGGAATCACCAATGCCGGAATGATCCCTCGAAAAGTTTTAATAAACGGGGCTTTAGGATAAAAGCTCGCTATCAGTGGAACCGAAATAGCAGCCATGTCCAATAAGAGATAATAGTACCTCTCATTCATTTTGCTCTGGCTCGTATTTCTTCGGCACTATCAGGAATCCGAAAGACTCACAGTCTTCCTTCGTGTGCTTCTCATGATGCGCGTAATGTGCGTTGATCATGCGCTTCATGTATTTACTGTTCCATCTCTTCCGGAATTTCACTCGCTGATGGACGATGATATCATGGAATACCACATAGAAAATTCCATAGGCCAGTATGCCGATGGCCACTGATGTCAGATAAAAAGAGTCGGTGAAGTATGTGGAGTAAAAAAAGAGGCCAATGCTTGGTACACTGAAAACCAAGGCGAACCGATCGTTCTTCTCGATAGGTCCTTTTCTTGGCACGTGATGCGAGTGATGCCAACTCCACAAAAACCCGTGCATCACGTATTTGTGGGTAAACCACGCTACACCTTCCATGAACAAGAAGGTTCCAATCACTATCAGCACATTCAACACAATTTCCATCAAAATATACTTTTCGTTTTCTCAGATCGGTATGCAAAGATACCTTCAAGTTTCCGTCGGATGAACGGATGAAGCAGCGTCCCGAACCATCCAAACGGAATTTTATAGGTGATTATATCTGTCATTTCCACTCCACCGTCTTTAGGTTCAAAGTGATGCTCATGATGCCAAATGGCATACGGTCCGACTCGCTGTTCATCCACGAAACATTCATTTTCTCGCACCGCCGTGATCTCTGTCAACCATTTCGTTCTGATGCCTGGCAGCACGTTGACACGGTATTCAATCATTTGGCCTGAGTAAGCTGAATCATCTCGGCTCATCTCGGTAATCTGGAAATTCATGTAATCAGGTGTGAGCTCCTTCAGGTTCTTGGGGCTGGAAAAGAATTTCCAGACTTCTTCAATGGGTGCATTGAGTTGCTCTTTTTTCCTCAGGTAATAAATGCTCATGCGGCTTTTTCCTCGTTCAATCTTTTCATTATGATCTGAAACCAAACCGAGAAGGCTTCTGGTTCCTCTTTGACCCAGTTTTTCAAGTCATCGGGAGAGACATATTTCCAGTCCTCCACTTCTTCCGGATTCGGAACGGGCTCGGCATCAGAGTGTCCGATGAACACGTGATCCAATTCATGCTCCGTCAGTCCATTATCGAACTCCACTTTGTAGATAAACTTAAAATCAAACTGGGTTTCACAAACAAAACCCAGCTCCTCCGTCAATCGTCTGTTAACAGCGTCTTGAAGTTCCTCACCTGATCTGGGATGGCTACAACAAGCGTTCGACCACAAGCCTCCGGAGTGATACTTGGAGGACGCTCGTTTTTGAAGGAGCATCTCCCCTTTTGAATTAAAAATCAATACGGAAAATGCGCGATGCAGTAAGCCTTTTTCATGCGCTCCCAACTTGGGTGCGATTCCAATGGCTTCATCTTCCTCATTCACTAAAATAACCGTCTCACTCATCTGATTTCAAAATTTCTTCGTTGTTCCTCTTCTAGATGTTTACCAGACATCATGAAGGCTGAGACCCGCTTTTTCAAATCATCATCCATCTGATGAAATGCTGCAGCAATTAATTCAAGATCCACGTGCAGGTTGTCTTTATACCCAAGGATTCTTGGCGTCTCGGATTGATTTACAAATCTTAAGTATCGAATTTCTGCGCTTTTCGGATCCATCTCCACAGCCTGCTCGATGAGCTTCTTGCCTCGCTGGAAGTACCCCAATTTCGCAAATGGGTCAAAATCATGATGCGCCATAAGCAATGTCGCTGCTCCGAGGTAAGCCGTTTCGGTCGCCGAACGATCATTTTTCCCTTCCAAATCCCTGACCAATTGCTTCGTTTCTGCTTTGCTCTGGTAAGCTTTTTCGTATCGAATACGGAGGGTATGGTTTTCCTGATTAATAAGAAGCGGTAGTGTGACTAACATCACATAAATCATATTCGCTGAAGATTATAGGCCGTATATGTCCGCAACATTATGCCTATTTTTCTTCCGTTGCTAATTCTAATTCTCCCATTCATGACAGACTGTGGGCTCTTTCGCTGAATTTTCCTGAAGAGGGTCAAATAATACTTATAAGCCAGATAAACTCCCAGTCGGGCCGTTTTCGGTAACTGCTTGATTCCTTCGAGTGCTTCCGCAAAGTCCTTTTCAATATCCACCTCGATGGATTGTTTTACGTGATCATCCCAATTGCCATTCATCATTTGAGGAAAATACGTTCTTCCCAGGTCGTTGGAATCGTGTTTCAAATCCCGCAGAAAATTCACTTTTTGAAATGCCGCACCTAACCGCTCCGCAGGATACTTTAAACGCTCGTATTCGTCTCGATCTCCATCTACAAATACACACAAGCACATCAAACCTACCACCTCGGCTGACCCGACAATGTAATCGTCAAGAGATTGCTGGTCATGTGAACTCTGCTCCAGGTCCATTTCCATACTTCGGAAAAACGAATCGACTAACTCCAATGGGATATTATATCGTCTTACGGTGGATTGAAATGAATGAAGTATGGGATTTAAACTTATGCCCTCTTCAATGGATCTGTAGCAATCATCCTTGAATCTGGCGAGTAGTTCTGATTTGTCAAAATCATGAAAAGTATCCACAATTTCATCCGCAAACCTGACCAATCCATAGATGTTATAAATAGCAGGACGAATAGACGGGTGCAACATCTGAATGCCCAAAGAGAAACTCGTACTGTAACGACGAGTAGTCAGCTCTGCACAGTTGGAACAAACCCTATCGTATAGTTCCTTCATCAAATTTTATTTAAGTAGTCGGTTACATAATTAGCCGCCAGCTCTCCCGAAACCAGGGAAGGCGGTACGCCAGGACCAGGCACAGTTAACTGTCCCGCATGAAAAACATTTTTGAGTTTCTTATGTTTCATCGTTGGCTTCCAAAACGCCGTTTGTCTCAGCGTATTGGCCAACCCATAGGCATTGCCTCTGTAGGCATGATAGTCTTCCTTGAATTCTTTGACGCAGTAATCACGCTTGTAGACAATATTTGGTCGAATGTCGACTCCAACCTTTGATTCGATTCGGTCACAAAGGATCTCAAAATACTTGTCTCGTGTCTCTTGATCATCCTTGATCCCAGCGGCTACAGGGATTAAGAAAAATAAATTCTCGTCTCCCTCAGGGGCCACCGTGTGATCAGTTTTGGAAGGACAACAAACATAGAAAAGTGGATTGTCTGGCCATTCCTCCGTTTCGTATATCGCCTTACTATGTTCAGGGAAATCAGCGTCGAAAAACAGATTGTGGTGCTCAAGTCCATCAACTTTTCCTTTATGCCCAACATAAAATAATAGGCAACTTGGAGCCATGGTTCTACTATCCCAGTACTTCTCCGAATACTGGCGATATTCCTTTGGCATCACATGCTGATCAAAATGGTGATAATCACCCGATATAACCAAGGCATCCGCTTCAAATCGACCCAAGGTGCTGTTGACACTTTTACACTTCCCTCCCCTTAGATCCAAACTCAAAACCTCACTTCCAGTGCGAATCGATACGCCATTGTCTATCGCCACTTTTTCCATGGCCTTGATGATTTCATAAAAACCGCCAATCGGATACCACGTCCCTTGCATCAATCCTGAATAATCCATCATGGAATATAGCGCCGGTGTGGCCTTGGGATCAGCTCCCAAAAAGAGCACCGGAAACTCCAGAATTTGCTTGAGGTATGGATGCGAAAAGTACGCGTCAATGTGCTTGGAGATGGACTGAATCAACTGCAATCGAAATGCCGCCTTTATTGTCCGCCAATTGAGAAAAGGCTTCAGTCCGTCCGGCTGACGGTATATAATATCCCTGACCCCCACCTCGTACTTAAATTCGGCTTCAGTCATGAACTTCTCTAGTGACTTTGAAGCACCCGGCTCCAGGGCCTCAAAAAACTCATAAACTCCTTCTGGTGAACCGGGCATGTCCAAGGTATCATCAGGAAAAAATATGCGGAACGCCGGATCCAGTTTTTTTAACTCAAAGAAGTCCTCGGGCTTGGTGTCAAAATAATCGAAGAAGCGCTCGAAAATCTCCGGCATCCAGTACCAGGATGGCCCCATATCGAAGGTGAATCCGTTCGCTTGAAACTGACGCGCCCGACCTCCGATGTTATCATTCTTCTCGAGTAGGGTCACATCGAAACCTTGTTTTGCGAGGAGAGCTGCACTAGCCAAACCAGAAAATCCAGAACCAATAACGGTAGAGCGTGAATTCAAGTTGTTTATTCTTTTATATAACAATGTTAGACAAAATTACTTCCCCTTAAGTTCCTTTAATCTGGAAATTAAATCTGCAGGCCCTCCAATAACTACATACAAATCATTACTGCTCAATGGATTGTCCTGAGGGATTCCTGAAATCAGGATTGTGGCATTTAAAGCTTCTGTGATTTGCCGTAATTGATCAGCATATAACTCCCGCCAAAGTACGATCACAGTTAAAGCCAATTCAGCTCCCACGGTATTACACACTTTAATTACATCTTTGGGAGGAACATTTTGACCTAGATAGTAAGTTCTAAAACCGTGTTTTCTAGCTATAAAATTTCCCAGAAGAAGCCCGATTTCATGATTCTCTCCTTCAGGCATAAACAGGACCAACTTCTTGGCGTTTTTCTTTGGAGCAGGTAGTTTTTCGATTTCTGCAAAGAGCTTCAGTCTGATCAGATTTGATACGAAATGCTCCTGAGCTGGCATGGCTCTATTGGTTCCCCAAAGTAACCCGACTTGAAAAAGAAAAGGGTAAATCAGTTTTTCGACGGTTTTCAGTATACCAAATTCCTCGCAGTATTTATTGAAAATTTCGTGGAATAAATCCTCATCCATGTTCAACATACTGACCACCATACCCTGAATATCTCCTTCAGTTTTAGTTCCATTTTCATGCATGGAATCAAACACCAAATTGTCAATCTCTTGCCTCTCTAACTTATCAATTTTAGATATCCGATAACCTGCATTCAAAAGGATGCTAATGTTCAGTAGGAGTTTCAGCTGCTCATCGTCATAAAAGCGTATCTTGGTATCCGTCCTGTTAGCTTTGATGATGCCATACCGTCGTTCCCATATTCTGAGCGTGTGTGCTTGAATTCCAGTAAGAGTCTCAACTTCGGCGATAGAGTAGTTGGCCATGGATCAAATGTATAAGTTTTGAGCGATTCAACTTCAACAAACATGACCGCATCTCATCTAGTTCCAAGACTAGGGAAATAAGTCGCATCGTTGTTATAATCCAAACCAACAAAATGAGAACTTTCTTAAAACTATTACTACTAACTCTCGCTGGCCCACTGATGGCTCAATCCTATGACAATGAACCTTCAGGCAAATTCCCATACGGTCGACCTCACCCCGATGCACCGAAAGAGGTCGCAGATTTCGCACCGATGATCGGGTCATGTGCATGCAAGTCCGTCTCAAGAATTGATCAAAACACCTGGGCAGATACGGTGAAAATGACCTGGAACTGGAAATACATCATGAATGGCTGGGGTGTGCAGGACGAAACGCTCAAGGAAGACGGTGGGCATTCTGGGAGCATCCGGGTGTACAATGCTGACAGTGCGAGATGGTACGTTCACTACTATTCCAACACTGGATTTTCCTCACCACTCTCTACATGGGAGGGAAATCGTGAGGGAGATAAAATCGTCCTGTACCGAGATCAGCCTGCCCCCAATGGTACACCGGGTTTTTATCGGCTGACTTTCTCAGATTTTTCTAAGGAGGGTTACAATTGGGTTGGTGAGTGGGTTAACAAAGCGGAAACTTTCAGCTACCCGACTTGGAAGATTTTCTGTAAAAGAGAGGAATAAAAAAAGCCCCGATCGAATGACCGGGGCTTGAGTTTTCGTAAGAAATTTCCTTAAGCGATCTCTACCAATTCAATGTCAAAGATCAAATCCTGTCCTGCCAAAGGGTGATTCCCGTCTACAGTGATACTTTCGTCCTTTACCTCGGTAACAACTACATGAGTCTGTCCTCCATCCTGGCTAGATGCAACCAAAGTCTGGCCAACTTCAGGCTTCATATCTTCAGGCAACTGCTCTCTTGGAACCTCCTGAATCATCTGCTCATTTCTTTCACCGTACGCTTCTGCACTTGGGATTGTTACTTCTTTTGTTTCTTCCAGGGCCATTCCATCTACTGCGGCATCAAATCCCGGGATCATCTGACCTCCTCCAACGGTGAACTCTAATGGTTCTCTTTCTCGCGAAGAATCGAAGACCTCTCCGGATTTAAGTTTTCCTGTGTAATGAACTTTTACTGTGTCGTTTTTCTTAGCTACTGCCATGTCTTTAAATTGTATGAAGCCGCAAAGGTAAGATTTTTTAAAACCTATACCTGAGCAACAAAAAAGGCCATCCTGAAGATGGCCTTAATAAGTCCTTTAAAATAATCCTATTTGGCTGCCTCTAACTTGGCACTTTGATACCCGATGTGACTCAGGACGATGGGATTACCGGAATTCTTTGGTTTCAAGGAGAATGAACCGTCCAAATCCGTTACAGTCCCGTTGGAAGACCCCTGTTCAACAACATTTACACCAGCCATTGCTTTACCAGATTCTGCGTTTGTCACTTTACCCTGCCAAATACCATCGTTTAGTTCGGCATTCACTATCATTTTATTGAAATCTGATTTGGTTTCATTCAACATGATCTTAGAGGCGCTGGCTTTATCTCCTGACAGGGAAAAGACAATGGGCATGAGCATTCTCACAGCCACTTTCTTACCGCGCTGACTTCCCGGGTTCCAATTTGGCATGTTGGCGATAACGCGAACAGCTTCTTCATCGCAAGATGGCGCAATGCCTTTCAATGCCTCAACGTTCTTAATACTTCCATCTTTGTCAACGATGAACTGCACCATCACACGTCCCTCCACACCGTCCGCTTCAGCATCCTTCGGATATTTTAGTTCGCTGATAAGATATTTCATCAACGCGTCTTTTCCTCCGGGGAATTCCGGTTTCTGCTCCACCACAGTAAAGACCTCTCCGTCCATTTTGGACTTCTGAGCCAGGTAATCAAAATTGACTCCTTCCTTTTTGATGGCGATATAGATTCCCCGGAATTCCTCGTTCTTAACCACATTCATTGAATGAATAGTGCTCGGGTCCAATTCCCGAAGTGCATCTATTTCACCGATTTTGGATTTGCCCATTTCATCTTGGGGCATTTCCACCTTGATGAAGGTCAAATCATCCTTGATGCCTTGGAGATCAGACTGCATTTCTGTTGGCAGTTGATCAAATGATATCGAGTTACTTGATTCACCCATTTCCTTAATGCCTGCTTCCATTTCCTCGCTACATGCGAAGGCCACAAATAATAGGGCGGTCAATAGGGTTACCGTCCCAATTTTCCAGGGACTTACATTTTTTGCTTTTTGTTTCATTGCTTTTAGTCGTTTAAAAATTAAGCCGTCATGAAACGAGCTGGCCAAGCTTAGTCCATTGGCTTTGAGAGTTGAACTGATCAGTATAGACGAATAGCGGTCGAGGCTGAATGACTTTAAGGCATGCGCATCGGCCTGGTATTCGTGTATTTTCTTAATTTCTTTTTGTGCCAACCAAGCGGTCGGTAGCCACCAAAAGACGACTTTGAATAATTCGAGGAAAATAAGGTCATAGGTGTGACCAAGTGCCACATGAGCCTTTTCGTGGCGTAAAATTACGTCATACTCTTTCTGGTCAGGTTGCACATCCTCTGACAGGAAAATCCAGTTGAAGAAAGTGAAGCTGCCCTTGATTTTGGGAGAGCGAAGGATGCGTGTATTGAAGAAATTCTCATGATGACTTTCACGCTCCAGTTTGATCAACTTGCTCAGGTTGACTATTAACCGAACTAGGAAGAAGCCGCTAATGACCATATATGCACCAGTCAAAATTGAAAAATCAATCTGCGAAGCGTTTTGAGCTGAGATGGTCATTTCCTCCAACATAACAACCTCCATAGTTCCTGCCACAAACTCCGGCGCACCTCCATTTTGGAACAATTTTGGAAGTCTGAGCAATGGAATAGTCAAAGACATCAGCGATGCTCCAAGCACAACGAATCGCATTTTCCCAAACTGCGTTTCATTGCGGAAAATGATCCAATATGCACCAAAAAGCACAACGTGTATCATGGAAAGCTCGATCAGGTAATTGCTCATGATTCTGAATTTTTGAGTTCTTGCATTAATTCTTCCAACTCTTCGATTGAGAGATTGTCCTCCTTGGTGAAGAAAGAAACCATCTGCTGGTAGGATCCACTGAAGTATTTGGACACGAATCCCTTCATGAATTGCTTGGTGTAGTCCTCTTTGGACATCAGCGGAAAATATCGATGGGACTTACCAAGTGCTTCGTGCCCTACGAAACCCTTTTGCTCCAGAATCCGCACAATGGTGGAGACAGTGTTGTAAGCAGGTTTTGGTTCGGGCATCCTTTCGATCACCTCTTTTACAAAAGCTGTTTCCAGCTCCCATAAAACTTGCATGATCTCCTCCTCTGCTTTGGTCAATTCTTTCATAAACTAAATTCTTAGTTTCAAAACTAAATCTTTAGTTCATAAAAACAAACAATCAACTAATTTTTTAGTTTAACCTCGGGGGAATGCCAGAAATGAAGTCTGTATTAAGACGCGGACCTTTGAGCGATTGCCCGAAGTTTGTAATACTCTGAGAAACGAATCATCTTCTGGCGCTCCTCATCCCAAAGCTTGTAGTGCATCATTTTGAGACTGGGCCAGAATTTAACCACCGATACATACTTACTGAGATCGGGCTGCTCTTTGAAGCACTTCGGTAGATTATAATTTGGAATCAGGCTACTCAAGTGGTGAATGTGGTGGAAGCCAATGTTCCCAGTGAACCACTGGAAGAGTTTTGGCAATTTGTAATAAGTACTCCCTCGAATAGCCGACAACACATAATCCCAGTTTTCCTTCCATTGCTTGTAAGAAAACTCATGTTGGTGCTGCACATAGAAAAACCAAAAGGCCGCCACGCCAAACATAAATATCAGGATGAACTGGATCAGCAAAAACATTGGCCATCCCACGAGTGTACCCACCACCCCATAAGTGAGGGCAATCCAAAAATTGTCTTTTAAAATGATTTTCAGGTACTTCCCTAGTTTCCCAAAAGTGATTGTTGGAACACGACAAGAAATCAGGAAATAATACACCGGAGAAATAACGAAAGTCACAATTGGAAACCTAAACACACGGTACTTCAACCTCCCAAACCAGCTTCTTTCTTCATACTCTTTTACGGTAATCGTTGGGATGTCTCCAATCTCACGCACTTCCAACTGACCGGTATGGCCATGGTGAAAACTGTGAATCCTGGACCAATAATCAAATGGAATAAAACTGAAGACGCTGCACAAATAGCCCACGAACTTGTTCCATTTTCTGGAATTGAAAAACGAGTAATGACCACAATCATGTTGTATCACGAAGATTCGGAACAGGAAAAGGGCATTCAGGCAGAACAACGGGATGCTCCAGAGAACAGAGTACTGAATGACAAAGTAGATCGCAATCCAAATCCCGATGAATGGAAGGAAAGTACTCAGCAACTGGAATAACGCCTTTTTGTTATCTGGCACCTGGTACTCCCGGATCATGGTTTTCCAATTGGCTAGTTTCTTCTTTATCTCGGCGTTTATCTGCTGTTGATTCATGGAGTAGCTAAGTAATTATCTTCTTAAAAGGTTCATTACAAAGTTAGTCTATTAATTGCCTAGAAAGATTTCGAAAGCCGATTCTTTGGAATGCTTCATCTTTGCGGCCGATGACATTTGACCAATTCAACTTACACGATAAAATAATGGAAGCCCTTTCTTACATGGGCTTCAAGGAAGCAACACCTATTCAGGAGTTTGCCATTCCGCACATTCTCAATCAAAAAGACCTAATTGCCTGTGCGCAGACCGGAACAGGTAAGACGGCAGCATTCGTGCTCCCCTCTCTTCACACCATGGCAGAAAATCCGAGCCCTAATCACGTGAAGGTTTTGATTTTGGTACCTACTCGAGAGCTGGCACTTCAGATTGATCAGCAGATTGAAGGATTCAGTTACTTCTTGCCTGTTCACTCCATTGCCGTTTATGGTGGTGGGGACGGACAAGAATGGGCTCAGCAAAAAACGGCACTCACCACGGGCGCTGATATCGTAGTGGCCACCCCGGGGAAACTGATCTCTCACTTAAACATGGGCTATGTGAAATTCGATGAAGTCACGCATTTGATCCTTGACGAGGCGGACAGAATGCTCGACATGAATTTCTACGATGACATCATCAAAATCAAGTCGCATTTACCTGGTCTAAAACACACGTCGATGTTCAGCGCGACAATGGCACCCAAAATCGAAAAGCTCGCGAAAACGATTCTGAACAAACCTGAATCCATCATTTTGGAATTGTCCAAACCTGCGGAAAAAGTAAGTCAAGAAGCTTACCGAGTCGAGGAAGGCTACAAAACCGAACTGATCACCAAGATCTTGAAACGATCCGAACAGCTAAAAAGCATAATCATTTTTAGTTCGACGAAAGTGAAAGTGGCATCCATCGTGCGAGGATTGAAAAAGGAAGGGCTGGAAGCTATGGGTGTTTCGTCTATCTTGAAACAATCGGAACGAGAAGAAATCCTGCTTAAGTTCCGGGCAAAACGACTGAGAATTTTGGTCGCTACAGATGTGATGAGCCGTGGGATCGACATCAAGGAAATTGATCTGGTGGTGAACTATGACGTGCCGGGTGATGCAGAAGATTACGTGCACAGAGTCGGACGAACAGCCAGAGCACAGAGTGATGGAATTGCGATCACTTTGATTACCAAGGAGGATGGCTACAAGATGAAGCGGATTGAAAAGTTGATCGGCTATGAAGTAGAGAAGGTAGATTATCCAATGAAAAGAAGATAAGCGCATTTCTTAAAACTTTCCAATCCTACCTTTGCTCCATGACAGAGGTAGATATTTTGATCATTGGAGCCGGACCCATTGGGCTGGCCTGTGGCATAGAGGCAGAGAAAGCAGGCAAGTCTTATGTGATTGTGGACAAGGGATGTCTGGTCAATTCGCTCTACAACTACCCCAAGAACATGACGTTTTTCTCTACTTCTGATCGGCTGGAGATTGGTGACGTGCCGTTTATCTCGCACAACCCAAAACCCGTACGAGCTGAAGCGCTGGAATACTATCGCAGGGTAGCGTCATCCTGGAAGTTGAAAACGCGACTTTATGAGAAGGTGGAATCGGTAATTAAAGAAGAATCAGGATTCCTCACGCAAACCTCCAAAAGCGTGATCAAATCTAAATATATCGTCCTCGCCACGGGTTTCTACGATCTCCCTTACCTGCTCAATGTTCCGGGAGAGGATTTACCAAAAGTCAAGCATTACTACGACGAGCCCCACCCCTACTTCGATATGAATGTGGTGGTGGTGGGTGCGGCTAATTCAAGCGTGGATGTAGCGCTAGAAGTTTACAGAAAGGGAGCAAAATCTGTTACCATGATTATCCGAGAGCCGGAGATCAATCCACGAGTGAAGTACTGGGTGCGTCCGGACATTAACAACCGGATTAAAGAAGGCTCCATCACCGCGCACTTCAATTCCAACATCACGAAGATCACGGAAACGACTGTGGAGTTTGAAACACCGGATGGCCCGCAGGTCATTGACAATGATTTTGTACTGGCCATGACCGGTTACCAGCCGGATTTTTCTTTTCTGAAACATCTCGGTATTGAAATTGGGAAGGATGAGTTCAAAACCCCGGTTTACCATGAAGAAACCATGGAAACCAACGTACCTGGCATTTACCTGGCCGGGGTGATTTGCGGAGGTTTAAAAACGAATGTTTGGTTCATCGAAAATTCCAGAGTGCATGCGGAGATGATCATAGATCATATCACCGGTAAGAAGAGAAGTCTGAAAGAAAAGCAAGCTTCGATATTTTAATGGCTTCCCTCCTACCTTTGCCACCCCAATGAAAAAAGTCGCATTCTACACGCTCGGCTGTAAGCTGAATTTCTCTGAAACCTCCACCATCGCCAGAAAGGCTATGGAGCAAGGGTATCAGAAAGTGGACTTCACCGATGAGCCAGATGTGTTCGTCATAAACACTTGCTCGGTGACGGAAAATGCTGACAAGAAGTGCCGAAAGATTGTCAAGGAAGCAAAGAAGATCTCCCCGAACAGTTTCGTGACCATCATTGGCTGCTACGCACAGCTCAAGCCTAAAGAAATCTCTGAAATCCCCGGTGTGGATGCTGTGCTAGGCGCCAATGAGAAATTCGAAATCTTTGATCGGCTCAATGACTTTACGCATGGAGGGGTCTTTGCCACGGAAATTCAGGAAGCCAAACGTTTCAATGCCTCCTACTCCATGGGAGACCGCACCAGAACCTTCCTAAAAGTCCAGGACGGGTGCAATTATGGGTGTGCGTTTTGTACCATCCCTTTGGCTCGAGGAAAAAGCCGAAGCGACACCATTGAAAACATTGTTCGGCAAGCGGAGGAAATCGGTAAAACCGAAGTTAAGGAGGTCGTGTTGACCGGGGTGAATATTGGAGATTTCGGCATTCAGGAGGGAAAGCGGAAAGAGAAGTTCATCGACCTGATCAAGGCATTGGACGAAGTGGAGGGAATCGACCGATTCAGAATATCGTCGATCGAACCCAACCTCCTGGCAGATGAAGTCATTGAATTTGTAGCCCAATCCAAAAAGTTCGTACCTCACTTTCACATTCCCTTGCAATCCGGAAGTGATGCGATTCTGAAGAGCATGAACCGCCGATACTTGTCCGGGTTGTACAAGATGCGCGCAGAGAAAATCAAATCATTGATGCCTAAATGCTGCATCGGCGTGGATGTGATCACGGGATTTCCGGGAGAAACCGAAGAGGAGTTCCTGACCACTTATAATTTCCTAAACGATCTGAACATCTCTTATCTACATGTTTTCACTTACTCTGAGCGGGATAACACCAAGGCTGTAGACATGGATGGCGTGGTGCCGGTGGCCGAACGACAAAAGAGATCCAAAATGCTCCGAACACTTTCTGAGAAGAAGAGAAGGCATTTTTACGAGCAGCATATTGGGCAGAAGTTCACCGTGCTCTTCGAAGCGGACGTGGAAAACAGCCGCATGCATGGCTTTACGGAGAACTACATTCGCGTTGGCAGAAAATACGATCCTGAATTAATCAATCAACTGGTACCAGTAGAATTGACAGAAATCAATCCAGAGGGTCATGTGGATGTGGTCGAACCAGCGAAGGAATTTGTTGGTTGATTTATGAGATTCCGAGTGCCTCGAAAACCGGAATGACGATAGTAAATTCGCGCTATGAAAATCATCTGCATCGGTCGAAACTATGCCGACCACATTTCAGAACTTGGGAATGAGCGACCTGATGAGCCCGTCATCTTCATGAAGCCGGACACGGCGCTACTCAAAAACAACGAACCATTCTATCATCCCGATTTCTCCGATGACATCCATCACGAGGTAGAAGTCCTGGTGAAAATTAAAAAGGAAGGCAAGTCGATTGCACCTGAATTTGCCTCTGGATATTACGATGAAATTGGTTTGGGTGTAGACTTTACCGCTAGGGATATCCAAACCAAAGTCAAAGAAAAAGGCCTTCCATGGGAGCGAGCCAAAGCTTTCAATGGATCGGCTCCTATTTCCAATTTCATTCCCAAAAAGGATTTTGACATGGCCAATCTAAATTTCCATCTGGACAAAAATGGAGAGACTGTTCAGCAAGGGAACACCAACCTGATGCTCTGGCCTATCGATGAAGTGATCGCTGAAATCTCCAAATTCATTCTCCTCAAAACCGGGGACATCATTTTCACGGGTACGCCCAAAGGAGTCGGACCGGTAAAGATTGGCGACAGACTAACAGGCTATATCGAAGGCACGGAAATGTTCAGCTTTGAAGTAAAATAGCCACTCCTGTAAATCAGAAACGAGTCAATAAATTTTAAGAGTGCGTTTGTCTACTTTTGGGAACACCCAAAAACTCTTGAAATGAAAAAATCAATCTACCTAATGGCGCTGGCCGTGATCACTTTGATCTCAAGTTGCGGCACTTCGTCAGAATCAGAACAAAAAGCAAAATCAATGGACGCACCTGTTGCCAAGAAGAAGGACTCAGTTATGACATGGCATGGCCACACGCGCGTGGATCCATATTTCTGGATGCGACTGACCGACGAGCAAAAGATCGCTGAGGAGAAAGACGAGCAGACCATGGACGTCCTCAATTACCTCGACGAGGAAAACGCCTACAAGCAAAAGGTAATGGCCCACACCGAGGATTTACAAGAAAAACTCTACGATGAGATCGTTGGCCGAATCAAGAAAGACGATGCATCTGTTCCTTATTTATCCAAAGGGTATTGGTACTACACCCGATTCGAGGAAGGTGGAGAGTATCCGATTTATGCCAGGAAAAAAGGATCACTTGAGGCGGAAGAAGAAATCATCCTGAATGTTAATGGCTTGGCCGAAGGATTCAGCTATTACAATGCCGGAGCGCTCAATGTTGGCCCCAACAACATGATGGTCGCTTTTGGTGAAGACACCCTCAGTCGCCGCGTTTACACGATCCGGTTCAAAGATCTGGAAACGGGACTTTATCTCGATGATGAAATCCCCAACACCACAGCAAGTGGCGCTTGGTCGGCAGACGGAGATTACTATTTCTACACCACGAAAAACCCTGTTTCTCTTTTATCAGAGAAAGTATGGAGACACAAACTGGGCACCCCCGTTTCTGAGGATGTGCTGGTCTATGAGGAGAAAGACCCAAGCTATTACATTGGTGTTTACAATTCCAAGTCTGATGAGTATGTAATCATTTACAACAGTAGTACGCTCGTGAGTGATTATCACATCTTAAAGGCTGATAATCCAACCGGAGAATTTCAACAGTTCATTACCCGTGGGGAGGAGCACGAGTATAGCATTTACCATTTCGATGATAAGTTTTATATCCGCACGAATTGGGATGCACAGAACTTCCGGCTGATGGAAGTTTCTGAGGATAACACAGCTCAGGAAAATTGGAAAGAAGTCATCCCACATCGTGAGGAGGTTCTGTTGCAGGGTGCTGACATTTTCAAGGATCATCTGGTTCTAACGGAACGAGAGGCCGGACTAACTAACATCCGCATTATCAACCAAACAAGTGGAGATGAACATTACCTGGATTTCGGTGAGAAAGCCTATGCTGCTTACACCACTCAGAATGTGGATTTCAACACGACCAAGCTTCGATATGGCTACCAGTCCATGACCACTCCAAGTTCTACGTACGATTATGACATGAACTCGAAGGAAAAGGAGCTGAAAAAGCAAACGGAAGTAGTGGGTGGACATAATCCCGATGAATACGAAACAGACCGAATCTGGGCAACCGCTCGAGATGGTGCTAAAGTGCCGATCTCCATTGTTTACAAGAAAGGATTCAAGAAGGATGGAAATGGCCCGCTCCTTCTTTATGCCTATGGATCATATGGGTCGACCATCGATGCATACTTCAGTTCGACCAGGCTATCACTACTTGACAGAGGTTTCGCATTTGCCATAGCGCATATCCGAGGCGGTCAATTAATGGGCCGTCAGTGGTACGAGGATGGGAAAATGTTCAAGAAGCAAAATACGTTCAACGACTATGTGGATTGTGCCAAGTATTTGATCGAAGAAGATTACACGTCTGCAGATCACCTGTATGCGCAAGGCGGAAGCGCCGGAGGCCTTTTGATGGGAGCCATTGTGAATATGAATCCGGAACTCTTTAATGGAGTGGTTGCAGCAGTTCCTTTCGTAGATGTGGTAAGCACCATGCTCGACGAATCTATTCCTCTGACAACCAATGAGTTCGACGAGTGGGGAAATCCAAAAAACAAGGACTCCTACGAGTACATGCTTTCCTATTCGCCGTACGATCAGGTATCAGAGCAGGATTATCCAAACATGCTCGTGACCACCGGCCTTTTCGATTCGCAAGTGCAATATTGGGAACCAGCCAAGTGGGTAGCTAAGCTTCGAGAATACAAAACAGATGACAACATTCTTATCATGGACTGTGACATGGAAGCAGGACATGGCGGGGCATCCGGTAGATTCAAGAGATACAAAACCACGGCACTTCAGTATGCCTTCTTCCTGGATTTGGAAGGAATAACTGAATAATCGTAGCGGAATTCATTGTTTGAGGCTTAAGGTTGTCGGGTTCATCTGAACTGATCAACTTTAAGCCTCAATTTTTAATGTACCGCCCATGATTTTCTTCGAAACCATTCGCTCTTTTCTTCAAGACAAAGACTATCGAGACTTACTCATCACCACCAATGTCATTTTAGCTGTAGGAACGGTGGTTTTCCATTATTTAGAAGGATGGACCTGGATAGATTCGCTCTATTTTTCAGTAATCACGCTGACGACCATTGGGTATGGTGACTTTTCTCCGGAAACGGATGCCGGCAAGCTATTTACACTCGCTTATATCGTCATCGGCTTGGGCGTAATCCTCAGTTTTATTCAAACCATCCACCAGCACTACCGAGACAGCAGAAGAAAGCGAAAATCACAAGCATAACGATAAGGTTGTTTGTCCTACTGCAATCCAACATTTAGATTTAGAGAAAAAAAGAATTGCACTGGTTAACTTGAAAAAGTTGAAATGAAGTTTGGGAGTTATCTAATTATTCCTCGCGATCTCCCCAGAATCCAAACAACCAGTTTCCCGGATCTTTCTCATCGTCAGATCGGAAGAATTCATCCACGGCCTTCAGGAGCTCCTGCTTGGAGATTTGATCGTCTCCATTTCTGTCGAGCTTGACGAAAGCCTTGGCCGAGTACTTAATCTTGATGTGGTAGCACATGAACATGTCCACGTACTCGTTGATTGAAATCACTCCATCCCCATTGAGGTCAAACGAATCAAAAACATCGCTCACAACCTGGATCACAAACTTCTTGTATAGTTCCTGATTTCCCTCCTCGAGAATCTTATCGAAGAACTTTAGAAACTGATCCAAATCGGCAACACCCTCCTGCCTACTAAAATACCCCTCAAACATCCGCCAACTGCCTTTGCACTGCTCAAGCACTTCTTTATATTCGGGGGTTCCTGGCTTATGGCGCCAAAGGATGCAAAGGGACTCTCCTATTTCAATGAAGTCATTTTCTTCCAAAATCCCGTTCCTATCCTGATCCAGAACGGTCTGGAAATAATGGGTAATTTTTTCTCTCTGGAAATTGGTTAAGCTCATTTTCCAAAAACTTTCTTCAACAAATCAGAAGTCCGCGCACCCGGATTTTCCCGAATCTTAATTTCCTCTTTTCCTATAAGGTGAAACAATCCTTGCAGCGTTTTTTGGGTAGCGTAATCTTCCAAATTCGCACTTTCCTTTTTAACAAAAGGCAGCTTATTATATCGCTTGATTAAATCCTTATAAAGTTGCGCAGACTTGGTTGATTCCAGAGATTGAGCAATCAACGGGTGGATCTTCTCGCTCAGTTTATCTGCGGTTGTCCTCTTTAGATAATTGGTCGCACCAAGTTTGTCTTTACCGTCTAAGATTTTAACCGCATCCTGAATAGTCATTTCTTTCACTGCGTCCATAAAAATGGGTTTTGCCTCAGCGGCTGCCAATTCAGCGCTTCTATTCAGGGACTTCACAAATTCATCCACTTGCTTCTCCATGCCAATTTTCTTAAGTGACTTAGCCACTTTTCGGGCATTTTTTGGAAAAGGGATTTTAATCTCCGGGTTCTTAAAAAAGCCATCCAGTGACGAGGCTTGATCCGTCCCATTGGTCACCCCTTTTAGCAATGCTTCCTTAATGCCAGCAGACATTTCGTCCTGTGAAAGTTTGCCCCCTTTGAGAAGATCACCAGCCGTTTTTCCAAGGTCTCCCAAGGTTTGAGCCTGGCTGATATTTAATGTGAAGGCTAAGAACAGCAGCCCGGATAGAACGAATCGTACCATAATTGAATTATATGTTGGCTAAACTACTTTAATTCGCCAATATTTCATTTCACTCACATGTCCACAAAGGCCGAAATCATAACCATTGGAGACGAGATTCTCTATGGTCAAACACTCGACACCAACTCTCACTGGATTTCCGGAGAGCTTGATCAAATCAATATTAAGGTGGTTCGTAAATCCACAATTCCCGACACTGAATCTGAAATCTTATCCGCCTTTGAGGAGGCAGAGAAAAGAGCGGATATCATTTTGATCACTGGAGGGCTTGGGCCAACAAATGACGACTTGACCAAGCCTTGTCTTGCCAGATATTTTGGCGTGGACATGCAAATGAATGAGGAAGCTCTTCAGGACGTTAAAGCGCTTTTCGGACGATCTGGGAGAGAAGTCACCCCTCTTAATGAAGCTCAAGCTTTGATGCCAATCGGTGCAGAGAAAATCACAAACAAAATGGGCACAGCTCCTGGCATCTGGATGGAGCGTGAGGGTAAAATCTTTGTCAGTATGCCCGGCGTGCCTCATGAGATGAAAGGAATGATGACGGCCGAAATTCTTCCAAAAATCAGCGAACGATTTCTTAAGTCAAAAATCTATCATCGCATCATCCGAACGGGAGGCATTCCTGAATCGCATCTCGCCGAAAAACTGGAAGAATGGGAAAAGAATCTTCCTACTCACATCAAGCTTGCTTATTTGCCTTCCTTGGCTCAGGTCAAGTTGAGATTGACAGCTCAAGGAAATGACTTGGCCATATTAAAAGAAGAAACCGAAACTCAAATCCAAAAGTGTCTTCCACTTATCGGAAAGTACGTTTATTCAACAGAAAACATCGAACTGGAAGAGAAAGTCGGTCAGCTGCTGCGAGAGCAGGGGAAGACCATTTCTTGCGCCGAAAGTTGTACAGGTGGTTTTTTGTCTCATCTGATTACCACGGTCCCTGGCAGTTCTGATTACTTCCAAGGTTCTTATGTTGCCTATTCCTACGACATTAAGGAGAAAGCCCTCTGGGTGGACAGAGATATATTGAACACCAAAGGTGCGGTGAGCGAAGAGGTGGTTATTCAGATGGCAGAAAATATTCGAAACGTTTTCAACACCTCCATTGGCGTTTCTCTTAGCGGCATTGCCGGCCCTGGTGGTGGCACTGAAGACAAACCTGTTGGGACAGTCTGGATAGCCGTGAGTGATGAAAATGGAACGAAAGCCAAGAAATTCGTTTTTTCCAAAGACAGAAAGTTGAATATTCAACTAAGCGCCATGGTGGCTCTCAACATGATCAGGTCTCGTCTGACTTCTTGATTTTCTTCTTGAAGGGCGAGACCCTTTGCAAAAGCTGAATGAGCTTTCCAGAAATCAAAAAAGCGATAAACAGGCAGACAAAAGACCAAATCCAGATTCCAGGAATAAATGATAAAAACAAAAATGCATCGTATGTTCCATGGAAAATGACGGCTACTATTAAGCCGACTATTGAGTAGAGGACAGAATGGGTACTGGGAGCAAAACGTGCCAATCCCACGAAATAACCCATCAAAATCGCAAAAAAGGCGTGGGCAGGAATCGCCGTAAACATCCTGATAACCGCGGTGCTACCACCACCATCTGCATAGAACACATAAAGTAAATTCTCCGCAGTAGCGAATCCCATGGCAACCATTACCGAATAAATAATGCCATCAAGAGGCTCATCGAAATCTTTCATTCGATACAAAACACCCCTGATGAAAATAAATTTGCAGAACTCCTCAACAAGTGCAACAACGAAAAACGCCTTGAATACCTGAGAAGCCACATCTCGATCATCCAAATGGGCTTGTTCATCAAAGAAAAGTGAAATGGTCAGGGTCAGGCCCAATGCCACTACGCCAAAAACGAATGAATAAACTAGGTTACGGACAGGTTCAGGATCGTATTTATCCTTGATATATATAAACACAGCCACACCCAACCCGGGTGTAATGGCGATGATGAGCTGAATGATCTGATCCACTTTATCGAAGAAGTTTTAACGAAACCATCCACTCATCATAGTGCTTGTTGTTATCCAGTGCGTCGTAGGCTTTTGCATACCCAACGCTAAGCGTTGATTCCAGAAGAGAAAAAATCACCATCTTGATATCTACCTGCGACCCTACATTGAAAAATTGATTTCTGACAGAAGATGGATCGCTGGTAGTCAATACTGAGGAGAACACCATGAACTGCATCCAGTTTGAATAGAAGTTCATGCCTCCAAGCTTTCTGAATCGAATCGGTGGTAGAATTAAATCAACCATCGACTTACCAAAATCCTTGGCGATGATGGCGCGATCTTCGGTGAAACCAAGTCCCGGAAAGGCAAAACTTGTTCTGTACCTTCTTGAAGTTCGATAATCAACATAATTATTTCCGAAAGCCGCGAATCCAAACCGCGTGAACGGATTGAACTCGTTACTGAAAGACGAACCCGCTGAATTCCTAAACCAGACCGAAAAGTGATTACCCGGAAGCTGGAACCCGAAATCAAACGTACCGATGGTCATGGGGAAATAATTTCCGGCCGAAACCGAAGTAGCCGCTGTGATGCTCGTCTTAAAGCCTTTCTCATAATCCACGGCCCCAAGAGATGCTTTCATATTTCGATACGAAAGACTGGCATCCATATTCAGAAACAAGTTACCATCGAATCCTGACGCTGTAACCTGCTGAAAATCCGGTGAGCGATCAAGTCCGTAGAACCCTCCAATTCCCAAATTCAAATCCAACCTCTTCGGTGGATCCCAAACGAGAGAATTATTGTAATCCAATCTGAGATTGGTCCCTTTCCTTGAGAATCGTGTTGGACCAAAAATATCGTAGAAGCTGGCGTCATTGTAAGAACCACTGAGCGTGTAACGTCCTATTTTGCCCGCAAATGAAAAATGATACTGTTCATCTTCGCTCAATATCGAGTTGGTGGGATCATTTTCGCTAGCCAGCCCATTAAACCATTCTTGAGGCGTGTATGAAAAGGAAATATCCAAAGTCCGAAAGTTCAATGGATCCGCAAAGCTCAAATGATATCCCGCTCCAATGAAGTTTTTGTACCCCACCATGATTGGATAGGCGGAGTTAAGACCGATCAACCTGCCCGGCTGATATTTACCTTCATTTATGATTTTTTCGCTCAAATCAATGTCTCGGGCCGCATCCATTGAGAGCTCCCATTCCTTAAGTTCCGGATATTTCTGAATGGTTTTATTTCCTAGAAAATCAATACTCGAAACGCTCTCGATTGGCTCATTCTGAATGAACACCGGACTGAATCCATCGCTTCGAAATTCCAAAGCAAACAACCGCTCATCATCAACTTCTATCGGACGAAACAAGCCAGTCAATGTATTGCTCATTGGCAAGATATCCTTGGTTTCTACGTCCACCTTAAAAACATTGCTGACCCCCGAATAATAGGAGCAACCGTACATGTATTTACCATCCTTGGTAAACCTGAAACTCTGTGGCGAAGACACCTCGAAATTGAAAACCGTATCAATTTCAGCCTTATTTTCCTCAAGAGACTGAAGATCAAAAAAGAGCAGAGATTGATTACCGACTAAATCTGAAACCGCAGCGCTCAAAATGGTACCATCTGGTGAAACATCTATGTCAAAAATATCCTGACCATAGGGCAAGGTGTATTTCTGATCCCATGTGGAGTATTCTTCAGGGCTCTTATCTGTCCCTTCTTTCGGCACCTTTACGATAGTGGAGTAGCCATTAAGATGCTTTATTCCCCAAATGGATTTGTCCGTTTCATTGATAGCTAAATCGCCGGTTCTAAAATCCCTTTGCAACAGTTTCGTCTTTCCCGTAGACAATTCATAAACATTCAAATCCCGCCAGGCGTCATTGTCTGTTGTGAAGAACAAGCGATCTCCTTCCTCGTCATAATCTACGGACGAAACATAAAACAGTGCTGCTCCCTTGATGTCCGTAAGCCGTTCAAGCTGACCTGATTCAAGATCAAGTGAAGCTAAATGTGGAACCTTCCCTGGATAATTGATGGCCATGTATATTTTTTGTCGCTTCTCATCATAATGGGGATAAGAAACAGATCCCACCGTTTTATCCATGATTCGATCAACCTCAGTAATCGGATTTTCTTTAAGTGCTTCAATATTTTGATTTTGCCATTCTTTTTCGAATTCAATCCATTCGTCCCAACCTTCCTTTAAGGACTTTCCATAAACCTGTTTGAATTGACCGGAGTAGAATCTTTTGCTACCATCCTTTCGTTTCACCCAGTCGACGATACTCTGTGGGCCATATTGATTGGCGAGGTAACCCATGAAGCGAGTTCCATACAGGTAAGAATTAGACTTACCTTGAAAGTCGGTTGTCGTTCCCTCCGCTTCGAGACCTTGCGCGGTATAAATCCTGGCATTTTCAAGCACCCTGGTTCTAAAAACCATTTCGTCATAGCTCCCAAGGGCCAACCCCACACCTCCACTCATCCACGTTTCTACATAAGATGCGATTCCCTCATGATACCATCTAGGTGAATACCTTCTGGGACTGGTCAAAAAACTGTAGAAGGAGGAAATAGGATGTTCATTGGATGGCATGACCTTTCCCATGAATAACTTTTGATAAAACCTGTCTGATTTACCTGCATTGTCCAATGCGATCACATGCACCAGCTCATGATTCATCATGCTGAAAACCCGCTCACCTGCGGGACTGGTCTCAAACGTGTAACTGAAGGGAGACAACCCCATGCTGACGGCATTTCGGGGAATTGCTGTAGCGCCACCGTTTCCGAAATCCCCAAAATCCTGAATGAGAACCGTGATCTTTTCTTTGGGCTGGTAATCCCAAAAGCGTTTGTGAAACCGAAGGGAATTTATGAAACTCTGAGTCGCGTGAGGCAAAATATACTTATGTCCAAAATCATAAGTGACCAATCTCAATGTGTCAGTTTCGACCATGTTCAATTGAGCATGAGACGCAAAATGCCCGCACATTAACAATGCGAAACAGAACTTCTTAAGGTTTGTCATCAGGTTGGTTAAGGTGGATTAGGTCAGCGAACAAGATAAAAAAAGAGGGATAATGTCAGTGCATTATCCCTCTTAAATATTTAGTGATTCTTTTAATTAGAACGACAAACTCGCTCTTTTTTCAAGTTCCCCGAATCTTGCATTTTTCATCAATGTTGAGAACGTCTGATTTTTCATCAACTCACCAAACGAAGGATTCTTCGCCAGACTCGCAAAATTTGGATTCTTAGCCAACTCAGCAAACTGCGGATTCTTGGCTAATTCCATAAATGATGGTGACTTCATCAATTCCCCAAATGATGGGTTTTTAGCCAACTCAGCAAATGAAGGGTTCTTGGCTAGGTTCATAAACTGAGGATTTTTTGCTAACTCAGCAAACGAAGGATTCTTAGCAAGCTCAGCAAATGCTGGGTTTTTAGCCAACTCAGTGAATGATGGACTTTTCGCTAGTTCAGCAAAAGATGGATTCTTAGCTAGCTCTTGGAAACTCGCATTTTTTGCCAACTCAGCAAAAGCAGGGTTTTTAGCTAACTCTCCAAATTGAGCATTCTTCGCTAAATCCATCATTGCTGGATTTTTAGCCAACTCAGCAAACTGAGGGTTTTTCTGAATCTCCATGAACTGTGGAGACTTCATTAATTCTCCGAACTGTGGAGACTTGGCTAAATCCTGGAAAGATGGGCTTTTTGCCAATTCCATGAATTGAGGACTTTTAGCTAATTCTGAAAACTGAGGTGACTTTGCCAATTCACTAAAACTCGGGGACTTGGCTAATTCTGAAAAGCTTGGACTCTTAGCTAATTGCATGAAACTTGGGCTCTTGGCCAGTTCCATAAGAGTGGCATTTTTAGCCAATTCTGTAAATGCAGGAGACTTCATAAGTTCAGTGAACTGTGGATCTTGCATCAAGTTTATAAAGTCATCGTTCTGCAACAACTGCTGAACATCCTCTCCCTCCATGTTCACTTCACCTCCTGCCGTTTCACTCTTATACTTCTGAGCTTTTTTCACGCCCCCAATTCCCGATCCCTCGGCATCCTCAATGGTATAATCTGTGCTACCACCGGAAATGAAATATCCGGCTACTCCTACGATTGCCAGGACGACTATTCCCAACAAAATTTTTTTACTGTTTTCCATGTTAAGTTAGATTTTGATAATTAAAACTGATTCGATTTATCTGGACTTGTTGCAAATACCCGGCCAAAAACAAAATTTTATTCTGTGACTGAATATTTATTTTTTAATGTGAGAAAATGAATTTACGAAAAAGCGTTCACTAATCATATTCTATGCATGAAATCCCTTTGGAAATTTAGTTACGCCAGAACACGTTAAAATGAAAGATTCTTCTGCTAATACTTACTCTCAACATATATTAAAGTTTTTTCTTCGGCATTTGCGATGAACTACAAGTAATGATAGGTCTCTTGTTATCTTTGTAACAACCCATTAACCCCCAACGAAATGGCCACAATAGAAATGATGATGCCCAAAATGGGCGAAAGCGTGATGGAAGGAACCGTGCTTGCATGGTTAAAAAATGTCGGTGACTCGATTGAGGAAGATGAGTCATTGTTGGAGGTTGCTACTGACAAAGTGGATACGGAGATCCCGTCCACGCACGCTGGTGTCATCAAAGAAATTCTAGCTCAAGAGGGCGATGTGGTTCAGGTTGGCAAACCTGTTTGCGTTATCGAAACAGAAGGAGACGAATCTGCTCAAACATCCGATGATCGTGAGGCTCCAAAAGCTGAGGCCAATGGATCCGAAACTGTGAAGCAGGCTGAGGAAATTCTGGAAACCGCCATGGCCACTGCATCGGCGGGTGGAAATGGCAGCTCAATTCCGAGAACCTCAGCGGGTAGATTTTACTCACCACTTGTGCGCAGCATTGCAAAAAGTGAAAACATTTCCGTTGCTGAACTTGATGCACTCCCAGGCTCAGGTCAGGATGGTCGGGTTACCAAGAACGACATATTGAGCTATGTCGAAAATAGAAAATCGGGCACAGCTCCAGTAGTGGCTCCAAGTCCAACTTCTGCTCCGGCTACTCAACCCGTTCCTGTTTCGGTGAGTGGAGAAGACGAGATCATCGAAATGGATCGTATGCGCAAAATGATTGCTGATCGTATGGTGCAATCAAAGCAAACGTCTCCGCACGTAACATCCTTCGTAGAAGCCGACGTGACTACCATAGTGAAATGGAGAAATCAGGTGAAGAATGCTTTCAAGGAAAAAGAAGGAGAAGCGCTGACTTTTACTCCGATTATTATGGAGGCGATTGTTCAGGCTATCCGGGATTATCCGATGATCAACGTCCAAGTGGACGGAGACCGAATTGTGAAAAAAGGATCCGTAAACATTGGCATGGCCGTGGCGCTTCCTTCCGGGAATTTGATTGTTCCGGTCATCCACAATGCTGATCAAATGAACCTAATCGGATTGACCAAAAAAGTCAATGATCTGGCGAGAAGAGCGCGTGAAAATAAACTCAAGCCAGACGAGTTGCAAGGTGGCACTTACACCGTTTCTAATGTAGGTTCATTTGGTAATGTCATGGGCACGCCTATTATTGTACAACCGCAAGTTGGCATTCTGGCTCTTGGGGCCATACAAAAGAAACCATCGGTGATTGAAACTCCCGAAGGTGACCTGATAGGCATCCGTCATAAGATGTTCCTGTCCCATAGCTACGACCACAGAGTGGTCGATGGAGCACTGGGTGGCATGTTTGTGAGAAGAGTGGCTGATTATCTCGAGAAATTCGACGGTTCTAGATCTATTTAGTGAGCGGTCATCACCATCATCACGATACCAAAAATTTAAAGCTCAGCTTTTTCCTAAATCTGGGATTCGCGATCATCGAAGTAGTCGGTGGAATCTGGACAAACAGTGTAGCCATTCTATCCGATGCGCTCCACGATTTTGGAGATTCATTGACGATTGGTTTATCCTGGTACTTCGCAAAACTTTCCAAAAAAGGTCGAGACGATGACTTCTCTTATGGATACCGCAGATTCAATGTCATTGGAGCCATAATCAGCTCAATCGTCTTGGTGACTGGGTCGGTCTTCATTGTTATTGAATCCATCCCAAGGTTATTGAATCCGGTTCAGCCTGACACCTCGGGCATGATTGCCCTAGGTATTCTAGGCGTTCTGGTGAATGGTGCAGCGGCCTTGAGACTAAAATCAGGAGAATCTGTCAACGAACAGGCTGTTTACTGGCATCTTTTGGAAGATGTGCTCGGTTGGACCGCAACTCTGATTGGGGCGATTATTATGCATTTCACGAACGTTCCTGAACTAGATGCTGTCCTCTCGATTCTCATCGCGCTGTTCATTCTGTACAATGTCGTGAGAAACCTGAAGCGTAGTTTCAAAATTATTCTGCAAGGAACGCCAACAGAAATTGACATAGAGAAAATCCACAAAACCCTAAGTTCGGTTGATGGTGTCAGTAGTCTTCATGATTGTCACACTTGGACAATGGACGGCCAATACCACATTTTGTCTGTGCATCTTGTAGTTAATGATCAATCGCTAAATGATTTACAAGAAATTAAGGAAAAGGTAAAAGGTGAGCTGAAAACTCTGGGCATTAATCATTCCACGATTGAATTTGAATCCAAAGATGAGGATTGCGACTCCTGTTAATCACAATTAAAAAGCATCGAGGCTGATCTTTTTTCTCCATTGTTGGAACCTTCTATCCAATTGGCGCATGCCTGATCTTTGTCGCCCAATCCAGAATAAGTAATGCCTATGTAATAACTGAGTTCATCGATGAACTCATTTGATTTCTTAGCCCGCTCGAACAACTCAAGCGCTCGATTCAATTGCCCTTTCTTGAGATGATAAATTCCCTTATTTCGATACGCCCAACCATTGTCAGAATTCATCACGATACTCTTTTCCACATCCTTCAGGCCTCTTTCGAGTGAGTCCATTTCCAAATAAATAAACCCGCGATTATTTATAAAATATGGTTCGTCAGGAACGAGCTCAAGTGCAGTTTCAATTGCATACAGAGCCTGTTGATATTTTCTTTCCTTTAATTCTAATAGCGCCAGCGTATTCAACGCATTAGGCTGACGGGGATTCGTATCAAAAGCCAAATTCAGGAAATATCTGGCAGAATCATATTTGTCGAGGAAATAGTAAAGCGTCCCCAAATTGACGTTGGTCTCCGTATCATCACCCCCGAGCGATCGGGAAGTCTTGAAGCTTTCGATAGCGGCTCTGTAAGATCGTAGTTTGGTCAGGATCAGACCTTGATAAAAATGATAATATGCCGAATCCTCGTTGCTGGAAATCAGCTGATTGATATCTCGTAGTGAGTTTTGATACTGCCCGATGGTCTCAAAAGCATACGCTCTATTGAGTTGGCATTCTACATACTCAGGATCTATTAATAACGCCCGATTATAATCCAAAATGGCGTCATAAGGATTGTCATCCTCCATTCGCGCCACTCCCCTGTTGTTGTAAGCCTCCTTGTAGTTGGGGTCTACGTTGATGGCGTTCGTGTAATTCAGGATGGCCTCATCCAAATCCCCATTGTCCAAAGCTTTATTCCCTTCTTTAAAAAACTTCTCCTGCTTTGATTGATCAGAGGAACAAGCGAGGACAAAAACGACGATAATGGGTAGTAATTTTTTCATGAAAAAAGCCTGGCTAAATTAACCAGGCTTGATTCGTGAAAGTTCGGAATTATCACTTTTATGATTTTTTTATTGAGCCTCCGCTGCTCGTGCTTATGTCCATTCTTGGATTGCCCTTGTATCGGATCGATCCACCACTGCTGGCTCGTGCATCTAGTTGCTCACTCACATTCACCTCAGCGGAACCACCACTACTGGCGCTTACTTCAGCTTTCTTACAAGGAAGATCGTATCCTTCAAAATCTCCAGAGGAACTCACCTCCACATCTATTGAATTTACGCGTCCCGAAATTTCAATTCCACCTGCACTGCTCACACTCGCATCCAGTTCGTTTATATCCACCTCCAACTCACAATCCCCGGCACTTGAAGCCCGAACTTCCAGCTCATCTGCTTTCACGCTAAGCTCTATATCCCCGGCACTGCTCACGTCGACTCGGAAATCTCCTGATGCCACGATCTGCTCTTCGGCTTCAATATCAGCTGCTGAGGACGCGCTAACAGCTCTCAATGACTTATAAGTCACGATAATATTGACATCCACATTTCGGTGATTGTTTCCATCCAAGTGAATTTTCAATTTCCCTCCCGATACCTCAGTAATCACATCTCTGAGGTCAATATTGTCAGACTCAATTCTTGCTTCTTCTTTACTTCCCTTCCGTAAGATGACATCTATGCCCTCATGGACTGACACTTCATTGAAGGAAGATAGGTTTCTTGTTTCCTTTTGCTGGGCAAACGCTCCAACGGCGACAAGAACAATGGTTGATAATAATATCTTCTTCATGGCTTTCTTTTTTCTTATTGACTCATCAAAAATGCAAGAGTTGCAGGAAGGTAGGAAAAAAACTTAATTATTTGAAGCAGTGTATTCTTCCCAAGTCGTTTCCTTGAAATGATCTTCTCCTATATAAGTAACTATGGGTAAAAAATCATCTGGCCCCATGTATCCCGCTATTGGTTGAATGATTCGAACCTGCTCATCCATAAATACTGTTGTTGGATATGTCAACTTATTGTTGGTCAATGCTGCTGCTAATTCGTGATAACCTCTCCGACCAGACGCTACGAACTTGAAGGTGTGTCCATCAAAAGTGACAGGTTCCTTCTGCTCGGCATTGAATTTAACTGCGTAGTAATTCTTGTTGATTGCTTCAATAACTTTTGAATTCTCATAAGTGGCCTTGTCCATCTTCTTGCACCAGCCACACCAATCTGTATACAGGTCGATCAACAATTTCTTCGGTTCTTCTTTATTCAATTTAATGGCCTCTTCAAAGGTGACCCAATTGATTTCCTGAGCCTGAATAGCAAAACCAAGAGACAAAAATCCGATTGAAAAAATCATTACCAGTTTTCGCATAGTAACAAAGGAACGAAAAACGTGCCGAAGTGATTCCTCAAAGTTGGATTTGATCATGGAATGTCACCAATATTGCCGAAATGAAAATTGCACTCATCTCTGACACGCATGGCTTTCTAGAACCAAGGGCCATCAAATATCTTGAACAGTCTGATGAGATCTGGCATGCCGGGGATATCGGTACAATCGAGTTATTCGATCAGCTCAATCAAATCAAGACTACTCGGGCAGTTTATGGAAATATCGATGGAGGAACGTTACGGAAAGTCTGCAAGGAGCATGAGTATTTCATTTGCGAAGGAGTCAGGGTTTATATGACTCACATTGCTGGAAAACCACCAAAATACAATACAACCGTCCTCGGACAAGTAAAAAAATGGTGTCCAGGGCTGTTCATTTGTGGGCATTCTCATATTCTGAAGGTAATGCCTGATACAGTGAACAACTTACTCTTTATGAATCCGGGAGCGCTCGGGAATCATGGATTTCACAAAATGAAAACCCTCCTAAGATTTGAAATTAACTCAGGCCAAATTCAGCATCTGGAAGCAATCGAGCTAGGCAAAAGAGGCGCTCTTAGTTAGACCAGTCAATCGTGTGATTCGCGCCAATCATCCAGGTATGACGGCTGTCCATTCCTCCAACAGGAGTTTGGACCAACCAATTCATGTATCCAGTGGACAGGTTAATCGATCCTACCTTGAACAGGGCCAGAACCATCGCCCGATGCTGATCAAACGGGTTGATGCTTTGCTTCCCGGCGTTTAGGAAAATCTCAGAACCAAGAAGGACATTCAACCCTTCCGAAACTGGGAATTTGTATTGAACCCGATTTCTCAAACGGTATGTGAAGCCATACTCGTCGATTAATTCCCCTTGACTGGCCAATCTTTGGAATCTCTCTTCAGCTAAAAACCGCCAGTCAAATTTTGAATCTCCGATTGGGACATTCAGACCAATAAACTGAATCGGTCGCAATTCCGGAACCAGCACGAATTCTGTATCAACAAACTGATTGATGTTCAAATTGACAAATCCGGCCCCAATGTAAAACCCGTTATTCAGCGTATAGCTGGCCGTTCCTGAAAAGTACAAATGATAGTTCTGGTCACGATCAATGAAATTCCGGTGCTGGAACCCCAAAGATCCTGTCCATTTTTCAGACAACTTGAAATTCTCCGTAAAATGTGTCCAGATTATAGTGGTATGTTCAACAGTCTGAGCAGTTATTGATTTCACTGACAAAATGATGGCTAAGCCAAATAAAAACAGGGTTCTTCGTTGCATGACGCGAAACTATACCCAAATGCTCCGAATATCAATCAGTAATTTCCACGATCATTTCAATTTCCACGGCGATACCTCGAGGAAGTGACCCCATCCCAACCGCCGCTCGTGCATGCTTTCCCCTTTCACCAAAAACTTCTACCATCAAATCAGAGAAACCATTGATTACCTCAGGGTGATTTTCAAAGTCATGACTGGCGTTCACCATCCCAAGAACCTTTACAATCCGCTTCACTTTGTTCAGATCTCCGACTTCCGCCTTTAATGCCGACAATTGCGCAATAGCAACCAGTCGCGCAGCTTGATACCCTTCTTCGATAGTTAGATCTTCCCCTATTTTCCCTTGAACATACCCACCTTCCGGAAGATTTGGGCCTTTGCCGGCCATGAAAACCAGGTTGCCTTCTGTCCTCACAGAGTTCACGTAGTTGGCCACAGGGGCCGGTGGTTCGGTCAATTCGATTCCCATGGAAGCGATTTTTTCTTCCACATCGTAACCGTAAAGATCAACCGTTTCCTCGTTGCTGTCTGTGTCCACGGACGTAGAGACCGTGCAGGAAAAAAGTATTAGACCAATTATTCCAAAATATTTCATGATCGCGATTTTTAGTTCTTCTCTCTAACTGCTTTGAATTCACTACCCTCTTTCCATTTTGGCCATTCTTCTGAATTGGCAAGCTTCATTCCTACCTCATAAAATAACTGCGCGTCTTGCTGAGCCCCTCCGAAATCCCAGGTTTCATCGTATTCATCTGCAGGCTTATGATAAGCATCCCTCAGATACTCCTGCGTTTTTTGCTCAGCATACTCCACTCCTTTTTCCCAATGCTCATATGATCCTGAGGCATAAAGCGCTGGTATACCAACCTTGGCGAAATGGAAATGGTCTGATCTGAAAAAATAGCCTTTACCCGGTTCAGGATCTGGAATGACGTAGCGGCCTTGCTTCTCAGCAAATTCTGTGGCCAAGTCATCCATATTCGAATGTCCATATCCAACGATCGTCAAATCCTTCATCCTCCCATAGTAAGGCAACCCATCCATGTTGATATTGCAGACAGACTGGTCAACAGGATAAATTGGATTTTCGGCGTAATATTTTGACCCCAGAAGTCCCTGCTCTTCTGCAGTTACAGCAAGGAACACCACCGTACGATCAGGTTTCGCAGTTTTAGAGAAGGCTTCCGCTATCGCCAAAAGCCCGGCAGTACCGGACGCGTTATCATGGGCGCCATTATAAATGGAATCTCCATCCATCTCCAATCCGACCCCCAAATGATCCCAATGGGCAGAATAAATCACGGTCTCATCCGGATTGGTTTTGCCGGTAATTTTCCCCACGACATTCTGAGAAACGGATTTCTTGATTTCATTTTCTACAGAAACTGAAGCCTGTAGGTCTAGTGAAAAGGGTTGAAAACCTTGGTCTCGAGCCAATTCATTGAAGTTACCAATCTCCTTACCTGAGGCTTGAAACATCTTAATGGCCGCATCGCGGGTAACCCATCCTAAGACATCCGGTTGATAACTGTCGCCGCTCTGATCTAAATAAAGGCTTGCTCCAGACCAGGAATTCTTAACCACCGCCCATGGGTATCCCGCTGGAACCGTTTGGTGAACAATCAGACAACCGGCTGCTCCCTGGCGAGCTGCTTCTTCATACTTATAGGTCCACCTGCCATAGTATGTCATTGTTTCTCCTTTGAACAAGGTGGAATCACCGGAACCAAACCCAGGATCGTTCACCAAAACGACAACAGTCTTCCCCTTTACATCCAGGTTTTTATAATCATCCCAGCCATACTCAGGGGCAACCACCCCATAACCGGCAAACACCAATTCTGATGCATTTAACTCCACTGACTCGACCACTTTCTCCGTATAAGCCACGAAATCAGTTCCGAAGATTAGTTCAACTTCCTCAGCCCCACCTCTTATCGTCATTATCTCGGATGGTTTAGCCGTAAGTTCCACCATTGGTACTTCCTGAAAATAGGAATCTCCATTTCCCGGCTCCACTCCGTACGATTCAAATTCTTCCTTGAGATAGTCGATGGTTTTCGTTTCCCCCTCCGTGAAAGGTTTTCTTCCCATAAAATCATCTGAGGCCAAAGTTTTGACGTGTGAGGCCATGGATTCAGCAGAAACTTCTATCGCCTCAGATTGTCCATCCGGTCTGCATGAAATAAAAATTAAAACAAGGGTAAACGGAAACAATTTATACATGATCAAATTTGGTTAATAGCCGACCAATTTACTGGATTTTAGAAAAGCATAAAATTCATTTCTATATTCGATGTATGAGCGATGAAACCAAAGAAATCAACGGGCACCTTCACGTAAGATTTAAGAGGAAAACTTACGATTCTCACGAGCTAATTTCCAGGACAAAGGGCTATCATTTTTGGTCAGACACCCGACGAACCGTCAGAGATATTTCAAATAAACCTTTAGAAAAAGAGGTAATTGAAAATTTGATCATGTCTGCTTCCACAGCGCCATCAGGGGCACACAAACAGCCATGGACTTTTTGCGCAATTTCCAATCAAGAGTTAAAAAGTAAAATTCGTGAAGCCGCAGAAAAAGAAGAATATGAAAGCTATCACGGCCGCATGAGCGATCGTTGGTTGAAGGACCTGGAACCAATTGGTACGGACTGGAATAAACCATTTTTGGATAACGCCCCTTGGATCATTGTGGTATTCAAGCGGATATATGAGCATGAAGAAGGAGAGAAAGTAAATAACTATTACGTCAACGAATCAGTGGGCATTGCCTGTGGCATGTTAATCTCGGCAATCCATCATGCAGGGTTGGTAACACTTACTCACACGCCCTCTCCGATGAATTTCCTGACCAAAATTTTAGAAAGACCAGAAAACGAGCGACCGTTTCTTTTACTTCCTATCGGATATCCCGAAGATGAAGTCTTTGTGCCAAAGCTGGAACGCAAACCCCTTGAAGATGTAGCTGCTTTCTACGAATAGTATTTTAGACTGAATTAAGCTTTTTTACTTGGACGTTACACTAATTAAAAGTTAGTCGGCAGAATTCTAAAGTCGAATGAAACGAGTTTCGCATGTTGTTTACCGTCAGGTTCGCAACACTCAAGCTGTTCTAGGCTCGCAAAATGGTACTTGCGAGCCTTTTTTTATCATTTTGGCAGGATTTTGAATTTTATTGGCAGTCCTGCGCACTTCAAATATTTCATCTTAGCAAAGTCTTTAATTCACACAAAGACTTGGACGATAATTAAAATAATTCGGTGGAAACACCGGATTGTCTATAGCTGGTTGGGGCCCCGATGTATAATCGGGGTTTCTTTTTTTCTACCTTTTCCGTAATTTCAACACTTGATGAAACAACTGGCTACCCTCCTACTAATTTCTTTGGTCACTTTCGCCTCTGGACAAACTGAAGGAAATTCCTCAGAACTCCACGAAAAAGGACTCAAAAAATACGGCATTGAAAAGGCTATGATCATATATGATGTAGCGGAACAACCGAATGACACGCTTGTTATCGCTTTTGATAGGTATGGGTGGCGCCAAGTGACCATGGAGCACGGTGAAAAGCTCTATTACGGGCTCAAAACAAAAATCAATACGAAAGAAATTGTGGACGGTCACACGACCTTTGATATGAACTTGAAGGATAAAAAAGGAAGGATTAAAGTAGATAGAACAATTACAGATCTAGCTGGGTATAAGAACTCCGACGAGCTACTGGAAGCACGTATGTCAAAGCTGAAGGCAGTGAAAGTCAGTACGGAAGAAATTCTCGCTAGAGATTGTACGGTTTGGCAATATGAGTCTCGAGGGAAACCATATAAGGTTTGGACATGGAATGGTATCATACTCAAACATGTTTCCCCCAAAGGCACAAGAACAGCGCTGGAGATAAATATGGCCCCCGAGCTAAACGAAAAACTCTTTGTCCCGCCAGCTGATGTGGCCTTGACTAAAATGAACTAGCGAACAAGGAACCTCACAGTTGTAGATATCTGATCTTCGACAATCTGAAGGAAATAGATGCCGGAATCAAGTTGAGTAACGTCAAGATTATTATTATTTCTCCCTACTTCCATTGATCTCCCAAAAACGTCAAGGACTTCTATGACGGAATTCTGAGTCAGCCCGTCGACCCAAAGCAGATCGGCTACAGGATTTGGGTAAATTCTAATCAAAGACGATTTCTTAGCACGAGCAATTAAAGCGCCCACACCTTGCACACTTAGCGTCTCACTTTCTCCAGAAGAAGAATGTGTAATATCACCCGATAAATTCCCTGCTTCACCCGGGCTAAATCGAACATAAATAATTGTTGGATTGACCACTCCTGCGGATTGAGATAGACTCAGACGATCATCAAATCCACCAGTTTCAGAAAGTGATATCTCAAAATGCTCTGGTGAAATCACAGTAATTGACTCAATCAGATGCTCCCCAGAAATAGAATAACTGTTGACCGAAGAAATCTCCCCTTGCACGACAATTCCAAAGTCGGAATTAAAGCCCGTAGTTGTTATTTCAATTTGGGGAGATGGAGGCGATATGCCTGTTCCACTCAAATTCGAGGTGGCTATCTCATCACCAGATTGGAAAGTGATGGTGGCCGTCTGAGCTCCCAATTGAATAGGAGAAAAACGAACATAAATACTCTTATTTGTGATAGTTCCGTTTCCAGCGGAAATCGTCAAGCTCTTAGTATACGTCCCACTCTCAGATTCAGAAAATTCAAAATCACCACTGGTCGATATCGAAATATCCGATGATAAATCAGAGGCATTCAGGCTCAGTACTTCAGTCTGCGAATTTTCATTTTCTACCACATCCCCAAAAGCAACCGTTGAAGGAGACACAGTAAGCTCAGGGTTCAAATTTGCAGCCTCTTCTACGTCTCCGTCGACAAAGGGAAAAATTTGCAAAACCCCATCAAACTGAGACAGGATTCCCGATACGATTAATTCACCCGACGGAGCGCTGGATCCATAATAAAATGATGAATCATCGATTCGAATGATGAAACCAGTCGTGCCAACAGTTGCGTTTACATTAGCTCCCGATCCTCCTCCAGAAGTTGGCCACTCACCCACATTGTCAAGGGTAACTGCCGATATCCTTATTAATGATCCTTCGTTAATTGATCCTACTGAAAGGTCAGATTCTTCGATGGTTACAGGGGAAGGGAGGTTTTGACCTGATCCCTGGATTGTTACTGAGCTTGGTTCCAACTCAATGATCTCGTTGAAAACCGTTCGCGTACCAGTGATTTGAACAAGGTCACCTCTACTCACCAGTCCTTGATTCCCGGAATGGAAAATATTTATCCCTCCAGTCTCATCCTGCACGAAATATTGTCCATGACTTCCGCCGTAATCTGGTGTGGTCACTATCCCCTCTATGGTAAATTCTTGGCCGTTTGTGCCATTTATGGCATCACGCACATCGGCAATCGAAACTGTCCGCTCCGTCCCTGACACGGAAACGTTGATTGATGTTGCATTCGTTGAAGAGTGACTAATTGATTGATTAAAGCTATTCCCATTTTCCACTGTTGGAGAGAATCGAACGTACACAGTGTTATTTGAACCAGATTCTGCATTAGACTGAGTAATAGTCAATGAAGTGTTCCACGATGTATTATTTAAGGACAGCTCAAATGGAGAAGAGACGGAAACACTCACATCTCCTTCCAAATCTGTCCCACTGACCTGATATGATTGTGACATACTACTCGAGCCAGCGGCCACATTCCCAAAGGAGAAACCTCCTTCCGGTGCACTAGTCGTAAGTGATGCACCAGAACCTCCTGTGCAGTCATTATTCCAGATACATTCCACCCATTCAGGGTGATCAATAAAAGGGTTTCGGTTTCCTTGATGATTGTCATACGCATTGTCATTCCGATCAATCTCTTTCTGACTGACCGGGTCATTCAGATGCCAATTAAGCATAAGATTCACCACCCAATCTTCATAAACCTGATCGCTCGAGCCATTCAAAACAGCATCGCTAGAACTTGAGTTATTCTGCCAGCTGGAAATCACATCTTCGTACCGGGTGGCCATATAAAAATAAGCTCGGGCAATGTCTCCCTTAAATTCATCTATGGGTTCAAAGACCGTCCCGGTGTAGCCTTGGGCACTGGTTCCCGATCCTAACTTGCTTCCGTTCTGCGAAGTTGTACTGACTGATGAAACAACTCCATAAGGGAAACTTCCCCGAATGGCATTTACGCGTCCATCACTTGCGAAAATGTGATGTACGTCCGAGTTCATTGGTTCCACATCCCCACCGAACCAGCTTCTTGGAAATGAATGCTCACGATTATAGCAGTCCCCCTCACCAGAGTAGTTGCCACATTGGTCAGAAATTTTGGTGAAATTATACGGGTCAGTCCCCGTTGGATTTTCCGAATAAATATCGAGAATAGTACCGTCATTTTCATAATAACTATCCAGCTCATAGCTTGAATAAAAGTCCCAAAGAGCTCCGTATCCCTGATTGCTATGATTGTCGATAATGTCATGAAGCTGGGACTTCAAAGTGTATCCGGTTCCTGTAGCAGTATTGTAATATCCATCAGGAATTTGTGCCTGTGCACCAATCCCGGCTAGAAGCAGAAGTAAGGAAAATTTTCTCATGAATTATTTGAAAGAAGCCAAAACCGGCCTGTGATCAGATACATCGTCATCGTAATTAGACACGCAGGATTCCGGCTTGATTGTTTGCACCAATCCCACTTTATTGAACAACTCATCTGTAATCAAAATATGATCTATGTGACTAGGCCAGCTTGGATAACTAAAATTTGCTGTAGACCCTAGCGCAATACCAATATCTGCAAATGAGTAGTTATTGGAGTCATTAATAAAATTCTCAAATGGTGTGTCACTTTCAGTAATATCATCATTGAAGTCTCCCAGAACTATTACTGCTTCGCTACTTAAGTTCGAGTCTATATGGCTCTTTATCGCAATGGCCGCCGCTTCACGTTGGGCCACATTTGATGATCCACCCAATGCTTTAAGGTGAACATTCAATAGAGTAACTTCTATTCCTGATGCATGCTTCACATTTATTCCTATCGTTTCTCTCGGGGAGGTATCCACAGCGACATATATATTTCCAATTTCTAGAAATGCGTCCGTCTTAACTAAAAATCCCAAATCCAAAGAACCTCCAATATCTATAGAATAGCCCTGCCATTCCGAAAGAGAATTAGCTAAGTCATTGAAACTAGATATGCTGTTAATCTCTTGAACGGCTATGATGTCAGCATCCAGGCTTTCGACTATAGACTTTACCTTGTTCAAGTCCGTATTTCCAGAAGATAGAAACTCAATGTTCCAAGTCACCACATTTAACTCATTGTTAGCAAATGCAGGATAACAAGTAGAAGCACTCTTCCCTGGATCTACGCCAGACCCAACAATTCCTCCTCCGTCAGGATCAAAATCAAGTCCTCCACCCTGTGAGTCTCCGCACCCGGAAGCCAAGCCCAGCAGGACAAAACCTATTAATAAAAATTTCTTCATTTTTCCAGCAATATGTACGTTGGAAAGTGGTCACTGTATCCATCAAGATAAACTCCACCTCCAAAAGTTCTTTTCGGAGCTCCGGCATATTGACCGTCTTTCTGTCTCATCCACTCAGGCCCAAAAACACTGAAAGAATTGGGCTTATACGTCACTCCATCTGATTTTTTCATCAGGCCCTGACTTACTATTATTTGATCAAACAGATTCCACGCTCCGCGATAGTACAAGGTCCCAAAACCTTGTTTGAAAGTGTCATCAGATGCGTTGAATAGCTGCCCCTCTTCAAGTTTGTTTTTCCCCACGGCGTTCAGCACTTTCTTAACGCTTTTATTATTTGGGTCATCGTTCAGGTCACCCATGATGATAATTTTCGCATCCTTATTCTGTGCCAAAAGTTTATCCACTTGTCTTCTCACCTCCTCAGCAGCCTGTCCTCGTTTGTCAGCTTTTCCGCCGAATCGAGAAGGCCAGTGATTCACGAAAATGTGAAGGGTATCGCCGAAGTATATACCCGATACTTTCAGGATATCTCTAGTGTCATAACCCTCGTCCGGGAAACGAATCGTCTCAAAATCCAGCAATTTGAATCTATTTGGCTTGTAAATCAGTGCGCAATCGATCCCCCGTCTATCCGGTGATTCCTGATGTATAACTTGATAATTATGTCTTGCAAGCTTCGGATTGGCCACCAATTCCGTGAGTACAAATAGATTTTCCACTTCGCACAGCCCCACAACATCCGGCCCGTTGGCCATCTCAGAAATTACGTTGGCGATGTTATTTTGCTTTGATTGATATCGCTCGCCATCCCACTTTCGCTCACCGCTCGGCGTATATTCTTCATCATATTTACCCGGCTGATTCTCCGTATCAAACAGATTCTCAACGTTATAAAAACCAATCGCTCCTACTGTTCTTTTTTGAGCAAACAAATTGCTCTGAACTAGCAGCACTAAAATCAGGAATGGGGTTAATGTTTTTTTCATACCTCTATTTGCGGTTCGCAAAGTTGAACAAATTTTAAGCCACGACCGACTAGCTCATCTTTGATTTCATAATTCTTTAATCTTAATACAGAATTCACATTGAATCGGTTTGTCCTTTCATAAAAAACTCTAATTTCGTGGATGTAAACCACCGAAAGATTTGACTCGAAAATTACCCATAGGCCTACTGGCCTTTTTTCTCGCCATAGCGCTCCACGCGCAGAACACAATCAAGGCGAAAATCATTGATGAAAATAACGAGCCGCTCATAGGGGCAACAGCTCTGATACAAGGAACCACTAAAGGTGCGGTCAGTGATCTGGACGGAAACGTTGAAATCACAAATGTTGCCGATGGCACCTATACCTTGAAGATTTCCTTTTATGGCTATGAGAACTTGCTGGAAGAAATTACCGTGACAGGTGATTTAGATGTCGGTTCTCTAACGCTGGCTTCTGCGGTCATTGGCCTACAAGAAGTGGAAGTTCTCGCAGATATTGTAGAAGAACGAAAAACGCCTGTAGCTATTTCCACCATTTCTGCAGAGCAATTGGATGAGAGGTATTCCAACCTCTCTCTTGCAGACGCCATCCAAAACACACCCGGCATTTACACTATCCAGGGTGCTGGCGGATATGGAGATCAGGAAGTTTATATCCGGGGCTTTGACCAAACGAACGTGGCATTCCTGGTAAATGGTATTCCTGTCAACGACATGGAAAATGGGCGAATGTTCTGGTCAAATTTTGCCGGACTGAGCCAGGTCACACGAACCACACAGGTGCAAAGAGGACTAGGCGCTTCTAAGCTTGCGGTTAGCTCCATCGGGGGTACGGTGAACATGATCACCAAGCCTGCAGACAGAAGCGAAGGTGGAAGGTTGGAATATCAAACCGGAACTGGATCATGGAACAATCGACTTAGATTCACATATAATACTGGCCTATCTGACAATGGATGGGCTTTTTCTTTTCAGGGAACTCGAACTACTACTGCCGGATTTAAAAACGGCCAACCAATAGGTGAGCAGGGAGGAATTATCCCGGGAGCTTATGTGGATGCCTGGAGTTACTACATCTCTGCATCCAAGCAAATCAATGAGAAGAACACGTTGATGTTCTGGGCATTCGGCGCACCGACTAAAAGAGGAACAGGATGGGGCGCCACGGATCTGGATCGCCAGATTTTCGGTATCAAAGAGCCATTCTTTAATACCGCACTAGGCATCAAAAACGGTCAGCTCTTTAACGCACGTCAAAACAATGTGGACAAGCCAATCATGGCTCTCACTCACTATTGGGACATTGACGCCAATTCAAATGTGACAACCTCCTTGTACTATTCTCGGGCTCGGGTTTCTTCTATCCAGCCAAGAGTACTGGAAGGTTCGCCGCTGTTTCCAGATGCCACAATTAACACGGTGGAAGACGATGCGGTGGCTAACATCAGGGCCTTCTTCCCCACCCGACTCCCTTACATGATCGGAAACGTAGTTACTGAAAATGGCCTGATCGATTGGGATTATTTGATGGAGCAAAACAGATCAAGCGACCGATTGGTCACAGTTCCTTTCCCTAATGGCGATCCGAATACGCCTGAGTTGACCGGATATAGTTCTAACTATTATCTGGAGTCACGTCACAACAACCACGACTGGCTGGGACTTGTAAGCAACTACACCAAACAAATCAACAACCTGAGGTTGCGAGGCGGTTTGGACATGAGATATTACAAAGGCGAACACTATGCCGAGGTGAATGACCTCATGGGTGGTGACTTCATCCAGAATCACGATGAAAAAGATTTCGTTTTCAACAAACTGGATACCGAAAATGCGGTTGCCTATCAAGGTGACAAAACACATTACTACTATGACGGATATGTCAACTGGCTTTCTGGTTTCGTGCAGGGAGAGTGGATTGTGAAAAATTGGATTCTATTCGGGTCCGCTACCCTCACCTATTCAGACATGTATCGCGTGGGTCATTTCTGGTATGGTAGAACAGACAATGACGAAGAATTTGACCTGACGTCACTCGGCAAGTCTGACGTGAGAAGGTCATTGAGTTATACGCTCAAGGCTGGAGCAAATTACAAGATCACTAATCGTCACAATGTGTATGTCAACACCGGTTATTTCACACGACCTCCTTACTTAAGGAATGCTTTCGTGGATGCGAGATACTCTAACGAATACCGTCAGGGATTGGAAGATGAGAAAATTTATTCAAGTGAAATTGGCTATGGCTTTAGAGCACCATTCTTGAAAGTCAATTTCAACGCCTACTACTTATTGTGGACAGACAGAACCACCACTTTCGATTTTGAAAATCAAGGAGATGATAACAACGTGGTTGTTCCACTTTCCTTGACCGGAATGGTGTCCGAGCACAAGGGAATTGAAATAGACTTTGTTGCCAACCCAACGACCACTTTGGAAATAAACGGGTATGTTGGTCTTGGAGATTGGACGTGGGTAGAAGTTCCTTCTACTACGATCACTCGCTCAGATGGATCTACCATCGAATTCACTGCCTTGGATGAATTGGAAGGCTTACCTGTAGGTACTGCCGCTCAGACAACCGCTGGTTTAGGGTTCCACTACCGAGGAATAAGAAACGCCTATGTCGGGGGAAGACTAAACTACGCTGACAGAATCCCGATTCGCTTCCAGCCGGAAGATTTATTGGAAGGATTCATCAGCCCGGACATCATCAAAGACGAATTTAACGACTACTCTACCGTGGATATTTACATGGGTCGCTACTTCGATATTGGTGAAAACATGGATGGCAGGATTTCTCTTAGCGTGAACAATGTTTTCGATACGGAGTACGTTCGGTTCGCGAGCTATTCTTTTGATCAGGTCCAGCGTGGATTTGGTTACACGAGAACGTACACTATTGGACTACAAATGAATTTTTAAGGAAATGAAGAAGATCGCATTAATACTTACTCTTGGTTTCATCGTTTCCTGCAATGACGACATAGTAGATGGGCCGGCTGCCGGTTTCTATCCTACTGGCGTACTTACGGCACTGGAGGAAGACGGGGTTGCTTATCAGGTTACACTGGCTGCCACAGGAGAATTGTCTCAAGGTGGGGTGGTTCAGATAGAATTGGACAACCATGAATTTATAGAAACGAACCCTCCTCACACCAACGGAAAATTACAGCTCAATATCAGCTCTTCGGGATCAGGCCTGATGACCGTGAAAGCACTTGATGATGACATTCAAGGCAATTACATCTCCACTTTCAGAGTGACCGATACTGGAGGCGACATCACAGGAATCGCCAACAGCGAATTCAGTTTCATCGTGGAAGACGATGATGTCATCTTCCTATTTGGTGAAGATTTTGAATCTGGAATAGAAGATTGGGAAGTTGAAGATCGTGGAACAGGTAACGAATGGGAAGACGGAGAATTTAGCGGGAACGCCTACGCAGACGTCTCCAATTTTCAAGCTGATGGGATCTCGGAATCCTGGATACTATCTCCTGAGATTGATTTTGATGCTGGAGAAAATGAAGTGCTGACCTTTGACACCCAACCAAGGTTCAACGAAGGTGAGGAAACTTTTGAAGCATACATTGTTCAGGGATACACCCCAGGGAATGATCCTTCCGGGTTTACGATTAGACAGCTTTCCTTCGAAGTGGACGATCATACGGGTGGAGGTTTTGGAGACTTTGCTTCGTCTGGAGAAATCAACGTTGGGGAAATTACAGGTTCCGCCAGAATCGCATTCTATTACAAGGCTGGAAGCGCGGCAGATGGCTCAGGCTGGTCGTTAGACAATGTACTCATCTCTAGTTTTCACCCAGACAACAGCGATGGCATTCCGAACGTCATCGGTGGTGGAGGTTCCGGTGGTGGAGGTTCGCAAGATTTCACACTGCCATTCTTCGATGATTTTGAGAGCTGTGATACTGAAGGTGAATTCAACATACCTTCCAACTGGATGGAGGTGAACGTTCCAGGTTTCAACACTGACCGAGGTTGGGGATGTCGTGAGAACGGAGTAAGCGGCAGCTGGGCTCCAAGAGCCAGTGCTTTTAACTCGGGTGGTTCAGGCGAAGATGATTCTTGGATGATTTCTAATGGGACCTTCGACCTCACGTCGGAATCATCTGTAGATATTTCATTCTTCTCAAAAACTCAATTTGCCGGACCGGGGAAAGTGACCGTTTATTGGTCATCAGATTACACCGGAGGGAACAATCCAACCTTGTCGACATGGAATGAGCTTACGGATATCACCACACAGATGGGATCATTGACTGAATCTTACCAGGAGATCAGCGGTGATTTATCCGGTGCAATTGGAAACGAGATTTACCTGGCATTTAGATACACTGAAGGCACGGCAGCCTCATCAATAGCCATTGACATAGACGATCTCTGCATTGGAGATTGTGGTGGAAATGGAGGAGGCGGTTGCAATGGCTCAGGAAACGTTTTCTCCCTGCCATTTACTGACGATTTTGAAGGATGTGATACTGTTGGAGACTTCAATATACCGTCAAATTGGATCGAAGAAATCGTACCTGGATCAAAAAGTGATCGGGGTTGGGGATGTAGAGAATTTGGCCGAAGTGGCTGGGGTCCACGAGCCAGTGCGTTTGGAGGAGCGGATGGGACAGATGATGCGTGGTTTATCTCAGATGGCGTATTTGACCTCAAATCCATGAGCACCGCTTCGTTGGTGTTCTGGGTGGAAGAAAGATTTTCAGGCCCTGGCTCATTGACAGTTCATTGGTCAGCTAATTATGCAGGATGTGGTGATCCGACTCAAGCCACATGGACAGAACTCACCGACGCGGGATCCCAGATCAGTGGGGTCACAGCTGAAACCTGGACTGAAATTACCGCCGATCTGGATGCTGCAACCGGACAAGAAATTCACATCGCATTCAGATATAAAGATGGCACTGCTGCTGCCTCCATAGCTTACACGATTGACGATTTATCATTTACAGGAAACTAAGACTTTACACTTTTAAATAAACGTTCTATTATGAAACAAACAGTAAAATTATTAACCATGATCTTCGCGATCGGCTCACTGACAGTGTTTATGTCATGTGGTGGTAGCGATGATGGAATCAAGATTGATCCGAATTTAGAAATTGAATTTGACGCAACCAGCGCTACAGTTGTTGAGAGTGGTTCACCAATAACAGCAACCATTTCATTCCCGGCTGCACCAGCAGCTATTTCAATTACTGCCAATGTAACTGGAACTGCAGTATATGATACGGACTATACATCCTCTCCTGCCGTAAGTAGCGGCACGGTAACATTGAATGTTGCAGCAGGCGCTACTTCAGGTACTATTACTTTTACACCTATTGATAATGATGATCTTGATGGAAGCAGAACTGTGATCCTCACTCTTGCTGCCGCTACAGGGATTGACCTTGGCACGAATACTACTTTCACAGTAACCATCACAGATGATGAAACACCAAAAGTCACTAAAACAATTGCTGAAATTCGAGCATTGTATGATGGAAGTGCTGATGTAGAACTAACCGACGATTGGTACATTACTGGGACAGTAGTCTCTAGCAATGATGCCACGACCAGCAGAAATGCCGCTATTCAGGATGCCACAGGAGGTATCGTTGTACGATTCGATGATGACAACACGCTTGCCTTTGGAGATGAGGTTGAGATCAATGTGAATACCGGAACCTTGTCGGATTTCGCAGATTTAGTGCAATTGCTGATTGCAAATGCGTCTGCTACCACTTTGAGCACAGGAAACACAGTAACTCCAACTCCGATTACAATAACCCAGATGAACACTGGAGATTACGAATCTCAGTATGTACAAATTGACAATGTAACATTCCCTGGAGCTGATGGAAATGCAACTGTCAGCGGAAACAATGACATTAATGATGGCGCAGATGGCGTTTTGAGAGTAGAGAGTTATGCTCCATTTTCATCTGAGCTCGAGCCATACGGTACAGGATCAGTATATGGTGTTGTTTCGGTATTCAACGGAACGGCTCAGGTAATCCCACAAGAAAGTGCTGGAATATTCGCCAATAGCCCTACCTCCACAATCAGCGTCACTTCGAATGGAACGAATGATTTTGGACAAGTGGAAACTGGTCAGGCATCTTTTTCACAGAATTACCTTGTTGAATTAACTGGTACAGCTACTTCAGTAACTGTTATGGCTTCAAGTGGATTCGAAGTTTCAACGAATAACCAGTCTTTCTCTTCTTCAGCGACAATTGATTTTGGAATTGTTAGAACAGCCAGTCCTCCAGCTAATTTGTATGCGAGATTCGCACCAAATAGCGGTGTAGCAGGAGCTCAAAATGGAACGTTAACATTCACAGCATCAGGTGCCCTTGCAACTGAGGTCTCTGTTTCAGGCGAGGAAACGGTAGCAGTGCCACCGATTTTCTCTGAAGGATTTGAGACTGATGGAGCAGGATCCAGATATACATTGAGCTTTACTGAAGGAAATGATGGTCCAAATGATCATATTGGAAGAACTGATGGGACTAATCCAGTAGCATATGGCGGGGTTTTCACGAATCAATCAGGTGTATATTATGCTGCCCAAGACACAGATGACACTGGGGTAGCCGTTCCGGCTGATGTCCCTGCTACGATGACTTTCTCAGGGATTGACATTACTGGCAAAACAAATCTTCAATTTGCGATTTCAGTGGCTGAAGACGAAGCTGGTGATGGTAGTGAGGATTGGGATGATGATTCGGCATTCATCGTGCAGTATAGCATTGATGGAGGTGATTTAATCAACCTATTTGCTGTAAGAGCTAAGGCTTTACAAGAAAGCGGTGCAGCTGAGACCTTTAATAAGAAGCCTTTAGTTGATACTGATTTTGACGGTGTTGGTGATGGAACTGAAATAACCGATGCATTTGCTGAATTCACGTCCGCCATTTCCGGAGCTGGAACAACCTTGGAAATTGTGATTTCAATGCAAGGTTTTGGAGCGGGTGATGAGGATATTGCCTTTGATAACATCAAGGTCACAGGAGATGATGCCCCGTAAGGGGATCATTAAGAATTAATCAAAACCACCCGCCATCCGGCGGGTGGTTTTTTTATGCCTACTCGAAAGAAATCAACTCTATTTCAAATACCAGAATAGAATTAGGCGGAATGTTTCCCACACGGTTTCTGCCATAGCAATACCCGGATGGTGCATATATTGTCATTTTCCCTCCAGGCTCCATCCATGGAACCGCAATCTGCCATGCTGTGATGACATTTTGCAGAGGAAACGTTATGTCCTCCCCCTCATCCGGGCCAGGATCAAAGACCGTCCCGTCTAATAAGCTTCCGGTATACCGCACGGTAACCTCACTTTCAAGATCAGGATTAAAACCATTTCCTTGAACTTGCATGATATAATAAATACCCGATTCATCAAATTCCGCCTGTATCTCATTGTCCTCAAGATATGCTTCAATGGTTTCCACATCTTTTAGAAGTTGTTCTTGAAAAAAATTAACATTTGGTGGGTCTGTGGAACATCCAATAATAAATAATGCCCCTGTAAAAAATAATCCTGTCCTCTTCATGCCGCAAAAGTCGTTAAATCAAAATAAAAAATCATTCGGTTATTTTCCTTTTGAATCATGACAACTTAAAATCCTTTTGACCTAATCTATATTTGCATCCTCAATCATGCCCATGTCCAAAACCTTTAAGCGAACGACAATCACCTCCGCCCTCCCCTACGCCAATGGCCCCCTTCATATCGGCCACCTGGCCGGCGTTTATGTCCCTTCTGATATTTACACCAGATACATGCGAGCCAAGGGTGAGGACATTGTCCATGTCTGCGGTTCGGACGAGCACGGGGTAGCGATCACCTTGCGTGCCAGAAAGGAAGGCAAGACGCCTCAACAAATTGTGGATCAGTACCACGAGCAGATCAAGAAGTCCTTTGAGGATTTCGGGATTGACTTTGATATTTATCACAGGACGAGTGCCCCGCTTCACCACGAAACGGCTGCCGATTTTTTCAAGACTTTACATGAAAAAGGAGAATTTGTAGAGCAGTCTTCAGAGCAATTCTTTGATGAACAAGAGGGGCAGTTTTTGGCAGATCGTTATATAAAGGGGGACGTGTCCCAACTGTGGTTACGAGGAAGCTTATGGAGACCAATGCGAGAGGTGTGGGACTACATTGAGTCCTTCGGAGTTAAAGAATCCAAAGTCCATGCTCAGTGGTGAGCCACCGGTTTTGAAAGAAACCAAGCACTGGTATTTGCCACTTGACAAATACGAACCTTGGTTGAAAAAGTACATCCTGGAGGATCACAAAGAGTGGAAGCCGAATGTGTACGGTCAGTGTAAAAGCTGGCTGGACAATGGACTCCAGCCGCGTCCCATCACCAGAGATCTGGATTGGGGAATCCCCGTTCCCGTAGAAGGTGGGGAGGGCAAAGTGCTTTACGTGTGGTTTGATGCGCCCATTGGCTACATCTCCGCGACGAAGGAGTGGGCAAACCAAAACGGCAAAAACTGGGAGGATTATTGGAAGTCAGAGGATACGCGCTTGCTGCATTTTATCGGCAAGGACAACATCGTCTTTCACAGCATTATTTTCCCAGCCATCCTCAATGCTGAAGGATCCTACATTGTTGCCGACAATGTCCCGGCCAATGAGTTCTTAAATCTGGAAAATGACAAGATTTCCACTTCCAGAAACTGGGCGGTTTGGCTACATGAATACTTGGAAGAACTGCCCGACAAGCAGGACGTCCTTCGCTATGTCCTGACCGCCAATGCACCGGAAACCAAGGACAATGACTTCACTTGGAAAGATTACCAAACTCGGAACAACAGCGAGTTGGTCGGCATTTTCGGGAACTTCGTGAATCGTGCTGCCGTATTGACTCACAAGTACTTTGATGGAGGAGTGCCTGATGCAGGTGACTTGCAACCCATCGATCTGCAAACATTGAAAGAAGCGAAAGCAATTCCAGCAAAGATCGAAGCAGCCCTCGATCAGTTCAAGTTTCGTGAGGGACTGGCAGCCATGATGGAATTGGCGCGTATCGGAAATAAATACCTCGCTGATACCGAGCCGTGGAAATTGATCAAAACTGACGAAGATCGGGTCAAAAGCATTATGCATGTGAGCTTACAGATCGTGGCATCTATGAGCGCGTTTTGCGAGCCTTTCTTGCCATTTACCTCGGCCAAGCTCGTGGCAATGTTGAAAATAAATACTCCAGACTGGGAAGAAGCCAAGAGTTTTGAATTGCTGAAGGCTGGACACAAAACAGATAGCCCTTCCCTCCTTTTTGAAAAAATTGATGATGCCCTCATCGAAAAACAAATCCAAAAATTAATGGATACAAAAACAGAAAATGCCGGCACTCCTGAAATGGAAGTAGCACCTTCGAAAGATGAAATCACTTATGATGACTTCATGAAGATGGACCTGCGAGTCGGTCAAGTCAAAACCGCAGAAAAAGTGGAGAAATCCAACAAACTGATCGAGATGACTGTGGACACTGGACTGGATACCCGGACTATTTTAAGTGGAATTGCCAAACACTTTACGCCTGAGGAGATGGTGGGTAAAAAAGTGGTCGTGCTAGTGAATTTGGCTCCACGCAAGATTATGGGCGTTGAGTCGCAAGGCATGTTATTATTTGCGGAAAACTCGGATGGCCAGTTAGTCTCCGTCTCGCCAAATGAAGATGCCATGAACGGCGCAACGATCTCCTGATGGAAAACTTTCAACTACTCAAGTATGAATACGTCGAGCTCTTCAAGCTCCTGAAAATCATGGACTGGGCGTCATCTGGCGGAGAAGCCAAACAATTGATCGATGAGGGGAACGTAAAGGTCAATGGTGAAGTCGAGACCCAGCGACGAAAAAAAATAAGAGTGGGTGACAGTGTTGAGTTTGGAGGAAGAATAATGACCATAGGAGCTCGCCAATGAAACTCGCAGCAATCGATATTGGCTCCAATGCAGTTCGACTCCAAATCACCAATACGATTGAATACGAGGAAAAAATCACTTTCAAAAAGCTAGAGTACATCCGATTCCCGCTGAGGCTCGGATATGATGTTTTCAATACCGGCAGAATCAGCGAGTTCAATAAAGAACGCTTCCTAAAGCTGATGAACGCCTACAAAATGATGATTGATCTGTATGAAGTGGATCAATTCTACGCTTGCGCAACTTCTGCCATGCGGGAATCAGAAAATGGCGTCAAAATTCTGGAGCGCGTCAAGCAAGACTGGGATTTGGACATTGAGATCATAGATGGTCATGAAGAGGCTCGATTGATCAATGAAGCCGTAAGGCACACCACAGACATTGACAGCTACTTACACGTTGACGTAGGTGGTGGCAGTACTGAGCTAAACTATTATTCCCACGGGATAATGAGAGCAACTGGGTCTTTTAAGACTGGCTCAGTCAGACGACTCAATTCCAAGGATTCCCCCGATGTTTGGTCAGAAATCAGCAAATGGCTAAAAGATCATATTGGTCCTAAATCAGAAGTTCCATGTGTGGGCACAGGTGGAAATATTAACAAGCTCTTCGAGCTTTCAGGTGTTAAATCGGTCGATCGAGTCATAGGGTATCAAGAGTTACTAGAAACTTCCACTAGACTGAGGAATATGACTTTGGAGAATCGAATGTTAAAACTCCAACTCAATGCCGATCGTGCTGACGTCATTATTCCCGCTTCTGAAATTTACTTGGGCGTCATGGAACAGGCGAATGCAAAAAGCATTTACGTCCCGGATGTTGGCTTAAAGGACGGAATTAATCTAATGCTCTTTGAAAGAGCAAATCCTAATCACGGGAAGATTTGGGTGAAAAACTAGCTAGCCTTCTTTAGATGCGTATCGATAGCATCCATGATTATTGGAATCTCAGGCTCCACCGGCTCAAAATCCGTATAAAAATCAACAACATCAACCTCTCCATTGGCGGTCTTCAGAAAGATGGGTTTTCTGAAACTCGTCCACACCTTCCGAAGATGAGGTAGCCAAGTCAACGACTCGAACATCAATCCCTTGGTATCCTTCAATATGAGTAGTAATACTGTTTGCAAAGAAATAGACCGATTTCCTTACCATGGTTTTGTAACTCCAGTCAAACAAGATTATTGGTCGAAAACCTCTAAAATTAAATCGCAACACGATCAATAGAATCAGGGCGGCAATTAAGTACATTAAGACGGCAGAGGAAGTAAATACCACCCCGAGAAAAACGAATATTGAAATTCCGATAAGTCCAACAACTATGGAAATCACATTTACTTTCTTACTTTTTTCCAGCACGACCTCTTTGTCAGTCTGATGCATCTTATATCCTTGATCTTTCAGGAATTTATCCAAGGAAGCCATAACGAGTTAGATTGGTTTTGTTAAAGATGCAATATTTCGTTCAAATGGCCTACGATCGAATCCAATTGTTGAATTGATCAAGGATTAAATCAAGCTCAACTTCCGGTTCTTGTTTCTTATTTCGGTACTCAATGATCGTATAAGCCCTGCCATCAATGTTCGCTTTGATTCTTTTTGCGTAGATGTGGTAAGATCCGTGCGGTGATTCGAGGTGAGCCACTTCTGCGACTTCAGAGTAAAGCTCATTGATATCCGTAAAATTGAACTTCATAACCTTCAGGAATTCTGTTTTTGGAGACAGTTGTAGCCTGGATGATTTAGTGTCAAAAGCAACGCTGTAATGCTTCGATTTGCGGATTATGATTATATAAAGCAGGTAAATAATCGCAAGAGCACCAAAAGCGATTAGAAATTGAAGAAATGGGGAAGTAATTAAGAGGATAATTGCAACAGCAATGAATGCTATAGTGACAAAAACGATCTCTCCTGTTTTAGATTCGAACTGAGGGTCAAAACGATGAACGCCTCCGCTTTCGAAAATACTGATAATGATTCTGCTTAAGAAATTCTATTGCATTCACGCATTCCCCAAAGTACGCAACATTCTGCCATGAGAAACCAAAGCACTCCAGAAAGTGTCATAAGAGCGATACGGTACATTGAATTCCTCCGCCGTTTTTCGAACGATCTTAGAAATCTTCCGATAATGTACGTGGCAAATGTTCGGAAAAAGATGATGCTCAATCTGGTAATTCAGTCCACCTACATACCAAGAAAGAATTTTATTCTTCGGTGCAAAATTGCAAGTGGTTTTTAGTTGATGAATTGACCAATTCTCATCGATGACGTCCTTCTCATCAGGTTGCGGGAAGGCACTTCCTTCTATCACATGGGCAGGTTGGAAAACAACTGCTAAGATGAATCCCGCGATGTAATGCATGACCACAAATCCAAGAATAATCATCCACCAACTGTAAGGGCTGAAGATCATAGGAATAGCCAGCATGTAGATATAATAAAAAATCTTGGTCGTTATCAACCACGTCCAGGCCCTCACAACTGGTTGTTGTTTTTGAAGCAATCCATTACGAGTGTATCCAATTAGTTGCTTCACGTCCTTCACCACAATCCAACTGATGGTCATCAAACCATACAGGAACCAGGCATATATGTGCTGAAATTTGTGAACCTTCTTCCGCCCGGAATTAGGCGACAAACGGATAATACCACCTTTTGGCATGATGTCTTCATCGTGCTCATCGATGTTCGTATAAGTATGGTGCTTCACATTGTGCTGGATCCTCCAATTGGTAGCGTTAGATCCAACCACGTTTATTGAATAGCCGATGATCCGATTGACCAAACGACTTTTGGAATAGGCTCCATGATTGGCATCATGCATCACTGCCAAGCCGATTCCGGCTAGTCCTACTCCCATGATAATTTGAAGTGCAAAGAACACCCATCCACCTTGCATCCATCCACCTAGCACCAAGGCATAAGGTGCAAAATACAAACCGAACATCACGATACTCTTGAGCACCATCTCGAAATTGGCGTGTCGGCTAACCTTATTTTTCTTAAAATACTCGTTCACGCGGGAATTCAGAACCTTTGAAAATTCCCTGCGGATACTGTTATTAAATTTTGTTTGAAGAACGCTTGAACTCACTTTACTAAACTGGTTAATGCATTACAAAGATAAGTAATAATGCCCCAACGATGTTTTATGAAAAATATTCAAAATATGTTATGCATGCATACTAAATTTCTTCTATATTTGTTATGCATGCATACTATTTAAAGAACTCAAAAATGTCAACAATGGAAGCTACCGCAGAAAAAGAAGCCTTGAAAGGAGGCGAATTTTTAGTCAAAGAAACCCCTGCACAGGACATCTTCATCCCTGAAGAATTTACTGAAGAGCAAAAAATGATGGCGGCCGCCACCCTTGATTTTGTTCGAAAAGAAATTGATCCGAATCTCGAGCGAATGGAAAGTCTTGAACCGGGCTTCATGGCCGAGCTCATGACCAAAGCCGGTGAACTGGGCCTCCTGGGGGTGAATGTCCCTGAAGAATATGGTGGAATGGGCATGAACTTCAACACGGGCATGCTGATCGCCGATAACATTTCCATTGGTGGATCATTCTCCACAGCATACGGTGCGCACACGGGCATTGGCACCCTACCCATTGTCTATTATGGGACCGAAGAGCAGAAGCAAAAGTATCTCCCCAAGTTGGCTTCTGGTGAGTGGAAAGCTGCTTATTGTCTGACCGAACCAAACGCCGGATCGGATGCAAACTCGGGTAAAACTTCCGCCAAGCTTTCAGATGATGGCAAACATTACCCTCATCAATGGTCAGAAGATGTGGATTTCGAATGCAGGATTTCGCTGATCTTTTCATCGTTTTTGCGAAAATCGATGATGACAAGAAATTGACGGCTTTCATCGCAGAGAAAACCTTCGGTGGCATTGAGTTAAATGGTGAAGAAAGGAAACTGGGTATCAAAGGTTCCTCTACGCAGCAGGT